>CAVPCI010000001.1:0-250220 GCA_963702375.1 uncultured Acidobacteriota bacterium
CCGACTAGTCGGCTTACCGGAGATTGAGATTCAGTCTCCGATTAGCGGTGCATGTGGCGCACGTGACGAAGACCTCGCCCTACGGAAAAAGAAACAGGGCACGATTCTGTCTTGAAGTGAACAGATATCGATGTTCGTCTCTTCTAAGATCGAGTCTGGAAATTCTGCCTAGGGCAAACAAGAGAAAAGTGGGAGGAGATCTTATGCGAGCGCGAATGAGTTTAAGGGGATGTGTCTGGGTCCTGGCGGTGGCGCTGGGTGTCGGTGTCACCGGAGGTACGGTACTGGTTGCAGCGTCTCCGTCACCACAGGAACAGGCTCACGAACAGGATTATTCGAAAAACAAGGTGTACCAGCAAGGTTTGCGCGAGGGCCGGGATGACCACGCGCGTAACCGTGATCACTCCAAGAAGAGGCACTTCAAAAAAGACGAAGACCAGAGAGCTTACGAGACTGGCTACCAGCTTGGCCACCAGGGCGATCAGCGCGATCGTCACTAGAAACAATAAACCCTTGCTTTGTGCTGCGATGCACCGCGTAGGGCACTTGCCTGAGGAGCGGCCGGCGCACATCTCGTGCGTCGGCCGCTGATTTTCCGTTACGACGAGCTTGGGCGGCTACGGTTCTGCTGCTATTTACCCGCTCGCCGACAACGTAAAGCTCCCCGATTGACTGTCGCTAGTTCTTCGAAAGCTCGCCCTTGAAATGGCTTTCGACATCTTCACGACTCAGCGGGTTTTTTGCGTTGGTCAATATGACCGAATAGACGACTTCATTCCTTTCAATCTGCGCGCTGATAAATGCCCCGTCCTTCGGTAGCTCTTGGTAGATGAATTTCACTTTTCTGCCGTCTTCAAGCGTTGTGATCCACTCTTCGGCTGGCATGTTCGTGGCTCCTCCGGAGAGGTCCGCGTGCATCGCGAGTATACGTGATTCGGTGCGGGAAATTGCGGATTCGGGAACGAGAAGACGACGTTGCGGAAGGGGCCCGCTGCCCGACTCGCCGCCGAATCCTCTAACCACCAGTAATCGGACCTGCCAGCCGCGCGTTTACTCCCGATTAGTCGGCTCACCGGAGAAGTCAATCTAATGCGGTCCCTCGGAAGAGATTCGTGGCGGCGTAGCCTTGCTGGATTCCTGATGACGCCCGAAGAAGACCATTGAGTTGTGTCTTGGGGTAGTTGCCGCGGCTTACGTCTTTGATCCGGCGGTCACGGTAACTTCTACGTGAGCGCCCTTTTTGAGCCTTACATCGTCGCCGTGTTCGTCGGTCAACGTATTTTCAATACGAAGGTCTTGATACCCTTGGTCGGCCCCGTCCACAGAAATCTGCGCCTTCTCCGGTTGGCTCGGAGAGGAAGCTGGGATGATTTTGTCGACGGTTCCCGGCATGGTGACTCTCGGGTCTTCTGGAATTCGCGTCGTGTCTAGATTGAGTTCCGCTATTTTTACGGACCTGGCCATGCGTGGCTTCGCGATCTCCTTCATGACGCTAGCACGTGTCGCGTTGCCGGATTCTCTCTTACCTTTCCTACGCGGCATGCACCCATCATGGCATCAAGATAGAAGCCAGGCAGTCCCATTTAGCACAGTTGCGGAGATATGCAGACCATTACCGGGTAGTTGAGGTAGCACTCGACCTTCGGTACACGACCTTCCGTGTTCGAACCTCCGACCTCAACTTGACGAACTATGGTTTAGGTTTCAAAGGTACGTCCCAAGACTTTAGGCATTTGTTGGGCTGCGAGGCGATTTTGGAGTGATGCACAGTGGTCCCGTTCGCGCTGACGCTCGTGCGCAAAAGTGTTGAGGCCTAGAATACGAGACCCTGAGAGTGGATCAAATAGTAGCCTGTATTTTGCCTGGCCAAGCGGTTGATTCGTTTCCGCACCTGTCCCAGACCTCGAACCGCTGCGATGCAGGTGAAGTTACCGTCTGGAAGCCTTTTAAAGATATCAAACGTCGAATCCACCTTGAGCCCCGTGGGAAACGAACGTGTTTTTGGTTGTAACATGATTGCTTCCTTTCCGAGTCTCTGCTTCGAGCATGCTAGCCAATGACGAGACATACGTCTGTCGTCTTATGAACACTTCGGGGATTATCGAACGCGCTATCAATTGGGGCCGAAAATAATCGCGTTTTCTCGTAGTCAAATTCGCTCCGCAAATCATTAGGATTACGTGCCGAATGAAACATACATCGCGAGGCTGGCGGTGCAGAGTGGTTGCTACCGGGGTTCTGAATCTGGGTATCTCGGGTTGGAGGACTATTTCATGCACCGTATAAATCGGTACATCGGTTCACTGTTCTTGGCTGCTGCCATCGCTGCACCGACCGCAATCATGGCCGCCCCCAGACCTCAAGACGCCAGCGTACAGGTCCGAGTCTATGATCGGGACCATCGTGATTACCATAACTGGGACAACCACGAAGACCGCGCCTACAGGCGTTACCTGGTGGAACAGCACAGGAGTTATCGCGACTACAACAGGCAACACCACAGAGTGCAGCGGCATTACTGGAACTGGCGCCACAGTCGTCCGGACCGCGATTGATTAATGGAGGCCGATGGAAAGCAGAGTGTCTCAAGCTTGTCGGACAACTCTGGTGCCGTCAGAATTGACATGAGTGGGAAAAACTTTCGAGTCGTACAGACAGGCGAACGGACCGACGTCGACGGAAAACCAGTAAGGAACAAAGTACTGTTGGCAACGCCTGATAATGAATACGAGTTGATGCGTCCTGACTTGATGCAGGTGGACCTGCCGCATCATCTCAGCCTTCATGAGCCGACGCACAAAATCGAATTCGTCTACTTCCCGAACCGAGGGATGGTTTCCCAAGTTGTAGTAACCAAAGACGGTCGAACCGTCGAAGTGGGTGTAGTGGGCAAGGAGGGCTATCTTGGGGCAGGACTGGCAGCGGGCCTGAGCAGAAGTTCCGTTCGCGAAATAATCCAAATCGCCGGCGATGGCTCCCGAATTATGGCGAATGCGCTCGAACGCGTTTTGCGGTCGGCTCCGCAGTTACGGATGATCTTGAGCAGGCATACGGGGCTCCAAGGAATGCAAGTCGCACAGACCGCAGCGTGCAATCGGCTGCACGATATACAGCAGCGTCTCTCGAGGTGGCTGCTGATGACACAGGACCGGGTGGAGTCCGGAGTGCTTCCGATCACCCACGATTTCATTGCGACCATGATGGGTACCGACCGATCCACTGTCAGCTTGGCAGCGTCGGTGCTGCAAAAAGGGGGAATGATAGAATACGTGCGAGGTGCGGTAAGGATTGTGAATCGGAGGAAACTCAAAAAATCCGCCTGTGAGTGCTACGAGGTCATTCGAGAGTTCGAGGATGAACTCGGATTGAAATAGCATTCCCGCCAGTGTGGTCTACCCCACAGACAGCAGTCTCCTTCTATGGCTAAAGTTCTGGCCTCGGATCTAGGAGGTACGCCACAGAGGCGATGCGTCGCAAACTGGTATGGGTCGAAAAACAGAATTTTCAGGGCTGGGCTTGCACCGAATGCGCCTGGGCGTTCAACCCTTTAGGGCCGCTCGTTGGCAAATCAATCGACGAAATGAAGATGCACTACGAACACCAGCGCGACACGGAGTTCACGTCGCATGTCTGTGCCGAGCACCCAAGAGCCACAAAAGATTCCCGTTAGCCAAATCGCCGGCGGGCCAAATGCTGTGTAAGCCTCGTGCGAATCCGGCGCTGGCAGTTCTACACGATTGCTGGCCTGGCTCTCATGAAATGCAAAACGAGTAACACTAGGCCCACAACTAAAGCAATGTGAATGAAAGCAGTGGTTACGTGAAAGGCAAAAAATCCCAGCAACCAAAGAATGATTAGAACTGCTGCGATTATACCAAGCATGTTTTCATCTCCTTGCGATAGGGCGCGAGAGCATCCGCGATCTCGATTTGTCGAACCGCAGTGATAGCTCCTCGTGGTCTGGAAACTGCACAAACCACATTAGTCACAGAAAAAACCGTAGTCTGTCTCGTTGCGAACACCTTCGCATTATGTTTTATCGTTCAAGGTGATGCCGCTGAGAACGTCTATGTACCTGCAAGAAGGCCGTGTGAGACTCACCGTAGTCAATGAAGTCGGGAAAGGATCGGTCGTCGCCGTTCTCGGACCGGGCGACTTTTTTGGTGAGGGCTGTCTGGTAGGCCGCTCTGTTCACCGCGGGACGGCTACTGCGATCACGCCTAGTACTGTACAAGCGTCGAGTCTCAGTCCATTGGCCCCTCATCAGAATTCCAAGGCTGTGCACGGACCTGACAAGCTCACTCATGGCAATCCCATTCAGCCTGCCGACCCTTGCAGCGAGACCTTGAATAGACAAAAAGAATCCTTCAACTCTCCGACGAACTCCTGCCACTGCTTCTGCGTTATGGATGCCCCAGAAATCTACCAGTCGCCCGGTTTTGTGGTTGTACGCGAATTTTTGACCACAATCCAAGCAACTGATGTAGGTTGCTCGAGCATGGACAGTTCGGTATCCGGATAGGCTGGATGGGATCGACTCGCGCAGTCTTATCGGAGGACCCTTATGCCGATGGGGACATAGAAAAATAAGACAAAGCAGTGTCCGTAGAAAAAGTGGGACCCCGAGGACGATACTCCACCAGGGATCCGCACGGAGGAGCGATCTTTCCGCTTTGAACAGACTTCTTGCTGCCGAGCGATACAGAACTACACACCCCTGGATTCCATATGCTCGGGCCACTTTCTTCTGCGATTGAGGGTGCATGTGAGCGCCTCAGCAGGATGCTAGACGCGGCGAAGATTCGTGTCTGTGCCGTTGTGAACACTTACGTAGTAGATCTGCCTGCTTGTCTCGATACTGCCTTGGGCGGGTTCCGCACTCTCGGCGGTGTTTGCGAGGGGTGCGGATTGTGCTGTCTCAATTCGATCAAGTCGCCTCCTCCGTCGCGAGAATTCCGTCGCCCCGAAGTCCACAGGAACAACTGCTTGCGCCGCTTCTTGCCATCTGTCAACCTGATCGCGATGCTGAGGTAACCCGCTCTCTTGACGAGAGTCGGAAGAATTGCTCTTTGACAACTGAATAGCGCAGAGAAATTGTGAGGGCTATTGCCTCGCCTTCGATATTCCAGCTACGGCTTTCTGTCAGACACTCGCTGCTCGGAAAGGTGGGGTTTCCAGCGCGCCTGCTCGACAGTTGTGCCGAGTAGAACGTAACGTAACCTGCACAAAACAAAGGGCCGACGTACGCTCTACTCGACACTCTTCCCGCAACCTGAAATAACAAGCAATACGCGCCACCGGTCCGTACCGGTGACCGCCGCGGCAGCGATCTCGATCTGATGACCTACTTGCGGCCTTGCGACCACGAACGGTCGAGGATGACCGGCAATTCGAAAGGGATCGTTTCCGGCACCTCGCAAACGGTCGCTGCTAGGCTGACTGCCCGATCTTTACGGGTGTTATGTTCGGTGCTAGTCTCTCGGGCCATGAAAGGCCAGCTCAAAGTTTCCACGCCAGCGCAGTACATCGCAAAGCTTAAAGAGCCGCGCAAATCGGAGGTCGCCGCACTCGATCAGCTCATCCGTGAGTGTGCCCCGAGACTTGATCCATTCATCCAGGTTGGGATTCTGGCTTACGGCCACTGCCGATTCAAATATGCCAACGGACGCGAAAGAGATTGGCTTCGAATCGGAGTGGCTAGCAATGCGAACTACATCTCACTCTATGTTTCCGGCGCCGACCCTAAGGACAATATCGTCGTGCGCTACAAAAAAGCTCTTCCCAAGGCCAAGATCGGTAATTGCTGCGTGCGGTTCAAGCGCCTTAGCGACTTGGATCAAACCGTCCTGAGAAAAATGATCAGCGAAAGCGCCAACGCTTGAATCCACACGTGACTTTCAATTTCAGATATAGCATCGGTGTCCAGGAGACGATGGACACGATGGGGAGGAAGGCATGCCGGGAACGCCGTATCCGAAAGAGCAGATGCATCGCATCGTTTACACGAAGCTTTCGGAACGACAGATCGCAGACAAGCTAAGCAAGATCGCCGAGAGCGGGCCGACGAGCGCCTCGCCGCTTTCAGACGTCTTCGCCGGCAAATCCATTCGCATCGCAACCGACAAAGGCCCGGCGCTGGCCTATACGTTCAAAGGGACCAACCGCCTTTCGGTGGCTGAGAACGGCGCGGGTGCGGTGGAGACGGGATATGGCGCGCTGATTCAGGGTAGCGTCGCCTTCTTCTCGCACATGATCCCGGGCACGCAGCGCGGCTACGCCGTGGTGATCGACCAAGACACGAACCTGGCCACGGTATTCGAACTGTGGTTCAGCGGCTATGAGGATAATCGCGAAGTCCAGCGCGAGATTTATTATGGATATGTGGAGCAGCCGGGCCAAGAGGCGCCGAAAAATCGCCATGTGGCGACGAACCGCGTGGAAGGCAAGGGCTTCTATTGGAAGCAGGATAATGGCGCGGAGACGGTGGAGTTCTATCCTTCAGCGGCATACTCGCACTTTGTGGAGCTATCGCGGCTAGGCGGCGAACTCGGGTTCTGCGGGCCTTCCGACTACATCAAGATCGATGAGAACCGGTACATCTACACGCGCACCGAATGCGAGTTCTCCGGCACTTTCACGGCGTACGTGATGGACCTGAACCGCATTGAGCAGGTCGGCATGCGGCTTGGCTTCAACGCCGATGACGCGCTGGAATACTATGTGTTCCGCGGCAAGGGCGAGTGGTTGGGGCAGCTCGCGCAGTTCGAGAAATTCGGTGACGAGAGCGGCAATCCGGTTCCAGCGGCCGCTCCCGGGCAAACTCCGGCGAAAGGCGCGCGGCGCGTCTATCGGCCGTTCAAGACGATGGCGAAAATGACGCCGGCGCAAGTCGATGCCGTCTGCGCGAAACATACGAGCGCCTTCGCGCCGCGCGCCATCGCACCCGGCCCCAACGCGCCCGCCGCATCGATGGCCGGCAATCTCGGACCGAGCACCGATTGGCTAGCCGGAAAGAGTTTCACGCTCCGCTACGACCACGCACCCGCGATGGAATACCGCTTCGACGATGCCGAAGCACTGAACTGGCGCAAGGAAGGCGGGAGCAACTGGACCAAGACGCCTTATCGCGCCTTTGAGTCGTCGCCGGCCGTGATCTTGTTTGGCCATCTGCTGGAAGGCGAGCCGAATCATGACGGGCACTCGATCGTCGCGGATTTCGATCAAGGCCTGGTGACCTGTTTCAACGGCTTTCTGAACACTCCGTATTTCGCGAATGAAGCGGGGGTGAAAATTCACTTTGGCGTGGTCGAGATGGAAGGCCTGATTCCACCTAAGTATCGCCGCCACGTGCTGACGGATGAGATGGTTGGCCGCGCAGTGAGCCAGAACTACGCGCCGGGCCTGACGTCCATGCATCTTTATTCGACGCCGCATTCACTCTCGTGGATCATCTTCACGGGTACCGATGCCGGAGGCTTGGAATGGAGCGGGCCTGCGTCCTACGTGAAGATACGTAACGGCTTGTATTTCATGTATTGGCTGGAGGAGGCATGCAACGGCACGCTCGGGACGATTCTAGTGAACTTGCATACGATGCGCGACGTGGGGATCGGCTATAACTGCGGCGAAAACGGCCTGAACATGAGCGCGCTGGGCGCGCATGAGCGGCTCGCCGGCCAGTTTGACGTAAGGCGCTTCTATCAGGTGAAGGCGTCAGGAACGGCAGCATGACGAGGGACACCGATTCCACGCGCCGCTCCTTTCTGAAAAGCGGCGCACTGCTGGCCGCGCCCCTAGCCGCTGCCGTGCCCGCAGCGCTTGTGGTGGACGATGGGCTGAGGGCGCGGCTGGCGCGGCTGGAGGACCAGGCCGCGATCCGCGAACTGCATCAGGCCTGGCTGCGGCGAATCAACACGAGAGCAGGCGATGCCGCTGTGCCCCTGTTCGCTAATGCCGAAGGCGCCAAATCCGACCAAGCGGTGCGTAGCATGGCAGCGGATCACGCTGGGGAACCGGACGCGATTGAGGTCGCCGCAGACGGCAAAAGCGCTATCGGCCGGTTCCAATGCGCCGTGGAAATCGAGAACGCGATCGCGCAGGACTGCACGCTAGCGCGAATGGCGCACGCGCAAGGCGGCGGCTTCGTCCGGCGGACCGAGCGCGGCGTGCTGAAGGTCGAATATGTGAAGGCCGGCGGCGCGTGGGCGATCGCAAAGGCCGAGTTCGCGTCCGTCTAAATTGGTCGTCTCGCTTCCTGACCCTACCAAAGAACCCCGAGTCCCAACGACAACAGCTTATGGTGAGGCAGTTTTTCGTTCTAGGGAGACTTGCAAACAAAGTTCGCCGCGTCGTCAATGCTTCCGGAACCTTTGTAGTCGGCAATCTGCGGATACGCGCAAATCGGGCGTGTGCGATCTACGACTCCATTGGCACGATGAGATGCGAGGATCTGACTGGGCACCTCTCCCTTCTCAAACCACCGCGCGAGTGTGCCGGTGGCGTCAAAGGTGTTGGGACCTTCTCCGCCGCCGCAGTGTCCCATGCCCGGAAACATGAACAGGCGGATCGAATCGGTAGCCGCGCTTCCCATCGTCTTCAGCACGCTTTCGTAATAGTGGATGGTGTTGAGAGGCGAAATATTCGGATCGCTCCATCCGTGATACATCAGCAGCTTTCCGCCACGACCGAAAAATTCCTTCAGGTTCGGATCCATGGCGCTGGTCCCGCCGTTATCCACTTTGTCGGCAATGGCCACGTCGCGATCGAGATCGAGAGTCTGAAAATCCCAATTCGGATTGCTGAAGGTTACGTACTTGAAGCCGTCGGTGGCGAATGAAAGCGGTTGCGGACCTGCGTGAATCGCCCAGCCGAGTTCACTTCCGGGCTCGAGTCCTGGGTAGATTTCCTTGCCGGTGCGCGGATTCTTCGCGGGGGAGTAAAGCCTGCGGGCCGTTTCCACTTGCGGGGCCGTGAGGCAAGACGGCTCGTCGCTGCCCTTGCAGGTGAGAACTTTCGGATCGAAATGGCAGCGCAAGGGATCGCCGATGAGCCCGTCATTGAGGCCGTCGAGCGCGTCACAGGCATCAAGAGCGGCTTTGTGAATCATGGGGTATTTGCTCGGGGGTATGTAACTGGCTTCGTCTTTGTGAATCGCCTGCGCAATCGAGAGAGACCAGGCATAGAGGTGCGTTCGATTGTTCGCGGGCGCGCCTGCGATGATGGCATTGTAATCCGTCGGATAGCGCTCCGCTTCGGTGAGGCCCTGCCGGCCGCCGGTTGAGCATCCGTTCCAAAACGAGATGGCGGGCGCCTTCCCATAAAAGGCGGCGACAATTGCCTTCGCCGCGACCGTCATCGCATGCACCGAGCGATACGCAAAATCAGTCATCTTCTCGGGATGACCGAGAGCAAAACTTCCGCCGCTGGTCGCATGCCCAGTATCGGTACTGGAGGCGGCGTAACCCTCCGCCACACCACGCGCCAAGGCACCGTAACTGATGACCCCAGCCCAGCCACCGTTGCCAACAGATTGGAGCTTGCTATTCCACCCTGACGTCGGCAGCCACACTTCGATTTTGATATCGGAATCGCTGGAGGGCGTCAAAGTGGCCGTTACTCGGCAAAACGCCGGCAGGTGGGCGAAGGGCGAGGCGGAGGGACCTGCGCCTGCTTCGGCCCTCGCCAGCATCGGTGGCGCAAAAGCTCCGGCGGCTACGTCCGTGGCTGATGTAATCTTCGTGTTCGGCAGCGAAAGATGGGCCAGGCTCTCGCACGACGCGGCGGCTGCCGTTGAAGCGCCGAATGTGACCGTCGCAACGAGGACTAAGAAGAATGCGAAAATAACCGGGCGATACGCCGCGCTCCTAGCGAACATGGCCACCTCCTCCGGAAAATTTCATTCCAGCGCGTCGAGTTATTGCTGGCCAGTCTGAGTCGTGTCGCTGGGCGTTTCAGTTGCCGCGGTACCGTCGAGGACTTGGGCCTTAATCGTGAGGCCATTCTTCGCGGCATCAAAGCGGACTTTACGGTCCATCGTTTTCCATACGTCGCGAAGCGCTTTTCCAATGCCCACGGGTAGAGTGCCTGCTTCCACACGCACTTTACCTGCCACCGTCGGCCCACTGTTGCGATCTTGATATTCGATCTCGACCTGAATCGTTTTGCTCATGAGTCTCCCTTTTTGTTTGTGATGTGTGCTGAGCGCGCTCATCGGGATTCGGCGGATGGCAGCTGGAATCGGCACCGGCGCGCTAAATTCGGTCGCGGTCGTACGGGTCTATGCGACGGGACAGCTGGAACCTCTCTTTTGCAGTGTGGGATCAAATGAAAAGAGAGGCGTCTGGATAAGGTCACAAGCGCCTCTCTAGTTTACGTCTAATTATCCGTGTACCTCAGGGATCACCTCCTTCTCGGCAAGAACGCCGATGTAACGATTGTTATTGTAAACGATCAGCGGTCGAATTTTGAAGAGGAGTTCGCGTTAATTTTCGGCTTTCAGGTTGATTTCCCCCGTGTCGCCCTTTATGTCAACCGTTGTGCCAAAAGGTTTTGACGCGTCGGCGAGACGCTGGAGGATATAGCCTGCTCTGGCACCGGTCGCCGGCGAGGGCAGGCCGCGCGTATCGAGGAATTGGTTGTTGGCGTACTCGTTGTGAATATCGGGCTGGCCCTGGCCCACGTTGTTCAAGACAATCGGGCGAAGAGAAATCGATTGCAGCTTCTTTCCCTGAAACTGGACGTAGGCGACCGCGCTTTCCCAACTCATCGGTTCGTCGATGTAGGTGAGCGTGGGAGGCACATTGTAAATGAAGTTGCCGAGATCGTAGAAAATCGGCCGGCCGCGATAAATCTCCACGCCGTGCAGCAAAGGCGCGCCATGCATGACCACGATGTCCGCGCCCGCATCCACTTCCGCATGCGTCCATTTCCTGAGCCAATCATTGGGGGCGAGCCGCTCCTGCATCCCTTCGGTGAAAATCGTGGAGAAGGAGTGGTTCCCGAAGACGTGGTTATGCTGGTAGACGATCACCAGGTCCGCGTGCTGGCTGGCGTAGCGAATGCTTTGAAGGATGCGTTGCGAATCCTCTTGATTGGGTGTGTTGGCGGGCGCACCGGGCAGATCGGCCGTGGCTTCGTTTTCCTTGTCGCCGGCTTCGACGCGAAGCTCGTTCACTCCCGGGCGGCTCGCGACTGCGCTCGCTCCCGGCGAAATCAGGCCTGACGCGCTGGCTATCAGGGCGACGGTGCCCCTTGGGGTGCGCAGATAGCCCGGCGCTCCGGCTTCGGCTTCGTTGTCGCCAGTTCCCGCATAAACGATTTTCCGCCGGTCGGCCTCGCGGATCGTGTTCTGAATGCCCGCGAGTTTTAGATCGAATGCGTGGTTGCCGGCGAGGGACAGTAAGTTAAAGCCGAACGACTTCAGCGCATCGAGCGCTTCCGGCGGAGCGAGAAATCCTCTGCCCTCGTGAACCGTCTGGCCCTTTTCGGCGACCGCGGCTTCGAAATTGGTAAAGATGACGTCACCCTTCAGCAGACCCTTTATCACTGGCACGGCCGCCGGTGCGGTGGCGCGAATGTCCGAGCGGATCATCGATTGCCCCGCCAAGGTGATGGTTATCGCGGGCGACTGCGGCCGCGCGGGAGCACCGATCGCGCAGGCGATCGCGAACAGAAGCGCGAGGCGCGCTGCTTTGGGCAATAGCCGGTCAGTCTTCGATGTTGTTGCCATATGCGCGATGCTGCCGCGTTGAATCATGCCAGCGTGTCAGTTTCCGTGAATACGGTTTATCGGGAACTGTGCGTCCTGGCAAGTGTTTTATGCGGGCGACCAGTGCTTGAGGATGGCTTTGAAACCCTGAGCTTTGAGCTGGGCCTTCACTCTGACGGCGGAATCGGGTCCGGTATAAACTCCGACGGCCACTCGGTAAAAAGGATCGGCACCGCGCCGGAATACAAACGCGGGAAAGTTTCTCTTTTGCAAGACCTGCGCCAGCGCGTCCGCGTTGTGTTCCTGCTTCATCGCAGCCACTTGAAGCACGAGACCAGGAAGGTTCAAGGGAAGCGTGGGAGAAAGAGATGGAGTTGTCGCGGGCGGCAGCTCAACAGATGCCTTTGAACGCGAGTTGGCAATTTCAGGCACCTTGCCCGCGGCCATGATCTCTTTGATCCGCCCGCTATTCCCCGCGCCGGGGTAATGGCGAACGAAGACGACGCCGGTGAATAGCGACAATACACCTAGGACGAGCCACGCCAGATAATGTGACGTGCGATAACGACTCGACACTTCATTGGCACTTGTCTGCGGCGGAGGCGCGACCGCGGAATCCGTGTCGCGGGTGCCAAAGAGGGGTTGGGTGGGCTCCTCATAAGCTATGGGTAGCTCAGTCGTATAGACGCTGGCAGATATCCATTCCCTCAGCTGCTGCCGGGAAGTGTCCGCCAGATCCACAAAGCGCAGCCCGGCTCGACTCTCCGAATTGTTCGTCCAAGCAATTTCCCCTGCGGCTTGGATGTGACCGCGACCGTCCGGCAGATCGAACACAAGGGTGATGACTTCGGCCGCGCTCTCGGAAGCAAGACCGTCGACGGCCAGACCTTGTTCGGAGAGATCGGAGAGGAGGCCGCTCTGGGATTCGCCCCAGCGAACCACTAACGGCTGATTGGGAATCACCCGCTGATGTTGCCGGCGGTCTAGGAGCATATGACCCTCAGTGAGAGGCTAAGAGCTTGGAGGCGATAGTAAAACGAAGCTCTAGTAGAGAACTTCTATCTGATACATGGAATTGTTCAAACGGGCAATGCCCGGAAGGCGGACATATTTGGTCTGGCCCAGGGCGTACCCCCGGCGCCGGCTCACACTACTTTCAAATTAGGATACGTCCGCCGGTGATTTCGATACAATTGAGAATCATCACATCGGTAAACGCTGCAAAAGCGCGGCCGGAATACACGGGGTTTCGCGTGGAGATAGAGCACAAATCGGAAGGGGAACGCGTGCGGCTGCTTCGGTCGGCGCGGCGGGTGGTAATCAAAATCGGAACCGCTACCGTGACGGGGCCGGAAGGAAAGCTGTGCTACGAACGCGTGGAGCCCGTCGTTCGTTCGATCGCCGCTCTAATGAAAGAGCGGCGGCAGGTTGTGCTGGTTTCCTCCGGCGCGGTGGGGCTGGGTAGGGGCTGGCTGGGGCTTCACCGGTCACGCTTGGAAGATATGGTTACGAAACAGGCTTGCGCGGCCGTGGGCCAGAGTCTGCTGATGGACGCGTACAAGGACCTGTTTTCGAGATGGGGGATAAAAATCGCGCAGGTGCTTCTGACAGAAGAGGACTTCACGAACTGGCGCCGCTATTCGAATCTTCAGCACACAATCGAGAAACTGCTGGGGTTCGGGGTGCTGCCGATCGTGAATGAAAATGACACCGTTTCCACGGCGGAATTGGAACCGGTGGCGCCAGAATCGCGCACTCCTGCGTTCAGCGATAACGACCGCCTGGCGGCGTTAGTGATGAGTGGATTGGAAGCAGACGCGCTGGTGCTGCTAACCAATGTGGACGGGTTGCTCGAGCAATCGGGGAATGGCGCCCGAAGCGGAGGGGAAGGCGAGGTGATTCCGCTGGTCGCGGAAATCACCCCGGAGATACAGTCGCTGGCAGCGGGTCCATCGGAAAGCGGGCGCGGCGGGATGCGGACCAAGCTCGAGGCGTCGGAGATTGCCATGAAGTGCGGCGGGATTGCCGTGATTGCAAATGGAAGCCGCCAAGACACGCTGGATCGAATTTTTGCGGGTGAAAGGACCGGGACGGCGTTCCTGCCGGCAAAGCGGATGCCGGGAAAACGACGTTGGATTGCATACGCGGCGAATGTTCGCGGCCGCGTGGTGGTAGACGCGGGCGCGCACCGGGCGATCACTCAAGGGAAAGCGAGCCTGCTGGCATCGGGAATCGTGCGCGTGGAAAACCGTTTTGCGTCCATGGACGTGGTGAGCATCGTGGATTCCGAGGGGCGCGAATTCGCACGGGGCATCGCCAAGTGCGCTAGCGACGAAGCGGAGAAATTTTCCGGGAAGAGGAGCAGCGTTTCGGGGGGCAAAGCTAGCTCTTCGCCCGTTTTGGTGACGCGCGATAATATCGTGCTATTGCAGAAAACATGAGCCAGCCAACGACAGCCTCGGCGGTGCAAGCAAACGACGGTTCGGTGGCAGCAGTCGCTCGACGGGCCAGAAAGGCTTCGCGAGCGCTGGCGAAGTTGCCAGCCGATGTTCGCGTAGAAGTTCTTATGGCGGCGGCGCAAGCGGTTGACGACTCGCGCCAACGGATTCTCGATGCCAATGAGCGCGACTGCCGCTCCGCGGAGGCTGCGGTGGAAGGCGGGAAGATGACTTCCGCCATGCTGGCGCGGTTGCGCGTAACGGAGGCTGGCATCGCGCAGATGGCTGCGCAGATTCGAGAGGTCGCCCGGCTCGAAGATCCTCTCGGGCGGAGGCTATCCGCCACGGAACTGGACGAAGGCCTGGTGTTGTACAAAGAATCGTGTCCCTTTGGCGTGGTGGGCGTGATTTTCGAATCGCGGCCGGACGTGACTTCGCAGGTCGCTTCGCTGTGCCTGAAATCCGGCAACGCGGTGATTCTCAAAGGCGGCTCGGAAGCGGCGGAGACGAATCAAGAGCTGGTATCCATCTGGCGGGAGAGCTTGATTCGATTCCAGGGCGTTCCGGTAGATTCGGTCAGCCTGGTTCAATCGCGCGCGGATGTGATGGAGCTTCTGACGCAGGATGGCGAGGTGGACTTGATCGTTCCGCGCGGCTCGTACGAGCTGGTGAAGTACATCATGCACCACAGTCGGATTCCGGTTCTGGGGCACGGCGAGGGGATTTGCCACGTCTATGTCGATCGCGCGGCGGACGTCACGAAAGCGGTCGACATTATTTACGACGCCAAGGTGGAGTATCCCGCGGTGTGCAATGCCGCCGAAACTTTGCTGGTGCACGAAGCGATCGCAGCTGGATTTCTGCCACCAGCAGCGCGGAAATTGAAGGCCGCTGGAGTGGAGATTCGCGGTGATGCGAAGACCGCCTTGCTCTTGCCCGGCGTGGCCATTTCAGCGGCTACCGAAAGGGATTGGGCGACTGAATACTCGGATCTCATTTTGTCGGTGAAGGTGGTGGCAAATCTTGACGAAGCCATCGAGCACATCAACACCTACGGCTCACGTCACACAGACGCGATCGTGACCGAGGATTCGGAAGCCGCAGCGAGATTTATGAATGAAGTGGACTCGGCGGGAGTCTTTCAGAATGCTTCCACGCGTTTTGCAGACGGTTTCCGCTACGGATTCGGGGCCGAAGTGGGCATCAGCAACGGCAAACTGCACGCGCGCGGCCCCATGGGTCTCGAAGGTTTGACGACGTACAAGTACAAGCTGTATGGCCACGGCCAGACGGTGGCTGAATACAGCAAGGGTGAGAAGAAATTCACTCATCGCCGGCTGCAGTAGCCGCCGACTCTCGTCTTCGGCGAAACAACCAGGAAAATCCCAGAAACGTTACGACTGCGAAGCCCGAGATTGCGTCTCCCGCGCTGCGGTCCCACGTTTGCCGGAAGCGAACTGCAATACGGTGATCCCCCGCGGCTAGAGGCACAAGTATTTGGGAGGTCTCTGAGTGCGCGATGATGCGGACGCGGGTGGCATCTACTTGAACTTCCCACGACGGATAATCAACTAGCCGCAACGCGAGAGTGACAGGCGTGGCGCTTTCCTCCGTGAATGCTTTGTGTTCGGCGGACCAGCGCTCGACATGAAGCCTGATTCCCGCAGCGGGTACGAGAGCATTGGCAGGGCCGAGTTCTTCAAACCTGGGCGCGGGATCTGACGAGATGCCAGACGGACGCTCGGTATCATCCGGGTTCCCTGGGAGGTCGAGACGAGTGAGGCCGACTGGCGCATATTCGTCCGTTCCCTCAGAGCCCCGGTGCGAAGCTATCGCAGCTGCGACTGAGGGGACGTCCTGGTCATCCCAATACACATCTCCGACGATGGTGGCGGCGATGGCGACGAAAGCCACGGCGGTTAGGGCCCACGATAAGCGGCGGTCCCTCAAACTGAATATGGCGGCGGCCAAAACGAATGCGAACGAGACAGCTAACATCTCAAGCCAGCGCCAGGGGAATTGGATGAATCGCAATTCGGGAAGCGAGTTCCATAACCACAAGCTGGGCCGCAACATCAGGAACACGGATGCCACAGCCAGGGAAATTAGAATCCACCACCACGTTCGGAACTCTCGCCGCCTTCGCGCCGCGAAAATTGCGGCGATACCGGTGACAGCTATTACAGCGACCGCTATCCAAGAAACCTTTCCATTGAAAAGCGTGAAGTCCGGATCATTCATGCGGGTAAAAAGGAAATTCCGGCTGGGGTGAACTTCGCCGGAGACGGCTTGCGCAATCTGAACCCAGCGCCGCTCCCATGCGGCCGGCAGAATATAGAAAGCTGCGAGGGCGAATCCGCCAGCGATGGCGCTCATTCCAAGGAGGAGAGGACGAAGATTTTTTCGCGCAACGCATCCAACCAAAATCATGAGGACCAGCGAATACGTCGCAATCACTGCGGCGGGCGCGTTGGTGAGCCAAATGGCGGCAAATATCGCGGCGAGAGAAGGGACGCGACGCCACTCGCCCTCAATGATGCGCAAGACTCCCCAAATGAGCAGCGGGAATATAGCGCCGGCTAACAGCTCGGCAAAATCGCTGCGGTAATAAACGATGACGAGATTGTAGGGATTCACAGCGTATAGAAGCGCCGCCACGACGGCTTGGGGTGCCGGCAGCCACTCTCGCGCAAGAATCCACATCGACATGCCCGCAAGGATCAGCGCAAGCCAGATAAATGTGCCAGGAACCATGCTCCACGGCAGCACAGAGCCGAGAGCGGCTCCGGCAATCCACGAGGCGGGAGGATAGAAGATGAACCGCGGCTCGCCGAATCCCCAATTTGCCCACTCAGCCCAGCGAGGATAGACGATTCCTTGGCGCCACTGGCCGGCTACGTCCATCCAGGAGGCTACATGAAAATCGAAATCATGGCCGGAGGCATTACCGAGGAAGAGCATGGGCATTACGACGAAAGTTGCGGCGACACACAGACAGCCGAAAGGAAGAAGCCAAGATGAGCCTGCGGGTCTCAACGGAGGCTGCAGTATGGATGCGGGTGCCAGTCGGGTCAGAATTGTCTCCGCTGTTAGTGTTCGGTCCGTCGAGGATACAAAATTGGGAGAGGCGCCGCCACCGCCGTTGTTCTTTTCGGGTAGGAAGGCGATTGACGAATCTTGCCACGTGCCGCTCGAAAAGCTAGAGTGATGTGGCCGCGTCCCCGAAGTGAAAGGTGCGAGAGACGCGGCACGCAGCGCAGCCCCTCATTACAACGGAACCGAGGAATGACCAGCGAAGAAGAGAGGCTGCACGCGAATGCCGAACGAAGCGTCAACTGGAGACGCTGGGGCCCGTACCTCGCCGAACGGCAGTGGGGAACGGTTCGCGAAGATTACAGCCCGAACGGCGATGCCTGGAACTATTTTCCGCATGACCACGCCCGGTCGCGCGCGTACCGTTGGGGAGAGGACGGCATCGGCGGTATCTGCGACCGCCACCAGCATATCTGCTTTGCGCTCGCGCTTTGGAACCGGGAAGATCCGATCCTGAAGGAACGCCTGTTCGGCGTCACGAATCCGCAGGGGAACCATGGCGAGGATGTAAAGGAATACTACTTTTATCTCGACGCCACGCCGACAAGCTCTTATTTGAAGTTTCTGTATAAGTACCCTCACGCGGCGTTTCCCTACGAACAGCTTCTCCGCGAAAATGCGAAGCGAACACGGCTGGAGCCCGAATATGAACTGATCGACACGGGAATTTTTCGCGAGAGCCGCTATTTCGACGTATTCGTGGAATATGCCAAAGCCAGCCCAGAGGATGTCCTGATTCGCATCACGGCTTGGAACCGCGGCCCTGAACCGGCCAGGTTGCAGATTCTGCCGACGCTCTGGTTTCGGAATCGCTGGTCCTGGGGCGAGAATTACGATCCGCCGCAGGCGTACCAGATCGATGCGCCGCCGCGAACATCGCTGATCGAGATCTCCGAATATCATTACGGCCAGCGCTGGTTCCTTTTGGAGGGGGCGCCCCAACTTCTTTTTACCGAGAATGAAACGAATGCGGAGCGGCTTTTTCAGGCAAAGAACCGCACACCGTATGTGAAGGATGCGTTCCATCGCTACGTGATCAACGGCGAGAAGTCTGCAGTGAATCCCGCGCGGAAAGGCACGAAAGCCGCCGCCCTATACGCCGCGGAGATCGCGCCCGCAAAAAGCTGGACTATTTGCGCTCGTCTTCTGGATGAGAACCCAGCGCAGAATCGAACAGCCGCGAAGCAACTCTTTGGGGCGAGCTTCGACGACGTTTTCGCCCGGCGAATACAGGAAGCCGATGAGTTCTATGCGCGGCGCGCCCACGTTGGAATGGGCGACGACGCTCGGTTGGTGCAGCGCCAGGCGTTCGCGGGGCTATTGTGGGGCAAGCAAAGCTATCACTACGATGTGGGGCGCTGGCTTCAGGGCGACCCGACGCAACCCACGCCGCCCCCGGAGCGGCGCGAAGGGCGGAATCACCGGTGGGTTTACTTGCACAATTCCGATGTGATTTCCATGCCCGATACGTGGGAGTACCCGTGGTACGCCGCTTGGGATTTGGGGTTCCATTGCGTGGCGATGGCGGTGATCGATCCGGATTTTGCCAAGGACCAACTTGTCCTCTTCCTCCGCGAGTGGTACATGCAACCGAACGGGCAACTGCCGGCGTACGA
Source organism: uncultured Acidobacteriota bacterium (assembly GCA_963702375.1). Classification (GTDB taxonomy): domain Bacteria; phylum Acidobacteriota; class Terriglobia; order Acidiferrales; family UBA7541; genus Palsa-295. The sequence continues at coordinate 18,855 of CAVPCI010000001.1, forward strand.
ATGGAATTTTTCGGACGTAAATCCGCCGGTCCACGCCTGGGCGGCTTGGCGCGTCTACAAAATTGCGGGACGCATTCAGGGTAAGGAAGACCGCAACTTCCTGGTGCGCGTTTTTCATAAAATGCTTCTGAACTTTACCTGGTGGGTGAACCGGAAAGACCCCGACGGCAAGAATGTGTTCGAAGGCGGTTTTCTGGGCCTAGATAATATCGGAGTTCTTGATCGTTCGCGGCCTCTTGCTCCCGGCACCACGATTGAGCAATCCGACGGCACGAGCTGGATGGCCATGTTCTGCTTGAACATGCTCGCGATGGCGATGGAGCTGGCCCGAGAAGACCCGGCTTACGAGGATGTTGCCAGCAAGTTCTTCGAGCACTTTGTGTTCATCTCGCAGGCTATGAATGACATGGGGGGCGAGGGCATCGGGCTGTGGGACGACGGCGACGGTTTCTACTACGACGTCTTGCACCGGGCCGACGGCGACCACACTCAGATGAAGGTGCGCTCGATGGTCGGCCTCATTCCTCTCTTCGCCGTTGAAACTTTCGATCCGGAGGACTTGGCGCGCTTGCCCGCTTTCACGCGCCGCATGCAATGGTTTCTGAATCACCACGCCGAAGTCTCGGAGCACGTGGACATGAGCCGGCGCAACGCGAATGGCGCGCGGTTGCTGCTCACCATCGCTAACCGGAAGAAACTCGAGCGCATCTATCGCTATGTCCTTGACGAAAAGGAATTCCTCTCTCCGCATGGGATTCGGGCACTGTCGAAATTCCATCAAGATCATCCCTTCATGCTCAACGTGGATGGACAGTCTCATTCCGTGGACTACGAGCCCGGCGAATCCACCACCGACCTCTTCGGCGGAAATTCCAATTGGCGCGGGCCCATTTGGTTTCCGCTGAACTACTTGCTGATCGAGTCGATGCAGCGCGTTCACTTCTATTACGGAGACGAATTTCGAGTGGACTTCCCGACGGGATCCGGCCAGAAAAAGACGCTTTGGAATGTCGCGGGCGAGCTCTCGCGCCGGCTCTCGCACATTTTTCTCCGGGGAAATGAAGGCCGGCCCGTATATGTCGATACGGCGCTGTTTCAGCGGGATCCTTTTTGGCGCGATCTAATTTTATTCTACGAATATTTTCACGGGGACACGGGCGCCGGATTGGGTGCGAGCCATCAAACTGGATGGACGGCTTTGGTGGCGAAGCTTATCGAGCAGAGCGGCACATAATCCAGCGGCCGTCGTCTACTATTTCGCAGCGGGCTCCACCAATTCGATCAAAACACGCTTGCCTTCCGCTGCCGGCACGAGAAAGAAATTTACGCGGGTGCCGTTGGCACCCGCGTGCGTTTCCGGATATACGGGTGTAAGACCGAACCGGGTGCGCAGGATTTCCGTGGCTCGGTTTACGCTGGTTACGTTCACTTCAATTTGCTGAATGCCCTCGCCAAACTTCTTGAGATATCTCGCAATCGCACCTGGGCCGCCGGGATCGCGCGTAGTTAGAATATCGAATTCCCCAGACTCGCCCGCGCGGAACTCGAATTCAATCGCATCTTGGTCCGGCGGAACCTTCGCGAGTCGGGGCGAACCATTGGCGGCGCGGATTTTCTCGAAATTCCCGGGCTCCACTGCGATGCCTATGCTGAACGGGATGTTTGCCGAATTTGGCTCGCCTGCCGCATCCGCGGAAAAGGGTCGAGCGAGCTCGCGAAATTCGGCGTCCTTGAGCCACTCGCAAGTTGCGGAGAGAAACAGCGCGGCCCCTGCCGAGTGGAGTTGCATTGTGGCCGCACGTCTTTTCGCCGGGTCGGAATCGGCCAGGGAGTTTATCCACTCGGCAAGATCGCGGCCTTCAGCCATATTCGCGTTAATGGTTAGGGTGAGTGGGCGTCAGCTGGACGGAATTAACGTTCGAGAGCGCGACGTACTCGGTGTGCCCCGGCTGCACGGTCACCGGCACGTCCCATCGCGGACGCGCGTCGCCCACATCCGCGGCGACATCAAGCGTGCTGATCCAATAATTGCCGGGCGGGACATCGCGCAAGAATCCTTGCCCCTGAAGGTTCGATTCCGTGCGCGCAACCAAATATTTGGACTGCGCCAGATCAAGCGCACGACGATGAATTTCCGGAGTACGCTTTCCGAGCAAAGCGTTCCATTTGGGACCAGGGTCTATCTCGGCTAGGTTTAGATCGATTCCATCGACGCTTTGCGGATGCTGCTCGATGTAGTGGCGAATCGTTTCCATGTACTCGGCAGTGGCTTTCTCGTATTTCGCCGGATTCTTCACTTTATCGGAGGCTTTGACCTTGGATTTGGGGAAATCCGCGGACTCATCGCCAGCGTTTCTATCCATGTAAGCCGAGAAGAATTCGGGGATATCCATAACGTCTGCCGGATGCAGCTTGCGAATGAAGTCCTCTCCGGCCAGCGTCACGAATTGGTTTTTCTTCATCCATGCTTTCAGTTGGTGGGAATAGGAAGCGGAATCGAGTTTGTCAATGAAAGTACTCATGTCCGGTCTGGGATCTTCCGTATCCGCCTCTTTTCCGATTTCCTCAAAGCTTTTGGTCAGAAGATAGAAAGGGAACCCGCGTACCGGCTCTTCCAGGCCTCCGGAGGGCGTCGCGCGCGCCACGAACTCGATCGAGCCATCTTGCGCGGTGGCTCGCGGCACGACCGCGATCATTGCTGCTATCAGGATCGCGAAGAAGCTGCTTTTGCTATTCATGCCCGCCATCGTAGCAGAGCGGCGCAATGCCGGTGCGTCGTGGAACAGAACGATGGGTCCAGTTGGTTAACGTCCAGCCTGGCTGATGCCCGACGGAAATTAGATCGGGGAGAAGCGCAAAATGCGCTCGCGCGGCTTCAGAACAATTGGAACGCGACTTCGATAATCTGTCGCACGGCAGCGGGCCTCCCATCGGGGCCGCGCGCCGGCGTGAGCCGCCAGGTCCGCACCGCTTGGATGGCCTTTTCATCAAGGCCAAGACCGAGTCCCTTCGCTACATGAATGTCAGTCACCCGGCCATCTGCGGTAACGATCGCAATCAGCTCGACCACGCCCTGCACCTTCACCTTCATGGCTTCATCGCTATAATCGGCCCGTGGGCAGTAGAGGCATGCCGGGACGCCATAACCGCCGGTCCCTGCGTTCGGCACACCGCCGCCAGTATTCCAACCCTCGCCGGGCCCGACGCCAGCGCCATTTCCATTTCCCACGCCTGTGCCGTGACCTTGGCCCATCGAATCGTTCAGGGACTTGCCGAGCGGGTCGCCCCAATTAGGCAGATTCTGGTTCGGCAATTTGATATCCGGATTGCCAACAACCGTTGGCGTCATCGCGATCTGCGGATGCTCCACGGGATGCGCCATCGGTGCCGAGAACTGCGTCCATGAAAACTTCGGCAATTTCCCCTTGGCGGCCGGGGCGTTGTCGTGCGCACCACCACCACCACCCGCCGCCTTGGCCGAGGGCTTCAGCTTCGCCAAGTACGGGGAAACGCTCACGTCTACCGGTTGCTCAGGGTTATACGCTTTCGTCGTCGGTGGTGATATGAGCCCCGGAAGCAGCAGCGGGATTAGAACCACCAGCGCGATCGCCACGGCGTGAACAAGAACCGAAACCGCCTGCACGCGGTTGAATTGCGTGTTCTTCGACCAAATCTCGGGAACGGGAATGGGTTGGCTCGTGGTCTGGAGCGGGGGCAGTTTTCGGGGTGCGATCCAGTCACGCAGGTTTTGCCAAAGTGTCGGCTCCTCTTTCCAATTCACCAGTAGCGCGGAGTTCACCCTTCCACGGGGCGCAGCACGGAAGAACTCCCGCAAGTTGGCGCCCAGGCCGGTGCCAAACCTGGGCATGTCAAACGCCGTGGGGGTGCCAGGACGAACCTTGGCGGGGCGCTCGGTGAGAAAGTCTCGCAGATTCGAAAACAGACTCTTGAGGCTAGAGTCATGAACCGGCGCAGCCAAGCGCCCCAGCCGCAGCCCGGGTTCGGTTGATCCGCTCGTTGGGCGGTCGGCTTTGTCGAGTCTGGTGCTAAGATCGAATGTTCGCATTACTTGGTATCCCATCCGCGGCGGTACCTCATCTTAGACGCACGGCTGCGCAAAAGGATGTCTGGCCCGCGGCGGCTGACACACTCCAGGATTCATTGTAACATTACGTGGCGCGATGCCAAATTTCGGTTTCCACCGCGCAAATCTGTAGCACAAGCTAGCATACCCCGGCCACGGAATGCGGCCAGTCTTTCCAGAAAGGGTTTACCTGATCCCGCAAGATGGCAAAAACTGTGGACCTGAAAAAGACCCTGAACCTTCCGAAAACTGAGTTTCCCATGAAAGCGCGGCTGCCGGAGCGCGAGCCTGAACAGCTTGCAGCCTGGGAACAAATGGGCCTGTATGCTCGCATTCTCGAGCAGCGTGCTGGTGCGCCCCTGTTCGTCCTTCATGATGGCCCTCCCTATCCGACGGGTGAGATTCACCTCGGTACCGGTCTCAACAAAATCGTAAAAGACATGATCGTGAAATCGAAAACCATGGCCGGATTCCGGTCGCCGTACATCCCAGGCTGGGATTGCCACGGTTTGCCGATTGAGACCCAGGTAGAAAAGGAATTGGGAGGGAAAACCACAAAAGTTAACGCCGTCGAATTTCGCCGCATGTGCCGCGAATTTGCCGGACGCTATGTAGAGGCTCATAAGCGCGATTTCAAGCGCCTTGGTGTTTTTGGCCAGTGGGACAAACCCTATCTCACCATGGATCCCGATATGGAAGCCTGCATCGCCGGCGCCTTCATTGACTTCTTCGAAAAAGGGTACGTGTATCGAGGGCTGAAACCTGTCTACTGGTGTATTTGCGATCGGACCGCACTTGCGGAAGCGGAAGTGGAGTACGAAGACCACACCAGCCCTTCGATTTGGGTGAAATTCCCGGTAACGCCCGGACCGAAATCCGCCGCGCTCGGCAGCGACGTGAACGCTCTGATCTGGACGACTACGCCCTGGACGCTCCCCGCCAATCGGGCCCTGGCGTTTCATCCCGATTTTGAATACACCGTCGCGGAGACTCCCGCCGGCAAACTCCTGCTCGCGAAGGCGCGAATCCCGGCGATCTCCGATGAGCTGAAGCTCGAGATCGGCGGTGTCCACGGCTCGTGGCAGGGCAAAGATCTGGAGGGGATTCAGTTCCAGCACCCGTTTCTCGATATGCGAGTGCCCGCGGTATTGGCGGATTACGTCACGCTCGATCAGGGGAGCGGCATCGTCCATACAGCCCCCGGCCACGGCGCGGAGGATTTTCGCACAGGCCAAAAGTATGGACTCGAGGCTTACGCTCCGCAGGACGATGACGGCCGCTTTGTCGAAGGACTGCCGGAATATAAGGGCAAGACCGTATGGGAAGCGAATCCCGTCATCGTTGAACTGTTGAAGAAGCGGGGCATGCTCGTCGGCGAACGCAAGCTCACGCACAGCTATCCGCATTGCTGGCGCTGCCACAATCCCGTCATTTTCCGCGCTACCGAGCAGTGGTTCGTGGGACTCGACCAGTATGGCCTGCGGCAAAATGCCCTCGCCGAAATCGCCAAGGTCAAGTGGAAGCCCGCGTGGGGGGAGGCTCGCATTCGCGAGATGGTGGCCGAGCGACCGGATTGGTGCATTTCCCGCCAGCGTTTTTGGGGAGTGCCGCTGATCGTCTTCACGTGCGAATCGTGCGGAGAGCAGCTCAGGGATTTTCGGGCCCTGCGCCACGTGCTCCCCTTCTTTGAACGCGAAGGCGCGGACGCTTGGTACGCCCACACCGCCGAAGAGCTGCTCCCGCCTGCGACGAAATGCTCCTGCAGCACCGCGAAGTGGCGCAAGGGAAATGACATTCTCGACGTGTGGTTTGACTCAGGCTCCACGCATCTCGCCGTCCTCAGCGCAAAGGACGGCACGTGGCCCGCCGATGTTTACATGGAGGGCCCCGATCAATATCGCGGCTGGTTTCAAAGCTCTCTGCTCATTGGAGTCGGCACGCGCGGGCGCGCGCCGTACAAGCAAGTCGTCACCCACGGCTGGACGCTGGATGAAAAAGACGCGCCGATGTCGAAATCTCTTGGCAACGCCATGTATCCCACGGAAATTTCCGATAAGTGGGGCGCCGATCTGCTGCGCGTGTGGGTTTCCTCGCAGGACTTCACGCAGGATGTGCGCCTCTCCGATGCAATGATGACGCAACTCGCGGAAGCCTACCGCAAAATCCGCAACACCTTTCGCTTCGCGCTGTCCAATTTTTTCGATTTCGAACCGGGGCGCGACATCGTGCACGACGCGGACATGTGGGAAATGGACGCCTGGATGCTTCGTCGCACCGGTGCGCTCATCCGCCAATGCAACGAGTGGTACAAGGAATTCGAGTTCCATCGCGTCTACCATGCGATCCAGGATTTCTGTACGGTTGATCTGAGCGCGTTTTATTTTGACGTACTCAAAGACCGTCTCTACACCTTCGCGCCGAATAATCGTGGACGCCGCTCGGCGCAAACGACGCTCTATCACATCGCCCGCGCGCTGGTCCGCCTGATCGCGCCGATTCTTGTTTTCACTTCCGAGGAAGTTTGGAAATACCTGCCGCGCGGCGCTTCGGCTCAGCCAAGCGTGCACATGGCTTCCTTCCCGTCCCCCGAGCCATTCGAGAAAGCCTTGGACGATGCCCGCTCGAAAGAATGGGATCGCTTACTCGCCGTGCGCGAAGAAGTGCTGAAGGCTCTCGAACCGCTGCGCGCCGCAAAGAAAATTTCCGCGGGCCTTGAAGCGCGAGTTACCCTCGCCGCCAAAGGCGACCTTGGGGCGTTACTGCATAAGCATGCGGCAAGCCTCCCCGCATTCTTCATCGTTTCGCAAGTTGACATCGCCACGGACACGACGGACGGCGAGCCAGCCACCGGTGCCGACGACGGACTGCGGATCCACGTCGAGCGCGCTCGCGGCAAGAAGTGCGAGCGCTGCCGGAACTATTCCACGCACGTCGGCGAAAGCACCGATTACCCAAATTGCTGCGAACGCTGCGTCGCCGCAATGGATGAAATCGAGCGCGACGGAGGCAGCGTGGCGGGGAGCGCCAGCTCGTAATGCGTCCGGCCTCACGTCCGGGATGGCTCCTAACCCTTCTCGCCACAGCCGTTCTGATTCTGGATCAAGCGAGCAAGTACGCGGTCCAGAATCTAACGCTAATGGGATCGAGTCGCGTCTTGATTCCTGGCGTATTGAATCTCGTTCATTCCAGCAATCCGGGCGTGGCGTTCGGACTTTTGGCCGACTCCCAAATGCCGTGGCGCGCGCCTTTGCTGATTGTGTTTTCCGTGGCGGTGATCGGGTTGATTACGTGGCTGCTGATCACCGATCGGGCAGGGGGCGGACTCGGCAAATGGGGTATGGCGTTGATCCTTGGTGGCGCGGCAGGCAACGTTCTGGACCGTATCGTCCGCCACAGCGTTACAGATTTCATCGATTTCTACGTCGGCAGTCACCACTGGTACACTTTCAACGTGGCTGACTCCGCCATCGTCCTCGGCGCTGCCTTGGTCCTGCTCGAACTCCTTCGCGATTGGCGCCATCCCAGCCAGGAGCGGGCCTAACAATGCATCCTGTCCTTTTTCAAATTGGCTCCATCACCATCTACACGTACGGGGTGCTTGCCGCGGCTGGATTTCTGGTTGGACTTTGGCTTGCCTACCGGCAGGCTCCGCGCGCCGGGCTGAATCCGCATAGGGTGTGGAATCTTGGAGTCTACGGAATCCTCCTGGCCCTGCTGATGTCGAAGATGTGGCTGATCTTCAGTAGTTGGGACTATTATCTCGCGCACCCCGCCGACATTTTCAGCATGGCAACTTTCCAGTCGGCGGGAACATTTTACGGGGGCATCCTCGGCGGAATTCTCTGGGTGGTTCTATACACGCACTTTCAGAAAATGGCACTTCTCGCGGTCCTGGATGTCGTCGCCGCTCCTGTGGCGCTGGGGCATGCGATTGGCCGCATAGGATGCTTCGTGGCCGGTTGCTGCTACGGCAAGCCAACGTCGCTGCCGTGGGGCGTCACTTTCACCGGCCCGGTCGCGGAAAAAATTGCGGGAACACCCCTGCACGTTTCGCTGCATCCCACGCAGTTATACGAAGCGTCCGCCGAATTCTTGAATTTTCTCTTTCTGATCTGGCTGGGAGCCAGGCAGCGATTCGCGGGTCAGTTGATCGGCGCGTATTTCGTCCTCTACGGAATCGAGCGCGGCATCATTGAGTTCTTCCGCGGCGATCCAGGCCGCACGATGATGTTTCACGATACGGTGTCGCTGATGCAGATTGTCAGTGCCGTGCTGATCGTCGCTGGCGCCTCGCTCTGGTGGCACGGCCTGCGCCGTGGTGATTCGATGGCCCCGGCTCCGACGCGGGTGATCACAAGCCACTCTTAGCAGTGCTTGTTTGACGTGATGACGCAACGACATGCCCCTAAGCCGCTCAGGCGAACACCTCGAATTTATCGTACCGCCTGACTGCTCAGGCCAGCGCCTTGACCGTTTCCTCACCTCTCAACTTCCCGAACTGAGCCGTTCCCGGATCCAATCGTTGATTGACGAAGGCTGCGTCCTCGTCGACGGCGTCCCGCGCAAAGCCTCGCATCACGTAGCATCGAGCGAGACACTCAGCGTGGAAGTCCCCCCCACCCCGGCCGCAGGAGTCGAAGCCGAACCTATTCCACTCGACGTCCTCCACGAAGATGGAGACGTCGCCGTCATCAACAAGGCCGCCGGAATGATTGTGCACCCCGGAGCCGGCGCGGATTCCGGTACGCTGGTAGCTGCGCTTCTCAATCGCTTCGGCGGCAGCGCCGGACTCTCCGCCATCGGCGGACCACTGCGCCCCGGCATCGTGCATCGCCTCGACAAAGATACCTCCGGCGCCATCCTGATTGCCCGCACCGACGAAGCTCACCGGAAACTGGTTGAAGATTTTCGCGAGCGCCGGATCGAGAAGACCTACGTCGCCCTGCTCCACGGAAACATCAAGGGAGAGTCGGGCTCAGTCGAATTGGCTATTGCCCGCGACCTGCACCGCCGCTCCCGGATGACCGCCCGCCGCCGCGTGGGCCGCGATGCCCGGACGGATTGGCGCGTCCTACTCCGGCTAAAAGGCTACACCTTCATCGAAGCTGGCCTGCACACCGGCAGGACCCACCAGATTCGCGTTCACTTTTCCGCGCTTGGGTGTCCGGTTGTCGGCGATACGCTGTACGGCGCCCCGCGCCAGGAACGCGCCGCCTCTGTTCTGCTCCCGCCGCTAAATCGCAATTTTCTCCACGCCGCCCGCATTGCCTTCGTTCATCCGCGAACAAGTCGGCGAGTTGAAGTCCGCGCGCCGCTGCCGCCCCAACTCGTGGACTATCTGGCCGCTCTCGCTCGGGCCGTCCAAGCCGATCCGGGTTCGGTTGACGCTGCCCTGCGCGAGTTCCTATAATCCTCCTCGTGAAGTGCAGCTTGACGAACCTTCCTAGCCATCTCCGGACAGCAGCGCTTGTGCTACTCCTCGGATTCGTAGTCTCCGAGATTTACGCGCGTCCGCAAGAGGCTCCGCCGGGCCCGGCCACTTCCTCCCCTCAGCAAGCCCCAACCACCCCGAATCCGCAAGCGGGCGTACCTCCTCAGCAGCCGCCGATCGTCAGCACCACCGGCCTGGTCCACCTCGTGGTCACGGTTGTCGACCGACATCACGACTTCATCACCGATCTCGATAAGACCGATTTCAAGGTTCTCGATAACGGCGCCGCGCAAGTCATTCGTTTCTTCGGCCGCGAAACCGATCTGCCTCTGCGCATCGCGTTGCTGCTCGATACTTCCAACAGCATCCGGCCGCGCCTGAAATTTGAAAAAGACGCCGCGATCGATTTCCTCGACAAGGTAATTCGCCGCGAGAAGGATCTCGCGTTCCTGATGACCTTCGATAACGAGCCGCAGGTGATTCAGGATTACACGTCCAGCGTCGATCTGCTCACTTCGGCCATTCAGCAGCAGCGCGCCGGAGGCGGCACGGCTTTGAATGATGCCATCTATATGGCTGCGCAAAAGCTGGCGCACCCGCCCGTTCCCGTGGGTCCGGAAACGGAAGTGCGCCGCGTGATCGTTGTGATCAGCGATGGTGACGACAACCTCAGCGACCGCGCACTCAGCGACGCAATCGACGCATCCATTCGCTCTGAAGTCGCCGTCTTCACCGTCAGCACCAGTACCGATTGGCTGGCCATCGACGACGCTACGCGCCCCAGCAAATATCACATCGAGGGAGGCGACAAAGTTCTGCAGGAATTCGCGGACCAAACTGGCGGCCACGCCTTCTTTCCCTACCGCGTGGACGATCTCGCCCAGTCCTTCCTCGACATCGGAACCGAGCTGCGCAGCCAGTATTTCATCGCTTACGCTCCCGGCAGCCCGCCTCCCGTCGGTGTATACCGCAAGATCCAGGTCGAGACGGATCGCAAGGGCCTCACCGTCCGCACCCGCAAAGGGTACTACGCCCCCACGTCTTCCGGGGCAGCTATGGCCCGCTAGCCGGACCCGCGGGCGAGGGGAGCACACGCCATGAAAAGTTGGCTGAGAGTTGCGCTGATTACCGCGATTTGCGGGTTTGCAGCAGGCAAGGCGCTGGTCGCGCAGCAGGCGGTGCCGCAGGAAGGCGACTACATCGCTAGGAATTTCGTGCTCCGCTCGGGAGAGACGCTGCCCCAATTGCGCCTCCATTACACCACGCTTGGAAAGCCGGTGCGCGACGAGCGGGGACGTGTGACCAACGCCGTGCTGATTTTGCACGGGACAGGCGGCTCGGGTCGCGGATTTTTGGAGCCGATTTATGCGGGCGAACTATTCGGACCGGGACAGCTTCTGGACGCAAACAAGTATTTCATCATTCTCCCCGACGGGGTTGGGCACGGAAAATCCTCCAAGCCGAGTGACGGGCTCCACGCGCATTTTCCTCATTACGACTACGACGATATGGTGGCCGCGCAGTACCGGCTGCTGACAAAGGGGCTGGGCGTGAACCATTTGCGCCTTGTGACCGGGACTTCGATGGGTTGCATGCATTCTTTTGTATGGGGCGAGACGTACCCGGACTTCATGGACGCGCTAATGCCGCTGGCTTGCCTGCCCGTTCAGATTGCCGGCAGGAATCGGTTGTGGCGCGAGATGGCCATGGATGCAATCAAAAAGGATCCCGAATGGAACGGCGGCGACTACACCGCTGAGCCGCAACAAGCGCTGCGAAGCTGGATCAATCTTCTGTTAATTGCCGGAAGCGCGCCCCTGCAGATGCAGAAAACGCTGCCCACACGAGATGCCGCTGATGAATACCTGGAGGAAGCCTACAAGGCGCGAGTGAAAGACCTCGATGCAAACGACGTCTTGTACCAATTAGATGCGTCGCGGAACTACGATCCTTCGAGCGGCCTCGAGAAAATCGAGGCTCCCGTTATGTGGGTCAATTCAGCGGACGACTTCATCAATCCGCCGGAGCTGGGCATTGCGGAGAAGGAAGTGAAGCGAATCAAGAACGGAACGTTTGTGCTGCTGCCGGTCAGCTACCAGACCTACGGTCACGGGACGCACACGCACGCCGCCGCATGGAAGCAATATCTGGCGAAACTGCTGAAAGAGTCGGCGCCTCACTAAGATGACTGTACCGCCGCGGCCTTCAGCAGTGCAGGTTCAGTACCGTGCGCTATCTGGATGGCGCGTAGTATCCTTTGCGAGCCAGAATCTTTAGGTCGGCGCGATCCACATCCACCCGTATCTTTCGAAACGTCCCGTCATGCTTCACGTTCGCGGGATAATAGCCGATCACGTACTGCGACCGCAGCTCTTCGGCGATCGTATCGAAGGCCTTCCGAAGCCCCTCGTCATTGCGCACATTGATAACGCGCCCACCCGTCTCGCGCGCCATCTTTGAGGCCACGCCGGGCCCGTATCCCTCCGAAGCGCTCGGATCGATTATCAAAATGAAATGGAGCACCGCGTCGGCGCGCTGCGCGGACTCGATCGCGTCGTTCTCGCTCAACTTGCTTCCAGTATCTTCCGCGTCCGTCAGCAGGATGATGGCTTTGCGTCCCGCTTCGGACGTTAGTTCGTCGTGCGCCGCCAGATAAACCGCGTCATAAAGATTCGTCCCGCCCCCGCGTGACGGCACGGTACCCCCGGTCCCGCCGACGCCGGTGGCATCCACATTGATTTCCGCCCGCCGGATGGCGTGCTGAAGTACCCCCGGATCCTCGCTGAAATCCGCCAGCAGATTCACGTCGGTATCGAAGCTCATCACAATCGCTTCGTCCTTCTTATGCATCACCTCTTCGACGAAGTTCGACGCCGCTTCCTTTTCGGCGTTCAAGATTTCCTGCATGCTCCCGCTAGTATCCATCATAAGTGCGAGTGAAAGCGGCAGATCTACTTCTTTTGTGAAATAGGAGATTTTCTGCTCCACTCCATCTTCAAATACTTTGAAATCGTTCTTCGTCAGGTCGGAAACAATTCCGTTGTGCCTGTCGCGAACCGTTGTGAACACGTTCACCACCGTCGTTTGCACTTGAAGGGGCGCGGACGATTGCGGGGGTTCCTGCTGGTGTGGAGTCTGCGATTCTTGGCTGGGTCGGGAAGAGTCGATCAGCGGTCCTCGCGGGCTTGACTCTTGGAATGCGCTGCGGCCCAGCGCGGATGCGCGCGACGCGATCGGTCTCGCCAGCGGATACGCGCTGGCCGCCAAAACAAGAATACCCGCCGCGATGCCGGTCAGCCGCATTGTATAATTCCTCCGAGGACGGGAACAGACTGATACGATGCGCGGTACGCGCTTACGGATGTTCCGGCCCAAACCCCCGCCCCCAGATCCCCGGCGAACTCTCGCGGTCTAGACTGCGGAGAAACGAGACTCACAGATGACGCGAAGACTTTCACTTCTTGGTACGCTCCTGTTGCTCGGCTTTACCGGTCAAGCGTGGCCGCAGGCGCAGCGTCCGGCTGTCCCCGGCGCCCCAACTCCAACTGCCGCGGCGCAGCAGCAGAATCCGCCGCGCATCATTGTTCCAACATACACCGTGATCGTTCCCGTTACTGTAAAAGATAACCGCGGCCAGTTGGTGGGAGATCTTCAAAAGAACGACTTTCGAGTTTTCTCTGATAACGTCGAACAGAAGATTCGCCAGTTCTCCTCCGAGCCGGTGCCGCTTTCGGCCGTCGTTCTTATCGACAACGATCTCGATCAGCGGCAAGTCTCGCAGGTTCAAAAGAGCCTCACGGCCATCTCGGCCGGCTTCGGACCTCCCGATGAAGTTGCCGTGGTAACTTACGACGAGTTTCCCCAAACTGTCGCCGATTTTTCCTTCAACAACGATCACTTGTTCACCCAACTCCAGCGCCTCGATCTCGAATCCCACAATAGCCAGGTGATTGCCGACCCGACCACAGCCGGGCCCATGATGAATGGCCGTCAGCCCGTGGACACGGGGCGCGGCGTTCCGCAGCACGGCTCGAAGCGATACAAGAACGACAACTCTCTGGACGACGCCGTCTTCGCTGCGGCCAATATGCTCAAGGATCGCGGGCGCGACCGCCGCAAAATCATCTTTCTGATCTCCGATGGCACCAACGCCAAGAACGAGCATACATTCGACGAGACGCTTCACTCCCTCCTTGCCAACGACGTTGCAGTGTATTCCATCTCCGTGACGCATTCCCTGCCGATCGGCAAGTCCCTTATTCAGCGGGGAGCTTCGGAGCTCGAAAAATACGCGTTGATTAGCGGCGGCGATACCTTCTACGCATCCAAGCAGCCGGAACTTGAGCGCCTTTATTCCGATGTCACCGAACAAGCGCGCAACGAATATACGCTCACTTTTTCGCCGGAGAATATTCCCAAGGGTCAGGACTTCCATGAAATCGAAGTGCGCGTTGAGCGGCCCGGCTTGAACGTCGAGACTCGCCGCGGATTTTACTTGAGCGCCATCAGCGCTGGTCACTAGCGGCGAACGTTTCAAAACGACAATCGCGCCGAAGTTTTTCTCCTTGACTTCATCCGCTCCTGCTTCTATAGATGAACGAAGCGGGACCGGCGCTCGAATTTAAATTCGCTGCGGTCTCGCGGAGAAAGTTCCGGTAGCTGAATGCGCGGAACCCACTCCAGGCTTTGAATCGAAAAGCTTGGCGGAAACAAAGCGGGGCAATCGGCAAACGACTGCCCCGCTTTTCATTTTGTGGCGCGCCTTCCGTTTGCAGTTTTAGGGGGCGCAGATGCTTGGCGAGACGTTAACTATCCGCCGAGCGATTCGTTGCCTTTGTTGTGGAGTGCGGGAGCTTGCTCCCGCTGTTTGCCGCTCGGGCTTGCCCGGGCGTGCTGCTCGCATTCACCGCCGCCATCCGTCATTCCGACCGAATTGCCCCGTGCCTTTGGTTTTGTACGAAGCGCGGGACACAAGAAACTGGGCTACGAACGTAATGCGTTCACCGCTGGCTGAATCGTGATCAGCTGTTCGTGCTCCGGGCAAAGCGGCTTGAAGTCGCAGTATCCACAACCAAAACCGGGCCTCGCACGAAAATTCCCGGCGCGAATCTGATCGGCTACCTCCGCGATTTTTTCTTTTGCCGCTGCAAGAGCTTTTGCGTCGCGCGTAGTCGCCACGGCTTGATTGTCCGTAAGGTTGTAGAGCACCAGGCGCGCCGGCTCCAAGCCGAAAACCTCGCGCGCCGCCAGCGCATAAATACTCAGTTGCAGATTTTCAGCGGCCTTTTTTGCGTCGCGAGGCCTCCCGGTTTTGTAATCCACAATCTCGACTTCGCCCGAGCTCAGGCGGTTTATCTGATCCATCCGGCCCGTCACGATGACGTCATGATCGAGCGGCAGCTCAAACCTCTTCTCCTGATAGAGAACGTCGGGCGCTACATCCTGGCAAGAGCGATAAAAGGCTTCCAGCTGCTCGCGGCCCGCCTTGCGGTATTCCTCTTGCTGGTATTCGTCGGGAAAACCTGCTGACGACCATTGCCGCTCGTAAATCGCCAGCACTTCCTCAAATGGAACGGCCGCCCCCTTGCGCATCTCGCCTACAAATTCCCCAATCGTCGAATGCATCACGTTTCCAAATGTTTTCTGCGCATTCGGCCCGCCGCGAACATTCCACACATACTGAAACATGTACTTCATCGGACATCGGTCGTACGCATCGATCCGCGACGCGCTCAGTTGCAGCGGTTCAGGCTGCGGCGGATGGTAGGCCTTGGCCCACAGCGCCACGCGAGAATACGCCTTGGCATTTTCTCGCGCCGCTCTGAAGAGTGGGGGCTCGTCCGGCGAATCACCCAAAGGTCCGGTGGTTTCTTCCACAGGCGGCACTTCCACTTTCGGCTGGCACTGATCGGTGTCAAATTTCTGAAGCTTCGGGTTCGCGAGAAAATCAACCAGAAACGGCGACTCTCTTTTCCAGCGGTTGACCACCGTGGAAAGTGTCAGCCGCTTTTGCGCGCGCGTCAGTGCTACATAGAAGAGCCGCCGCTCCTCTTGCTTCTGAAAATCCCATTTCGGCTGTTCTTCCTTCATGAGTTCCGGCGGAAATTCAAACGTGGGCGGGCGCGGCTTCGCGGGGAAATCATTGTTGCTAAGGCGCAGGACAAACACGTGCGGGAATTCAAGGCCCTTCGCGGAGTGAACGGTCATGAGCTGTACCGCGTCGTCGGAAATTTCTTCTTCCAGTTGGATATCCCCGTTGAGTTCATCGAAGAAACCGAGATACTCGGCGAAGTCGCGAAGCTGCCTCTTTTCGCTTTTGCCCTCCCACTCCTTCACGAACGCAACCAGCTTTTCCACGTGCTGGCGGTCGATTGCCGACATCAGCACTCCAATGCCCAGGTTCGCGATCAGTTCGTCGAGCACCTCAACCGCTCTTTTCTTCGCGGCCGTTTGTTTCAACTGATGGAAGAGCTGCACGAGCTCCGGCAGTCGAACGCCCTCCCGGTTCAAAGGAGCTTCTCTTTGCGACGCTTCCACTTGATCCCAAAGCGGACGCCGGCTCTTTTCCGCGCGTTCAGCCAGACGCACCACGTCGCGCGCTTCCAGCCCCCAATACGGAGCGCCCAGCACACGCGCGCATGCCACGTTGTCCGCGGGGACTGCGATCAACCGCATCCACGCAAGCAGGTCGCGCACCAGCGTGCTCGATAAGATCGAGGACTTCCGTATCACAAACGGAATTCCCCGTCGCCGCAATGCCTGTAGAAGTTGTGCCCGATGGCGATGCTTGCGGTAGAGCACTGCAAAACTTCGCCACGGGGCCCCCGCCTCATGCAGCCGCTCGATTTCTCCGGCTATCCACTCCCCTTCTTCGTCGAACCCGCCGAATTCGGCCACGCGGATCTTTTCGCCGAGGGAGTTTTCGGTCACGAGCTTCTTGGGCGGCAACAATGGTGAAGGCTCGTTCACGCCGATTACCTCGCCTGCCACCCGTAGGATTCGCTGCGTCGACCGGTAATTCTGCGAGAGCGATACGAGGAAGTCTTTTGCCGCGGCGGCGCCTTTCTTCCCGTTCACGCCGCAAAACCGCTCCAGGAAAATCGTAAAGCTGCCAAACGACGCACCCCGGAAGCGGTAAATCGCCTGATCGTCGTCTCCCACGGCCAGAATATTGCGGCGCTCCCCGGCCAGCAGCCACAGCAACTCGAGCTGTGCGATATTCGTGTCCTGAAACTCGTCCACCAAAATGTAGCGATATTGGCTGCGCAGGCTTTCCAGGAGTTCTGGATCGGCCCGCAAACATTCCACCGACTTCAACAGTTGCGCACCGAAGGTATACAGGTTGCGGTCCAGCAGCAGGCGCTCGCTCACGCGATAGACCCGCGCCAGTTCTTCATCCTTCGCTAACTCTTCTTCCGCAACTTGCAACGCGTCCGGTTCCATGGCATTCTTCCGCGCTTCGTGCGCCCGCCGAAGCCCATTCACGTATCGCTGGTAATCATCCGGAGTCACCAGCTCATCTTGGCAGCGTGAAAAAAAGGCCACGAAGTCCTTCAGAAATTGCGCGGGCTCCGCGAGCCGTCGGAAGACGACCAAACTGAGTTCCGCGAGATTCCGTCGCAGCAAAATCTGATGATCGATTTCCTCGATGGCTTGAATTTCCGGTTTCGCCGCACGCAAAATTCTTTCCAGGCAGAACGAGTGGAAAGTGCTAAGCCAAATGCCTTCGGCCTTTTCCCCCGCGGACTTCAGCGCGCGGCTCTTCATTTCGCCGGCGGCTTTGTCCGTGAAAGTAAGGCCCAAAATATTTTCTCCGTTTAGGGTTGGGTCGCTCTCGAGCAACTGGCGAATGCGCTCGGTGATGACGCGAGTTTTCCCCGTCCCCGCGCCCGCTATTACCAGCAGCGGGCCTTCGCCATGCTCGACCGCCGCGCGTTGTTCCGCGTTTAGCGGAAAACCCAGCGCCGCGACTTCCTTCGAATTCGCGATTGGATTCATAAGCAATTCAGCCCAGCTATTATAGCAGTTCAAGCTAGGGGCGAAAATAAAGCGAACACACTACGCCTCCGGCTCACCGCGCAGCCGCGCGATTTCGGTCCGTAGTTCGCGCAATTCTTTCTGCAATTCCGGCAAGTGGTTGAAGACGGCGACCGATTTGCGCCAATCGAGATTGTTCATTGCAGGATAGCCGGAAAAAATCGCGCCGGCGGGAACATCGGTGGGTACACCGCTTTGCGCCGTCAGCGTGGCACCGTCGCCAATCGTCAAGTGGCCCGCTGCGCCAACTTGCCCCGCGAGAATACAGCGATTGCCGACCTGCGTCGTGCCCGCCAAGCCGACCTGACCGCACAGGAGCGAGTCGTCTCCTACTTTGCAGGCGTGGCCGACCTGCACCAGATTGTCGATCTTAGTGCCGCGACCGATCTGAGTTTCGCCGACGGTGGCGCGGTCGATGGCGCTGTGGGCCTGGATTTCCACGTCGTCGCCTATCACTGTGGTTCCCGCCTGGCGCATCTTGTACCAATGGCCGTTGGCTTCGCGCGCGAAGCCAAAGCCGTCGCTACCCACGACCACGCCGTTTTGCAGAATCACGCGACTGCCGATGCAGCAGTCTTCGCGGACACACGCATGCGCGTGAGCGAAAAAATCGTCGCCAATTCGCGCGCCGCGATAGATGCAGACGAAGCTGTGCAGGACGGCGTTTGTGCCGATCTCGACGTCCTCGGCCACATAGCAATAAGGCCCGATGTGGGCGCCTGCCCCAATTTTTGCGGACTCTCCGATCACCGCCGTGCGATGAATGCTGGGTCCGTAGCGCGGCGTGGGATGAAACATCTCGATGGCTCGCGCGAAATCAAGATACGGATTCGCCGAGCGGAGCGCAGCGATGCGCGGGCGCGGTTCGTCGCGACCTACCAGGATGGCGGAAGCGCGCGTCGTGTCCAGCGCCGGGCGATACTTGCGGTTGACGAGGAACGTCAATTCGCCCGGCTGCGCCTCTTCAATTCCCGCTACGCCGGTTATGTCGATGTTCGCGTCGCCCTCGACTTCGCAGCCCAGCTTCTCGGCAAGCGCCAGCAATTTCATGGTGATCTCCTGAGCATTTCGCAGCATTCCGAGCACTTTGACTCGCCGTTGCTTCTGGCGCCCCATCGTAAAAGTGTCGAGTAGATGGTACGCCGATCCTTTGTTTTGAATGAGTTACATCACGTTCTACTCGGCTCTAGTGTCGATTAGAACCGTGCTGTGAGCGGCCGGCAGGAGAGCCGCGGAGCCACGAGTCCGGTGCTCCTTGGCCCTTTGTGTCGCGCCAGATTTCTCGAAATTATTCATCGTGTCCATGTTAGGCGCTCGGCGGGCGAATTCAAGCGGTTGTTCGTGTAAAGAATTTGCCGGCGGGGGTGAGTGGCTTCGGGCGGACGGAATCGCGCCTCGGCAAAAAACCGCAGAGTGGAAAATGGTCTGAAGCCCCGCAGCTAAAGCCGCAGAAATCGACGCGATCATAATCCCCCGCATGAATGCGGGAGCTTCCACCAGTTTACTAGGGGGCGACGCCCGGCTCTCTTGAAGAGAGCCGGCGTCAACGCGACGGTTTAGTGCTGGTGATCAGAGTCAGGCTTCTGCTTGGGCTCGGCTTTGCGCTCGGGTTGGGGTTGGCGCTCGGGCGCCGCTCTTTGTTCGCGCTGGGGCTGACTTCTGGGTGCTTCCGGCTGAACGTTCCGGTTTGGCTCCGCATTGTTGTGCGGCTGATTCTGTGGTTGATTTTCTCTGTTCGGCCGGTTCACTTCGTTCGAACGGTTCTCGTTCGGGTTGTTAGGACGAGTCATATTTCTGTTTTCCGGACGGTTACTGTTCATGTTGTTCGGGGGATTCACGTTCCTGTTTTCCGGTCGATTCGCGTTTGGGTTAGCCGGGCGATTCTCGTTGGGGTTGTTCGGAGGGGTTATATTCCTATTTTGCGGGCGGTTCGGGTTCACATTATTCGGGCGGCTCTCATTACGGTTGTTAGGCTGGATCGGGGGGGTGGCAGCGCGATTGGTATTCCCGCCGTTAGCGGGCGGGCGGATCGCTTCCCTGGCCGGTACTACGTTAGTTCTGAAGTCACCAGGCTTTGCTGTAGCGGCGATCGGCGGGCGGCCGCGATTCTGGGAGGCACGCAGGGCGCTGTTGCGGCTCGCGGCCTGCTCCTGCTGCATTTGTACGCTAGTTCGTTGAACGTGGCGCTCGCGTTCCGCGGCTAGTTGGGCGGAATCGGGACGCGCCGAGATGCCGCCGCGTCCGCCGTTGTAACTGACACGATTCTCGGTTCTATTGTTGACAATCACCGTCCTATCAACGTAGGTGTTGCGGATTATGGTGGTGTTAACCCGCGTGACAGCGGTGTTGTAGACAAATCTATCGCGATCCCAGCGTCCGCCGACGTAGCCCGCTCCAAAATAGCCATATCCGTAGTTGATGCCGCCGTAGAAGCCGACCTGGGGCGCCCAATAGCCGGCGTGCCATACATAGACCTCACCGCCGTCATCCCAGCCCCAATATCCGGGCGTCCACAAGAGACCCGGCTCGGGCGCGAGTACCCAGGTGCCAGGCACCCAGTAGTAGTCATCCCCAGCGTACGCCCAATAACCAGGGATCCAGATGTAGCCAGGTTCTGGGCAAAGAGGCTGTTCGTAAACCGGCAAAGCCGGGGGCCCAACCCTCACCGATATTCCCACTGAAATCTGGGCCAGAGACCGAGCCGGGAAGGCCAAAAGCAGAAGGGCCAGCAACCCGACAGACGCCAGGGCCGTTTTGCGCATGTTAATCTCCTCTCGATACTTGGATTCGCCAGAGGCTCCCGGGGTCACTGCGACAACGAGAGCTGGACGGTTGGAGGGCGAAGAGAGGTTCTTCGACTGCGTGTCCCGGCGCTTCGCGCAAGAACCAAGCGCGGGACACTTCGCTCAGAATGACACTCGATTGGCTATGCGGCGAATTCAAGCCCTTCCCAGAAGCTGGCGGGCGATGACCATGCGCTGAATTTCGCTGGTGCCTTCACCGATGGTGCAGAGCTTTACGTCGCGGTAATACTTTTCGGCGGGATAATCCTTGATGAAGCCGTAGCCGCCGTGAATCTGGACGGCTTCGTTGGCTACGCGGACGGCGACTTCTCCCGCGTAAAGCTTGGCCATGCTGGACTCGCGGGTAATGCGGGACTGTTCGTCACCGCCTTCGGCGATGGCGCGATCGGCGAGCCATGCGGCGCGATACGTCAATAAACGCGCAGCGTCAATCTGGGTGGCCATGTCGGCCAGCTTGAACTGAATGGCTTGGAAATCGGCGATGGGCTGGCCGAACTGCTTGCGTTCCTTGGCGTAGCGCACCGAGCACTCGTACGCGCCCTGCGCCATGCCTAGGCCAAGTGACGCGATCGAGATGCGGCCGCCATCGAGGATTTGGAGGCTGTTGACGAAGCCCTCGCCGTCGGAGCCGAGGAGATTTTCCGCGGGCACGCGGCAATCGGTGAAGACCACTTCGCTGGTATCACTAGCGCGCAGGCCGAGCTTGTTTTCTTTTTTGCCTGGACGAAAGCCCAGAGTTCCCTTCTCAATGATGAAAGCGGAAATGCCGTGGTGCTTCTTCGAAGCATCCGTGACGGCCATGGCCACGCACACGTCGGCATAGTGCCCGTTGGTGGTGAACGTCTTCGCGCCATTGATTACCCAAGCGCCGTCTGATCTCCCAGGCTCGCCTAGCCGGCGACCTGGGAGCCCTTCCTGCTTGGCAGCCACGGTGCGCGTGCCGCCGGCGTCCGATCCAGCTTCCGGTTCAGTGAGCGACCAGCAGCCCAGCTTCTTGCCTTGCGCCAGCGGGACTACGTATTTCCGCCGCTGCTCTTCGGTGCCGAATTTGTAAATGTGATTGGTGCACAGCGAATTGTGCGCGGCGACGATGATGCCGACCGAGCCGTCCACACGCGAAAGCTCCTCGATGATAAGGGCGTATTCGAGATAGCCCATGCCCGCGCCGCCGTATTTTTCGGGAAAAATGACTCCGAGAAAGCCCATCTCGGCGAGTTTGGGAATAATTTCCGAGGGAAATTGGGAGGCTTCGTCCCACTCCATCACGTGCGGAGCGATTTCGGCCTCGGCGAATTCGCGGACGGTGCGGCGGAGGTGCTGCTGCTCGTCGGTGAAGGAGAATTCCACGATACGTTTATATCATGGCGTCGCCGGCGCATCCGGAGTCAAAGCCAAAGATGGACCTGTTAACAACACAAAAGCAAAAGGGATTCACCGCAGAGACGCAGAGAAAGCATGGAGGAGAGGACTATGGTGCAAGAGTGCCCGTTACAGGGCCAGCGAGGCGACACCGGCGCGGCGGCCCACCGCGCGGAGGGCTAAATCGGCCAGGGCGCGGATCAGGAGGGGGGAATCGTTGAGCGCGGGCATCATGTGAAAGTCGTTCACGCCTAGGGATTCGGCTTGTTCGCGCGCTTCAATGTTGATCTCGTACAGCGTTTCGATGTGTTCGGTGAGAAAAGAAATAGGAATCACCAGCATCCGCTTGATGCCTTCGGCCGCCATTTTCGCGATCGTGCCGGTAAGCGAAGGCTGCAGCCATTTCTGGGGGCCGACCTTGCTTTGAAAGCAAAGCACGTACGGATTGGCCCAGGCCCCAAGCTCACGAACGAGCCGCACCGTGGCCTCAATCTGCCGCGGATAAGGGTCGCCCTTTTCGACCAG
Organism: uncultured Acidobacteriota bacterium; assembly: GCA_963702375.1. GTDB lineage: Bacteria > Acidobacteriota > Terriglobia > Acidiferrales > UBA7541 > Palsa-295. The sequence goes on from CAVPCI010000001.1 coordinate 41,095, forward strand.
GGCCATCGGAAGTCCGTGTGCGCTGAACACCAAGGGCACTTCCTCGGGATACGGCAACTGCTGGAGTATGCCGTTAATGCGCTCGACGACTCCCGCGATGTAATCCGGATGATCGAAAAAGTGATCGACCACATGCACGGGACCTTGCCCCGAGTACAGGCGGTTCCATTCCTTGAGGCTGCTGCCGGTGGTGGCAAGGGAGTAATGCGGATAGAGCGGCAGCAGCACGAGCTCGTCGAAAGCCGCGCGCTGCAAAGCCGCGATCGCTTCCTCGGTATTCGGATGCCAGTAGCGCATGGCCACAAAGGTACGCGCAGAAATATGCGGGCGCAGGGCCAAATCGAGCGCCCGCGCCTGCTGCTCCGTGAGGCGGCGGATAGGCGAGCCGCCACCGATTTCGGCGTAGTGTTGCCGGACGGTTTTCGATCGCGTGGTCGAGATCAACTTCGCCAGCGGTTTGCGCGCGAGAAAGGAGCCCGGAAAGTTGATGATGTCGGGATCGCAAAAGAGATTGTAGAGGAAGGGCTCCACAGCGGTCTGACGGTCGGGTCCACCCAACTGGAAGCAAACAACCGCGATCTTTTTCTCTACCGGCATTTCCCCCACCAGAGACTAAGATGCCACAAGAAGCCGCCGCGCGCAAAACAGCTTGGCGCCCGAGGGCCGTCACTCCCGCACGTCCGCTGCATACCGAGTTGACGCATACTCAGAATCTGTCTACATTCATATCGTGCCCACCGGAAAGGTACAAGTTGGCCAAGTGTGGAAGAAGGACGGAAGCGACGATTCCTTTCTGGTCACCAAGATCTACAGCGAGGCGCTGGCCACATATGCTGTCTTGCGGAAGACAGGAGCGGAGGGCGAGCCGCCGATCCGCATCAAAGTGGCAAAAAGCGGAGCTGCGGCAAGCCTGCCCGGATACACCTTCACTCAACAGGCCGACGATTTTTAGATTTCCGCGCTAAAAACCCGAGACGCTAAAAACGGAAAATTAAACCCAAATTCGCCTGGAACTGTTGGGCGTAATTATTGACGTTGGCATTGTAGAAACCGAAAAAGGGATCGAAAAACGTCTCTACCTGGGAAGTGGTGCGAGAAGGCACCCAGCGCACGTCGAAGCGCACTCCGGCATGCGGGACCACGAAGTACTTCACGCCACCGCCAAGGTTGAACGAGAGTTTGTTATCGAATGGCAATGTCCCTGCCGAGCTGAAATGCGTGAAACCCATGCCGCCGACAACAAAGGGTTTGAGCCGCGATGTCCGAGCACCCAAGTTGTAATCGACGCCCCATTGGTAATTATTCAGCGTCACCTTTCCGGCAGGCATCGTGATCCCGGTAGTCGCGTCGTGTGCGCCGAGATCGGTGGGTTCTTGGCTCCACATGAATTCGGCCTGAAGGCCCGGCAGGGAGTCGGGCAGCAGGTCGATATCGGCGATGGCACCATAGTCCCACGTGCTTTTGATGGTGAACTCGTCGATGGGGCTGATTCCCCCTGAATTTGTATTGATCACGCCGCCGAAACGGGAACCCCCGAAGGGCGTGATTTCAATGTTGCGATTGGGTTGGGTGGAGCTCCACTGCGCATTGGCGCTCGATGCGCCGCACGCGGCTAGCATAACACTCATCAGGACCATTTTTACTGGGTGCATGGGCCTCCTCTTCGACAGTTCGATGATCCAGACGCGCGGGGCGCGCCAAAAAGCATGGCCCCTTTTTCTTTAGAACACTCGGGGCCGCCGATAGTTGCAAAGCTGTTCCGGAAACATGCCCGTGAAGCGAAGCACGATATGGGATTCCGCCGGGACGCTCAGAAAGTCCCCACCGCAGGCGCGGAAAGCGGAGAGAAAGGCAACAGCGCGCCCTCCGAAAAAAAGTAAGGCAGTTTTCCACCGAGGGCAGCGGCGCACAAGAGAAAATCAATCGCGTAGCTTGCCAGCTGGATTAGAATAGGTCCGCATGGCTTCCTCAGCTTCTTTCAACTTCGTACATCTGCATCTGCACACGGACTACTCTCTTCTGGACGGCGCCTGCGAAATCGGCGAATTGACGGCCGAGGCGGCGCGGCGCGGCATGCCGGCGGTTGCGGTGACGGACCACGGCAATCTTTTCGCCGCCGCAAACTTCTATCATCAAGCCACCACGCACGGGGTAAAACCCATCATCGGATGCGAAGTCTACGTGGCGCCGGACAACCACAAGAATCGCGGCGCGGAGGCGGAGCGATCGAATCATCTTGTCTTGCTGTGCGAGAACGACGAAGGGTATCGGAATCTCATTAAGCTGGTTTCGACCGGATTTCTCGACGGTTTTTATTACAAGCCGCGCGTGGACCACGAACTCCTTGCGCGGCATAGCAAGGGCCTGATCGCGCTTTCCGCGTGCCTTCGCGGCGAAGTAGCTGACGCCCTGCTCATCGAAAAATACGAGCAGGCGCGGACGAATGCGTACCGGCTGCGCGATATTTTCGGCAAGGGCAATTTTTTCCTCGAGGTGCAGGACCAAGGCCTGGATGTGGAGACGCGCATCAATCGCGATCTGGTTGCGCTTTCGCGCGAAACAGGGATCCCGCTAGTGGCCACGAACGATTGCCACTACTTGACGCAATCCGACTCTCATGCGCAAGAAGTGCTGATGTGCATCCAGACGGGCAAGACCATGAGCGACGCCCAACGGATGAAGTTCGCGACGGACCAGTTTTATTTCAAGACCGCGGAGGAAATGGCGCAGGTTTTTCGCGAGCTTCCCGACGCCGTGTCGCGCACGGTGGCGATTGCGGATCGCTGCAACGTGAAAATCCAGCGCGTCAGCAACCCATTTCCGGAGTTCAAGGTCCCCGAGGGACATACGACGGATTCGTATTTTGAGCGCGTAGCGCGCGAGGGGTTTGCCGCTCGCGCCCAGCAACTCGAGCGCCAGGCGAAAGAGAAGCGTTTGCGCCATCCGCTTTCGGAGTACGAGAGCCGCTTATCCGCCGAAATTCAGATGATTCAGAAGATGCGCTTCGCAGGCTATTTTTTGATCGTCTGGGATTTCATCCGCTACGCCCGCTCGCAGGGAGTTCCCGTGGGGCCGGGGCGCGGTTCAGCAGCAGGCAGCCTGGTGAGTTTCGCGCTGCGTATCACCGACGTCGATCCGCTGCAATACGATCTGCTATTTGAACGCTTTCTTAATCCCGAGCGCATTTCGATGCCCGACATCGACATCGATTTCTGCATGCGGCGGCGCGGCGAAGTGATCGAATATGTCCGGCAAACGTATGGCACGGGGAGCGTTGCGCAGATCATCACCTTTGGGACCATGGCGGCGAAGGCGGCGCTGAAGGACGTGGGCCGCGCGATCGACATGCCCTATGGAGAGGTAGATAAGATCGCGAAGATGATTCCCACGACGCTGAATATCGAGCTGGAAGATGCACTCAAGCAGACTCCTCAACTGGATTCACTGCGCAAATCGGATGAGCGCGTGAAAGAGATGGTCGAGGTGGCGCTGCGACTCGAGGGGCTGGCGCGGCATGCTTCCACCCACGCCGCCGGAGTGGTGATTTCCCCGCAGCCGCTTACCGAGATCGTGCCTCTGTATAAGTCGAATAAGGACGAAATAACCACGCAGTACGACATGAACGCGCTCGAGCGTCTCGGCCTACTGAAAATGGATTTTCTGGGCCTGACGACGCTGACGGTGCTGGACGATGCCATCCGGTTGATTCAGCAGAATCGCGGTGTTTCCGTCGATCTGGCAACGTTGCCGCTCGACGATCCCGCCGTGTACGGCATGTTTTCGCGCGGCGACACGACCGGCATCTTCCAGTTCGAGTCGCGCGGCATGCGCGACATTTTGAAGCGCTATCAACCCACGCGCTTCGAGGACTTAACAGCGCTGAACGCGCTGTACCGGCCCGGTCCCATACAGGGGGGGATGATCGACGACTTCATCGCGCGCAAACACGGCAAGAAAAAAGTTACCTACGATCTGCCGGAACTGGAGGAGATTCTTTCGGAAACTTGGGGCGTAATCGTCTTTCAAGAACAGGTGATGAAGATTGCGAACCGGCTGGCCGGATTCTCGCTTGGCGATGCGGACTTGCTCCGGAGAGCCATGGGAAAAAAGAAGCCCGAAGTGATGGCTGCACAGCGGGAAAAATTTCTTACCGGCTGTCAGGCCAACAAAATTCCGCCGAAAAAGGCCGAAAGACTTTTCGACCTGATGGAAGAGTTCGCGCTTTACGGCTTCCCCAAAGCCCACTCGTGCGCGTATGCGCTGCTGGCGTACCAGACGGCGTGGCTCAAGACTCATTATTCGGTGGAATTCGTGGCCGCGATGCTCACTTCAGAAACGGGGAACACAGAAAAAGTGGTGAAGTACATCAACGAAGCCCGCAGCATGGGAATAACCGTGCTTCCGCCCAACGTGAATTCGAGCGATATGAACTTCACTCCGGTGGGCGGCGACATCCGCTTCGGCCTGGCCGCGATCAAGAACGTGGGCGAGAATACCGTCAAGGGAATCTTGGCAGCGCGGGAATCGCTGGGAAAATTCGCAAATTTTTTCCAATTCTGCGAATCCATCGACGCACGTCTGATCAACAAGCGCGTTCTAGAGAGCCTGGCGCGCGCTGGGGCACTCGACGGACTAGGATCTCATCGGTCGCAAATGATCGCGGCCATCGACCGCGCGGTCGAGCGGGCGCAGAAAATGCAGCGGACGCGCGAGTCCGGCCAGCACGGCCTTTTTGGCGGTGGAAGCTCATCGACGCACACGCCGCCTCCGGAAGTTTTGCCTGACGTCCCAGAATGGGTCGAACACGAGCTTCTGGCAGCCGAATACTCGACGCTCGGTTTTTATATCTCCGGACATCCACTCGACAAATACGCAGGGCGACTGCAGGATCTGAAGGCGGTGGAGCTAGCGACTCTGGAAGGCCGGCGCAATGGCGACGAAGTTACGGTAGCGGGGATTATCGTGCAGTGCCGCCCGATGCGTTCGCGGCGAGGCGCCCGCTGGGCAATCCTCACTTTGCAGGACCGTACCGGCGTGAGCGAGGCGCTGGCGTTTCCCGAGGCATTTCAGAGACTCGAGGGAATTCTAAAGGGCGCAACTCCCTTGCTGGTGAGGGGCCGAATCGCCGTGGAGGACGTTGGGACGCGAATCATCATATCCGAGGCGCGGCTTCTCGATCAGGTGCGCGAGCAGACCGGCACACCAAACCTCTTGCGGGTCCGCGTGAACCGCAGCGCCATGGACGCGGGTATCATCGACCGCCTGCAGGAATTGTTTGCCAGCCGGCCGGGACGGTGCCGCATTGCCTTTGAACTTGTTCATGAGGATGGCACCGAGGCAACGATCGATGCGGGCAGCGCCGTGCGCGCCGATTCCGAGTTTATCAACCGCGTCCGCGAGATTTGCGGCGCCGATTCCGTTGCGGTGATGCAATGACGGATTCTCCGGAAAAGCGCAAACTGGCGCGCAAGCGATTGCGTCGGATGCGCGCACTGGCGAAGCAGCGCAAACTCCAAGCGGAAAAGGGCGCTGGGCAAAGCACGGAAGTCCTTACTCCCGGCCAGCTACCTTGCCCGGAGAAAGTGGCGCGCGCAACAAAAACCTTTGCGAGTGACGCGAGAGCGAAGGAGGCCAACCCGTGGCGTCAGCGAGAAATTGAGGCACTCGACCGCGATATTACTGAACTCAGCCGGCAGGCCGAACCCACCGATACTACGGCGCAAGAGATCAGCCGGATTCGTCACGAAGTCGAGGAACTAAAGCGCGACTTTTACTCGCATCTGGATTCCTGGCAACGCCTTCAGCTAGCCCGGCATCCCCAGCGCCCGTACACGGATGATTTCATACGCCTCTTGTTTGAGGACTTCAGCGAGGTTCACGGCGATCGGTACTTCGCTGACGATCCCGCCTTAATCACGGGCCTGGCGCGCTTTCAGGGCCGCCCTGTCCTGGTAGTGGGAAACCAAAAAGGACGCGACACGAAGCAACGTCTGGCCCGCAACTTTGGCCAAGCCAAGCCCGAAGGGTACCGCAAAGCCTTGCGCGCCATGCGCCTAGCCGCAAAATTCGGGCGCCCGATTTTTGTTTTTGTGGATACCCAGGGCGCTTATCCCGGCATAGATGCCGAGGAACGCGGCCAAGCCGAAGCCATCGCTTACAACATTCGCGAAATTGCCCGCCTGCCGGTGCCGATTCTGGTCGCGATTACCGGCGAGGGAGGTTCCGGCGGGGCGCTGGCGATTGCCATCGGCGACCGTATTTTCATGCTTGAGAATTCAGTCTACTCGGTAATTTCGCCGGAGGGATGTGCGTCCATCATGTGGCGCGATTCAACGAAATCGGAAATGGCGGCCGAGGCACTAAAGATTACGGCGCGCGATCTCTTCGATCTGAAGCTGATCGATGAAATCGTTCCCGAACCCGAGGGAGGCGCTCACACGGACCACCCGGCCTGCGCCAAACTCTTGGGCGAGGTTCTCGCACGCGCGCTCGATGAGCTTCTGCCGGTGCCCCCCGAAAAACTCCTCCAGCAGCGGTATGAAAAGTTCCGCAACATGGGCCAATACTTCACGTAATACAGCGGAAATATACAGTTTTCATCGTATTGCCGATTCTGGCCGGTGAGTGCACCCTCCTGAAATGATATTCGCAATCTCTGGTCCGGCAGCAGGGTGGCCCATGAGGCCAATCGATAAACCGCAGGGAAGATTAGGAGCCCTGTGGACGATCTATGGCGCGGTCTGCCTGGCCGAAGCTGTGTGGATTGGGCTGAACGACGTGGCCCTGACTACCATGTGGGGCACAATTGTTTCGCGTGTGGCCAATCCTTTTGTGTGGATGAGCGCCTTTCGCTTCTTTCTAGTGGGAATGGTCGCGCTGGCGATCGGCGCGGGCTTTTCGTCACTTCTGGCCGGAATTGCCCTGATGCATCACAGCTCCTCAAGCCGCGCGCTGGCGCTGATAGCCAGTTTCTTGGGAATCCTCAACGGTCCTCTCGGTATCGCGCTAGGTACGTACACGCTGGTTTTGCTCGTTCCTCGCGCTTCTTGGCCAATACACGAGCGCCTTCCCAACGCGGCTTAACAACTGCGAAGGTTGACCCCCTGCGGGGCAATGTGTTTTTCCTTCCGTTGCGGTATTGAACACCGAAAAACTTAGTTCTCATTGCTCGTTTCGCGCCAGTGAACTAGCGTGAGTCCACGGGGGAAACCACTAAATGGCGGAGCAAGAACTACCTCTCACGGCAGACGTATTCCGGCCGTACGAACGGCTAGTGGAAATCACAATTCTGGGAAAGACTTTTCTAGTGCCCGAGAGGAATTCCCTGCTCCGCGCTTTCCAATTCATCAGCCCGGAAACCATTCCCTACGGACGCTTCTGTTGGAACCAGGAATGCCAATATTGCCGCGTGGATTGCAAACTCGCCGATGACAATGAGGCCCGTCCCATTCTGAGCTGCAAATTCATTGTCTCGGAGGGTATGGAGATTTCGAATCTCGCGCCGGAACTCGTCGGCTGCTTGCGCACCAAGCTGGGCCAAACGCAAGCGACCACCCCGGAAGTCGCGGACGGCCCCAACAATCAATAGGAAGGTTTGCGGCGCGCACCAGGGGCTTCGATGAGCGGTTTCAAGGTTTTGGTCGTCGACGATTCGCCTGTATATCGCAAGCTGGTTGAGCACGCACTTTCCCAGGACTCCTCGGCGGTTCTGTTCGCTACGAGCGGTGGTCAGGCTCTTGAAATTTTTGCGCTGGAACGCCCGGAAATCGTCATCACCGATTGGTTGATGCCCGATCTCACGGGCATCGAGCTTTGCCAACGCATCCGCAGCGGCACCCAGGCTTCGTACACCTACGTCATCATCCTCACCAGCAACGCGGAAAAAGAAAATGTAGTGAAGGGGCTTTCCGCCGGCGCGGACGATTACCTCACCAAACCGTTTCACGGCGCCGAACTACTGGCGCGCGTGCGGGTGGGTCAGAGGCTGATCGACCTGCACCGGCAGATCGAGACGAAGAACCGGCTTCTGGAGGAACTGGCGCTCACCGACGCGCTGACCGGTCTACCCAATCGACGCGCGATTGAGGCCTGGGCGACCCGCCAGCTCAGCGGGGCGGCGCGGCACAGCTTTCCCTTCTGGGTTGTGATGATCGACCTTGACCACTTCAAGCGAGTGAATGATGCACACGGGCACGACGCCGGAGATATGGTCCTTCGGAGGTTCGCCGCAATTCTTAAATCAAACACACGGATGTCCGATATCGCCGGCCGCATAGGCGGTGAGGAATTCCTCCAAGTGCTGACACACGCGGATCAAGCAAATGTTGGGGTGGTGCTTGAGCGCATTCGCAGCCAGTTCGGAGCCGAAAAATTCGTTGTGGGCGGCGCGGAATTCATCGTAACTGCAAGCCTCGGCGTGGCCGGATTTTGTGGCAACAAAGCTCCCGAGTTCTCCGAGTTGGTCACCCGAGCCGATGCCGCGCTGTATCGAGCAAAGCATCGCGGGCGCGATTGCATAGAAATCGAACCAGTCGCGCTATCCCTGAGGTTAGCCAAGTAGTCGCCTGCTTAGGTACGGATTGTCTCTGCTCGCGCGCGGAGCAGAGAGAAGAATCGACCTCAACTCCAATTGACCGATCACAGTGCGAGAGCGGCTCTCTCCTCAAACTTCCCTTGGCACTCAGACGCTGTGTTAGAATTTGTGTTTCGGGATTCATAGAATGGGAGCGCAAGGCATGAAGGCCCGCGGGAAGTTTCTGATTGGTTCGGGAATCATCGTCGCCACGCTCTTGGTGCTGGCTTACGTCGGTTTTACGCAGAGTAAGACCTATTACCACACGATCTCCGAGCTCCCCACGCTGTCTGCTCCGGCGCTTCATCAACGCATGCGAGTTTCGGGCAATGTCCGTGCGGGGTCGATTTCGCATGTTGACGGCCACATCAATTTTGTCCTCGAGGAACAGGGCAAGGACCTGCCAGTCAGCTACGTTGGACGCGATCCTCTTCCTGATACTTTCAAGGACGGTGCGCAGGCGCTCGTCGAAGGCAGGCTGATGCCGCAGGGCAGCTTCGTCGCCGAGCAGGTGCAGGCGAAATGCGCATCCAAATATGAGGCAACGCCGCCTGGCACGGCATCGGGGGCGAAGCACTCCGCTCCACCCGTTGACCAATCGACAACCGAACCGAGCGTGCTGTCACCGGGGCGCAAGAGTTAGTATTCGGCAGGGGGGAATTCGTTGGACATTTTTGGTTCGTTTGCACTTCTCCTCGCACTGCTTGCCGCCGCGTACGCTTTTGTAGCGGGCATAGCCAGTATCCTCGCACGACGCACGCTGCTGACAAAAAGTGCGCGCAATGCCGGAATGGCGGTCTGCGGCCTTGTCACGCTTGCGGTCGCCGCGCTCGAATACTTCTTTTTCACCGACAATTTCTCCCTGGCGTATGTGGCGGCCCACAGTAATCGCGCCCTGCCCCTGTTCTATAAATTTGCGGCGCTTTGGTCCGGGCAGGAAGGCTCCCTGCTTTTCTGGAGCTGGCTGCTCTCGATCTACGCGTTCTGCGCGCTTTTCCTGAATCGCAAAAAACACCCGGAACTGATGCCGTACGTGGGAGTGGCGCTGGCCGGCGTTCAGATTTTCTTCCTGGTCCTGAACGTTTTCGTGACCAGCCCGTTTCACATCCTGGCAGGCGCCGACGCTTCGGGTGCGCTGCACATGGCGAGAGTCTCCGAGGGCAGCGGGTTGAATCCGCTTCTGCAATATCCCGAGATGGTGATCCATCCGCCGATGCTTTATCTCGGCTATACCGGATTCACGGTCCCGTTTGCCTTTGCCATGGCGGCGCTCCTCGGCCGCTATCCCGGCGAAAAGTGGATTCACATCACGCGGCGCTGGACGATGGTGGCGTGGGGCCTTCTAACCGTGGGCATTCTGCTTGGGGCGCACTGGGCTTACGCAGTTCTCGGATGGGGCGGCTATTGGGCCTGGGATCCTGTCGAAAATGCTTCTCTGCTGCCCTGGATCACCGGCACTGCATTTTTGCACTCCGTGATGATGCAGGAAAAGCGCGGCATGATGAAAGTTTGGAACGTATGGCTCGTGTTCGTTACATTCATGCTGTGCATTCTCGGCACGATGCTGACGCGCTCGGGGGTCGTCAGTTCGGTACATGCATTCGCGGAGTCGTCCATCGGTGGGTGGTTCGTCGCCTTTCTCGGGATTATTTTTGTGGCCTGCCTCGCCGCGTGGTACAAGAATCGCGACTACTTGCGAAGCGACAATCAACTGGACTCGCTCGTCTCGCGCGAATCCAGTTTTCTGTTCAACAATCTGATTCTTCTCGCGGCGTGTTTTGCCGTGCTGTGGGGAACGCTTTTCCCAGTCCTTTCCGAATGGGTCACGGGCAACAAGATTAGCGTTGGTCCGCCGTTTTTCAACAAAGTGAACGTTCCCATTGCGCTTTTTCTACTTTTTCTCACCGGGGTAGGCCCACTGCTCGCCTGGCGTAGAACTTCCTATGACGCGTTGCGTCGTAATTTCGCATGGCCGCTTGCGGGAGGCTTAGTTGCGGGCGTGGTGGCATTTGTTTTTGGATTCCGAGAATTCTATCCGCTGATCTGCCTGATACTTTCCGTGTTCGTCACGCTGACGATCGGGTCCGAGTTTTATCGCGGCGCGCGCGTAATCGCGTCACGCGGCGGAACCAACATCCTCACCGCCGTCGGCGAACTCACCATGCGCAATACACGCCGCTACGGGGGCTATATCGTTCACTTCGGCATGGTGCTGGTCTTCATCGGCATCACTGGCTCCGCATTCAACCAGGACATTCAAAAGGAAATGGGCCCCGGCCAATCACTCTCGATTGGTCCGTACACGATCCTTTGTCAAAACTTCGATCAGGTGGCCAACAACAATTACCAATCCGAGCGCGCCACGCTGGAAGTCTTTCGCAAAGGTAAATCGGAAATGATGCTTTATCCCGAGCGGCGCTTTTTCCTGGCGAGCCAAGTTACCGAGACAATAGTCGCCAATGAGAGCACCCCGTTGCGAGACCTGTACGTGGTCTATGCGGGGCGCAGCCCGGACACAAATAAGCCAGTGATTCACGCCTACTTGAATCCTCTGGTGAAGTGGATATGGTTCGGTGGCATCGTCGTAATTCTGGGGACGGGCCTAGCCATGATTCCCGATCGTCGAGCGGCCCTGGTATTACGCGCCTCCTCCGAAAACTCCTGGGGAAGCTCGGTCGTCATCCAAACTGTAGGTGGATCACCTACCGCCAGCCCCGTCGCAAGGTCGTCCATCCCTCGATCGTCCTCCGAATAGCTTCGGGCGTGCTGTAAACGCGCGTCATGACCACTTGTTGGGCACACCCGCCAAATCAGCATTTCAGGCAGCCGATCACTTAGTGGCAGAATCGAGTTTGGGCATGGTGGGCGACCAAGGACTTGAACCTTGGACCTCTCCCGTGTGAGGGGAGCGCTCTAACCACTGAGCTAGTCGCCCGCAAAGCGATGACGGCGAGTCAACCTCGTCTCGGCCGCTACATTTTTGCAGAAGGCTGGGTCAATTGCAAACTGCCACGAATGCGAAAACGAACGCGTTCAGCGCGCGACTCGCCGACCTTCAACGGTCGATTGCGCAGATCGTGAAGGGCAAGGAGGCCGTGATTCAGCTTGCGCTGACGGCGCTGCTGGCACGGGGACACTTGCTGATTGAAGACGTTCCGGGCGTTGGCAAGACGACGCTGGCGCAGGCGCTGGCGCGCTCGTTCCAATGCTCGTTTCAGCGCATTCAATTCACTTCAGACATGCTGCCCAGCGACGTGATCGGCGTCAGCATTTTCAATCCTGCGTCGCAGAATTTCGAATTCAAGCCTGGCCCAATCTTCGCCAACATCGTGGTGGCCGACGAAATCAACCGGACGACTCCCAAAACGCAATCGGCGTTGCTTGAGGCGATGAACGAATCGCAAATCACGGTGGACAACCACACGCATCCGCTGCCGGAGCCGTTCATGGTGCTCGCCACGCAAAACCCCATCGAGCATCACGGCACCTATCCGTTGCCCGAGTCGCAGCTTGATCGCTTCGTGATGCGGATCCGCATGGGCTATCCTTCGAGGGCCAGCGAGAAGGAAATTATCCGCAATCATTCTGCTGCAGGGCACGCGGAACAAACCGCGCCGTTGATGGACGCCAGCGACGTGGCCAACATGCAGAGAGCCGTTTCGGACGTAAAAGTCGACGACAGTTTGCTTGATTACGCGATCGAGATCGTGGAACGCACGCGTCAAACTGAGCAGCTCAGCCTGGGTGTTAGTCCACGCGGCACCGTGATGCTCCACCGCGCGGCGCAGGCGCGGGCTTTTCTCGAAGGTCGGGATTATTGCCTGCCGGACGACTTCAAACGATTGATCGTGCCGGTGTTCGCGCACCGAGTGGTGGTCAGCTCCCGCTACGTCTCGACGCAGAAGAAATCCGAGCAGAGCGAAGCGATTCTCGGAGAAATTCTCGAAACCACGCGCGTACCACTATGACAGAAGCTGGTTCGCAGTTGTAACGCCATGCGACCTCGGTTACATCCGAGCCACGAAGGATGCCGCACAGACGCACCTCGGCGTCGCTTCTTTCGGCGCGACATCGCTTAGGGTGAGCCGGACGGGCCGCCGGTAGGCAACCATGCCAGACTCGATCAGACGCTCATCGCACTGGCGGGACCGTCCCGGTTGGCGGAATTTTGGCATTGCCCTGTTGGCGCTTTCAATCTCCCTCATCGTTGCACTTTTCTCCGCCGCGGTCGCTCAGGAAGGGCGCATCTGGCTCGCGGCCATCACCACGCTCATCGCCCTCGGAATCGCCGCGTGGGTGGCGATCACGATTGTGCCGGCGCTTGCAAAGCGGACCAACCTGCGCTGGATCGCCTACCAAGTGGATTACCGTTTGACGCGCGACGGCGTCATCTATCTCGTTGCTGTCTCCGTGCTCGTTTTGGCGGCAGTTAATACTGGAAACAACTTGCTTTTCCTGATCCTCGCTTGCTTGCTTGCGGGCATTCTGGTTTCGGGAGTGCTCTCCCGCATAGTGCTGACCGGCATCGCCATCAAATTTGACTTGCCCGAACATATTTTCGCCGGTCAACCCGTGCTCGCCGAGATTGAGCTGCGCAACGACAAACAGATTTGGCCGTCCTTTTCTCTCCGCGTGCTAGGCGCCAGCAAGAAATCGACCACCGAAATTCTTACCCGCCCAGCCTTCTTTCCATATATTCCGCGGATCAGCGCAGCGCGACAAAAAGTCGAACTGCGCTTCCAGCTGCGTGGCCTTTACCGACAGGACGCGTTTGGGATTCGCACGCGTTTTCCTTTCGGCTTCTTCGAAAAGACGCGACGAGTGGAGTCGAATACGGAAATCACGGTCTATCCGCCCGTTGAGCCGACGGACCAGTTCTACGAAGTCTTGCCCCTGCTGAGCGGAGAGATGGCCAGCCATTTTCGAGGGCGCGGGCACGAGCTCCATTCCTTGCGCGACTATCAGTCGACCGATAGTGGCCGGCTGGTCGATTGGAAAGTTACAGCAAAATCGGGCCGCCTGATGGTGCGCGAATTCGCTCGCGAGGATGAACGGCGCGTGATGCTGGTGCTCGATCCATATATTGGCAAAGTTACAGCAGCCGAACATGCGGCACGATTCGAACGGGCTGTTTCCTTGACTGCCTGCATCGCATGGCACTTCAACGAAATTCACTCGGTGATGCAGTTCCGCACCGGGAGTTATTCAACTCCCATGGCCCCAGCGGTGGAAATTATCTACCATGCGCTTCGCCAGTTGGCGCTGGTCCAGCCGGAAATATCTGACGGAGGCGGCGCGTTTCTCGATAGCCTCACAAGCGATCGGGAGATTTTCAAGATCATCCTCACCCCACGCGAGCAGAGGTCCATTCCCGCGGCACTCTGGTCTTCCTCGTATTTCATTTTCATTGATCGGCTGTAGGTAATCCCAGAGCTTTTAGCGGCCGGAACGTCGAATCGCCTGCCGCGGAAGACTGCTCGTGGCACAATAGATGCAAATGCCATCCCCGCTGACCGCCGGTCACCGGTCCAGTATCCAACGCAGTATCCTCGCGTGGTTTCGCGCACATCGGCGTGACTTGCCTTGGCGAGTGAATCGCGATCCTTATCGGATCTGGGTTGCGGAGGTTATGTTGCAGCAGACGCGGATTAGTGTCGTGGAGCCATATTACGATCGCTTCCTGAAAATCTTTCCTTCCGTCGATGCGCTTGCGCGTGCACGCCCGCACGATGTTTTGCAGCTTTGGGCCGGTCTCGGCTATTACAGCCGTGCGCGAAATCTGCATCGGGCGGCGCGGGAAATCGTTACTCGCCATGGCGGAGTCTTTCCCCTGACGCACGAGGAGGCGCTCGCGCTGCCCGGTATCGGCCGGTACACGGCAGCGGCCGTCTTGAGCATCGCATACGACGTACCTCTAGCGGCGTTGGACGGCAATACAGCACGAGTGCTGGCGCGATTAGGTGCCGTTCGCGGCGATCTTCGGGCGCCGCAACGCTGGCAGACGCTTGCGTCGGCTGCACAACAAATCCTTGCGGTGCACGCGCCAGGGGATTGGAACCAGGCGCTGATGGAACTCGGAGAGACGGTCTGCAAACCGCAAATTCCTCGTTGTGATTCCTGCCCGGCATCGCGATGGTGTCTCGCGCACAGGCGCGGCCTCGCAGGCAAGATTCCGGCCGCGCGCCGGAAGCCAGCCAGCGTCAAGGTGCGCATTGCCGCTGCGGTCCTACACGATCCTCGCGGGCGGACGATGCTAGTGCGCGACCCCGGCGTCCACAACGATGCGCTTTTTTCCCGTATGTGGCAGTTTCCGGCCGTCGAAGTTACGTACAACGCAGTGGCAGAACTTAGGGCCCACCTCGGTGAGGTGCTGCAAATCGATACAGTCTCGCTGGAACTCGAGCCGCTTCGGGCCGCGCGCCACGGAGTCACATTTCGCAAAATCACACTTATGCCGTTTCTGGTGCAAGTGTCACGGCTTTCAAAGCTTCCCCGCACGCGAATCGTGCCGCTCGTCCACCTCGGGCGCATCCCCATTTCAAGTGCCACACGCAAGATCGCCGCTGCCGCCTTGCCTTAGCAATGTCACGCCCTCTGCTCTTGGTGGCACGTCCCTTGTTGCCCCATTGGCATCGTTTCCCACGCGTTGAATCCGGAGCAGTGCGCCGGGTGATAGCATCGTAAGGACGCGATGGTTTCCGCTCCCTCACCAACGATGCCGCACGCTCGTGCGCACGGCGGCACGCTTCCAGCGGTGGAGCGATATTTTGAAGTATCGCTCTACCTGCTGGTAGCTACCGGCGTGCTAGCTATCATCTCGACCGGAAAGCTCGACGTCTTCTCGACGGTGGCCCCAGCAGCCGCGCTACTCTATAAGGGCATCCGCATCCGCCGGGGGCTCGGGCCTGAACTTTCATCGCGCGCGGCCACATGGTCTGTGCTCGGATACTTTCTTTTTTTTCCGCTGGATCTTTGGGTGTTCTCGCGGGGCCTGGCCGTAGGGGCTCCGAATCCTCCGTTGTACGCCGCGCTGATCTCCGCAATTCATTTGGTCATTTTCGCGACGCTGATTCGCCTCTATTCGGCGCGAACGAACCGCGATTTTGCCTTCCTGGCCGTACTGGCCGTAGCATCCATGCTGGTTTCCGCCATCCTCACGGTCGAAACTGGGTTTCTGATCGCGCTTGCAGCATTTCTAGTTTTGTCCGTATCCACGTTTGTCGCCCTCGAGATCCGGCGTAGCGCAGCAGGTGCCGTGTCACCACCCCTCGAGGTCGATTCGACGGCCGCCCATAAACTAAATCGAGCGTTAGCCATTACATCAGTCCTCGTGGCCGGGAGCGCGCTGATTTTGGGCATCCTGATCTTTTTGCTGATTCCTCGTTTTACCACCGGATACCTCAGTGCCCTCAACCTCCAACCCAGCTTGATGACCGGCTTTAGCGATAATGTCACTCTCGGCGAAATAGGCGAACTGAAGAAGAACACCGCAGTTGTATTGCGCATCCGCGTGGATGGCGATCCCGCCCGCGCGTCCGACATTCACTGGCGCGGTATCGTACTTACCAACTTCGATGGCAGCCGGTGGTTTACCCCGGCGCAAGATCAAACGGTCGTCACGCCCAACCCCGACGGGGATTACTGGTTTGGGTCGCCGCGCATCGATCGCGAGAACTTTTATTCGCTGCACTATACAGTTCTGATGGAGCCGATCGCTACCGACGCGATTTTCGTCGCGCCCCGCGTGGCGACCCTCCGCGGCCGATTCGGCAGTGACGTGAGCCGGCCGGACGCGGCCCCGCGCAGGGGGTTATTGTTCGTTGACCGAACTGGCTCGATTTTCAATTCAGCCCACAACAGCGTCAAGATTCGTTATGAGGGGCTGTCCTATCTTCTGACAATCCCGCCTTCGAACCTGCGCAAGGCCCCATCGGCTTTTCCTGAGACAATTCAAGCCACTTACCTGCAATTGCCGGTGCTTGACCCGCGCATCCTAAAGCTCGCGGCGGACGTGACCACGGGTTCGAAAAATGAATACGACAAAGCCTCCGCGATTCGAAGCTATTTCATTTCGCACTACTCCTACACGCTTGATCTTTCCGGCTCTCATGGCACCGACCCACTCGCCAATTTTCTGTTTGTTCGCCGCGCCGGCCACTGCGAATACTTCGCTTCGGCGATGACGGTGATGCTCCGTTCCATCGGAATCCCAGCGCGCTACGTCACCGGCTTTTTGCCCGGCGAGTACAATGATCTCGGCGGCGACTACATCATCCGGCAAAGCGATGCGCACAGCTGGGTGGAAGTTTACTTTCCTACTTACGGGTGGGTGACGTTTGATCCCACGCCTTCCGGCGACGAAAGTCACACCGGGCTGCTCTCCCGCATCGGTCTCTATTGGGACTGGCTTCAGCTCACATGGGGTGAGTGGATAATCAACTACGACTTTTCACATCAACTGGCGCTAGGACAAAACATCCACAAGTCCTCACGGGGCTGGAGCGATCGCGCCCGAGAGATTTATCGTCAAAAGGAAGAGGCAACGATGCGCAGCCTTCTTGCCCTGGATCGCCGGGCAGAGGGATCGCCTTACCTCCTCCCAGGCGTATTGATTTTTCTAATGGGGATTTTTCTCGCCATGCGTGGCCGCTCGATCGTTCGTTACGCGGTTGCGCGCTGGGCCCTGCGCGCCAGGCGCGGGGGGAACCTCACCGCTTCCCTCGCGGCGCTCGAATACGCCGAAATGCTGCGCATACTGGAATCACGCGGCTGGAAGAAGTCTCTTTCGCAAACACCCCTTGAATTCGCAGAGGTGATTCCCGCAGACCTTTCGGCGCCTATCTTGCAGCTCACGGAAATCTATCAGGCTGCCAGGTTCGGCAGTCACCCGGCGCCAATCGAGCGAATGTCGTCGCTGTTGCGGTTTATCAAGAGTCTGTTACGATCCGCCGCCTCTTCGCGTTAGTAGTTGGAAATCGTGGAGGCGGGGGGAGTTGAAATATTCAGGCGTATTGAAAACACGCAAGTTTCTGATTCTGCGAGCCGCCAAAAAGAACGCAGGAAAGGCGGAAATTGCGTTCAACTGGAACGTAACAGGACGTGCGTTTTTACGCTGATATCGCCATTTACCCGTTTCTCTCTCTAAGGGGGGCCTCTCAACGCGGGATGGAGGAGTTGGCTGGAGGGGGTGGATCTCGGCGCCCGCCCCGATGCACCCTGCGATTTGCGGGCTTGTCTCTCCCAATTCAGGAATCGCCGTGGCCTGAATCGGTTCCTAATCGCGTATCTCCCCTTTGGATCGCCAGCTCATGCCCCATGAGTAGAAAGCGATTACGACCAATGCGTCCGCTGGCAAACCGAACACGATGTAAAGCACGGGCATGAACAAAATCGATCTGTGCAGTACAATCGCCTGCAAGAGCACCTGTAAGGGAATGAATAAGCTAAGGTGGGTCATCGTAACGAAGGTCAGCAGGGTCTTTCGGACTAAGCCGAAATCAAAGATATAGTAGGTGAGCCCGAACAAAACGGGCACAAATGAGATCAATGTGATCCCATAGCTGAGCAGTCCTTCCATATAGCTGTTTGCTGTGTGAGGAAAACTCGCTGGAGCCCAGGCGAAGTAGATCAGGGCAGTTCCCTGCACAAAGAGCACCGCTCGCAGAAGATAGACGAATGGAATGTGTTTCTTGGGGAAAAAAAAGCTCGCGCCGAAGAGTACGACGACGGCCGCCGTAGTCGTCCACCAAATCCAACCGTTGGGCGCAACATCCTCCATTCGCGGATACGGAATCGCGAAGCGAACATATGGCGTGAAATGATGGTCGGCAAGGCCAATCGTAACGTTCAACGCCAGCAGTTTCGTTCCAGTGGTAAGCAGATACTGCCAAAATCGACAGACCCATTCCAGGGAGGCAATCCAGACGATTGAAAACAGCAGCACCAGCATCACTGACATCACGAGATCCAGTGGTTCCAGCGTGAATTTGGCAAGGGCCCTGTGCGTGGAAATAACACCTCCACGATGTCCGCGGAAACGGGTGCGTTCCGCGAGACGTGGTGCCGTACTCGCAGCGGCCACGCCCAGCTTAGAATTCTCTGAAGAACCCAAGGCTTCCGCCGCCCCGATGGTAAAACGGGTTGTGATAGAAGTCGGCAACGAGATCAAATCCCCAGTTCTTGCCGGCCCACTGCCGCCAGGTGAGACTCGCCGTCTGGCTCGAAAAACGGTTCAGCAGCGCGGCCGGTCCGACGAGCTGATATGCTTCTTCTCCTACTCCTAGGTTGACGGTGAGGTAGTGCTGCTTATCCCGTCCTTGTGTCACCGCGACGAAACCCGAGGGCGAGAATACCGTGCCGGGCTCACTGATGTTGAACCGGATGCCGTCTTCGACGATCCACGGCTTTTGGAAATAGTAGGTGGTGCCCATGAAAAAGCTGTGGTCGCTGTGAACGTCTTTCGCATGATCATAGCCAAAACCAAATGTAGTGATCATTTGCTTGCGCGCCAGCCACTTTCGATTGAGGAAGCCATCGACTCGGGAGCGTGGCCAGAAAAA
The DNA here is from genome assembly GCA_963702375.1 of uncultured Acidobacteriota bacterium. Classification (GTDB taxonomy): domain Bacteria; phylum Acidobacteriota; class Terriglobia; order Acidiferrales; family UBA7541; genus Palsa-295. The sequence goes on from CAVPCI010000001.1 coordinate 60,226, forward strand.
ACCTCCAACGCTTGTGCCAAATGTAAGCGCAGCATACCAGTTATCATTGAAGCTGTAGGTGTCCCCGGCGTCCATATATACGCCCGCATCGCCAAATTCGTGCTCTCCGTTCAGTTCAACGTTCCAAGTGTTCTTTCCAGTCGTCATAACCGCGCGAAGATATCCACCGCTCCAGCGCCCGAAGTTATTGGACAATTCCTCGTAACTTCCGCCGGCCTCCACGAAGTTCGTCAGCATTTTGGCGGAGACGGCTGGCGTCTCACTAATTGTCGTTTGCTCTGGAGAGGATTGCTGAGGGTCGACGGCCGAGACGGTCTGCTGCGCGTGAGTGGCCAACATGCATGTGCAGGTCATAACCAGAATCGAAAATAATCTTGGAAAGAAGTGGCGTCCGATCATTTTTGTTTCTCAACCAATCCGGCTTCGACGCTAAGCCGCTTCCCATCTCCTGCAATCAGAAACCAGCTGTCGCTGCCTGCCACGACCGTCGCTGCTCCCGCGACGACGCGGGGTTCGCCGAAAGCATTCTTGGGGAGTCGCCAGGTGTCATGATTCAACGTCTGGGGGTCGAACGCCTCCAGCGTGGCCGAAGTGCCGCGCTCACTGATTTTCCATTTCACCGATTGACGCGCGTTTAGAAAGTCGGCCATCTGCACCATCGTGTACCAGCGGAAGACGCCCTGTGCTTTCAATTGCGCCGTTTTCTTCATCCAGTTATCAACCTCTTTGTGATACCGCAAGATTCCCGGTGGATGGAAATAAATCAGCCGAACTTGCCTGTGAGTTGCGGTGAAATCTGTGGCTGCCTCGAGCCACTGGCTCACGGTGTCGTTCGCGTAGCCGTATTTCGGCATTTCTTCGAAAGTGGCTGATCGATCCAGGTGCAGGATGGGAAAAGCCCAAATGGTTTTTCCCGCACGTTGCCCGCGCCGGTAGCCAATGGTCGGACCCATTCCGGTGTCTCCAGTGAAGTAGTAGGCGACCACACCGTGCTTCTCGAGCCATTCGGTCACCCACCGCGGCTGGTTGCCGACGGGGGCGGAGTATTCACGCACCGGTTTCCCCGTCACTTGCTCGAGCGCATCCTTGTTCAGTTGCAGAAATTGCGTCATTTCTTTTGCATTGTCATTGTTGACGCGTTCGCCAAAATAGTTGTGGATCCATCCGCCATGGCTGCCGATTTCGTAGCCCAAGCTTTCGTAAAGGTGCGCGAGGCCCTGGCTGACGGAATTGTGGAGAATGTTGAAGCCCTGCTTGTCGCCAATTGCGTAGGTATCCGGCCCGGCGGTGATATCAACAGAAAACGGGCCTTGTTTGACGAGTGTCCAGGTGTTCATCTCTTGCAGGGGTTTGATGGCACCATTCGAATCTATGTGCCAGTTGAGCACCATTCCGCCGATCCCGTCGGGCACGGACATCAACTCCGGCAACGAGAGTATGCTGGTGGCGAAATACTTCAGGAAGGCATGGAGCGGAAGCCCGTCGGTGTAGCCTTCGAGAAAACCGAGAGGAATATTGACGAATAGAACAGAGCCCCGTTTGTAGCCTTCGCGCCCCGCGACAAGCCCTGCACTGGAATGCATCAAGATTTGACCCGTATAGTCTCCGGACGTGACGAAGCTGGGGTATTCCAGGTCGCCGTATTCGTAACGACGCAACTCGACCTCATCGGTCGTGTCCTGTGGTGCACCGTCTTCGGCTGCTGGCGGACCAAGCGGATAATACTTGCCAGGTGGCACTCCCAACTGGTCCATTGCGGCGATCGTGGCACTCACGTTGCCGGACCGAATCATTCCGGCACCGAGAGAACTGTAAAGAGCGTACTTGACCCCAGCGAGATCAGAAAATCGGGATTGATCCTTGGAATAAAGTCCTTGCAGCGACTGTATCCCGGCGTCATATACAAGCATCAGGTGCCCGCCATTTGCGACGTAATCGCGCACGGAATCCACCAAAACACCGCCAGCTTCGACGTGAATGCTGTCGGGAAGGATGAGGCCCGCACATCGCGGTTTTCCGGAGAGCGGGCTTACAAATTTTGAATCGTGCATGGGGACCACGTGGATCCCTTCTTCATTTGCCGCATCGAGCCAGACCGTTACCTTTGGATCGGAAAAGCTCGTGCCATCCGGCAGCAACAAGAGCAGGCGGTCGGCGTCCGGCGCGAACGCATTTTGCTTCCGCCAAATGAATGCGCCCCCGAGCAGAAGCACCGCGCATAACCCGGCTATTGCGGCGATCTTTGTTCTCCTTTTCATCACTTTGGGAGCACCCGCCCCTCTTCTCGAGCCCAGACAGTGCCAAAGAATACGGAGCCTTCTTCCGTATCCACGATCGGCGAACTCACAGTCGTAAGAGAATCGGGCGTGCCGCAGGCGGTGCCGGAACATATCTCGATTCGGCGTTCCGCGAGGACGGGGCCACCAATGCGGCACTGCGGACCAACACGCAGGGTCCTGGAGCTGATCAAGCTGCCCGCTACCGACACGCCTGCGTCGAGGACCAAGTCTTGATTGCTCTTGACGCTGCCCAGCACCCTGGCGCCTGTGCAGATGTGCAGTTTGCCTCGCGCGATGATGTCTTCCGCGACCACTTCGCCTGAGCGAATCTCCACATCTCCCTCGACCAATCGTCGGCGCGTGGCCGTGGCGGAAAATCGGCGGCTGTCGGAACGATCGGATTCCATTGCGGCATTGTCCATCTCAGACGCGCAGCCCATCACAATGCGCGGGGCGTGCAGCCTCTGAAACATGCACCCCGACTGCAACAGAATTTCCTGATCGGACGAAACGCGCCCATACATGTCGCAATCGTGATCGGCGCGGAAACATCCCGCTGCATGTGCCCATCGCATCACTTTGCTGTCGCGCTGCAGGTGAATGTCTTTCTCGCCAAGAATGGCCCGGTACGTATTTCCCTCTCCGCCAGCTAGCCGCCCCGCTGCGTAGATTTCCTTCAAAAAATTCAAGCCACCCGGAAGATTCATGTTTGAACCCGTGCAAATCACCAGTTTGCAAGCCGAGTCTCTTATCTTTGCCACATCGAGAAACGAGCCCTCGCATCTGTTGCCAAGTAAGATGTATTCCTCGCCGTTCTTTCGCCTGCCAGCGACTGTCGTCCCTACTTCGACGCACTTCTTCAATGGCTCCTGCAACTCGTCGATGTAAGTGCGGAATCCATGGGCGAAGTGGCGAACGTCTCCCGAATGTTTTTGAATTACGTTCAGCGGTTCTGCATCGGTCTTTAGGCGCAGTTCTTCAAGAGCGGGCAAGAGGGGTAGTGCAAAGAGGGCACCTTCCACTACTACCAGAATCCCTGTTGCTAGCGACGGATTCACGAGGGCGCCCGAAAGCGTTCAGTTTTGTCCCAATGAAATTGCGCCCCAGTTAAAGGCGCCATCAATTGTGAGACCACCGCGCGAGTTACCGCGATGATGCTTACCAGGAACCCCAAAACTAGCAGGGGCAGAATGCGAATCCGCCGCCGCGTCGAATCCAGACGCGCCGCAGCGGCAATTTCAAAAAACGCGGCAAAATTTCCGACTGCGGAGTAGGCAGTCAACGATAGCATCGCAATCACGCCGTGGAACGGACTCACACGTTCATAGAAGACGGCCAGCGCCAGCATCCAGCCTACAAGCGTCACCGGCGCCATTATGTATACGCCCAGCAGCAGAAACCCGTCGATGCGCTCGCGCCAAGTGGCACGATGATTCCCTAGGAGGAGGTGGCCGCCATAGTTCGCGAGGGCCTGGTTATGCCCCTTCGCCCAACGCATGATCTGGCGGATGCGCACCGCCCATGTTTCGGGGACCTCTTCGTAGCATTCCGAGCGGTTTTGATAGACGGTCTTCCAGCCAGCCAAGAGAAGGCGGAATGTGAGGTCGGTGTCTTCGGTGAGCGAGCTCTCGTTCCATCCGCCGATTTCGCGCAAAGCGCTCAGCCTCACGCCAGCCACCGTGCCGCCATGTTGCGGTACCAGCCGAAGATTCATTCGTGCCTGTTGGTCCACTTGATAGCCGCCAGCGCGTTCCAAATCGAGCAGTCGGGTCAACAGGTTTGTTCCCACGTTCAGCGGAACCACTCTGCCCATCACCCCGCCTACTTCCGGATCGAAGAATGGTGCGACCAGTTGCTTAATCAATCCGCTGCCGGGAATGTAGTCCGCGTCGAAAATCAGGATTACTTCCGTTTCCACCAGTTCCATCGCGTCTCGAAGGGCCGCAGCTTTACCGCCTTTTCCGCCCGTGCGGTGGAAGGGCCGGATGCGACTCGGATACGCTGTCACAAAGCGGTCAATTATTTCTCGGGTGCCGTCTGTCGAGCGGTCATTTACGGGTATTACCAATAGTTTGTCTTCGGGATAGCTCACCGCCATCAGTGCAACCAGAATGTGGGCGACTACCTTTTCTTCGTTATGAGCCGCCACCAGCACGGTGACCTTCGGCCAGTCCGCCGTATCGATATCGATGTACGGATGGCGCTGAAATCCGAAGAGGCGATTCAGCGTGAAGAAATAGTGCCGGGCCGTGTAGATGCAAATCACAGCAACAATCGCAAACAGGCAATCAATCATCTCGTTCCGTCAGTTCTGCCGCCGGGCTGTGAGTCGGCGCGAACGTCCTGTGCACCGTTAGGATTTCACCAGATCCCTCACAACTACTTCGGGACTTTGCGAGAGGTCCGTCTTTCGCCGTCGTGGACGCGGCCTGGGCGGCAACTTGAACTCTCTGTCTGGTTCTAGCAATGGGTTCAATCCTTGGTGCCAGCGTCCGACTGCCTCCACGATTCTTTCCGAGGCCTTGCCGTCGCCGTAAGGATTCTGGCCCGCCGACATGTCCTCATATGCCTCAGTGTCGGTGAGGAGCCGTTCGGTCTCGTCTACAATCCGCTTCCTCGTCATTCCGATAATCTTCGACAGGCCGAATTGCGAAGCTTCCGGCCGCTCGGTCACCTTGCGCAGAACCAGTACTGGCTTGGCGAACGTAGGCGCTTCCTCTTGCACTCCGCCCGAATCCGTCAGCACGAGAAAACAACGCCGCAGCAGACTGACGAAGGTGATGTAGTCGAGTGGCTCCGTCAGATGAATCCGGTCCACCCCGCCCAGCAGACCTCTCACCGTTTCCTGGACATTAGGATTCAAGTGAACGGGATAGATCACTCGGATCTCGGGGTGCCGGATCACCAGGTCTTTCAGAGCCAGGCACATGTTTTGCTGATCGAGACCAAATGACTCGCGCCGGTGAGATGTCACCAGCACCAATCGGCTGTTGTCGTTGGGGATTCCGGCGAGAGGAGTGTTTTCCCAGGAATGCGGTAGCTCGCTGAGTCCGCGTAATGCATCCACCACGGTGTTTCCAGTGACCACAATTCTCTCGGGTGGAACTCCCTCCGCCAGCAAGGCATCGCGCGATAGAGCGGTCGGCGCAAAGTGGATTGCCGCCAGAACGGAAACGAGGCGGCGATTTCCCTCTTCGGGGAATGGATTGTAAAGCTGATGGCTCCGCAGCCCCGCTTCTATATGGCCCACCGCGATCTTGCAGTAATACGCCGCCAGTGCTGACGCGAAGGCTGTCGTTGTATCTCCTTGGACCAAGACCATATCCGGCAAGAAGCGGTGGCACGCGTTTTCAACTGTATCCAACACGCGGCCTGTCAACGAACTGAGCGTCTGGTTCGGACGCATCACATCGAGGTCAAAATCCGGCTTGATTTTGAAAAGCTGGAGCGCGTGATCCAGCATCGTGCGGTGCTGGCCGGTATGGACCACCGCGGTTTCGAACTCACTAGGTCGACGGCGCAGCTCCTGGATTACCAACGCTAGCTTGATAGCCTCTGGCCGCGTGCCAAGGACGGCGATTACTCGACAAGGTTTCTTCAATTGCAAGCGCCTTTCTCGGAGATTATCGTTCCAATAGGCTCTTCGATTATGCGAGTTCTAGTACCAGATTATTCCTTATGCTCGCATTTGCCTGCAATCTGACGGGTAGAAGTCGCCAAGGGGTTAATACCTCAGCGGAACACTGCCTCCGGCGTTCCGCGTCACGGGGCGGACTCATTGGACCTTGAGGATTTGAAGCGGACGAAAGAGCAGCTCGAACAGAGCACGCGCGAAAGAGTCGGACGGACTTGGCGTGCAGCTTCGAGTCTATCGGCCAACGATATATACTAAATTGTCGGTAATAATAGCTTGGAGGCGGGGGGAGTTGAACCCCCGTCCGAGAAGCCTTGCCACCCGAAGACTACATGCTTGTCCCGTTCCGAGGGTTTCGCCGGAGGAACTCAGAGCGGGCAAGACGCGCCCCCGGCTAGTCCGATGGTCTCGCCGCCGCATTACGGACCGAAATGCCACGGCCAGCCTACTGTGTGACGCCTCATCTCAACCGCGCAGGCGACGATTGAGGAGACGCGCTACCTACTTTTGGTTAGGCAGCGAGAGCCAACTGTGAGTTGCCAGTTGTGTTGTTCCACCCGATTACGGGCAGGTGGCGCCCGGCATGCCTTCGGGCCGCGACAGCTTCCGTCGAAACCGTGTCGCCCCCGTAGGGACCACCAGAATACCACTCTATCCGCGTAACAGGCAAAGAGCCTAAACTAGCTGCATTCAAACGAAAACTTACGGAATCGAAATGTTGGGCGTAGTTAGCAAACCAGGCTCGTGCCCTGCCCCTTCGGTGATGCCCTGACAGTTATCACCATCTACAGGAATCACCGTATTCCCCCATCTGTCTTGGGGGAACTAGCATGTTTCGTTAAGTTTACTGTTTTGAATTGGCACCTCGAGTGTCCGCCAGAAACCATGCTCGTTTGCTCGAGTCTTTTGCGCGAGGACTGAGTTCCCGACGGAATGGTGGCGAGTGCGCGTTCTAATTGTCGATGACCATGAAATAGTCCGGCGCGGAGTCCGTTCCCTTCTCCTTTCGCAGGCTAACTGTGACGTGTGCGGCGAAGCGGTTGATGGCCAGGACGCTGTCGAAAAGGCCAGGGAACTAAAGCCAGACGTTATAGTGATGGACGTGAGCATGCCAAATCTAAACGGTTTGGATGCCACTCGCCAGGTTCGCCGCATTCTCCCTCAGACTGAGGTTTTGATTCTTAGCCAGCACGATTCCGCCGAGATGGTGCGCCAGGCCTTTCATGCGGGAGCCCGCGGATACGTCGTAAAATCATCGATTTCCCGCCAGCTCGTTGCGGCTTTGGATAAGGTCAGCCGCCACGAGCCGTTTTTTGATAATGGCGTTGTGGAGACACCGGCGTCATCGAGTCCGCTCGGTATGCGGGATATCTTGCAGCGCAGCGCCACCTTGGAACACGCGCTCCGTGAGAGCGAGGAACTCTACCGTTCCACGTTTGAGAACGCGCCTATCGGGCTTGCTCACGTTAGTCCTGAAGGCAGGTGGCTGCGCGTAAATCGACAGCTTTGCGACATTTTGGGCTATTCGCAGGAGGAGCTGCTCCGCCTGACTTTTCACGATATCACCCACCCTGAAGATTTAGCCGAGTCGATAGCCCGAGCTAAAGATATGCTCGCGGGGCGCTCCGATCCGTTCTCGGCTCGCAAGCGCTACGTTCGCAAAGATGGCCAGATCGTATGGATGAATCTCACGGTTTCGTGCGCTCGCGATTCGGATCACAAGATAAAACATTTCATTTCCATATTCGACCATATGACCGAACACATGGATTCTGACGAAGCTCGCTTGAGACCAGCGGGTATCGTCGGGACATCAGACGACGCAGTCATATCCAGGGATCTCGGCCGCGCCGAGGAAAGAGGGTTCAAGATCGCCTCCACGCTGGAGGAAAGCGAAAAGCGCCTGCGGGCCGCGTTTAGCCAGACGTATTCGGTTTTGCTACTATTACGCCCAGATGGCACCGTTGTGGAAGCAAACCAAGCAGCCCTAGAGGGTATGGGCTTTACGCGTGATCAGGTAATCGGGCGAAAATGCTGGGAGCCGTGGTGGTCCGCTCTGCCCAAGGAAGTGGAAACTCTCAAAGCCAGCGTGGCCCGTGCTGCGCAAGGGGAAGTGGTCCGCGAAGAGTGTTCCTACTGCACGTCGGATGGAAGGGTCCGTTTCGCGGATCGAACTCTGGCACCTGTTCGAGACGAGGACGGTACCGTGGTGTTGATTGTCGCCTCCGGCCTCGACATCACCGAACAGAAAGAACTCCTGGACAAACTGGAGCAGCGCGTTCAAGTCCGCACGCAGGAACTAGAACAGAAGAACGCCGAACTCCGCAAGCTATCGGCGCGACTGCTTCAAATTCAGGATGAAGAACGGCGGCGCATCGCTCGTGAATTGCACGACAGCGTGGGGCAGTTGCTCGCCGCTATTAGTATGAATACATCCAACGTTTCCAGGGAAAAAGGGAAACTCAGTACTTCGGCGGCATCCGCCGTATCGGAAAATATGAAGCTAGTCGAACAAGTCTCCAATGAAATCCGCACCCTGTCTCACCTGTTGCATCCTCCCCTATTGGATGAAATCGGGCTGCTCTCCGCTCTCAAATGGTATATAGACGGTTTTTCGGAACGCAGCAAAATCAAGGTAACGGCCGACATACCCTCCAACCTAGGGCGCTTGCCCCGGGATGTTGAATTGTCTCTGTTTCGCATCGTCCAAGAGTGCCTCACGAATATTCACCGCCACTCAGGAAGCCTCACGGCGCTTGTGCGCTTGGCCCGGTCCCGACAAGGAGTCACACTCGAGGTAAAGGACGAGGGGAGGGGTTTTTCCACGAACGGCGAATCGATTGTCTCAGGCGGCGAGACCCCCGGCGTGGGATTGCGCGGAATGAGAGAGAGAGTTAGGCAGCTTGGCGGGCAAGTAGAGATCACGTCGAATGGTACGGGTACGCTCGTGTTGGCTAGGCTTCCGCTTGTCGAAGGTTTTGCATCGGCCGGCCATGGGCCAGCCGAGCTCACGTCTGGCCCCAACCAGTGGAAAAACTAATGGGCGTCGGCCTGCCTCAGGTTAACTAGTTGACCTCTCTCACCGATTCTATTAATCCAAAAAATCCTTCGGCCAGTGTGGGGTGGACGTAGACCGCACCTTTGAGGATTGTGTATGGCGCGCCGGCAAGCATCAACGCTCCAAGAAGCTGCACCAGCTCGCCCCCTTCGACGCCCAGGATTGCGGCACCCAGGATCTTGTCGCTCGTCGCATCCACAATAATCTTCATGAATCCAGCAGTTTCGTCCCGCTCGATCGCGCGCGCGACGTGCGACATTTGGTAGCTCCCCATTTTCAACCGGCGCCCCGTCGCGCGAGCCTCTTTCTCTGTGATGCCAACGCGCCCCAATTGCGGATCAGTAAAAAGGGAATAGGGCACGTAGCGATTTTCAATGGTCAGATTCTTGGATTCGACGAGATTCGCGTACACAATCTGGTAGTCGTTGTACGAAATATGCGTGAACGCAGGCCCTCCCTTCACGTCCCCCAGCGCCCAGATTCCCGGAGCGGTGGTTTCCAGCCGCTCATTCACTTTTGTGTAGCCGCGCGAGTCTGTCTCTACTCCGGCCTTATCGAGAGATAGGTCATCGGTGTTTGGCCGTCGTCCGGTGGCGGCAAGCACGTGGGTTCCAGTCACCGTGTCCGTTTGATATCCGCTGGTGAGCGTTAGGAGAACCTGGCCCTGCTTTCGTTCAACCTGCACCGGATTCGATCTCAGCCGGAATTCGACTCCTTCCGCTTCGAGCGCCTTTTGTAGTTCGGTCGTGACGTCGGCATCCTCGTACGGCAACAGGTGTTCCGCGTGGTGAATCACCGTGACGCGGCTGCCGAAGCGGCGAAACATTTGCCCAAACTCCAAGCCGATGTAGCCTCCGCCGAGAACCAGCAGATGGTCCGGTACATCTTGTAATTCCATCATGGACTCGTTGGTAAGATAACCTACCGCAGCAAGACCCGTTAACTGAGGTGGGGCCGGACGAGTTCCTGAATTTATGAATATGCGTTCGCCTTCAATCACATCATTGTTGACTTGAAGCGTTCGCGAAGAGAGAAACCGCGCTGCGCCCCGATAGAGGTGCACCTTAGGGTGTTTGGCGACCCGTTGCTCGATGCCGGCCCTGAACCTCTCCACAATGGAGTTCTTCCGGGAGACAATCGCAGGCAAATCCACGCTCACATGGCCCGCCTTTATGCCCCATCGAGACGCGTTGCGCGCATAGTGGGCAATTTGTGCCGACGCAATCATTGTCTTTGTGGGCGTGCAGCCGGTATTTATGCAAGTGCCCCCCAAATGGGACTTTTCGATCAAGGCGACGGTCCAACCGCGTTCTGCCAAGGCATTGGATAGTGGATTTCCTGCCTGTCCCGAACCGATTATGATGGCGTCATACTTCATTCGTCACCTTGCAAACTCTCCGGCCAGTTGGTCATTTGGGTAACCGACAAAGGTCTGAAAACGAAGAAGCGAGTCCTTCGAAATAATCGGGATATGGAGATTTCAACGGCGCCCAACCGTAAGGAAAGGCCCTAATCCCCGGAGGACGAGGTCTTTGGCGCGTAATATCCAGTTCGCGTTCGCACCAGAAGTTTGCCGCGCCCGCCCGGAGGAAGCACCTTTAATGCTACCTGGCGAAAGCTGCCGTCCTTCGCCGTGTCCGTCGGGTAGTAGCCAATGGTGTACTGGTTTCGGATTTCCTGCGCGATCTGCTCGCAAACAGGAGTCACATCTTCCAAATCGTCGGGAAAGTAGGCTTGGCCGCCTGTCGCCTCGGAGAGTTCCGTCAGAACTTTTTTCGAATGCCGGACCATTTTCTTGTCCGTCTTCAGATCGTCTTGGCTGAAGACTCCCACCGCATAGATTGTTGCGTTGGATTGCTCCGCAGCCTTCACCGCGTCCTCGAACGACTTCTCGCTTGCGTCATCGTCGCCGTCGGTGACCACCAGGAGCACCCTCTTGTCCTTGTGCCCCTTCTTCAAGTGACTGAGGGATCCGATCACCGCGTCGTAGAGAGCCGTGCTGCCGCGAGTATCGATCCGCGAAAGCGCTTCATTCAGATTGCGCTGGTCGCTGGTGAAGTCGCCGTCCGTATCCAGATAGTATTCGTCGTTAAAGTTCACCACGAAGGCTTCGTCCTGAGGATTGCTGGTGCGCACGAACGTCATCGCCGCGGCATTCACTTGCGCTCGCTTTTCGCGCATGCTGCCGCTATTGTCGATCACCAGACCCATGGTCACTGGAATATCGTCGCGCGAAAAAAAGGAAATCTTCTGCTCGGCTTTATTTTCAAATACTCGAAAGTTGTTTTCTTTCAGATCTGAAATGAACTGGCCCTTTTCATCGGTTATCGTCACGTGCAGCACCACCAGGTCCACATTCGCCTTCAGGCGGTGGTCGGGCGATTGCGGCGTGCTCGGGGGCGGCGGGGGACTTGACGGCGCCAGGATTGGTGGCGGATTCTGCGCCAGCGCGCACGGGCACGCCACCAAAAGTGCGATCAGTAGAATGCGCAGTATCGGAATGAGCCGGCTATTGTTCGGGAGCAAAATACCCGCTCTTCGCCGAAACCGTAAGTGGCGGCAAGCCCTTCGGCGGGCGCAGTTTGACCTTGATCTTTCGCCATTTGCCGTCGTGCGCTCGCTTCGCCGGTCTGTACCCGAGGACATACTGGTTTCGTAGCTCCATGCTTATTTTCGAGGCGATGTCCGGAAGCTCACTCAAGTTGCTCACCACAAACGTTCTTCCTCCGGTCATCGTGGTCAGGTCCGCCAGAAGCGAAGGCCCACCGCGCTCTTCCGGAGTCGGACCGCCATCGGGTTCGAATAGCCCGATCGCATAAATCTGCACGTCCGCTTCCCGCACAAACTTTCGAATTTCCGTTTCGGTATACCGGCTGTGATTATCCCCTCCATCCGATATGATGAGCAAAGCTTTCTTTGTGTTGCGTGCTGATCTCATCTGGCTCAAGCCCAGGTAAACTCCATCGTAGAGGGCGGTCAGCCCGCGCGCGCCTACGTACATCAGCCGGTTCTGGAGATCGTCGACGCTTTCCGTAAACGGGCTGATCAGTTGGGCGCGGTCGTTGAAATCCACCAGAAAAAATTCGTCCCGCGGGTTTGCCGTCCGGAAAAACTGCACCGCCGCCTGCCTCGATTTGTCGATCTTATCGGCCATGCTCCCGCTCATGTCGAAAATCACGCCGATCGAAACGGGCACATCCTCGCTCATGAAGCTGACAACCTCTTGTTCGTCGCCATCCTCGAACACCCGAAAATCCTGCTGCTCCAGCCCCGTAACAATGCGTCCGAGCGGATCGGTCACCGAAGCGCCGACCAGGGTTAATTCCGTTTCCGTTCGGATTGGGTGGCCCCGATGAATTTTGAAGCTATCGCCCGAGGATGGCGGAGGAGCAGTAGGCCCGGGGGGTTCCACCTGCGCGCGAATGCAAGACGATGTCAGCAGGTAGCCGACGAAAACCAGCGCCACGCAGGCGAGGCCCTGCTTGCGGCTTCCACTTCGAATCGCGGCGCGCTCGCTCATACTGCCCCCAACGCGTTCGCAGCGATTCTAGCACTTTACGCCCGCTTGCAACCAACACTTGCTCCGAATGTTGGCACCTTGACACCTCACACCCAGGCTCTCAAAATGCTCAGGGCTAACGCAGCACGCCGCGGACAGACCCAATACGTCACCTTGCCAGCGGCGCTCGGGGAATTCTATTCACGGGAGGAGTCCTGATGATTCGCATGTCCGGGTTGGCATTGCTGGCGTCCCTGGCGTTGCTCCTTCCCTTCTCTCTCGCATCGCAGGCTCCTCGCTCGCATCCCGATGCCGCCGCTTCTCTAGAAGCCGGCGACATTCAAGATTGCGCCGGTTTTGTCGCCCAGGCCGCCGGCGGTTCCTCGACCACGGACGACATCAGCGCCCGCCACGGGTTCAATCTTGCCAATCTTGACCGCTCGGTTTCCCCCTGCGAAAACTTCTACGAATTTGCTGACGGCGGCTGGATGAAGAACAATCCGATCCCCGCCGATCGCGCCTCCTGGGCCACTTTCGATAAGCTTCGCGATCACAACGAGTCCCTTCTCCATGAAATTCTCGAACAAGCCTCTAAAGACACCCAGGCCCAGCCCGGTTCAAATTGGCGGAAGATCGGCGATTTCTATGCAAGCTGCATGGACGAAAGCCAGGTCGAAGCTGCCGGACTCATGCCCATCCAGCCTGAATTGGAGCGAATTGCTGCAATAAATGACACTGCTTCTTTGCAGGACGAAATCGCAAGCCTCCAACATGGCGGCGCCAACGCCGTTTTCTCGTTTGGTTCCGAGCAAGATCTGAAGGACAGCACCCAGGTCATCGCAGGCGCGGGCCAGGGCGGCCTCGGCCTACCGGACCGCCAGTATTACCTCGATGACGACGCCCGCTCAAACCAGCTTCGCGGCGCCTACATTCAGCACGTCACCAATATGTTCAAGCTGATGGGCGACGATCCGTCCACCGCCGCCGCGGAAGCCAAATCCGTGATGGATGCCGAAACCGCGCTCGCTACTGCTTCCAAAAAGCGCGAGGATCTGCGCGACCCGGAAACGAATTATCATCCAATGACGCTGGCCCAGCTCCGCGATCTCACGCCCCACTTCTCCTGGACCACTTATTTCACTCAAATCGGCGCGCCCGCTCTCGCCAGTGCCGATATCGGACAGCCGGACTTCTTCAAGCAACTGGACGCAGGCCTCACCAACGTCCCACTCGACGACTGGAAGACCTATCTCCGCTGGCACCTCATCCATTCTGTCGCCGCGAGTTTGCCCGAAAAGTTCGTCGATGAAAATTTTGACTTCTACGGCCGCACCCTCACCGGCGCGAAGCAGATGCTTCCTCGCTGGCAGCGCTGCGTCCAAGCCACTGACCGCGAGCTCGGCGAAGCTCTCGGACAGTATTACGTCCAGCGCTACTTTCCGCCCGAAGCCAAAGCTCGCGCCCTGGCCATGGTTCACAATCTCATGGACGCCCTCCGCGCCGATCTCTCCACGCTGGACTGGATGAGTCCTGCCACTCGCGAGCAAGCCATCAAGAAACTCAATGCCATCAACCTCAAGATCGGCTATCCCGATAAATGGCGTGATTATTCGGCCTATAAAGTTGACCGTGGCCCCTATGTCGGAAATGTCCTTCGCGGCAACTCTTTCGAGTTTGCGCGTGACGTCGCCAAGATCGGCAAGCCCGTCGATCGTACGGAATGGGGAATGACGCCTTCAACCGTCAATGCCTATTACAACGCTTCCATGAACGAAATCGTCTTCCCCGCTGGAATCCTCCAGCCTCCCTTCTTCGATCTCCACGCGGACGATGCCATCAACTACGGGGGCATCGGCTCGGTCATCGGCCATGAAATGACCCACGGGTTCGACGACCAGGGCGCGAAATTCGATGCCCAAGGCAACTTGAAGAATTGGTGGACGCCCGCGGACCTGAAGAATTTCCAGGCTCGAGGCGAGTGCATCGTCAGTCAGTTTGGGTCCTACGAAATCGAACCCGGTTTGCACGGAAATGGCAAGCTCGAAGAGGGGGAGAGTATCGCCGATCTCGGCGGCCTGACCATTTCTTACGCTGCGTTCGAAAAAACTCTTGCCACCAAGCCCGCTCCCATCGACGGCTTTACCGCAGAACAGCGTTTTTTTCTGGGCTGGGCCCAGATCTGGGGTGCCAACCTGCGGCCCGAATACGCCCGCCTCCTGGCCAAAACGAATCCCCACCCGCTCGATAAATTCCGTGGCAATGGCCCCCTCACGAACACACCGGCGTTCGCCAAAGTCTTCGGCTGCGCGGCCGGTTCGAAGATGATCCGCTCCGCGGACCAGCGTTGCCGCATCTGGTGACTTTTCCCATATCACTTTCAGTACCCTCAACGGTACCGAAGTTGTTCGCGCAGTACCAAGTGGCCCCATCTCGAATGCTTGGCAGGAACTTGCCGCCCGAATGCCAGTTGACACTCCTTCCCGCGGTTTCCATAATTCCCCATGCGGGTATTCCCTTGAAAGAACGTCAAAAATCGCTCGAGCTGGCCCTCGAAGAGGCTGTTTCCCGTGCTTTGCGCGACAATTTGGCTCCGCTGCAGCGCACTGCGGACGAGTTGCATCAGGCCTACGCCGACCTGGTCGCGGCCTGCGCGTCCACCCGGCCCAGCAACGCGCTTCCCGCGATGCTGCGCGCCCAAACGGCCGCTTCCGCGCTAGCCGCGGGCTTGTCCGTCCTCTCGAACTTCGTGGCCGTTGCCTTGAACCCGCGCGACACACGCTATTCTGACGACCTCCCGCTTTCGACGGCATCCGCCGCCTCGATCCAGGAGCAGGCCGATAGTCCCTCTGTGGACGATGCCGCGCCCGCTCCAATTGCCGCGGACGCCGAATCGGAGTGGGCCGAGGCGGCCGAAGAAGTTCAAGACATCCCGGAAAGCGTGCCGAATTATCCCTCGGCAATCTCGCCCCCGCCAACTGTCACCGCCGAACCATCGGCCACCTCTGTGCCCGCGTTTGACGTAGCGAATCTCACGCCCGATTTGCAAGACCTCCATCGCCGCGCGAACCGCGTTGCTAAAGTGGCTATGCAAGACATCAAACTATTGCGGCCCAAGGATGTTCGCTTGGGCCGGGAAAACAAAGACATATGCATTCGGTTGCGCAGTGATCTCGATAAAGCCCGCAAAGAATACGACCGCCGCTTCCGCGCGATTCAGGATCACCCGGTGGATTATTTCCAGCGTTGGATGGTGGAAATTCTCGCAGGGGGAGATACTGGAGCCCTTGGAGAATACCCTTATCCGTCGCCCGTCCTGCGGCATTAGATCAAACGCGATGAAATTCGCGCCACGGTTGGTGTGCGTAGCCGCTTCCCTGCTGATCGTGTGCTCCATTTGCTCGGCTGGCACCACGCAGCGATCCAGTCCCTCGCGCCGCACCGCCCTGACACAACAAAACCTCGAAAAGCTGTCAAGGTCGCTCAAGGACAAGGAAAAAATTGCTTCTGCGGCTTATGCCAGTCTTGCCCTGCTGGCGAAGGAATCTTCCGGCATGCTCGGCATGCGTGCAGCCTTGGCCCTCGGCTACTACGATTACGGCAAGGAAAACTACACCCAGGCGCAAATCTGGTTCGCCCGCGGGAAGGGAGATCCCCTCCTTGCCGACTACGCGCTCTATTGGGTGGCAGAAACGGATATCGCTCAGCAGCACAACGCCGACGCACTCGCTGAACTTCAGAAATTTCGCGCTCAGTTTCCCGACTCCGCGATGACGGAGCAGGCGCTCCAGTCTCTCGGCAACGCCGCCATTGCGGCAAAGCAGCCGCAGGCCGCCGTCGATGCATTGGACACCTACGATCTCACTTCTCAGCGCCCCGCTCTCCTCTTTTTGCGTGGTGAAGCCAAGGAACAGGCGGGCAAACCGAGCGATGCGGCCAACGATTACGCGGCTCTGTACCTGCGCTTTCCCTTCAGTGAGCATGCTCGCGAAGCCTGGGAGAAACTCAATTTCCTGCACAGCACCCTTGGCCCCGCTTTCCCGGCCCTTCCGCTCGAAAAACAGCTCGATCACGCCTCGATCCTCTTCAGCAACCAGAATTTTATCGACGCGCGTAACGAATATGCCTCGATTTTGTCGCAGCTTTCCGGCGCCAATCGCGAGCGGGCTCAATTGCGGATTCTCGAATGCGGGCTAGCCTTGGGCGACCCTCCCACGGAGGTTTCCGCCCTGGCCGTCACCGATCCTGACGTCGATGCGGAACGCTCCTACGCTCTTGCCAATTATTACCGGGGACTCCAGCAAGAGCCTCAGATGATCTCGGCCGTCGAGTCCGCGGTTTCTCGCGCCCCCTCAAGCAGCTGGACCGAAGCCGCTCTTTTCCTCGCCGGAAACTTCTACTGGGTGCAGCTTGCCCGCGATCAGGCTTCCAGCTATTACAAAAGAGTTGAGGAACAGTTTCCGGACTCAGCCGACGCGGATAACGCCCATTGGCGCGTGACGTGGACTGCGGTTCTGAAGCGCGATCCAGACGGAACGAAACTGCTCCAAGAACACCTGCGCCGCTTTCCCGGTTCCCCGTACACCCCGGACGCCCTCTACTGGCTGGGTCGCCTTGCCGAAGAGGCTAAAACTCCGGCGGCCGCTAGGGGCTACTATCGAAAATTGGCGCAGCGCTACCCCCAGAATTATTTCGAGAGCCTGGCCTCCAAGCGTCTCCGTACTCTGGGCCCGGGGCCGGTACAGGTTTCTGGTGTGGAAGTATCCAATTTATTGGCGACGATTCCTCCGGTGTCAGCGGCGCCCAAATTAGATGGAGCCATCCCGCCCGGCGCGGCAAAGCTCAAAGCGCGGGCTGATGCGCTGCGCTCCATCGCCTTCGACGCTTCCGCGGAACTCGAATTACGCGCAGCATACGCGGCCACCGGATCGGCGCGCCTTCTCCTGGAAGCCGCGCAAGAAGCCATCGCTGCGAAGCAATATGGAGCGGCGATCGTCACTGTGCGGAGATTATTCCCCCAGCTGGATGGCCAGCCTTTTTCTCTGGTGCCCCGCGATGTGTGGATGGCGGCGTATGCCTTGCCCTATGAGGATTTGATCCGGCGGTGGTCGGCCCGAACCGCCCTGGATCCAATGCTCGTGGCGGGATTGATTCACCAGGAATCGGCCTTTCAGATGGATGCCACCTCGGTCAGCAATGCTCTCGGCCTGATGCAGTTGCTTCCTTCAACTGCCCGCCGTCTTGCACGCCAGTCCCGGCTTCGATATTCGGAATCGCGCCTCTTCGATCCGGCTTACAACGTGAGGTTGGGGACTACTTACCTCGCCAATCTGCACAAACAGTTCGGAAGTGTGGAAGAGGTGCTGGCCGCGTACAATGCAGGGGAAGACCGCGTGACGGCGTGGACTGCGGGCCAGAACTACCGCGAGACCGCCGAATTCGTCGAGTCGATTCCATTTACGCAGACGCGACAGTACGTGGAAATCATCTCTCGAAACGCGACCATCTATCGCAGGCTTTACGGGGCACAGCATGAATCCCGCACCGATCCAACGGGCAGCGGCAACTAGCCCGGCTCTTTCCTCCAAGGCCGGCCGTTTCACCGAATCGGTGATCCGCGAAATGACGCGCCTGGCGCTCCGCCACCAGGCCGTAAATCTCTCGCAAGGATTCCCGGACTTCCCCGCCCCGGCCGAAATCAAGCTCGCCGCGCAGCAGGCCATTGCGGCCGACGTGAATCAATACGCCATTACCTGGGGCTCAAAATCGCTGCGCAACGCAATTGCAGAGAACTTCGAGCGGACGCGGGGACTGGCGATTGATCCGGAAAGCGAAATCACCGTTTGCTGTGGCTCTACGGAAGCGATGATTTCCTCGATGATGGCCATTATCAATCCGGGCGACGAAGTGGTGGTCTTCGAACCCTTCTACGAAAATTATGGGCCCGATGCGATTCTTTCCGGGGCCGCTCCTCGCTACGTCAAACTCCATCCCCCCGGCTGGACCTTCGATCCGACAGAATTGGCGGCTGCTTTCGGGCCGGCCACGAAGTGCATCATCGTCAACACACCTAACAATCCGACGGGAAAAGTCTTCGAGCGCGCCGAGCTTGAATGTATCCGCGATCTCTGCGTCCAGTGGAACTGTTTCGCCATCACCGACGAAATTTACGAACACATGCTCTACGACGGCGCCGAACATATTTCTCTCGCCACGCTCGATGGCATGCGCGAACGCACCATTACCATCAATGCGCTATCGAAAACGTATAGCGTCACCGGCTGGCGCGTAGGCTGGGCGATTGCTCCCGCGGAAGTCACCGGCGCAATCCGCAAGGTCCACGACTTCATCACTGTCGGCGCCGCGGCGCCCTTGCAGGAAGCCGGTGCCGTGGCTTTGCAGTTCCCTATGAGCTATTACGAAACGCTGGCTCGCGACTATACCGTCCGCCGCGATCGCCTGCTAGGTATCCTCACGAATGCCGGATTCCGCTGCTTCAAGCCGCGGGGTGCCTACTACATCATGACGGACATTTCCGCATTCGGCTTTCCCGACGACATCGCCTTCGCAAAGCATCTCGTAACTCAAATTGGCGTCGCCGCCGTCCCCGGCTCGAGCTTCTACCGCGATCCCGCCGACGGCCGCACCCACCTCCGCTTCACTTTCTGCAAAAAAGAATCAACGTTGCAGGCTGCCGCCGACCGTCTCGCTAAACTTCAACTATGACGACGCGGGGTTGTCCTCGCGACTGCTGCTCCGAGCCGATGCAACGAAAGCCGCGCGGATCGTAACCGCGATGTAGCACCACATCAGAAACACAATGGAGAATTCAGGAGCACCCTCTCTCAGAGACTCGACTACGCCCACCAAACATATAATCCCCAGGACGAGACAAAGGCCGGCAATCACTCGCGCCCCAAGACCCAGGCCCTTGGTTGAGGTCCACAGAGTGGATTTCCCGACGTATCGACGCAAGAGCCACAAGCAAGCAAGGTTAAGCGGCAGCAGGAGCGTCAATGCGGAAATCGCCGTTTCGACTATCGGAATGCTGATGGAATCAGCATCAACCGGAGAGGCTCCGGCGTTTGACTCCCGACTGTAGTACGAGATTGCGGCAGGAATGAGCACGACCACGGCAATGTTCGCCGCGATCCATAGCGTTGCGCGATGCTTTGGAGTCGTTATCGTCACTCGCGGCTCGGTTTGCCCTCAGTAGTATTTAACGGCGCAAGATCGAATGATTGCAGATAATCCGGAATGGTCACGCCGGGCCAGTGGTATTGAGCCGCAATAGCATCGCGCAACCCGTTGAGCCCGCTCGGCTCGCCGTGGGTCAAAAATGTTTGCCGCGGCGGTGGTTGAAATCCGGAAAGCCACCGAAGCAATTCGCTTCTGCCGGCGTGGGCAGAAAGCTGCGTCAGTTCCACAATCTCCGCCTTGACTGGAACTTCCTCGCCGTGGATGCGCAAGAATTGCGCATGATCCTGCAATGCCCGGCCGCCAGAGCCCTCCGCCTGATAGCCAACAATCAAGACCGAACAGCGTGAATCCGGCAACCGGCGCGCCAGGTGATGCAGAATCCGGCCGCCGGTAATCATGCCGCTCGCCGAGATGATGATGCATGGCGAAACCACATCGTTGATTTTCTTGGAATCTTCCACGGCACGGGTCATGTGGACTTCGCGGACGTTTAAGGGATCGCGGTTCCCCGCGCTCTCCTCGCGGCTGAACTCCTCATCGTGATCCTCGTGGTGGCTGGCGTAGAGTCCCGTAACGTCGATCGCCATCGGGCTATCCACATACGTCGGCAGAACCGGTATTCGCTGCTGCTCCTGAAGCTCGCGCAGGTAATACATGATGGTTTGCGTCCGCCCCACCGCGAACGCAGGTATCACCACCGCGCCGCCCCGCTTGGCCGTGCGGTTAATCACATCCGCCAGCTCGTCCGCAACGGAGCCAGCAGGATGGTCGCGGTCGCCGTAAGTTGACTCGCACAGCAAAATATCGGCGCGCGACGGCGATTCCGGATCCTTCAAAATTGGCTGATCGTATCGGCCAACATCGCCTGAAAACACAATTACCGTTTTTTTGCCATTTTCCGTAATCGTCAGTTCGAGGCACGACGAACCGAGGATGTGCCCTGCGTCATGCGGGCGAACCGAAAATTGCGAGCTGATCTGAAACACATCTGCGCGCGGAATTTCGCGGAACTGCGCAAGGGCGATTTGCGATTCCGCCACCGTGTAAAGCGGGAGCGGAGGATTATGCCTGCTGTAGCCTTTCTTTGCGGCGTATCGCGCGTCTTCCTCTTGCAAATGCGCCGAGTCGGGGAGAAGCAGTGTACAGAGCTCGCGCGTGGCCGCATTCGAGTAAATAGGCCCCCGGAAACCGTTTCGCACCAACCTCGGGATATAGCCGGTGTGATCGATATGCGCGTGCGTCAGGAGAACCCAATCGATTGTGGCCGGATCGACCGCGAGCCGCTCCCAATTGCGCTGTTTGAGATCCTTGGAGCCCTCGAAGAGGCCGCAGTCCACCAGCAGCCGTTTTCCTTCCGTTTCGATCAGATATTTTGAGCCGGTAACCGTGCCTGCGGCGCCAAGAAAGGTGATTTTGGGCATGAGGCGGTATTTTAGTCGGAAGCGCCCCCAGCGCCACTGTTTTTCCGCCCTTAGGCGTCGGAATTTGACGTCGAAATGTTTCTAACTCTAAGGATCTTATGCGGCAAACTAGAAGGAATTCTTGCGGCGATCTAGAAGGAATTCTAGTCTGGGTTGCGGCACCGGAAGCGTGCGTTGACGCTCCTTGTACGCGGGTGCTATAAGAACAGGCAGAGTTTTCCCCGGTGGGGCCGTGGCGCAGTTGGGAGCGCGCCTCGATGGCATCGAGGAGGTCGTGGGTTCGAATCCCATCGGCTCCACCACTCCCATCGCATGCGCTTTTTTGTGTACGTCCTACAGGTCCTGGAAGGATCGAGCCATGATCGAAAAGTTGGTTAACGCGTCCCGGTGAAACCGGGAAGGTCGTGGGTTCGAATCCCATCGGCTCCACCACTCGCGGCGTTCACCGTTTAGTAACCCTCAGATTCGAAAGCGTTTCGCCCGTGATTTTGGAGTGGTGCTTGGGCTTTACGCCTTGGGCACAATTTTCTGATATGCTTGGAAACATAGCCGCGAAGGTGGTGTCTAACAGGTATAGCGAGACGCCCCAGGGAAAGCGGCGGAACCTATGTCCGAACTGGCACAAAGTTTGCCGTGGGGGCGGGACGAAGACGGGCTGATAACGGAACTTCAGGCGGGTTCCGAGTCGGCGTTTGACTATTTGGTTTCGTCCTATCACGCGAGCGTATACAACCTGGTGTACGGAATCCTGGGGGACGCGGCCGACGCCGCTGACGTGACGCAGGATGTGTTCCTGCGGGTGTTCCGGGGAATACGGGGATTCCGGCGAAGCAGTTCGCTAAAGACGTGGCTGTATCGGGTTTCGGTGCGGCAGGCGCTGAATCAGCGACGATGGTGCTGGAGGCACCACCGGCTGCAGATTTCGATCGACTCGAACGAGGAAGAAAGGAGCGCGACGCTCGAGCTGAGGGATTTGGAGGCAACGCCTTACGAGCAGTGCGCGGCGCGCGAGATACAGGCCACAGTACGGCGCGCGCTTGCGGGATTGCCCGGGGTTTTCCGCAGCGTGGTAATCCTGCGGGATTTGGAAGGACTTTCTTACGAGGAGATTGCGGAAGTGGTCGAGGTTTCAGTGGGAACGGTAAAATCGCGAATTTTGCGGGGCCGCCGAATACTGAGGGAAATCCTCGATCCGGTTTTGCGTTCCGCCCAGGCGCAAGACAGCCAAACGACGAGAAGCCACAGTGCACAAAGCCGCCCGCAGACTCGCGGGAGGACCGAGCCAGCAACGCCCGGGACGCTTCGCATTTGCAGTGACGAAGCCTCGATCGTCAAAGAAGTCCATGGAGTAGAGTTATGAACTGCAGCGACGCCCAGCATAGGCTGCCAGGTTATCTCGACGATAGTATTGTCGCGAGCGAGCGAGCGCGTTTGCGGGAGCATTTGCGTTCGTGCGTGGACTGCCGGGAGGAACTGAAGAACTACAGTTTACTGGCCGCACACCTAGCCCATGTGGAACCCATTCGCCCACCCGCAAACCTGGCGCTGCGGATTCAAGCGCAGGCATCGCGTCGGCGGTTGCCGTGGGCCACGCTCACGCGGGTGTGGAACCGCGTGCTGCTGATTTCGCAAAATATTCTTGAGCCATTGGCCGTGCCCGCGACGGGCGGCGTGTTGACGGCGGTGGGAATTTTCTTGCTGGTGGTTCAGAGCATGCTGGGGGGGATGCCCGCGGGAGGCGTTTACGTCGACGATTTGCCGCTGAATTTGGTCCAGCCCGCACAGCTCGAAAGCGTCGCGCCGTTTCCGGTGCCTGGAATCGACACAAATGACCGGGCAAGCTCGGGAGCTTTGTTGCTTGAGGCGACGCTTGACGCGCAAGGCGGAGTGGTTTTTTACAAGATCCTATCGGGTCCCACCGATGCCGCGGTGCAGCATCAGATCGATCAAGTTCTTTTGTTTTCGCGATTCCGTCCGAAGCTTGGCTTCGGGCGGCCGATGGGCGGCGGGCATGTGCTTTTAAACTTTAGCGAAGTTCACGTGCGCGGCTAGCATTTCGCGTGGGCGGCTGTTTCCTCTTCAATTCTTTCTTGACGGTCCTCAATCCTCTGCTTAGACCTGATGCGTCATCCGAGACCGGCTGCTCGCGCGATCAGGAATAGCTCTGCTGCGACGACGACAACACCGATAGCTCGCGCGACGCGCTCACCGGCCGGTGCGAGACGTTCGGCGGTGATGGCTGCTCCCACAACGGCCATCGCGCGAAGATCCATGACCCCGATGACTAGGAGGATCACGATCGGACCCGCGCAGCACTGGCTGCAATAGAGGCCGAGGCGCAAGCCGTGTCGCCAGGCCGTGCCGGCGTCGGCCGGCAGCGTGCACCCGCGCCCGGGCGCTTCCCGGCAGCAGGCAAGGTGACGCGCCTTCCACGCGGTGAGTTGGAGAGCGCCGGCGATCAAGATGACCACAACGGCCGCGACCGGTACGGCGCGCGCCAAGACAGGGTGGCGCATCTCGATCGCTGCCAGCGTGACGCCCAGCGGAAAGACGGCGATCCCGAACAGCGTCCACACGAAGAAATATCCCCCACCCACGAGTACAGTCAGTCGGTCAAGGCGCGTCTGGCTTGTCCAACTAATGGCCTGCCGATAACGCCGCAGCATTGGGACCAGGGAGGGCAGCATCATCGCTATCATCATCACGATCCACATGCCGAGGAACGACGCCGCTGCGGCTGGCCACGTCTGTCCAGGCATCCGCATCCACGCCATCGACATCTTCCAGCCGCCCGGCATCGGCATCTTGCCCATCGATGACATAGACCCACACCAGAGGATCGTCAGCGCTGCGCTGGCGGCGAAGAGCAGCGCTGAGGCAACGACAAAAGCCTGCTGCGAGGGGCGCTCGGAGACCTTATGTCGTAATCTCTCGTTTGACAGTTGCGCCGCAAGACTCACGACGCCGCTCCAGGCTTGGCGTATTCGTCGTGGCGACGAAACCAGGGGCCCGTCTCGTTACGCCCCTCGGGTGCGCGGTCGAGCCACTGATACATCCCCCAGAGGCCGTCTAGTCCGCGCGCATACGTGGAATAGGTGTGGTAGACGACGCCGTCCTCGAGGGCGAACGCGCTCATGCCCGGCCTCTCGCGGATGTACGTGGCCACGTCGGTTCCGCACATCGCCGCGTGTGTAGCGGCCCCGCTGCCGGGGACCGGTTCCCGGGCCATCGGCGCCTCGCGCCGGTAGTTGTACTCGATGCCCTGCTGGGATTGTTGCGTCTCCGTAAAACCAACGCTGAAGTCGGGGTTGAAGTCGCTACCGAAGGAGGACGCCCAAGGGAAGCTCCATCCCATCCGTTGCTTGTACGCTTGCAGCTTAGCGAGCGGGGCCCGCGAGACGGCCCAAAGCATCACGCCGTGATTCGCGAGGTGGACGGCGATGCCATTGAAGCTGTCCGCGATTGAGGAGCACGCTGGGCACCCTGCTTTGTAGTCTGGCCCAAACATAAAGTGGTACATGAGGACCTGCGGGCGCCCTTGGAAAAGGTCAGCCAGCGAGGCGCTCCCTTCGGCGGTCTCGAATCGATAGGCCTTGTCGATCCGAACCCACGGCAGTTCCTGCCGCCGCCGCGCCAGCTCGTCACTGCGCCGCGTGACCTCCTTCTCCTCCTTGAGCAGCTCCAGCCGTGCCGCGAGCCACTCTTCGCGTGTCCCGGTCGTGTGTGTCGTCATCGTCTTTCTCTCACTTCGTCGGATTTTCGTTCGGTTCTGGATATCACCTCGGTCACGCGCTAGCTAACCTCGATCACGCCTACGCTTCTTCGTCGCGCCTTCGAGCGGCGGCTCCTTCAGGGTCGGTGATTATATCGACCCACTTCGGGTGAGGCGAAGTCTCAGCGTCGTAGTTGTCGTGCCAGTTCCACCACTTGTACGGTGGGGTCTGGGGATAACCCTCTGGCGAGTCCTCCCAAGTCTCCTGACGGCCGAACGGCGTGATATCGAGGTAGCTCCAGGTGGTCTCCATCGCCTCGTCACCACGGTTGTTGATGAAGTATGTGCGGAACACGCGCCCGCCATCGCGGAAGAACACATTGTGGCCGTGCCATTGATCGACGTCGAAGTCCACGTCGAAGCTGTCGATGATGGTGTACCAGGGCATTTCCCAGCCCATTCGCGTCTTCAGGCGCGCGATGTCCGCCTGCGGCGCGCGTGAGGCGTAGGCGAGGGTGGTGTCGCGGGCATTCAGATGTGCCAGGTGAGCGACCTGATCGGCGCCCAGGGAGCAGCCGCGGCAGGCGTGCTCAGGCCAGCCGAAGACACCGGCCTCGAAGAAAGCGCGATAGACGATCAATTGACGGCGGCCCTCGAACAGGTCGAGCAGGCTTACCTTGCCTCTGGGTCCGTCGAACTCGTACTTCTTGTCCACGGCCAGCCAAGGCATCCGCCGGCGTTCGGCGGCCAGCGCGTCACGGGAGCGGGTCAAAGCCTTCTCCTTCAGGAGGAGTTGCTGTCGCGCAGCCTCCCACTCCTGCTGCGACACGATCGGGGGTGTCTTGATCGCGATATGCCCTTTCGTGGGCTCCTTTTCTCTGTCCTTGCTTGTTGCCATCCGTGTCGTCATCGTCTTTTTCTCCCTTCGGCGGATTTTGGCTACTTTCGCTCATTCCATTTGGTGCGTTTCTGCAATCCGTACTTCAGCGCTCACGTGCGTTCGGTGTCGTCTCGCCCATCGGCACATACCTCCAAGTGGGGTGATGATGGTCTTCCCCATTGGGGTTAGGGAGTATTCGACGGCAACGGTCTTCGATCCCGTCACGCGCCGCGCAATTAGTCCCGTCGACTCGAGATTGCGCAGAGTCCTGGTTAGCATGCGCTGCGAGACGCTTCCCAACCGGCGCCGCAATTGCCCGTGCCGATAAGGCCTCTTGTCCAGCGAAAACAAAATCCTCGGTGTCCATCTGCCGATGAAGATCAGGTGACTCCTTTTTGATTCTTGCACCCTGTTCATCGTATCGTGCCTCCTGCGAGAATTTCTTCGTGGGAGAACCCTTCGAATTCGCGCGCGCGCTTGGCACCGTCCCACCTTGCCAGTCCTCGCTCGCCGTCCGCAATTAGGAACATTTGTGTACCCGGACCGTATTGCCTCCCCTGGCCCGTCCGACTGCCAACTGATCTGACCTGCTTCGTGCTCATGGGATATATTTAACGGCGGGTACCGAAAGGGTGGGAGTGACAACTGTGGCGCGATTCCGATGGACTCGCTGATTACGGCCGCAGCACGCGCGCTCGCGGCGGGTGACCCGCTCGGCGCTTTGAACCGCATCGCGCTGCGCAACGATGCGCCGGCGCTTGCGCTTCGCGGCATCGCGATGGCGCAGCTCGGTGATTTCGCGCGGGCAAAAGAACTGGTGCGGAGCGCTGCGCGCGCCTTCGGCCCGAAAGAACCCGTGGCCCGCGCGAGGTGCGTGGTGGCCGAGGCCGAGATCGCCCTCGCCTCGCGTGACCTGAGTTGGCCTTCGAAGTCGCTCGTCGCAGCGCGGCTCACGCTGGAACGGCACGGCGACCGCCCAAACGCCGCGCATGCGCGTTACATTGAGATCCGGCGCCTTCTCCTGATCGCCCGGCTGGACGAGGCGGAGCGCATGCTTGCCGATGTCGATCCGACGCTCTTCCCGCCCGCGCTGAGAACTGCACACGAACTTGTGATTGCGGGAATCGCGATGCGGCGCCTTCGGACGAAAACGGCGCGCGATGCGCTCGGTCGAGCGGAGCAGGCTGCCTGCCTCGCGCATATCCCAGCGCTGACAGCCGAGGTCGAGAGCGCGTCTCGCGTCCTCAGGACGCCAGCGGCGCGCCTGATTGCACGTGGCGCTGGGAAACTCCTGCTGCTGGAAGAGGTGGAATCATTGCTCACCTCCAAAGCAATTGTCGTGGACGCGTGCCGGCACATCGTGCGTGATGGGCGCACAGTAGTTCCGCTTACTGGACGTCCAGTGTTATTTGCGCTCGCGCGGGCGCTAGCGGAGGCGTGGCCCGGAGGTGTGCCGAGGGAAGTTCTTCTTGCTCGGGCATTTGGAGCGAGGTTCACGGATGAATCGCATCGTGCCCGGTTGCGCGTCGAAATCGGGCGGCTTCGCAGGAAGCTACGTGCGCTGGCAAGCATCAGCGCGACGGAACGCGGATTTGAAATCTCGCCGAGCCGCGCACGGGAGGTGGTCGTGCTAGCGCCTCCCATCGACGGCGATCGTGCCGCTGTGCTTGCGTTTCTCGCTGACGGTGAGTCGTGGTCGAGTTCAGCTCTGGCGCTTGCGCTTGGCGCCAGCCAGCGTACCGTGCAGCGAGCGCTTGACTCGCTCGCGGCAGAGGAAAGAGTGCAGTCGTTTGGCCGTGGGCGAGCTCGGCGTTGGATGACCCCGCCCGTGCCGGGATTCACGACGACTTTGTTACTTCCCGCTCCACTGCCGATTGACTAGGATGGAAACATGAATCGATCAACGGCCGAAATCGTGCGTGAGTATGGTTCCTTTCCGGGTGTCGACCACGTGCATGGAGTCACCTACGACGGCCAAAACGTCTGGTTTGCTTCCGGAGATAAACTGAACGCGTTCGATCCTTCGAGCGGGAAAACGCTCCGCTCGATCGACGTCGCCGCGCACGCGGGAACCGCCTTCGATGGCCAACACCTGTTTCAGATCGCCGAGGATCGCATCCAGAAGATCGATCCGAAAACCGGCCGTGTGCTTTCCAGCATCCCGGCGCCGCCCGGCGGTAACTCCGGCCTCGCGTGGGCCGAAGGAACGCTCTGGGTGGGGCGGTATCGCGATCGAAAGATTCATCAGCTCGACCCCGAAACGGGGGCGATTCTTCGCACGATCGAGTCCAACCGCTTCGTCACCGGCGTCACCTGGGTCGACGGCGAGCTCTGGCACGCCACTTGGGAAGGTGACGAATGCGATTTGAGGCGAGTCGATCCCCGAACCGGAGAGGTTCTTGACAGGATCGAGATGCCACGCGGAGTGGTCGTTTCGGGACTCGAGTGCGATGGCGGCGATCGTTTCTTCTGCGGAGGAGGAAAGAGCGGGAAGGTGAGGGCCGTCCGCCGGCCCAAGCGGGACTCCGCGGCGCCAGCGGCTTCGAGACCCCACCGATAGCTTCGTCCGATCTGGGCCTGCGGCTCGAACATTATTTCTCTTCGTCCGGCCAGATCAAGCCTGGTTGCCCCTCAGGTATTGTATAAGAGTCATGATTCGGACGGCCAAGCGGAATCTCGGATGAGAACTTTCGACAACGAGTGGATTTTTCAAGTCTTCGAAGACCACCCAAGCTTTCTTACCAAAAGGATGTTCGGTGGATTGGCCGTGTATCTGTTCGGCCGCATGATGATGGTTTTGGTCGAACCAACCAGGACTGGCCGGTGGAAGTGGCACGGCGTGCTGATCTGCACGGAACATGCGCAACAACCCGCAATCATCGAAGAGTTCCCGGAATTGGCGCCTCACGACATCCTGAAGAAGTGGCTCTACATCGACTCGCGTCATGAGGAATTTGAGTCGACGATGCAACGAGTGGCGAAAGCCATCGCGCGGGATGACCAGAGGTTCGGCATACGTCCTCGTGCGACGGAGGAGACGGTGGGGTCACGGGGCTGTCGTAAGAAGTCGTAAGAGGCAGCGAATCGTAGCTCCGGAAGGCTACGGTTCCACTTTGCCCGACAATTTGCTTTGTTGCTCTTCTGTCGGAGGAGCAGGTTCGACAACGATTTGGCCGTAGTCCCACGGATACTCCTTGCAGTGGTAGACATACGTCCCAGGCTTATCGAAGACCACAGAGTTAATGTCGAGAGGCTCCAGGGGGCCGGTCGTCCATGATCCGTCTTCAGCAACGATAGTGTGAATCATGGTGCCATTGTTTCTCCAATAGACTCGCGTGCCGGCTTTGACCCGCGCGCGATAGGGATTGAACTCGTATTCGTCGATGATGTAGTGGGAGCCTGTGATGCCCATGTCTCGCGCAAGAGTGGTGGTCTCGATCGTCGCAGCATTCGTGATTGGTCCCGAGAACTCCTCCTCAGGCGGGGTTGGCGGCGCAGGACGCGCGGGGAGTGTTCCACCCAATTTGAACGTCCACACGTTGCCACCAACAACTGTGGCGATGTACTGTTCGCCCGCGTTTTCAAAGCTGATCGGCGGGCTGCCGCCGAGGTCGCCGGTTTGAAACTGCCACAGCAGAGATCCATTGGAGGCATCGTACGCCTGCAAGTTGCCGTCGCCCGCCATCTGAAACACGAGGCCTCCGGCGGTGGCGAGCGCGCCGCTCGGCCGCTCCGTGTGGAATTCCTTCTTCCAGACAACCTTGTCCGTACGGCTATCCAGCGCAACCAGAACGCCGAAGCCTAATTTACTCAGCCCGGGCACGCGTGATGTAAGGCTGAGGGTGAAAAAATCGGGATCCTGCGAGCGCCGGAACCACTGGAGTCCCGCGTTGCCGGTCGCGTAGAAAAAGCGCGTCTGCGGATCAAAGGCCATTGGCGTGGCGCGCATGCCGTAGACCGGCACAAGAACATTCGGCTTCTTAGCGGAGGCGGCCGTGAAGAAACATCCCACGTCGAAGCCCTGCGCTATCGGTTGCTTTTTCCAATAGCCGCAATCCGGCAGGACGGGCTCGGCGCCCACCGGGTAGGGTTGAGTTGGAAGCGTCTTCTGAGAGGGCTCCTGCGGTACGGGGTGCTCTTCGACGCGGTCGAGCGGCTTTCCGGTGACACGGTCGAGCATGAAGAGATAGCCATCGGTGCGCATGGCGGCAATCGCCTTGCGAGATTGACCGTTGATTTGTGCGTCAAAGAGTACGGGGGCTTCAGCAACATCGGCTTCCCAGATGTCATGGTGGACCATCTGGTAATACCAGCGAAGCTTGCCGGTCTTGGCGTCAAGTGCAACCACGCAGTCGGTAAACAAGTTATCGCCGGGCCGGTTTTCGCCGCCGTACTGCGGGACGGCGTTTCCGGTCGCATAGAACACCGAGCCGAGCTCCGGATCGGTCGCTCCGACCAACCAGATAGCGCCGCCTCCGTGTTTCCACGAGTCATTGTTCTTCGGCCACGTCTCGGAACCCGGCTCTCCGGGAGAGGGCACGACAAAGAAGCGCCACGCTTCGCGCCCCGTCTTCGCATCAACAGCGACAATCTGGCCCCGGTATCCGTAGTCCGCATTCAAGCCGACGGATACCAATCCATCGGCGTACAAGGGCGCACCGGAAGCGCCTTCGGACGGCGCGTGCACCGGATCGCCGAGGTAGGTTTTCCAGACAAGCTCCCCGGTTTCCTCGCGCAGCGCGATCAGATTCGCATTGGTCAGCCCCACGTATACGAGGCCGCCGCCCACTGCCACGCCTTCTCGCCCCGGCGAGCCGGGGGGACCCATGATGCCCCCGCCTTCACCTGCGGTCGTGCGATAACGCCACGCGATTTTTCCCGTGCTAATGTTGACGGCGTAGACGAATGGCGCCGCCGTAAGGAACATCAGATCCTTATCAATCACCGGCACCCCACGAGACGATGGAGGCGGTGTGATCTTTTCGGACATCCATGCCGCGCCCAATTTGGTGACATTCTGCGCGTTAATCTGCGTGAGTGAAGAATAGCGTGTGTTTCCTGAATCGCCGCCAACTGTGGACCAGTGGCTCGCGGCAAACACCGGAACCGCCACCAGCGTGAGTGCGAATGTGAGTGCCACAATTCTCTTCATACGGATTCCTCTCTGCCTTGGCCGTCTCGGAACTGTGCGCCGGGCGGGCCTCTGGATTGCAGCGCGAGTCTAACGCACGATCACCTCGGCAGGCTAACCTTTTACTATGACTGAGGGCGAGATGGCGAGAGAACGAACCTGCGCGCGACGCGTCAGCAAAGCATTTAGATTTTTCGGCTTCTTTGTTAGAGTTTGAGGGGCATTTGGCGTCCGCGCGCACATTCGAAAGTCAGCGCGCCGGGTGGACGGAATTCCACCGAGAGGCCTGGGTTGAGAACTTCGCGTGTCCGAAATCCGGTTTGGTTTCTCGGGTGGATATTATCCGCCGCGGTCTTTTTCGGCGCTTTCATCGAGGCGAAATCCCCCGAGGCGCAGGACCAGACGGCTTCTCAGCGGAATTTTGGCATCAGCGTGCAAGCCAGCCCGCAAATTTTCGCCACCATGTCCGCGCTCGATGCGGCCGGACTTGACGCGGATGAAAGCACGCTCTCGGAAATGCCGACCAGGCTTGCACTGCGCGGCGATCTGCTGAAGATGCAGGGAACCGCGACCGAGGCTTTGCGGCAATTCTACAAAGACCACGCGCTCGAGAATCCCACGGAAACGCTCTCCCGCTACATCACGTTCGCTCTGGTTGCAGGTCCTCCTCCGGCATTCGAATTGCCGGTCGGTTTCGAGCAGCTTCCGCCGGACGTCTTAACGATTGATGGGTTCCAGAAAGTGCTCGAGGACTTCTATCAGGAAGCGCATCTGGATATCCGCTGGGCAAAGATTGAACCGGAGTATGAGCCGGCGGTGGATCGCTATCGGGCGTCGCTGCGCCGGATTGTGACCGTTTCAGATGCGTACCTCCGGGAGATCTCCAAGGCGGATGGGCGCAGCTTTACGGTGTACGTGGAGCCGTTGGTCGGCGCGCGCACGAATTTTCGAAACTTCGGCGATCGCTACGCCATCGTGGTGGGCGGGAATTCCGGCGCGCGCGCGAACGCCATTCAGCACGCTTACCTGCATTTCATGCTGGACCAGCTGGTGCTTCGCCACCGGTCGTTGCTGGATCGTAGGAGTTCCTTGCTCACCGTTGCCGCCGGTGCTCCCCGTCTTCCCATGGAATATCGAGACGATTTCGTGGCGTTTACCGACGAGTGCTTGATCAAGGCGGTGGAGCTGCGTTTGCGCCGCCTTGCGGGTGCTCCGCTCGAAGCAGCCCTTCAGGATGCGGACCAATCCGGATACATTCTGGTGCGACCCTTGGTTACGGGCCTGCAGAAATTCGAGAAGGCCGAGCCGGCGATGTCGTACTATTTTCCGGACTTGATCGCAGGCATCGACTTCGATGCGGAACACAAGCGCGCCCAGGGCATCAAGTTCCCGGCTGCCCAACCGAACGCCGAAGCCGACGAAATTCATGGGCGGGGAAACGGCCACACTTCCGAACTAGACCGCTGGCTGGTCGAGGGCAATCGCGAAATCGCCAACAAGGATGCTGCAGCGGCCACAGCAACATTCGAAGCGGCGCTGGCAAAATATCCGAACGATCCCCGGGTGGAATATGGGCTGGCGATTGCGTCGGTGATTTCGGGGGATGGAGATCGCGCCAAGGAACTTTTCGAGAAGGTCGTATCGGCTCCGGCTTCGACGGGACAGGGTGCGCAGGAACCGGCATCATCCGATCCGTCGGCGATCGCTTGGTCGCACGTCTATCTTGGCCGCATACACGATCTCGGCGATGAACGCGACCTGGCGCTGAATGAGTATCGCGCGGCGCTGGCTGTGAATGGCGCGCCGGAGGCTGCACGCGTGGCCGCGCAGAACGGCATCGCTGCGGCTTACCAGCCCCCGGCCGGAGCCGGTAAAAAAACGGAACCAGAGTGATGACTTTGGCGTCGCATGAAGACCCGAAGCCATATGCCGACAGAAGGAGGCGCAATTCCATGAGGCTTTCACTCGTAAGATTTGCGACTAGGGGCCTAGCGGTTGCGCTCGCATGCCTGCCTGCGGCAGCACCTTCTCACGCTCAGATGGGTGGCCAAGAGGCGTCTCCAGTCACCTCCGGCACAGACTCGATGCAGACTGAATTGCACATGCTGACCGACGTGCAGAGGCAAGGGGTCGATCGGAAAGAGGAAAACGCCTACAAGGCTTTCTATAACCAGAAAGATGAATTGGACAAGAAAATTCAGCTTGGCCAGGCGTTCCTTCAAAAGTATCCGAAGAGTCCGCTCGCGGAGGCGGTGGACGCCGGGCTGGTGAACGCTTACGTCGCCAAGCAGGATTGGAAGGACGTCTATGCCTCAGCGGATAGCGCCTTGGCTCTGAAGCCGGACGATGTGGACGTGCTCACCACCGTCGGGTGGGTGATCCCGCACGTTTACCAATCGGATGATCCGAACGGATCCGCTGAACTGGATAAAGCGGAAACGTACGAGAAACACGCGATGGAGGTGATGGCGACCATGCCCAAGCCCTCCCACTTATCCGACGCGCAATTTGCGGCGGCGAAAGCGCAGAAGTCGGCGCAGGCCCACAGCGCGCTGGGTCTTGTTTATTATCGCCGCGAGGATTTTGCCAATTCCGCGAAAGCCCTCGAACAAGCCATGCAGGGAAATTCCGATCCCGACGCAACCGATTTGTATGTTTTCGGCATGGATCTGCAAAACCTGAAGCGTTACGGGGAGGCGGCAGACGCCTTCAATCGTTGCGCCCAGGCCGTGGGTGCCTTGCAGGATGCCTGTAAGCAGAACGCGGATGTAGCCAAGAGGCAGTCCGCGCAATCAAAATGAGAGGGTCACAATCAACCATCCAGGAGCAAAGGATAGCGACAATGAAACTTCAATCCATAAACATGAAAATCAAATTGCTGATGGCCGGTGTGATGTTCAGCCTTGCATTCGGCGCCCAATGCATGGCGCAAAGCAATAATGGGCCGGAGACCAGGGAGGAAAACAGGCAAATTGATCAAAGCAACCACCAGCAAGCGCTACACGAGGGGAGCCAGCAGCAACCTAAGGCCGCGCCTAAAGTCGATCCCAAAGAGGAAGCGGATTATAAGGCGTTCTTCGACGCCAATCCCGAGGAGCCGGACAAGAAGATCGAGCTTGGAAAAGATTTCCTTCGAAAGTATCCCATGAGCCGGTATGCCGAATCCGTGGAGGCCGGTCTTGTGCAGGCCTACTACCTCAAACAGGACTGGAAGGATTTTTACGCGACCGCGGATCAAGCGCTGGCCTTGAATCCTGACGATGCCGGCGTATTGACGGTGACGGGCTGGGTGATTCCCCACGTCTACAATCCGAACGACCCCGACGCGCCCAAGAGCTTGGACAAAGCCGAACAATACGAGAAACATGCCATGCAGGTGCTCCAGGCGATGCCGAAGCCCGCGACCATGACCGATGAGCAGTTCACGCAGTCGAAAACCGCCCTGCTAGCGGAGGCCCACAGTGGCCTCGGTCTGGTGTACTTTCGCCGGCAGCAATCCGAGGATTCGGTGAAGGAGCTGCAGCAGGCCACGCAAAGCGCCCCGAAGCCGGACCCGACGGATTTCTTTGTAATGGGAATCGACTTGCAGACGTTAGGCCGCAACGCCGACGCATTGGATGCTTTCAATAAGTGCGCGCAAATTCCCAGCGGTTTGCAGGATCGGTGTAAACAGAGCGCCGACACCGCAAAAAAGCAGATAGCGCCGCCCAAGTAAGTACATGGCAATTCCAGCATGACGTCTGAGGAGATTACAGCGCTCGAGGAGACCCTTAGCTATCACTTCAGGAATACCGAGCTGTTGGGCCTTGCTCTCACGCACCGCTCCCATCGCCAGAACGCCGCTGGATTCGATAACGAGCGCCTGGAATTTTTGGGCGACCGGGTTTTGGGGCTCGCGGCCAGCCAACATCTCTTTGCATTTTTCCCGCAGTGGGACGCCGGTAAACTCTCCAAAGGGCTGGCTCGGCTGGTCAGTGCAGCCTCGATCTACGCCGCTGCGCGCCGGCTGATGCTTGGCGATCACCTGCGCCTCGGCCCCGGCGAGGAAAAAACAGGAGGGCGGCAGAAGAAAAGGCTGTTGGCCGACGCATACGAAGCAATTACGGGCGCGATCTACTTGGATGGCGGTCTGCGCGCAGCTGAATCTTTCTTGCGCCGCACCTTGCTTGAGCCCGCGCTCGAGAGCGGGATCGAAGGCCTCGACCACCCGGATCACAAGTCGGCGTTGCAGGAACTGTTGCAGCAGCGGGGGCTTGAGGTTGCCTCGTACCGTCTTCGCCAGGAGTCGGGGCCGGAGCACCGCAAAGTTTTCGAAATCGAAGTGTGGTATCAGGGACGCAAACTCTCCGGCTCGGAAGGGCATAGCAAGAAAGAAGCAGAGCAGGCCGCAGCCAAACTGGCCCTGGCAATGTTGTACTCCGATAGCGAGAGCCGCTGAATGCATTCGATGGAGGATCAAGGGCCGCTGGCGGCGCCCGAGGGCGCTTTGTTATCGCCGCCGGTGGAGCGCCGGGCGCGCAGCACTACCACCGATTTAGTTGAGTCACTCCTCGTCACCGTTCTGCTGGTTCTATTCGGCACCACGTTTGTGGTCCAAGCCTTCAAAATTCCGTCGGAATCGATGGAGCCAACGCTGCTGGTGGGCGACCATCTGCTCGTGAACAAATTCATTTTCGAGGGAACTGGCGCCTGGTATGAAAAGCTGCTCCCCTATCGGAGCATTCGCCGAGGGGATGTTGTCGTTTTCAAGTTTCCGTATGACGACCACGTGGATTATGTAAAGCGCGTGATCGGGTTGCCGGGCGACCATATTCGCATGGGCGACCGGAACGTGTACGTCAATGGGATGCTTTTGTCCGAACGTTATGCGATCTACAATCCGTCGCTCTATGATCCGCTCAGCGATTTCCCGCCGCACGACGATCGCGTTATCGCCGGACAGTTGCGGCCGGAGTGGGCCGGCGAAATCATGAATTACGTCGAACATGGCCAACTGGTTGTTCCGCCGAACCACTATTTCGTAATGGGCGACAACCGGGACAGCAGCTCCGACAGCCGCTACTGGGGTTTTGTGGACCGGCGTGCGATCATTGGCAGCCCGGCGCTGATTTACTGGTCGGTGGACGCAAACGCCGGCGATTACGATGACCGGAGTCTCGCGGGCACCGTCCGGGGCATCGGGCAGGTAGTGGCCCATCTTTCCACGAAGACGCGCTGGCATCGCATGCTGCGCCTCGTGAATTAGCAGAGACACGGTGAACTGTTTGAGCCAAAATGTCTCTGCGCTTCCCGTACTCTGCCATGTCCGAAACCATCTCAGATGCGATCGCCGGGCCGGAGGTCATTGAGGCGATCCCTTCACGACGCCGATCGCGGAGCCGGTGGCTAAAGGGCGTCATTCTGGTACTGATCGTATTTTGGGCCATCAGCGAGAGTATCTCTGTCACAGTCCGGTACACTCCCCTCCAAAAGATATTGGCAACGCGGCTCCAAGCTGTTTTCGGCAGGCCTGTCAAGGTGGGCAGCTACGATTTCAGTTTATGGGATGGCCCGACGCTGAGCGCCCGTTCGGTTACCGTCGGGGAGGACCCGCAGTTCGGACGCGAATACTTTTTGCGCGCCGAATCAGTCTCCGTTCGGCTGCGCTGGCAGAGCCTTTTGCGAGGGCGGATCGAAGCGGGAACCGTCTCCCTTGATCACCCTAGCTTGAACATCGTGCTCGCGCCCGATGGGCGTTGGAATGTGGCAGAGTGGCTGCCCCGCGCGGAGGAGTCGGCGCTGCAAAACGGGTTGAGCGCATCACCCGCTACTTCGCCGGCGCTGCGTTTCCGCCGGATCGAAGTGGAAGAAGGACGCCTCAACTTCAAACGCGGCTATCAAAAACTCCCATTTGCCTTCGTCGGAGTCACCGGCGCAGTCGAAGCAAGCCGGCCGGGCCGCTGGAGCATCGACTTGCAAGGCACGCCGTGGCGGGCCGCCGCGATGACGCAGCAAGCGGGCGCCCTCCACTTGTCAGGCGAGGTAGGAGGGACATCGTCGCGGCTGCGCCCGGCCGCGCTAAATGTGGAGTGGCAAGACGCCTCGATTTCGGACGTCTTGCGGCTGGTTCGCGGTGATGACGACGGCATCCGCGGCTTTCTTTCCTTGGTGGCGAATGCTCGCACGCGGGGACAAGACGGCCGTTGGTCGTTCCAGGGACGGGCGGCCTTTCGCCAGATTCACGGTTGGGATATTCCGCTGCGGGCTGACAATCCGTCGTTAAATTTGTCCGGCGCGATCGATTGGGATCCCGCCTCGCCCTTTGTGCGGTTCACGAACATTGCGCTGGACGCGCCGAATTCGCGTGCGCGCGCCTCGGGACGCATTCTTTGGAATCGCTCAGATGAAAAACCCTCAGAGCACGCGCTGCAGCCGGATGAAATTGCGCTGTCGTCGGCACAGGTGGATATGGGCGACGTGCTTGCATGGATCCGCGCCTTTCATACCGGCATCGCCGATAAACTTTCGGTTCACGGAAGCGCTCAAGTGCAGGCGAAATTTGCGGGATGGCCGCCGCATGTCATCAACGCCCAAGTAGACACAGATGCGATCGAGGTAGGAGCCGCGGGCGTCCCTCGTCACGCCCGCCTGGATCGGGTGAATTTCAGATTTGTCCACGGAAAGTCCGCTGCCATTGCGGCGAGCCTCGCGTGGGGAGCTTCGGACGATCCCGATGGCGCATTCCGGGTGGAGGCGTCCTTCCGGCCAGCTCCCGCGGGATTGGCGGGCTGGCACATCACCGGGAGAGCACTCCAGGCGCGTGATCTGATTGCGGGAGCCAGCGCGCTTGGCTGGAACATTTCGCACGGCTGGGATTTGGCAGGTCCATTCGCCTGCGACCTGCGGTGGAAGGACGTTCCCTACCGGTGGTCTCTTTCACAACTGACTGATTCGACCGCAACGGTGGTGTTTCAGCCGGCTGGTTGGATTGAGATTGGCGGGGCGGGCACCGCAGCCTCGGGTGCGAAGCTGCGGGTGCCTTTTCTGAATCAGCCGATCGACCAAATCAAAACTCGTATGGAACTGAAGCCCGGCAGCAGCTATGTGAGCGTATCCTCCGCGCAAGCGTTTGGGGCCCAGTGGGCCGGTACATTTAACCGTCGTGAGCCGGACGGCGAATGGCAGTTTGCCCTTTCGGCGGATCGCCTTGCCACAGCGGACCTTGACCGATGGCTGAACCCCGCGTGGAAGGAAAGTTTTCTTGATCGTATGCTTCCGTTTTTGAGCACGCGGCCGCCTGCGGTTGCGCCGGAAAATCTCCGCGCGGCGGGCCGAATTGTCGTTGGTGAATTCGTTCTGCCGCCTTTGCATGTCTCTCATTTGCAGGGAAACCTGGAACTTGATGGGCGCCGGATTGCGCTCTCCGATGCATCGGGCCGCTTCTACGATGGGCGACTCAGCGGCTCGGTCGATGCGATCCTGGCCACTGTGCCGGTGTACCGCACGAGTTTCGACTTTTCGGATGTGAACTTGTCCGCGCTGGCCTCCGCATCCCCGAACCTCGCGAAATTGCTGGGTGGTTCGGCCTCGGGTCAAATTTGGCTGGAGGCGCGTGGCGCGAGCCGCGCCGGCCTGATCGGCTCGCTTACCTGCCAAGGCCATGCACGCTTCGCCAATGCCGAATTGCGAGAATTCGATATTTCAGCGGCCTTGGGAAACCCTGCCGAAAATGCACCGGGACGTTTTCCCGACGGCTCGGCGACGTTTTCGTGCGCCCAAGGCGAAGTCCAGTTCCAGAAATTGGACCTGCTTTCCGGAGCAGGCAGTTGGATTCAAGGAGCGGGCCGCGTCG
This sequence comes from uncultured Acidobacteriota bacterium, assembly GCA_963702375.1. Taxonomy (GTDB): domain Bacteria; phylum Acidobacteriota; class Terriglobia; order Acidiferrales; family UBA7541; genus Palsa-295. The sequence continues at coordinate 98,868 of CAVPCI010000001.1, forward strand.
ATTTCAACCGCAACATCGATTTCCGTTTGCGCGCACTGTCCACGCTTCCTGATAGTCCCGATCAGCCGCTGGCCGCATTTCATCTCGGAGGTTCGCTCGCCGCACCCCAAGTCTCGCTGGTTCCGGCCGCTCCACTGCGTCGCTCCCGGCAAAGATAGGGCATGAACGCCGGCACACATTCCCGATCGTCCCGCAGGACCGATGCTGCCGTGCGGCTCGTACTGTTTAGGGCTGTTCTCATAGCCTATTTTTGTGTGATTGCCTTGGCGCTCGCCGCCATTGCCGATCAGCGGATTCACTTGACTCCAAAATTGATCGCCGGCGACTCTCTCCGCTACCAGATCGACTCCCGCACCACCACCACGGGGACAATCACAACCCCCCTGGCAGATCCCGAGGGAGGTTCTCGATCAGATCAGGCGATCCACCTGCTTGTCAGGCTGGATGTGCTTGGCGCGTCCGCCGCTTCGGCATCCGCGTTGGGCGGCGTGCGCCTCCGCGCCACATTCGACAAATCCAGCGCGTCATCGGAAAGCGACGCGCTCGATCCCTCTACGCCCTCGTTAGCAAGCCGGTACGCCCGCATGGAAGGGCGCTCCGTTGAATTCACGCTCGAACCCGACGGGCAGCTTAACGATTTCAAGGGCTTGAAAGAAATCTTTCCGGATAGCGCGGCCGAGCAACCGATCATTTCCTGGCTCAGCGGGCTGTCGCCGCACGCCGGAATGCCTCCGAAGGGTGTCCGCATCGGCGAGAAATGGAAAAGCGAACATCCGCTTCAGGGGCAGCCTCTCTCCGATCTGCTCTGGCATACTGAATCGACCTACCTTCGCAATGAGCTGTGTAATTCGGCTGCCCCGGCGCCGGTCGCGCGGTCAAATCGGCCGGCAAGCAGCGCATCCGGTTGCGCCGTGATTCTGACGCACTTTGAAATCTCGCGGCGGGGTTCGGCGCGTTCTGATGCGACTCCGGAAGACTATCGCCGCAACGGGCTGCGCACTTCGGGAACTTGGCTCGGGTCGGGAGAAGCACTCGAGTCAGTTTCGCTCGCGACCGGGCTTATGGTCAGCTCGACGCAAACCAGCAAAGAGGATGCCGATTACGAAATCGTGAGCGTCGCCACTGGCTCGCGGATCCACGAGCAGGGGCACGTTCAGAGCCAGTCCGAGATCACTCTGGTTACCGCACCCCAGCCTGCTGTAACACCGTAGCAGCCTGTCGCCGTTTTTCCCCGACGCGAGGCCGGACGATCGAATAGATATACACTCCGCTGCATAAATATACTATGATCATCTGGATGCTCGTAACGCGACAAGCCGTTTTGCCGGACGTCCCGGAAATTCACGGCATTATCCAGCCTCATGCCGACGAAGGCACGCTCCTTCCACGAAACGTGGCGGAACTTTCTGAAAACGTCCGCGACTTCATCGTTGCCGAAGAGGACGGCCGGATTCTCGGTTGCGGCGCGCTTCACCTTTATGGGACGCACCTCGCTGAGATTCGCTCCATCGCCGTCTCTCCGCAAAGCAAGGGGCGGGGCGTGGGAAAGGCGCTGGTAAAAGCTTTGATGGAAGACTCGCGGCGGCACGGCGTCACTTGCGTGTGCCTTTTCACGCGGACTCCCGGCTTCTTCGGCCATCTGGGTTTCGAAGTTGCAAGGCGCGCAGAGCTGCCGGACAAAATCTATAAGGACTGCCTGCACTGCCCGAAACTGACCGACTGCGACGAAGTCGCAATGGTGATCGGCAAGATTCCGTCCAATACAAACGGATTGCACGATTCCCGCATTTTGATTCCGCTCGTACGGCCAGAATTCTGAAGAGCAAGCGCCGTTCCCTGCGCTCCCGCCAATCCGCAACTGAGGTATAATCGTAGTTTTACGCGTTTAGCGCATTTTGCGCCTGGAGGCACTGTGGCGACCAAGTTCAAGCTTGCCAGCGATTACGATCCGCGCGGCGATCAGCCCGAAGCGATTTCGCAGATCGTTCGCGGCCTGAATGACGGCGATCGTCATCAGGTGCTTTTGGGCGTCACTGGCTCGGGAAAAACATTTACGATGGCCAAGGTGATCGACGAGGTCAACCGGCCTGCGATTGTCCTGGCCCACAACAAAACGCTGGCCGCCCAGCTATTCCACGAGTTCAAATCCTTCTTTCCACAAAACGCGGTGGAATATTTCGTCAGCTACTACGATTACTATCAGCCGGAAGCGTACGTGCCCGCGAGCGACGTTTTCATCGAAAAGGAAGCGACCATCAACGATGAGCTCGACAAATTGCGGATGAGCGCCACGCGCTCGCTTTTCGAACGGCGCGACGTGATTGTGGTGGCCTCCGTTTCCTGTATCTACGGCATCGGCTCCCCGGAAGCGTATTACGGCATGATGCTCATGCTCGAAAAGGGCCAGTCCATCGCGCGCGAGGCGATCCTTCGCAAACTGGTCGAGATTCAATACGACCGCGCCGAAGATCTTCGCCGCGGAACCTTCCGGGTTCGCGGCGACACGATCGAGGTCTACCCGCCCTACGATGATTTCGCGCTGCGCGTTGAGCTATGGGGCAGCCAGATCGAAGCGATACGCAAAATCGATCCGCTCACCGGAGAAATTCGCTCGCGCGACGGCGAAATCACGCGCCTGCCCATTTATCCGAAGTCACACTACGTGCTGCCTGCGGCGCAAAGAGAGCGCGCGATTCAGACCATCTACGAAGAGCTGGATTGGTGGAAAGGTGAACTGGCGCGCCAAGGAAAAATCGTGGAGTCGCAACGCGTGGTGCAGCGCACGCATTTCGATATCGAAATGATGCGCACCATCGGCTACTGCCACGGCATCGAGAATTATTCGCGGCATATGTCCGGACGACTTCCCGGCGAGGCGCCGCCGACGCTGCTCGATTACGTCCCTTCCGATTATCTGCTCTTCATCGACGAATCGCACCAGACCGTTCCGCAACTGCGCGGGATGTATGCCGGCGATCGTTCGCGCAAGCAGACGCTGGTGGACTACGGTTTTCGCATGCCTTCGGCCCTCGATAATCGCCCGCTCAATTTCGAGGAATTCGAGCACCGCACCAATCAAGTTGTCTACGTTTCCGCAACTCCTGGGCCATACGAGCTGACAAAATCCGGCGGCGTGGTGATTGAGCAGGTGATTCGGCCCACCGGCCTGGTCGATCCGGAAACCGAGGTTCGCCCGGTTAAAGGGCAAGTGGACGATCTGCTCGAGGAAATTCGCATGCGCGCGGCGCGCAATGAACGCGTTCTCGTCACCACGCTTACCAAACGGATGGCGGAAGATCTGGCGGAATATTTTGGCGAGGTTGGCGTGCGCTGCCGGTATTTGCATTCCGAGATCGAGACGCTGGAACGCGTGCGCATCCTGCGCGACCTGCGGCGCGGAGAATTTGACGTCCTGATCGGAATCAATCTTCTGCGCGAGGGGCTGGATCTGCCTGAAGTTTCGCTGGTCGCGATTCTGGATGCGGACAAGGAAGGCTATCTTCGCAGCGCCACTTCGTTGATTCAATCCATGGGCCGCTGCGCGCGGCACATCGAAGGCCGCGCAATTCTTTATGCCGACCGAATGACCGATTCGATGCGCCAGGCCATCGGGGAGACCAACCGTCGCCGCGCAAAGCAGCAGGCTTACAACCGCGAAAACAACATCACTCCGCAGTCCATCATAAAGTCAGTGGACATGCAGTTGGCGCGAATCGTGGAAGCGGACTACGTGACGGTTCCAGCGGACGACACCGTGATCGGCGACATTACCAACGAGGAACAATTGCAGAAGGCCATCGTGCAACTCGAAACCCAGATGCGAGAGGCCGCCAAGAATTTCGAATTCGAGCGGGCCGCCGCGCTGCGCGACCGCATTCGCGCACTCAAGCAGCGCGACCTGGGGGTAATTGCGACGACCGAAGTTGCAGTAACGATTGACCCGGCGCAAGCGGGATCATCCAGCCCGTTGCCGGTGGCCGCCCCTGGTCTGGCGGGACGAGCCAGGGTCCGCAGCCAGCAAAAATAGAGCCAGCCCGGAAAATCGGCGCCTGGAATTGTGTCGAGTAGGATGGCGCCTCAACCTTTGTTTTCAATAGGTTAGAGGACTTTCTACTCGGCACGTGTGTCGAGGAGACGGTGAGCGCCGGGACGACCCATTTTAGCGGGTCGGCCTCGATTCAGTTTTCAAAGAGCATCCGGCCCTCGTCGAGAGAGCGGGCAGCTTCTGCCAGTGCGAAGAGGCTGCACTGTCGATCTGCAGCGGGGCGAAAAAGAGGCCCCGACTAACGCTAATTCATTTCGCCCTCGCTGTCTATTGTGGGAACTACGCAGACCGTAAGGCCGAGAGCGAGCAAGGGTTCCGGCGGAGGACCAGCGAGATGAAAACTTGCTGCGGATGAGGCTGCGCAGAGGAAGGCGCTTCGCGCCGCCGATTTATGGCGGGGCTAAAGCCCCGCCCTTCCACCGCTGTCCTCAGACGCTAAAGCGCACCCGGCGGACGGCCGTGTGTCGGAGCTAAAGCTCCGACCACCTAAGGTGCCTGTGTGACGAAGATAAGCACTGCAATTCGTTCGGCGACCAAGCAAGACGCTGATTTCCTGGCTTGGGCAATTCTCACCGCGGCGCGCTCGCATCTGGCAAAAGGCTGGTTCGACATTGTGTTGGACGGCTCCGAAAGTTCGCGCCATGAGTTTGTTCGGCGGTTGACGCTCGCGCAGGCCCGTTCCTGGTGGCACTATTCAAGATCTTTTATCGCGGAAGTCGAAGGCAATCCCGCAGCGACGCTTTGCGCATTTCGAGCCGGCGATGCGTATCCACTATCGCAGCAAGCAATGACTGAGGTGGCACGCGAACTCGGATGGAGCGATTTGCAGCAGCAAGCCATGTGGAAACGAGGCGCGTATATTTTTGCCTGTACGCTCGAAACCGGTGAGGAAGCGTGGGCGATCGAGAATGTAGCGACGGTGCCCCTCTATCGTGGGCAAGGCCTTGCTAGTCAGTTGCTTGAACGCGCAGTCGAGGAGGCGAAACGCAGCGGCGCACGCCAGACGCACATCACGTTCTTCATCGGGAACAGCGCGGCGGAGAGGGCTTATTCAAAGGCGGGATTCCAATTCGCAGGTGAGAAGCGCCACCCGGACTTTGAAGCTGCGACCGGTACACCTGGCCTGCGGCGTTTTAGCCGCGAGCTTTGAAGGCAACACGCTAAAACTGGATCAGCATGATTTGCCGACCCTAAACCACGCCGCGCTTCAACTCTTTCAGCGGATAGAAGGTGCCGCGCCAGACGATTCCGCCCTGCCACAGGGTGACGATTGTGGAGCGCGCGAGCATCCACGCGAAAATCAGAGCGCCTATCGGGAAAGTGAAAGCGTAGACGGGCGAAATGTTGAATACGATCGCCACGCCGCCCGCCATTATCAGCGGCACGCCGACCGCAATCGCGGCGAACAGGCGAGCCCATCCGTGAACAAACGGCAAAGCGGCCACCGGAAACACACACATCAGCAGCAATCCCAGAATCTGCGCGCTGACCAGCCACAGCTTGTATCCCGACGCCGCGAAGAAATTCTTGGTGGTGCCGCGAATCGTGTTGCGTAATCCTGCGTGCCAATGCACGCTCACGGCGTCGCCAGCTTTGGCCACACTCGAATGCAGCCCCGACTCCTTCACCAGCTTGCCGAGTTTCATGTCGTCAATCACTTCCATGGCTAAGCGGCGGTGTGTCCCAATCTGTTCGTAGGCGCCGCGACGGATTAACTGGAAGGCGCCGACGCCGTTGTATCCAGCCGAATCGCGGTTGCTCGCGCTCCAGGGGCGCGTGCCGATCACGAAAGCCAGACCGAAAAACGTCATCACGATTTTTTCGGTTGGCGTAAACATTTTTGGCGCGCCGAGCAGCGTCATATGGTCCAACTTTTTCACTTGCGCCAGCGCGATGGCTCGGCGCAGCAGGTCCGGCCTGAAATGAACGTCCGCATCGGTGAATACCAGCCACTCGCCGCTGGAACGTTCATACGCTTGCTGCAAGGCGTGCGGCTTCCCCAACCACCCGTCAGGCAGGGCGGACACGTGCACCGCTTTCAATCGCGGGTCATTTTGGGCGGCTGTTTCGAGAATCGCTCGAGTGCGGTCAGTGGAGCGGTCGTCGACCGCAATCACTTCGTAACGGGGATAATCCAAGGCTAAAAAAGTTGCGAGTGCGCCGGGCAGTTTGTCGGCTTCGTCGCGCCCGGCGAAGAGAATCGAAACTTGAGGGCACTCGGAATCTGCGAGCGGCGCGGCGTCTTCGAGCGAGGGAATCGAGGGCACTCCGATCGCAATTTCAACGGATTCGGCGATCCACAGAATCGCAATTGTGCATAGGACAGTAGCCAAAAAAATGTGCACCTGACAATTTCCCCCGACACGAGAGGCAGTAGCAAGTTATGCTACCACGCTGTATGGCTCGAACTATTTCCATCATCGGCGCGGGACGCGTAGGGAGAGCGCTGGGCCGACGTCTCCGCGGACGAGGCTGGCGAATCGGCGCAGTTGTCACGCGGTTTCCCGCAACGGCGCGCGCGGCGGTGCGAGCCATCGGTAGTGGGACCGCGTTTAGCCGCATCACCGGCGAAGTATTCGCGGCAGATTTGATTCTGCTGGGAACACCTGATGACGTGCTGCCAACCGTCGCGGGCGCGCTCGCTCGAGTCGGGGGCTCGAAGTGCAAGGGCAAAGTGATTCTGCACACGAGCGCAACTCTGGACCGCACTGCCCTGGCACCGGTCGCGCGGCTCGGCGCCGCCACGGGATCGCTTCACCCGATGCAGGCGTTCGGCGGCAAAGTGATTCCAAAATTGAGCGGAGTGGTCTTCGCGATTGAAGGCGATGACAAGGCGCGTAGGATGGCCCAATCGATCGCGCAATCCCTGGGCGGAATTACGGTGACCATCGAGACTCGCGACAAGCCGATTTATCACGCGGCGGCAGTGCTCGCCGCGGGCAGCGCGTATCCCCTGATCGAGGCGGGCGTTCAGATGTTGATGCGAATCGGCTTTACGCGGCGAAGTGCCACGCAAACGCTTTTACCTTTAATCCACCAAATACTCGATAATATAGAGCGGATCGGGCCCCGTGCCGCGTGGACGGGGCCGCTATCGCGCGGCGATTATGGAATAGTCGCGAGGCACGCAAACGCGCTTCGCGGCTATCCTCGCGAATTTCGGGAATCCTATGCCGCGCTTGCGCTTTTGGCCGCCCGGGTCCTTTCGAAGAATCCGGCTGCCGCGCTCAAGAAGAGCAAGGGCGCGCTAGAAGGCCGTTGAAGATTTATGATAGCGCCGCGGCCTTTAGCCGCTCCCGGTCCGTAAACGGCAACTCAGAAAAAATTCCTCGGAGGCAATCGTTGAATCTATCGCCCAAGAAACTTCATATTCCCGTGGAACACACCACGCTTGCCAACGGCTTGCGCGTGGTCGCTTCCCAGGATCGCACGGCGCCAGTCGTTACCGTGGGCGTCTATTACCAGATCGGTTTTCGCCTGGAGCCACGCGGACGCAGCGGCTTCGCGCACCTTTTCGAGCACATGATGTTCCAGGGATCGGAAAACGCCGGGAAAATGGAGCATATTCGGCTCATCAATTCCTCCGGCGGCGTGCTGAATGGCACCACGAACTATGACGTGACCAACTATTTCGAGGCGGTGCCGTCGAATGCGCTGGAACGCGTTTTGTGGCTGGAAGCGGATCGCATGCGCGCGCTTAAAGTCGACGATGATAATCTTCGCAACCAACGCGATGTGGTGAAAGAGGAAGTCCGCGTCAACGTGATGAATCAGCCTTACGGCGGATTTCCCTGGCTCGATTTGCCGCCGGTGGCCTTTCGCAATTGGCCCAACGCTCATAATTTTTACGGAGACTTCGCCGATCTAGACGCCGCGACGCTCGCCGACGTGCAGCATTTTTTTCGCACCTATTACGCGCCGAATAACGCCGCGCTGGTGATGCTCGGCGATTTCGAACCGTCCGAAGCCTTCGCGCTGGCCAAGCGCTATTTCGACGATATTCCCGCCGCCCCGCTGCCGCCTCATGCCGATGTGAGCGAGCCTCCGCAGACCGAGGAGCGCCACGGCGAGGTGACGGAGAAATTCGGTCCGCTGCCGGCGATCGCGATCGGCTACACGCTGCCGCAGCGCGAGAGCCCAGACTGGTACGCCGCTGCGATTATCGAGCGCGTCCTGCACGGCGGCCGCGCCGGCCGCGTCTACCGCAAGCTGGTGCTCGAAGAGCAGATCGCCGTGGACGCCGATGGCAGCGCGGACCTATTCGATACCAACGGCCCCACGCAGATGGTCACGCGCATCTTTCATAAACCCGAATTCACTTCCGAAGGCACGGTGGCGATCTACGACGAAGTAATCGGCCAACTACAGGAGAAAGGAATCGCGCCCGAAGAGCTCGATCCCGTGAAGGTCAAGTTCCGCTCGGATTATTATTCGATGCTCGAAGGGGGCATGGGCTCTTACATGCCACGCTTCGGATTGATGCACTATCTTGCATGCTTCACTTTATTCGACAGCGATCCGGACCGGGTGAATACGATCCTCGACGGGTTTCTAGGCGTCACGCCCGATCAGGTACAATCCGCCGCCAAAAAATATCTCGTTCCAAGCAATCGGGCCGTGCTGGTGCGGCGTCCCGTGGCTCTGGGAGGCGCGCGATGACGCCAACGAGCGCACCCGCAGCGCCTTCTTCGCACCGCAGTTCGCCTCCCGCGCTCGCACCCGAGCGTCCGGTGCGGTGGCCGAAACGCGCGGTTCGGCAACTATCGAACGGCATGCAGGTAGTGCTTGTCGAGTCGCGAACGTTTCCGAAAATTTCAGCGCAGCTTTATTTTCGAAGTGGCAACGCCGTGGTCGCGCGGCGTGCACCCGGGCTCGCGGAAATGACCGCGACCGTGGTCCGAACAGGCACCGCCTCGCGCCCCAGCCGCCGGATTGAAGAGGATTTGCGCCGCATGGGCGCCGGACTTGGCACACATGCCGGGGCCGATTCAAGCTCGATTTCGGCGTCGGGCCTGGCGGAATTTTCGGCGGACATTCTGGAATTAGTTGCCGATCTCGCGCGGAATGCCTCTTTTCCCGATGAGGAATTCGAGCGCGAGCGACGGCAGAGGCTGGAAGAGCTGAAGATCGAACGCACCACGCCCGGGTTCCTCGCCAGCGAACGCCTGCGCGTCGTGCTTTTCGGCGCGCATCCTTATGCGGTGGTTGCACCCACGGAAGAACAAGTAGCGGAATTCCGCCGCGAGCAACTCGAGGAATTTTATCGCCACCACTATGTGCCATCCGATGCGCTGCTGATTGTTGTCGGCGATTTCTCCACCGATGCGATGTTTGAACAAATCGAAAAAGTTTTCGGGAGCTGGAAGGCCCCGCAGCCTGTGGCGCCCGCGTGGCCCGCGCCGCCGCGCCAGTCCGGCCGCCGCGTGCACCTCGTCCATCTACCGGGAACGGTGCAGGCGCAGGTGCTTCTCGGCAATCTCGCGATCACCCGGCGCGATCCCGACTGGTATCGCTTGGTCCTTGCGAATTCGATCTTCGGCGGCGCGTTTCATTCGCGCCTGGTCATCAATATTCGAGAGCAGAAGGGCTACACGTACAGTCCGGGTAGCGGCGTGAATGCCTTGCGCCAGCAGGGATATTTCACGGTGCGCGCGGCGGTGCGAGACGAAGTGGTTGCCGCCACGCTTACTGAAATGTTTTACGAAATGGACCGGATACGCTCCCTGCCGGTAACCGGGGAAGAGCTGGATAGCGCCCGCAGCTATCTGAGCGGCGTCTTTTCGCTGGGTGTGGCCACGCAGGACGGCCTTCTCGGCCAGCTTTCGACCGTCTATCTCGACCAATTGCCGGAAGATTATTTGGAAACGTATCGGGAGCGGATTCGCCAGCTTACTGGCGACGATGTCCTCGCCGCCGCGCGGCGCCATTTCGATTCGGCGAATGCGCAAATCGTGCTCGTGGGCGACCGCGCCAAAATTGGGGAGCAAGCCGCCCTCTTCGGGCCGGTCACGGAGTACGACGCCCATGGCGTCGCCACTGTGTAGCGAAGCTTTGGCGTGCGTGCGAGAGATCCCGCTTTGCGCGAGTTGAATCAGATGACGCGGAGTTTCGCATCGCGTTCGTGCTGCGCGGCCTTTACCCTGGCCGTGATTTTCTCTTTCTGCTCGAATTCCCTGGCAAAAAAAAATCCACCCGCGCATCCACTTGATCTAAATACGGCGACGGTGAAGGAACTCGAGCAACTCCCGGGCGTTGGTCCCACTACAGCGAAAGCGATCGTGGACTTCCGCACCAAGGGTGGGCACTTTCGACGCGTCACCGATTTGCTGGTAATTCGCGGAATCTCGGAAGCGAAGCTGAAAAAGATGCGGCCCTACATCACGGTCGGACCCACTCCAAAAAAGTCACCATAGACGCGATCTTGTTACGCCAGGCCGTTCTTTTTGTGTGGGCAAGCGGCGACCCTAAAAGCACCCCGCTGGCGGCCAAATGATTAGCACATATTAATCTTTGGTTCATTTGACCATCCACGCCGCCGGCATTACGATGTCGGCGCAATACTTTGACGGCTCATGCCGTCCCAGGAGATAGCAATGCCATCGCGCCGACTTTCGTACGCAGGCCTCGCAGCACTGGTCCTCCTCCTTGTGGCCGCAACCGGATGGGGCGGCCACGGCCGCCTATCGCGAGAAGTGGAAGCAGCGCCTCCCGCAGCGGGCCCCTCAGGCTATCACCTCCTGAAAAAGATCAAGGTCGGAGGCGAAGGATTCTGGGATTACCTCACATTTGATTCTCCCACACGGCGCCTTTTTATCTCGCGCGGTGACAAGGTGGTGGTCCTCAACGTGGACACGGAAAAGGTCGTCGGCGAAATCCCGAACACTGCCGGCGTGCACGGTATCGCGCTCGCCCACGATCTGGGCCGGGGCTTCACATCCAATGGACAAGCCGGCACGGTGACGATCTTCGATCTGAAAACCCTTGCGGTAATCGGCGAGGCCAAAGCGGAAATGAATCCGGACGCGATCATTTACGATCCCGATTCTAAGCGCGTGTTTGCAATGAACGGGCGCAGCGGCAGCGTCACGGCGATTGATGGCGCCACCGGCAAAGTCGCCGGCACTATTCCGATCGGAGGAAAGCTTGAGTTCGCCGCGGCCGACGGCAAGGGCCACGTCTTCGTCAACGTGGAAAACAAAAGCGAGGAAGTGGAATTGGATTCGAAGAAACTGACCGTCCTGGCGCACTGGCCGCTCGCGCCATGCGCCGAACCCTCCGGGCTTGCCATCGATGCGAAACACCACCGCCTTTTCGCAGGATGCGGTAACAAAATGATGGCCGTGATCGACACGGATTCCGGAAAAGTAATCGCGACACCGGCCATCGGAGTGGGTGTCGATGCGGATCGCTTCGATCCCGGCACTTCGTTCGCCTTCGCTTCCTGCTTTTCTGGAGTACTGACCGTGGTACACGAAGATTCGCCGGATAAATTCAGCGTCGTGGAAGACGTACCCACGCAGATGGGCGCGCGAACCATGGCCCTCGACAAAAAAACTCATGAAGTTTTTCTGGTGACCGCCGAATTCGGCCCGCCGCCCGCAGCCACTGCGGAACATCCGCACCCCCGTCCAACAATGGCTCCGGATTCTTTTGTTGTGCTGGTTTTCGGCCGCTAGATCGGTGAGAAAAGGGCGCTTGTAAGGCCGTCTCGCTGGCTCTCTTGATTCGCGGAACTGCTACAGAAGCTGGTGGCTCTGCTTCGCAGGCTGAATGGCCAGCGGGACCTGGTCCGCAATCTCCAATCCGTAACCTTCGAGCGCCACAACTTTGCGCGGCAGGTTTGTCAAGACACGGATTCTCCGCAAGCCAAGGTCTTTTAGGATTTGTGCACCGATTCCGCTTTCGTGCTGGATCACGCGCTGCACGCCAGGATCGCGTTCCACATGCTCGCGATGGTGGTAGATGATCTTAGGCAGCGCAGCGCTTTCTTCGGTCCGAGAGTCGATGCGGAAGCCGCGCCCGGTGTGGTGCAGATACACAAACACTCCCCGGTTCTCGCCCGCAATAGCTTTCAGCGAACCCTCCAGCATTTCGCGGCAATCGCATGCGCTTGAGCCGAGGACATCTCCCGTCAAGCAGTGCGAGTGGACACGGACGAGCGGCGGGCCATCCTCCGCCAGTTGCGGGACCGGCTCCGGCACCGCATTGCCACTATCGGCAAGGCTCGGCATGTCCGACGGAATCGCTCCGCGAACCAGCGCCACGTGTATTTCATGATCTACATCGCTCGAGTACGCAATCATTCGAAAATTTCCATACTTGGTAGGTAAATCGGATTCCGCGATTCGCCGGATATTCCGTTCGTGGTGCATGCGGTACCGGATCAGGCTGGCCACCGTCACCAACTTCAGGCCGTGAATTCTGCAGAATTCCGCCAGCTCGGGAATGCGCGCCATGGTGCCGTCTTCGTTCATCACTTCGCAAATCACGCCGGAGGGATCGAGCCCCGCGATCCGCGCCAAGTCCACCGAAGCTTCGGTCTGTCCGGCGCGCACCAGCACTCCGCCATTGCGCGCTCGCAACGTATATATATGACCTGGGCGCGCAAGGTCTTCCGGCCGCGTGTGAGGATCGGTGGCCGTCAGGATCGTGGTGGCGCGGTCCCAAGCGCTGATGCCGGTGGTCGTTCCGCGGCGCGCGTCGATGGGCTCGCAAAAGGGAGTGCCGAATGCGGACGTATTTCGCGCCGAGATCGGCTTCAGATCGAGGGCGTCGCAGCGCTGCTCGGAGAGGGAGAGGCAGATCAGGCCGCGCCCGTATTTGGACATGAAATTGATGGCTTCGGGCGTGATTTTTTCCGCCGCCATGGTCAGATCGCCTTCGTTTTCGCGGTCTTCATCGTCCACGAGGACGATCATGCGTCCTTGGCGAATCTCCTCGATCGCTTCTTCCACAGTCGCGAATGGCGCTTTCGGATCGGTCATGTATTCCCCTTTTAATATACCGAAAGCCTTGGCTGCGGGCAACGAAACGCAAAACGTTATTGCGCCAATCGCGTCAATCTGGATGACTTAGCTTTCGGTGCAAGGTATTCTTTCGCGTGCACCTGAACCATCCCGTTCTTCTGTTTTTCGCCGCGTTCGTGGCTGGATCGATCAATTCTGTGGCTGGCGGCGGCAGCTTCATTTCATTTCCCACTCTCATTTTTACAGGGGTTCCGCCGATCGAAGCGAACGCCACGAATACGGCGGCGCTCTTCCCCGGAACGCTGGCAAGCACCTTTGCCTATCGCAAAACTCTTGATGCGAAGGCGCGCCGACTGCTATCGCCTCTGATCATCACCGGCATCATCGGAGGCGTTCTGGGCGCTCGAATTCTGCTGATCACGCCGCAGGTCACCTTCCTTCACCTCGTCCCGTGGCTGCTGCTCGCCGCGACGCTGCTCTTCGTCTTCAGCGGACGCCTGACCGCATGGGTCCGCAGCCGCGCCGGCTTTGGTGCCAGTTCCGCTGACGCGAAGATTCCGCGCCTCCTGCTGATTCCCGGACTATTTTTGCAGCTTCTAATCGCGATTTACGTGGGCTATTTCGGCGCTGGCGTGGGCATTCTAGTGCTGGCTCTGCTCGCGTTTCTCGGCGTGGAAAATATTCACACAATGAACGGCATGAAGGCGCTGCTGGTGAGCATCGTAAACGGCGGCGCTCTGGTGACGTTTATCGCCGCGCGCATCGTACTTTGGCCCCAGGCGTTGTTGATGCTCGTCGGGGCCGTCGCCGGAGGCTACGGCGGAGCATATTTGGCGCAGCGTGTGAATCCCCAATACGTCCGCTGGGCGGTGATTGGAATCGGCTTCGGGATGTCCGCCTACTTTTTCATCCGCTACTAAGTGAGGGTCTGCTGCCTACCAGGTGAGCATGGCAATGAGCGGTGAATACCGCGGATACTGGGCGCTCAGTTCATCGCGGTTGCCCAACTCAAAATCGGCGGGATCGAAGCCCGGCGCCATGGTGGTGCCCATCAGCGCGAAATGGCCGCCCGGGGCGAGCCGGGCCCCCTGCCATGTGCCTCCGGCAACCACGTGTTGCAGATGCATTCCAGCGGCGATATCAGGCCCTTCGAGGACCGCTTCGGCGCTTCCATCCGGCTTCAGTAGAAGCATTTCCACCGGATCGCCCAAATAGAAGTGATATACCTCGTCCCCGCGCAGCCTGTGCATCGCGGAAAAGTTGTCCGGCGTTAGCAAATAATAAATCGCCGTCGATAGGGTCCGCTCATCCGGATAGCCGGAGGGCAAGGCGCTCGAGGGCAGCTTGCAGGTGGATCGGTAAACCTCCGCAAAAAATCCGCCTTCCAAAGGAAGAGGCTGGAGTTTTAGTAATTCCTTTATTTGAGCGATGGTAAGCACGGGTTTTTCAACTCTTGAGGTCCACGGAGCCACAGCGACTGCGGCGGAACCCATTCGTGTTCCACGAGGTGCCATAGTGGCACTGAAGATACGAATCACAGCTAAGGAAAGCAAGTAGAACATCACGGCGTGAAGGCGCGGCCAAAATGGGGCGGTAAGGGCGCGGACTAGTCAGCTGTGGCGGCAATTCTGAAGTTGGAACCATCGGGGGGTGAATCGACCGCATCGGATTCGGCGGCATTTACAGCCAGATGGATTTCGCGGTTCGAGGCGGAGGTTGGATTGGAATCCGAGGACTCGAGCCCCTCCTCGATATCCTGCCGGGACTTAAGGTGAAAAGCGCCACGCAAGGCGATCGGCGTCAGCAGAGTCGTCAAAAGGACGACCGCCACCATCATTGCTACCTCGGTCTTTCCGAAAATACCGGTGCTGGCCCCCATGGCGGTTACGATTAGGCCCACTTCTCCTCGAGACATCATGCCCGCGCCCACGCGAAGGCTGCGCACCCAGTCCATACCGGAACCGAGCGCGGCGAGTCCGCAGCCGAGCAGCTTGCCCACGACCGCGACCACAAGTATCGTGAACATCAGCATCCAATGGCCTGACAGCGCCCGATAGTCGCTGGAGAGACCAATGGAAACGAAAAAGAGAGGAATCAACAGTCCGTGGCCAATCGCATAGAAGCTCCGCTCTATATCGGTTTTGTACTCGGAGCCGGCGAATACATATCCAAGCAAGTACGCGCCGGTGATCCCAGCTACGCTCCCAAGCCACTCGGCCGAGACCGCGTATGCCAGGACCAAAGCCAGAACGCAGCTCGGCACTGCCTCGTTGGCGGCTAGCTTGCGCAATTGCAGAATCAACGGATCCAGCCAGCGCTTTGCCGCGGTGTAGCCGACCACGAAGAATAGGGCCGCGAAGACGCCGATCATCAGCATCTGAACGACCAGGGGATGGCTTGCCGCCGGCGCGAGCCGCTGCTGTAACCAGGCGCTCGACATGGACGCCACGCCAAAGGCTTCGCCGCCCTTGGTTGTGACGGATGCCGCGAGAAATGCCAGCACGAACAGTCCCATCACGTCGTCAATCACGGCGGCGCCGAGGATAACCGTCGCCTCGTTGGACGACATTCGCCCGGCATCCATCAAGGTTCGCGCGGAAATCGAAACGCTCGTGGCCGTCAAAGCTCCGCCGATGAAAAGGGAGACGGTCCAAGACAAGCCGAGCAGGTGCCCGACGCCCGCGCCCAGAAAAAACGGCCAGATTACGCCGGAAAGCGCCACGATAAATGCAGTGACGCTGGCTTCTTGCATTCGATCGATATCCGTCTCGACGCCGGCAATGAACATCAATACGTACCCGCCGATCTGCGCAAGCAGCAGGAGCGTATCAGTCGCTTGTCCGCCGCGAAACAGATGCCAGTGCAGAAGATTGAACACACCCGGACCGAGAACCACGCCGGTAAGCAATTCTCCGAGGATGGGGGGGATGCCGAGGCGGGTACAGATCGAGGCTGCGATCTTCAGCGCCGGCAGCAAAATCGCCAGAAGTAAGGCGAGCTGAAGAACCGGTTGCATTGTTACTGGGCGTCCGCGGTCGCTAATTCCTCGCTCTGACGCTTCCGCGTCCAGAACCGGCGAAGGCGGCCAAACGACAGCCATGGCGTTCGATAGCCGTCGCGTTCAATTCCTTCGCGCCTCATGGTTCGAATGGTCGTCGCCTGCCGCCTTGCCAGCTCTGATTGCGCGAGGTTCTGCGCGAGCATGGCGGCCTGGTGGGTATGGTTCTCGGCTTTATTCATCACGCGCAGGCGCATCCACAGTTCACCCGCCTTTAAGTGAGCAATGAAGCTATCTGGTCCGAGTGCAACCGCCTCGGCAAGCTCTTCCATCGCGGCTTGAGGATCGAGATTCACGCAAAGAGCCATTCCAAGCAGCACGCGCAATTCGGAGACGTTGGGATGCTGCGCGACGCACTGGCGCAATTCGGCCACCAAGTCCTCGCATTCCTGCTTCTCGAGGAGACGCGGATCGGCAAACATTCGCCGGAGACCTTGCTGCGTCTTGGCCGGTACCGAAGCTATAGGCAGCAAAGGCGCGGAAACGGTCAATGAATTCGGGGTATTTTCGTTGCTGGATACGATCGAAGCGTCATTCATTTTCTTGTGTCCTCGAATCGCTGATGTCGGCCGACTTTTTGTGGTGGAACATCCTCACAACCTAGCGGGCAAGGCGCGTGGCCGAAGCGCGCCTTGCCGCCAGGCGTGTACAGCTAACTCAGATCAAGCGACAGCGTATCCCTTTTCAGCTTGCAACAGAACATCCGGTTCCGGCTTGAGAACAAACTCGGGATATCCGAGCTGGCCCATTTCCGGAATATCTAGACCCGCAATTTCTGTTGCCACGGAAACTCGCTGCCCGACGAAGTACTCGAGTGCGAGATTCATAAGAAAGCTGAAGGTAAAGACGAAACCGATCAGAGTGGAGATGCCCACGAGTTGGGCCACAATCTGGGTGGTATCCCCGTAGAACAGCCCCGTAACCGATCCTGTGACGCCATTCCAGCTTCCTCCGTAGTTGCTCGTACCATCTGCAAACAACCCGATAGAGAGTACGCCCCAGAGACCGCAGGTTCCGTGAACGGAAACGGCGCCAACTGGATCATCTACTTTCATCACGCTCTCGATGAAGGCGCAGCTCCAGCAAACCAGCACGCCGGCAACGACGCCGATGATGCAGGCGCCGACTGTGCTGACGAAACCGCTGGGAGCTGTAATCGCGACCAGGCCCGCCAGCAGGCCGTTGCCGCTCATCGAGTAGTCCACCTTGCCGTTCTTCATCCACATGTACAGCATGGCCCCGAACGTCGCCGTACAGCCAGCCAGCATGGTGTTCACCGCGATGGTACCAATGCGCAAGTTGCCGTTCGCGGAAGCACCGAGAGTGCTGCCGGGGTTGAATCCGAACCAGCCAAACGCGAGGATGAAGCACCCGATCAGGACGGCAGAGACGTCGTGACCGATGATCGGGTTGCTCGATCCATCGCGGTTGAATTTTCCGATGCGCGGGCCGATGATCATGGTCACAGCCAGAGCCGTTATCCCTCCGACCGCGTGCACGACGCCCGATCCCGCGAAGTCGCAATAGCCCTTGCCCAGCTGATTGTTGGTGCCAAGCTGTGAGAGCCATCCCCCGCCCCATGCCCAGTTGGCATAGATCGGATAGGTGAGAGCGCCCATAAGCGAGGAGGATACACAGAACGCCAGGAACTTCCAGCGTTCCGCGCACGCCCCCGTGACGATCGTGAGCGCCGTGTCCATGAACACCATCTCAAAGAGGAAGAGCACCATGACTCCTACGTCATAGGTGTGTCCGGATAGAAAGAAGCCGGTTCCTCCGAAGAGGCCCCACGTCTTGCCAAAGAGCGTGGTTGTGTGCTCAACAGACAACGACTGGAGGCCGCCTAAGTTTCCGTTTCCGGCCGACCCTCCTTGCTGGATGGCAAATCCTATCAACCAGTAGGAGAATAACCCGCACGCATACACCATGAAGTTCATCATGTACGTGTGGTTGGCGTTTTTCGCGCGGCAGAGGCCCGACTCCACCATGGCGAATCCCGCTTGCATGAACATAACGAGGTAGCCCGTGACCAGCGTCCATACGAAGTTGATGGCTATCTTGTTCTGACCGACCTGGTTGGCGGTATCCGGGAGGGTAACGCCCACCTTGGGATCAGCGGCGGGAACATCGCTGATCGTTCCAGTGATCGTGCCGCCCGGATCGCCTTTAGCAAGGTCCGCCGTCGTAGGCGCCTTAGCCGCAGCGGCCGCTAGTTCAGCCGTCGCAGCCGAGGGAGCGGCCGTCGCTGCAGGTGCCGCCGGAGCCGCTGGGGCCTGGGCGTATACCACAGCACCGATCGCTAGCGCGACCATGAAAACTACAATGCCGAGAAAAATCTTCTGCATTTTTTTCATCTTCGTTTTCCGCTCCTAAGTGTATTTTGGGTTGCCGCTGCTGAGCCGGTGCATTCAGTTCTTCCAAACCGCGTTCTTGTTAAAGGCCGCAGGCAAAATAACGATGATCCCGAAAAGACTTACCCCTATGCCTATCAACGCGAGGACAAGGCGCCCAGCGGTGCTCGGCGTAAGGTGCATGCCAAATAGTGTGATCAACCACCCAAGTGCGCTGCAGCCGGCACCCATCAACTTCATCGCGAGCGGCGAGGACTTCAACGCCGTTTTTCCTTCTAACGACTTTATGCTCATCATCCCAAACAAGCTGCCGATCAGACCGACCGCACCAACCAACAACAGCAGCTTCCCCATGCCGCTCGAGTAATGAAAGAGGCCAGCACAGAAAACGGTCGCCGCCGCTAGAAACAGGGTGTAATAACTTCCTTGCGATCTATTTGCTGCCATGAACAATTACCTCCTCGACCCCGAAAGGTCCTTTGCGAATGGATCCAACATTTAAAAGTTTGACACCGCGCGGTCATCCGGCTGCAACGTCACCAGCACCCCGTCGTCGAGCCAGAATCGAAAACCGTATAACTTCGCCCGCATCACTGGAGAAGTTACTTTCGTTACATCCGCCTCCTGCCGGATAACTGTGCCGGAGATGACCAACCGGGGCGGCTCGCGCGCCGATTGACGAAAGGCCCGGAGCTCGACGGTGCGAATTTCCGGCAGCAGGCCGAATATCATCTCGCGGATCGCAACCGCGTCCTGAAGGGCCTGCATCGATGCATTCCGTTCACGTATCTGCCGCGGAAGAGCCTCGTCCCACGCATCCGCGGGACGCGCCAGCCAATCGCACTCCGCAGTGTCGCCTTGCAAAGTCAAACGCAGCAGCCGCAGCGGCGAACGAGACAACTCTCCAAAACGCATTTGCGTTCGCAGCCGGCGGACAAAATTCGCGACTTCGAACAACTGCTTCACTCTTTGCGAACCCCTTGTGCGGCAACTCTCGCTGCCGGCAGAGCAAGGAAGATCAAAAACTGGATCGCTACAATGGCTTCGAGCACAATCGGGACGCCCATTTGAAGCCGTATCACCAAAAGCAACGCGATCATCGAGAACCACTGCCATCGCGAGCGGCGCAGCCTCTCCATACGCCCCGGGAGGTGAAACAAATTGCCAAAAGCCAGCTTACCGGTCGCCACCGGCACCGAAGCGCGGATGCAGGCGACGGCGAAAAACCCTGCTAAAATCATCTCAACCAAAACCGTACGTCCAATCATTGCAAACATCTCCCCCCGCGACCTCTTTCGGCCGCTTAAACTTCAGAGCAGGCTGATGGGCGACTGGCAGGAGACTTAGACGGAAGCGCTTCTTCCGCGCCGCAGGTAAACTTCACTGCCACGGCGCGGCGCAGATGCGCAGCCCTCCGGCCAAAGGGCGCCTCTCAGTGGAGGAATCAACGATTCCACCCACTGCGCGTAACTCGATTCAGCGGCTCGTCGTCGAGCGCGATGCACTTAATTTTGACTGGACACGGCGTCATGTCCGAACACCCAATCAACGCCTAAGCTTAGGAGGAACTTCCTCACCTCGCCGTCGAGGGAAGAGGCTGCGGTTTCGTCGTCCGCGGGTGCATATTGCGTATTTTCGATAGGAGAGTCAAATACAAACTTTGGATGACAGCGATTCAGATTCCGTTCGCCGCTGCGCGGCGGTTCCGATCGTCGCGGACTCTGCGATTTCCTTGATCGGGCCTTCAGTGCGGCAGAAATTCGAGCTGAACGGGGCATCAATGGAGCCAACGCCTTTGGCGGAATATTCCTGGAAGCTGGACCTGCAAAATCAATTGATCGCTTTCCAACTCATAGATCTTGCAGTTGCCGCTCTTCATCAGTGCGGTAACAAAGTCGGCGGCGCGACCCATCTGTTCCTCGGGCGGGCCGGAGTCCGAACAGGGGCTCGCGACCGATTCCAGTACTCCGCGTTCATCATCCAGGGCGATTAGAAGATGCACGTGGCGAGGTTAGCAGCGGCAGAAATATGTGTCCAATTCGTCCTTTGAATGCAAGGCATTGCTTTCGCGAGAACTTGGGAGAAGGGATTTCCTAGTGTCGTGCGAAGTACAAGAGTAAACCGAAAATCGCAATGGGAATCAGCGCCATCGCCGCATAAAAAAGGATCTTTCGGGATCGCGCGGTGCTTGCCTTCTTCCAATCCCGAAGCTCGGGCCGGTCGGTAACTCCCACTCGATCGAGGCGCTGAAGGTCCCGCGCAAACTCTTGGACATTCGCGTACCGGTTTCTGTGCTCGCGTTCCAGAGCGCGGTAAGCAACTTCCTGCAACTGAGGCGAGATCGAAGGATCGATCTCGCGCGGCGGAACGGGATGCTGTGCGAGCCGCTCGAAGGGATCCGCGCCCGGAAACGGCGTTTTGCCGGTCAACAGCTCGTACAAGATCACGCCAAGTGAGTAGATGTCGCTGCGTGCGTCTCCTCGCTGCCCTTTCAACTCCTCGGGAGAAATATACGGTGACGAACCAACGAGCTGCGCGATGCTTGTAAACGTAAGGCGCGGGGCCCCTTCCTTCGCCGCAACGCCAAAGTCCGTCAGCTTAATTTCTCCGCCAGTTCCCACAAGAATATTTTCCGGCCTGAGGTTGCGATGCACGACTCCGTGATTATGAATGTAGCCGAGGACATCGCAGATTGTCAGGACGATCTGCACTGCGCGTTCGGGAGGCAGCTTCTTTTCCTCCACAAGAATCTGGCGCAGCGACTTGCCCTCGAACCACTCCGTGACCAGATAGAGCTGGCTGTGGTGTTCGCCCGCATGAACCTTCAAAAGCCCGGGATGGCTGAGCGTTCTGCCGATCTCTTCTTCGCGGTGAAAACGATCGACAAAGGCGGGGTCGCCTTCCATTTCAGGGTGCGGAACCTTGATCGCGACTTGCCGATTGGTGTTCAGATCGGTGGCCTGAACTGTGGTTGCCGTGCTGCCGCGTTCAACGACCGCGCCAATGCGGTAATGGTCGAGTTCGTCGCCCGAATAAATTGGAACCTTCACTCCCATATATTTCGGCGGCCGGTCAAATCGATTTGAGCGCGATCAAATTCACGATGCGAAAACATGGAGTTGGACATAGCGCCTTGGACACGCGTCGAGGCCTACTAGCGTAAACGCAATCGGAATCTATAGCACATGCAACTTTTCGATAGTAGGGATTTGTGTTCCTGTAACCGGGAGGACCCTAAACGAGAAACGCCCTCGTCGCGGCAACGTTTGCAGTATTCAGTTGTCAAAGAGCTATCAGGCTTTCGTCAAGAAAGCCGGACTCACAACTCGAAGCGATGGCTGAAAACGAGGGCTCTGGCAAGAGTGTCGAGTAGGCATGGCCGCGGTCCTTTGTTTTCTGTGAGTTGGGTCATGTTCTACTCGGCTCATGTGTCGATTAGACGTCTGCTTTTTTGCGACGCAGGAGACGCACGGCGCGCTCAGCGCGACCATGTTCTGCAGGCGAGGAGACTTCAGCGGAAATGGGGTGCGGAGTCCGACTGCGCGGCTATGTTCGCTTGGCGAGGTCGGGCCGCATCCGAAGTTCTGAAGCTTGGCCCCGCGGGATCTAGCGGCGGCGGCGAATTTTGTCTTTTCTGCCACGTCTCCACGTTAGCAGAGCGGGAGGGACGGTCAAGCACGGGTTCCTGTGGACTTCTGGCGGATGCAAGGAAGTCGGATGTCCAACCGCCAAACCGAACGGGTTCGGCGGCAGCTACGGGATAACCGCCGACACCTCCCCGGAGAAACGGCTTTCAGAATTACCAGCACCCGAGGCCACAGCGGTCGTGACGTAATAATAAGTCTGGCCAGGCTGAACGGTCGTATCGGTGTAACTCGTGGCCGCCATTGCGGTCGGGTTTAGTTTCACATACGGCCCGCCCGAGACGCGGCTGGAATACACGTTGTAGCCGGAGACTGAGGACGTGCTGGCCGTCCAGATTAAGTCAACCGAATGCCCCTGCGCCACGCCGGTGCCGATTAGCGCGATCGTAGTCGGCGAGTTTGTGGCATTGCTCGTCATCGTGACCTTACCCGAGGCACTGCCCACAGCCGCGGGGGCGAACGTCACGCTCACGGGTGTCGTCTGTCCAGGAGATAAAATGAGCCCGGCAGCTCCGCCACCAGCATTAAAACCGGCGCCCGAAACGGCGATATTCGAGATCGTGACATTGGAACTTCCGCTGTTGGTAAACGTTACGTTTTGAATGCCGTTGCTGGAAACATTGACGCTGCCGAAATTCAGCTGCGTGGGACTCGCAGCAAGGAGGAAAGTCCCCGTGCTCACTGTTAATGTACCGGAACTGCTGCTGACGCTGCCGGCAGTGTTGCTCATTACTACGGTGAATTGAGAGCCGTTATCGGAAAGCGTTGCGGCTGGAGTCTGATAAGTAGAGGACGTGGCACCGCCGATCGCAGCACCGTTCTTCTGCCACTGATAGCTCATCGGCGCTGTTCCGGTTCCGGCCACAGAGAACGTGGCGGCCTGCCCGGAGGTGACCGTCTGGCTTAGCGGCTGTGTGGTGATAGAAGGCGCCACCGCTGATACCACGACATTGCAAATGGTCTGGCTTCCCAGTGTAGTGATTGCCGCGATGTTGCTCACCGACGAAACCCCCGCTTGCTCGGAACGGAACGCCAAGTTGGTTCCGATCACCTGCGGTGCTCCGTTCACCACCACAGAGGCGTTGTAGGTATGCGCGGGCAGATTGACGTCCAGAATGAAATGGTAGGCAGTGCCCGCCGAGTAGGTGATGGCTGTTGCCGCCGTGTAGGCAGCGCCATTTCTGGCATCAATGGTCCCAGTCGCGTTGAACCGGACAATCGCAGCGAGATTCGAATAGTCGCCGGCTGGTCCGGAGGAAAGACCTACAACCCCATCGATCCCGGTGGACGAAGGCGTGGCATCGAATGCGAGTCGAAACGTTCCCGTTTCTGCCTGCGGCAGAGCCGAGTTTATCCAGGTCGTTGACGACGCTACGCAGCCAGGAGAAATCACTGTCAATGTAGCGGAACTGCTGGTCACGTTGCCGGCACTATTGTTTATCACGGCGGTGAACTGAGATCCGCTATCGGGCAGTGTTGTGACGGGAGTCTGGTAAGTGGAGGACGTGGCTCCGCCGATCGCAGTGCCGTTCTTCTGCCACTGATAGCTGATTGGTGCTGTTCCCGTCCCCGCCACAGAGAATGTGGCCGCTTGCCCAGAGGTGACTGTCTGGCTTATCGGCTGCGTGGTGATTGAAGGCGCCACCGCTGGAGCCTTGACCGTCAGGGTTGCGCCACTGCTGGTCACGCTGCCGGCGGTATTGCTCATCACCGCGGTGAACTGAGATCCGTTATCGGAAAGCGTTGTGACCGGAGTCTGATAAGTAGCTGACGTGGCACCGCCGATCGCGGCACCGTTCTTCTGCCACTGATAGCTCATCGGCGCTGTTCCCGCTGCCGCCACAGAGAACGTGGCTGTCTGCCCGGAGGTGACTGCCTGGCTTATCGGCTGTGCGGTGATCGAAGGCGCCACCACTGGAGCATTGACCGTCAGGGTAGCGCCACTGCTGGTCACGCTGCCCGCGCTGTTGCTCATCACCACAGTGAACTGAGATCCGCTATCGGAAAGCGTTGTGACCGGAGTCTGATAAGGAGCTGACGTGGCACCGCTGATCGCAGCACCGTTCTTCTGCCACTGATAGCTCATCGGCGCTGTTCCGGTTACTGCCGCAGAGAACGTGGCCGCCTGGCCGGAGGTGACCGTCTGGCTTAGGGGTTGCGTTGTGATCGAGGGCGGCACCGCTATTGCCGAGACCGTGACATTGCAAATAACCTGGCTCCCTAGTGTGGTGATTGCCGCAATGTTGCTCACCGACGAAACCCCCGCTTGCTCAGAGCGGAATGCCAACTTGGTTCCGATCACCTGCGGTGCTCCGTTCACCACCACAGAGGCGTTGTAGGTATGCGCGGTCAGATTGACGTCCAGAATGAAATGGTAGGCAGTGCCCGCCGAGTAAGTGATGGCCGTTGCCGCCGTATAGGCAGCGCCATTTCTGGCATCAATGGTCCCGGTCGCGTTGAACCGGACAATCGCGGCGAGATTCGAATAGTCGCCGGCTGGTCCGGAGGAAAGGCCTACAACCCCGTCGATCCTGGTGGACGAAGGCGTGGCATCAAATGCGAGTCGAAAAGTTCCCGTTTCCACCTGCGGTAGCGCCGAGTTCGCCCAGTTCCCTGACGACGCTACACAGCCAGAAGAAGTCAAAGTTACCGCGATATTGCAAATGGTCTGACTTCCCAGTGTAGTGATTGCCGCGATGTTGCTCACCGACGAAACCCCGGCTTGCTCAGAGCGGAATGCCAACTTGGTTCCGATCACCTGCGGTGCTCCGTTCACCACCACAGAGGCGTTGTAGGTATGCGTGGTCAGATTGACGTCCAGAATGAAATGGTAGGCAGTGCCCGCCGAGTAGGTGATGGCCGTTGCCGCCGTATAGGCAGCGCCATTTCTGGCATCAATGGTCCCGGTCGCGTTGAACCGGACAATCGCGGCGAGATTCGAGTAGTCGCCGGCTGGTCCGGAGGAAAGACCTACAACCCCATCGATCCCGGTGGACGAAGGCGTGGCATCAAATTCGAGTCGAAAGGTTCCCGTTTCTGCCTGCGGCAGAGCCGAGTTCACCCAGCCCCCTGACGATGTCCTGCAGGCGGGAGTAGTAGCCACGGGATTTGCCGTGACTGCGATGGGCGTCACTGTACCGATTGCGAACAGCAGCGCGGCGACAAGGATGACACGTAAGATCTTCGTGCGGCTTTCTCCAGCAGTACACATTTTCGGACTCCATCTAAGCTCTGTACCGGTTACCCAAGCTGCGCCGGCTCGCAGAACGTTTTCGGATGCAAACAGAGAGAGGTGCCGAAACACATGTAGGCTAACGTGACGGGGAGACTGAGGCTACTGGTCGGGAGGACAGTAAAAGTACGCCTGAATTCAGAGTTTGGCTGCTGCCCGACTGGACACTCGCACACGCAGATGAAAAGCCAGGCGACTTGCGGCGGAAACATTAAGGCGAGGACATTCCGGGCCGGGGCGGTTCAGATCTGAAAACGGTCTTTTGTCGAACAAGGCGGAGATTGCGAACTGGTTAAAAAGAAATGGTGAGCCGCGGAGGATATTTCGAGAGAGCACAGCGGGCCGACAGGCCTCAGGTTCACTTGCTCTTGCTCGACGGCTAAAGACAGCCACTATCTTCCTTCTCATATTGGCATTCCGGCGCCTCACCGCAGTGGAGACGAAACGCACGCTCACTTCTGCCTCTGGCGTTAGACGTGAACTTCTTGCGGTGGAACGGCGAGGCCGCTTGCGAGCGAGGTACCGCTGATGTGGGATCCTGGTTTCTCGCGGAGCAAGTCGAGGATGGTGGGCACGACATCGAACGAACTTGTGAGGCCACGGTCTCCAGGCGCCACACCAAGACCTTCGACGAAGAGGCAACCGTGTCCGCCCGTGTGGCCTCCCGTGCGGCGGTACGGAATTGGACCGATAGACCCGAACTGTGGATGGCAGAAGCCAAGCGGCGCAGATTTCCAAACAACGTAGAGATCCGCTTCGGTGGGGCCGACGTCCATGGGATTTCGCTTAGGGCGATGGATGACGGAAATGACACTTTCTCCAGTCAGGAGATTCGCGCATTGATTCAGCATTTCTATTGTCTTGTCGCAGACCGCCGCGTATTGATCAGCTGAAACGATTCCCTTGGACTCACGCCCGGCAAGGTTGATGCGAATGCGTCCGTCGTAATAGGACGGAAGAGCAAACGCGGGCATCTGGTGCCAAAAGGGAGCGTATCGTGTGGCTGGCATCCAGTCGAGGTTGCTTGAATCGCCGACGCCAAAACGGAGCCCGGTATGCCGCGATACGCGACGAGCGAGACGGTGTCGAAATTTGGGAGACTTTGGCACGGCTTGCCACATGATTTCTTCCCAGGAGCCATTCTCGTGGAAGAGCGGGGTGCCATCGGCCAGCGAGCCGAAACTCGGGATGGCCCGCATGTAGGAGGAGCCGAAAAACGAGCGGTAGAGGAGTTCGGGGAGTAAGGCCATCGCGGCGACATCGGCGTCGTTGGGTCCCATGCCATGCATCGCGACAGCGAGAAGCGTGGCATCGGGGAAAGCTTGGCGTAATTCGCCGATCGAACGGTCCATGGCTGCATAGATACGACGCATCGCGGCCCCTGCGAAAGGCGCCGAGGCAACGGAGTGTAGCGGATGAGCCGGGTCAACACCGTGCCAGAGAGGTTCTATAGCGGAATGGCCCTCGGAGATTACGACGATGCCGAGATCCCATTCGGGAAGGCGATCGCGGAGGAGCCAAAGGGCAGCGCGCGTACGGAGTTCGACAGCCGCAACGAGCGCGTCCCCCGCAGCGCGGGTGTTCCTTGGTGAGGGCCAGCAGAAACCGTAGATCCATTCGGTGGCGGGGTAAGGTCCAAAGAGCGCAAGCAATTCCTCTTGAAGTCCAGCCGGACGGGACGCCGCTGCGACACCCGGGTCGTGAGCACCCCAGTTCGTCACTCCAAGCACGCGAGGTGCTAAGGAGAGCTCGCAGTAAGGAAGATCGAAGACGACCGTTTGACCGGCCAAGTCCGCGAAAAAAGGCTTGGACGGAGCATTCTCCTGGGTGATTGCATAGGTCTTGCGGTCAAATGTGACGGACGACCAACGGGCGCCATCATGCGGCGCTTGTCCGGAACTGAAGTGTTCCCAAGCTAACCCGGAGAATTTGTCTCGACCATGGTCGAGCGCGTAACACGCGCCCTGGGCCTGCAAACGAGCCAAGTTGGGAAGCAAGCCCTCGCAGAGAAACTGGTTCGCCAAAGCTTGATCGAACCCGTCGAGCCCGATCACGACGACGCGCCGAGAAACCCGTTTGCTATTCTCGGACATGTGGGCCTAGGTGTGAACTCCTGGCGAAGACGCTAGCGCACGGCACTCCTGCCGCAGGAAGCCGCAGGGGCATGGGCCATTAATCGGGCGGGAGCGTAACACAAAACCAGCGAGAACCGGAGAGTAAATCGCGGCACTGCGGAAGGCTAATCTTGGCAAGAAAAAAGTGGTGAGCCGCGGAGGACTCGAACCTCCAACCCGCTGATTAAGAGTCAGCTGCTCTACCATTGAGCTAGCGGCCCGGTAAATTCCGATTCTAACACGACCAAACCGCTCCCCATGCGCCTTGGAGCAGCCTGGAACAAGCTTCTAATGGCTAATGGCGGAGCGACGACGCAATTTCCTTCGCTACCTGGCGGGCGCGGACAAGATCGCCCGGCCCCAGCGAGATGGCTGCCACGCGCGCATGGCCGCCTCCTCCATATTTTTCGCACAGCGCGGCGAGGTTTACTTCCGCCGACACTTCCTTCCACGGGTTGGTGCCGACGGATATCTTGGCGCGAACGGGCGACGCGCTCACTCCCACAGAATACAGCGCGTCGGGAAAGAGGTAATAGGGCACGAACTTGTTGTACCCCTCGAGATCCAAGTCGCTCACGTCAAAATAGATGACTCCGTTTCTCGCGTCCGCACGCTCGCGCAGAATATCGATGGAACGGCGGTGCCGCTCGAGCAACGGGCCGAGGTGCTTCTTGACCAACGGCAGTTCGACAATTTCACCGATCGGAAGTTCAGAAAGGTGAGGAATCAACTGGGGAACCAAGTTGGCCTCCGGCGCAGCTTCAATCACCAGCGCCAGCTGCATCGCCGGCTCCGCCAGTCCCACAGCCTGTTCGGGCGACGCGAATTGCGCACCGTCAATGATGTCGGCCCAATGAATCAACTCGGCCAAGGGACGCGCATCGAATCCGAATTTCTCGGAAGCAACATCGGCCAAAAATTTGGTGCAGGACTTGTAAGTAGGATCGTAAAACTTTTTGCCGGAGCGATCTTGGCGGAAATGCTCGGCGTCCTCCGGTTTCAAGAAAGCACTCTGGTGATGATCGAACCACCACGTTAGTTTCGGAGAACTCGAATACTTGAAATCGACGACTGCGTTTTCATCGCCATCGAAGATGCCCTCCTCGAAAGGTTGCGAGGCCTTATGAGTCATTCCGGTGTAAAAAAACTGCGCGCGCGGCTCGATTCGCTCGCGATAAAAGCGGGAAAATACCGCGGCGGAGGAAGCGCCGTCGAAACATTTGTCATGAAAACATACACGAATTTTCAACGATTTCTCTCCGTCCACCGTGAACGCGGCCGCAGAACCTGCAAGGGAAAGTCAACTAAGATGGCGGGTCCGTCTGCTGTTGTCAATAGCGAACCTGGAGTTCGGCTTGCCTCCATCGCCGCCATCAATGCGATGCGGGACGAAAACGTCCTAGCCCATACGGGCGATCACAATCGTCATATCGTCGGCTTGTTCCGCTGTGCCGGACCACCGTTCGGCGGCGTCAACGAGATTTTCGGCGAGTTGAGGCGGCGGGAGGTCGCGTTGGCGGAGCATTTCGGCCTTCAATCTTTCCACGCCGAATTCCTCGCCGTAAACGCTCTCGGGTTCCACAAGCCCGTCACTGAACACCATTAGCAAACTCCCGTGCGATATATGGATCGTGCGCTGCTGGTATGCGGGGTCCTCAAAAAGGCCCACCACCGTGCCTCCTTGGTCCAGCGACTGAACGCTGCCATCACATAGAAAAAATGGCGCCGGATGGCCGGCGTTGGTGTACGTGAGCGTTTTGGCATCTCCATCGTATACGGCGTAGAAAAGCGTCGCGTAGCGGTCGTCCGAGGTGTTTCTGAAAAGATGCCCGTTCAGCCGCGACACGAGATCGGCGGTGTTGCATTGATCGCCGAGCGCGGCGATGCTGCGCAAAGCTGCTTGCAGGCTGGCCATCAGCAGCGCGGCGAAAATCCCCTTGCCGCTGATGTCAGCCAAGGCGATTCCAACGCGGGCCGGTCCCAGCTGAATAAAATCGTAGTAATCGCCGCTGACCACGCGAGCGGGCCGGCAGATTGCAGCCAGATCGAGTCCGGGGACCATAGGCATAGCGTGCGGAAAAAGCTGCTGCTGGACCTCGTGGGCGATGGCGACTTCGTTTTCCAGGCGCTGCCGCTCGCGTTCCCCTTCGATGAGCTCGGAAATCGAGCTGGTCATGTCATTGAACGATTCGCCGAGCGCGCCAAGCTGGTCCCGCTTCGCTACGCGAACACGATGGCTGAAGTCACCTCGCCGGACGTGGAGCGTGGCGTCATACAGGTCGGCCACCCAGCGCGTGATCGTTCGGGTGAGGACCGTGCCGGTTGCAAATGCGGCGATTTCGAGCACCAAAAATATGATGGCGGCGATGATTAGAATATCGACGAGGTACGGCCCGAAGGCGCCCATGGAGGTCAACAGGTCTTTGTTTACTGCCGATAATCGCAGCGAAAAAGCAGCCAGAACGGGCCGATCCTGCGTGTCCGGGCCCAGATCGGCTCGGACAGCTTCCAACGTAGCGACTCCATTCACTGACATATCGAGCCAATTTGCGGCGGGCGTAAGGGCTCGATGATTGCTGGAAATTTGCTCTCCCAAAAGGTATCGAGATTTACCAAATTCAACCGTGCGCGAACCACTGGGGGACAGGGTCGTTGGGTCAAGCAGAGTCAGTTCGATCGGGCCCAATTTAGAAGGCAAGGTATCGAGAAGCGCGGGCGTGATAGGCGCGATCACGAGCACAGTAGCGTGGCCGCCTCGCACTGCCAGCTCTTCGGCCGATGCGAACCAGAGCTGCCCGCGAAATTCGGCGAGGCATGAGTCCGGGCAGGTCTTCGGAGTTCGCACGAGCTGCTGTCCGTGATTCAAATAGACGCGCAGGTCAGGCCATTCCGCTTGTGCGGCCGCGATCACGCTGGCGACGCCGGAATGCAGCAACACAGGATCGGCGGTCGCGGAGGAAGTCGGCGAAACCGGCTCATCAACCTTCAAACCGGACTCATGCCTAAGCGCCGCGGCGATGGCATTTCTGTCGGCGGCGATCACCGTGAGATGCCGTCCGAGATCGTCGCGCAGCAGATGCGCTCCGATTTGAAGTTCGAGCAAAATAAACGAAACGGCGACCATGGTCAACAGCAGCACCACCGGAATCACCGCCATAAACACATACGCAACGATCAGGCGATTCCGCAGGCCCCAGAGGGCGTGCACGCGAACCCAGAGAGTTAGACGGACGGCCAGATAGACGACGGCCGCAAAACCGAGAAAGCTAACGAACGACGAGAAAGGGAGCTTGCGAACCCCTAAACGAACAACAAGGCCCTCAATGGCATCGAGAATCAGCACGGCAACGGCCACGCGATCGAGTAGCGAGCTTCGCCGCAACCACACCGAGAAACGACGTAGAGAGAATCGGGCCATAAAAGAAGCCCGAATTATGTCATGGAATTCTATTCAGGGATGCCTGGTGGACTTTGCTGTGGGTTCGGCCATAAAAAGCATAAATCAGCAGTCCGATAACCAGCCAGATGAGCAGACGCCACCAGGTTTTCGCCGGCAGGCTCAGCATGGCAGCCATCGACGTGAGAATGCCCAGAATCGGCACCAATGGAACCAGGGGCGTCTTGAAGGGCCGTGGGAGATCGGGGCGCTTCCTGCGGAGAATCCAAACACCCGCGCATACGATGACGAACGCCAGCAGCGTCCCGATATTCACGAGTACGGCGAGATCTCCGATGGGAATGAACGAAGCGAAGCACGCGACGCAGACGCCCACCACTATCGACGAAATCCACGGTGTCCTGAAGCGCGAATGAATTGTTCCCGCCCATTTCGGAAGAAGCCCGTCGCGCGACATCGAGTAGAACACGCGGGACTGGCCAAGCAACATCACCAGCATAACGCTTCCAAGGCCGGCCACAGCGCCGGCCTTCACCAGCAAACTACCCCAGCGCACACCAGTGGCGTCAATCGCGATAGCCACGGGATCGGCGACGTTCAAGTCCGTGTAGGGAACCACGGCCGTCAACAGGCCGGATACCAGTATGTAGAGAATGGTGCAGATCACCAGCGAACCGATGATCCCGATGGGCATGTCCCTTTGGGGATTTTTGGCTTCCTGTGCGGCGGTCGAGACCGCATCGAACCCGATGTAGGCGAAAAAAATCACCGCGGCGCCGCGGGCCACACCCGAGAGACCGTATTCGCCGAACTTGCCCGCATTCGGCGGGATGAACGGATGCCAGTTGGCTGCTGCCAGTGACGCATGGCGAAGGACGAAATCGCCGGCGACGGCGATGAACACCAGTACGATGGCCACCTTCAGGATTACGATTCCGGAATTAAAGTTGGCCGATTCCCGGATGCCCACCACCAGAATAAACGTGGCGATGGCGATGCCAATGAATGCGACTAAATTGAAAACGCCGACCGCGTGAGGAAGCGTTGCGGGATCGACTCCCGCGCCTGCAAGCGCTTGTTGTAGCGAGCCGATCGCGGCCCAGTGGCCTTTGTAAAAGACCAATTCGGTTCCGGGCGTCGTGATCCATCTTGGGCCAATGTGAAGTCCCAAATCGTCGAGGAGGCTGACGACATAGCCGCTCCATCCAGAGGCCACCGTTGCGGCGCCAAAGGCGTACTCGAGGATCAGATCCCAACCAATGATCCATGCGAAAATTTCGCCCAAGGTGGCGTAGCCATACGTGTAGGCCGACCCTGCGATGGGAATCAGCGAGGCGAACTCGGCATAACACAGGCCTGCAAATGCACAGATGATGCCCGACAAAATGAATGAGACGACGATCGCGGGTCCCGCGCTGGTCGCTGCCGCTTGGCCCGTTAACACGAAGATGCCGGCCCCAATAATCGCGCCAATGCCAAGCGTGATCAGATTGATGGGACCAAGGGCCCGGCGCAGGGAAGACTCGCCGGTTTCCTTGGCCTCCTCCATGATTACGTCCAGCGGCTTTGTGGCAAACATCTGGCTTGCCATGCTTCGTTTCCCAGTCTCAGAGTCGACCGTGGGCATATTTGCTATTTCCCTCGCCAGGCCTGGCTAAGCTCTCACCGCGCGTTTCCCCGCCCACTTCCAAATGCCGTAGACCGGCAAACCCAACAAAACGATGATTAGCCCCGGCCAAGTGTATTGTGGTTTATACCTCAACAATTGAATTTCAAGAAAGACAGCCATCAGAATGTATAGCGCCGGCAGAAAGGGATAACCAAAGGCGCGATACGGACGCTCTAAATTCGGGCGATTCCAGCGCAGCAGAAACAGCCCCAACAAGGTAAGAATGTAGAAAATCATCACCGCGAAAATCAGAAAGTCGAGCAATTGCCCGTACGTTCCCGAAAGGCAGAGCACAGACGCCCACAAGCATTGCACCGCGAGCGCCACTCCGGGAGCATGATGCCGGTTCACGGTGCCCGCGGATGTGAAGAAGAGCCGGTCCTTCGCCATCGCATAGTAGATGCGAGCTCCTGAAAGAATCAGGCCGTTATTGCATCCGAAGGTGGAAACCAAAATCGCGAGAGCCATCAACACTGCTCCCACCGGCCCCAGCATCGCTTGGACGGCGGCAGTTGCTACGCGTCCGTCTGCTGCAAATTCGATTCCCCGGGAAAGCACGGTTGCACCGTTGGGTTCCCCAGAGAGCGGCAGTACTCGCAGATATGCGAAGTTCGCCAGTGTATAAAGCAAAATTACGGTGCCGGTGCCAAGCGCTAGCGAAATCGGCAAATTGCGGCTGGGATTCTTCACTTCGGCCGCAGTAAACGTGATGTTGTTCCACGCGTCCATCGAGAAAAGCGATCCGACCATTGCCACGGCAATCAGCGTAATCGTCCCAATCATCCACGAAGGCGCGTCGGGAGGATACGGATGGCTCAGCGACAAGCTCGCGTTGCGCCAGAAATTGCCGAAGTTTGCGGTGCGCGCGATCGAATTGCTGAGCCAGAGGCCCAACAAAACCAGAAGCGCCAGTGACGCGATTTTGGTGACTGTGAAAATGTTTTGGACGATCTTGCCCAAGTGCAGCCCGCGCGTATTGATCCACGTGAGGAGCACAATCGAAGCGATCGCCAGGAGATTTTGGCGATTTAGCCCAACATTGTACGGGCCAAGCGAGCCAAACCAGAGATGCCAGGGACCAAATGTCCCAATCTTCCATATCCACTCAGAAGCCGAAAACCAGGGCGCCAGCACAGCCGTAAATTTTGAGAATGCGATGGCCACCGCAGCGATAGTCGCCGTCTGAATCACCAGCAGCATCGTCCATCCGTACAAAAATCCCGCGAGCGGCCCGAAGGCCTCGCGCAGATACACATATTGGCCGCCGGCATGCGGCATTGCAGCGGCGAGTTCGCCATAGCTCAAGGCCCCTATCAAGGTCATGAGCCCCGAAAAGACCCACACAAGAATCAGTAGGGCTGGACTCTGTACTTGGTGAGCAATGTCAGCTGAAACGATGAAAATTCCCGAGCCGATCATCGACCCGATCACGATCATGGTCGAATCAAAAAGGCCAAGCCCTTTTACCAGCTCAGCAGAGGGCCGAGCGGTTGCGAATTCGATTGTCCGCGATTGATCTGCCATTCCGCCCGTTATTCGGAATGCCCTTGATCCCGGTTGGCCCGTTCCCTGCCGGCAATCACCAGGTACGCGGCCGCACGCTGCGCTGGATCGGGTGAGGCGATGAGATCGCTCACAACCGCCAGCGAATCCGCGCCGGCCTGGAATACTTCCGTAGCGGTTTCCAGCGTAATTCCGCCGATCGCGACCAGCGGCTTGCGAGTCAGTTGGCGTGCCTTCCTTACGAAATCAACGCCGACCACCGGATCAGGATTTGCCTTGGTGCCTGTGTGGAATACCGGCCCCACTGCAATATAGTCTGCCGAAGTTCCATCCGCTTCGCGCAATTGCTCGAGGTTATGTGTCGAAACACCCACCCACAGCGGCTGAGGGCAGAAACGCCGCGCGTCCTCGACGAGGAGATCTTCTTGCCCCACGTGAACGCCGGACGCTCCAGAAAGCGCGGCAACATCGGCGCGGTCATTCACGATGAGCCGCACGCCCGTTGGCCGCAGTAGAAGAGCCAATTCGCTGGCTAGCGCATGCATTTGGGCGGCTGAGGCGCGTTTGCAGCGAAGCTGCATCAATTGAACGCCGACAGCCGCAAAAGAGACGGCAAGTTGCGACAGCGGCAGGGTTGCGAAGTCGGGATCCAGAATCGCATACAGCGGTGGAAACAAATGTCCCTCACAGGAACAGCTTCGGGTAATTTCCAGCTAGCCCGTGACTCACGAAAAATCTCCCTCAAGCCAAGATACAATTCTTCTTTTCCCCATTCAGATATAGCATCTGCAAGTTCATGATGACTCAAGCCCGATCCCATATTTAACCCTCGAACACGTCCATGCCGAAAGCCGGCACGCTGCGAGCCAGATCAGTTCCATTCTGAATGCCGTGCTAGCCAATTCGAATGGTTTGCGGGCCGTTCAGCCTTACTTCGCCCCGGCCACCCCGAGAAGGTGTTCGAGAAAATGCGTATCGAACTTCCCTGCGACAAAAGCAGGGTCGGCCAGAATGCGCTTGTGCAAGGGTATCGTGCTCTTGATCCCCTCGATCGCGAAGCCATCCAGAGCCCCGCGCATGCGCGCGATTGCTTCCGATCGATCGCGCCCGTGCGCGATCAGCTTTGCGATCAGCGAATCATAGTAGGGCGGAATCACGGCGTCCGCGTAAGCGGCCGTGTCCACTCGAATTCCAGGGCCGCCGGGCACTCGAAAAGCCGTAATTCGTCCGGGCGACGGCACGAACGTCTCAGGATCTTCAGCGTTAATCCGGCACTCGATGGCGTGGCCGCAAGGCCGGAACGAACCAACAGCCTCCTCAATACGCTCTCCAGCCGCGATGCGAATCTGCGCCTTCACTAAATCTACTTGCGTGACCATTTCGGTGACGGGGTGTTCCACCTGAATTCGCGCGTTCATCTCTATAAAATAGAGTTCCCCCGAAGCATCGCGCAGAAATTCGACGGTTCCGGCTCCGGTATAGCCAATTTTACGAAGCGCTTCCACCACTTGACGGCCAATTTTCTCGCGGACTGCTGCTTCGAGTACCGGTGAAGGCGATTCCTCGAGCACTTTCTGATGGCGGCGCTGGAGCGAACACTCGCGCTCGCCGAGGTGAACCACGCTGCCGGATTTGTCGCCCAAAACTTGAAACTCGATATGCCGTGGACGCTCGATCAGCTTCTCCATGTAAACATTGGGACTGCCGAAGGCCTGCTGAGCCTCCGCTCGGGCGGTCTGAAACGCAGGAATCAACTCCTTCTTGGTGCGGACCATCCGCATGCCTCGCCCGCCGCCTCCCTCAGCCGCCTTGATCATCAGGGGCAGACCGACTTGCGCGGCGACCGTTTTGGCTGCATCTTCATCCGCGACGATTCCGTCGCTCCCGGGTATCACCGGCAGGCCCGCAGCAGCCATCTCTGCCCGCGCGCGATCCTTTTCGCCCATCATGCGAATTACTGCCGGCGTAGGCCCTATGAAGGTGATGTGCGACGCCTCGCAGACCTCCGCGAAATTCGCATTTTCAGATAGGAAACCGTAACCCGGATGGATCGCATCAACGTTGGCAATTTCCGCCGCGCTGATCACCTGCGGGATGTTCAGGTAACTCTCCGAACTGCGCGGCGGCCCAATGCAGATCGCCTCATCCGCAAACCGAACGTGCAGCGAATGCCTGTCCGCCTCGGAATACACCGCTACGGTGCGAACGCCGAGTTCCTTGCACGCGGCCAGAATGCGCAGCGCAATTTCCCCACGGTTGGCAATCAGGATTTTTCGGAACATGACCTTCGGAGTGCTCGTCGCGCCATGACTGCGGCCAATTACTCGTTCAGTGCGGTTCAAAATCTGCTATTTCTTCGGCTCCGGCCGGATGCCGAAGAGTGGTTCACCGTATTCCACAGGCTTACTATTTTCCACAAAAACGCTGACGATTTCGCCCGCCGCGTCCGACTCAATCTCGTTCATCAACTTCATCGCTTCAATGATGCAGAGTACCTGGCCAACATCGACCTTCGATCCGACTGTCACAAAAGGCTCGGCTTCCGGACCGGGTGCGGAGTAGAAGGTCCCCACAATGGGAGACTTAACGACATGGACGTCGGCGCCGATAGCGCTCGCCTCTGAACTGCGCTTGTGGCTCGCCGGAACCACGTGAGATGACACCGCCGGTGAAACTTGCGCAGGCTGCGGCAATGTCGCTTCAGCGGTCCTGAAGGCTCCAGCGGATCCTGTCGAGGCCTTCTTCAAGCGGATGCGGATGCCGGCTCTTTCGTACTCGAACTCATCGAGCTCATGCCTCCGCATAAATGCCAGCAAGCGTTCGACTTCCGCTAGATCCACGTCGCGCCTACCGCCGCCTTGCTCTGGATTCCGTTTTTTGGGCATTTACAGTTCGAGGAATTCTCGCGGCGCCATTGTAAGATTGATCGCCCCGGTGGCTGTAACGACGACTTCGTCCTCAATTCGTACTCCGCCGAGCCTCTCGATATAGATACCTGGCTCGATAGTTACCACCATTCCCTCCCGGATTATTGTGCGTTCGTTCTGGCCAAGCCTTGGCATCTCATGTACTTCCAAGCCGAGACCATGACCAGTGCTATGCTTAAAATATGCACCAAGTTTCAAGCGCTTCAGCACGCTGCGCGCGGCTGCGTCCACTTCGTCGGCCCGAACCCCCGGCCGGAGGACGTCTCTTGCTGCAGCTTGGGCTTCCAGGACCGCAGCGTACAGTTGCCTCACCTTTTGGGTCGCCTTTCCCAAAAAAACGGTGCGGGTCATGTCACTGCAATAGCCGCGAATTATAGCACCCTGGTCTAGTACGACCAACTGGCGTTTCCCCAACACCTTCGACGTTGGCCGGGCATGGGGCCAGGCGGAGCGCGGTCCGGAGGCAACGATCGTGTCAAAAGATGGTCCGGAGCCGCCGTATCGCTTGATTCTATACTCGATTTCGGCCGCCACTTCGATCTCGCTCATTTTTGGCCCGATCACGCGGACCAGGTCGCCGAAGACTCGAGTAATCAGGTCGGCTGCGTCGCGCATCCTTTCCAACTCGTCAGAGTCTTTAACAGCGCGAAGGCTTTCCACGATGTTGCCATCCGAAACCCAGCGGACGCCGGTGCCGCTCCGGGCGTCCAGGGTCTTCTTCTGGGCAACAGTGAGGCCGTGGGGCGAGTATCCCACCCTGATGGGCCTTTTGTGGCTTCGGAGCGCCTCAGCGACTGCCCCGATCAGTCCGTGCTTGGCTATGTGGACGCGAGCCTCGGATACTTCTTCTCGGGCCTGGAGAGCGTACCGGCTATCAGTAAAAAGCGAGCTGCGCGATCCCTCGACGAGCAGGAGCGCGGCGCTGCCAGTGAAACCGCAAAGATAACGGATGTTTGGGAGAAGGGAAACCAGCAGCACGTCCGCGCGAATTCCCGGAAGGAGACCCCGGAGTCTGTCCATCCTATCGGACGGGCCGCCCTGGGTGACGGTACGCAGTATCGGCTTGGCCCTCACGCTCACAGAGTTCCGGCTTCGCGGCCGGAACTCATCATAACCTCTAGCTCGGCAAAATCCGAGGCGTGAGGAAGAACAACAGCTCCTGAGAGGTCGAGCTCACCGTCGTGTGTTTGAAGAGATTTCCGAGTAGCGGAACGCTCCCGACAAACGGAACCTGCTGAATATCGGTCCGCTGCTGGGTAACGATTATGCCGCCGATCACGACGGTCGCGCCGTCGTTCACGGTGACCTTCGTTTCGGCCGCCTGCGTGTCGATTGCCGGAATTCCCTGAACGCGGGGAATCGCCGCGTCTATCTGATCATTCTCAACCGTGACGTCCATGTAGATTGTGCCATCGGCGGTAATCTGCGGCGTCACGTCGAGTTCCAGCACGGCATCCACAAATTGCACTGAAACCGTGTTGTTGACGATCGTCGACACCGGAATTTTAGTTCCCTGCTTCACCGTTGCCTTTTCGTTATTCTGCGTGATCACCTTTGGTTTTGAAAGCAGCTTTCCAACTCCGCGATCTTCCGCCGCGGTGATAATCATATCCAACGCAAAATTAGCCGAAGAAAACGAGTACTGAATGCCGCTGGTTGGTACGCTCGCTCCTAGGTTCGAAGCCAACGGAATCGATCCGTTTGTCGCCGCTGTACCTCCCGTGCCCACGATGATGGGCGGCGCCGGTAGTGGAGGAAAGTTTCGGACGACGGGACTGGTGCCGACCGCGGACGTGCCGCCGACGATATTGCTCCCGCTGGGGTTCGCACCGGCAAATCCAAATTGAGTGCCGATTTCACGGGAGAAGGAACGATTGGCCGCCACGACGCGAGCCTCGATCTCCACCTGCTGCGATTTGCGGTCAAGCTGCCTGATCAGATTGTCCATCACCGGCAAAGTGCTCGGTATATCGCGAATAATCAGGGTATTCGAGCGGTCATCCGAGATGATATCTCCGCGCGAGGAGAGGAATTTCTTGAGCGTGGTAGCCATATCCGTGGCCTTGGCATAGCTCAGGACGCGGGTTGTGGTTACCACGTCGGCCGCCTCCGCCTGAGCCTTGGCAAGATCCCGGTTTTCCTCCGCTTCCCTCCGCAGAGTTGCCTTCGTCGCTATGCGGAGCACGTTCCCGTCGAGCTGCTTGTCGAGATCGTTGTTCCGCAGAACGATGTCCAGAGCCTGGTCCCAGGGCACATCGTCAAGAACGATCGTCAGGGTGCCCTTGACACTGGGATCGACGACCACATTCAGGCCGCTGATCTCATGGATGAGGCGGAAAAAATCGTGTAAGTCGACATCCTTTAGGTTTACGGAAATCGGCTCGCCTGAAAACTTGTCGGTAGCCTTGGACCCTGCTTGAGCCGCCGTACGCCCGGCATTTCCTTCAGAAGCCGGAACGGGCGATGACGCCTCGGCCGGCGACGTCAAATTCGGCTTACTCACTAGCGTAGACGATACGTTGTGCGCGAGAGTCATCACCGCAGGGCCTTCCTGCCGTGCGGCCAAAGGCGCGGGCATGGCAAGGCCTGACGCCGTCTGTGTCAACGCAACAGGCAAAATCGCGGCGGCCGGGATGCTCGTCGGCATGACCGCTGCGGATTTTAGCTCGGCGTCCCCAACCGCCGGAGTGGCGGACTTGGTGCTGACAATTGGCGCACCATCGGAGACAGGCGAAACCGAAGCCCCCGCTGCCCCCTTCACCCCGAAGGAGACCGTGACGGCGCTTCCGCTTCCGTGAATGGCGTAGTGTGCAGGCTCGCGCAGATCAATCACCACACGCGAGACCTCAGGACGAAACTGTGCCAACCGAATTTCCCGCACGGGATCGAGATTGCTAGCAATGTGCTGCTCCGATGTTGCGAGACGCGATCCCGCAAAATCGAGAACCAGCCGCTCCGGATTCCGAAGGCGCTGAGATTGGTACTTTAAAGACCCCGAGCCGGAGATGGTGACTTCCGTCTGGTTGCCATTCTGCGCCAAGGATACCCGGCTGATGGTTTCGACGATGGAACTCTCTCCCGAAGCCTTGGCCGCTGCGGGAACCATGACCGCTCCGCCGGCCAGAGCCTCCGCATTCGCCGGCGCGCCCGCCGGCAAACCGGCATTCGCAACCTTCGAAACCACCAGCGTGAGGTCTCGGTTGTCGCTACGCTCGACCCTTGGCTCAACATCCTCCGCTAGAAGAATTTCCACCCGGACGACGGGTTTCTCTCCCGAAGAGTACGAGAGCACGCGATAGCTCTTCACCAGATCCGACGCTACAATGCGCGCGCCGGAGGAATCGCCCGCCGACACTCCGCTCAGGTCGACCACGTAGAGGGTCGCGCTCGGGCGATAGGTAGTGTACTCGAATGGGCCACTCGCTTCGGCCTGGACGCGCACGCCTCCGCCCGTCACCGCTGCACTGACATGCACCACCGGAGCGTCCGCCGCCCGCAGCGATCCATTTGATAACATCAGGCTAGCCGCAATCAGCGCGCCTAGCACCCCCATCCGCCACTTGATCCTCATTGCTGCTCTCCTGCACTCGCGTAGATTCGCTTCGTCACCATTCGCTCGACGGGCTTGCCGAATGCATCCTTCGAGTTTTCGCGAAACGTGACTCCGTCCAACCCGATCTTTTCAACATCCCCGTCGTAAAGTCGATCACCCTCATGAATGAAATAAACGCTGTTCTCCGGATTCGAAACCACAGCGATCATCCCTGAAGGCGAATGAACGGCGCCATCCACGCGCACCGTCGAAATCACAAGCCCTGCTTTTCCAGGGGGAAGATGCAAACCGCCGCCCGCATCCTTCCTCTCGTTGATGAGCGGCGAAAAAGGATCCCTCTTGCTTGCACTCTCGCGTGGAGCAGCCGCCGGCGCTTCCGCCGGCTTTTCGACCGGTACGCGGGCCTTCACCATGTGAGCGGCGGGTGCTGCTTTCGCTTTGCGCGCTACCTTCGGTTTTGCAACCGGCTTCGTCTGCGCAGTCACTTGCGGTCCCAGGCATGCTGAAGCCACAAATATCAGCCCCAGCAGCTCGGATGTCCTTATCAATCTCATCGTCATAGCCCTACCGTTTTGCCTGTGCGTGAGCCGGAGACGCCGGCTGTTCCGCTGAATTAGTGAAAAAAGTGGTGATTGTGAATGTTCCGGTCACCGATGTTCCCGGTACCATGTGAAACTTCCCGCCGGCGCCCTGCTGCCCCACGGAGGCGAGCTTCAGATCTCCCACATTGATAATTCGAGAAAGCCGCCCGAGGCTGGAGAAAAAGTCCAGCACTCCATAGTACGGACCGTCGGCTTGTATTTCGAATGGCATCTCGAAGTAATAGGGCTTTTGAGCGATGGGCTTTGCGGTTAAGGTTCGGATAGCAACCCCGGAACCCAGAGCCGACCGCTGTACCATCAAGATGAATTGGTCGGCTTCTTTCTCCTCCGGTACGATGGTCTGAAGCGTGGCGAGCTGCTTTTGCAGAGCGTCCATTTCAGATTCCAGCTCGGCGCGGCGCTGCTTGTAAACTCGTAAGTTCTGCACCTCGGACTCGAGCGGCTTCAATTCGCTCTGCGCAGCTTCCAACTGGTTGCGGACGCTAGCCAAAGGCAGCCCCGGCACGTACAAACCCGCCAGCACCAGTACAACGGCCACCCCAACATAAAGGAGCGCCTGCAGAGGCCAGGGCCATTCGCGGAAACTGGTTGCCATGGTTAGCTCCTCCCCTTGGCCGCGGGCGGCGTGGCGCCTGTTGCCCCGGTTGTTTCTGTTTTGGGCCCGCCGTTCGCCGCAGCGATGCCAACGGTCATTGAGAAGCTATAGGTCTCCACTCCCGGAACGAGGTCGTTCTCCTTGGCATCTTTGATTTCGATCTTGTCAAAGTAACCCGAGCGCCTCAGTTCCGTGATGAAGTTCGCCACGGAGTTGATCGATCCTGCCTCACCCTCGATGGCAGGGAGTCTGCTGTCTTCGTCATGGACGTGAGCCACAATGAATCGACTCGGACCACGGTGTTGGCAACCATCCGAAGCAGATCCTGGCCGCCACTGCGATTTTTTTGCAGCGTTTCAATCACGTCGATGCGCTGTTGCAGAACGCTTTTTTGGCTTTCAAACCGATCCACGTCCTGCTTGATCTGCTGCAGGCTGGCCTTCTCGGCTTGCAACTGTTGGATTCTTCGGTTGGTGTCTTCAAGCTGCCGTTTCTGCGAGAAGTAGACTACGGACAGAACCACGCAGGCGACGGCCACCGCTGCCACTCCCAGCACGATCTGCAGTGTGGACTCCAGTGGCACCGCTTGTTTCGCCGCCTTGGGGCGAGTCTGGCCGAGTAAATTGATCCGAATCATGGCGTGTCAAAACTCCTCAGCGCCAGCCCTACGGCAATTGCCAGGCGCGGCGCCAAATCTCGAATATGGTTTTCGTCGTGACGCGCTGGATCGACAGCGATCTTTCGCAGCGGATAGAGTTCTTCCACCGGCATCGCGAACTCCTCCTTCAGCAGATCCAGCAAGCCGGGGACGCGGGCCGTCCCGCCGGCCACCACGATCCGGCGGATGTTTTCACCGCTGGCGGTGGCACGAAAGAAGTCGAAGGTCTTCTGAATTTCCAAAATCAAAATATCGGAGACGGAACGCAAGATCCCCGTCCGCTGCTCATCGCTCACTCCGGCCAGGGTTCCACCCATCTTCAGCTTCTCCGCATCTTCGAAGCTCAGATCCAGTTCCTTCTGAAGCGCGTCCGTGTACTGATTGCCTCCCACCGAAACGTCTCGGGTGAAGAGCGGCGTCCAGCCGCGAATGATATTGATGTTCATCACGCTTGCGCCCACGTTCAGCAGGGCAACCACCTGCGAAGGGTCCGGGTCGTAATTCACTTCAAAACTGTTTTGCAGCGCGAACGCGTCTATATCCACCACCACCGGCGTTTTGCCGGCCTGCGCGAGCACGTTCGTGTGGTTTAGAATTTTGTCTTTTTTCACTGCCACCAGCAGCACGTCCATCTGATTCTCGGTCGCTTCCAGCAGCTGGTAGCTCAAATTGACATCCGCGATATCGAAAGGAATATGCTGGCTCGCTTCCGCTTGGATCCGGTCATAGAGCTCCTCCTCGGTCATCAGCGGCATGCTCACCCGCTTCACGATGACGGAGTGGCCGGAAACCGAAGTCGCGACGTCCTTCACTTTGATTTTTTGGGCGTCGAAGATCGCGATGATCTTTTCCGCAACCGATGGCGCGTCCATGATGGCGCCGTCCACCACCGTGTCCTGCGACAAAGGCTCCAACCCGAAACTCACCAGCTCGTAGCCTTCTTTTACTTTCTTCAGCTCGACGGCCTTCACTGAGCTGGATCCAATATCCAGGCCAATCAGAGATCGCGTCTTTCCCAGGTTAAACATCTTGCGGCCCCCGCATCCTCGTCGCACCCTGCTGCGCAGGAACGATCCCGGCAGAGCTATTCATGGCCCCTACTTTCCGGAAAGGCTTCACTTTTCATTCGTCGTGTTTGGCCCACGGCCCCGTAAGAGCCCTTTTCTCACCGCACAGGTGAGTACTGATACTGCCGGTACCCTGCCTTGTTCCGTTTATTGCATCCGCGGTCCGCAGTGTCAACCAACATGTTGCCCGCGTGTGCTTTTGGTAAAACCCGGCCCGAGGGCCAGTAAAACGCCAAA
The DNA here is from genome assembly GCA_963702375.1 of uncultured Acidobacteriota bacterium. GTDB lineage: Bacteria > Acidobacteriota > Terriglobia > Acidiferrales > UBA7541 > Palsa-295. Next base: position 142,486 of record CAVPCI010000001.1, read on the forward strand.
TAAGCCCTAAAACATTGGGAAATTCCTCGAAAAGGGACTGTCGCTCGGGGAGGGGAATGCGGCGGAAGCGTTAACACCATCCGCCGCCAAATTTTGCTCTTTACGCCTTTTTTCGGCTATCGAGTTTGAGTTGCGACCACAGCGCACCGATCCGCAGCTTCGTTGCCTCATCCATTTTTATTTCGTCGGGCCAGCGGCCCGAATAGCCTTCTTCCGGCCACTTGCGGGTCGCGTCGATCCCCATTTTCGATCCGAAGTCCTGCCGCCTCGCGGCGTGATCTAGCGTGTCCACCGGTCCGAGGACGAACTGAATGTCTCGTTCCGGATCGATCGCGCAGAGCGCCTTCCAAACCACCTCGCGCGAGTCCTGCACGTTCACATCGTGATCGACGATCACGATCACCTTCGTAAACATGGCCTGCCCGAGCGACCAGATTGCATTCATCGTCTTTCGCGCGTGCCCCGGATAGCTTTTGCGAATCGAGACAATCATCAAGTTTTGGAAAATTCCTTCCGCAGGCATGGCCACGTCCACGATTTCGGGGTGCTGCATCTTCATTACCGGCAGGAAGACGCGCTCAATCGCGTGGCCGATAAAATAATCCTCTTGTGGCGGCGGCCCCACGATGGTTGTCAGATAGAGCGGCTCCTTGCGATGCGTTATGCACGTCACATGGAAAACAGGATATTGCCCCTCGAGCGAGTAATACCCCGTATGATCGCCAAACGGACCTTCCGTACGTAATTCTCCAAGCTCTACATGACCCTCGAGAACGATTTCCGCATTGGCAGGCGCTTCGAGATCGATGGTCTTGCACGCCACCAACTCCACCGGATCGCGCCGCAAGAATCCCGCAAACAAAAATTCGTCCATGTCCGGAGGCACTGGCAAAATGCCGGCGAGACAGGTAGCCGGATCGGCCCCGATCGCAACGGCCACGTCCAGCCTGCCGCCGGCATTCTTCGATCGCGCGCTGCGAAAGTGTTCCGCGCCATGCTTCTGCGTCTGCCAGTGCATCCCCGTGGTGCGCGAATCGAATACTTGCATGCGGTAGCAGCCCACGTTTCTCTTTCCCGTCTCCGGATTCTTTGTAATCACCATCGGCCAGGTGATGTAACGTCCCCCGTCCTGTGGCCAGCATTGCAAAATCGGAAAATCGAGTAGGGAGAAGTTTTCCGTGCGCACTACTTCCTGACACTCGCCGCTGCGCACGGTTTTGGGAAACACGTTGCCCAACTCGGCCAGTTTCGGCAGCATTTTTACCTTGTCGAGCAGCCCTTGCGGCGATTGCATGTCCAGAATCGAGGAAACGCGCTCGGCAACTTCATCGAGCGACTCCACGCCAAGCGCCAGGTTCATGCGACGTTCGCTGCCCACCAGGTTCGTCACCGCCGGGAATCGCGATCCGCGAGGGCGCTCAAAAAAAAGTGCCGGCCCGCCCGACTTCACTACCCGATCCGATATTTCGGTGATTTCCAGTACGGGATCCACCTCAGCCGAGATGCGCTTGAGCTCGCCGTCTTTGTCCAGCTTTTTCAGAAAGTCCCGGAGATCGCGATACGCCACTTCCCCTCCCCATTCAAGCCAGCCGCCCTATCCCGCATTTGAGGGATTTCTTGCGCGGCCCACTTTAGCATGGAGCTTCGCCGCCTTGACGATCCGAAACGGCCTCTTAGCGGCGTAACCAATCGGCCAAAATTTGCGTCTTTAGTTTGAGAGGAAGAGAAGGTATCCGAAGCCAGGGCTTTCGGCCGAGACCACTTCCCGGTTCCGTTTAATTGGAGTTCCATGCCGCTAAGCGATTCATACCGAAGCCACAAGAAGGCGTACCTCATCAGCGCCGGAGTTCTCGTCCTGATTTTAGGCTACTGGTTCTACGCGAGGCGTAACGCCTCCGACCCCAAATACACCACGGCTGCCGTTCGCCAGGGCGACCTAACCTCTGCCGTCCAGGCCACGGGGACGATCAACGCGCTTACGACCGTGCCCGTCGGCTCCTATGTATCCGGCACGGTGCAATACATCTTCGCGGACTTCAATACCCGCGTGAAGAGCGGCCAGGTGCTCGCGCAGCTCGATCCGGCAATCTACGAGGCGCAGGTAACTGAGGCCCGCGGCAACCTTCAGAATGCGGAGTCGAATCTTGTCACCCTTGCCGCGAACGTTCAGGCCGCGCAAGCCAATCTGGCGAAAGCGCAGGCCAATGCGTCCTACGAGAAGGCCACGGCCAAGCGCTCGCAAGATCTCTACACGGCGGGTGTCGTTTCGGCGGATTCCAATGACCTCACGCAATCGACTCTTGGCCAGTCCGATGCGGATGTCCAAGCCGCACAGGCCGCGCTGGCTCAGGCAAAGGCGCAGTGGACGCAGGCTCACGCCCAGATAACCTCGATGGAAGGCGGCCTCAAGGCGGCCGAAACGAGCCTGAAATACACCACACTCGTTTCGCCCATTGACGGCACCGTGGTCGCGCGCAATATCGACGTCGGCCAATCCGTGGCCGCCACTTTGCAAGCTCCCAACACTTTCACGGTGGCGCAAGACCTCACCAGGATGCAGGTTTACGCCGCCACCGATGAGTCCGATACGGGCAACATCCACGTGGGAGCGCCCGTTACTTTTCAGGTGGATGCCTTCCCCACCGACCAGTTCATGGGACGCGTCAGTGCCGTGCGGCTCAATCCCACCACGGTACAAAACGTCGTCACCTACAACACCGTGATCGACTTTAGCAATCCCGACGAAAAGCTTTTGCCGGGGGAAACTGCCTACGTCACCATTCCCACGGGTCACGCGTCCAACGCCCTTCTAATTCCTAACCCCGCGCTCACGTTCAAGCCGAACGTCCCGAAGCCCCAGCTTCAGCAGCTCTACAAGCAGTACGACATTTCTCGTGAGGCTTCCACGAGCCATTTGGGCGGCTGGCAAGTGGTCTGGAAAATGGGACCCAACAAAGATTTGATTCCCGTGGCCGTTCAGTGCGGCATCACGGACTACAGCAACACCCAATTGGTTCAAGGCGACCTCCACGAAGGAGACGTCCTGGTGATCGCCCAGCAAGTACCAGGCGCTGCGAATACCACTCGTCCCCCAGGTTTTGGCGGCGGACCCGGCGGCGGTCCCGGCGGCCGCGGCCCAGGAGGAGGAGGACCGCGCTAGGTGCGCGCGCATCCTATAGGTTGCAGCATTGAGGTAAGGCTATGGACCTGAAGGAAGTAATCCGTGTCGCGCTGCGGGCACTGGCGCGGAACAAGCTGAGGACTATTCTCACCATGCTCGGCATCATCATCGGTGTCGGCGCCGTCATCTGCACCGTGGCGATAGGTCAGGGAGCCGGTCAGCAGGTCCAGCAGCAGATTCAGTCCCTCGGCAACAACATGATCATGATTTTCTCCGGCAGCGTGAATACCGGCGGCGTCCGCATGGGCAACGGCGCCAATAAGACGCTCACCGCCGACGATGCGGAAGCCATTTTGCAGCATGTCCCCAATGTCGTCGCCGTCTCGCCGATGGTCGGAGCCTCAGTTCAGGTCGTGAACGGCAACCAGAATTGGTTCACTCGCGCCAATGGCGCTTCCCAAGACGTCAACTCCATACGCAACTGGCCCGTCGTCTCCGGCAGCATGTTCTCTCAGCGCGACGTGGACATGGCCGCTAACGTCTGCGTCGTTGGTCACACCGTGGCCCAGCAGCTCTTTGGTGACGACGATCCCGTGGGACAAATGATCCGCGTGCAGAATCTTCCCTTTCGAATTCTCGGAGTCCTCCAGACCAAGGGCCAATCGAGCAACGGTCAGGATCAGGACGATATGATGCTCGTGCCCTATACCACCGTCCAAAAAAAAATCTCGGGGATCAGTTGGGTGCAGATGATTATGGTATCCACCTCCTCTCAAGACGCAATGACCCCTGTACAAGCTGCAATCTCCGCCCTTTTGCGGCAGCGGCATCATTTGCGGACCGCGGAAGACGACGATTTCATCATTCGCAGCCCCAATGAAATCGCACAAGCCGCTTCGGCCACTTCCTATGTGCTCACGCTCTTGCTGGCGAGCATCGCTTCGGTCTCGCTGCTCGTGGGAGGCATCGGAATCATGAACATCATGCTCGTTTCGGTCACCGAGCGAACGCGTGAGATCGGCGTCCGAATGGCCGTCGGAGCCACCGAGCACGACGTCCAAATGCAGTTCCTCAGCGAAGCGCTGGTCCTGAGTTCGCTGGGCGGCCTGATTGGAATCGCGTTCGGGGTGGCTCTTTCCGCCGTGGTTTCGAACATATTCCACTGGTCTACCTTTGTCTCCCCCGTTTCCGTGATCGTCGCCGTCGTATTCTCGGCGGTTGTAGGAGTATTTTTCGGCTACTATCCCGCGCGCAAGGCCGCGCAACTCGATCCCATTGAGGCCCTCCGATATGAATGAGAAGTTTTTCCGTGGCTCGGTGATTTGTTTGGCAATCATGGTTTTGGCTGGGATGGCCCTGGCTTCAGGCGGCGCTCAGGCCCAAAACAGAAGGTTTCCTCCGCGACAGATGCCTCCCGGGCAAATGCCTCCCGGAGCGCAGTTGCCTCCTCAAGCTCAAACCAGCCGGATTCCTCCCGACGAGCTAGCCGCTGCGACGGTGGGCAAAAAGACGCCCGCAGGAGAACAGTTCTTTATAGTTGCCTCGGTTGATCTGCAAAAATCGCAGCTCTTGCTAAAGCACCCAAATGAAGTGACTCTGCTCGCACGCGTGGGCGACAAAACCAAGTATCTTGACTCCACCGGAAAGCCAATTCAGCTCTCGAGTCTTCGCGCCGGAGACACCGTCTGGGTCACCATGTCAACCGGCTCCTCCGGAGCCTCGGCTATCCGAGTCCGCAAAGGCGAAATGACTGTCGCCGAGCTTCACAACTCCTATCTCGACTACCCCGAAATAAAATAGCTGCTGCTGAATAAGCCGCGAGCATTTGCCTTGCAATCGTTTTGTGGGTGCTTTGTAGATATTTTGTAGCGCCGGGCCTTCAGGCCGTGCTGCAACCACGCCTGCGGTTGCAACACCGCGCCTAGCCTCGGTTAACGGAAGGCAAGGGCCCCGTCGCTCTGCGAAGGCAAGCTCCCGCACTCCACAGGGCACACCTCCCAATGTGGGAAGCAACGCTTTAGCATTGCGGGAAGAAAACTTAGGCTCGTGAAAGAAGACTTCCGTACCCGGGCGCCCGCCCGCTGAGGCCAAGCAAACGAACGCCCGCCCAGAGCGCGTGCGGTTGGCTCGATACCACCGGCACTTTGCAGCGCTTTTCCAGCGGAGCCAGGATTTGCAGCGTCTTCAATGCCCCGCAAGAGATCAGCAAGGCGTCCGCTTTCGGCGCCGAATCCCGCACGCCCTCGCTGAAGGTCATTAGCTCCCGCTGTGTCACGGGCGGCCGGTCCTCGAATCGTTCGATGCCCATGCCCTTCAGCGCCAGCACCTCGAACCCGGACTCATCGAGAAACGCTCTCAGCCGCGCGTTCACTTCATTGTTGTAAGCGGTCGCGGCAGCCACTCGCCGCGCGCCCACTGCCTTCAGCCCTTCCACAATGGCCGTGCTCATCGTAGTCGATGGCAAACCCGTGCTCTTCGTGATGCGCGCTTTCAACTGCTCGTTGAATGCCGCACCCTTATAGAATGTCAGCGACGTTCCCATCACGCAGATGGCGTTCGCGCCTTGCGCCGCCAGTTTCCCAGCCGCGGGCACGATGCGGTCGACCACGTGGTCGTATCCTTCCGGAGTCATCCGCTCCAGCCCCACGCCAAGCGCCAGGAACCGAACTCCCGATGGATACATCAGCTTCGCCTCAGGAGGCACAGGCAGGTTCGCGGGAGGGAAAATCAATCCCAGCACAGGTTCTTTGGCGGCTTCTGCAGGCATCATGCCCAGCGCTCCGAAAACAGCACCGGCTGCGGCCACACCAAGAAATCGCCGGCGTGAAAAATCACTCTGCATTGGCAACTCCTTCAGCGCAACTGAACGATATCCGAATGCACACCGCCGCGATTGTAACACCGCTGGCCAATAAGCCGTCACCACCGGCGAGACGCGCAAAACTGCGAAGTGTATGTGAAGCGATGGGACGGCTACCAGCGGCATTGATCTTTAGGGGGTCGGAGCTTCAGCTCCGACAAAACAGAACGGCGCGCCTTGCTCGTTGGTGGAAGGTGAGGGCTTTAGCCCTGACAAAAAGGTCGGCGCGAAGCGCCTTCCACTGCGCCGGTTCACCCGCAGCATGTAGTCGAGTTTGTCGAGTCGACAACCCGTTGACACTACCTGACAAAATCTGCGTCGGTGGAAGGTCAGGGCTTTAGCCCTGACAAAAAAGGTCGGCGCGAAGCGCCTTCCACTGTGCTGCTTCACCCGCAGCATGTAGTCGAGTTTGTCGAGTCGAGGACTCGTTGACACAACGCGTAACTAATCCCGCTGGCGCAGGTCACGCGCAAACGTTTTTCAAAAGCGAGACATTAACAACAGGGGGCCACCGGCGTTCGCAGTTCAGGTGGCTGGCTTAATGTCGGTTACGTGAATGGTCTTGGTTGCCGCGTCGTAAGTCCCCATTACCTTCACCTTCTGTCCGGCGAAGTCCGCGGGCTTTTCTTGATCGTCGAGCTTGTAAGTCATCTTCCGCGTAGCGTTGTAAAGGACATACTTTGCGCCCATCTTGACGCATTCCTCAGTACACATCTTCTTCACCGCCGGGTCGGTTGCATCTTTGCCTTTCATCATCCCTGCGTGCGAGCCCATGCCCGCGCACGAGCTATCCATGATCTCGCCCGTAAAGGTTCGGTCCGCCGCCTGTGCCAAGCCCAGCCCCAACAGCATCACTGTTGCGACCGCTCCGATTGCAATCCTTCTCATGAAATTCATGTCCGTCCCTCCTACCCAATTGGATTAACCGAACATCAAGACGGTTACAAACTTCGCTGATAATTCCGGCATCGGCGCCGTTCGCTCCAGTCGCGCCGGGTACAGGCATCCTTCCGCCGCGAACATCCTGTATTTGTGCCCGATGAAAAAGTCCACCGCAACCACCCCTTGCATCGCCCCGTTCCTCTCCCTAAGATGGGCGCATGTTTTTGAAAATGAATATCGGGGCCAGACGAAGGGGGGCGCCTCACGGGCAGGCAACCTGTGCTTGGGCCTCCTCGACACAACGGTCGAGTAGAAAGCAGCGTAAATGACTGAAAACAAAGGATGGCGCTACAGTCTACCCGACACAAAAGCGGGAACCCCTTTTGTGTGCCTCCTCGCCGCAGCCGTCTTCCTCGCGCTGCTGGCTTCTTCAGCTGCGCCGGTTCGCGGCGACCGTTCCGCGAGCACCACTCCATCGACAACTGGCAACTCCTCAGCATCGGAGAAAAGCATGCCCGCGCAGTCCGCATCAGAGAAATTCGCCCAGTTGAGCGACCGGTTTATGAAGGACTCGCTGGCGATGTCTCCTGCTAGCGCGTCCGCCGCCGGATACCACAAGCACGTTGATCCGAAAACCGGAAAAACTATAGAGCTCGATGCTCTGTTGGACGACATGAGTCTGGCAGCCTTTGCCGGCCAGCGCGCTTTCTACGCCGAGTGGCACCAACGCTTTCGCACCGAAACTCCGGTCGCGTCTCTTGCTCCCGAGGACGCCGCCGATTGGCACCTCATCGACGATCAGATCGGTCTCAGCCTGCTCGAGCTGGACCACATTCAAGGCTATCGCCATCACCCAACTGTCCCGGTTGAGCTGATCGGCGGCGCCATTTTTTTCCCGCTCTCGCAGAGCTACGCGCCGAAGGACGTGCGGCTGGGCCACGTCCTTTCTAGGATCGGCCAAATTCCGCGCCTGCTCGACCAAGTGAAGCAATATTTGAGCGATTCGGACCCGATTTTCGTCAACACAGCAATCGAGGAAAACGAAGGGAATATCGACCTGATCCAAAACACCGTCGCGGGCGAAATCAGTCCAGGCTCGTCTTTGAAAGTCGAATATGAACGGGTCGCCCCCGCGGCGGTCGCCGCATTGAAGAATTTCAATCAATGGCTGCGAGATGATTTAGGCAAACGCAAATCCCGCCTGGATTGGCGCCTGGGGAAGGATTTCTACGATCAGAAATTCAAGCTGGTGATGGAAACATCGGTCACGCCCGGGGAAGTTCTCTCCAGCGCCGAGCAGGAGCTCAAGGCCGTGCGCGCCGAAATGCTCCAGCTTGCTCTTCCCTTGCACGCCAAAATGTATCCGGGCCACGGAGACCACTCCGATCTCGCCGGACGCGAGCGCGAAAACCGCATCATCGGCGAAGTCCTGGAAAAAATCTCGGAAGATCACGCGCAGCGAGACCATCTCCAACAAACGATCGAGGACGATCTTGAAGGCATCAAGCAGTTCATTCGCGAAAAAAAGATCGTCTCTCTCAGCACCCGCGACAACTTGAAAGTGATTCCTACGCCGCCCTTCATGCGCGGAATCTACTCCGTTGCCGGATTCCAGAGCGCGCCGCCGCTCGAGCCGAAGGCCGAGGCGCAATATTGGGTCACGCCAATCGACCCGAGCATGCCCGCCGCAAAAGCGGAATCCAAGCTCCGCGAATACAACTCCTGGGTGTTGAAGTGGCTCTCACTTCACGAAGCCTTGCCCGGCCATTACGTTCAGTTCGAACACCTGAATAGCCTTCAGCCCGAACGCCGCCGGCTGCTGCGCTCCCTTTACTCCAATGGAGCTTATGTCGAAGGCTGGGCCGAATACGGCGCGCAGGTGATGATGGATGAAGGCTATCTCAACAACGATCCGCGCTTCCGGATCGAAATGCGCAAGATTCGCCTTCGGCTGCTGGCCAACGCCATTCTCGATGTAAAGATGCAAACGATGGGAATGACCGACGCGCAAGCGATAGACTTGATGACTAAGGACGCCTTCCAGACGCAGGCCGAAGCGGATGGCAAGCTGATTCGCGCCAAACTTAGCTCCACGCAATTGCCCACCTATTACGTCGGCCTGCGCGAATGGCTCACTTTTCGCAAGCGATATCAGTCGGCCGCCGGCAAGAATTTTGACATGCTGAAATTTCACGATGCAGTCTTGGATGAGGGGCCGCTGCCGGTTCCCGTGGTCGAAAAACTGATCATGCCGTCTGTGATGCGAGGCAAGCATTAGCATGCGGCTGCAATCCAAGGATAGAAAAGGGGCGCATGAACCGTCGAACTGAAGAGAGACTCTGGCGCGAGCGTCCATCTGCCGGGCCGAACCACATTTCATCGTGGCGCTTTCTCCGGTTCGTGGCTGTAACCGTGCTGCTTCTCGCGGGGTTATGTACCCCATCGGGCACTCTTCCACCTGTGCGAGCCGAGCAGCCGTCCAAAGTTCCGCCTCAGAATACTTATATTGAACAGACCCAAGGTAAGGGATACCGCTTCGAGCGTAACGGATGGATTTACGTGCACCTGGAAGGCACACCGCTCGAAATCGGATACCAGCACGGTTACCTGCTCGCTCCTGAAATTGGCGATGCTTTCGCAGTGATACGCCTCGAAATGACCCACGACACTGGCAGAGATTGGGACTTCTTTCGCCGCGTCGCCCACCAGATGCTTTGGCCCAAAATCGACTCGGAATACCAACAGGAGTTGCGCGGAATGGTGAACGGTTTGCGCGTGCAGGGCACCAATCTCGACCTCGACGATCTGGTCGCGTTCAACGCATTTTCGGAACTGCCCGATTATTATGTGCCCTGGGTGAGCAGTCAGGAACATAAGCGCCCTTCAACGCACGAAACTCCCGAACACTGCAGCGCATTCGTCGCCACAGGCAGTTGGACCAAGAACCACGACATCGTGATGGCCCACAGCGATTGGACCACCTACATGGAGGGCACTCGATGGCGCATCATCTTCGATATCGCTCCGCGGTCTGGCTACCGAATCCTGATGGATGGTTTTCCCGGAGTGATTGCCAGCGACGACGATTTCGGCGTGAACTCCGCCGGAATGATGATCACCGAAACCACCATTTCCAATTTCCACGGCTGGGATCCGAACGGCAAACCGGAGTTCGTCCGCGCCCGCAAGGCCATGCAGTATGCGGATTCAATCGATAGCTATGTAAAAATCATGCTCGACGGAAATAACGGTGGGTACGCGAATGACTGGCTGCTCGGCGACCGCAAAACCGGCGAGATCGCGCGATTCGAGTTGGGCCTGGAACATACGAAAGTGTGGCGCACCAAGGATGGCTATTTTTCGGGCGCCAATTTCGCCAGTGATCCGGACGTTATCCGCGACGAGACGACCTACGATCCGAGCAATCCGGCCTCTTCGATGAACGCTCGAAAGCTTCGCTGGGACCAACTGCTGACCAAGAACAAAGGAACAATCGACACCGGGCTGGCGGAGATTTTCCTGGCGGACCACTACGATACCTACGAAAAAAAGGACGATCCCAGCCGCCGCACGCTTTGCGGACACGGCGACAGCACACCAGTAATCCTTCCGGATTCGACCTCCGCGCCATTCACGCCGAGCGGTGCCGTGCAAGGCAAAGTGATCGACAGCACCATGGCCGCCAATATGGAATTTACGGCTAGAATCGGGCATCCTTGCGGCACCAATTTCGACGCGGCAAAATTCTTATCAGAGCATCCCCAATTTTCGTGGGAGTCGCCCGTGCTGCGGGACATGATTGCCGGCCCGTGGGCGCAGTTCCGCATCGGCGAGCATCCCTCGCAGTGAAACGCCAACGGTTACTTGCTGCTAGCGTTTTCTACGCGGAGGTTGTTGGCAACCGAAAAAACGTTCGGTACGCCGTTGGCCGCGATGCCAGCCGCATCTTTGTCCGCCTGCTTGGCCACCACGCCTTCGAGCGTCACGTGCCCGTGATCGACGATGATATGGATCGGGGGCACGCTTTGCATGGCATACATCTGAAGATTCGGTTGGGAATAGATGGCGCGGTATTCCGCGCGCCGAGTCTGATCGTCCATCGGCGAGAGCGGCAGCACCTTGATCTGGTTGTCGACGGTCTCCACGCCCCGGACGCTTTTCACCGCGCTAGCCGCGTTATCTTTTAGGTTCGGCCTGACAACCTGGCCCATCAGCGTGACTTTGCTGCCTTCCACTTTGTATTCGAGGTTATCGAATAACGTGTAGAACGGAAGCATGACGAGTTGGTGGTGCACTTCCCGGACGATTGATGATTGGTCGGTGCCGCGCTCTTCATTGGAAGCCTGGGCCGGCGCCGCTAAACTCGACGCGTTCGCTCCGGATGCAACCACTAGGAACCCAAAAAGGAAGAAGAGAACAAAACCCCTGAGTGAACTTGAGTTGTAGACCCGCATCGAATCCTCCATGCCAGCCGCAATGGCCGCAAAACCACGCAAATGATTAGATGCAGACCAGGCCCAGGAGTCTCTCTTCGGATCGCGAGTCACCTTTGGGGTGCTATCGGATAAGCTCCATACAAGAATGGGAATCTGGAAAATCACTCTGGAAGATGCTACAAAACAAAGTGCTTGCCTGGGTGTCTAATGCCAGAAGGGTGCTCCGCGAAGGGCTGCAAAAACGTGGTGCCGGCGGGCCTCGCCGCAGAGCACATGTGTGTGCTTCATTTCACATTGTTTGTTGAGGAGGAATGCGCCGAGATGCGCCGAGAAACGGCGCTTGGCAAAGCCAGCCACGAGATGCAAATAGAATTCATGGACAGGATTGCCGGCCGTGGCGAGGCGCTGGTTCACACCGCCACCAGCGGCTTCGCAATGTCCGACGAGCTGAAGGCCCGAATTCTGAGCACGCTTTTAACGTTGATGAACTGCCGCGAGAACATGGATCGCGCCGCCATGCGGCAATCCGCCATCAGGCGTTTCGCCGGTTAGTCATTTCTCCCCTTTAGGTCCCAATGTAGCGAGCGTAGAGAGAGCGCGCCACGGCTGGATCTTTTGTGCCCTTTATAATGGCCCTGCCGTCCGCAAACACGGTTACTTCGTAGGGTGAGACGCAAAACCGTAAGAGAAAATCGTTACCTTTTACTTGTGTGCTCGCCGCGCCGGTGAGGCGGCGGCCCAACTCATCGAGATTGAGTCGCCTGCCCCGTTCGTGGATCTGGACGGAATCGCGTCCGCACAATGTGATGTGCGGCTGAGCATCGCCCGCCAAAAACCGAAATTCGCGCCGGGCACAAGCGCGGCAGGAGGGGTTGCGTTCGGTTCGGATCGACTGAAATTTTCCCAGCCACACATCGCAGGAAACAAGCCGACCATGTAGCGCGTCCAGCCGGCCGGAGAGAATCTTAATTGCCTCGGTTGATTCGATGGCGGCGATGACGCCGGCTGCGGTGCCGAGCACGCCGGCCGTGTCACAAGTCAGTTCATTGGCCACGGTGGAGATGCCATCCGGCTGGCCGCTTTCGACCAGGCAGGCAAGGCACGCCGTTTCGGAGGGTCGAATCGTCATCGTGACGCCGTAACTCCCGACGACGGCGGCATAAGTCCACGGGACGCCGAGCGAAACGGCGGCGTCATTCAGCAGAAGGCGCGTTTGGAAATTATCGGTCCCATCTAAAATCAGGGGGAATCCTGAAAGAAGTTCGAGCGCGTTTTGCGGAGTGAGGTCGGCGACTATTCCCTCGACTTCCGCGCTGGGATTGATGGCGCGCAGGTGGCGCTCAGCTGCAACAGCCTTGGGCAGAGCTTGGCGCGCGTCGGCCTCATCGAAAAGCGTCTGGCGCTGTAAGTTGGAAAGTTCCACAAAGTCGCGGTCGATGACACGAAGCCTTCCCAGCCCCGACCGGACGAGGAGGCCCGCCACCGCCGTACCCAGCGCGCCGCAGCCGATCAGGACAGCGCTGGCCTTGAGAATCTTTTCCTGCCCGTCTTCACCGATTTCCGCGAAGAGGATCTGTCGCGAATATTTTTCGTAGAGTTCAGGTTTCATTCAGGGCGATCCAAACACTGTGCCGGCGCTTTCTCTTCCAGAGATTCCTGCATTGGATGCGCGGGACCAAGCCCGGGCTGCCGCGCTTATAATATCGCCTTTTCACACGGGGCATACAACCGGCTATGCTAACCTTTGCTCTTAAATTTTGGCGGAATGAGATCTCATCGTAAGCATGTGTTGCGTTTGGCGCCGCATCCTGCGGGCCGCATGGCGGCTTTGGCGCCGCTACTCGTTTTCGCGAGCGTTTTATTTCCCCGCACCGCGCATTCTCAAGAGTCCACGATCGAGGGCCTGAAAATCGAGCGAGTTCGCGTAGTAGACAAAAGTGGAATTGAAATCCCCCAGCAAATCCCAAAACTCCCTTTGGCGACGGGCGAGCGGTTCGATTTCGCGGCTGAGCGCCAAAGTATCCGCGAAATCTACAAGATGGGCGACTTCTCGGATATCCGGACGGCGGTTGCACGACAAGGTGAAGGTGTGGAGGTAGATTTCATCGTCACCGTCAATTTCTACAACAATGTGGTTCGCATCGACGGGCTGAAACCGCCACCGAGCGAGCCGGCAGCCCAAGCGGCGCTGCGGCTCGGGCTGGGCGAGCCCTATCGCGAGAGCGCGCTTCGGGAAGCCATCGGCCGTTTGCAGGATTCGCTGCGGGACGATGGATTCTACCAGGCGAAAATCACCTGGTCCCTGAGCCCGCATGAGGACACTCGCCAGATGGACATAACGATAACCGTGGATTCCGGACCGCGCGCCCGCGTGGGCGGCATCAGCGTGCAGAACAACACGCGCTACTCCAAAGAGGAATTGTTGAAAAAGTCCAAGCTTTCGATGAAGAACCAAGTAACGTCCGCCCGCCTCTCGCGCACCACGGAGAGGATCAGGAAATTTCTGGTGAATCAGGGCTATTTGGGAGCGGCCGCCACAATTTCGCGGGGGGATTACAATTCGCAGACAAATCAGGTGCCGCTTACTCTATCGATTACGGCAGGGTCGCGCGTCCAGGTGGAAATCGTGGGCGTGCGGCTGAGCAAAAGTAAAAGACGGACGCTGCTGCCAATTTTTGCCGAAGGAGCTGTGGACGACGATTTGCTGCAAGAGGGCCGCCGCAATATTCGCGATTATCTGCAGAGCCTGGGATACTTCAATGCGGATGTCCGAGTCAGCTCGCAGCAAGACGACCAGCGACACGAACAGGTGATCACCTATCAAACTGCGAGAGGCGATCACTTTCGCCTTGCCGGCGTCTCCTTCGCCGGAAATAAGTACTTCAGCAGTGATTTGCTCTCCCGACGTCTGGCGCTTCAGACGGCTTCTTTTGCCTCCAGCGGCCGGTTCAGCCAACAATTACTGCGAGGTGACGCCGACTCGATCCGCGGGCTGTATCTATCGAACGGTTTTCAGGATGTTCAGGTTGCCTCCGCCGTGGATGACCATTACGGCGGCAAAAAAAATAATCTTTTTGTGTCATTCAAGATCGCCGAGGGAGCCCAGACTCGCATCGCCGGCTTACAAATCGAGGGAAATCACGCTATCAGCACTGCTGACTTGCTCAGCGTGATCGGATCAACGCACGGAGAGCCATACTCAGAGGCGGGCGTATCGAGCGATCGGAACAACATACTGGCGTTTTATTACAACGAAGGCTTTCCACAGGCTAGCTTCCGCAATGAGGTGAAAACAGGAGCAGCAGACGAGGTTAATCTTACCTATCACATCACGGAGGGACCTCGGACAGACGTCGCGAAGGTGCTGATTACGGGCTACCAGTATACGCGGCCGGGAATCATCCGGCGCCAAGTGGCTATTGAGCCGAACGGCCCGCTGCGGGAAGGCGATATCGCAACAACGCAGCGCCAGCTTTACAACCTGGGAATATTCAATCGCGTGCAGATCGCCCCGCAGAACCCGGATGGCACTGATCCCGATAAAACGGTGGTGGTGGAAGCTCAGGAAGGGGATCGCTACACGATTGGTTACGGCTTCGGATTTGAGGTCCAGCGCATCGCGGGGGGCACATCGAATCCAAACGGCACGACGCTCGGCGCAAGCCCCCGGGGTATTTTCGAGATTTCCAGAAATAACATGTTCGGCCGGGCGCAGACGCTTTCGTTCAAGGCGCGGGCCAGCACCCTTGAATACCGTTTCGCTCTGGGGTACACGGCGAATAATTTTCTGACAAACCGAAAATTGAGCCTGGGTCTGACCGGATACGCCGACAAGACCCAGGACATCAATACGTTCACCTCCACGCGGTACGAGGGCGGCCTGCAAGTGGTGTACAAAGTCTCGTCCTCCAGTTCCTTGCTTTTCGACTATTTCTATCGCCGAGTGGAAGCATCCAATCTGGTGAACACGATCAACGTGGAGCAGATTCCATTGCTGAGCCAACCGACACTGGTTTCGGGCTTCGGAGTAACGTATGCGCGCGACCGTCGTGATAATCCTGCGGATGCCAGACACGGCACATTCAATACCATCGATGTGAGCGACGCGATTCAAGCGATCGGTTCGAGCGCCAGTTTTTTCCGCGCGTACATGCAGAACTCGTCATTTCATTCCTTCGGCCGCGCCTTTGTGTTCGCACGCTCGGTGCGCTTTGGTTTTGAGCGGCCCTTCGGCAATACGGTGGGCGAAACACCGGGGCAATGCAGCGCGACGCCTGTCAGTACCACGGGGTCGATCATTCCCCTTCCGGAGCGCTTCTTCGCCGGAGGCGGAACCTCGCTGCGAGGCTTCGGATTGAACCAGGCCGGGCCTCGCGATCCGTGCACGGGATTCCCGATCGGCGGCCTGGCGGTGCTGATTTTCAATCAAGAGGTGCATTTTCCGATGAGACTTCCATTCGTAGGAAACCGACTGGGCGGCACGATTTTCTACGACGGCGGCAACGTCTACAGCGACACGGGCCACATCTCGTTTTCCTGGAAGGCGCCGTCGCTGACGGACTTGAACTACTTCTCGCACACGGTCGGCTTCGGCTTGCGCTATCCCACGCCAGTGGGCCCCGTGCGGGTCGACTTCGGCTATCAGCTCAATCCGCCCCAATACCAAGGCATTGTCTTTCCGTCCGGTTCGACCGTGGGCGTGAGCAGAGTTCTCCAGCTTCCGCACTTCGGATTCTTCTTCAACATCGGACCGATCTTTTGATGAGGTGCGCGACCTTCATTTGCGTACTGACGCTCGGGCTTTCCGGGCTTGCGGCTGCCGGCGCGGCGAGGACGACAATGTTCCCTCAAACTGCTTCTTCACCCTCCGGTGTTGCGCCGGGGCCGCAGACCGTGGATCGGATCGCCGCTCGCATTGAGGACGACATAATAATGGAGAGCGACGTTCGCGAGCTGGCAGGATTTCAGGAGCTCGTGGATGGCCATTCCAAATCCCGCGAGGAGTTGATTCGAGAGCTGGCCGGCGAGTGGATCGTGCGCGGCGAAGCGGATGCGGCGAAATATCCGCAGCCGACAAACGACGATATAGAAAACGCCTACGCGCGGCTGATGGGGCAATTTGCGTCACCTGAAGAATTTCAGAAGCGACTGGCTAAAGCAGGACTTTCCGAAGCGGCCGTGCGGCGGGTGCTTGGCCAGCAATTGTACCTCTCCAGATTTCTCGATTATCGATTCCGGCCATCGGCGCAGGTGGATCAGAAACAGATCGAGACGTATTACAAAGAAGAATTTGCGTCCCAACTGAAGGGGCGCGGGGAGCCGGTTCCTCCTCTGGATGCCGTAGCGGACACCATACGCGAAGTGCTGGTGCAGCGTGCGATCACCGATCGGGCCAATCAGTGGATCGATGAGACTCGCGCAGGCCTGAAGATCGATGTAATAGCCGATGGGAGTCAGCCGTGAGCGCTGTTTTCAAGCGGCTGTTGGCGGGGGTGTTGATCTTCATTACCCTCGCGGTCTTGCTCGTGGCCACAATTCTGAAGTCGGGATTTGCCGAGAGATGGATCCGCCGGGAGATCGTGAGCCGCATCGAGCAGAGCACCGGGGCGCGGGTCGAGATCGGCGCGTTCCACCTGAATGTCTGGCAGCTCAAGTTCGAACTTGACGATCTCACCGTGCACGGCCTCGAAGCCGCGGATATGCCTCCCCTGTTTCATGCTGACCGCGTGGATGTGGGCCTTCATATTATTTCGCTCCTGGGCCGCAAGGTTGCGCTTGATGAGCTGCTTGTCGAACGCCCCGAAGTTGCAGTGCGGATCGATCGGGAGGGGCACAGCAATGTGCCTACTCCGCGCGGGCGGTCTACAAGCCGTCCATGGCGGCAGACGTTATTTAATCTTCGCATCAGGCACATGGAACTGAGGGACGGAACCATTTCCTATAACGACCGGCGGACGCCTCTTTCCGTGGACGGCGGTAATCTCGATTTCGTGTTGCACTACGATGCCCCGGCCATCGGCGCGGATTCTTACGCCGGCAATCTTGAGTGGCGGGACGTAAGGGTAGCGGCCAAACGCGATGTACCATTCCCGTTCGATTTTTCGGCGAAATTCCTGTTGCGCCGCGATTCTTTCGAGGCCGACGAATTGATCGTCAAGGTCTTGCACTCGCAGTTGAGCCTTCGCGTCGAACTGCCCAGTTTTGCGGTCGGTGACTGGAATCTTAAATATCGCGGCCGGCTTGCTCTGGCAGACATCCGGCATATCCTTCGAAGCCCTAACACACCGGGTGGCGATGTCGAATTCTCGGGACAGGCGCATTACACAGCTACTGCCTCGAATCGCAGCGGGGTTCCCGGCACCGGATGGACGGCGAGTGGGTATTACGGGAGCCGGGATATCAGGCTACCCTATACCTACTTCCACGAAAGGGAGATCCAGGCCGATGGCAATTTCGAGGTGGCGGATGGGCATCTGGTTGTGCCCAACGTGAGGGTGCATGACCTGGGGGGCACGACGTCGGGGCGGCTTGAAATGGATTTCGCGGGCTTGGTATTCCGCACCAAGACGCAAATGCGAGGCGTGAGCCTTCCGCGGCTCTTTGATGCGCTGGACAATCCCAAGCTGCCGGTTCGATCGTTGCACTGGGACGGAGTGATGGAAGTCGATTCGGTGAACACGTGGCACGCCAACTTCAAGGATTTTCGCACGACCGGCGAGATGAGGTGGTCGCCTCCAAGTGTGCAGGCCGCCGGAAAAATCCCCGCAACCGCGCGGGTGGAATTCGATTATCGCAGCGATCGGGAAACGGTTGCGATCCGCCAGAGTGAAATTTCCACTCCCACGGCGACCGTGGATCTCGATGGGGTCCTCGCTGCAGATGATTCCGCGCTAGAAGTGCAGTTTCACGCCGGCGATCTGACCACTTGGGATGACTTCATCAGCGCAATTCGAGGTCGCGAGGCTGGAACCCACCGAGTCGCCGGACAGGTAACGTGGACCGGGCGGATTCTGGGTCCATTGACCGGTTCAACCTTTGCCGGGCATCTTAGCGCCAGCGGCGCGCAGTATGACCGACTTGCCTGGGATGAGATCGATGGCGATATGGAGTACTCCCCGGACGGTTTTATCCTGAAGAACAGCGTGATGCGCCGAGGCAGCGCCGCGGCCACCGTAAACCTTTCGCTACAGTTCGATGGCGCCTGGAATTTCTTGCCCTCCAATTCCTGGATGCTGGATGCCCACATCGAACACGCTTCTGCGGACGACGTGCAGGCGATTCTGAAAACTGGGTACCCTGTCTCCGGCTCCCTGAGCGCAGACGTGAAAGGGAGCGGCACGCGGGCCGCCCCGTTGCTCGACGCGACAATCACGGCCCAAGCCATCAATGCCGACGGCTGGGGCTTCAATCATTTCGAGGGCCAACTTCACTGGCAACACGATGAAACACAGTTATCGCACGCGGAGCTCGTAGGGGATTTCGGAACGTTTTCCGGAAGCGTACTTTACCGGACGCAGGAGCAGGAAGCCGAGTTCAACGTCAGCGGGACGGGAATCTCACTCGATAAGGTGAAGGAACTTCAATCGGCTTCGCTGCCGATTCGAGGGCAGGCCGATTTCTCCCTTCGAGGCAGCGGGCCGGTGCGAGCTCCGGTTGCGCAGGGCAATTTCCACGTTCGGAACTTGACGGTGGGAACGGAGACGCAGGGAGATTTTAGCGGCCAGCTCGCGTCAGACGGAAAAACGGCTCACCTCACTCTGGCATCGGAACCTTCCGAATCGAGACTCCACGGCGAAGTCTCCATCGGCCTGTCGGGAGACCAGCTCGTTTCCGGGCGTCTGTCGATCGAACAATTCGATCTCGATCCGTTTATTACCGCCGGGCTGCACATTCACAAGCTGACCGGGCACAGCACCGCAGACGGCGTATTTACGATTTCGGGGGCGATGCGCCGACCGGACACGTTCGAAATGGATGCGGACATTTCGCGAATCTCATTCACCTACGAGTTCGTTCAGCTTGCGAACGATGGAGATATTCGCTTGGCCTATCGCCGCGATGCGATACGAGTTGAGCAGGCGCATTTTCACGGCACTGATACCGATCTGCAGATTGGAGGCTCGGCGCGATTCAGTCCTAATAGTCGCCTGGATTTCACGCTCTCCGGCGGCGTGAATCTTCGGCTGCTCGGGGAGGTCCTTCCGGAACTTGACGCCCAGGGACGGGCCGACGCCAATGTGTCCGTGCAGGGGTCCATCGCTCAGCCGATTGTGGTCGGAAGGGCCAAGTTGCGCGACGCCTCAGCGCATTACGCGGATTTTCCGGCAGGATTGAGCCATGTTGATGGCGATATCGTTTTCAACAAAAGCAGCTTGAACTTCGAGGAGATGACCGCCCAATCGGGAGGCGGACACCTCACACTGAGCGGCAACGTCGCCTATGGCGAGGGTCCGCTGCACTATCAGGTGACGGTGGCGACGTCAACGGTCCGTATTCGTTATCCCACAGGGATGAGTTGGCTGGCCGGTGGATCGCTGCAACTTTCTGGTACCAGCAGCACGGCATTGCTCAGTGGCCGCATCGAAGTGCAGCGCCTGCTGTTTGCCCAGGGCGTCGACATGGCCTCGTTTTTTGCGTCGGCGTCCGACACAACTCCCAGTGCTGGCTCATCTTCCCCTTTTCTGCAAAACCTGGCATTCGATATCCAAGGGCAAACCACTCCTGGAGCGCGCATCGAATGGAGCGGAGCGCACGTCGAGATGGACGGGAATGTGCGCCTCCGTGGCACTTGGGATCGTCCTGTGCTCCTCGGCCACATACATCTTCTGGGCGGAGAGATGCCCTTCAGAGGAAATACATTTCAGCTAACCCGCGGCGACATTAATTTTTCCAACCCTTTTCGACTGGATCCAGTGGTAAACATCGAAGCCACCACTACCATAAGCCAGTACCAAGTTACGATTGATTTTTCTGGGTCCGCCAGCCATCTGGTGATGAACTACCGATCCGATCCTCCGCTTCCTGATTCCGATGTAGTGGCACTGCTGGCACTCGGCAGCCCCGGTGAGGGCGCCGCGATCGGCTCGCAGCCTGGCGCCGCGCAGAACTATGGCGCGACCGCGCTCCTCTCGGAGGCTATTTCCAGCGGCGTCGGGAGCCGAATCGAGCACTTATTTGGAATCAGCTCGTTCCGCGTGGACCCCTTCGTCGCAGGCGCTGCCACGGAATCGAACGCCGCGGCCCGCGTCACAATCCAGGAGCAGGTCAGACATGATCTCACGATTACTTATTCGACCAATGCGACCACCTCGAACCAGTATCAGTTGATTCAGGTCGAGTACGCGGTCAATCGCGGCCTCTCCGTGGTTTTTCTCAGGGACATCAATGGAACCTACGGACTGGATATAAAGTGGGTAAAGCACTTGAAGTGACCTGGTCAGCAAACTCTCGGCGAGGCTTATCCCGGAAGCGGGAATAAAAACTCGGGCGAGAGACGCACGTGCCACGGCATGGGGCGGTCGCTAAATCGCTGCCACTTTTCCTTGTACACTTCAGCTTGAAGATCCCCAGCTGAAGGGTCGCCCGGCAAATCGTGGGAGTTCCGATCAAGCCGCAAATAAAGCGTCACGCCAAACGGCGTCTCCGACGAGCGGACCACCCGGCAGGGAAAGACGTTTTCTCCCGCCACGGTTGCACCAGAAGCCTCCGCTTCTTCAAAATCGATGTGGTGAGCCCGGATCCCAACGTGCGCGATCGAGGCAGGCAACGGTCGCGCCATGCGTAAATGGCAGCCCCAATCGACAGCCTCTACCGTATCGTCTGAAATTGCCCGAGCGCGCGAAAAATTCTTGCAGCCAGTGAGCCGTGCCACCTCTAAGTTCGGCGGGCGACGGAATATTTCCTCTTTGCCTCCCGATGCCACAATGTGCCCGTGGGAAAGCACCAGCAGTTCCTCGCCGAGTCGGTACGCTTCTTCGATGTTGTGCGTAACCAGCAAGGCCGGGCGCCTGTACGCTGTAAATGTCTCCTGAAGCTGCGCTTCCATTTGGCTTCGCAGATGAGTATCGAGGGCCGAAAGAGGTTCGTCTAACAAGAGTGCGTCCGGATCGATGGAGAGTGCCCGCGCCAACGCAGCGCGCTGCTGTTCCCCTCCGGAAAGCTCGTGTGGATAACGGCGCCGCACACCCTCAGCATGCGTGCGCTGGAGCCAAATGTTCACGCGCTGAGAGCGCTCGTCGCGCGGCATCCCATGGATGCCGAAAGCTACGTTTTCCTCAACGGTGCGATGCGGAAAAAGGGCGTAATTTTGGAACAACATCCCGATGCGCCGCGCACGCGCCGGAACTAGCACGTCCCGATCGCTGTCGAATAGTGTGCGGCCCTCTAGCACGATGCGCCCGCGATCGGGACGTTCCAGGCCGGCGATGCAGCGCAAAAGCATGGTCTTGCCCGCGCCGGAAGGACCTAGGATGCCCAATGGCCCGCTTCCGCTGGTAAATGACACTTCGAGCGTGAAATCGGGAAGATTCTTGGCGATGTCGACCTCGAGGGCCATCTTAGTGCCGCACCCATCGTGCGCGTCCTTGTGCGTGAGTCCAATAATACAGGGCCCCAAGCAGCGCAAACGAAATCACGAGATCAATCGCGCACCACGTCACCGCCGCTCTCAGATCGTCCGCCTCAACGGCAAAGTAAATGGCGATTGGGATTGTGGCTGTCCTACCCGGGATATTGCCCGCGACCATCAGGGTGGCGCCGAATTCGCCCAGAGCCCGGGCGAAAGATAGGATCGTCCCCGCCAGAATACCGGGCCAAGCCAGGGGCAATGCAACCTCGCAGAAGACAAGCCACTCCGTGGCCCCCAGTGTCCGTGCGGCTTCGAGATAACGATGGTCCACTTGTTGCAGCGCGGCGCGCGCCGTCAGATACATCAGCGGGAAGGAAACCACTGCTGCTGCAATCACTGTCGCGGGCCATGAGAAAACCACCGTGGTGCCTAGGCGGAGCAGCAACTTCCCGATAGGACCCTGCCGCCCAAACAACAGCAACAGAAAGAAGCCCACCACCGTAGGCGGCAGGACCAGAGGCAGGAGGAAAACTCCGTCGACGAGCGCCATAGCCAGGCCGGTGTGGCGGTCGCGCCACGCCGCGGCCATCACTCCCACAACTAAAGTGATCAGTGTGGCGACGAAGCTAGTTTCAAGCGATATCCGCAGCGGAGACCAGTCGGACAAAGCAGGCAGTGCCATCGGCAGAGGATTGTAACTGGACCATCCTCTTTTTCAGCCATATTTCCAGGGCTGACAAATCCGATCGAGCCTAGCGATCTCATCGTTGGGGTGGTACCGGAGGCGGCTCCGAGCTAGGCGTTGACTGCCCGGTTTCGGGCGGCAGGATCTGCTTGAGTTCCGGGTACTCCTCCGACATGCCCCGCAAAATAGCCAGGGCGGCGGCCTGTTCGATCCGAACGCCAGCCGCCTGCGACTGCTGGTCCACGGCAGGAAGACTTTTCACCACGCGCTGTCCGAGCGGCGACTCGTAGAATTGGATCAAGCCCTGAATATCTTCTGTTGAGAAGGCGCTGGCATAAATCGGTACCATTGCATCCGTTACGCTGGATGCCGGAGCGGCTGACACGAACTTTTGGTTAAATTCGTCCATGAATTTCGGCAAGACGTCCGGCTCTAGCGCGTGGGCGAGTCCGGTGCGGACCTGGTTGGTAATGTAGCTTTGAATGTTATCGCCCAGTTTCGACGTCTGCGTAAGGTCCATGAGGTGGCGAATGGCCGCCTCTTTGGCGGGATCGGGCTTTGCCGTCGCGGTCGCCCCTTGCTCGGGTTTTTCGGTTTTTTCGGCTTCATCGGGCGCCAGCTGGCCGGGCTTATGCGGAGCCGGAGTGCCCGGCTGATGTTGCGCCGGTTTTTGTTGAGCCCCCGGCGTAGGTGTCTGCGCTCCCGCGGGAATCGCGATGCAAAAGACGGCTGCGATCAGGGCGCTTCGAATTTTCATTTGGATATCTCCTGGTTTTGTTGTCCGGTTGCGCTCCCGCCCCGGCGAACTCTTTCACGCATCGTATCCAACGACAACTCGATATGCAATTTGGGAGCAAGACCTTTCGGTGGCGGGTCCTGACTCGCCTATGATAGCGTCGGCAAAGACAAGGGACGTTGTGGTTTAGAACAGCAGTATCAAAGAGATCCGCAGCGCCGGTCTTTTTGAATTCGAAGAAAATCCGTGAACGGCGAGACCAAGATCATTCAAGGCAATACCGCGGAATTGGAGGCTGCGCGCCAGGAGATGGTTGCTCGCCAGATTCGCGACAGGGGGTTGCGCGACGAGCGCCTTCTGAATGCCATGCGAACCGTGCCCCGGCATTTGTTCGTGCCGCCCGAATACGTTTCCCGCGCGTACTCCGACGAACCATTGCCCATCGGCGAAGAACAAACGATCTCCCAGCCCTTCATGGTGGCAGCCATGGCGGAGGCTCTCTCGCTCCAGGGACACGAGCGCGTGTTGGAAATCGGCGGCGGATCGGGTTATCAAGCAGCGGTCCTTTCTCAACTCGCTTTCGAGGTGATTGCAATCGAGGTACGCCCGGCGTTAGCTGCGGCTGCGGCGGACCGGATCGACCGGTTGGGGTATCGCAATGTAAGCGTGAAAGTAGGCGACGGCTCCGCAGGCTGGCCTTCGTGCGCGTCGTACGAAGCGATCCTCGTGACGGCCGCCGCGCCCTCCGTGCCGCAGCCTCTGCTGGACCAGTTGGCTGAGGGAGGCAGGCTGGTGATTCCGATCGGGCAAGGTGAGCATCAGGAATTGCTTCGGTTGGTGAAAAAGCAGGGAAGCGTTAGTCGGCAGTCTCTCTATGCCTGCCGGTTCGTTCCACTGGTCGGACGTTACGGCCAGCGTCCAGATACTGGGGAAGCCAATCGCGGATGAACTCAGGGACCCCGGAACTTTCGATCATCGTTCCGGCCTATAACGAGGAGGCGCGCTTAGGCCGCACCCTCTCTCAAATTCGCGAGTATTTCGGAAGGGATCCACGGGATGCGAATGCGTTGGAAATTATCGTCGTCGACGATGGCTCGACCGATGGAACGGTGCGCATCGCTCAGGAATGGGCAAGAACAGCTCCCCAGAGCGGATTTCGACTCTTGTCGAACGAGAGGAATCGCGGCAAGGGATATAGCGTGCGGCGCGGCTTGCTCGAAGCACGCGGTCGTATTGCTCTTTTCACCGATGCCGATTTATCCGCGCCCGTCGAGGAATCCGAAAAGCTCCTCTCCGCCATTGTCGCCGGTAAAGACATTGCGATCGGCTCGCGCGCCATTGACCGGTCGCTAATTTCAGCCCACCAATCGGTCTTTCGCGAAACCGCTGGGATTATCTTCAATGCACTCGTAAGGATCTTTACGGGGCTTCCGCTGCATGATACGCAGTGCGGCTTTAAGGCGTTCGTTCGTGAGCCGTGCCGGATTATCTTCGAGCAGCAGCGAATCGAGGGGTTCGGTTTCGATCCGGAGATCCTCTTTCTCGCGCGACGTCATGGCTTGCGTACGGCCGAAGTGCCGGTTCGCTGGGCGCACGATCCGGGCACTAAAGTTCACGTGGTTCGGGACAGCATTTTGATGTTCGGCGACTTGATGTACATCTGCTGGAACCGCCTAGTTGGCCGCTATCCCGTGAAGCGCTTGTAGCTTGTTCTCAGCGCGCCATACGGATCCGCCACCGCTGACCAGCACCTCCGATACCATCGGTATACTTTGCGCTACAAAGTACTTGACACTATATATGCAGATGCTAGCCTGCCTCCATTGTGCGCTTCGACTCGCGGCGATCTGGCGGCAGCCCTGTGGCGATGGACGATCGCGCCCGCGACAATATCCGCTTCATCCGCGAAACGATGGAGCGCGCCGCTTCGTTCACGGCCGTGCCGGGCTGGGGCGGCATCGCGATGGGGATTACGGCCGTCGGCGCGACCGCCATCGCGTCCCTACAGCGATCATCTACCGGATGGCTGATTACCTGGGGCTGCGAGGCGCTCGTGGCTGTTGCCATCGCTACGTGGACCACCTGTTCGAAGGCGCGTGACGCGGGCACCGCCATCCTTTCCGGACCGGGGCGGCGATTTGTCTACAGCTTCGCGCCGCCGCTCTTTGTGGGCCTTCTTCTGACTCTGGTGCTGGTGCGCGCGGGGCTGATAGGTTCCATTGCCGGTGTGTGGCTTCTGCTCTATGGAACGGCCGTGGTCACGGGCGGCGTGCTTTCGATACGCATCGTGCCCTTGATGGGCCTCTGCTTCATGGTTTTGGGAGCCGTGGCTCTTTTCTCTCCTTCCGGCTGGAGCAACGCCTTTCTGGCTGCAGGGTTCGGCGGACTTCACATCATCTTCGGCGCGGTGATAGCGAGGAAATATGGTGGCTAAATCCGGAATGTTGCGCCTCCCGAAAGAGGAGAAGCCCAAGCGCAGCTCGCAGGGCGCTCTAAGTGCGAAAGTACCGGCCGTCAATCTCGATCGTTTGATTCATGAACGTACCCGCCTGGCGATCATCAGCGCTCTGGCGGTCAATGTTTCTTTGACGTTCAAGGAGCTGAAGGATTTTCTTCGAATTACGGACGGAAACCTCAGCGTCCATGCGCGCAAATTGGAAGACGCGGGCTACATCGGCTGCAACAAATCATTTTCCGGCCGGATGCCGAAGACTGAATACCGGCTGATGCATGCCGGGCGTAAAGCGCTCGAGAAGTACTTGGAACACCTGGAAGCCCTTATTCGCGCCACCCGGGAAGGGTAGAGAGGATCATTAATTCGAGGCCATGGGCAACAGCGCCGCCAAGCTTATTCCCGATCCGAAAATTCACGTCGCCATTTTGCTGGACGGTAATGGCCGCTGGGCCGCTTCTCGAGGGCTTCCCCGGGCGGAAGGCCACCGCGCGGGTGTAACTGCCGTGCGCCGCATCGTCCGCGCGGCCCTATCGCTCGGCATAGGTACACTTACTCTTTATGCTTTCTCCTCGCACAATTGGGAGCGCCCTTCCAGTGAAGTAACTTCCCTGCTTAGCTTGCTCGAAGATTATCTTCGAGTGGAAGCTCGTGAATGCGCAGCCCAGGGAATTCGGCTGCGGGTAATCGGCCGGCGCGACCGCATCCCCGCCACCCTAGTCGATGCGATCGAAGCGGCCGAGCTTCTCACCTTGGCTGGCCGCACGCTGGAACTACGTATTGCGCTCGATTATTCTTCGCGAGAGGCGATCCTTCGTGCGTCCTGCTGGATGATGTCCAGCCTGGAAGTCTCGGATCGGGAATTTGCGCGCCGGCTCGGACAGGTGACACATGGCGGCAATGCGGCGCCGGACGTGGACCTGCTGATTCGGACCGGCGGCGAACGGCGTCTGAGCGACTTCATGCTGTGGGAGTGCGCCTATGCGGAACTCCTGTTTACGCCGCGAATGTGGCCGGAGTTTGAGGCCACCGATCTGGAAGCCGCCGTCGAGGATTTCCTCGGCCGTGAGCGCCGTTTTGGCCGGCTGCCCGAAGCCGCCGCCAGCTAGTCTTGGCCCTTGAGGTCCGGCATGGACGAACAGCCCCCGATTCAGACCAACGCATCCGGCCAGTTGCGAGAAATTGTGACGGATGCAATTGCGTATTGGGAGCGGCGACGCATCGTATACAACTTCGTTCTAGCAGCGGTTGTGGCGCTTTGGTTTCTGCTGACGTGGCCGCATTTCGAGCAGGCGCTGACCCTCCAAACACTCCTTTTCTTTTTCGTCCTCGCCATGCTGGCGAATGTCTGCTATTGCGCTGCTTACCTGGCAGATGTTCCGATGCAGTACTCATTGTTCCAAACCGTGTGGCGGCGATGGCGGTGGGGGCTTTGGATGGTTGGGATGATATTCGCCATTGCGATCGCTAACTACTGGATCGCGGACGAGATCTATCCGTACGTCCGCTAATTGATTTCCATTGCGCGACCTTAGGGTTGCGCGTCAACCGAACTACCGGCCTCGCCCGCCAGTTCAAATGCCTTCAGAATCAGGCGGCTGGCGATTTCCGTAAGCGCATATTTCCCGAGTTCAGAAGGAGCAGCCCAGGCCAGCTCGGTGACATCGCTCCCCGCTCGCGCGGAGCCTCGAGCCGCCTCGCACAAATAGTCGAGGACAACGAAATGGTATTGCGGTTTTCCGGACGGGTCGCGATCGATCCGTTCGAAGACGTCAACTAAGTTTCGAACTCGCACCTCAACTCCCGTCTCCTCCGCAAGTTCGCGGCGCACTCCCTCGATCAGCGTCTCGCCAACCTCAAGAATTCCGCCGGGAATCGACCACTGGCCTTGCAGGGGTGGGCCACCGCGCCGTACCAGTAGAACGCGGCCATCTGAAATCACGATCCCGCCTACGCCAATTATGGGACGCTCGGGGTATTCGCGACGCTCAGGCATCCTTTTACGCGAACCTCACGGAAAAGCTTGACACGTGCGTTATATAATACGCTGTCCAGCGAACGTCCTCAGGAGGAAAGAGTTCCGTGACAAAATGCCCTGAATGCGATGCTGAAATTGACTTGGACGAAGACGAAGTCGAGGAAGGCGAAATCGTAGGCTGTCCGGAATGCGACGTCGAACTCGAAGTCACGCAGACCCACCCTGTGCATCTCATCGTTCTCTCCGAGGATGACGAGGAGGAGGAAGGGGAAGAAGAGGAAGAAGACGATGAGGCGAAGGACGATGACAACGAGGAAGAACCGGACAGCGACGAGGGAGAAGACGAGTGAATCCCGATAACCGTACTCTGCAACTGTGGTCAGCGGAGCAACGGGAGATGGTTGCGTCTGGTAGCCTTTTTGGCGCCGCTCCGAGGAGAACAGACTCTCACGGCGTTCGATTTAAGTCGCGCCGGTTGGAGGAAATTTGAACATTCGCGCCTTTTGCAGCCTCGCCCTCCTGCTTGCGCTAATGGTTTTCGTTATTTCTCCCGTGAGCGCGCGAAACCAGGATAAGAAGAGCGAGGCGGCGCTGCGTACCATCCACGGCAGCGTGGTGGATAAAAATGAGAACCCGGTTCCCTCAAGCGTCGTCTATCTGCTAAATGTGAAGACGCAAGCAGTGAAAACCTATATTGCCGACGAGGCCGGCGCTTATCGCTTCAGCGGCCTGGACCCCAATGTGGACTACGAAGTTCACGCCGAGCACAACGAGATGACCTCGCCGAACCGTACTGTTTCGAGCTTCGATTCCCGGCATGATATCGAAGTCGTGCTTAAGCTCTCCCGCAAGAAGCCGGCTCACTAGAGCTTCGCGCCCAACCTGGCCGGGCCGGGATTCCTAAGGCAAGCTGAAAACCGATACGGCGTTGCCCGCCGCCGCTTCCACGTACTGCTTGCCATCAACAGCATAGGTGATGGGGTTGGCGCGGACCGAGTTTCCGAGTTGGATGTTCCATAGCGGTTTGCCATCGTTTGCATCCAGGGCAAAGAAGTTGCCCTGACTGTCCGCGCAGAATACAAGTCCTCCGGCAGTGGCAAGAGTTCCAGTCCAGGAATCTCCCACCATCTTGAACTGCCATTTCACTTTTCCAGTGGTGCTTTCGAGGGCACGGATGGCGCTATACGCGTCATCGCCATAGATCACGCGCTGCCCGCCGCCTCCGCCGATATCCAGGGGGTTCGCAGGTTCCATCGTCGGATGGCCCTTAAAATAGTAGGCGCCTTGCTCACGCGTATCCACGTACACGAGTCCGGTCAACGGACTGTACGATGGACTGGTCCAGTTAACCGAACCGGTGATGCTGGGATAAATGAGGTTTCCCTGGGTGGTCGGGTCGATATTCGGCGACTCGATCGGCCGCCCTTTCGCGTCCAATCCCTTGGCCCAGGTTTGCTGGGCGTAAGCGGCGCCCGCGAGGAACTCACCCGTCTCCCGGTCAAGAACATAGTAGAAGGCATTGCGATTCGCCTGAGCCACAATCTTGCGTTTCTTGCCGTCGATTACTGCGTCGAATAGGATCGGCGGCTCAGACGAATCCCAATCGTGGGTTTCGTGCGGCGAGAACTGGAAATACCATTTCATCTTTCCTGTGTCTGCGTCGATGGCCAGAAGCGAACACGAGTACAGATTGTCGCCCTTGCGCATATCGCCGTTCCAATCGGGCGCAGGATTGCCGGTGCCCCAGTAGAGCGTGTTCAGCTCGGGATCGTACGCGCCAGTGTTCCAGGTGGTTGCGCCGCCATACTTGTAGCTGTCGTCCTCCCAGGTTTCCACTCCAGGCTCACCCTTGGTGGGAATCGTGTAGAGACGCCAAAGCCGCTTGCCATCTTTTGCGTCGTAGGCGTCGATGTATCCGCGCAAACCGCCTTCGCCGCCGCCCATGCCGACGATAATCTTGCCGTTGATGGCGAGCGGCGCCTGCGTGATGGCCACAGCCTTCCTGTTGTCTCCGATTTCGACACTCCAGCGCATGGCGCCGGTCTTCGCATCCAGCGCGACAAGATGCGCGTCAATCGTTGCCACGTAAACGGTATCTCCCAGAACGGCCACGCCGCGGTTCGTGGGAAAAAGTCCAATGGTCAGCAGGTTTTTCGGAAGATCGGCCGTCCATCTCCAGATTGGCCTCCCCGTACGCACATCGAGGGCCGTCACCGTGGTCGGCGGTTCCGTTACGTACATCGTGCCATCGACGACGATCGGAGAAGATTCGAAGATGCCCGTTCGGCGAAGTTGGTAAACCCAACGCAGCTTTAGAGTATTCACGTTCTGCTTGTTGATCTGCTTCAGTTCTGAAAAACGTTGCGAGGAGTAATTACCGCCGTAGGTCAGCCAGTCGCTTGGGTGGCTGGCGGCGTGCAAAATCTCGTCATAAGTTACGTCAATGCCATCTTGCGCCGCTGATACGAATCCCAACCCCAGCAGCAGAGCGAGCACGGCAAAACTGCCAAGAAGATGCTTCGTCGTTTTCACTGTGCCCCTCCCAGGCTGGCGAGATAGGCCACCAGATCATTCAACTGCTCGTCCGTAAGCTTGCCCTTAAAGCTGGGCATAAAGCTCTTATCCGGCACTCGTTCAATCTCCTTCACATCGAACTTCTGAATGGAGTGGATGTTCCCGTGCTCATCGCGCAACTGCATTGTGAACGAGTCTTCGTTTACGCGCGTGCCAAGAAGCTCTTTGCCATTCTTCATCACCACACGGTACATCTCGTATGCAGGATATTGCGCGCGCTCCTGGAGATCGTCGCCTGTTGGGAGGTTTGCGCCCGGATCCACCAAAATTTTGCGCAGGAGAGCAGCCGATCGGATCGTTCCTACTTTGCTCAGATCCGGACCGGAGCTGCCGCCCTGGCCATCGATCATGTGGCAACTGGAACAACCGTTGGCATCGTAGATAGCCTTTCCTTTTTGTGGGTCGCCCGTTGCCGCCGCGCCGGCCGGCTGCCCGAAGGAACTGACGTAATCGACCAGTTCCCAAAGCTTCTCTTCTCCGAGGCTCGCAAAAGAGGGCATGCCTGAACCTAGCACTCCAGTGTGCAGCGTTTGATAGAGAGCTTCTGGACCCAGCCTAGTGCCCGCATCGCGGATGTTCGGACCGTTTGCGCCGCTTCCGTCGACGCCGTGGCAATTGGCGCAGGTGCCTTCGAATAGAGCCTTACCTGCCGCAATGCTCTCGGGTGTCGTCCTCGGACGCGGGCCGTGGGCTGCGGGCGGCCCGCCGAACTGTGCCGTCGCCGAAGGCGCCATGAGCAAAATTCCCAGCGCGATGCCCGGAACAGCCCCGCACAACCAGCGAATCACACTCATCGAAACTCCCCCACTGATTTTTGACGTCTGCTTCACATCCTCGTTACACGAAAAATTCTCTCCGATGGTCTTTCCTGTGGCAGCTCCTAAGGCAAAGCGAACGCGAACACCGAGTTGCCCGCCGAATCGACAACGTATTGTTTGCCGTCTACCGAATAGGACACAGGGTTCGATCGCACGGACGATCCCAGCAACAGATGCCACAGCGGCTCACCAGTGTCCGCGTTGAGCGCGAAGAAATTCCCCGCGGCATCGGCCGAAAACACCACGCCGCCCGCAGTGACCAGCGTCCCGGTCCAGGAGTCGCCCACCATTTTGTATTCCCACTTCTTTTCTCCGGTCGTTGCGTTCAGGGCACGAATTGAAGTGGTTGTCTCATCCGCAGGACCAGGGCGCGACCCGCCACCGCCGCCTCCTACGACGCCGTTCGAATTCCCCTTTTCGAACTTCCGCTCGCCCTTGATGTAATAGGCGCCGCCATCGCGCGCGTTGACGTAGAACAATCCGGTGATCGGGCTGTAGCAGGGGCTCGTCCAGTTGATCGCTCCCGTCAACGTGGGATACACCAGCGTTCCTTCGACGCTCGGCTCGATTAGCTTGGCCGGCAACTTGATCGGCCGGCCCTTGGCATCGAGTCCCTTCGCCCACGTTTGCTTCGCGAAGGGGACGCCGGTGATGAATTCTCCCGTCGCGCGGTCGAGCACGTAATAAAAGGCGTTGCGATTCGCCAGCGCCACGAGCTTGCGCGGCTTCCCGTTCATGGTTGCATTGAACAGGATCGGCGGCTCGGACGAATCCCAGTCATGCGTCTCGTGCGGCGAGAATTGAAAATACCATTTCATTTTTCCCGTATCCGCATCGAGAGCGATTAGCGAGCATGTGAATAAGTTGTCACCCATACGCCCTTCGCCATTCCAGTCCGGCACGGGATTTCCCGTGCCCCAGTAGATCAGATTCAAATCCGGATCATAGGAGCCCGTGTTCCACGTCGTTCCGCCGCCATTCGACCAGCTTCCGTCGGCCCAAGTGTCCGCGCCGGGATCGCTTGCGCTTCGTGGGACGGTATAGGTTTGCCACAGCAGCTTCCCGTCGTTTGCGTCGAAGCAACTCAAAAATCCGTGCGCGCCTGCCTCGCCGCCACCTACTCCCACCACGATCTTTCCGTTAATTGCCAGCGGCGCCTGCGTGATTGCGTAGCCGTCGGCCTTGTCCGCGACCTGCGAGTTCCACCGCACTACGCCGCTCTTTGCATCCAGCGCGATCAGGTGATCGTCAATCGTCGCCAGATAGAGTTTGTCGCCGAGAATCGCCACGCCGCGGTTGGTCGGGAAAAGCCCAACTGGCACGAAATCCCGCGGCACCTGCGGCACGTAATGCCACAGAGGCTTTCCCGTTCGCGCGTCGAGCGCCGTCACGTTGCTCGGTGGTTCCGTCACGTACATGATGCCGTCCACGATCAGCGGCGACGATTCCATCACGCCGCCACCGCGCATCTGATACACCCACGCCACGCGCAGATTCGCCGCGTTCCGCGGCGTAATCTCCTTCAGCCCCGAAAATCGCTGCGAGGCGTAGTTGCCGCCGTACATCAACCAGTTCTGCGGCTCGGCGTCCGAATTCATGAGCCGCTTGTAAGGAACTTGCGCGAAGCTCGGCAGCGCCCCGCACAACGCCATCACAATCGCCAAATATTTCGCGGCTCTCATTGGGCCCCCTTCAAACTCGATAGGTATGCGACCAGATTGTCCATATCGGTCGCGGAAAGCTCGCCGTAACTCGGCATCACTGTTTTCCCAGGCTCCGGCTCGATTGTCTTCAGCTTGGTCTTGTCGAACGAATAGAAGTGGCCACCCACGTCGCGTAGCACGATCGTGAATGTATCCTCATTCACCCGAATGCCCGTCATATCGTGTCCGTCCTTCGTGACTACATGCACCAGCAAGTAGCCTGCGCTTTGGCCACGCTCTGGAAGTGAAGCATCGGCTGGCGGATTTTTCCCGGGATCGCGCAGAAATTCGTAAAAGTATTTCGGCGGCCGCGATTTCCCGATCGTCGTCAGCTGCGGTCCCACTCCGCCGCCCTGCCCGGCGATGGCGTGGCACGTCGCGCAACCGTTCGCTTCGTACACGGCTTTGCCCTTTGTGGGATCCCCTTTCGCCGCTTCTACCGGCGCGGTCTCGCCCAGCGTGCGAACGAATCCCACCACTTGCCACACGCGCTGATCATTCAGGGACATGACGGGCGGCATGGAACCAGTTCCATTTCGAATCACCGAAAAAATTCCTGCGTCTCCCCTTCGCGCTTCCACTCCGTGAAGATTCGGACCGAGCTGGCCGCTGCCGTCAAATCCATGGCACCCGGCACACTGTGCCGCAAAAGTCTGTTTGCCTTGCGCGATATCGTCTGGCGTCAGCTTGTCGGCCGGCGAACCGTGAGTCGATTCTTTGGCGCTATTTTGAGGAACCTGCGGAAAGGCGCGGAGTGGATTTCGCGCGAGGCCCAGCAGCAACACACAGAACAAACTTCCCGCACACAACCAGCGAGCCAGAGTCATACAAGATCCTCAATTGAAATTTGATGGGTGCTAAGTAATACGATGTCGCGGTTTCTGTCAAGGCGATGTGCCCGGAAGGCTTCCCAAGAAGCTGTGCGGTTTGCCCAATTTTCGGAAATCGGCGGATTTTGGCGATTAGAAGATCCTTTGCTTTGTGTTTTCAAGAGGTTAGTGCAAATCCATTCGCTCATATTGGCGATTAAAAAAATCATAGGTGACCCGGCGGCTTTGCGCGGAGAACCCGATCGCGGTTGCGACGCCCGCTCTTTCATTGGGTCAATGTTCGACAGACTCGTGTGCTTCACGGTAACCATGTTAGGCGGGGAGAGGTGGTTGTCAAGAGACTGTCCCTGTGGAGTGTGATCGTTTGCCGCGCCTTTCTATACGTGATCGTTGCGTTGCCCCGAGACAAAGGTTTGAAATTCGGCGAGAAGTCGGGTTGGTTCTTGCGCGTCCTCAAGTTTGCTGCGAAAATCACGCGGCACTTCGATGGTGCTCGACGGAGCAGCAAGTCTCCCATGACGACGGTGGATGCCGAGATCAAGGTCACGCTCCAGACCGCGGCCGAGCACGGCCTAACACCAGACGAATACTCCCGCATTCAAGAAATCCTGGGACGCGATCCGAATTTCACCGAACTTGGCGTCTTCAGCGTGATGTGGAGCGAGCACTGCTCGTATAAATCTTCACGAGTACATTTGAAGCGCCTTCCTACCCAGGGTAAGCACGTGGTGCAAGGGCCCGGTGAAAACGCGGGCGTTGTCGATATCGGCGACGGGCTCGTGGCCGTGTTCAAAATCGAATCGCACAACCACCCCAGTTTCGTCGAGCCATTTCAGGGCGCGGCCACGGGCGTGGGCGGAATCCTGCGCGACATTTTCACCATGGGCGCGCGTCCGATTGCGGTCCTCGATTCGCTGCGATTTGGGCCCGTTACGCCGGGACCCGCCACCGGAAACGCTTCGCCCCAGGAAATTGCCGACAATCGCCGCATTCTGGATGGCATCGTTCGCGGCATCGGATTCTACGGAAACTGCTTCGGCGTGCCGACGGTCGGCGGCGAGGTGATGTTCGAGCCCTGCTATTCAAACAATCCGCTTGTGAACGCACTCGCCCTCGGCATTGCGCACAAAGACGAGCTTTTCTACGCGCGCGCGCGTGGCGCCGGAAATCCCGTGATCTACGTGGGCGCAAAAACCGGACGTGATGGGATCCATGGCGCGTCGCTGCTCGCATCCGCCGAATTTAGCGAGGAGTCCCAGCAGAAGCGGCCCAACGTCCAGGTGGGCGATCCATTCATGGAGAAGTTGCTGCTAGAAGCGTGCCTAGAAGTGATGCGGACGGGCGCCGTCGTGGCGATTCAGGACATGGGCGCCGCCGGTTTGACCAGTTCCAGCGCAGAGATGGCCTCGCGAGGCGGCGTGGGCATCGAAATCGAGCTTGCTCGCGTTCCCCAGCGGGAAACGGACATGACGCCCTACGAAATCATGCTCAGTGAATCGCAGGAGCGCATGCTGCTCATCGCCGAACGCGGCCGTGAGCGTACGGTTTTCGACGTCTTTCACAAATGGGGACTCGACGCGGTTGAGATCGGCAGCGTCACCGACGACGGCAAGCTACGGGTGTTAAACCATGGAGCCGTCGCCGCGGAAATTCCCGCCCACGCGCTCGCGGAGGACGGGCCCCGCTACGATCGGCCGATGGCTGCGCCTTCCCTGCCGGCGTCGTTGGCCGGGAAACTTGTGAAATTTTCCTCCGAGGGAACCGGCCTTACCGACAATTTCCGCCGTTTGCTCGCCGCGCCCTCGATTGCGTCGAAGGCTTGGATCACCGAGCAGTACGATTCGATGGTGCGCACCAACACCAGCGTAGGTCCCGGCTCCGGCGATGCAGCAGTACTGCGACTGAAGGAAACGAGGCGCGCGATTGCCATTTCAACCGACGGCAACGGCCGTTGGTGCTCTCTTTCACCACGCCTCGGCGCGATGCACGCAGTCGCCGAGGCCGCTCGCAACGTCGCCTGTACCGGTGCACGCCCCATCGCGGCGACAAACTGCTTGAACTTCGGCAATCCCGAAAAACCCGAAGTAATGTGGCAATTCAGTGAAGCCATAGACGGTATTTCCGAGGCTTGCCAGGCGCTGGAAACTCCGATCACCGGCGGCAACGTGAGCTTCTACAACGAAACGCTTGGCAAGCCGATCTATCCGACTCCGATTTTAGGGGTTCTCGGCTTGCTTGAAGACGCGGAGTACGCCCTCGGCTCCGGTTTCCGCAATGAGAGTGATCTGATCGTGTTACTCGATGGTACGGGTACGGAGGGTTCGCGTGGCGGCCGCCTTCAGGCCGGAGAATCCGACGAAGCGGCTGAATTTTCTTCGTCCGAGTACGCGAAGACAATTCATGGCGTCGTTGCCGGCGCGCCCCCGGCGATCGATCTTGCGGCCGAAAGAAATTTAGTGGAATGCCTGGTGAAGCTCGCTGCTAAACGCACAATCCTCTCAGCCCACGACGTGAGCGACGGCGGTCTCGCCATAGCCGTTGCCGAATCCTGCTTCAATAGCTCCGGCTCCGATGGGCGCTGCCTATCTGCGGATATAGAGATCTCTTCCAAGGCCGCAGAGCTAGCTCTCTTCGGCGAACGCGGTGCGCGCGCGGTAGTATCGCTTTCCCCGGCATCGCTTGCCCGAATGAATGAAATTGCGGCACAATGTAGGATTAGAACTCAACGCATCGGTACCGTCATTCATGGCGATCTTCGCATCCAACATAATGGTGCTCTCGTGATACAAGGCGATGTGGATTCGTTTCGCCGGACCTGGAGTGAATCGTTAGGTCAGTCCATCGAGAGCGGATTGTGAGCCGAGACCCTCTGCGGAGTGTCCTGCCGCCATTTCGCGTGAACAGCTTGAACCAAATCGAAGACGACCATTTCCACGATCACTGTGGCGTGTTTGGCATCATGGGGCATCCGGAGGCTGCGAAACTCGCTTATCTTGGAATCTACGCGCTGCAGCATCGCGGGCAGGAATCGGCGGGCATCGCCTCATCCGACGGCGCGGATCTCTATGTCCACAAAGCTGTAGGCCACGTACAGGAAATTTTCACGCCCGAAACAATCTCGCGCCTTCCTGGCTCCGCAGCTATTGGGCACACACGCTACTCCACCGCGGGAGACACGACTCTGCTGAACGCCCAGCCAATCATGATCGACTGCAACAAGGGCAAAATCGCGCTGGGCCACAACGGCAACCTGACCAATGCCATCGAATTGCGGCGCCGTCTTGAGCACCGCGGCTCGATTTTCCAGACGACCAGCGACACCGAAGTAATCGTTCACTTGGTGGCGCGGAGCGCGGCGCGCAATCTTTCGGGCGCGCTCGCCGACGCGCTGAATCAAGTGGAAGGCGCGTATTCCCTGGTGGTGCTGACCCGCGATGAAATCTACGCGATCCGCGATCCCCGAGGTTTCCGCCCGCTCGTCCTCGGACGCTTCGACGGCGCGTGGGTCGTGGCCTCGGAAACGTGTGCGTTCGATCTGATCGACGCCGAATACGTGCGCGAGGTAGAGCCCGGCGAGATGGTGAGGATCTCGCGCGGTGGCATCGAGTCAATCCGTTTTGCTCCGGAAAAGCAGCATCAGTACTGCATTTTCGAGCACGTTTATTTTTCGCGGCCGGATAGCGTGGTATTCGCCCGCCCGGTGAATCAGAGCCGCGAACGCCTCGGGCGCCTGTTGGCTCGCGAGCATCCAGTGGAAGCGGATATCGTCACGCCAGTACCCGATTCCGGGGTACCTGCGGCGGTGGGCTACGCCTCGGAATCCGGAATCCCGTTCCGCATGGGACTGATCCGCAACCACTATGTGGGCCGCACGTTCATCGAACCAGAGCAGGCCATACGCGATTTTGGCGTGAAACTAAAGCTGAACCCGATACGCCGAATGATTGAGGGGCAGCGCGTGGTGCTGGTGGACGATTCGATCGTACGTGGGACTACCAGCCGCAAAATCGTTCGCCTGGTGCGCGACGCGGGCGCCACTGAAGTGCACGTGCGCATTAGCTGTCCTCCCACAATTTCGCCCTGCTATTACGGCGTAGATACGCCCCGCCGGGACGAACTCATTGCGGCCCGGCATTCGGTTGAGGAAATCCGCCAGTTTCTTGGCGCCGATTCGCTCGGCTATCTTTCGCTCGAATCTATGCGCGAGGCAGTCGAAGACACCGAAGGTAAGTTCTGCACGGCCTGCTATACCGGCAGCTATCCGACAGAGCTGGTGCAACTCGAAGTGGAGGCTCATCGTGAGAGCTGATGTAGAAGACGGAGTGACCACCGAACACCGCAAACACTCCCCCGTGAGATCCGCCGGCAACGAACGCATCTGGCGAGAGGTCGTTTCCTGGCTCTGGGTAATTCTGGCATTTCTGCTGATCGAAGGTACGCTGGTGCAAGCCCGCGTGATCCCTAGCGGCTCCATGGAAAATACCGTGTTGGTCGGCGATCATCTGATCGTCAGCAGATTCGGTTACGATGCAGGCATCCCGTTCACACGCTGGCATGTACCGCTTTGGCGCAACCCCAGGCGCCAGCAGATCATCGTTTTCCGCGCGCCTCTGCCCGAGGAAGGCAATCCCGATTTCATCAAGCGGTGCGTAGGCATCCCGGGCGACCACATCAAAATCGTGGCCGGCCAAGTTTACGTAAACGACGTCGCGCTCAAAGAGCCGTATGTAATCCATTACCCCGACGCGCTCTCAGGGCCCGTGGAAAATTATCCTCCAGCCGTCATCGACGAAATGGGTGGCCTTACGACTGAGTGGGAGCAGGATTTCTCGAAGCATGTAGTGAACGGTGAGATCGTGGTTCCACCCAACGATTATTTCATGATGGGCGACAACCGCGATAATTCCAGGGATAGTCGTTTCTGGGGTTTTGTCCCGCGAGCGAATATTATCGGCACACCTTTGTTCATATACATGTCGATTGAGGCCCCGGAGGACGTCTGGCAGCCGGGGAATGCCATCGAGCGATTTGAAACCTATGCCGGCGTGCTGATTCACCCGACCAGAGTTCGTTGGAAACGGCTTTTCCGCCCGCTTTAGAATTCGCGAGGCGCCCGACCCCACGAAACGAGCCTCTTGATGCGCTACGCCGATGCCGGCGTGAACATTTCGGCCGCTGACGAAGCGAAGCGGCGCATTGCCGTAATGGCCGGAAAGACGTTTCGGCGCGGCGTTCTGACGCCCATCGGCGGCTTCGGATCCCTCTTTCAGTTTGACCGGAGACGCTGGCGCGACCCCGTCCTGGTGGCCAGCACCGACGGCGTGGGCACGAAGCTGAAAGTGGCGTTTGCAACGGGCATTCACCGCGGGATCGGCGCGGACATTGTCAACCATTGCGTGAATGACATTCTCACCCAGGGCGCTGAGCCTCTGTTTTTTCTCGATTACATCGCCATGGGGAAGCTGGACATGCGCGTGCTCGAGCAAGTGATCGAAGGAATGAGCGACGCGGCGAGAAAGGCAGGCTGCTCCCTGATCGGCGGCGAGACCGCCGAAATGCCCGGCGTATACGCGGAGGGAGAATACGACGTCGCGGGATTTATCGTGGGTGCGGTCGAGCGCAAGAAGGTACTTGACCCGCGCCGCGTCCGCCCGGGTGACGTTCTGCTAGCGCTACCTTCGAGCGGACTGCACACCAATGGCTATTCACTCGCGCGCAAGCTGGTCTTCGGCGCGGCAAAGCTGAAGCCTAATGCGTACGTTGTCGAAATCAGGAATAAAATCGGCGCCGAACTCCTCAAGCCGCATCGTCCCTACTGGCCGCTGCTGAGAAACACGCTGGAGCGCGGATGGATTTCCTCGATCGCGCACATTACCGGAGGGGGCATCACCGGGAATTTACCTCGGGTGCTGCCCCGCGGCGTTCAGGCCGCGATCGAGCTCGGCTCCTGGCCCGTACTGCCTATTTTTCGTTACCTCGCGCAGCTCGGACGCATCGACCGCGACGAGCTGCTGAAGACTTTCAACCTTGGTGTGGGAATGATTCTGGTGGTTCCGGCGAGAAACGTTTCGCGCGTTGAAGCCGATTTGAAACGCCGGCGCGAAAAATTCTTCCTCATTGGACGCGTCGAGCGTTCATCGCTTGGGAAACCTCGCGTGGTTTATGCCGGCAGGCTTCCGCTCTAGCAAACAAAAAGTTCTCGCGTCCACAGCGCGTTTAGCTATTTTTCGTTAGCGCTGGTGTCCGCTGCAATCTTCCACGCACCATCCGCCTGCTTTTTCCAAACGAGAACGTATTCGCTGGTCTGTGTGGTCGCCTTGCCCTTTTTGTCTGTAACCGCCGCTTCCACCGTGCCTCGGTCGATCGCGAGGTCGCCGGAGTGCGCCACGTCGATGCTAGCAACGTTGATGGTTAATTGCATCGGCGCTGCCAGCATCCGCTGTATGACGTTACGAATGTTGTCCTTCCCCATAACAGCCGGCGAGCTGGGCGCAAACAAAACCGCATCGTCCTCGTAATAGGACATGCACTTGTCGAGATCTTTTGCGGCGGCGGCCTTGGCCCAATCGGCGTCAGCGGTACGAATGGTGGCTTCATCCGCCGTACGCGTGTCCGGGATTTCCGTGGATTTCTGCTGAGGCTGGGCGCACGAAACGGCAAATGACGCGGCGAAAACAGCGGCGATTAGGGGCAGGCGGAAGGCCGTCTGAAGCATGCTTAACCTCCTCGGGGCTAAATCCTGCGCGAGGAAGATGCCTCCATGGCGAGCCCATGTCAAGGTCTTCGCGCTGCCGGCTGTTGCGGAGCAAAACACCCCGTCGTGAAGGAATCCCGCCGCATCGTGTGACAAGCGCAAAATGCTGCTTTTTACAATACGCATTCGGAAGTTGAACAAACTGTTCTCACCTATCCCAACTATAATGGCCGCCAGGAGCGCGGCCGATGAAGCAGATTATCGAGAAATTCATCGCCTACCTGCGGTACGAGCGAAATGTTTCTCGCAATACGATTCGGGAGTACCAACGGGATACACGGCAGTTTGCAGAATTTTTGACGCCGCCGGGCGAGAAGACGCCCGCCTTGGCCGAGATCGATCACCGCATAGTAAGGGAATACGTGAGTTGGATGCACGACCAGCGCTTGGAAAGGGCGTCGATTGCGCGAAGGCTGGCCTCATTGAGGACATTCTTCAAATTTTGCATCCGCGAAAAGCTGCTGCGCGAGAACCCGGCGCGTTTTGTACCCAAACCGAAGCTGCCAAAGCGTGTGCCGCGGGTGCTGACAGCAGAAGAACTGAATGGATTTCTCGACTGCCTGGGACATGGAATCGGTGGGCCCCCATCACGGCCAGGCAGGCGTCGGACAGGACGGTCGTCCAAGAAAGCCACGGCGATGCTGAAGCGCGACCGGGCGATCCTGGAAGTCCTGTACGGTTCGGGCTTGCGCGTCAGTGAGCTTTCGGGCTTGGACATCGAAAACCTCGACCGTCAGGACCAGATGCTGAGGGTGCTGGGCAAGGGGCGCAAACAGCGCCAGGTCCCCTACGGCAGGAAAGCGCAGGAGGCGCTGGAGGCCTACTGGCCGGTGCGCGAGGCGATCCTAGCTCGCGCCCGGAAAGCTACAGCGGCGCAAGCAGTGTTTCTGAATCCGATGGGCGGGCGCCTGACGGCGCGCTCCGTTCGGACGCTGGTGAAAAAATATGCGCGGCTGACAAATGTAAACTGGGACCTCCATCCTCACGCCTTGCGGCACGCGTTTGCCACGCACCTGCTGGCGGATGGCGCGGACCTGCGCGCGATTCAGGAGCTTTTGGGGCACGCCTCACTTTCAACCACCCAGCGGTACACACAAGCGAGCATACGGCAGTTGATGGAAGTGTATGACAAGGCCCACCCGCACGCGTGACCTGCGACGCCCGGCTAATTCAGATCACGGGAGAACATCAGCTTCAGAGTGATTTTATCTGATGCGGGTGTGACGCCAAAGCCGATCCCGCCTTCGAAACTTCCGATTTTCGTGCCACGGTCAAAGACGCCCCAAACCTCGTGGGATTCAAAACGCGTAGGCAAAACCGCGCGGAGCGAGCCAACGTCGGAATACGACTCGGCGGCGAGAGCGAATTTGGGAGTGAAATTGTAGGCTATGCGTCCAGCAGGGGCAAAATCGAGACTCGCGAATCCGCCGCGGAAAGAGTTGTCAAGAATCGGGTTGATGATGATGTCGACGGGATGCAAGTGCACGCCAATGATGGGCCGAATCTCGGAGGTGAAACGGACGGGCTCCCAATATGTTGCGTTGTAACTGAATTCGAAATTCGCGCCGTAAAAGAATGTGCGGTCCGCGGCGTGGGGTTTAACAAAGAGCAGGCGGATCTTGCCGCCGTTGATTGTGGCATCATGATTTTTAGAGATGCTATAGAGAGGCAGATATAGGCCCAACTCGAACCAGTCTGTTACGCCGTACGCCCATTCCGTGACGCCGTTGAACGATCGGTCGGGGACGATGCCGCCCGGGAAGGCAGCGGTCTTCAGGCCATCCGGCGTGAAGTTGTTGTGCCAGGTGAGATTGAATTTTCCCTGCGGGGCGATGGAGGCGTCGTAGACCTGGATCTCGTCGGTTTGCGCGAAGGTCACTAGAGGCGTTGCAGCCAAAATCGTCAGTGCCACCAATGCGGATAGACGCATATTCTTGAGGATTGTCATCGTGACGGAAGATCGCCGCCTTCACACGTCTCAGAGTCGCCATACCCGAGCCGCTCGATAAGACTTGCGTGGCTATTGTAGCGTTACTGCGTACTCACTCCACTCAGAATCACTGTGCGCGGTCGAGTTGCCACGAGCCAAACAAAGAGCAGTTGACCGGGGATGGAACTTCAACGACTGAGGCTACACCCCCTTGCCCGACGTGTTCGGGCCTGAAGCCACGACTCACTTTCGCTGTACGTAAGCCATGTACCTTCGCCTGTGCCAATTCTGTACTCCAGGCCAGTTGTTCCTCGATCCCGCGCGAGCTAACGTCCACGCCCACATTCATAGTTTTTCGGCCTCGAAGAATAAGTCGGAGCAAGGGCATTTTTGTCATCTCACGTTGATTCTCACTACGCCGAGACTTTCCCAGCTCCTTGATCGGCCGCTTCTTCAAAAGGGGGAAGAGTCATGGGTATGCCAAAGAGAATTGCGAAACTTTCATTTTACGCTGGGATTTCGGCCATCTGCGCCCTGCTCGTGTCCAGAGGAGTTACGACCCATGCTGGCACGGCGGGAGGGGGAACAGCGGCGCCCGCCCAAGAACGATACAATGCAACCTCTCAACAGCAATCTCCTCGGGCCACAACCGCGAAGGATCCGGGAGCGCGTGCCGACGGCACAGGTGCCGGTGCTCCACTTTCGTCCCTTACTGCGGATGAACTCGCATACTTTCAGGACGGTTTGGCTCGTTTCATGGAGGTGGACTCCGTCGGGGGAAGCGAGCCGGGGGAACTAGGCCGCGGACTCGGGCCCACCTTCAACTCAAACAGCTGCGCCAGTTGCCATGCACAGCCAGCAACTGGGGGGTCGAGCCCGAGCATGAATCCGCAGTTTGCGGCGGGCGTCGACTATGGCGCGACCAATTTAATGCCTGCATTCATTACGGAGAACGGGCCAGTGCGGGAGGTACGATTTCCATACTTGTTGAACGCCGACGGCACTGTGAGCCAGACACCCGATGGCGGCGTCCACGATCTTTTCACGATTACCGGGCGGCAGGATGCGCCCAACTGCGTCATGGCGCAGCCGAACTTTGCACAAATGGAGCGGCTCAACAATATGATCTTCCGGATTCCCACGCCGGTCTTTGGCGCGGGGCTGATCGAGAACATTTCGGAGGCCGCGATCTATGCCAACATGGCCGCGAACTCCAGAATGAAGCGAACGCTTGGAATTTCAGGGCACGTCAATACAAGCGGCAACGATGGAACGATCACGCGATTCGGATGGAAAGCGCAAAATAAATCGCTCGAGATGTTTTCTGGCGAGGCATACAACGTCGAAATGGGCGTGACGAACGAACTCTTCCCGAATGAACGTTCTGGAGCTCCCGCTGCGTGCATGAGC
This sequence comes from uncultured Acidobacteriota bacterium, assembly GCA_963702375.1. Taxonomy (GTDB): domain Bacteria; phylum Acidobacteriota; class Terriglobia; order Acidiferrales; family UBA7541; genus Palsa-295. The sequence goes on from CAVPCI010000001.1 coordinate 186,222, forward strand.
AATCCGACTCCTGAGGATTCGACAAATTTTCCGGCTTCAGGTTCGGCGATCCCCAGCGACGCTGTGGCTTTTTCGAATTTCATGCGTTTTTTGGCGCCGCCTGCCCAATCGCTGAAAGGAATTCCGGGAAATCCTTCGCCTCGCTCGATCGCGGATGGTAAGGCGTTATTCGGCTACGTCCACTGCGACCTCTGCCATACGCCCACCCTGCTAACTGCGGCCTCCAGTTTCACTCCGAGATTAAACAATCAAACCGTGGCGCTGTTTTCGGATTTGCTCGTGCATCACATGGGATCGGGACTCGCGGATAATATCTCTCAGGGCGGGGCGGGGCCCGATGAGTTTCGCACCGCCCCTTTGTGGGGTTTGGGGCAGCGCCTATTCTTCTTGCATGATGGGCGCGCGACTCCAGCGAACGGTGGCTTGTTGAAGGCAATTGAAGCGCATGCCAGCGCAGGTTCGGAAGCCAATGGCGTGATCAACATTTTCAACGAGCTGAGCAACCAACAGAAACAGGATTTGCTGAATTTCCTCCGGTCGCTATAGCGTTCTTCTTGATCGCCCCGCGTGTATGACGATTGCATGCCGGGCGGGTTCGCGTACAGAGGCTCCCCCGAATGCGTTATTTCCCGACTTATGAAACCAGGCGTGTAGTGTTTGCGGCAGAGTCTAGGTGTGCGGTTAACGAATCGGCTGGAATCAATCCGCCAGGGCTGCGTGTTGTCGGAGGCGCAACCGGCGGCATGCTTGGACGGTCGACGCGATTGTAAAGCGTGTCGCGCTCCACGGGGACGCGGCCGGCGGCGCGGATCAGGCGCTCGAGTTCGGTGCGCGTGAGATGCTCGGGAGTCGTGGCGCCCGCATCGTGGTAGATTTTTTCTTCGACCACGGTGCCGTCAAGATCGTTTGCGCCAAAGCCCAGTGCGATTTGGGCGATGCGCGGCGTGAGCATGACCCAGTAGGCCTTGATGTGGTCAAAATTATCGAGCATCAGGCGCGAGACAGCGATCGTCTTCAGGGCGTCGAAGCCGGTCGGCTTTGGAATGTGCGCGAGGCCGGTATTCGCGGGATGAAATTCTAGCGGGATGAAGGCTACAAAGCCGTGGGTTGTGTCCTGCGTTTCGCGGAGGCGCAGTAGATGGTCCACTCGCTCTCCAAGCGTTTCCACGTGGCCGAAGAGCATGGTCGCATTGGAATGCAAGCCAATTTCATGGGCGGTGCGGGCGATTTGAAGCCACATTTGTCCACTGACCTTGTGATCGCAAATAATCTTGCGCACGCGCGGGTGGAAAATCTCGGCGCCGCCGCCGGGGAGCGAATCGACGCCCGCTTCCTTCATTTTCAGAAGCGTGTCCTTAATCGAAAGTTTGGAAAGGCGCGCGTAGTAATGCACCTCGACCATGGTGAACGCCTTCAGATGCACATGCGGGAATCGCTGCTTCAAGCCGCGGATAAGGTCAAGGTAATAGTCGAACGGAAGATCGGGATGCAGGCCGCCAACGATGTGGAATTCCGTGGCACCCTCGGCAACGCCTTCTGCAGCACGTGCAAAAATCTCGTCGTGGGCGAAAGTGTATGCTCCCGGAGAATCCGGCGAACGCCCGAACGCACAGAGCTTGCAGTGGGCCACACAAACGTTTGTGGGATTGATGTGGCGGTTGACGTTAAAATAGCAGATATTGCCGTGGCGTTGCTCGCGGACGTGGTTCGCGAGCCAGCCGAGGGCGAGCAAATCGTTCGACCGGAAGAGCGCGACGCCGTCGTCAGCCGTCAGGCGGTCGCCCGCCAGCACTTTCTGCGCGATCGGCCTGAGCCGCGCATCGGTAATTTGTAGTTCTGACATTGCCTTTTCGCGCCGCCTCACACGCGCCCGCCGCCTACAGCTGCCGCTGAGACTATGGGTGCATGATCATGGTTGCCGCACCCCAAAACAGCAGAAACAAAAGACTAATATAGCCATTCACGGTGAAAAACGCAGCATTCATTTTGCTCAGATCGTCCGGCTTCACAAGCGAGTGCTCGTAGGCCAGCAGCGCCGCGACCACTACGATTCCGGCCCAAGCGGGCCATGCCAGACGAAAGCTCCAAGCAAGCCATCCTAGCAGCGCAATCATCACGATGTGCATGACGCGGGCGAAAACGAGCGCTTTCGCAATGCCGAGTGTCTTCGGGATAGAATACAGCCCAGCGGATTTGTCGAATTGGACGTCTTGACACGCGTAAAGCACGTCGAACCCGCCCACCCAGAGCGTAACGGCGGCGCAGAGAATCAACATGCGCCAATCAAGATCGCCCCGAATCGCAATCCATGCGGCCCCAGGCGACATTCCGAGGCAGAATCCGAGAACGAAGTGCGACCACGCCGTGAATCGCTTCGTATAGGAATAGAAAAATAAGATCGCGAGCGCGAGGGGAGAAAGTTCCAGAGCGAGCTGGTTCAACTGCCACGCGGCAATTATCAGCAGCGCCGAGGCGAGCACGGTGAATGCCACAGCAAATCCCACTGAAAGTTCGCCTGCCGGAAGGGCGCGATTGGCTGTGCGAGGGTTGCGGCGGTCGTATTCGATGTCCGCGATACGGTTCATCGTCATCGCGGCGGAGCGGGCGCCAATCATTGCAACCACAATCCACAGAATCTGCCGCCACGAAGGCAGGCTCCCGGCAGCCCGCGCGGCCAGCAGCGCTCCCACCAGAGTAAAAGGGAGCGCAAAGATGGAATGCTCGAACTTGATCATCTCGAGCACGGTTCGTATGCGGCCTTTGGACATGGTGGTATGGCGAGCTACTAGAATTTCCGTTTGTGACCCAGGCTGCGACCAAGTGCCTCCATCTGATCAGCCGCGCTTCTCTTCTACCTCCCACCCTTCCAACGATACTGCTTTTCGTGGGGCAATCCGAGTTGCGCAAGAACGCGGTAAGCGAACTGCTCAGCGAGATCCTCTATTGTTTTCGGCTCATAGTAAAATGCAGGCATTGCAGGCATCACGGTCGCCCCTGCGTCGTGCACGCGAAGCATGTTTTCGAGGTGAATACGATTCAGTGGCGTTTCGCGCAAACAGAGGACCAGCGGGCGGCGCTCTTTGAGGCAAACATCCGCCGCGCGCGTGAGCAAGTCGCTCGCCGCGCCCGCGACGATCGAGCCAAGCGCACCAGCCGAGCAGGGGATAACGGTCATGGCGTCCGCTGCGGCGCTGCCCGAAGCGATGCTAGCCCCGATGTCTTTGTTCGGTAGGTATTCGATTTTCTTCGCGGAAGTCCCCGTGAGGAGCGCTGGCAACTTTCTGCCGTCCGCCGCGACGATGCCAAGCTCGGCGGAAATCAGGCGCAGGCCGGCGTCGCTGGCAACCAGGTATACTCGTTCGACGCGCCGGTCGGCGTCAAGCAGGCGCAGGAGCAGCTGCGCGTAAACCGCGCCGCTTGCCCCGCTGATTCCAACCGTGACCACACGGGCATCAGTCTTCGACATGATCTTCAATCGGATCTTCGAGTCTATGCAGCGCCTTTTGGCAAAGTCAAGGTGCCAACTGGCGAACCCGGCAGACCTCTGGGCTTTCCCTTTGCGACAATCTCGCCCCTGATCACATTGACGCGCCGGTAGGAATCCCTCTACTCTGAATTCTCGCCAGCCTGCGAACCTTATGGCCACCATTGACGAAGAACTCGGTCAAATCGAGCGGGATATCCGCACCCTGAAGATCGAATACGAGCAGTTCTTCGGTGGCGGACGCAAGCGGCCCCCCGCGGACACCCAATGGCGAGCAGAAAGCCTCATCCGCCGATATAACGAGCGGACCAGTGAGCTTAGTTACGCGCAGCGATTTAGATTCAACAATTTGGCCCAAACGTACGCCAAATATCAGGACATGTGGCGCAAGAAGGTACTCCAAAAGGAATCGGCAGGGCAACAACACCACTTCGGCGCGGCGGCAAAGGCCATTGAAGCAGAGCGAGCTCGAAAGACGGCCGACAACCAAGTGCCAATAACTTCGGAAAACACTTCGGGTGCCTCGAATTCCGGCGCAGCCGGCAATAGGGACATCACCGGGCAGCGTCCCGCGGTCTTCGCCCTTTCTCTTTCCGATCCCGAGCACGAAAAGGAGAAGATTTATGCTCTGTACGAGAAGCTCATCGAAGCACGCACCGAAGCGGGACAAAGGTCAGGGGCGCCCAGCCTGAAAGATTTCGAGAACTTCGTCCGGGAAAAAACAAAGGACCTCAAAAACAAGGGCGGCCGCAATGTCGAGTATTCGGTGAACATAGAAAACGGTCGCGTCAAGCTGAAGGCCCGCCTCGTCGGCTACTAGCGGGCAAATCTCCTCTCGCGGTCGCTTCTGATCCGACGCAAGCGCCATTGTCGCCCGCACGATTCAGGTGTATTCTCCGTTCGTGAACGCATACCATCTAGAACTAGTATCGTGTCGCGGCTGTTGTTGTACGTTCGAACTCGCGCATTTCCCTGGCGCGGGAGGCTGAGCTAAGAACTTCCAGCTGCGCCTTCCAGCACACCGCCGAAAACGACCTGCTCAGTGGGTTTGCTGTTCCAGGTGATCGATCCGACGCGAACGACGACCTTGAAGGAGGATTCCAATGGCTGAATATGCGCATCCTGAAGTTTTGGTTTCGACGCAGTGGGTCGCGGAACAGTCCAGCAGCCGTGGCCCGAACTCCAAGATCAGGCTGATTGAAGTGGACGTGGACACCAACGCTTACGATCAAGGCCACATCGCGGGAGCGGTTGGCTGGAATTGGCAGACACAGCTACAGGACAATATCCGGCGCGATCTGATCGACAGGTCCGCGCTCGAGAATCTCCTTGTCCAGTCGGGAGTGTCAAACGATACGACGATTATCCTCTACGGAGACAATAACAATTGGTTCGCGGCCTACGCCTTCTGGCAGCTCAAATATTATGGCCACAAAGACGTGCGGCTGATGAACGGCGGCCGCAAAAAGTGGCTCGAGGAAAAGCGCCCGCTAACCAACGAGGCCGCAAGAGTTACACCCACCGCGTACCGCGCCACAGACCCCGACGAATCCCTGCGCGCCCGCAAAGAGCACGTCTTCTCTGTGATTGAAAAGAAAGGCGCCGGACGTCTGGTGGACGTCCGCTCGCCCGATGAATTTACCGGCAAGATCATTGCACCGCCAGGCATGAACGAAACAGCACAGCGCGCCGGGCATATTCCGACCGCGGCGAACATCCCCTGGTCGCAGGCCGCCAATGAAGACGGCACGTTCAAGTCCGCCGATCAGCTGAAGCAGCTCTATCAAGGCAAGGGAATAACCGCCGGAGGCGAATTGATCGCTTACTGCCGTATCGGGGAGCGCAGTTCGCACACTTGGTTCGTGCTGAAATATCTGCTCGGCTATGACAATGTGAAAAACTACGACGGCTCGTGGACCGAATGGGGCAATCTCGTCGGCGCGCCCATCGAGAAGGAAGTCGCGGCCGCCGCGCGATAGCGGTAATCCCGCGGGAGTTCATCGCACGGATCAGTGAAGAAAATTTCGCGTTTCATCTGTCGAAGCAAGACAGGGTCGTGTTCGCCGGGATTACCGTTCTGGGATGGCTACGGATCTTCCATGTAGGTTTTCCCGCCCGCTAACTCCCCTTCTACGATGGCGAGAGCCTCCTTAGGGGATCCCACTCGGTGATAATGGCTAACGTCGATGGTTTCGTGCTCTTGAAATGTGAATACGAATTTTCTGCCCGTAAAATCGTACCAATAATGCGTCGGCAGCCAGATGCCCGGTGCGACCTCCTCCTGTTCCATCGAAATCCGGCTGTCACGATAAACCTTACCGAGAATGCCACCGCCCACTGAAATGTCGCTCATCACATGGGCTTCTCCCCGGACAAGTTGATCGCTTTCATGATCCACCCAGATCTTCGCCGTCACGTGGCTAAGTGCGTTCTGAAACATCGAGTGCGGGTGGAAGTCTGGGTTCGGATCAAGTTCGAAAACGTCGCATTCACGGCCATTCCTTGTATCGGCGCTCAGCCATTTTGACAAAAACGCCTCCTTCATTGCATCGAGGAATTCCGCGCGATCGCGTTCGCGTTTTTGTCGTTTCGCCAACGCCGCCCTCGCTTTCGGGTTATTCGGATCGGCCATCGTGCGCAGCACCTCTGCAAGCACACGCATTTCCCGGTTGTAAGTCGCCGAATCCACCGGTTTATCTTCCTCTCGCAACAGAATCTTCTGCGTTCCTGCGCCGGTCGGCACCATCCGGTATGTCTTGTCGTCGACAATGCGACCGAGAGCGTCGCCGCTGCGATCGACATGGCGCTCGATGCGCTGGTAGAGTTCCAACGCTTGGTCGTCCGCATGCTGATTCGCGATCAGTTTTTCGGCCCGTGCGCGCATTTCGGCCGCCGAGGGTGGCTGCCCCTGTATCTGCGAATCCACCCAGGAATCTAACCTCGCGCTCGCGATCGCGATTGGCAGCCAGAGGGTGCCAAGCGTTAGCCCCGCCAGCATCGTGCTCGACATCAGAAACGAGATTGCCGCGCGTTTCGTGGTCATTGGCGTCCCTGGGATGGGATTCCGGCCAGTAACAACCGGTTGTAAACATCCTATTTCGCTGGCGCAGGCGACGCTTTTATCTCCGCTGGGATCAGTACCGAACTCTGCGGACTAAGCTGCGACTTTCCACGTGGCCCGAAGATGTAAGGATACCCGTCCGGATCGATCGGAATGCCGTGAACAAGACCCGCGTCGCGCAGCTCCGTCATTGACGCGGGGAAACGCCCGAAGCGCTTCTGATACTCGCCCGCCAATTCGTCGAGCTGCGTTTCGTCTTCCCGCGCTTTTAGCCCACGCAAGATCTCCGCAGCCCTTTTTCTAACGATCGGATTCTGCGTGGATTCGTACAATTGCGACCAGATCATGCGCGATGTCTCGGCCGATCCGCCCTGGGCGACACGCGCGGCCATTATCTTCAGCCAAAGCGGCGCGTCTGGTCTTTTGCTCGCTTCGAGATATGCCGCCGCCGAATCCGCGTAATCTTTCATCCACCAGTAGTAGAGGAATCCCAGGTCGGCGCCGAGTATCCACTGGTTTGGATTCGCGGCGATTCCGCGCTTCACGAGCTTAATCGCCAGATCGGTGCGTCCTGCCCCCCCTCTCCCAGTCTCCGAAAGAAAAACAGCGCCCAAGCGATAGGCGATCACCAGCTTGGGGTCCAGCGTGGTCGTAATATCGAGCAGCGGCCATAGCAAATCGAAATTCGGGTGGTCCGTTCCCACCCGGCTGCCGTAGTACTGCACGGCGCGAGTCCAATAGATATCCGCCAGCAGTGAGTCGTATCCCAGACTGATCTTCCGCACGGCGGCAGGCGAAGAGAGAAGCAGTTCGTCCCTTCCTTGCGTGGCCGTGTGCGTCCGCGCATCAATTCCCGCTTGCAACGCCGCCACGCAAACAAACAACAATGGCACGCATGCGGTCGCTATCCACGCTAGTCTTCGGTTCGGACGGTTCATTTTAGGTCGTGGTTCGAAAAAATAGCAGACGACGCCAGCAAAAGCAGCGTCACGTAACACACCGCGTACAACGTGTTCTGGGCCACCAGGGAAAATGGGATGCGCTCACCATACGCGGCCGTCGCGATGACGTTGAAGTTGTGAAAATTTGGGACCAAATAATAGACTACACGCGCGAATGCCTTCAGTAAGGGGCTGCTGGCGAGATCGCCGAAGTCTCGAATGTCCGTGGCAAATATCCCCGTGATGTAGATCGCCAGCGTAAAGAGCGTGGAAAGCATCGGGCTCGAGAAGCACGAGAAAAAGAGTGCCAGCGCCGTTACCAGAGCCAGCGCGAGCAGTATGAAATAAATCGCGACCACGATGGAGACATCCGCCCGCACCGACGGCCGTCCCACATAAAATAGCGCGGCCGCCAGGCCCAACGTCATGAAGGCGGTATTGATCGTTAACGTCAACAGCAAGCCCGCATATTTTCCAACCAGGAATTCCCAGCGGCGGATAGGCCTTGCCAGCAAGCTATGGAAAGTGCGCTTCTCGATTTCCTTGGACACTAGCCCGACGCCAATAAAAATGGCCATCACCAGGCCAAAAAGGGAAATCGCCGAAAGTCCCAGGTTCACGATCACCAGCCGCTCGATGCCAATCGATATCTGTCCGACAAGGATGGCAGCGCCGATCATGACCAATGCGAAAAATATTAAGTTGTAGAGCACACGGTCGCGGACCGCTTCGCGAAACGTGTTGATCGCCACCGGCACCGTCGTCGCACTCATCGGGAATTAACCTCCACTCCCTGAGCGGCAGTTTCTTCGCGGCCCACCAGCCGCAGGAAATAGTCTTCCAACGTCGGTCGCACGGGAGAAATCGAAAGTATTCGTGCATCGCAGCTCTCGAGTTGCGCGAGCGTCGAATAGAGCCCTGCCTCCGCCACTTCCACCCGGTAACGCCCGCCGATTGCCGTTGCGTTTTCCTTGAGTCCGCCCGGAAGCGGACGGTTCCCCCGTGCTTCGAAAAGAATTTCCATGGCGTGTACTCTGATTGACATGATATCCCCTGGCGCACCGACTCCCTGCAATTTCCCGCCAGACAGCACTGCCACCCGGTCGCAGAGCATTTCGGCATCGGAAAGGATATGGGTCGAAAAGAAGACGGTGCGCCCCTGTTTCTTCAGATCGACGATGATGTCCCGTACCTCGCGGCGGCCCACTGGGTCCAGCCCGGACATCGGTTCATCGAGGAAAATCACCTTGGGGTCATGCAGGATCGCCTGCGCGATTCCTGCCCTTTGAAGCATGCCTTTAGAATACTTTCGAAGTTGTACGTTGGCGGCGGACGCCAGTCCAACGCGGTTGAGAAACCGCTCCACGCGCTCCCGTCGCTCGACGGCGCTGTAATCCGAAAATCGCGCATAGTAATCCAATAGCTCGCGCGCCGTAAGGTAATCGTAGAAATAGGGCTGTTCCGGAAGGTAGCCGATATCCCTGTGCATGCGCACATCGTCAATCGAGCAACCATGAATGCGCGCCGTTCCAGCGGTCGGAAAGATCAGCCCCATCAGAAGTTTGAGTGTCGTGGTCTTTCCCGCGCCGTTCGGCCCCAGAAAGCCAAAAATTTCGCCTTCCGCTACCTGCAGAGTAAGGCTATCGAGCGACCGCCGCATCCGCTTGCGCCAGAATCCGACCGGATAGTCCTTCGTCAAACCGATAATTTCAATGGCTGGTGTACTCATGGCACTTTACTGTTATTATTTTTTCCACTCCATGGTTTCATGTCAATTCCTCGGTGTTGCTTTCGAGGACACAGAAAGAATGCGTTCAAGTTCCAGATTGAGACTGGCTTCAAACCAGCGCCCACAAGGGCAAAGCGGCGTTTTCGAATCGTTCCCCTTTCCGGAGCCGCTCACCATCCGGTTCCAAGCGGAATCATCCACGATCCATTCTAAACATGGGATCCGGGCCAGCAGTACCCTTCGCTTCTTCAAGGTGCCTAACACGCCAAATTTTGGGTTCCTTGGCTTCATTTTGCTTCTATTGGCATTTCCAATTTTCTGCCCACGTCCCGCCAGCGGCCAGAGCGCAACGAGAGCGCCGCACTCGCAAAGCGAGTCCGGCACTTGGGTCAAAATTCTCCGCGATTTCGTCGAAGCTCCCGCGGTCTCGGGATACGAGAACCAGCTTGCCGACCGAATCCATCAAGATATCGCGTCCTTCCATCCCGTTACGGACAGCCTCGGCGACGTCATCGTCACCCTCGGGACCGGCGCGCCCCGCCGCCTGGTCGTAACCCCGATCGACGAACCGGGGTTCATCGTCAGCGGAATCACGGACGATGGTTACCTGCGCTTACAACGATTGCCCCAATCGGGTCTGCCTCCAATCTTCAACGAGTTGTATTCCGCGCAGCCGGTGAAGGTTCGCATTGCAGACGGCAAATGGATCGACGGCGTCGTCGCCGGCCTATCGATCCATTTGCAACCTGGCCGCGCGAATCCGCCGAAATCGAGCGATATCGACAATATGTACGTCGACATCGGCGCGAGTTCGGCCGCCGAGGCGCGCAAAGCAGGCGTGGATATTCTCAGCCCCGTGGCGATCGACCGGCGTTTGGAACGCTTGGGCGGTAACGAGATGGCTGGCGCTTCCGCCGGTGACAAATTCGGCGCCGCCGCGCTGGTTGAACTCCTTCACGAAATCGATCCCGCGAACGTGAAGGGCACGCTGACAATCGCATTTGCCGCCCAGCAATGGGCTGGCGCCCGCGGATTGCAGCGCGTTCTGCGAACTGCTCGGCCCGATGAAATGATCTACGTGGGCCGCCTGATTCCGGGAGGCACAGTTCCCGGGATGAAAAGCGTGCATCGGGCGCCGCGCCGCGAGCCTGGCGGCGGCGTCCTGCTCGGTCTCGCGCAAACCAACGACGAACTCTCCGGCCTCCCTTCCCAACTCAAGCAGCTTGCCGCAGCCAACAATGTGCCGGTAGCCACCGACTACTCCGCCGGGCTAATCCCCACGAGCTATCTTCCCTTACCGGAGTTGCCGGCAAAGTGGGCGCATCTTGCCATCGCCACGTCCTGGTCCGAGACACCCGCCGAAACTATCGATGCGAAAGATATGGGTGCGCTCGAGGACCTGCTCCAGTTATACGCTCAGGGAAAAGTGGCATTGCCGGGCCGAGACGCCCCCTACGGCATTGCAGGCAGTCGTGGGTATACCTTGGGCGCGCCGTCAACCGTGGAACTGCTGAACCGGCTCACAACGACGTACGGCGCAAGCAATCACGAACAGCCCGTCCGAGAAATGATAAAGAGCTTTCTGCCGAAATGGGCCAAACCGGAGACAGACGAGGCCGGAAATCTTACCCTGCATCTCGGCACCGCTCCCGACGCCGTTAAAGCGCCTAAGATTCTCGTGATCGCGCACACGGATGAAATCGGCTTCGAAGTGAAATCGATCTCGAACGACGGTAGGCTCGAGGTTGAGCCTCTGGGCGGCATGATCTTGAGCTTTTATCAAGGCCATCCGGCACTGGTACACACACCCGCAGGCGATCTCGAAGCCATCGTTGAATTGCCCAACGGCTGGGACGAAGCCACATTCGAGTGGCCAAATGACTCCGAGAATCCCATCCGCCTGGATATAGGCGCGCGCAGCCCCAAAGAAGCGGCCAAACTCGGGGTGAAGGAGGGTGATTCGATCACCATTCCCAAGCACTATCGCCCGTTGCTCGGCACACGAGCCAACGCTCGCAGCTTCGATGATCGCGTCGGCGACACGGCGCTGATTTCCGCGATATGGGCGCTCGGCGGCCCGCTGAAAGATCGCGACGTCACGTTCGTCTGGTCCACGGGCGAGGAACTGGGCCTTGTAGGCGCTACCTCGCTTGCAAAACGACTGGCTGCGGAAGGTCATGAGCCGGATTACGTCTTTGCCGTCGACACCTTAGTCAGCTCGGATTCGCCGCTGGAATCAAAACGCTTCGCCGATGCGCAAATCGGAAAGGGCTTCGCCATTCGAGCGGTCGATGACTCGAATATTGCGCCTGCTCCTCTTGTCGATCGGCTGCTCCATCTGGCGCGCGCCAATCGGATTCCGGTGCAATTGGGCGTCACTGGTGGTGGCAATGACGGGTCCGCATTCGTCCCCTACGGCGCGGTGGATATCGCGCTCGGCTGGCCGCTCCGCTACTCCCATTCCCCGGCGGAAGTGATCGACACTCGGGACGTGGACGCTCTCGCCCGAATCGTCGCCGTCATTGCAACAAGTTGGTAGTCGGGGCTCTCACACGCGCGAGACACATATTGATTTATCTTGGTTTGCTATAATCGCGCGCCATGGCGGACCAGCTTTCGCTCAATCAGCCATCATTTCAGGCTCCGCGCCATATCGTAATCGAAGGGCCGATCCGCGTCGGCAAGTCCACGCTCGCCAAAGCCCTGGCTGAACAACTTCACGCACGGCGCGTTTTCGATTGCGAGGACAATCCCTTCCTCGCCGACTTTTACGATGAGAAGCCAGGCGCTGCTTTTCGTGCCCAAATGTATTTTCTTTACGAGCGCCATCGCCGGCTCTTAGAGGCCGAGCCCCAGGCAAGTGGCGCCCCGATCGTCAGCGATTTTCTCTTCGAGAGAGATAAAATCTTCGCCTACATCAATCTCGATAACGAAGAGCTCAAACTCTACGAAAGATATTTCGACATGCTCGCGCCTTCCATTCTGCCTCCGGACCTAGTCATCTATCTCCACGCCAAGCCGGACGTCCTGCAAAAGCGCGTCTCCAAGAAAGGGGATCCCGCCGAAACCGAAATTTCTCCGGAGTATCTCGAAGCTGTTGCCAACGCCTACTCGCACTTCTTCTTTCGCTATTCCGCTTCGAATCTGCTCGTCGTGGACACCACCGAGATCGACTTCGTCGAGCGCAACCAGGATTTGCAGGGACTCTTGCGCCGCCTCCGCCAGCCCGTCAAGGGGACGCAATACTTCCTTCCGCTGGGACAGGGTTCGTAGATTCGAACGAGACGCGGTGCGCCTCGGGTCCGCACGCGATCACCACCGCTCCAATCGCGCACACTGTAAGCGCGAATAATCCCATTGCTTGCCCGTAGCTCAAATGACGGCTCATCAACGCTTCGATCGTCGGCGCGCCCGCCGCGATGAGCACGCCGGTCTGATAGGCCAGCCCTGGGAAAAATCCGCGCAAGGCTCCGGGCGAGAGCTCATTGAGATGCGCGGGAACCACCCCCCACGCCCCTTGCACCATGAACTGCATCGCGAAGGCTCCCACCGCTGTCAGCGCGGCCGTCGGCGCAAACACCCACAGCGGTATCAGAATAATCGCCAACAGCACCGACGCAACCATTGCGCGCCGCCGCCCGTACTGGTCGGAAATCCGCCCCACCGCGATACCGCCCACGATTGCGCCCACCATCGAAATCACGCTGATGATAGCCGTGGTGCGCGTGTCGAAGTGTCGTTGGCGCTGCAGAAAAGTGGGATACAGGTCCTGCGTCCCGTGCGAAATGAAAGTCAGCATCGCCACGGACACAATCAGGTATGCGAGCCTTTTCCAGTTCGCCTTCACCAACTGGAAATAGTCGCGCCAGCTCGTCCGCGCAGCAGCCACACTCTTCCACGCCTCGCTTTCCTTCACCTTCGCACGAATAAAGAGCGTTAGCAGCGCGGGCAATCCCCCAAGAAAGAACATTGCCCGCCAGCCCCAATGCGGAAAAATCGTCCAGAACGCCACCGCCGCTAACAAATTGCCCAGCGCGTACCCCTCTTGCAAAATCCCGGAAAGCATTCCTCGCCATTTCACCGGCACGGCTTCCATCACCAGCGACGCACCCACGCCCCACTCCCCGCCCATGCCGATTCCGTAGAGCAGCCGCAGAATTATAAATATTCGGTAGGAAGGCGCGAACCCGGAAAGAATCTCAATGATCGAGTAGAAGAGAACGTCCAGCATCAGCGGCACGCGGCGGCCGTAGCGGTCCGCCAGCAAGCCGAACAAAATCGCACCGATCGGCCGCGTGAGCAGGCTCGCCGTAAGGGCAAACGAAACTTCCGCGATCGAGCGGTGAAACTCCGCCGCCACCTGGCCCACAACATACGCCAGGATGAAATAGTCGAAGGCGTCCAGCGTCCAGCCGAGAAAACCGGCGATCAGCGCATTGCGCGAGTTGGCGCGCTGCTCGTGAGAGATAACCGCGGACGCGTTGCTGCTCATTTCACTCCGTTGGCCCATTGATCGAATCTGGATTCAATGTTGCGTCAGCCACGCGCGCCACCTGCACCATTTCGAGCACGTCGTGGACGCGCACGATGTGCGCGCCTGCCAATATGCTCGCTGTCACGCTTGCCGCGGTACCCCACGCCCGGTCCGCCGCTGGAATCCCGCCGAGCACCTTTCCGATAAACGCCTTACGTGACGTGCCGATCATCAGAGGGAAACCCAGGCGCGCGATTTCATCCAGTCTGGCCAGCAACTCGAAATTCTGCCCGGTGCTTTTGCCGAATCCAATCCCTGGATCGAGCACGATTTGCGATTTCGACACTCCGGCCCGGCGCGCCACTGCTACGGCGCGGCGCAAGCCCGCGGTCACATCGCGCAGTACGCTTCGCGCAAGGGGTCTTTTCTGCATCGTTCGCGGATCGCCGCGCATGTGCATCAGGATCAGCGGCAACTTTAGCCTTCGCGCGATTTCCGCGAGCCTCGGATCAACGCGCAAAGCGGTCACATCATTGAGAATCTCGGCGCCAGCCTCGGCCGCCGCTTCCGCCACTTCCGATTTGCTCGTATCCACCGAAATCGGGATTTTCAGCCGCCCGCGCAATCTCTCGATGATAGGCACAACGCGCCGTAATTCCTCCCCGACCGAAATGCCTTCCGAACCCGGCCGCGTGGACTCGCCGCCAATATCCAGAATATCCGCTCCGGCGCGCTCGATTTCGATCGCCCTCTCCACCGCCGCATCCGCGCCAAAATATAATCCGCCGTCGGAAAAGCTGTCTGGCGTGACGTTTAGTACTCCCATCACCAGCGTCCGCTCGCCGAGAACCAGCGTTTGCGACGGCAACCTCAACCGGAACTTTTTGCGTCGAAACACGGACCGCTATTGAATCACGGTTTTGCCCCGCGACGATAACCCGCGATGTGCGGTACATGGAGCGCCGATTCACCGCCTAGCGGCCGACTTCATCTCGCAACACACCCGTAACTTGTGCGTAAGATGCGATAACTGGATGGCCACAAGCGCCGTTCATACGCGACTTTCCTGCCCCTGCGGGGTTAGAATCCGCAGCGTTCCGGTTCGAGGACCGAGACGCGACTAGGCCCCGCAAAAAATTTGCTACCCGAATCGCCGATGCAGCATCCAAGTGAGAGATTGGCGGCGTACTTGGGAAGAGAGGGCACAATGTGGAACCGCCGGGATTGGGACGAGTTCTTCAATATCGTGCTTAAGAAGTCGCGCATGCAGCGCCCGCCGCGTCCGCTCGACCTTTCGCGACGCAACCGGCTTGTGCCGGTCGAAGGTTATAGTCTCGCCGAGCTCGATGATGCCGGACTGAGCATCGAGCAAGCGGAGTTCCTCGGCTTGCCGGTCGATGCCGGCCGAGTGGGTGCCTATGGCCCCAATGTCACCACCCTGCGCGAATACATCCGCGCCACCCGCTCCCGCTTCTAGAAGCCTACCCGGTGGGAGCCCCCGTATTCATGCGGGTGAGGAGCATTTCACCGCTCCGAAAAAAACTGTCCCCCAGGTCACGCGCGTTAGCGCCAGGCAGCTCACTCCATGCGTCCGCTGCACCTCTGGAACATCCAATGCCTGGGGAGGTAACCTTCATGCCCCTTCACATTTTCGCTGTGCTGCCGTTCGAGCACCTAAGTGACTACGCGTGGCGCCTCGCCGCAATTTCTCTCGCGATCCAAGTCTTCGCGGTTGTGTTTTCGCTTATCGGCCCGGTGCCTATCAACAATCGAATTGCCAAATGGACGCCCCAATCGCTCCCTGACGACTGGAAAGCGCAGGAGCATCGCTGGGATCAATACCACTGGTTTAGAACGTGCGGACTGATCGTCGCATTCGCAATTCTCATCCTCAGTTTCGGCACCCGTTGATCAACCGATCGAATAGATTGCGACGCGTTCTGCTATGTGCGCCCGACTGCCAGCAGGTGCCCGCTGGCGCCTAGCACAGACGGCTCCCGCTCCACCAGCGACAGAAGCTCCATTAGCTGCTTTCGCTGCGGCGGATCTCCCCACGCCTGGCTAAATTGTGCCGCACTCCATATCGGGCCTTCCACCCCCAGAACTCGCACCTCCTCAAATCCAGCCGCGCGAATCTCGGCCTCCAGCTCCTCCGGACGGTGGAAAAACGCCGTCGTGAAATAGTGAGCGTTGTCCGTCGGATTGCGATGCTGCCCCGACGCCAGATCGGCCGCCACAATTCTGCGGAAGACCGGGTCCTGAAAGAAGCCGCGCGACAATCCGTCGATCAGCGACGCGAAACGCGAAATCGCCGCCGCAAAGAGAATCCCTCCTTGTTTCAGAATCCTCCGAGCTTCCCGAAGCGCCAGCAGGCGGTCCGACTGCTCCACGAGATGGTAAAGTGGACCCAAAAGCAGCGTCGCGTCCGCCGTCCCCGTTGAAACATCCAGTTTGCGGGCGTCACCATGAACAATCGACGCCAACGCCACGCCCGCTGCTTCAGCGGCTGCTCGCGCCTGCCGCAAATGATGTTCTACCGGATCGATCAGGTGTACCTGATATCCCTGTTTGGCCAGTGGAATGGCATAAACCCCAGCCGCGCCGCCCACATCGAAAATCACCGCCGGCGGCGCGGGAAGTTCGCGCGCCAGTATCTCCTGTGTCCGAAGCCTTTCCAGCTCGCCCTGCTCCGCCGCCAGTCGCTCAGCTTCAACCACCTGCTGGTAATGCCCTTCGATTTCCTCAGGGATCAGGCTCATCTCCGTCTCCTCGAAGCTCCAGCTTGGAAAACCTGTACGTCAGGCCAGTGGCCACAATCAGCCGCTGCGATTATTCTGCAAACGTCATGCTAAGGCTGGATTATCTCTCTTGTCTGCTAACGATCGTTTCCACCGTATTAGTCGGAAAGAAGCTCTGGCATGGCTGGATCGTCGCTGCGGTGAATAGCTTGATCATTTGCTTGATCGGAGTCCGGACAGCTCAGTTCGGCTTCGTTCCGGCCAATCTCTTCTGCATCGGACTTTACGCCAGTAATCTCTCGAGTTGGCGCCCCAAGGGTGCCGGGAGATCCCCTCTCGAATCGCAGTTGCCTCCCGCGGCATCATCGTAGCCCGCGTTTCGAAAATACCACCAAGTCTGAGGCGACTCGCAAACGACTGTTTCTCAAACCTGTGTACAATACGGGTGTTTTCGATGTCAAAAGGAAAGGTTCCGTTTCTCGCTAACGACCATGGCTGAACCGAGTCTAACCACCCTCTTTCTTGAGTTCTCCCGCCAGAAGTTGCTTGAGGAATATTGGCCCCGGCTCCGCGCCTCCGTCGAATCGCTCACCGACGAGCAAGTATGGTGGCGGCCGAACGAGGCTAGCAACAGCATCGGCAACTTGCTCTTGCACCTCAACGGAAACGTTCGGCAATGGGTAGTTTCCTCATTCAGCCGCGTGGACGACGCTCGCGATCGCCCTTCCGAGTTCGCCGGGCGGCAAGTGATTCCCGCTTCCGTGCTCCTGAAGAAGCTGGACGCGACCCTGCAGGACGCGTCACAAGTTCTCGCGCGACTCACGGAAGCCGATTTGCTCGCCACCTTCCATATCCAGGGCTACACGGACACTGGGTTGGGCGTCATTTGCCACGTGGTGGAGCATTTCGGAATGCACTACGGGCAGATTCTCTTTATCACCAAGCTCGTGCGCGGCGAGGACCTCGGCTTCTACCGCGAACTGGACAAAACCGGCCGCCTTCCTTGAACCCTGAAGCCCCGAGCGCTTGCCACTATTCTTCAGTTTACTTTTGATTGTCGGGTGCCGGGTTATTAGGTGGCGCCCCGGAGCTGGATACGGGCTTCCCGTTGACGCGAACGTGGTAGCCCGGCGGCAGGTGCGTCAGGGTATGTACGTAGCGCAGCTTGCCATTCTCTACGCGAAAGAGATGCGTATCCGGTATTCCGCCCACACCGAAAGTACAAAACGCGACAACCGTTCCCATCGTCTCATCGACAATGAATCGCCGCGCCACGATGTTCACGCCGGCCGGAACGCCCACCGAGCAACTATCGTCCGGCGCGCCTTTGCCCGTGCGCAGACCGCCCTCGGTCCGCTCGCACGGATATCCCCACGGCACGAGATCGAGTTTCTTTTCCAGGAAAGCATCCAGGTAGGCGTTGGCCGCAGCGACCAGCGTATCGCGGCTGTCGCGCTGTCCCTCAGGAATCACTCCCCAATCCTCATTGGGCGACCACTTCATGTAGTTGTCGGCATTGAATAGCCAGTCGCCTTGCTGCGTCACCAGCGATTCGATTTCTACGATCTTGTCGTGATTGACCCTCAGGCGCGTGCCGAGCACGTACGGGTGGCTTTTGTCCGTAACGATCACTTCGGAAAATGTCTGGCATGTGGCCGGATCAATCAACGTTCGATGAAAATCGATCTTCAGTGGTTTCTGAATCACACCCGATTTGATATCGATCACCTGCATGTTTTCGATATAACCAAGCCCGTTCGCCAGCGGCATGCCGGAAGGATCGCCCTTCCTCTGCGCCGCAATGTAGAGATCGGTCGCAGCCTGCAGGCCGTCCCGCGTGCAGGCTACCTGCGCGAAACTCGCCATGGGCGCCAGCAGTACGGCGGAGATCACCGTCCACTTAGAAAGAGTACGAATCATCGAACCCCTCCCATTTCATTATTGTTTGCGAGCGAGTCTACCACCGGATTCCCACTTAGTCGCCTATGCGCCCACCCTCGAGTCCTGATTGACACAAATAGGAAACTGACCATTACCCGAATGTGGGTAAGGGTGAAAGGTGGGAGTCAGTTAGTTGCCCTTTCAATCGGTCAAAGGCTATACGCCAGCGGATGCTTGGGCTCGTAAAGCATGATGTCGTCCGCGCCAGGTACGGCCATCATGACCACGAGTCCGTCCCCGTGATCCTGAGCTTCGCCGCGGAACTCCGCTCCTTTGCCCTTCAGTTCAGCGACCGTCTGTGACATGTCGTCGCACATCAGGGAGATCAGATGGTGCCGCGGCGATTCGTACGTCTTGCCATCGTAGACGCTGTGGGTCGGGTGCACGCCCATCTCACTCCGCCCGGTCTTGAAGATCAGCCAACCCGGGCCTCCGCCCAGCGCATCCTCGACGTAGGGCCAGCCGAGGACGTCGCGAAGGAATGCGCGCGTTGCGGGGGCATCGTCGGAATAAATCAGGGTGTGGATGCTGGTGATCATCAGACTTAACTACTGAAATCGCCTAAAATTGTACTATTCCCATCTGTTGCCAATCAAGAAGCCGTTCATTGCACCGGAGATCGAAATTAGGACACTGCCAGAATGTGGCTCATTTGACACCCGCAACAGGCCAGACTACTATCGTTTTTCCGCTGCTCCGCGTTCCGTTTCAGCAATCTAAGCGAGATAATTAGACCGTTCATGCCGGACAAGCCGAAGTTCTACCTCACCACCCCCATCTACTACGCCAACTCCCGTCCCCACGTCGGCTCGGCTTATACCACCATCGTTTGCGACGTGATCGCGCGCTACAAGCGCATGTGCGGATATGACGTCGCGTTCGTCACCGGCACGGACGAGCACGGTGTCAATATCGAGCGCGCCGCCGAACAACAGGGCATCTCGCCCCAGCAGCTCGTCGATCGAAATGAAAAGATTTTTCGCGATTTATGGAAACTCCTCGGCGTATCCATCACCGATTTCATTCGCACTACCTCGCCTGAACACGCTCGCGCCGTCCAAACCCTCGTCCGCCGCACCATGGACTTGGACCGCAAACGCGATCCCTCCAAAAAGGCGATCTACAAGGCGAAGTACGAAGGCCGCTACTGCATTTACGATAATTTGTTCGTAAGCGATTCGCCCGAGCCGGCAAACTGCCCAATCTGCGGCCGCCCGGCCGAGCTGATTTCGGAAGAAAACTATTTCTTCCGGCTTTCCGCCTACAAGGACCGTTTGCTCGATCTTTACAAAAATCAGCCGCAATTCGTCCAGCCGGATTTTCGGTTAAACGAAGTTCGCAGCTTCGTGGAAGCAGGGCTGAAGGACGTTTCCATCAGCCGCAAGACCATCAAATGGGGCATTCCCTGGCCCGGCGATCCTGAGCACGTGTTTTACGTTTGGTACGACGCGCTCACCAGCTATATGACCGGTATAGGTTACGGCGAAGGAACCGGCGGCGAGTCGAATCCAAAGTTCAAGAAATATTGGCCCGCCGATCTCCACATGATCGGCAAGGAAATCATCCGCTTCCACGCCGTGTACTGGCCCGCATTCCTGATGGCCGCGGAACTCCCGCTGCCCAAACAAATCTTCGCTCACGGCTGGCTCCTCTTCGAGCAGGAAAAGATGAGCAAGTCCAAGGGCAACGTCGCCTATCCCGAGCCAATCGTAAAAGCCTTCGACGAACTCACCGGCGCGAAAGTCGGCAACGACGCCCTGCGTTATTACCTCCTCCGCGAAACCGTCTTCGGCCAAGACGGCAACTTCTCCCGCGAGGCCCTCATCACCCGCTACAACGCCGACTTGGCTAACGGCCTCGGCAACCTCGCCAATCGTATTCTTACTTTGATTGCGAACCACTTTGGAGGTCTGATACCTCCCTTCCCGAAAGAATTTCCCAATTACGGCTCGTGGTTTGGTCCGGCAGGCGAAGCAAGTCAACAGCAATTCTTCGCGGACATCCGTCTTTTATATGAGAAGTTCGACTTCTCAAGCGCGGCCGAGAAGATTTGGGCCAACGTTTCATTCTACGGCGACGAATATCTCTCGCGTTACAAGCCTTGGGCACGCCTAGAAGACCCTCAGAATGGCGCGTCTGCGGGAAGTATCTTGTATATTGCCCTCGAGGCTGTTCGTGCGCTGATCGTTCTCGCGCACCCCATAATTCCCGAGGCGACGCAGAGAATATGGGAGCAACTGGGAGAGGAAGGGAAGCTCGCCGACGTGCGGTTGGATCAATTGAAATGGGGCCAGTTGAAGCCAGGAACGCGCATCGGGAAAACAGAAGCCGTTTTCCCGCGACTCGACAAGAAAGAGGCATCGGAAAGGATTGAGGCCATGGAAAACGAGATACGCAATCCGGGAGCTACGCCTCCCGTCCGCGGCAACAACCTCAGCAGCCGCGGCGCCCGCGGCCGGAGCACCGGCAGCAGGCGCGAAGATCACCATCGACGATTTCGCCAAGGTCGAGTTGCGCGTCGGCATCATCGAATCCGCCGAGCGAATCCAAGGCGCGGACAAGCTCCTGAAAATTATGGTCAATATCGGCGACGAAGTCCGCCAGGTCCTCGCCGGAATCGCTCTCGCCTACGCGCCGGAAAACCTCGTCGGACGCAAGGTCGTCGTCGTCACAAATCTCGCCCCGCGAAAAATGCGCGGCCTCGAATCAAACGGCATGCTCCTCGCCGCCTCCACCGCCGACGGCAACCCCGTCCTCTGCACCTTCGCCGAGGACATTGCCGTCGGTTCTAAAGTGAAGTGACGATCCGATCGGGATCGTCATCCCGAGCGGAGCAACGCGAGCGAGGGATATCTCTTGGCTGCGATCAAGTGCTGTTGAGATGTGTCCACTGTAAGCTGACGACAAACTGAGGTGACCATCCAGCGAGCGTCGTCATTCTGAGCGGAGTGTCCCGCGTTTCTTCTTTTGCGCAGAGCGCCTCCGCTTCGGTGGAAGGTCAGGGCTTCAGCCCTGACATAACGACTCGCGCGAAGCGCCTTCCACTGCGCAGATTCACCCGCAGCAAGTAGTGTTTTTCACGTGCTTGGCTCCCTTGCGCTACGCGCCTCAGGTGAGTCGCGTCTTCCGTCCAAAGTCCACACAAACTCGTCCTTGCAAGGCATCCCCATCCTGATAACCTGACCGCATGATCAAACTGGTCGAAAAGAATCGGGGCGAAAGGCAGCCCCAGCGAGGAGCTACGAGGTGACCGAACCGCCCCGATTGTTGGCCCGCGTCAGTCAAGCGCCTTGCGACTCTATTCGACACTAGAGCCGAGTAGAACATGATCCATCTCATTGAAAACAAAGGACGGGTGCCGATTCTACCCGTCACAGTTTTTGAAGGGCTCGAAAGGGGTAACTGAGATTGGCCATGGAAATAATCGACTCACACGCGCACCTGGAATTCGCCCAATTTGACGGCGACCGAGACGCAATGCTCGACCGGGCGCGCGCGGCTGGCGTCCAGACCCTGCTGGCCATCGGCAGCGGCACCGGGCCGCTCGAGCGGCTTGACGCCGCGATTCCCTTCGCCGAGCAGCATGACTGGATTTACGCCACGATTGGCATCCATCCCCACGATGCCAGCGCCGCAATCGATGAGCACTTCGTGAGACTCGACGAACTCGCCATGAATCCGCGCGTGATTGCCTGGGGCGAAATGGGCCTCGACTATTACTACGATCATTCGCCGCGTGACGTGCAGCAACGGGTCTTTCGGCGGCAACTTGAGCAGGCCGCTGCCACGAAGCTGCCCGTGGTGATCCATTGCCGGGATGCCTGGAACGACTGCCTCGCGATTCTTGACCAAGACTGGCGGCCGACGGGCCTCGGCGGAATTCTTCATTGTTTCACCGGGAACATCGACGAAGCCCGGCGCGGAATGGACATGGGATTCATGATTTCGTTCGCGGGAAACGTCACCTATCCGAAAATGCAGCACCTGCGCGACGTTTCGCGCGAAATTCCTCTCGAAAGGGTGCTCACCGAAACCGATTCGCCCTTTTTGCCTCCGCAAAGACAACGCGGCAAGCGCAACGAGCCTGCGTTTGTGGTTCAGGTAGCGGAAACATTGGCGAGTGTGAGAGACTTAGCCGCCGATGAAATTGCGGCGGCGACCGCGACTAATTTTCGGCGATTTTTTCGGCTCGGTCCGTCCAACGGACTGGGAAAGACCTAGGTGAGGGCCAGGGCGATGGCTTTCGCTGTCCAAATCGCTAAAGGGATTTTCGATCTGGTGCGCGACGATCTTGCGCTCGTCGAACAGGAGATTGCGGCCCAGAATAGCGCCGCCATCGAGCCGGTGGAGCAGATCGCAAGCTATCTGCACCAGGGCGGCGGAAAGCGGCTCCGCCCGGCGCTGCTTCTGCTTGCGGCCGGTGCGGCTGGGTATCGCGGCGAAAGCGCCATCCGGCTGGGCGCGGTGGTGGAGATGATTCACAGCGCCACGCTGGTCCACGACGATGTGATTGACGGCGCGCAGATGCGCCGCGGCCGGCCCAGCAGCAACGCGCGCTGGGGAAATCACATGAGCGTGCTGGCGGGCGACTGGCTTTACATGCGGTCGTTCGAAATGGCCCTGCGCGAGCGGAACTTTGCGATCCTCGATATCTTGATCGGTTTGACTCAAAACATGGTCGAGGGCGAACTGCTGCAATTGACGCTGCTCGGCCGTATGGGCGTAACCGAAACGGATGCCACCGAACTGGCCTATCGCAAGACCGCCTGCCTCTTCAGCGGATGCGCCCGATTGGGAGCGGTGCTCGGGCGGCAGCCGAAAAATGTGGAAGAATCTTTGGCAGAATATGGCCGGAATGCCGGCCTGGCGTTTCAGCTCGTGGACGACTTGCTCGATTTCACCGCGTCGCCCGAGCAGCTGGGAAAGCCCGTGTTGAGTGACCTGAAGGAAGGAAAAGTCACGCTGCCGCTAATCTTTTCCCTGCAGAATGGCGCTACGCAAAACGGTGCTTACGGAGAAGGCCGGCGGCTGGTTGCCAAGGTGCTGGAGGAGCGGGATTTTGTGAGCGTCCGTCCGGAGCAGATCACCCGGCTCGTCGTGGAAACGGGCGCGCTCGATCGCGCCTCCAACCTGGCGCGTGAATACGTGAGGCGCGCCAAACGGTGCCTCGAAGAACTTCCCGATACCGAGTACCGCCGGGCTCTGCTCGCCGTCCCCGACTTCATCCTCGATCGCCAGAGTTAGTCTAGGCGGTGGGGACGCTTGCTGTGCTTCGCGGGCCCGCGTTGCGCTGATTATCCCGCTCCAACGATTGCGTCGCATCCTGCAGCAGATCGGTGGGCTTCCAAGTATTGTCCTCGTACCACTTATAGATCGTGCCATCGGGCGAAATGACGCTGGTGCTCAATGAGTGGACGATTTGATCGCCGGACACGCTGTAGTACAGCCCGAAGAAATTCGCGACCTTAGGCAGCTCCTTCGCGGGGACAGAGGCAAATTCCCAGCGGTCGAACGGGTTGCCGCCGGTGGTGCTCTTGAAGGTTTCCGCGTAGCGCTTCAATGCCGCCGGCGTGTCGTGCTTCGGATCGAAACTTACGCTCAGCAGGCGAATCTTTTTTGAACCAATGGCCGGATCTTTGCGAAGTTGCGCGTAAATCTGCGCGAAGTTCTTGGAGACAAGCGGGCAGAAGGTGGGAAAAGGGCACCGAGTATAAATAAAAGTGACGAGGAGAACATCGCCTTGATACGACTTGAGATGGATGCGTTTCCCATCCTGATTAATGAGCGCGAAGTCGGGGACTTTTTCGCCGCGCTGCGGCAAATGAGTAAGTCCCGTGGAGTTCGCAGCGCCCGTGCCTTTTTTGGTGACCACGATATTTTCGAGGTAGGCGTCGGCGTCGGTGACCACGACGTCAGCCGTAATTTGGTCGCCCGGCGAAAGCGCCACGAGAGCCTTGGAATCGTGCACGGGATAAGGCATGGCCATCGCGGCCATAAAACCTGGAATCTCTTGACCGTCAATATTTGCTGAGCCGTGCGCCACGTCAACCGATATGACGGTACCGACGAGATGGTAGCGTTTCGCTTGTGGCGCGGGCGCTTTCTTGCACGCTGCGGGAATTAGGGCAAAGGCTGCGATCAGAATTAGTAGGGCAGTGCGAGTTTGTCGATGATTGCGAGTACTTCGTGATTCCAGTCTCACTCGTTTCACTCCTTTTGAATGGATCATTGTACGCCAGCGGCGAAGCGCATTTCATCAGTAATGAAACTTGTAGCGAAATTCGACGTAGACCTCGCGCGGATCGTTGTAGTGGAATCCGCCGAAGGTCAAGCTGTTATCGATCAGCAGGTGACGGTCCGCGATGTTCAGTGCGTTTATGGCGACAGAGAACCTCTCGCCGAGATCCTTTCGCAGCGAAAGGTCGATCGAGGCGTGTCCCGGAAGATACGGGTCCGGAAATTGAGCGTCCGGCGAGCCGTTGGTGAACCCTGAGCCATAATAGACGTTCGCCGCCGCGAACAGCCGCCATGGAAGATTCGCATCGAAGCCCACGTTCAGTGTGTTTCGTTGGTCGTGATCGAGGGCGGAAAATCCCGGCTTGGGTAGGCAGCTTGGGTCAGTAGGGGGAAAGCAGATCAGTCCTCCGGTAATTGCTCCTGCAGCCTGCGCCATCTGATTCGAATACGCGAGGTGGACTTGCCCGCGATCCCAGAGCCGAGGCGAGCGCACCGTGACTTCGAGGCCGCGAATTCGGGCCTCGGCGATGCTGACGGGTATAAAGATATTCGATTCGCCGATATTATTGTGATCGAAGAAATTTCTGGCGCGGGTTTCGAAATCGTCGATATCGAGGGACCAGCCGCGAATTGGAATGGTGACACCGAACTGATGCTCTTCGTCGCGCTCTCCATGGAGCGGAGTAAAGGAGAGGCCGCCTAAGACGTTGATTTCCGAGAGCAGAGGCCCGGTGATGCTAACGAGGGGCGGCGCTTGGTAGTAGCGTCCATAGTAAGCGCGAAAAATCCAGTGAAGATGAGGTACGCGCAGGGCGGCTCCGAGCCGCGGGTCGATTGTATTTTCCGTAATGCTCCCGGAGAAGTGAGTAGCCCTAAATCCGCCAATCAACGTCAGCCACGGCGCGACGCTGAATTTATCGCTGAGGAAAAACGCCTCAAGCGCGCTCGAGGACGTTTCGGAATCCGTGATCGGATTCGCAGGCGGCGCCGGGCTGGGCGGCGGGTTGAGGAGCAGGCCGAAGAATTCGCTTTCGTGCTCCGCGAACGTATAGGCGCCGACCTGGAGGTTATTTTTGGGCAGCGTCAGCGCGAGAGTGGCCTGGCCTCCCGCGTAGTTGGACGACCGATTGTCCGTGGTTTGGACGGGGGTATCGTTTGGCGAGCCGCCGTAATTCGCGCGATTGAAGTGATAGAACGGCGAGATGGTGAGAACCGCATTGGGGTTGAAGGTGCGAACCCAGGAGAAAACGACAAAGGCGTCCGCTTCGTGCTGGCCGTCGCGCAGACCGCTGGTCTGGAACTGCTGATTTTCCGGATCGTTTGGATTGGGGTCGTACGGAATCTGATAGTAGTCTCGGCGCAATGAGGTTACGAAGCGCAGTTGATCCTTCGGGGTGGCGTTGAAGATCAAGGAGCCGAAGCCACCGACTCCGCTTTCCGCGTCGTGATGGATTTGCGCGACTGGCGTTTCCAGGCCCAGATTGCTGCGGTTACCGTTCACGCTGGCGTAGTAAGCGAAGCGGGGAGTGTGTCCGCCGAGATTGAATTCGTCGTTGGTCTGATAAAAGTTGCCAAAGCTCGTGATGAGCTGCGCCTCGTTATTCCGCTCGAAACCATTGCGCGGGACGACGTTGAAAGCCGCGTACGTACGGTCGCCGGTATCGGCCTCATAGCTACCGCGCTCGACTTCGAGGTAATCAATATCCTTGGGATCGAACTGCGGACCCACATTGCTGGCGATATTGGTATTCGGGATGGGCACGCCGTCAATCAGCCAGCTCACCTGGTGGCCGCCGCGAACGTGCAACTGGTCGTGTGTGAGATACGCGCCGGGAACGAAGTCCGTGACGATTGCGAGGCTGTTGGTACGGTCCGCGCCGGGAGTGAGGGCGATGTCGTTCCTATCCACAAGCGTAGTTGGCGTGGCCGAGTCGACGCTCGCTACCGATGCTTGTGCGGAAACCGTTGCCGTTTGGCTTACGGCCGCAATCGCGAGGGGCAGATGGAGGACGGGCGACGAATCCGAGGCGACCGTGACGCCCTGGCGCGCACTTTCGAAGCCCGCCGCCGTGACGGTGACGACGTAATCGCCGAGCGGCACCGCAGCGAAAGCAAACTCGCCATCCTGGTTGGTCTGCGCTTGCTGAGACCAATCTGAAGTGGCCGATTTTAGCTGCACTTGCGCGCCGGGAATGGGCCGGTGCTGCGGGTCGTGGACAATACCCCGCACACTACCAAAAATAGTGGCGCGCGCCGGCTTCCCCAAGACGAGCAGCGCCGCAGCAAGCAGAAACACGTAAGCCTTCCACATGGACTTCTCCCGTTCCAATTGCGTTTTCGGGCGTCGTGAAAACAGTCCTGAAGAAATCGCTTCAGTGGCTGAAAGCCGTGTTCAGGAAGCGCATCGACGGCGGGATTGGAAACCCGCGCTTTCACTCTTTTTTTCGCAAGTCAGGGGTGGTGCGATCAGGCTTTGGGAGGTTCGAATGGCACGGACACAAATCCGGGGAGTGACGACCGAAATTCAGAATACAGCGAGGCTCTAAGCGAGCCTGGCGCTGCGAGAACAACAAAAGCTTCGGGCTCAGTGGGCGGGAGAGGAGCAATCAAACCGAAATCAGGGACATGACTCGAAGATTTCCCGGCGCAGTGGCACACCATCGGATGATTCCCGCTCGAACCACGGTGCATGCAGCACGTCATAGGGCAAGAAGAGGCTCCACAAGCCATGCCGCGGGCGAGCAACGCCAAAGGAACCGCCAACAGGGCAACGATAACGATGGTGGCTTTGGCGCGTTGCATCCCTAGGAGCCTACCACACTGATGTTGAAGACGCGAATGTGGGTGTAAACGGGCATCCGCCAAGAGCGTTGCCGAGGGAAGGATGGCCGAAAAAAGCCGAGTGCAATGGCAGATCCCTCACACCGGCCTCAAATGCGGCCGGGTTCGGGATGACAGCTCAACGGTTTTGTGAGGGTTTGCACGGAGGAGGGCTTCGCGGTAGGCTGGCGAAATTATGCTGCCATTCAAACTAATCTATGCCGATGGATACGATTTGAACCTTGGCGCGCACGTCTTTCCATCGCAAAAGTTTCGGATGATACGCGACCGGCTGTTGGAGCAAGCGATCGCCGAGCCTGGCGATTTCTTGGTCCCCGAGCCGGCGACGGATGAGGATGTGCTGCGCGTCCATATACCGGAGTACGTGCGGAAGTTCAAGACGGGAACGTTGAGCGAGGCCGAAATTGCGCGACTCGAAGTGCCGTATTCAAGGGAATTGGTGGAAGCGTGCTGGCTGGCGGCTGGAGGGTCAATTCTCGCGGGCCAATGCGCGCTGAGAGACGGCTGGGCGGCGAATATCGGCGGCGGGTTCCACCATGCGTGTCCCGAACATGGCGAGGGTTTTTGCGCGATTCACGATGTGGCCGTGGCGATCCGGCGGCTTCAGCACGATGGGGCGGTCCAGCGAGCAATGGTTGTCGATACGGACGTACACCACGGGAACGGAACGGCCGTGATTTTCCACGGAGACGAAACGGTTTTCACGCTTTCGATTCATCAGGAGAACAATTATCCATTCTTCAAGCCGCCGTCGAGGGTAGACATCGATTTGCCGGACGGAATCGGCGATAGCGATTACCTTGGCATTCTCGAAAAGCACCTGCACAAGGCTTTCGAGAATTTTGCGCCGCAGATTTTGTTTTATATCGCGGGCGCCGATCCGTACCGCGAGGATCAATTGGGCGGGCTCGCGCTTACGATGGAGGGGCTGGCGCGGAGAGACGCGCTGGTTTTCGAATATGCGCGGCGAAATAGCGTTCCAGTGGCGAGCGCGCTGGCGGGCGGCTACGCGCGGCGCGTGGCGGACACCGTGAGCATCCACGTGGGTACCGTAGTTGCAGCGCGGAATGCGGCGCAGCAATCGGCGCGGGCGGGAGCGTGAGAGCGACAATCGAGGAGCACGCCCGGGCAAGCCTAGGAAAGCGGGAGCGGAATGTCCGCATCCAACATGACCCTCGAACCGAAATCGAAGAGAGGTCCTTCGACTGCGTGTCCCGGCGCTTCGCGCAAGAGAAGGCTCGGGACACTCCGCTCAGGATGACGATGACGAAGGACGTTGACACCACAAGAAAAGGCAAAGCGCCGCTCGACAGATGCGGACAGATTGCTCACCGCAGCGGAAGTGAAAAACGACGATCGGCGGATTACTGGAAGTCGAGGAGGACGTCTACCGTACCGGATTTGGGATCTTCTTGCAGGAAACGGCCGACCTTCTCGTAGTGGAAGGGCAGGCCGGTGAAGGCCAGCTTGATTCCGACAGAGACGAATTCGTCGTAGACATTTTTGTCAAAAATCGCGCCCGGCTCGATTTTCCATTCCGCGCGTATGCGGCGCTCGCCTTCGATCGAGAGTCCGGTGAGAATCAATTTGCCCATGCGGTATTGAGGGCCTTCCGTGATGGCCGCCGTGTAGCTGACGCGCTTTGCCGTATCGTCGAATTGACCGCGTGGCGTTAGGGTCGCGTCCAAATAGCCGCGGCTTGCGTAAGTTTCCTGCACCGATTCCCAGATCGGCTCGATTTTCATCTCGTCGGCCGGGTCGCCGGGCTTTAGTGTGAGGAGCGCATTTAGGTCGGGCGATGAGACGGCCGTGTTTCCGCTCCAAGTAACTCCATTCCATGCGAACGCGGACCCTGGCTCGATGGAAATGGTGACGGCGGCGCGGGCGCTGGGGCCACTGCCGACAATGCGAATGCTGGGCGGATTGAACCGCACGCGAAGGAAGCCCTGCGCGAGATAGAGGGGGCGAAGCTGCTCAAATTCGAAAAGTTCGATGGCGGTGCGGGAGTAGGCGTGATCAATGAGATCGGGAAGCCGCGCTTGGATTGCACGATCGCTTCGCGCGAGAGCATCGCTCAATTCAACGCTGGCGACGTTTAAGTCCGCGCCGTCGACCCGGAATTGCTGAACTTGTTGGGAGCCAGCGGGCGCGGTGATGAGCGAGTGCGTGACGCTGGTGTGCACATTGCGGGAGGCCAGCGCGAGCTGGAGCGCGTCGGAAATGTCGTCAAGCAGAGTGCCGTGCTCAGGCGCGGCGCCGTCGAATAACGGCACGGAAGACTTTACGGAGGAGATCAATTCGGCGTCGGTGAACCAGGGGAAATTATCGAACCAGACCGGGACGGCTGGAGCGTCGGTGACCTGGTACTCGACCGCGACACCCGCATCCGTGTCGCCGAAGCGGTAATGGACGCCGGAAAACGGGCCGAGCTGGGCGAGGCGGTCGGCGCCGCGCTGCAAGTCGTCTTTTGTGACTGTGGCGCCGGGTTTGAGACCAGTGGCTGGCGCGATTTGATCAGATCGGAATCTGGATGATCCCGTCACTTTGACGGAGGCAAGTTTCCCGGAGCCGGCTTCCGCGGGCGATTGCGCGCGCGTGACGGCCGAGAGGAGCAGACCCCAGAACATGACCAGTGCAAGCGGAATACAGCGCCATCGAAAGAAATTAACGCGCATAGAAGTATTTTATACGCGCGGCGGGGGCTCGAGCAGGTTATTCGACGGTGACGGATTTGGCGAGGTTACGGGGCTGGTCCACGTCGCAACCGCGTCGCACGGCAATGTGGTACGCGAGAAGCTGCAGCGGGACGATTTCGAGAATGGGCGCGATCAAGTCGGGAGCGGTGGGAATTTCGATGACGTGATCTGCTGTCTGGCGCGCGAGCTTATCGCCTTCGGTAACGACAGCGATCACGATGCCATCGCGGGCTTTTACTTCCTGGAGATTGGAGATGGTCTTTTCGTAGCGCGTCATCGAAGCGGGATCGGATTCATCGCGTGTGGCGATCATGACCACGGGAAGATTTTCGTCGATTAGCGCATTCGGACCGTGCTTCATCTCGCCGGCGGGGTAGCCCTCGGCGTGAATGTAGGAAATTTCCTTGAGCTTCAGGGCGCCTTCGAGGGCAATCGGGTAATGAATTCCGCGGCCGAGATAGAGGAAGTCGGTATGCCGAAAGAACTGGCGGGAGAGATCTTCTATCGCGGCGTCGTGCTGAAGAATCGTTTCGATTTTATGCGGAATGCGGGTGACTTCTTGCATTAGGCCCTTGGAGGCGGCGTTGGTCAGTTTGCCGCGCACTTGGCCGAGATGAAGCGCGGTGAGCAGGAGCGCGGTAAGCTGGCCGGTGAAAGCTTTTGTGGAGGCGACGCCGATTTCAGGGCCGGCGTGCGTGTAGATTGTGCCGCTGGATTCGCGCGTCAGCATCGAGCCAACGACGTTGCAAATCGAAAGAACCTTGGCGCCTTTCTGGCGGGCTTCGCGTTCGGCGGCGAGGGTGTCCGCGGTTTCGCCGGATTGGCTGATGGCGATGATCAGGCTGTGCTTGTCAACAATCGGATCGCGGTAGCGAAATTCGCTGCCGTAATCCACTTCGACGGGGAGCTGCGCAAGGCGCTCGATCATGAATTTGCCGGCGAGTCCTGCGTGCCAACTGGTGCCACAGGCGACAATCTTTACGTCGCGGAAATTGCGGAACTCTTCGTCGGTGATGTCCATTTTGTCGAGGAAAACGTGGCCGGTTTCCTGCGAGATTCGGCCGAGCAGCGTGTCGCGGACAGCGCGAGGCTGCTCGAAGATTTCCTTCTGCATGAAATGCTTGAAGCCGCCCTTTTCGGCCATGATCGGGTCCCAGGTGATGTGCTGGGGCGCACGACTGATCGGATGGCTTTCAAAATCGAAGAGGCGGACGCCTTGAGGAGTGAGCACGGCCATTTCGCCATCGCCAAGAAAGAAAATGCTGCGGGTGTGCGCTAGGATGGCGGGGATGTCACTGGCCACGAAAAATTCGTGATCGCCGAGGCCGACGACGATCGGCGGCCCTAGCCGGGCGGCGACAATTTTGTTTGGATCTTTCGCGGAGACGACGACCATGGCGTAGGCGCCCGTCATCACCTTGACGGTTTTGAGGACGGCGTCTTCCAGAGACGCACCCTTGGAAAATTTCTCGACGAGGTGCGCGATGATTTCGGTATCGGTTTCCGTGACGAACTTGTGGCCTTCCGCGAGGAGCTGATTCTTCAGGTCGACATAATTCTCGATGATTCCATTGTGCACGACCACGATTTCGCCGGTGCAATCGCGGTGAGGGTGAGCGTTTTCCTCGGTGGGGCGCCCATGCGTGGCCCAGCGCGTGTGCCCGATGCCGTACAGGCCGTCGAGCGGAGTGAGGCGAATGGATTCCTCCAGATTACGCAGTTTTCCTGGCGCGCGCCGAATCTCGAGTTTTCCATTGTCGCCCACGACGGCGATTCCCGCCGAATCGTAGCCGCGGTATTCGAGGCGCTTCAGGCCGTCGAGGATCAACGGCACAACCCGTTTCGGTCCTATGTATCCTACAATTCCGCACATTCGATAACTCTCCGAGACACCGCCATTTTTATGCCCCCGCAGAAGGAGGCTGCAACTAGACTAGCACAATGAGAGCGGGGCGGCTGGAAGGTCCCTGTGGACCTGTTTCAGGATGACAATCGCAGGGAGCAACTGGTTTGGATCAACTGAATTCGGCCGTGATCGACCGAAAACTGAATCGCGAGCAGCCGGGTCCGAACGGCATTCAGAATCATTCGAGGACTTCGAACCGGAATTCTTCGATCACCGGATTGGTGAGCACGTCCTTCGCGATCCGCTCGACCTGATTCTTGGCTTCCTCACGGTTCAGCCCATCGAGCTGCAAGACGAAGAATTTGCCCTGGCGGACGTTTTGGATCTTGGCATAGCCAAGAGAGGAAAGCGCGCGCTGGATTGTCTGACCCTGCGGATCGAGGACCGTGGATTTCAGCATGACCCAGACGTGAGCTTTCATGGCATTCCGCTTTCTCTAGATTGAAAGTCGAAGAGAGATCCTTCGACTGCGTCCCATGCCCCGCAGAAGGCGCGGGAACAACAAGAGCACGGGACTCCGCTCAGAATGACGTACTCCGCAATGCGAGCTGAATTATAGCAGGGCCTCCGCCTTGGCCGCGGCGCGAAAATCCTCAAGGAGCTTGCGTTTGTCCATCGGAGGCAAGAACGCCGCATTAAAGCTCTGCTCGGCAAGTTGCAGCAGCTGCTCTTTCGATAGACCGAGCGAAGCGGCGTGAGAATATTCTGTGAGCAGATCGGTGTGAAACATCGCCGGATCGTCCGTGGATAGGGTTACGAGAGAACCCAGCTCGAGAAGCTTGCGAAGCGGGTGGTCGGCGAGCGATACATTCGTCTTGCCGGTCTGCTTGGCGAGGGCTCCAGTGCTCAGATTGCTCGAAGGGCAAATCTCAAGCACCACGTGCCGGTTGGCCAGCGATCGGGCAAGGACCTCGTCGTGCATCACGGCGATCCCGTGGCCGATGCGCTCGGCGCCGAGGATTTCCGCGGCCTCGCGCACGGATTCCGGTCCGCCGATTTCACCGGCGTGACAGACGATCCGCAAGCCTTCACTGCGGGCCAAATCGAATGCAGGCCGAAAATGCGCCGCTGCAAAGGAGAGTTCGTCACCGCCCATCCCAAAACCAACGATGCCCGAGCGATGCAACTTGGACGCGCATCGCGATACTTCCATGGCAGCTTCTGGACCGAACTGCCGGGCAGCATCGAATATCCATGCAGTACGAAGCCGACGGTAGAGCACGCCATCGGCAGCTTCGCGTATGGCGGTGAAATTTGCTTCCACGTTTTGCATGCGCCGCAGCATCACTCCTGCCGAAACCGTGATTTCGGCGTAGACGATGCGCTGCGGGATAAGTTCTTCAAGGAGTTTCCGCGTGATGAGGGCGTAATCCTCGGGTTCGCGCAAAAAAGAGGTGACCCACTTGAAGCATTCGATGAATCCGGCAAAGTTGGAGTAACTGTAACGTTTGACGACTTCTTCCAACGTCAGATGGGAGCCGTGACTTGCGGCAAGCTGAACGACCGTTTCCGGCCGGATGGAACCCTCGAGATGCAGATGCAGTTCAGCCTTGGGGAGGGCGTCCAGTATGGTGCGTTGCTGCACGGGCTCGTTCACGATTTCAATCAGGAACCGGGAAGCTGCGGGCGTCCGGCATTGATCCACGCCGTCATCCAGTAAGAACCGATGTCGGTGGAGGCATCCGTGAGCTGCCGGATCAAAACCGCGCCTTCCTGCGCGTAGAAGCGGTCGTAGTATTCGTCATTGTAGGCGGACAACCCTGCATAAGCGCGGCGGTCCGCCAGAAGAATATTTTCGAGCCAGGAATGCGCGCTAAGGCACATCTCGAACGCGTGATCCGTGGGATCGGCAATAAAGGCAGCCTCGTTGGGCTTCACATAAAAGAAACGCTGATAGCGGTCCACGAGACTCTGGCTGAATCGCTCGTTGACTGCGGGCTGAGCGGATATTTTCCCATCACTGTCGGCCGTGGTATTGAAGGGATCGTGCGCTGCAGCCACATAGTGCGCAAGAATCGCCCCGGAAAGTTCGGCGCTATTCCAATCGTGGGCGCGAAATGCCTCGGTTAACCTTTGACTATAAAGGCCGATTTGCCACGGAAGCTGCCCGTGCGCTTCGACGCTGCGCCTGCCAAACTTCGCAACCGCCTCGGTGTAGGAGCGCGGCAAACTGGCAAACGGAAATTGACCATAGTGGTCAAGTTGAATGAAATCGTTGCGGCGCTCTGCTGAGTTTTTGGCCTCGGAGGCAGCCGAATCAGCAACGTGCTCCACTAAGAATGGCCGGTGAGACTGGAAGAACGGAAGCATCTCCCCGGGGAGGGTATCGACGGCCTTATCGACCGCCAGGCGTTCCGCACTTTCGCCCCAGCCAAAGCAGGACAGCGCCGCGAGGAAAATCAGGAGGGCCAGAGCCAGGGTGCCCAGAAACCCGTACCGCATCGATGGGCCCATCAGTGGCCGCATCAGTGGAATCTCCTTACGCTGCTTCAACTTTTGCCGTGGAAAGCCCGCTACGCTTGCGCCCGTAGAAATGATAAAGGATCAATCCTATCAGGAGCCAAACGAA
The DNA here is from genome assembly GCA_963702375.1 of uncultured Acidobacteriota bacterium. Lineage (GTDB taxonomy): Bacteria > Acidobacteriota > Terriglobia > Acidiferrales > UBA7541 > Palsa-295. Next base: position 220,839 of record CAVPCI010000001.1, read on the forward strand.
AAAGCGGACCCAGTTCGTAATGGGAAGCCCAGCCATCAAGAGCAAGCATGTAACGATGGTTATTACGGGCGCAAGCAGGCCCCCGGGCGCCCGAAATGGACGTGGCCGATCAGGTTCGCGGTACCGCAGAATCAGCACGCCACCGGCGACCAACGCGAATGCGAAGAGCGTCCCAATATTGGAGAGATCGGCGAGCGTTCCGATATCCAGCAGGCCCGCTGGAATGCCCACCAGAAGCCCGGCGACCCACGTGGAAAAATCCGGTGTCCGGTAGCGCGGATGTACGCGGCTAAAAATGGCGGGCAATAGGCCGTCGCGCGACATCGCAAACCACACGCGCGCCTGGCCAAGCTGAAAAACGAGCAAGGATGAAATCATGCCCATCAGCGCACCGATCAGCACCGCCAGCCGCACGTTGCCAAAATGGAGCCGCTTCATCGTGTTGACGACGGGTGCCGCATCATCGACGAGCGTTTGCCAGGGCACCAGGCCCGTCAGCACCACCACCACACCGATATAAAGCACCGTGCAGATCACCAGCGTGGTGATGATTCCAATGGGCAGGTCGCGTTGAGGGTTTCGGCACTCTTCTGCCGCGGTCGAGACCGAATCGAAACCGATGTAAGTAAAGAAGATAATCGAACCCCCGGTGAGGATCCCGGGCCAGCCGTTGGGCGCGAACGGGTGCCAGTTCGCGGTGTGGATGTGGGGCGAAGCGACTCCGATAAAGATCAAGATTGCTGCGATTTTCAGCAACACCATCACGTTGTTCGTACGAGCCGATTCCTTAATTCCGCGGACGAGTACAATCGTGAGCAACATCACGATGACGAATGCAGGCCAGTTGAAACCGAAGTGCCAGCCAGGGTCGTAGAGGGTGTTGCCTTGCAAATCGGAGAGGCCTCCGGGCAAATATGCCGGAGTGATCCAGCGCAGATTCGGGTGAAAATTGAACCAGTCGAATAGCGCTACCACGTGAGCCGAAAATCCTACGCTGACAGCCATATTCGATACCGCGTATTCTAGAATTAAATCCCAACCAATAATCCAGGCGATCAGTTCGCCCATCGTCGCGTAGGTGTAGGTGTACGCACTGCCCGCGATGGGGATCATGGCCGCAAGCTCCGCGTAGCAAAGGGCCGCGAAGCAGCAGACGACGCCCACAAGCGCAAACGAGAGCGCAATGGCCGGGCCCGCGCCAGGCCTGCCAAATGACGCGGAATGGTAAATCAGGTATTCCAGCAGCGGGGCATTCAGCACGGAGCTGGCCCTAAATTTCTGGCCCGCTATAGCCGTTCCGATGACGGTGAAGATTCCAGAACCGATCACGGCTCCGATTCCGAGCGAGGTAAGACTCAGCCAGCCGAGAGACTTCTTGAGGCGCTTTTCAGGCCGGTCGGCGTCGGAGATGAGCTGGTCGATGCTCTTGGTGCGGAAAAGCTGTGGATCCAATCGCCACCTTCCCCGTGCGACCGAAGAAAACTCTACCTTGAGAGACCCCTGGGAGCAACCTGTCCTTCAGGACATTTGCGAATCCACGCTCCGCTTATTGAGCGCCACGGCGGCGAACCGATTCTACGCCGTGACAATCAGGCGATCTGCAAATTTGCGTAACGTTCGAGAAGTTTTTTGGCGCCGTAATCCTGGAAGCTCACGGTAAGTCTTCGATCTTCGCCTTCGCCCTCCACGCCAATGATCGTGCCGACCCCGAATTTCGAGTGGCGCACCCGAGTGCCCACGAGGGGATCACCCGATGCACGGCCGGGTGTATCGGAACGGCTGGGTTTTACCGCGCGACCATAGGCCGAACGCCCCGATGATGGGCCCGCGTAGGCCGATCGGCCGTAACGAGCGCGACGGCTTCGGTACGAATATTCATCGGAGGATTCCGGATCAGCTTCGTAACGGCGCGTCTCTCCGGGCTCCGATTGCGAGTCTGCGGCGGCTTCGATCAAGTCGGCAGGAATTTCGATCAGAAAGCGCGATGGGAGCGAAGCGCGCAAACGGTCTTCGCCGTATGTCCTGCGATAGGTTGCCCGCGAGAGCACGAGTGACTGCTTGGCGCGCGTCATTCCAACATAGAATAGCCGCCGCTCTTCCTCGATGTCCGCATTAGTATTGAACGAACGGCTATGCGGCAGCACACCCTCTTCGAGTCCGGCGAGGTATACCGCATCAAATTCCAGGCCCTTGGCGCTATGCAGCGTCATCAGCGAGACGGGTATGGTGTCGTCGTATTCGTCCGAATCGCTCGTGAGCGCCGCGCGATCGAGCAGGTCTTCCAGAGTTTGCCCTTGCGCAGCGGCCTCAGACATGGCGTTCAAGAGTTCCCACAGATTCTCGGCGCGCGAAGTGTGCTCGGTGTTGTCCTGCTGCTCAACCCAATCAAGGTAACCCGATTGTTCGAGGACGCGCTCGATCAGTTGCGCGGGGGCGAGATTGTCCCGCTCCGCCTGGAGGTCTTCGATCATCTGGCGAAAATAATTCAGCGCGCCCGCGGATTTCTTGCCTACCAGAGGATAGCTGTCGGCGATTGCTTTCCATAGCGACTTTCCAGTTGCGCGCGCGTGCGCTTCCAGCGCGGCAATGGTTGCGGCGCCAATCCCGCGAGGCGGAACATTAAGCACGCGCAGTAATGCAACATCATCTTCGGGGTGGAATAACAATCGCACATAAGCTAGCGCGTTGCGGACTTCCGCGCGCTCGTAAAAGCTGAATCCCCCCACGACGCGGTGCCGAATCCCCAGCCGGCGCAGAACTTCTTCAAACGATCGCGATTGCGCGCCCGTTCGGTAGAGAACTGCCACGCGCGCATCCGCATTGCCGCGAACCAGCCCCGAAAGCTCCCCACAGATGAATTCCGCCTCGGCGATTGAGTCCGGCGCCTCGAAAAACCGCAGCCTGCCGCCCGACCCGAGTGTGGCCTGCAAGTTCTTGCCGAGCCGATCCGAATTGTTTTTGACCACGGCCGCCGCGGCATCGAGAATCGTCTGCGTGGAGCGGTAATTTTCCTCCAGGCGAATCACCTTGGCGCCCGGAAAGTCTTCCGTGAAGCGCTTCAAGTTTCCGGCTCGCGCTCCTCGCCAGCCATAAATCGATTGATCTTCATCGCCGACGACGCAAACGTTCTTTCGTGCGCCGGCTAATAGCCGCACGAGTTCTTCCTGCGCCTGGTTCGTGTCTTGAAATTCGTCCACCATCAGATACTGGAAGCGCCTATTCCAGTTCGCCCGGACCTCGGCGTGGTCCCGAAGCAGGTCCACCGCTCGCAGGAGCAGGTCGTCGAAATCAATCGCGGCCGCCTTGCGCAGAATATCGTTATAGACTCGGAAAATGCTGGCGGCATCTTGGCGGTCTTTGTCGCGCGCCTGTGCGGCCTGAGATTCCATTTCGTCCGGCGTAATGCCGTGATTCTTCGCGTGACTGATCTGAGCGCGCACGCCGCGCGGCGGATAATCCTCCGCCGTGAAACCCAGCTGCATCAACGCTCGTTTCACAGCCGAGGTCTGGTCCTCATCATCATAAATAGCGAAATCGCGCGGGAGGCCCAAGTGGCGCGCTTCGCGCCGCAACAGTCGTGCGCAAAAAGAGTGAAACGTCGAAACCCAAACGTCCACTCCGCCGCGTCCGCTCGATCGAAGCAGCTCGCTGATCCGATCTCTCATCACCCCCGCCGCTTTGTTGGTAAACGTGACCGCGAGGATCGACTCGGGCGGGACTTCCTGCTCAATCAGGTGCGCCACGCGATAGGTGATCACGCGAGTCTTACCCGTGCCCGCGCCCGCGAGCACAAGGACGGGACCTTCCGTCGCAAGCACAGCTTCACGCTGGCGCTCGTTCAACCCGGAGAGGAGTGGCGATGCGTTCGGAAAATCGCTCAAGTTTGGATTCTAGCCGACGAAATACAATTGAGCAATTTCGGCGAACACGGTGATGGCTCCCCGGGCTAGATTCGAACTAGCAACCCTTCGGTTAACAGCCGAATGCTCTACCGTTGAGCTACCGGGGAACGGTTAAGGGAAAAGGATTCACCGCAGTGGTACTCGCAAAAGTGTAGATGACGCGGAGCAGGCAGTCAACGCAGCGGGAGTTACTGAAGTCTCTGTGTAGCTGAGTCGCGGCCAATGAGGTTTTCGAAGATCGCCAGCACGTGACGCCGATATTCAACTACCCGCTCGAGCAGAGGACGCAGCCGGGGTTCGTGAACCGTTTCCCGGTCCCATTTTGCGAGCACCGCCGCCGGGACAGCGATATCTCTGCGAAGCTCTTCTGCCGTATGGCCGCGCAAAAACAGCCCATAAAAGAACGCCGCTTCGCGCTGCGGGAACTGAAAATCCTGCAACGTGTCTTCTATCGGGTTGGGCGAAGTCGCCATATCGAAATCGCAGTTTACAGATTTCGGCTCGCGCGTCAAGAGGCGTTCGGGCTGCACGTTTTCACTGGCCAATATTGCTCCTCACTACACTTCGCACGGTATTGACTCTAAGCATGTAGTCCTCCAAAAATCTCTCAGGAGGCGAATCATGATCAAAAAGGTTAAGGAAGGCTATAAGGTATTGTCGGAAAAGGGGAAAAATCTCGGTGGCCCATACAAGAGCAAGTCACAGGCCGAAAAGCGCCTGAAACAAGTTGAGTACTTCAAGCACACGAAAGGCTAATCAATTCTCAGCGTCGGATCTGTACTGGTACCCCCTGTCGCTTGAATCCGCGCGGCGGGAACCCACCGGGGAGGCCGGGCGGGGCGCGATCGTAGCCGATTCACCAGCAGCCCGGCCTTCACCGAACTTCGAACGAAATGATCGACCTTCAGCGGACCCGCAACATTGACGCTCCGAATCCAGTGCAGACCACTGCTCGCCGCGCAGCCGCACTGCGAACAGTCCGGAGTGCCTCCGAAAACGCAGGGTTCCACCCGGCTTTCGAGATCTGCCGAGTAGTTGGCCGACATCTTCGCAAAGAGGCACTCGTCGGGATTTTTAGGCGGGTGAAGAATGGCCTCAGCCAACCCCTCATTGAAGAGGAACTTCGGGTATTTCGCGGCCAGGCGAGGCAACTCTCTCGCCAACACCGCTCGATCGCCAGAAGCAAGCATTTCCAAACTACGCTCGCCAATCTGCGGAGTATAGGTGCTCACCCAAATACGATTCACCTCCGGACGCCCACTCCAGAAGGACACGTACTCTTCCAAATAGCCGGCGCGCTCCAGCATGGACCGCGTAATCACCCAATGGACATTGACGTCGCGGCCCTCAATATTCTTCAGAATGCGCTCGTACGTCGCCGGCTTGCGCCGAATATCGTGGTGCTCGGGCAGGCCATCCACTGAAATCGCCACGCGCACGCGCGGCAGTTTCATCCACTCGGTGGGAACGGGAATCACGCCGCTCGTGACCACCAGCGCGAATATTCCCATGTCGCTAAGGGCCGGAAGAATCTGGCTCAGCTCGCGGTGCCGGACCAGCGGCTCTCCGCCCACCAACGAGACGTGAAGAGGCTTGTGTTTGCGGACCAGTTCCAACACGCCTTGGACCAGCTCGCGTCCACGCGAATCGTTCAGTTGACTCAGCGTCACACCGCCGCCAAGGTGCGCGTCTCCATAGGCGTAGCATCCCGGACAGCTCAGCGGACACTCCCGCGTGATTTCAATCGACAACATAGGGACCCTGCCGGTCAGGATTCTTCCCCAAGCGGCAAGTATCTCGCGCGGCGTAATGCTAGGATTCGGGGCTCCGGAACTCACAGGCTTATGATGCCAGTGAAGTTGCTCGCGATGCACAGGAATTGCGTGTGAGTAACTAAGCACTTGAACCTTCTCGCCGTGAAACCAGCTGTCAAACGGGGTCTCGGTCAAATACGCCGAGCCATGATTTGCCTTGCCGCATTGACGACCACATCGCCATCCTCACATCCAGTAGAAATTCTCTCCAACGATGCTTCAAGAGAATCCAGCTCGCCCGCATCAAAAGATCGCGCGGCATATTCGTCGTGGCGCCACGTACGCAGATTTGCCAAGTGGAGGGAAGCCATATCGCTCGCCGCCTTCTCTAAAACGCGACGCCTGTTTTCAACCAAATGCCATCCGCTATTTTCAAACGAGGCCTCCAGAACTGTTCCGACCAATAGCGTCTGCCCGTAATGCTGCTGCATCTGCGCGACCAGATCATAGTAGCGCCGCAGCGTCGGATTCTCCGTCTCGAGCGATTCGGTCTCGTGAACAAACAACAGTGCGCCTGGCGCAGCCACGCTGGCCCAAGTGCGTAGCACTTCTTTGAGCGAGCGAAGGTGGGTGAGCAGAAATCGGCAGAACATTACGTCAGGCGCCAGCGCGGGAAACGGGGCACGCACCACATCGTGTACTTTAAACTCCAAGTCCGAACCTTGGTTTTGCCGCGCCTCCGCCACGTACCGCTCAGACGCATCAAGCCCCACAGTCCGGCGTGGATTGAGCACATCTTTGATCAACCGCGTGGACCAGCCAGGTCCGCAGCCGAGGTCCAAAGCCAAAGCTGGCGTGCGCATGTCGCCAAGCTGAAGCAGTTCGCGCGTTTCAGGCTCATATAATTCGGCGAGCCGCCGGAGCCGACTGCTTGCCTCCCCGCTGTCTCCGAAAGTGTAAGTCTCTCTCGCCACGTGCGGCGGGCCCTACCATTTGAACGCCTTTGACGGGAGTTTCTAGGCGATGTTGAAACTTCGAATGGCGGCGGGTTCGTTGGGTTGCACGTCGAAGACGGTGAACAAGCGCGTAATCTGAATCAGATCCCGCACGCGCTCGTTCGGCTGAACGAGCTTCAGCTCGCCGCCCGCGTTTCGGACTGTCGTATAACCGGCGACCAGTTCGCCGAGGCCGGCGCTATCGATATAATCCACCTCGCCCAAATTCAAAAGGATCTTGCGATGTCCCTTTCCAACCAATTCGCGCACCATTGTTCTCAGAGTTGAGGTGCCTTGGCCAAGAGTAATCCCACCGCTGAAATCGATTACGGCGATTTCACCCACCTCGCGATTTGTTCCTCGTAGAGACATGGAAATTTACGGATCGATACTCTGACTGACACCCGATCTGACGCTTTTGACCGATGATACTGCAAGAACTGTCAGCCAGCTTACGTGTTTTCGATTACGACGTTCCAGGGCCGTATTTCCCAGTGCTTAACGAGGCCGTTGAGCACGTATGGATCGTTGCGCGCGAATGATTCAGCTACCTTTGAATCGTTGGCGCGGAAAATCATGAGCGCCTTATCCGGCGGATCGGCGAACGCACCTCCCAACATGAGTTCACCGCGAGTATGCGCGTCCGCCGCCATCTTCAAATGTTGTTCGCGGAAAGCGCCACGGCGCGCCATGTAGTCGTCAACCAAATCGTAGATCATCGCGAAGTAGGCCATGCTCATTGTCCTCGCATTCATTGTCCCCGCATTAAGTCTAGGCCAGTGTTTTTAGCACATCTGGAGTGAAGGGGTTAAGCTCGGAAAAATCGCTCTGGCGTACTTTCACCGCCCAGGCGGGATCGGCCAGTATCGCTCGCCCGACCGCCACCAGGTCGAAATCGCCGCGAGCTAGCATTTCGTCAAGCAGTTCCATGTGCGCGGACCTCCCCGCGCCGTTGCCGTCGGTTTTGGGAGCCGGCGCTCTTCCCAACGAGACCGTGAAGTCGACTTCCAGCGACACCGACCCGACCGTGATCGTCGGTTTGCCGGTCAGCTTTTTTGTCCAGCCTGCGAGATTCAGGTCGCTGCCCTCGAACTCTGGCTCCCAGAACCGCCGCGTCGAGCAATGAAACGCGTCTAGCCCGGCGGCGGCCAGCGGCTCGAGAAATCGGCCCAACTCGTCCGGTGTTGTGACAAGTCGCGCGGCATAGTCTTGCAACTTCCATTGCGAAAATCGCAACTGAATCGGAAATTTCGGCCCGACGCGTCGGCGGCACTCCTGAATCACTTCCACTCCGAATCGTGTGCGGTGCACCAAATCGCCACCGTATTTGTCTGTGCGCTGGTTTGAGGCGTCCCAGAAAAATTGATCGATCAAGTAGCCGTGGGCGCCGTGGAGTTCGATGCCATCGAAGCCCACGCGTTGCGCATCTTCGGCCGCTTGTGCGTAGGCGTCGATCATCCCTTCGATCTCGGATGGCGTCATCGGCTCGCCGATTTTTGTATCCGGCTTCAGTAATCCCGATGGACTGATCGGCGCGCGTGGAAGCTTCGGCTCGCTGTGTCCTTGCACCGCGCCAACGTGCCACAGCTGCGAAAAAATTCGCCCGCCCGCCGCGTGGACGCCCTCCACAACTCGCGTCCAGCCCGCCAGCGCCTCTTCACCATACATGTGAGGCACGTCGGGCATATTCTTTGCTTCTGGGTGATTCGGCGCAGTCCCCTCGGTAATAATCAATCCGACGCCGCCTTCGGCGCGCCGCCGATAATAGGCAGCCACGTCCGGCCCCGGGACGCCGCCCGGCGAGTGATTGCGCGTCATCGGCGCCATCACTGTGCGATTCTGCAGCGTGACCCCATTCAGCGTAAAGGGTGTGAAAAGATTCTGAGTGTTCACCGCATGCCTTTCGGAAAATGGATTTGAGATGGAAGTGTATGCGATGCGTCCGTGCCGCAAGCGGATTCGGCCGCGGAAACGGACTCCCAGAAAATTGTCGAGTAGAAAAACGGAAGTAGCTGATTCGGCGTAGGTTAGAGGCGGTTCTACTCGCCGGCATTGACGAGCAGAAACTGGATGATGGAGGCGGGAGGTTGAGAGTTTGGGCCAGTCCGGGGTCGGGTGTCTGGGTATGCGGAACACGAATACTTGCCGCGACCCTTCGGCGTTGCTCGGGGCAGGCCCTTTGAGGGCAGGTACGGATGCGCCGCGTACAGAGCGAATACATGCCGCGAGAAAGGCAGCGCATTGGAAGGCGTCCCGCAGATGCGCCCGGGACGCAACAGATGCGCTTCGCGCCGCGTTTATAAGGCAGGGTTGAAATCCCGCAGGGCCGTCCGGGACTCCGGGAATGCGGAGCCCTGCCCTTCCGGCGAACCGGCGCGCTCTCTCTGCGCGAAGGCGTGGTTCGGCGCTGGGCGCGTTGGCGCTCGGTCGTTGCGACTGATCTCCCAAGCTCGACTGATCTCCCAAGCTCCCCTTGCTGGGGACTTGGGGGCCCTTTACGCCGGGGCCTTGGAGGCTCCTTGTGCCGGCGACCTGGGAGGCCTGCTCCGTTATAGTGGTCCAATACATCGCAATTTCAGCTTAACGAAAAATTTGAAATGCAAGTGAGAAAAAACCTGTGGACTTCCGGTGGGTGAGCGGAGAGGGCCGGTTAGAGACTCCGCCACCAGTTAGATCGATGAATGATCATGTTGCTCATCTTTGTCCATCGATGCTCTTCCCACATCAGTTGCGGTGAGCTGTTGGAGTACCCGCTGAGTTGTGGGGTTTCTTGAGGAATCCGTCTGTTATATAGATGGGATACCCTTTTTTGATCCGTTAGTTCAGCGGCAATGGTTCGCCCACGAATCCTTATCTCTCTTGGCACCTTTATGAAGCTGATTGAAGCGCCTATCCTTGAATACAAGAAACTCACGGCTGCTTAGATTGTGAAACAGCGAGCCGAGATTTAAGGCCGCTGACAATGTCCTTTCCCCAATCTCGGTATTCTTCACCCTGTGACGGATCGCCATGCCAATGAAAATCGGACTGGACGGTCACGCCGACATCATCCAAAGTTCGAGATTGCTTAGGAAACAGGCCCACCGGCGGCATTGCGTTCGTGCTTAGTGCTGGAAATTTAACGTTAAAGTCTAAGTTCAAATCCGGTAATCGTTCATATTTAAGCGTGAATCCAGCATTGTTTGGGGCGGTAATTATTTTGACTTTTACGCCTGCTGGAAGGCGCAAAACCGTTGGTAATGAGAAGTCGTCAGGGCCTCCAAAATGTTGGTTGTAGTAAAGTCCTAGGGAATCAATCTGGGAAAGCCACGCGCTTTTGGGGTATTCCCGAGCGTCTGGCACATTGATTATGGGTTCGATATGGGTGCTCTGGCCAACCTTCGAGTCATACGAAAAATAAGGCGCTGGATTGGGGTCTTGTATAACAAAGATTTCCCGATAGATGTAATACTCAAGGATTTTCGATAAGAATGACAACATATCCGCCGGTGAGGGCGGGTGATCAAACCCCGAGGGAAAGCGGGCTATGCCGCTTAATTGAGCAAGCCCCTTTGCCGAATCAGCCCTCGGAGGGTACAATAGGTATATTCCGGAATCTCCCATGTTGCTGATCAGGAACTGAATCTGAAAAGCAAATGCGTCATAGTCTTCAAGCGATATTGACGGCGCCTGCTTCTTGGAAGGAATCACGACTAACGTCACAGTGCTATCTTCGTCTGTGTATTTTTCCTTATCGTCGGGCGAAAAATGCACGGAAAGAGTAGTTGTTGTTTCCGCAGGAGTTCCGTAGGTTGGGTTGTAAGTCCGAGACCCTTGTATCTCTTTACCCTCGCTGTCAAATGCCTTTGCATTTAATTGCACATCTGAAAGCTCTGTACCGGCGTTAACTGGTGCAGGATTCTTCCACACAATTAGAGGTCTGAATTTTGTGATTTGAGCGCTCGGCCACGCCTCATATGCCAAAAATGCCATTCCTCCCAAAATCGGGAGCAAGAAAACAATCGTTTTCCAAACAGTCATTTGTGAACTATTTCCACGATTCCACCAGTGCTCAAAAATCGCAGTCGTGGCAGCAGCGGCACCCAGCACCGCAAGCGCGAAAATGCTCTTCGGCGAGAGACTTCCGAACCCCTGGATTAATCCAATGGTGCAGGTTGCAAAAACGCCCCACCAAATGCAAATCCGCGCAATACGCCAACCTTTGCCGTCTGGGTCTGAATTCTCACCAGAGGCCGACGGAAGTGGCGACATTGGCAAGGGATCAGCAGGCGGGATAGTGTTTAATGATGAGATTGTCTCGGGCATCCGTCTAGGCTCAGGCGTGGGGTTATCAGCCATCCCGATAATCTTCTTACCGAAGGTTTCCTTGAGTAAATGCGATAGTTCTGATTATACTCCCGTGAGCTAGCAGCTTTGATATCTGGCCAGAAACTCGATAATCTGCACAAAAACTGCGTTTCAAGGCGAGGTTTTGATGCTTTTCTCTGCAAGGCCCCGGGGCGCACAAACCGCCAGTGTGCACCGCCCGTCCGCGCGAAAACGGCGCGTCGGGGACCCGTTGCGGTAACCCCTCGGAGAAGAATAACGAGGAATATCCACAGAGGCGGTGAAATTCACAGGGGAAATGCGACAGGGCGGGTAAAGAAATCGTGAATGCAACTTGACGGAAATTTGAATTTTGATATACTGCTTCGAAGTTGGTAGAGCCCTGATTTGGGGCGTAGTCTGCTGACGGCCGGGGCTTACCGACTCATCCAGAGGTGAGATTGGTTACTAATACCGGATAGAAAGAAATCGAGCTTCGAGCACATCCGTCTTGGAGTCGCGCGGATAAAGCGACTCAGAAGAAGGACGGATTCGCCCGGCGCTCGTCGCCGGGTTTTTTATTTGGTTTCGAGTTTTTTTCGCGGCATCGGCTCCAAACCGGTACCGCGCTCCGCCGGGAGCGGAGACGTTCCGATCGGAAATTGATGAGCGGAACGGATGTTCTTTGACAACCGAAGGAAGTAGGCATCGCGTTATGCGAATTTCAAGGTTCGCATGGCGTGATAAACCGCAAATTTTTGCTCGAGAGTAGCGTTATGTGGAAAGGCGAGCTTGCCTCTTCACGCCGCTTATGTGCGCGTTTTCCGCCGAATCCGGCGCGACAACGGGCACATGACACCCCCAAATTAAAGAGAGTTGGGATGCAAGACCCATCTTTCAATGGTTTGAGGTTCCCGACCCCTAAAAGGGCGGGACGTGTTGGGTAAGTTTTATGGTCAAGCTACTAAGGGCGTACGGTGGATGCCTTGGCGCCAACAGGCGATGAAGGACGCGGTAAGCTGCGAAAAGCTTCGGGGAGCCGCAAACAGGCTATGATCCGGAGATGTCCGAATGGGGAAACCCTATCTGGTAAAACCAGGTAACGGCCCGCTGAATACATAGGCGGGTACGAGCTAACCCAGGGAAGTGAACCATCTCAGTACCTGGAGGAAAATAAATCAAACGAGATTCCGAGAGTAGCGGCGAGCGAAATCGGAACAGCCCAAACCCTGGTATTTATACCGGGGGGTTGTAGGACCGCGTGAGTAGAGTTATCAATCCGGAGGCTAGGTGAACCCGCTGGAAAGCGGGGCCATAGAATGTGATAGCCATGTAACCGAAAGCTTGCCGGACTCGAAGCGGTATCCTGAGTACCACGAGGCACGAGAAACCTCGTGGGAAACCGGGGAGACCACTCTCCAAGGCTAAATACTCGTTGGCGACCGATAGTGAACTAGTACCGTGAGGGAAAGGCGAAAAGCACCCCTGCGAGGGGAGTGAAATAGAACCTGAAACCGTATGCCTACAAGCAGTCGGAGGGCTATGCCACGGCTTCGGCCGTGGAATGCCTGACGGCGTGCCTCTTGCTTAATGAGCCGGCTAGTTATTCTCACAGGCAAGGTTAAGCGTAAGCGAGCCGTAGCGAAAGCGAGTCCGAATAGGGCGTTCAGTCTGTGGGAATAGACGCGAAGCGGGATGATCTACCCTTGGCCAGGTTGAAGGTCGCTTAACCGCGACTGGAGGACCGAACCGTTGTGAGTTGAAAATCGCTCGGATGAGCTGAGGGTAGGGGTGAAAGGCTAATCAAATTCCGTGATAGCTCGTTCTCCCCGAAATGCCTTTAGGGGCAGCCTTGCATGATTTGCCACGGTGGTAGAGCACTGAATGGACTAGGGTCCCATCCAGGATACCGAATCCAATCAAACTCCGAATGCCGTGGACAACAGTGCAGGAGTGAGACTACGGGGGATAAGCTCCGTGGTCGAGAGGGAAAGAACCCAGATCGCCAGCTAAGGTCCCAAACTATAGACTAAGTGGGAAAGGACGTGTGAGCGCACAGACAGCCAGGAGGTTGGCTTAGAAGCAGCCATCCTTTAAAGAAAGCGTAACAGCTCACTGGTCAAGTGTTCACGCACCGACAATCCAACGGGGCTCAAGTCTATGACCGAAGCTGCGAAATTCTAGAGGCTTGATGCTGGAGGCTAGAAGCTGGATGAAAGGCGACAACCAGAGACCGATTCAAAGTTACCGTGATTTGAGAATCTATCAGCGTAGTTACCAGACCGCGCTGGAAATTCATCAGCTCACGCTGAAGTTCCCCGCACTTGAACGTGGCGAACTCGGATCACAACTTCGAAGGTCCTCGTCGTCGATTCCAATCAACATTGCCGAAGGTTACGGAAGAAAGAAGTCGTCGGATGATTTCAAGCGATTCTTGGTGATTGCCCTGGGATCGTGCGACGAGACTTCAGTTCTTCTGGACTTCGCGCATGATTTGAACTACCTGGACGAAACGATCTACACCAATCTCAAGGAGAAGTACGACGAGATCGGCAAGGGTCTCAATAAGACGATTCAGGTTTGGAAGTAATCCAGTCTCTAGTTTCAAGCTTCAAGCCTCTAGATTTGGTAGGGGAGCATTCTGTGGTGGCAAAGGTAGACCGAGAGGACTACTGAACGCCACGGAAGAGACTCTGCCGGCATAAGTAGCGATAAACACGATGAGAACTCGTGTCGCCGAAAGTCTAAGGTTTCCTGAGGAAGGTTAATCCGCTCAGGGTTAGGCGGGTCCTAAGGTGAGGCCGAGAGGCGTAGCTGATGGACAGCAGGTCAATATTCCTGCCCCGCCATGCGAACGTTTGACGATGGGGTGACGCAGAAGGATAGGGGAGTCGGGTGATGGACGTCCCGATTGGCCAGTGCAAGCCGGATCCCGCAGGCAAATCCACGGGGTCATTCAACGGTGAGACTGGTGACGAGGCCACACGGCCACAAAGTCTCTGATTTCACGCTGCCGGGAAAACCCCCTAAGGAGTTCGCATGGTGCCCGTACCTCAAACCGACACAGGTAGACAAGGTGAATATCCACAGGCGCTCGAGAGAACGCTCGCTCAGGAACTAGGCACATTAGCCCCGTAACTTCGGGAGAAGGGGTGCCCCGCTAGGGTTTATAGCCCGAGGGGGCCGCAGTGAAATGCGTTCGGCGACTGTTTAACAAAAACACAGCTCTCTGCTAAGTCGAATACGACGTATAGGGGGTGACGCCTGCCCAGTGCCGGAAGGTTAAAGGGAGGGCTTAGAGCCGCAAGGCTCGAAGGCTTGATCTGAAGCCCCGGTGAACGGCGGCCGTAACTATAACGGTCCTAAGGTAGCGAAATTCCTTGTCGGGTAAGTTCCGACCTGCACGAATGGCGTACCGATCGAACGACTGTCTTGGCGAACGGCTCGGCGAATTTGTGGTTCCGGTGAAGACGCCGGATGCCCGCATCTAGACGGAAAGACCCCGTGCACCTTTACTGCACTCTGGTCATGATTAACGGTACTGTCTGCGTAGGATAGGTGGGAGTCTGGGAACCCTCGGTCTCGGCTGGGGGGGAGACAACGGTGAAATACCACCCTGATAGTTCTGTCGCTCTAACTTGCGCCCCTAGACGGGGCGGAGGACACGGCCAGACGGGTAGTTTGACTGGGGCGGTCGCCTCCCAAATTGTAACGGAGGCGCTCAAAGCTCGGCTCAGGCGGATTGGAAACCCGCCGTGGAGTGCAAGAGCATAAGCCGGGTTGACTGCGAGACACACAGGTCGAGCAGGCACGAAAGTGGGATCTAGTGATCCGGTGGTTCTGCGTGGAAGGGCCATCGCTCAACGGATAAAAGGTACGCCGGGGATAACAGGCTGATCTAAGCCAAGAGTTCACATCGACGCTTAGGTTTGGCACCTCGATGTCGGCTCATCGCATCCTGGGGCTGTAGAAGGTCCCAAGGGTTAGGCTGTTCGCCTATTAAAGCGGTACGTGAGCTGGGTTCAGAACGTCGCGAGACAGTTCGGTCCCTATCTGGTGTGGGCGCAGGAAACTTGAGAGGAGCTGTCCCTAGTACGAGAGGACCGGGATGGACGGACCTCTTGTGATCGAGTTGTCACGCCCGTGGCATAGCTCGGTAGCGAAGTCCGGAAGAGATAATCGCTGAAAGCATCTAAGCGAGAAGCTCGCCTCGAGATAAGGTTTCCCAAGGGAGCTGCGGTTCCCTAAGAAGGCCAGTCGAAGACTACGACTTTGATAGGCGGGAGGTGGAAGCGCAGTAATGCGTGTAGCTGACCCGTACTAATCGGCCGTTCGGCTTGACCATAAAACTTTCTCAACGCGTCAGCGTTTGGAGGGTCAGGTCCTTTCCACATAACACTATTTTCAAGTGGAATTTGCGGTTTACCACTTCCTTCGGTTGCTCATCGAAATTCGACATTCGAGGATCGAAATTCGCGAAAAGCGTGTTTCGTATCCCGGTGTTCGAGTTTCGATTTCAAAATTGCGAAGCTTCGGCTCCTGCGGCTTGGCTCTTCCAGCCTCCAGTCTCGAGCCTCCAGCTTCCAGACTTTCCTGGTGGTCTTACCGCAAGGGTCACACCCGTTCCCATCCCGAACACGGAAGTTAAGCCTTGCAGGGCCGATGATACTGCGCTGGTAACGGCGCGGGAACGTAGGTCACCGCCAGGATTAAAATTCAAAGGCCGTCCCGGTAAAACCGGGACGGCCTTTTTTGTTTTCCTAGCGCATAATGTTCCCTGCCAGATGCGAGGAGGTCCCAAAATGGAGCGAAGACAACTACTCAAGAAATCGTTGGGCTTCATGGTCGCTGTGCCAGCCGTAATAGCCGGCGAAGGATTCGCCCGTCGCGGCGAACCGGCAGGGATCGGTGGCGCGGATCAGTCCGAATCGGCTCCCACCGCGAGTCCTCTAAAGGCTCCCAAGAGCGGAACCATTCCAGTCGCCTACCCGCTTTCCCCAGAGGTCGTTGAAGTCGACTTCACGGGACCTTGGGGCGTCTTCGGTTCCGTGATGCTGCCCGGCAAGGATATGGTGATGCCCTTTCATCAATATACGGTCGCCGAAAGCAGGGCTCCGCTGCGCACAGATTCGGGTTTGACCGTCGTGCCTGATTACACCTTTGAGACTGCCCCACAACCGAAGATTATCGTTATTCCGGCACAGGGCAAGGCTCCTGAAATGATGCTGCAATGGATCCGCAAGGCATCGGCGGATACTGACGTGACCATGTCGGTTTGCGTAGGCGCATTCACGCTGGCGAAAACTGGGCTGCTTGATGGGAAGTCGGCCACCACTCATCACAGCACCTACAAACGCTTTGCGGACCAGTTTCCCAAAGTCCATCTCGTACGCGGCGTGCGATTTGTTGACGAAGGCAACGTCGCCACCGCTGGCGGCTTGACATGCGGCAGCGACCTTGCGATGCACATTGTGGAGAGATATTTCGGCAGGAAACTCGCGGAGGACACCGCTTACTACCTCGAATATCAAAGCCTCGGATGGGAAGACCCGAGTTCGAACGCAGTCTATGCCCGGCCGTCTAAGAGCTGACAGGCCCCGAGCCGACTAAGTTTGCAGGGCCGCATTCGCCAAAACCGAGTGCGGCCCTTTACTTTTTCGGGCGAGGTAGATCAAGCGACGGCAGGTTGGAGCAACCCTGCGCGCTGGGTGGACCTATCGCGTATTCCATTTAAGCGCCAGGAGGCCTCGATTTCGCTGACCATTGTTTGACAGGCTTCCGCTGTGGCAACGGGATTTCGGACTTGCCTTGGAAACTCATCATAAGTTTTGCCTTCAAGCCGGCGGCCGGCTGCCGATTTGCGAACTCCTCCCCACTGCTTGAAAAAGAAGGGAGTTCCTTTCTCAAAGCACTGATCTCTAAGAGAAGTCACCCATTCCTTTTCTATCGGTCTGGCACCAGGGCCACTTTCGCCGCCAACAATTACCCAATGAATTCGGCTCAGGTCGAGCTTTCCTGTGTCCTCCAACAATGGCTCAACTGAGAGAAAGCGAACCCGGGCGTTCGCGTTTCGAAGATCGTCGATTCTCGGCAAACCGTACTTCTTATCTTCGACACTAACTCCCCACCAGATATGAGGTTCCTCGGATGCAAAGCTCAACGCGGAGTTCAACAGCTCTCGCAGGCGTCCGGACCTCTTTGTGAGTACTTGGTACGTATGCCAATTCGCTGCAACCATGACTCGTGCAACAGCGACAATGTAGTCGTCAGGCACGCCGTCGTGAAAGAGGTCGCTCATTGAATTGA
Organism: uncultured Acidobacteriota bacterium; assembly: GCA_963702375.1. Classification (GTDB taxonomy): domain Bacteria; phylum Acidobacteriota; class Terriglobia; order Acidiferrales; family UBA7541; genus Palsa-295. Next base: position 238,101 of record CAVPCI010000001.1, read on the forward strand.
CGAAGATCATCTTCGGCGTTCGCCAGCGCAAGGGCTCGGCGAGTTTCTCCGGCACAAGGCGCATGTCGAACCCCTGCTCGTATGGATGACCTTTCACACCGCGGAATCGTTCTGCGAATGTCTCTGCGTAACAATGCTTGCAGCCGGGACTGATTTTCGTGCAGCCCCTAACTGGGTTCCAAGTTGCATCCGTCCATTCGATTGCGGAATCGAGTGACATTTATGGCTCCCCCCGATGTTCATACCTCTTAAAGATATCCAGAACGATGTTTTCGGCTGTGTCCTTCTGGGATGCGAAAAATAGGTAATAGACTATCGCACCTGTTGAATTTCGCATCGGCAGCGGCTGGGGAACTCTCGCAAAACCGGCGACTTTTTGCAATCGCAGGCGGAAAGTTTCCGCAACGACTTCGTTCGTCTGTTTTTCGGGCCATTCAAATAGGCTCTCGTTCGTCCTGTACGCGACATTGCGCCACGATTCATCGCCCCAGAACGCGTTCATACGTGCAACCTGTGACGCCCCAACTTTATCGGGATCGCGCCACAGTACATTCCGATTTATGTCCATAACGGGAAAGTTCAGAAAAACATCTAGCGTCTTCATCTGTCCGGAGGTTCGTACTACACTCCAATCGAGATCGAGACCATAAGGGTCGAGAATGCATAAACCTCGTCGGTATTGCTCGTATTTCACTTCCGGGAACACCTTCTCTAGAAGAATTTCGTTACAATCTCCTTGGAAAATAAGGACGTCGTCAGGCGTTCCGATTAACTTACGAAGGCTCTCGATCTTCTCCGGTTCGATATCAATTAAATAGTACCTCCGAAAGGGAGGGCGTACGTTGAGAGCGTGCAGTGGACTACCCAGTACGAGATCTTGGTTTGCTTTCGTGAGATGAGCGCCGCCGCCCGCAAACGCGTCGATGTATACGTGGTATAGAGATGGATTCTTCTGCGCGGTTAGGATTATCGAGTACGCCGAGGCGTATTTCTGGAGAATCTCAAGTTTGATCTCGGACCAATAGCCGATTCGGTCGAATTGTCGACGGTCGGGCATAAGCTCTTCGCATCTTCGCTTTGTATTCGCCTTGTTGTCAAGCGACGGATATTAGAAGAAGCAGAGCGATAAACAAAGCTTCCAGGGGGGCAATTGGCGTTCTGGGTCCGCTCGTGGCAACCGCGCTATCTTTGATCCGGGAGGGGCGCAGGTGATGGGAATTCACAGTGTCGAACTGATCGTTCTTCTGCTTATGATTCTCGTCGTGGCGTTTGCGTCGGTTGCGAAGCGCCTGGAGACTCCTTATCCGATCATTCTGGTGATAGGCGGCCTGCTGCTGAGTCTGTTCCCCCACGGCCCGCACATTGAGCTCGACCCCGACATTGTGTTCCTGCTGATTTTGCCGCCGCTTCTGTTCTCCGCGGCCTTTGTGACCTCTTGGCGGGACTTCCGCTACAACATCGTCAGCATCGTCATGCTAGCCTTCGGCTTGGTCGGCTTCACGGTTTTCGGCGTGGCTGCGGCTTCGCGCTGGCTCCTGCCGGGCTTTGACTGGCGAATGGGCCTCGTGCTGGGCGCGGTTGTTTCCACCACGGACGCGATTGCCGCCACGTCCATCGGCCGGCGCCTCGGCCTTTCGAAGCGAATCGTGGACACTCTGGAAGCAGAAAGCCTGGTCAACGATGCAAGCGGGCTACTGGCTCTGGAATTTGCGACCGCCCTGCTGGTCACAGGGCACACACCTTCCGTGGGAGAAGGTCTGTGGAGGCTGCTCTATCTGATCGGTGCGAGTATTGTGATCGGGCTGGTGGTCGGCAAGTTGATTCATTTCGTATCGTTGAAAGTCGAAGACGCCCCGATCGAAATCACGATCAGCCTGATTGCGCCGTACTTCGCCTATCTCGCGGCGGAAGGCGCCCGCACCTCGGGAGTGCTCGCCACCGTTGTCTGCGGCCTCTATCTCGGCCACAAAAGTTCCTTTTATTTGTCGACGGGCGCCCGGCTCACGGGGCAGGCGGTGTGGGAAACGCTTACGTTTGTCCTCAATGGTTTCGTCTTCCTGCTGATCGGATTTCAATTGCCTTATATACTGTCGGGCATTCGTACCCACCATTTGGGCGAGCTGTTGCTTCTGGGGGCTCTGTTCAGCGGCGTCGTGATTGTTCTTCGGCTGATTTGGATCTATCCCGGCGCGTGGCTGTCAAATTTCATTCGGCGCCGCCTCCTTCACCAGCCCGAACCCTTTCCGTCTTCGAAAGCTGTCTTCATCGTCGGTTGGACGGGCATGCGCGGCGTAGTAGCGCTGGCCGCGGCCATTTCTCTTCCGAAAGTGCTGGAGAGCGGAGCTTCCTTTCCAGAACGCAATGTGATGATCTTTCTCACTTTTTGCGTGATCTTCGTCACTCTCGTTTTGCAGGGGCTCACGCTCCCTCCGCTCATTCGCCGCCTGGGACTGGCAAGCGCGGGAGACGGGAAGATCGAAGAAGAAGCAGCACGGCGCGCCATGGTGGAGGCCACGCTGGCGTATCTGGAACACAGCCGTGATGATCATCCGGAATTCGCGGCGCTCTACGACGAACTTCTCAGGTCCCATCGCCGCCGGTTGAACGCCCTCGATAGGAACTCCTCCGCCGAAGCGGGCTACCGGCCCGAAGACTACGAGCGATGGAGAGCTCTTTCGCGGCAGGTGGATGCCATCCAGCGCGCCACGATCCTGCATTTGCGAAATCAGAATGAGATCAACGACGAAGTGGCGCGCGCGCTCGAACGCGAACTCGATCTGGCCGAAGCCAGGCACTCACTGGCGGACAGCCCGCAATGAAGACTGCCGCTCGGCCAGCCCCGCAACGATTCATGGCCACGATCTACAAGATTTGGATGATGCGGCATGTGGATGTGCCAGAGGATGTGGCGTGTGCGCTGGTGAAGGAAATTACGCGCGGAACGCGCGCGAAGAAACAAGAAAAGCCCGCAAGATCCGCCAAGCCGAAATATATTCCCGTGGTGGCAATGGTGAACGGTAAGAGCGCGCGGGTGACCCTCGTCCCGGCGGGTGGAGGGCGTTATCGAATGCAGATCAACACAACACTGCGCAAGGCGGCTCGCGTGGACGTCGGGGATGTGGTCGGCGTCGAGCTTCGGATTGATCGCGCTTCGCGAAGTCTGCCCGTTCCTCCCGATCTCCGCGCTGGCTTGAAACCGCATCCTAAGGCGTGGAAGGCATTTGAGGCGCTCGCGCCGGGGCATCGTCGGCATTTCATAGAGTGGTTCGATGCCGCCAAATCCGCCGACGCACGGCGTCGCCGTCTGGACCGCGCAATCGACGTTCTGCTTGAGCGGGCGCTCTTGCGGCCGTCCAAGCTGTGACCCCTTGGAGGCGGGGGAACCCGCCGCCTTGCCGGCGTGGTAAATTTACGGAATGTCACGCTGGACATTAGGTTGCCATTCAGGTAACATCGCGCCGTTTTGATATTCCTTCGCTCTCAAAAAAAGGGGAAAATTAGAAAATAGCAATGTCCAAGAACCGCGTAAGAACAGCAACTATGCTCGAATCGCTCGATGCTCTCATCGAGCAGTATCACCTTCTCAAGCATCCTTTCTACCAAGCTTGGACGAAAGGCACGCTCTCCCGCGAATCTCTTCAACTTTATGCGGAGCAGTATTACCAACACGTCCGCGCTTTTCCGGAGAATTTGAAGCAGCTTGCCGATCGGGCGGAAGAGCCTCTTGCCGGACTGGTGGAGGATAATCTCGCCGAAGAGCTCGATCCGGTAACTCCACATCCAGTTCTATGGCGGCAATTTGCCGAATCGCTCGGCGTAAGCGAAGCGTCGCTTGATGAAGCGCATCCGCTTCCGGGTATCGCGGCCCTGCTCGATTCATACGACGAGGTCGTGTCTCAGGGAACGATGACGCAGGCTGTGGCGGCGTTTTACGTTTACGAGGCCCAGGTGCCTGAAATCGCGACGCAGAAGATTTCGGGACTGAAGCGCTTTTATGACATCACCGAGCCGCGTGCGCTGGCCTATTTTGACGTTCACGAGGAAGCTGACGTGCGTCACCGAGCGGCCTGGCGCGAATGGCTCGCCAGCCAAAACGAGGACGATAGCTTGGGTGTGCTGTGCGTGGCGGAGCGCAGCCTGAAGGCGCTCTGGGGCGCTCTGGATGCAGTATATCCAGAGGGTTGCGCCAAGAACTAACGGCCGGCGCTCAGCCGGTTCGAAATTCGGCGGCGGGCAAAGGCAAGTCGTTTCGCGGCGTGCCCTGTTCGTCGCCAAATCCCTCCGTCATTTATCCGATCTTTTCAGGATTTTCGTCCCGTCTCGTCCGCCGACAATCACTTCCCGCGCGAATCCAAGGAACAGACCGTGTTCGATGGCGCCGATCACGTGATCGAGATGATGCGCCGTCTCTTTTGGGCTGGCCATCGGTCCGAAAGCGCAATCGGCGATGTAGTTCCCGCCGTCGGTGACCAAGGGCGTTCGGTCGGCGCCCAGCCTTAGCGCAGGATTTCCACCCAGCTCCCCAAGCCTTTTCAAGGTCGCCTGCCAGCCGAATTGAACGATTTCAACAGGCACTGAAGCGAGCGTGCCGAGCTTTTCCGAGACTTTCGTTTCGTCCGCCACAACCACCATTCGGTCGCTTGCCGCGGCCGCAATTTTCTCGCGCAGCAGCGCGCCACCATGGCCTTTAATCAGAGAGAGCGTGCCAAGCTCAACTTCATCGGCGCCGTCGACAGTGAGATCGATCCGAGGGTGCTCGGCAAAAGTGGTCAGCGGGATTTTCAGCTCGCGAGCAAGCGCAGCGGTGTGCTCCGAAGTGGGGATTCCAGTAATGCGCAAGCGTTCCGACGAAAGGCGTCGCGCCAAAGCCGTAACGAAGAACGCCGCCGTGGAGCCAGTTCCGAGGCCAACCACCATTCCGTCCTCGACGAGCCGAGCGGCGGATTCCGCGGCTACCCTCTTCCATTCGTTTTGCAGCGATGCTTCAATTGGCATTCTTATTTCGTGTCAGTATCGGGAAATTTTCCGGCGGATTCGAGGATTTCGCGGGCTAGATAATTGGTCACGTGAGCTTCATCACGCGCTTCCACCAAATACGCGGAGCGCAGAAGCTGTTCCTTGCGGGTGCGCAGGGCGTCACGGATGGCTTGCTGGACTTGGACGTCTGAGAGTTCGCGCTGACCCGCCGCTTCCTTCGCCAAGAGCTTAAGGATGATGTAGCCGCCGTCCTTCACGCGGATCGGCTGCGTGAACTGGCCGGGCTTGAGGGAGAGCACGGCTTTCTTGAGAACCGGATCGGATTTGTTGAATGACGATTCCGGCTGAAACCCGAGGTCGCCGCCGGTCGAGGCGCTGGGATCCTCCGAATAATCCATCGCCGTCTCGGAGAAATCCGCGCCGGCGTCGAGTCGCTGAATCAGCATGGCGGCCTTTCGTCCGGCTTCGGCTTCACTGGTGGCCTTGTCGTTTTTTCGATTATGAACGGTCGGATCGGGACGCGGAGTGATCACGATTTGCGCGATATGGTACTGCGGCTCGGCGACATTGAATTGCGAGCGGTTCTTGCTGTAGAAGTCGGTGATGTCCTGGTCGGTGATGGTGATTTTCGCGACGACTTCGCGATTCAGAAGTTTCTGGATGGAAAGCTGCCGGCGAATGTCGTTTCGAAGATCGTCCACACTCAGCCCGGTTTGCTGCAACTTTCGCTGAAATTCATCTTCGGTGTAAGGGCTCTTCGATTCCGTAAATTTGTCCTCGACTTCGGCGTCGCTGGCAACCAGATTCATTTTGTTGGCGCGCTCGAGGAGAATTTCGCTGTTGATGAGCTCGTCGAGAATGCTGAGCTGGAGAGAAAGAGCTTCTTCCTGCGAGGGGGCGGGCGCTTCGGCGGTAACCCGCGAGCGAAAGATTTTCTGGACGTCGCGGCGGAGAATTTGCTTTCCGTTCACGGTGGCCCATACATCGGGACCGGGCGCGATTTCCTTCCTGCATCCTGTGGCGAGCGCGCAAACGGCCAGCGCCGCGAGAATCAGAGTCCTCGGCTTCAACCGGAAGTTCCGCATGAAATCGTTCAGGCAGCTTTCGTGATGCGCCCGGAGCGGATGCAAGAAGTGCAGACGCGCACCTGCTTGCGGGCGCCGTTGACGACGGCGCGGACGCGGCGCAGGTTGGGATTCCAGCGGCGGCGCGTGACGTTGTGCGCGTGGCTGATGGTATTGCCGTAACGCGGCCTCTTGCCGCAGATTTCACAAGCGAGCGCCATGTTTCCGTTGCTCCAGACTGGAAGGATTTCCGAAGAATGCGAACTTTGATGCTACCAGAGAATCGCATGCGATAGAAGCGATTTGCGGCCGGAGCAGTGGCGTTTCGCGTCCGACATGCGCGATTCTGTGGAGTGGAATCCGTGACGGGTAGAGCGCGCACGCGTCCTTTGCTTTCAGTGAGTTGCGTCTGATTCTACTCGGCAGCACTGTCGAGCAGATTTTGCCGGCGCGGGCGCGCGGGACTGACGGAACAGCCCGGCTTCGGCGCAGCCCCTTGGCCTGCGATCGCCGGTTGCTCTCGTTTGTGGCTCTCAATTTCATATTTCGTAAATCTCATACCTCCAGCTTAGGCTGTCACGATGCAACGCGGGTTGCAAGGGGTCGTTGCTGTGGACTTTTCCGGTTGCGGCGATGGCCGATGGGAACCGGGGCGGCAGCAAAGAAAAGCCCCAGCCTTCCCATGATGGGGAGAGGCTGGGGCAGGGTCGAGACGATTCTGCGCCTAGAAGAGAAACTTCAAGGCGAACTGGACGATACGCGGAGGCACCGCGCTGTTTTGAACCTGGCCAAAAGTGGCGGCATCCCCCACGTTGTTGACTGGGGGATTGAACTGGGCGTGATTCCAGACGTTGTAGAACTCGGCCCGAAATTCGGTGTCCAAGGATTCGGTGATTTTTGTGTGCTTGATGATTGAGATGTCCCAGTTGTCCTGGCCGGGACCCATGATCGAGCCGACAGCGGAATTACCGAAGCCCGTGCCGCCACCCGATCCCGCGCAGTTACCCTGAACGGTGCCTCCAATGCACGGCGCACCTGTCGCAGCGAACGAGCCACCGAGACCGGTACAGGTGCCGAAGGCTTGGACGTTAATCCAGCCGCTGGCGCAAGGAACCCCACTGAGTCCGGCGAGAACGCGGGCCGAGTCGCTGCCGCTGGTGGACAATCCAATTCCCTTGCAGACGCCGAACTGATTGCACGCCCCAGTGCTGGCCGGGTTCAATTCGGCTCTGATGCCGCCCCCGCCGAATCCGCCCGCCCCGAAGATGGTGCCCCCATTGCTGTCTGTCACAGTAAACGGTTCGCCGTCCTGCAAGGTAGTTACACCGGAGACAGTCCAACCGCCAAGTACGTGGCCAGCAAAGCCTTCCGTGTGCCGATAGGGCAGGTCGTAGCTATAGGCGATTATGACGCGCTGTGGGCGGTTGAATGACGCAAGCCCGTATTGCTGGGCGAAGTCAAGCGGGTCGTTGCTGGAAGCTCCGCCTGAAAGAACATTGCCCGGGGCTGCGATGCCGCCCCCGGCCTCGGGGGAATTGATGTTCGTGATCAGCTTGCTCCAAGTGTATGCGGTCTGCAGCAAGAAACCGTGGGAGAATTGGTGCCTTAGATTGACCTGCAGGCTGTTGTAGAGCGAGTCGCCCTGCGTAGTCGTGTTTGACAGGCCCGTTGTGCCAAAGCCAAGGAAGGAATTGCGACCAAGCCGGTTCCCTGGGGCAACGGCGCTATTTCCCGTATTCACCAGAATCTGACTGGCAGGGTTCGTGTTCCCAGCATCATTGAACGGGAATGAATTGAGAGTGCCCTGCGCTCCCGACCCAATGATCATCCGGCGATCCTGCAGGTCGTTGGCCGCAGGCTCATTGGGAGCGTTCGGTGCAAGGAACGCGACATTGACGGTGTGGGCCCAGTCGTAGAGCTGGGTGCCGTGCGTGCCCACATAGCCGACATCGAGGACCCAGTTGTGAGCGACCTCGTATTGAAGGTCAAGGTTGTACTGCTGGACCATGGGAACGCTAATGCCCTCGTTGATCGACGTAGTTCCGATGCCGAGGCCGCCGTTATTGGCGATTACGGTGGTCGCGCCGGTTGCGGCGCATCCAGCAGTCACCTGCAGCGTGCGTGGTTGCCACCCAGAATTCCGCCGGTTGCGACGCCAGGTACGATAGGAAGATCCAATGAGTTACCGGGAAAAGTTGTGTTCACGAACGCATTGTAGGGAGGATTACCGCCGTTGTTGTTGGCCAAGAGGTTCGCGTACACCGCGTCGTAGTAGATGCCATAGCCGGCGCGGACTACGAATTTTTCACTAAAGGGCTGCCAAGCTAAGCCGATCCGGGGTCCGAAGTTAGTGATCGGTGCGCCGTGGACCAGGGTCTTATTACCGTTAATGAAAACGCCACCTGCTCCACCGGGGTAGCCGGGATAGATGCCTGCCGGGGCGGTTAGACCACAGGCAGAGGGCGCCAGCGGCTGGCCACATAGGGCAATATTGGGGTTGTAGTTGGATTGGACCGCCATGCCCGCGAGAGTGCCGATCTGGTTGCTCGTGGAAGCACAAGGGAACGACGGGCAGTTTGCCGCCGATGCCTGGTTACCTAGGAAGAACGACCCCGTGTTGACCAAGGCGGCTTGGCTAGCCCATCCGTCGGTAAAGAGGCCTGTCGTGTCGGAAGGATAGCCGTCATACTCCCAGCGCAAACCCAAATTGAGGGTCAGCTTGCTGCTCACCTTAATGTCATCTTCGGCATAGGCGGAGAACTCGTTCGTTCGCTGGTCATGCTTGTTGCCATTTGTCGTAGTGATTCCGTAGAAGTTGGCGAGAATGGCGTTCGAAACAGGCCCGGGGGTTCCTGTGGCTGGTGACCCACTAGAGCTTGTCAGGAAGTCAGAGACGGTGTCGAAGATCATTCCGCCCCTTCCCGGCAGAGTCCAATTGTACTGAAGGCGGTCCACCTCGACCCCGGCGCGAATTGTATGCTTGCCATGATTCCAAGAGATATTGTCTTTACCCTCGAAGGTGTTGAAGTAGTTGGTGGCAGAGGCGAAAAAGTTTCCGCCAGTGTTAAGCCCGCCCGTGCCGTAACCGACTGGCACGTTCAGGGGGAAACCACCAGCGATTGAAAGGGTGGGAATCTGCAACTGGATCGGATTTATGCTGTTCGAGCTGGGAATGCTGGCGCAGCTCCCGTTTGCAAGAGGAGGAGTAACTCCGATGGCGCACGCGGTTATGTAATTTCCCGGCGCCGCGACAGTGGTCGTGCGAACAAACGAAAACAGAGCTTCGTTGACGAGGTTGTTGGTGGCCACAGTTGTAAGCTTCACAGTTTCATTCAGAGAAGTGTACTTGACGTTTTCCGGCGCGCCCGGGGCGCAGCTATTCACCAAATTTCCGATACCGTCAAGACAAATAAAGGATTGGTCCTGCGGATCCTTGGAATAGAAAAACTTCTGATAGACCGTATTCTTGGTATTCAGCAGGTACTCGATGTTACCCAAGTATTGGTCTTCATTCGCTCGTGTGGGTATGGCGGCGACCGCGCTGCTGGTGATGATGGGCAGTCCATTGCTTCCAAAAGCGGCGCCGGGGAAATAAAAGCCGTGATTCAGGCCGCCCTTGGGACCAGCCAACTGTAGGGCGTTAATGGCGACCTGGTTGATGTTCGACCCGTCCATGGCTACAGGAACTGCCGCTACCAAGATGGAGAACACCACTAAGAATGGAAGGATGGCGGTTCCACCAAATGCGCAGCCCAGGTACTTGCGATAAGTCGAGGCATCGCAGGGCGCGCTCCCGGTAAGATTCGTAGGCCAGACGATCGTACCGCTACGTGTCTGCGCGCGTCCGCGGTCTGGGCGTAACGGATACAGGGTAAGACCGGTGCTGAGACCCGTGGCGAAGCCATTGGTTCCAACGGCGTTGAGCTGACGGAAGCCCTGGTAGGAACCGAAGAAGAAGAGCTTGTCTTTCTTGATGGGACCGCCGAGCGTGCCGCCGAACATATTCTCATTCAATGTTTCAGGCTTGTTGGGCTGGCTGAGCGATGCTTGGCTGATCCTGTTGAATATGTCGTTCGCATCCAGGGCGCTATTCCGGAAGAATTCCCATGCTGCGCCGTGAAAGCTGTTGCCGCCGTCCTTGGTGGTGACGTTGACACTGGCGCCGGGGTTCCGGCCGTATTGAGCATCGTATTGCGCGGTCTGGATTTTGAACTCCTGAATCGAATCCGGGTTCGGAATGGCAATTCCCGGGAAGTTGCCGGACTGCGCCGCGCCTCCGCTGCCGTAGTTGGTGAGGGTGGCGCCATCCATCATGTAGTTGTTTTGGTCAGAGCCATTTCCGTTGACGTTGATATCTTGCGTGCCATTCCCGACCGCAGCAGCGCTGGCGACGTTCACAACGACGCCGGGCGAAAGGTCGATAAATTCGTATAGTTGCGCGAGCTGAGCGGCAGGGTGGTGACAGTCTGCGATCCCACCAGGTTTCCGACAGTTGCATTCTGCGTTTGGATGGTCTCGGCGGTAGCTTCGACGGTGACTTCCGAAGTCTGAGCACCGATTTCCAACTTCTGGCTCAACACGGCAGTTTCCGTGATGCTAACGGTGACCGATGAAACAGTAGAGGTCTTGAAGCCGGGGGCCTCAAACTTGAGAGAGTATGTGCCTGGCGGAATCAGCGAAAACTTATAGTTGCCGCTCGCATCAGTGGCGGCAGTGCGCACCTGCCCGGTGGTGGTGCTGGTCAGCGTAACCGTCACACCGGAAATGACGCCGCCCGAGGGATCGGTAACGATTCCGGTAAGTGCACCGGTAGTCGCCGATTGGGCCGACGCGCGAGATGCGAATGCAAACAGTACAGCGACGGAGAGGAACAGCGAGAGGACGAACTTCGGACGTGCGAAAAACTTGCTCATTGACCCACCCCCATAATTTTGGCGACGCCACTCCACCCAAACCCAGAGCCGACGAACTGACAGTAACCTCACTTCAAAAGCACTACCTAAGCTGACTTGTACGGGGGAGTATCACATGGGGAAGAGATGTGTCAAGAAATAATTCGTCCGAGGAAAAATCCCTGGGCCGCGGCTGGGGACTTTCGCGCAGGTTATCCGGTTCCTAGACGCTCCAACTAGCGAACAGATCCTACAGATCAGCGCTTCTGGCCGACCAAGCCGGCGATCGTATCCATCAGATCGAACTTGGTGAGGACTTCGAGGTTGCCTGCTTCCATTTCGACGAAGACGGCGGGGCTTTCATGGCTTAGCAGGTGAGTAACCCGTTCGACAGGCGCGTTGGCGGCGACTTGCGGCAGGGCCGTACCCATCACCTCACGGACGATCAGCTTGCGCAGTTCCTTACCCTGCAACGCGAGATTCAGGATTTGATCCTCGAAGACGGTGCCGATGGAGCGGTCGTCCTCAAAGACGGGAAGCTGGCAAATATCCTGCTGCTGCATGGTTTGAAGCGCTTGAAATACGGTGCGATTCGGTCCGACGACAATGAGGTCACGCGTCTTGCCGTTCTGGCGCTTCACGCGGATACAATCGGCGGCGGTGAGCGTGACTTCCGTATCCGCGTAGCCAAGTTCGCGCATCCAGCCGTCGTTATAGATTTTGCTTAGGTAGCGCGTGCCGGAATCCGGCAGCAATCCGACGACGAGATCGCCTTTATGGCAGTCCTTGGCCACTCGCAGGGCCGCGGAAACGCAACCGCCTCCCGAGCCGCCGGTGAAAATACCTTCGCGCTTGGCGAGCCGCCGCGCCCACAGAAAGCATTCTTCGTCGTTCACTTGAACGATATCGTCGAGGACTGAGAAATCCATCGTCCCAGGCAGAATGTCTTCGCCGATCCCTTCCACCACGTACGTGCGAGCTTTGCCGATGTTGCCCGTTTTCCAATATTCGTAATAGAGCGAACCGTACGGATCGACGCCAATTACTTTCACTTTGGGGTTCTGTTCCTTGAGATAACGGCCGGCGCCGCTGGCGCGTTCCGCCCGTACCCAGACCGCAAACAAAATGCGTAATTTTGCCTTCGGTGTCTTTCCAGATTTCGGGACCTGTGGCGCGGTAGTGCGCGT
>CAVPCI010000002.1:0-45992 GCA_963702375.1 uncultured Acidobacteriota bacterium
TCTTTGCTAGCCAAGCGCGTCCTTATGTGATCGATAGCCTGCCCGAGGCGGTCGAGCGCGCGCGAGATATTTTCGGTGTTGGTGAGGAAGATGTCGCGCCAAACTTCGTAGGGACTTCCCGAGAGCCGCAGCATATCCTGCAAGCCCGGCCCCGCAAGCGTCAAAGGCAAGCCCGTCTCGTCCGTTTCGTCTTGAACCACGTTCGCCAGCGCGACGGACAAAAGTTGCGGCAGATGCGAGACGATGCCGACCGCCCAATCATGTGTTTCCGCGTCAGACCAAACGGGCCGCGCGCCCATGGCACGGATTAGTTCTACGAAATGCTTTACCCGAGGATCGGGATCGCCCTCGGGCGCAATCAACGCGTACGGCGCATTACGAAATAGTTCCGCATCGGCGTGCTCGACGCCGGAAACTTCCTTTCCCGCCATGGGGTGTCCGCCCAGAAATCGCGTGCCGGTGCGGAAGTGGTTGCCAGCCGCGCGGACAATTGTGGATTTCGTGCTGCCGGAGTCGGTGATGAGCGCGTGCGGCTCGGCGGCAGCGGCAACCGCAGGCAGCATTTCGATCGACGCCCCGATCGGCAGCGCGATGTATACGAGGTCGGCGCCACGCACTGCGCTGGCAAGATCCGAGGCCGCTTCGTTGATTGCGCCACGATCGCGAGCTCGCCGCGCGGAGTCAGGGCTGCGTAACCCGCCACAGAGACGCCAGGACTTTGCTTGCGCAGCGCCAGCGCGAACGACCCGCCGATCAGGCCTGTGCCTATGACAGCGATTCGGCGAAAGAAAACTGTGCCGGCCATAAATTATGCCCAGCGCATCACGCTGTCGCTCCCGGCAGGCGCGCGAACCGAAAAGACCTCGCGGCGGCGACTATTTCTTTCCACGCGCCGCTGCCGTTGTTTCGGGTTTCAGCCACGACATCTGCTTTCGCAGCTCCACGCCAACCTTTTCGATCGGGTGATTCTTGTCGCGTTCGAGAAGCTGGTGTATTGCGGCCGGCCGGCTTGATTTTCGAGCACCCACTCCTTCGCAAACTGGCCGGATTGAATTTCGTCGAGGATCGTTTTCATGGTCTTGCGAACGTTGTCGTCGATCACGCGGTTGCCGCGGGTCAGGTCGCCGTACTTGGCGGTTTCGCTCACGAACTTGTGCATTTCCGCGATGCCGCCTTCGTAGATCAGATCGACAATCAACTTCAGCTCGTGCAGGCATTCGAAATAAGCCGATTCGGGCTGATAGCCCGCTTCACCAGGGTTTCCCATCCCGCCTGAATCAGCGCGCGCGCGCCGCCGCACAAAACGGCTTGCTCGCCGAAGAGATCCGTTTCCGTTTCTTCCTTGAAAGTGGTCTGAATCACGCCGGGGCGCGTGCCGCCGATGGCGTGCGCGTAAGCCAGCGTACGATCGAACGCGTGGCCGGAGGCATCTTGATGCACGGCGAGCAAGCAGGGAACACCGCGCTCGGCCTCGTATTGCCGCCGCACCAGATTACCGGGACCTTTGGGCGCGACCATTGTTACGTCGATATTCTTGGGCGGCGTAATTTGACCGTAGTGAATGTTGAATCCGTGCGAGAAAAGCAGCATAGCTCCCTCTTTCAGATTAGGAGCGATTTCGTTGACGTAAATCGCGGGCTGGGCCATATCAGGCGCAAGCATCACGATCACGTCCGCGCCCTCGGAGGCCTCGGATGGCGCAGCCAGTTTCCAGCCATCTTGCTCCGCTTGGGCCCAGGATGGTCCGCCGCGGCGCAGCCCCACGACGACGTTGAGTTTGCTATCGCGCAAGTTTAGCGCGTGGGCGCGGCCCTGGCTGCCGTATCCGATCACCGCGATGCGCTTTCCTTCCAGAGCTCGCGGGTTTGCATCTTTTTCCCAGAACATCTTGGCCATGTCTTTTTCTCCTTGGAAATTTTGAATCTCTATCCGGCGCTGGTAACGGCGCCATCCGATGCCGATGAAACGAGCTTTGCATATTTGGCCATCACGCCCGTGGTGTAGCGCGGCGCGGGCGGCTTCCACTGCGCGCGACGCTCTTCGATATTGGCCTCCAAATCGAGCCGCCTGGCTCGCACGTCGAGAGTAATCTTGTCCCCATCGCGCACGAACGCAATCGGGCCACCATGCGCCGCTTCGGGGGCCACGTGGGCGACCATCAGCCCATGGGTAGCGCCGCTGAAGCGTCCGTCGGTGAGCAGTGCGACAGTGTCGCCAAGTCCCTGGCCCACAATTGCGCCCGTAACGGCCAGCATCTCGCGCATCCCAGGCCCCCCTCGAGGCCCTTCGTAGCGAATCACCACTACATCGCCCGGCTTGATCTTCCGCTCCTGGACAGCTTCAAATGCCGCTTCCTCGGAATCGAACACACGCGCCGGTCCTGTGTGAAGCAGCCGTTCGTGGCCCGCAAGCTTGACCACGCATCCATCCGGAGCGAGAGAACCTCGAAGAATCGCAAATCCGCCCTCCTTCTTTAGCGGATTTGAAAGGGGGCGCAACACCTCTTGCGCAGGCGTCTCGGCGGCATTGCGAATCTCGTCGAAAAGGTTGTGCCCCGACGCCGTTTTCCCATCGTGCAGCAAGCCCCCCTCTTGGAGGCGTTTCCCCAGCAGCCTCATGCCGCCCGCATGAAACATGTCAGGCGCCGTGAACCGGCCGCCGGGCTTGAGGTCCGCGATCACCGGAGTCTTCGCGGAAATTTGATCGAATTCGTCGATTTTCAAGGCCACGCCCGCATCGCGGGCAATGGCCAGCAGATGTAGCACCGCGTTGGTCGAGCCTCCGGTGGCAGCTAGTGAAGTGATCGCATTCTGTAATGACGCGTGGGTGATGATCTGCCTCGGGCGGATGTCGTCCTTTAGAAGCTGCATCACCTGTTTTCCGCAATCGAATGCAATTTGCGGTTTGCGCGGGTCCACCGCGGGGACTTCGTTGGCTCCCATCGGGGAAATGCCGAGAAACGTGATTGCGGTCGCCATAGTGTTGGCGGTGAACTGGCCGCCGCAGGCCCCCGCTCCTGGGCACGCGTGATCTTCGAGTTCGCGTACTTCCTTCTCGGTCATCTTGCCTGCCGCGAAAGCGCCCGGAGCCTCGAACACGTCTTGTATAGTCACGTCGTGCTCGTGGAAACGCCCCGCCAAAGTCGAGCCACCGTAGAGTGAAAGGCCGGGCAGATTCAGCCGGGCAAGAGCCATCACCGTGCCGGGAATTGTCTTGTCGCAGCCGCAAATTGCGACCACAGCATCGAAGGCGTGTGAACGGACAAAAAGCTCGATCGAATCGGCGATCACTTCGCGCGATACCAGCGAGCCCTTCATGCCTTCGGTTCCCATGGTGATTCCATCTGAAATCACGATGGTGTTGCATTCGATCGGTGTGCCGCCTGCGGCTCGAATGCCTTCCTTCACCTTCTCCGCCAGCGAGCGAAGGTGAAAATTGCATGGCGTGATTTCCGACCAGGTATTCGCCACAGCCACAAGCGGCCTCGCCAAATCGGCGTCGGTGAGTCCCGTGGCCTTTAGCATCGCGCGATTCGGCGCGCGTGCAATTCCTTTTTTTATGACGTCACTTTGCATTGCTGCTTGACCCCTGTAGCGAAACGCAACAAAAAAGCCCCGCTACCTGGCTTCCGGTGCGGGGCGCATACCCTAAGCTCGGCTTAGGAGGGCGGTCCCCACCCGGCTACAACGTATACGAGGATCGGAATCGATAGCGTCATAGAGTAACGTCTCACTTCCCAATCGACAATTGGTTTTCTGTCGCGAGCTCTGGCCGGTCGAGCGTTGGCAGTTGCCTCGCAAACTCGATTAGGTGCGTTTCCACCAGATAAGTCAAATTTGCAATCATTGTAGCAAATATAAACTACATTTATGTCCATCCCCGGCGAAGAAGCGCTTGACGGTCCGGGCAAGCGTTCTGTATAGTTGCGATTCGATATAGGAGGGTTAGACCGCGCCATGAGCATCGCTTATCGAAGCTTCGCCTTTACGTACCGCTTCCTCTTTTGGCGGAAGCGGGCCGGCGAAACGCGCGCGGGTGAACTGAGCAGCTAAAAAGCCGCACAAAGTTTCGAGAACCGGGCCGCGACTCCTGATGGGGACGCGGCCTTTTTTGTTGGCGGAAGGATTTCGGGATTCAAATATGCAGGGCCAAAGCGTCGTTTTTTGATGTGGTGCGCGATAACATAAGGTGGCCCAACTTTGCATTTGAGGAGAAGCAAGATGACGGAACGAGCGCGAATCATAGACTGGCGAAGCAAAATCGACGCCATTGATACCGCTATGCTGCACCTCTTGAATCTGCGAACGGAGTTGGCGCTCGAAGTAGGACGGCTGAAAACGGACGAAGGCGTTGCCCTCCGCGTTCCCGCCCGCGAACAGGAGATTCTATCCCGCATGAAAAGCTTGAACCCGGGGCCGCTCGCAGACGATTCGGTGGCCAAAATTTACGAGGTGATCCTGCACGAATCGATTCAGACGCAACAGCAACACGGCTATGGAGGCACGGCGGACGGAAAGGGAAGCAGGAGGTCGACGCGCACGAACGATCGCAGCGCTTCGCGGCGATAGAGACGAAATGAAAGTCGAGACAAACGCGCGAGTGGCATTTCAAGGAGAACGCGGCGCCTTCAGCGAAGAGGCGGCCGTGAAACTTCTCGGCGAAAATGTTGTGCTCGTGCCGCGCCCCACATTTGAAGCCGCTTTTCGCGCGATTGACGATGCTGCCGCGGATTATATTCTCGCTCCTATTGAAAACAGCCTGGCAGGCTCGGTTCACCGGTCTTTCGACCTGCTGGTTGACAGCCGCCTGAACATTTTGGCGGAGGTGATCATCCCCATCGTGCACAATTTGATTGTTGCGCCCGGCGGCTCGGTCGACGATCTCGCGATTGTCGAATCGCATCCGGTGGCGCTGGCGCAGTGCGAGCAGTTCTTTAGCGCGCATCCGCGACTGAAAAGGATCGCGACCGAGGACACGGCGGGCAGCGTGCGAGACATCGTTCGCGCCGGTGATCGTTCGCGCGCGGCAATTGCAGGACGCCGCGCCGCAGAAATTTACGGTGGCGTGATTCTCCAAGAACATCTTGAGGACAACCGAGAAAACTACACACGCTTCTTGCTGCTGGCGCTTTCGCCGGCAGAACCGGAGAACTCCGACAAACTGTCTCTGGTATTTCAGCTCGATCACCGGCCTCGCGCCCTTTATCACGCGCTTGAACCGTTTGCGCGGCGGAATTTGAATCTTATGAAGATCGAAAGCCGGCCGGTGCACGGAAGTCCCTGGCAATACCGTTTTTATTTGGACCTGCAGGCGTCGAGGCGCGATCCGGAAGTGGCCGCGGCGCTGCGCGAACTGGAAAAGCTGGTCGTCGAGTTGCGGATTCTCGGGTCGTACGTGTCCGCGCCGCCGTCGGACAGCAGCAAATCTCAGCCATCTGCGAGGACCTGAAAAATGATTTTCAATATGCTGGGCGACGCAACCGAACAACAGATCAACCATATCGTCGATCGGATCAAGGAGTGCGGATTCGAAGCACACTTGATCCGCGGCAAGGAGCGCACCGTGATTGGAGTGGTGGGAAATAGCGACCGGAAGCGGGAAGAACTTCTCGCCTTGAGTTCGGCGCCAGGAGTCGAGGAGATCGTTCGAATTTCGCATCCCTTCAAGCTGGCCGCGCGAAGTTGCCGTCCGGAAGGGTCGCTGCTCGATCTCGGCAGGGGCGTCACCATCGGCGGCAACGCTGTTGTGGTCGCCGCCGGGCCGTGCGCAGTCGAATCGCCCGGCCAGATTGCGGACATCGCCGCGTGCGTTGCGAAATCGGGAGCCAAACTTTTGCGCGGAGGCGCGTTCAAGCCGCGTTCGTCACCCTATAGCTTCCAAGGACTCGGCGAGGAAGGTTTGAAACTGATGAGGGATGCGGCGGACAAAAATGATCTGCTGGTGATCAGCGAGGTGATGGACCCGTCGCAGATCCAGATCATGCTGCCGTATGTGGATGTGCTCCAGGTGGGCGCACGCAACATGCAGAACTATCACCTGCTTCGCGGTCTTGGCGAAGTCGATAAGCCGGTCCTGCTGAAGCGCGCGATGTCCGGGACGCTCGAGGAGTTGCTGCTAAGCGCCGAGTACATCATGGCTGGCGGCAATTACAAAGTGATCCTCTGCGAGCGCGGCATTAGGACGTTCGAGACGGCCCTGCGCAATACGCTCGATATCGCGGCGGTGCCGGTGCTGAAGAGCCTGTCGCATTTGCCGGTGGTGGTGGATCCGTCGCACGGAACAGGGAAGCGCGACAAAGTTGCGCCGATGGCTCGCGCGGCCGTGGCAGCGGGCGCGGATGGATTGCTGATTGAAGTACATCCCGACCCGGAGCGCGCGCTTTCCGATGGAGTGCAATCGCTCTACCCGGATCAGTTCGCGCAGTTGATGAAGGAAATTCGCGCGATTGCTTCGGCGGTTGAAAGGAAAATTGCGTAATTAGGCCGGTAATGTTGCTGACTCTTTTGCGTCATGGACTCGCGGCCGCGAATCCGTCCTTCTGAAAAATGGCGCGTGCTTGGGCGCCGAAGAGAAAATCTTCAAAGGCGCGGGCTACCGTGGGATCCCGAGATGTTTTGATCACGGCTACGGGGTAAATCGCCGGCGCATGCGATTGTTCGGGAGCCGTGGCGACCACTTTGACTTTTGAGGATGAGGCAGCATCGGTGGAATAGACGATGCCTGCTTCCACGTCCCCTGTTTCGACGTATGTCAGCACCTGCCGCACGTCCTTTGCCAGCACAGCCTTGACTTGCACCGCGCCGTAAATTCCCAGATAAGTCAGCACCTCCTTCGCGTATTCCCCCGCGGGGACGGTGGCGGGCTCGCCCAACGCGATCGGCTTCACCTCAGGGCGCGCCAAGTCCTGAAACGAAGAGACGTGCGACAACGAGTCCTTCGGAACGATCAATACGATTTCATTTCGCAGAAGATTTTTGCGTGTGCCTGGGAGCAGCAGCCCCTTTGTCTCAAGCGCATCCATCTGCTTCGGCGACGCGGAAAGGTAGACATCGACCGGTGCTCCCTGTTCGATCTGGTGCTGGAGAGTGCCGGAGGCGCCATAATTGCACGCGACACTGATGGCCGGATTCGCGGCGGTGAAATCACGCTGAACCTCGTCAAGAGCATCCTTCATGCTGATCGCGGCCGAGACCGTCAGACTCGTCTGGCGCGGCGCTGGCCGGGCGGCAAAGCCGGTTGTTAGCGCGAAAATAATCGCTAGGAAGGGATATGCGCGCCGCTGCGCACCTCGGCCAGACATAAACCGATTTAAGTCGAATTAGTAGAGTAAGTCAATATCATACAATCCGGATCGGAGGCTCGGCCAGGCTGGACTGTAAGAAGCGAAGCACAACGAGCTAGCGGGTCGGGAAGCCTAGACGCGAACGATCATCACTTCGGTCGACTTGATGAGCGCGGCAGCTTTATCTCCCACCTTCAAACGCATTTCCTTCACCGCATCGGCAGTAATGATGGAGGTAATTCTCTGGCCCCCGATCGAGAGGCCCACCTGCGCGATCAGCCCGTCGACCTTGATCTCGGTGACGCGGCCGGCGAGCTGATTGCGGCCACTGATGTGGCGAAAGTTGGGCCGGCGCTCCTCGATGGGCAGGCGGTCCGACTGCAGGTGCAGGAATTTATCTAACTCGGATTCGGGAACGCGATGATGACCTCCGGCAGTCCTGATGGTGCGCAGCTTTTTCTTGTAAATCCACTGCTTCACGGTCGGATAGCTGATGCCTAACACCTTGGCGGCGTCACGGGGGGTTAAAAGTTTAGGAGCTTGCATGGCGTTCCGCAGCCCCATGGTTCTAGCGTACTTGGGCTGCGGCGTCAACTGCTGGCGCCCGGCGCACCCTGAAGATGGCCGCTACGGGTGAAGAACATTTTGGCTCTCCTCAAGTTGTTTCTTTTTGCCGATATCGCAGAGCATGTCCGAGTGGATGTTCAGGCCGATGTTGGTCAGGTTGTAGACGTGCTCGGTGGCGACCAGCCAAACGATCTCGCAGATCTGGCGTTCGGAGTAGTAGCGTAACATGCGAGCAAAAGTGTCCGGGCTGACGTTTTTATCTTTGGTTAGCTCCGTCACATAGTCGAGTGCGGCGCGCTCCGCATCGGTAACAAGAGGGCTGGTGCGATATTGTTCTAACGCATCGAATTTGGCCTGATTCATTGAAGCCTTGATCGTGAATGCCCGGCCCATATCGATGCAAAAGAGGCAGACATTGATACGCGCTACTTGTTCGCGAATCAGCAGAGCCGTCTCGGCCGGCAGTGAGAGCTTCTTGTCGAGCCTGCCAATCTTCGTATAGAACAGACCGAATGCAGGCGGTAATCGCGAGGAATGCACCTTCAGCGGCGTAAGCACTTTGCCAAATTGCCGGCGTGTAAAGTAATACGCCAGCTTCATGATCAATCCATCGGGCTTTTCGATGGGCGCTAGAAATGTGTCCATATCCACTATGTCTCCTTTCTCCACTCATATTCGATTTTGAGGCGGACACAATTGATGCATCTTTTTTGAACGTCACATGTGGGGTCCCCGCATACGAGGAACGGGAAACTTGAAATCGGCTGGAAACAGGCGTTTCCGGCGCCCCCGCCTCGGGCGGCGCGCTATCTTGACTGCGGAATCCCAACCGGATAGCATGCCGGCAGACTGCTGATCCCTACTATCCTAGAAGCATCTTTGGTCATTATCTAAATCTAAGCGGCACAGGCAACTGAATCCTCAGAGGCGAACACCGCCTTAGCTCAGGAGGCACACACATGGGCAAGATCGCAGCCTTTCTGTATGGGCTCATCGCATACCTGATTTTCTTCGTCACGTTTCTCTACGCCATCGGCTTTGTCGGCAACTTCTTCGTTCCGAAGTCCATCGATTCTGGCGCGGGAACGTTTTCCATCGAGGCTCTGGTAATCGATGCGCTTTTGTTGAGTCTGTTCGCGGTTCAACATAGCCTGATGGCGCGTCCGTGGTTCAAGCGAGCGTGGACGAAGCTTATTCCTCATCCCATTGAACGAAGCACGTATGTTCTGCTCGCCAGTCTTTGCCTCGACTTCCTCTATTGGCAGTGGCGGCCTATGACGGAAACCGTGTGGAGCGTCGAGAACACCGCTGGTCAGTGGATACTCCTCGGCCTTTTCGGTCTTGGCTGGCTCACCGTTCTGGTCAGTACGATGCTCGTAAGTCACGCCGACCTTTTTGGCTTGCGGCAGGTCGGTTTTTACGCGCGCGGTAAGCAATATGAGCCCATTGGCTTCAAGACGCCCGGGCTCTACAAGGGCGTTCGCCATCCGATTTACCTGGGATTCCTAATCGCCTTCTGGGCGACGCCCAAGATGAGTTACGGCCACCTGCTGTTTGCCGTCGCGACTACGTGTTACATCCTTTTGGCCATTCAGTTTGAAGAGCACGACCTAATTTCTTTCTTCGGGGACGCCTACAGGCAATACCGGCAGCGAACCCCTATGCTGGTACCATTCTGGAAGCGCTCAAAATAGCCGTGACGATCTTCTAGCAGCGGAAACTGTGCGTCTGAGTGGCCTAGGGGGTTCCGGATGAATTCCCCTTTTCCAAATCACCGCCCGCCCGAATCGTCTGGAGCACCTTTTCCTCTGTGATTCCGGCCTCCTGCAGCATTTTTGTGCCTTCGCACGGCTCCCGTAGAGCAGCCGCCAACAGATGTAGGGGCTCAACGCGGGCCTGGTGAAACTCCTGTCGCAGATTGTCCGCGACATCGACTGCGCGGTCAAATTCAGGGGAGGTCGGGATCGGGGCGGCGTCCGGAACACCGCTGGATTTTGGGAGAATATCGTTCAGTTTAACCAGCAGGCTCGAGGCGAGTTCTGGGGAAAAGAATGGTTCACGCTTAATCCAGCTTTTTCGCGGAAAGAGCGCTGGTTTCGGCTCCATTTCGCGGTATCTCTTCACGTCCGGATCTCGCTCATTCAAATCCATAGAATTCTGGTCCTGGTCCTCGGCGATTAGTCCAGCGATTAGGCTATTCAGGCCGACGACATCTGCCCCGCGTTTGCCCGATTCGCGACGCGCCTCCATTACGGCGACTGCGGCTCGTCTTGAGAAATTCTGACGCATGAGGGCGTCTCCCGCGGGTCTCACTTGCGACAGGCTCGCGAGCAGCCCGTCCAAGTCATCCTTAAGCATTTCATAGGGTACCGCTCCGACGATTCGCTTGTCGATATGCAAAGTACTGCCGCCTTTTTCGAGAGTTCCAATCATGAATGCGGGCGTTGCGTTCATTCCTAGTCTGGCAGCCTTCGAAACGCTCGCTTGAATCTCGTCAGTAAACTTACCGCTGGCTAAACAATTCGCAAACTTGTTAGCGTCAAGATCGAGCGACCCAGCAATCTCAGACAGGTGATCCTCCGCAAGATTCGCTTGGTTTGCAAAAAGAGCGTCGTGCATCTCCCAGTACTTGCCCTGGTCTCCAGCGCAATGAGAGGAGCGAGCGGCCAGCATTGAGTGAGGATGGTGTAGCGGCAGATCGCGATAGATGTACCTTACCTTGCCGGTCTTCACATAATTGCTCAGCAGTTGAAGGAAAGTGCTCTGTTCAAATTGGCCGCAGAACGGGCATTCGTAATCGCTATACTCGATGATAGCGACTCTCGCGTCGGCTTCGCCCTTGAAGTTCTCCCCGCGAACGTCTGTCGTCGATGGTAGAGCAGCCGTGCCGATCCCATCTGCAGACAACCTATTTTCCAAGTCGTTCAGCTTGTCGAGGATGAGTTGCTCCTGTCTGTGCAGTGCAACGAGCTGTTTCCTGATTATCGCAAAGTCTGCGCCGTTTGCGTCGGTGCGTTGCTGAGCGTGCCCAGGCTGGGACAAGGTAAGCGCACACGAACAGGCGATGAGAACCCTACTAGACCAGCCAACGTGGCTCACAAACCCCTCCCGACACCGATGCCGTCGTCAATCGCAATAGCCCGCGCTGTAGGCCTGAAAGCCAGCGCAGACCTCACACGTCCCGCTAACCACCAGCCATGAACCTCTAAAGTTCGGCGTGCAGTTACCATTTCCAGTAATTTCAGCACCACTGCACTCGTTCAGCTGTGGACAGGTTGGATAGGAGCCTGCAGTACAGGCAAGGCTGTTGTAGTGACATGTTTGGCCTACTTGCTGTACCGCGCCATAGTATGTAGTAGTTAGCGAGAGGTACCACGCAAAATTTTCCGAGTAGGAGTCACAGAGGCCCGTGTATGGATTAGTGTACCGAAGGGTGAAACCCCATGCCCAGATGTACGTAACGCCGGGATTCGCCTCGACCGTTTGCACTATGTTGTTAAAGCCAAGTCCCCCTTGAAGTAGCACGCCATTTAGCTCGGAGTACAAGCTCGCTGTCGCGGGGCATCCGCTTCCACCATAACCTGACAGGTCAGTTTAAATATCACCGACGCCCTCATCTGCAGAGGCGTATACGCCTTGAGCGTGCGTAGGCGCGCAAAATGTCGCCGAAATCGTCAAAATGAAAAGCACTCCTGGCAACCAACGTAGGTCGTGTCTCATTTGTTTTCCTTGTCAGAAAATTCGCAAGCCGGAGGACCCATCAAAGGCGGTCTCTTCTTTAGGGCTTAGCGATCATGTGTCTTTTTTCAAGGGCGACGTACGCGCTGAATTTTTGAATTCCCATCATTGCTGAATTGAACTCGGAGCGTGTTGTGCGTTGCTTGAACGATCGCCCACGCTTGATCGTCCGTCGACCCGACCCCTGCCGTCTGCGCCCAACTTGAATAGCCGTCGGCGAAGGAGGCCAGGGCTTGCCTGAGGACGGTTGCGTCAGCGGCCGATAGACCAATTCGTGTCAGACGGGCTTCTTGCCGCGCGATCATGGTTGCGTCCGGTGAGACGGGCAGCATCAGCCTCATAAAACACCAAGCGGTATGCAACACGATCCGGTATCAGGTTCGGGGTTTTTGAGCCATCGACCCAACCGGGCGGGAGGTTTTTTGCAGTGGGTGAGGTCTGTGCCGATAGAGAAGCAGTCATAACTAGAGCGATAACGAGAGTTAGCGCACGATACTTCATTCGCCCTCCTTGCAGAGCGAAACGATCCTGCTAACGCTGGCATCGCTTCTAGGGCGGAAACGCGAGGAGACCTTTCTAATGTCGGACAAGCCGGCTGTCAACGAATCGGTACAAGATCTGTACTGGAAGTTTTTGGCGGGGGCTTGCGTTGTGTCAGTTCTTGCTCTAAACGGGCCCTGCGAGGGGCTCGAATCATCAGCCGAAGGGTTGCCGCTAGCGTCTGTTCATTTTCCGTGGCGATCCTGAAACGAACTCATAATCTACGTCCGTGACCCAAAAATGGAGCTGACGCGACCTGAAACACTTTTGTGGCGAGCCAATTGAGACCTCGGGCCGGGGCGAGGGCATGCGACCTCCTCGAATTGAGAAGAACCTTCGCATTTCAAATTCTGCTCTGTCAAGACAATACTTGCTTAGTAAACTAAGCATACGAGATCGGGAATCGCTCTGGGTCCAAGACATCGAATGAGGCAAGGTCAAGTACGTTGACAGCCGGGATTTTTCATACTAGACTAATTTGGTACTTATATGAGCTTAGCGACGACAAAAACCTGTTGCGCCTGTTGTTGTAGCATCGCGCCGATGTGCGCGTATGCGAGGGCGCTGGGTTCCTGAGCTAAGTTCGCAACAAGACAAGGCTTGAGTTCCACCCGCCCTCGGGAAATTCCGAAAGGCGGGTTTTTTTATGGTCGTTCACGAGTTCCAGTTGCATCTGTATAAGGAGGAAAAGAGGCAGATGGGGTTACCGAGCCAACTCGACCATCTGAAAATGCTCGAAGCCGAGAGCATTTTCATCTTGCGCGAAGCCGCGGCCGAATTCGCGCATCCGGTAATGCTCTATTCGATCGGCAAGGATTCGTCGGTAATGCTGCGCCTCGCGCAAAAGGCGTTTTATCCGGGGAAGATTCCGTTCCCGCTTCTGCATATCGATACCAGCTACAAGTTCCCGGAAATGATCGAGTTTCGCGATTGGTACGCCAAGCATGTAGGAGTAGAGCTGATCGTGCATAAGAATCAGAAGGCTCTTGACGACGGCGCAAATCCCTACACGCTGGGCACGCAAAAGTGCTGCGGTTTTCTGAAGACACGTTCGCTTTTGGACGGATTGGCCGAGGGCGGATTCGACGCTGCCTTCGGAGGAGCGCGGCGCGACGAGGAAAAGTCGCGAGCCAAGGAGCGCGTCTATTCATTTCGCGATTCTCTCGGCCAGTGGGATCCGAAAAACCAGCGCCCGGAATTATGGAGCCTCTACAATAGCCGCCACCACAAGGGCGAGAGCATCCGCGTTTTCCCCCTTTCGAATTGGACCGAGCTGGACGTCTGGCTGTACATCCACTCGGAGAAAATTCCCATCGTTCCCCTATATTTCGCCAAGGAAAGGGAAGCGGTAGTGCGCGGCGGATCCATTCTGCTTCTGCAGACTGGCGTCCACCTGCTGCCGGGAGAAAAAGCGCAGATGGTGAAGTGCCGGATGCGTTCGCTGGGATGCGTGCCTTGTACCGGAGCGATTCGCTCGGATGCGGATACCGTTCCCCAGATCATCGAGGAGATGATTTCGTTCCGGCGTTCCGAACGCGAGAATCGCGTGATCGATCATGATGAAGAAGGATCGATGGAAATCAAGAAGCGTGAGGGATATTTTTAGTGTCTACGGTAACTCCAGAACCGGTTGAGACGTCGTCTGCCACTCAGGCTCCGGCGGCCGCAAGCGCGCAATCGTCCGCACCCACCGCTGGATTGCTGCGATTTTCCACCGCCGGCAGTGTGGACGACGGCAAATCCACTTTGATTGGGCGCCTGCTGTACGACAGCAAATCCGTTCTCGAAGATCAGCTCGCCTCCGTGCAGAAGAGTAAGGTCAACCGTTCGAGCGGCCCCATTGATTTTTCGTTGCTCACGGATGGCCTGCGCGCCGAGCGCGAGCAGGGAATCACCATCGACGTGGCTTACCGGTATTTCTCCACGCCGCGGCGTAAATTCATCATCGCTGATACTCCGGGCCACGAGCAGTACACGCGCAACATGGCGACGGGCGCCTCGACCGCCGAGGCAGCTGTGGTCCTGATGGATGCAACCAAAGGCGTTTTGCGTCAGTCGCGCCGCCACGCATATATCGCGCATCTGCTCGGAGTGCAGCACATCGTTGCCGCCGTAAACAAAATGGATTTGGTGGCGTTCTCCCAGGAAGTATTTGACCGGATCTCTGCCGAATTTCGCGAGTTTGCCGATCAGTTGGGAATTCGCAATGTGTACGCGGTGCCGGTAAGCGCGCTTGAGGGCGACAACGTGGTGCGCCGCAGCAAGCGCATGCCCTGGTTTGAAGGTCCTGCGCTGCTCGAACATCTGGAATCGCTGCCCGCTGGCGCGGACCCGTCTTCAGGGCCGCTGCGATTCCCAGTGCAATACGTAATTCGTCCAGACGCAAGTTTTCGGGGATTCGCGGGCCAGGTAGTTTCTGGAGAAGTCCGGCCGGGCACAAGCGTCTTGGCGCTGCCTTCGGGCGTGAAGACGCGTGTGCAATCCATCGTGGCGTTTGAAGAAGAGTTGGAATCCGCAGGGCCGGGAAGTTCGATCACGATCACGCTGGAAGACGAAGTCGACATCAGCCGCGGCGACATGCTGGTTGCGGAAGATCAGCGGCCCGCGGCTGGCACGGCATTTCAGGCCACGTTGGTATGGATGCACTCCGAACCGCTCGATCCCCATAAGATTTACGTGCTGAAGCACACGACGAAGACGGTACGCGCGCGCGTGAACCAAATTCGCTACCGCGTGGATATCAATACGCTGCAGCAGGTGCCGGCAACGAAGCTGGAGCTGAATGAAATCGGCGCGGTAGACGTGAAAACCACGTTGCCGCTTTTCTTCGATCCTTATCAAGCGAACCGCACAACGGGCAGCTTCATCCTGATTGACCCGCTGCACAATGCCACCGTCGCCGCAGGTATCATCGAACGGGCGATCGAGACAGGCTTGCGGGCCACGGTCGCGCATCGAAAACACAGCACCAAGGAAGAGCGCATTCTGCGCTTTGGCCATCCCGCGGCCGCTGTCTGGCTGAAGGGACGGCCCCGCGTGGCCGAGCTTGTGGAGCGCCAACTATTCGACGAAGGGTGGCAGGTACAACTCGCCGGCCCGAATGATTTTCTTTCGCACGAGCTTGTCACGGTAGCTAAGGCATTTCGTCTCTCGGGCTACATCACTGTGTTTTGTCCGCTCGACGACGGCACTGACCAAAAGCAGGTGGTCCGCGCGATTTTCGGCCCCGAATCATTTTTTGCCGTACGCATCACGGACGACACCGATGAAGAAGCAGTCGAGCGCATCATGAAAGTTCTGCGAAAATGGCGCTCCACGTATTCCGACACGCATAAGGACTAGCCATGAGCCAGCCGATGCTCGCTGAAGAATTCGAGACGCTATCCGCCGAAGCTGCAATCGATCGTCTCCTCGCCGAAAATAGCGCCGCGGCAAAAAGAGCTTCGATCTGCCTAACGTGCAGCTTTCAGGCCGAAGACATGATCGTGCTCGATCTGCTGCGCCGGCGTTTGCCGGATATTCCCGTGCTGTTTCTCGATACTGGCTATCACTTCGCGGAAACATACGCGTATCGCGACCGCATGGCCAAAACCTGGAATTTGAACGTGCGAAATCTCGCGGGGAAGCAGTCCGTGGCCGATCAGGAATCTCAATTCGGCATCTTGAATCGCACCGATCCGGGACGCTGCTGCCATCTCCGAAAAGTCGAGCCACTTTTCGGCGCGCTCGAGGAATTCGACGTGTGGTTCACCGGCCTGCGTCGTGAGCAATCGCCCACGCGCAAAAATCTTAAAGTTCTCGAACACCACGAGCTGCCGTCAGGCAAAGTGCTTCTGAAGGCGAGCCCTCTGGCCGCTTGGACTTGGGGCCAAATCTGGAAATATACCGCGGAGAATAAAATCGATTACCTGCCGCTTTACGATTCCGGATACCGAAGCATCGGCTGCGAGCCGTGCACCGCGATTCCGGCGGCAGGCGCCGATCCGCGTTCAGGCCGCTGGGGCGGAGCCAAGCTCGAGTGCGGGATCCACACCGAGTCCAAGCGGACCGTTTGATGCACATCCTGATCGGTCTTCTGATCGCGCTCGCGGTCGGCCTTACGGGGATTGGTGGCGGCAGCTTTACGGTGCCTGCGCTTGTCCTGATCGCGGGCCTCTCGGCTGGAACGGCGGTGGGAACCGCCTTCGTGTTTGCGGGCGTGCTGCGGCTGATTGCCGCGCCCTTCTATCTCGCGGGACGCCACATTCACGGTCGCTATTTGTGGCTGCTCTCCTTGGGCGCGGTTCCCGGCCTTCTGCTGGGAACTTACATTCTGCGCATTCTCAGCAGCAACGCGAATAGCCCTGTCGTAGTGATTCTTCTCGGCGTGTTGCTCACCGCGTCGTCCAGCATCACTTTTATTCCCCGGGCACAGAATCGGAATTTCGCGAAAAAGAATTCGCGATGGTTGCCTTGGCTGGCGCTGCCGATTGGTGTCGAAGCCGGATTTTCCTCGGCCGGCGCGGGCGCGTTAGGCACCGTGCTCCTGCTGAATTACTCGGAGATGACTCCTCCCGAAGTAGTCGGCACCGATATTCTTTTTGGTCTCGTCCTGGCCGTGCTCGGCAGCGCCTTCCATTGGAGATTTGGCTCGATCAACGGTCGCGTCCTCACTCAGCTGCTTGAGGGCGGAATCCCGGGCGTCATTATCGGATGCGCATCGGCGCGGTATCTGCCTGCGCGAAAATTGAAGCTGGTGATCGCCCTCATCGCGATTTTCGCGGGACTTCAGCTTGTCTGGAGCGGCTCCAGGACACTCTGGTAAAGCGCCTTCATGGCACTAGCTACCTCCGAAGGGCCAAGCTTAAGGAGGCTGACTCGCCGCTGCAATCAAGCGCAGGCTGTAAAATGGGGAAGCGATTGCTGTAGCAGAAGGCCTACCTGCAAATCAGGGAAATCGGCGGCGGTTACAGGTCAAAACCAAGCTGCAGCTTTGCTGCTTCGGACATAAGACTGGGGCTCCAAGGGGGGTCGAACACGATTTCCACGTGAACTTCCTTCACATCGGGGAGATTCCCGAGCTTGTTCTCGACATCGGCTTTCAGAACGTTGCCCATGCCGCATCCGGGCGCAGTCATGGACATTTTGACGTCGATCCGATGTCCGCCCTGATCGAGCGGCGCCGTTACGCAGGAGTAGATGAGGCCGAGATCGGCAATGTTCACCGGTATCTCGGGATCGAAGACGGTCTTGAGCTGGTCCCACACCATCTTCTCGCTGAAGCCACCTTCCGGAGCGCCAGCCGCGCCCTGTGGGGGGGCAGTTGGCGGCGTGAGCCCCAACGCATCCGCGTCCTTTACATCAACGCGGAACATTCCGTGCGCGCTGGTCACCGTCCAGCTACTTCCGAGAAACTGCATCACGCGCACGCCCGTGCCGGAGGGAAGCACGCCCTTTGTGCCGCTGGGAATTTCAATAGCGTCGCAATCGCGGCTCACGGTAATGATTTCAGTGGCCATGTTTTTCGCCTAGGTCGTGATCCGGTTATTCCGTGGAGACCGGCTCCTGCTTATCGTCGAGTGCCGCCTGCAGCGTGTGCCACGCCAGCGTAGCGCACTTCACGCGAACCGGAAACTCAGAGACGCCGGAAAATACCGTCAATTTGCCCAGTTCCTCATCGCCATTTGAGGATTGCTGGCCGGTCACGAGCTTGTGGAAGCGCTCGAATATTTTCGCCGCTTCCGCCCTGCTCTTGCCTTTTAGGCTCTGCGTCATCATCGAGGCGGACGCTTTCGAGATGGCGCACCCGGACCCTTGAAACGCGATATCGCGAATCGAATCGCCTCCGGTGGTCACGTATATCGTGAAGCGGTCGCCGCAAAGCGGGTTGAAGCCCTCGGCTTTATGGTTCGCCGCCGGCAGCTCCCGGTAATTCCTCGGCGCTTTGCTATGCTCCAGAATTACATCCTGATATAAGTCGCGCAGTTCGGACATCAGGCAAATACCTCGCGCACTTTTCCGATTCCGCGAACCAACGCGTCGATTTCCTCAAGAGTGTTGTACACCGCAAACGACGCCCGCGCCGTTGCCGGGATTCCGAATCGCTCCATCACCGGCTGCGAACAGTGGTGCCCGGTGCGAATCGCGATTCCTTCCTGGTCGAGGATCGTCCCCACGTCGTGGGGATGCACGCCTTCCACGACGAACGAGATCACGCCCGCTCTTTCCTTGGCCGTCCCGATCAAGTCAACTCCCGGAATCGCGGAAATCTTTTCCGTCGCGTAGGCGAGCAATTCACCCTCGTGCGCGGCAATGTTCTCGATTCCCAAGCCATTCACATAACTCAGCGCCGCGCCGAGCCCGATTACGCCCGCGATATCCGGCGTTCCCGCTTCGAACTTGTAGGGCAGCTTGTTATAGGTCGTCTTTTCGAAGGTGACGGAGCTGATCATGTCTCCGCCGCCTTGATAAGGAGGCATCGCCTCCAGCAGTGCCGACTTCCCGTAAAGCACCCCGATTCCCGTCGGACCGTAAATCTTATGGCCGGAGAACGTGTAAAAATCGCAGTCGAGCGCCTGGACATCTACCGCTATGTGCGGCACCGCCTGCGCGCCGTCGATCAGCACCGGAATATTTCGACTATGCGCCAGCTCGATCATTCGCTTCACCGGACTGATCGTACCAAGCGCGTTTGAAACGTGCGTGAAGGCCGCGAGCTTGGTACGCGGCCCCAGAAGGCGGGCGAAGTCATCGAGCAGCAACTCGCCCTGGTCATCGATCGACGCCACTCGTAGCTTTGCGCCTCGCTCGTCGCACAGGATCTGCCACGGAACGATATTGGAGTGATGCTCCATGGCGGTGATAAGCACTTCATCGGCCTGGCGAATCTGCGCGCGCCCGTACGTTTGCGCGACGAGGTTGATGCCTTCAGTGGTCCCGCGAACGAAAATGATCTCGTGCGCGTGGGCCGCATTGATGAATTTCTGAACGGTTTGGCGTGCCGCCTCATAGTCCGCCGTGGCGTGCTCGGAAAGAAAATGCACACCTCGGTGGATATTGGAATTCGTTCCCTCGTAGTACCGCGTGATGGCGTCAATCACGGCGCGAGGTTTCTGCGATGTGGCGGCATTATCCAGATAGACCAGCGGCTTGCCGTGAACCGCTTGATGAAGGATCGGAAAATCAGCGCGAATCTTTTCGATGTCCAGGCCGCTAGAGTGCGTTTGCGCGCCCCCAGCGCGGCCCCCCGCGGAGACCTGCGACCGAGCTTCGACTTTATTTGCGGCGGTGCTCATTGCCTCGATTTCCTTTGCTCCATTGGATGCGATGTGCCCGCCATGCGAAGCGCCTGTTCGTGAACCAGCCGGTCCACATGGCTTCGTACCGGCCCTTCCTTCATCCGATCGAGGCATTCGCTCGCGAAAGCGACCAGCAGAAGCGTCCGCGCCGAAGCCTCGTCGATTCCGCGAGACCGCAAGTAAAACAGCGCGCTTTCTTCGATCTGCCCGATCGTTGCGCCGTGCGTGCACTTTACGTCGTCCGCATAAATCTCCAGTTGCGGCTTGGTATCGATTTGTGCGGTATCGGAAAGCAGCAGGTTGCGGTTGGTTTGTTTGGCGTCGGTTTTCTGCGCGTCCTTGTGGACGATAATGCGGCCGTGAAAAACACCGTGCGCGCGGTCGCCGAGAATGCCGTTATAGAATTGCCTGCTCGCGCAGTGCGGGCTGGCGTGTTCCACCAGCATGTAGTTGTCCAGGTGCTGTCGCCCGTTGCCGATAAAGAGCCCGTTAATCAAGCATTCGCCGCCTTCGCCCTTCAGTACCGGATGGACGTTGTTGCGGACCAGCGCGCCGCCGATCAGAACCGAATGCGAGGCCACATCGGCGCTCCGTCCCTGCTGAATTCGAAGCGTGGAAACGTTGTAGGCTTTCACATCCTCGCGCTCGATCATGTAGTGCGATACCACGCTGTGATCTCCGGCTATCAGCTCTGTTACCGTGTTGCACAGCGCCTCGCCCCCACCCAGCGAGACGTAGTCTTCCATGATTGTCAGTTGGCTGTTCTCCTCCACCACAATCAGATTGCGCGGATGACTTACGGTAGGTGAATCATGCGCGGTTGAAACGAATAGCAAGGCAATCGGCTCTTCCACCACCGTGCCTTTGGCGACGTGAACGAACGCGCCATCCTCCAGAAACGCGGTATTGAGCGCGCCGAAAGCATCGCGCTGAAGATCGAGGTAGCGGCCTAGGTAAGGTTCAACCGCGCTGGGATTGCTCGCGAGTTCCGCCGCGAGGCTCGCGACGGTGACCCCCGAAGGCAGCTTGCCGATGGTTGAAAGCTGCGGCGCAAAACGCCCGTCGACAAAAACGGCCTGGCAACCAGCTCCCGGCACTCGAAAGGGCGCTAGCCCCTCTTTAGAGGGAAGGGCATGGCCGTTGCGGGTCAGCCGAAAACGAGTCTGTGCGATTGCCGCGGGATTGGTGAACCGCCAGTCCTCATCACGCGTGGTGGGGAAGCCGGTTGCCCTGAAGCGCGCGAAGCCGCTTTGGCGCAGCTCGCGCAGCCAGGATAACTCGCGGCCCGCAGCGGACTTCTCGAATCCGCTGAAACTCTCTTCGTAATTTTGCAATCCCGAAGTCGCCGTTGCCACGCTGTTATTCCCCATGTTCTTCAGGCGCCGAGCGCGTCCGTGTCCCCGTAGCCTTTATCCTCAAGCTCGATCGCGAGCTCGGGTCCACCCGAGCGGACGATGCGGCCGTCCACCAGCACGTGGACGTAATCCGGCACGATGTAGTTGAGCAGCCGCTGATAGTGGGTGACGACGAGCATGGTACGGCCCGGATTTCGCATCGCGTTCACGCCCTGTGCCACGATTCGAAGCGCGTCGATGTCCAGTCCCGAATCCGTTTCATCCAGAATCGCCAGCTTGGGCTCGAGCACAGCCATCTGCAGTATTTCGTTGCGCTTTTTCTCGCCGCCCGAAAACGCTTCGTTCACTGACCGGTTCAGCAGTTTTTCATCCATATCAAGCAGCTTCAGTTTTTCGCGCAACTTGGGCAGGAAATCCATTGCGTCCATTTCTTCCTGTCCTCGATATTTACGGATCGCATTCAGTGCCGAGCGAAGAAAGTAGGCGTTGCTGATGCCCGGAATCTCGACGGGGTACTGAAAGGCCAGAAAAAGCCCCTCCCACGCCGCCTCCTCGGGCTTCATGGCCAGCAGGTCCTTGCCATTGAAAAGAACCTCACCGCCCGTAATCTGGTAGCTTTCGCGGCGCGCCAGCACTTGCGCCAGCGTGCTTTTGCCGGAGCCGTTGGGGCCCATGATCGAGTGGACTTCGCCCGAGTCCAATTTGAGGTTGATGCCCTTGAGAATTTCGCGGTCATCCACCCTGACTTTCAGGTCTCTGATTTCCAGCAAACTCATTCGGTCTGTCCTTATGGTCTCCGTCTCCCGTTTGTTGACGGGTAGACGGTGACCCCGTCTTTTGTTTTCTGTGACTTACGGCGAATTCTACTCGGCTGGGCTGTCGAGCAGAAACGGCCGATTATCCGACGCTTCCTTCGAGGCTCACGCTCAGAAGCTTTTGAGCTTCCACGGCGAATTCCATCGGCAGCTCGCGGAAGACACGCTTGCAGAAGCCGTTGACGATCATCGAAACGGCGTCTTCGGCCTTCAGGCCGCGCTGGCGAAGATAGAACATCTGGTCTTCACCGATTTTCGACGTGGACGCCTCGTGCTCCATGCGCGCTGTCGAATTCTTCACTTCGATGTATGGAAACGTGTGCGCCCCGCACTTGTCGCCGATCAGCAGGGAATCGCACTGGGTATAATTTCTCGCGCCCGTTGCCCCCTTCATGATTGTGACCTGGCCGCGATAGGTGTTCTGGCCGTGCCCGGCCGAGATGCCCTTGGAGACGATGGTGCTTCGCGTGTTCTTGCCGATGTGAATCATCTTCGTGCCGGTGTCCGCTTGCTGGTAATTGTTGGTGAGCGCCACGGAATAGAATTCGCCCACCGAGTTTTCACCCTGCAGGATGCAGCTCGGATATTTCCAAGTGATGGCGGAGCCGGTTTCTACCTGCGTCCACGAAATCTTGGAATTCTTGCCGCGACATGCGCCGCGCTTGGTGACGAAATTATAGATTCCGCCCTTGCCGTTCTTATCGCCCGGATACCAGTTCTGAACCGTGGAGTATTTGATTTGGGCGTTGTCGAGGGCGATTAATTCAACCACGGCGGCGTGAAGCTGATTTTCGTCGCGAATCGGAGCCGTACATCCTTCGAGATAACTGACGGAAGCGCCTTCGTCCGCGATGATCAAGGTGCGTTCGAACTGCCCGGTTTCGGCGGCGTTGATGCGGAAATACGTGGAGAGTTCCATCGGACAGCGCACGCCCTTGGGCACGTAGACGAACGACCCATCCGTGAAGACCGCCGCATTGAGCGAGGCGAAGAAATTGTCGGTGTATGGAACGACGCTGCCGAGATATTTCTTTATCAGCTCCGCGTGATTTTGCACCGCTTCGGAAAACGAGCAGAAAATAACTCCGACCTCGGCAAGCTTGGCCTTGAAAGTTGTGGCCACGGAGACGCTATCGAACACCGCATCGACGGCAACTCCGGCCAGCATTTGTTGTTCGGCGAGCGGAATGCCCAGCTTCTCGTACGTTCGCAGAATCTCCGGGTCGAGTTCGTCCAGGCTCTTCAGGTTGGGCTTCTGCTTGGGTGCGGAGTAGTACGAAATTGCCTGATAATCGATGGGTGGGTAATGGATATTTGCCCACTTCGGTTCGGCTTGCGCTTTTTCCAGAGATTCCCAATACCGGAACGCCTTCAGTCTCCACTCGAGCATGAATTCCGGTTCATTCTTCTTGGTGGAGATCAGGCGGATAATATCTTCGTTCAAGCCCTTGGGAGCGCGATCCTCGCCGATATCGGTGACGAATCCCCACTTGTATTCCTGTTGCGCCAGTTCCCGAATCGTATCGGTATTCGAACTCATTGAACTCTCCCGGACGCGATCACCGGCAAGACTGTGCCGCGCGCGTCCTCGATCGTCGTCAGATGAAGCGGGTGCATCAGGTCTGAAAGAGTGACCTTCTCAAGCACGCTTCTGACGGCTCGATTGATGATTTGTTGATTGCTTTTAATAGGGCAGTAAGACTCAAGATTGCACAAGCCGGTGATGTCTGTGCTGCACTCGGTGAGCGCCATCGGGCCTTCAATCGCCGCGATCATCTCCAGCACCGAAATGTTCCGCGGCTCCCGCGCGAGCACGTAGCCGCCCTTTGTCCCGCGATGCGAAATCAGGAGCCCGCTCTGCAGCAGCTCTTTGAGCAGCTTGCTCACGGTCGAAATAGGCAGCTTGGATTCTCGCGCCAGATCGCGCGCCGTCCGCAGAGGCATACCCTGCGTACGCGCGATACAGGTCATCAGGACCAGCCCGTAGTCCGTTAATTTGCCTAGCCTTACCATCGCATGCCCACCCCAAAAGCTATACAGGACTAACTTAGTACAATTTCATTGTAGCAGGCGAGGCGAAACGTGGCAAGGCAGGTTTTTGCGGAAATTCTGGATTCGGTTTCCGGGGCTAAAGAGTGTCGGAACGAGCGTGCGCTTGGCATGGCTGAAGCCCCGGCCTTCGACCCGTACGTCAAAAGGCGAAAGGGAAAAGCAGATCCCTCACCGCCATCCGCTAAATACGCGGCTGGGTTCGGGATGACAGCGCGACAGGGAAAAGGCAAAGGCGCCCGCCTAGAAAAGCTAAGGCGTCCGCTACAAAAGCAAGAGCGGCACTGCGCGTCGGAGTCGACGACAAAGCAAATCGCCGGCACGCAAAAGACGCGAAAGGCCGCTACAAAAGCAAGGCACGGGCTGCGCGTCGGCGTTCATTCACGCGCCGAATTGTGTGAGGTGATGATCGAAGTGTCGGCATGTCAGCTGGCTCCAGAGACGGCCGCTCATCCGGCCAAACATCGGGTGTAGCGCCCATTCAGTCTGAGCCTCCCGCCGAGCGAACTCTTCCAGGAGTTGCTGTAGTCGTGTCAGGTCCTTCTCCCACTCGGTCGCAATGGTCGTGAACGCTTCCGGAGGACCCTGAATCCGACCCTTCGGCCAGGGGAGAATGTTGATCACGAACTGCTTGAACGGGGAATATCGCATGATACCCGACATCGGCTGCGTTGGCAGCTCCCCGAATGCGATTCGGAGTTGATCAATAAGGTGGCACACCATCTGGCTGGAGGTCATTCGTCCCCAGCGGCGCTGGGCATCCGGACCGAGCGAACGAATGCGCTGCTGGAACCGCGTACGGACCGCAGGATCGAACATCGATGAAGGCATCGGAGACTCCTCTATGCCGCCAGCCTCATTCACCCGACAAGCGGCATCATCACAGCAGTTTTGAGATCTTTGGCGGGCACCTGCCGTGGGTTGTTCAGGTACTCCTCGATACAGGGCAAGTCGCGCGGCTCCTCAGCGCTGTTCGGCAGCCAAGTCTGGTACAGCCAGTCGTAGGCCATCCTGAGCTCCGTATAGGGCCCGGTGTGGACAATCCTCGCGTACCGTCCGCCTTCAATGTGCGCTTCGGTGAGCTCGCCCGAAGGTGCCCAATCATCTGGAACGGTGATGCAAACAACCGACCTCAACTCAACCTTCGGCATGGAGGCCGGATCGTCGAAAAAGATGCCAATCGAGCGCGTATTGGGCGTCAGCAGCCCCGTGGTGGCCGCGACCGCCATTAGTCGCTCGAAGACCTTGCTAGCAAGTTGATAGTCACCACGGTGCTGAATCGCAGCCACACGTAGTTTGGGCATGCTGATCGTCTGGACCTCATACATGGCGGAGTTCCTTTCTTGGTCAAGTTGAACGCTTTGCCGTGCTACGCGATAATGAGCCGGCGGCTCGCCGTACTCAGCGCGAAACGCGCGCGTAAACGCTGCTTGACTGGCATACCCAGCCCGACGGGCGGTCTGTTCGATGCTCAGATCCCGATCGAGCAAGTCGATGGCTGCGCGGTATAGGCGCAAACGGCGGACAGTGTCGTTTGCAGTTTCCCCGAGCAACGCGCGGTAAATGCGGTGGAAGTGATAAGGCGAAAAGCAGGCCACTCGAGCGAGCGCCTCGAGATCGAGCGCTTCGTCCAAGTGCTCACCTAGGTAGTCGACGACGCGCTGGACGCGCTCCGCGTAGCCGTTGGGGTCGTTCATCGTGGCGCAAGGTTAACGCACTCGATTTGATTTGGGTTGCGGTTCTTCCAGCGGGAGGAACGCGGTAGCACGTAAGCGAGCCAGGCGCACTTAGCCTCTTTCTCTCATTTCGAGAGGTTGCGGGGGGCTGAATTGCGTTCGAGAGGCCTGGGTGATTTACTAGCTCGGTCATTCCGCGGGGAGGTAAATTGAAACAGAAAACAGCTCTCCTCACAGCCATTCTAATTGTGACTTTGTGCGCTTTCGCGCAGAACCCGGCTTCCGAGCTAAGCTGGATCGCCGCGAGTAACAACTACACGAACATGTTGCTGGCGATTCAGATGAAACACGACCCGGAGTTCGGTTCGCGACAGGGTCTAAGCCAATTCGACGCGAAAGCGTCGCAGCCCACGCTGGCTGACGAAGATCAGGAGCGGCGCGAAACCGAAGCCGTGCTCGAAAAGTTCAAGGCAGCGGCAGCGCAACGGCAGCAGGAGCAAGTTGAGCAGGACTTGCAGATTATGACTCGCAAAATCCGGCTTAATTTCAAAGAGCAGGATTTTGAACGCGCGCACGACGTCCCATTTTACGATGCGAGCCGCGCGGTGTTCGGCGGCCTGCAAATTTTGCTCGATGCTCAAACGCCTGCCGAACGGCGACCGGCCGCCGTCGCTCGGCTTCGCGCATACGCCGGCCTGGAGCCCGGGTACAAACCGATCGCAGAAATTTTGAAGCAGCGCGTGATCGAGCAGATGGCCAAGCCGGGTGTCATCTATCCGCCGCGCGTGGAAATCGAGACGGAATTGGGCAGAGATTCGAACTACTTGGAAGGAATTACTGCTCTTTTCCAGAAGTTCAAACTTGAAGGATGGCAAGAACCGCTCAAAACTCTGGAATCTCAGCTCACCGGATACGACGCATGGTATCGCGCCAACGTGCTGCCGAAGGCTCGAAGCGATTTTCGTCTTCCACCGGAGGAGTATGCGCTAGCGCTGCA
This sequence comes from uncultured Acidobacteriota bacterium, assembly GCA_963702375.1. GTDB lineage: Bacteria > Acidobacteriota > Terriglobia > Acidiferrales > UBA7541 > Palsa-295. Next base: position 26,297 of record CAVPCI010000002.1, read on the forward strand.
AGGTTATGGCCTGGACATTCCGCCCGAGCGGATTGCCGAGATGGCGCACCAGGCTTTCACCGAGATTCAAGGGGAGATGAAGCCGATCGCAGCGGAAGTTGCGCAACAGCGGCATCTGCGATCGAGCGATTATCGCGATGTGATGCGCGACCTGAAGAAACAACAGTTGGTTGGCGACGCCATTCTGCCCTTTTATGAAAATCGGCTGAAGCAGATCGAGGAAATTATCGTCGAACATCAAATTGTGACGCTTCCCGATCGGCCGGCGCGCATCCGCATTGCCTCAGCCGCAGAGACCGCGCAGCAGCCCGCTCCTCACATGGTTCCTCCGCCGTTCCTGGAGAATACCGGTCAAAAAGGCGAGTTCGTTCTGCCTCTGAACATACCGGCGGTGCCCGGCCAGAAGGCTGCACAGAAGTATGACGATTTCACTTTCGATGCAGCATCATGGACGCTTATCGCGCACGAAGCACGCCCTGGGCACGAACTGCAATTCGACTCCATGCTCGAACACGGCGTGTCCCGCGCGCGGGTGCTCTACGCATTCAACAGCACCAACGTGGAGGGTTGGGGGCTTTACTCGGAATTTCTGATCGAGCCGTACATGCCGCCGGCGGGCCAACTGGTTTCTTTGGATTACCGGCTTCTGCGCGCGGCGCGAGCGTTCCTCGATCCTGAGTTGCAGGCCGGAAAAATCCAGCCGGCCGAGGCCAGGCGCGTGTTGGAGCAGGATGTGGTGCAGTCGCCCGCTTTCGCCGAAGAAGAACTGGAGCGCTACACCTATGGATCACCGGGGCAGGCCACCAGCTATTTTTACGGCTACACTAAATTAATTGCGCTGCGAAAGGATACGGAAGCTGCGCTCGGCGCCAAGTTCGATCAGAAGAAATTTCACGACTTTATTCTGGCGCAGGGCCTGCTGCCTCCGGACCTGATGCGCAAAGCGGTGATGGAGCACTTTGTTCCATCACAGCGGGCAGCAACGACCGATCGGTGAACTGCGCGAGGTTGCTCGGCGAATCACGAAGTCGGCTAGGAAGAATTTCCTGTATGGAATTTGGGTTGAGAAAAGGACCACGTCAGCGGCGTTTCGCCTTATATGCGGTCCGACCGTGCACGTGAGCTCCTGCTCCTGATATCGTTGGGGTTCCGAACGGAAGGAGATCATCCATGTGGAAGAGCATCGGCGCCGTTTTCTTGTTTACAGCCGTGCTATTCGGGCAATCGCCGGGGGCAGGCATTGTCCGCAAGGCGGCGGAAGCGCTCGGCGGAGTGGATCGCATCATGGCGGTCCGGTCGCTTCGAGTGGAAGGGTATGGCCAGGAGGTCATTCAAAATGGCGGCGGCAATGCTTCCGCGTCGGCCGAGGCGCCGCAGCGGTGGAACAACATGCTGTCGTGGGAGGAGACGATCGACCTCGCGAACCAACGCATACGCGTCCGGCAGCGCACACAGGCATGGTTGCCCGCGGCCACCCTCAGCCGCGTGATCGGAAATGTCCTGACCACGTCGGTTCTGGATGGCGATGTTGCGTATGCCGTGAACGCGCAAGGAGCGACGCGGCGCTCGAATGCCAATGCGGCCGCGAACCTGCGCGCCGAAATGCTGACACATCCGGTTGTGCTGGTGCGCGTGGCCCTCGATCCCTCGACCGTCGTGAGCAACCCGCGCAGCGAAGGCAAAGCGCAGTTGGTCGATATCGCGCCGAAAGGAGGTCCGCGGCTGACGCTTGCCGTGGATGGCAAAACCGGCCTTCCTCTGTGGGTTCGTTGGATGGAAAACGACAGCATGCTGCGCGATCTGACGTTTCGGAAATGGTTTACTGGCTTCGAGCCGCATGACGGAGTGATGATGCCGACCGGTTTCAAGACGGTGATCGATTTCCGCAACGTGGTCCAAAGCCAAATCTACGTCACGCACAATTCGGTCGACGAGCCGATCGACGATCTTGCCGCGCCGCCCGCCGTGAGGTCCGCCGCGCTTCCAGCGCCGCCGCCGCTCGTGGTGGAAGCAACGCCCGTCGCGAAGGGAATCTGGCTGCTACATGGGAACCTGAGTCACAACTCGGTTCTGATCGAGTTCGCCGATCACCTGACGATGTTCGAAGCGCCGTTGGACGAGGCATGGACAAAGGTGCTGATCGAAAAGGCCAGGGCCACGGTGCCCGGGAAGCGGCTGACCGGAGTGATCGTGTCGCACCACCACTTCGATCATTCCGGAGGCGTGCGTACCGCAATCGCTGAAGGCCTCACCATCATCGCGCATCGCGGCACGGAGGATCTATTCCGCCAAGTGGCGGCGCGGAAATCCACGCTCGAGCCGGACGAGCTCAGCCGCAATCCGAAGCCTCTTAAGTTCGTGGGCGTCGACGACCAGATGACGCTCAAAGATTCCTCAATGGAGGTGGTTCTCTACCACATCATCGGCAATGAACACATGGCGGAAGCGCTGATGGCGTGGGTGCCGCGCGACCGGCTGCTGATTGAAGGCGACCTGTTCGATTACACCTGGCAGAACTACCCGTGGACGACGAACTATGCCGATAATGTCAGGTTGCGGAAGCTGGATGTGGACAAGGATGTTCCGGTTCACGGCGTGGTGATGCCGTGGAAGGAAGTCGAACAGCAGATCGAGATGAAAACGGAAACGACACGCCAGTTGTGCCAGGGTCCGCAAGCACCGCTGCTGCCGGAGTGCGAGATGTTCCGGTAAGAGAACACGCGATACGAATGATGGATAAACCGTACCTTCATCACATCTTGATCGGCGTCAACGATCTCGAGCGCTCGCGCAGCTTCTACCGCGACATCCTCGAACTCGAGGAAATCGACCGGCCGCCGTTCGATTTTCCCGGCCTGTGGTTCCGCATCGGCGACGCCGAACAGCATCTCCACATCGTTGTTGGTATGGGCGCGCTGCAGCGCGTTGGCAGGCCGAACAATCCGCAAGACGTTCACTTCGCCCTGCGCGTGAAAAGCTATCGCGAAACGCTCGACTGGCTCCACAAGAAGGGCTTTCGCGAAGACGTGGAACCCGACGATCTTCGCAACCTCCAGCTTCGCCCCAATTCCATCACGGGCCATCCTCAAATCTACGTCCTCGATCCCGACCGCAACATCATCGAATTCAACTGCGAATCCCTCGACTAGCGGCAACCTTGAATGCGACAAGGGAAGATCGAGGAGGACGAGGTGCAGACTTGGGGAGAGGATGGCCGAGCTCGCCAACACAAGGCGTCCATTCGTTGGAGCGCGCCAATTTGCGTCGTTGTGATTCTTGGCTGCGAGATTCCTATCGAGCTTCACCGGCGGCCGGCGGCGGACCAGGTGCCGGCGCGGAGGGCGGCGCAGGGACGGGAACGTTTCCGTCGAGTGCGAACGTATAGAGGCGCCCCTTGCCCGCGCGCCCTGCGAGAACAGAAACATACTGCTTCCCATCGAGCATGTAGGAAACCGGATTCGCGAATCCAAGCACGAGCTTCACGCTCCAAAGCTTTTCGCCTTTATCCGCGCTGAACGCTTGGAAGTCTCCCGCGTTGGAAGCAGCGAACACCAAATTGCCTGCCGTGGTCATTGTGCCGCCACCACCCGTTGCCGGAACGCGCCAGCGTGCCGTTTCCGTCACCGGGTCCCATGCGACGAGGAAATTTCCTGCCGGTGGCGTCGGCCGAGGAGATGGCGGAGGCGGCGCGCCGTTGGCACCGGCTGCGCGCGGGCCCGTGCCTCTGCCCGCCGCATCCCTGAAAATGATTCCCCAGTTGTACTCTCCGAGCTCGGGTTTGAATTCCTTGGCCTGGACATAATTAAAGCTGCTGGCCATTCCGGGTGTGACGTATACCAGCTGAGTCTGCGGGTTGTATGACATTGCCTGCCACACGTGCCCGCCGCCGGGGCCGGGCCAGATGACGGTGCCGCTGGTGCCGTAATGCGCTTCCGGATTGACGATGGGGCGCCCGGTCTTGGGATCGAGGCCCTTAGCCCACGTGATTTTCTGCAGCGCTGCGCCGGAGATAAATTTCCCCGTCTTGCGATCGATCACATAGAAGTAACCGTTCTTTGGCGCTTGCATGATCACGTGGCGAATTTTTCCGTCGATCTTGATATCCACGAGGACCAAGTCTGCAATCGCGTCGTAGTCCCACTCATCGCCGGGAGTGGTCTGGAAATACCAGACGAATTTGCCCGTTTCCGGCTTCAGCGCGATGATCGAGCAGATATACAAATTGTCCTGACCCATCGCGCTGCGATATTTCTGAACCCACGGGCCTGCTTGTCCCGTTCCGAAGTAGAGCAGGTCAAGCTGCGGATCGTAGGAAATCGCGTTCCAGGGATTGCCCCCGCCGCCGAGTTTCCACCACGGAATATCCGTCGACCACGTTTTCGCGGCGACCTCCATCGCTTTGTTTTCGAGCGGCTTCGATGGATCACCCGGCACCGTGTAGAAGCGCCAGTCGAGCTTGCCGGTTTCCGCGTCGTACGCCGAAATGTAGCCGCGAACTGCAAATTCTCCGCCGCCGTTTCCGATGATCACCTTGCCTTTGACGATCAGCGGCGCGCCCGTGATGCTGTAGTCCGTGTTTTTCTCGGCGGTCGGGACGTCCCAATCTACCTTGCCTGTTTCCGCATCCAGCGCGACCAGCCTTGCGTCCAGCGTGCCGACGTACACTTTTCCGTCATACACCGCGACGCCGCGATTTCCCGGCCCGCAGCAGAGACTCGGTCCGGTGCGAACCTTGTCAGGATTTCCCTCGGATCCCGGAGGAAAATTTTGATGGCCCTCGTGCGGATCCCAGCGCCACTTTTCTTTTCCGCTGCGCGCATCCACTGCGAATACGGCGCCCCATGTCACCGTTCCGTAGAGAGTCCCATTCGAAATTACCGGCGTTGCTTCGAGCGTCCCGGGGAGAGAGTCAGTGTCGTAATACCACGCGAGCCCGAGCCGGCTTACGTTTGAGGAGTCAATCTGCGTAAGCGGACTATACCGCGTTTGCGCGTAGTTGCCGGCGGCCATCAGCCATTCGTCGCCCGTTTTGCCGGCGTTCAAAAGCAGCTTGTCGTCAACGCGCTGCGCTTGTTGCGCCGACGCCGTGCAAGCTGCGAAGACGACCAACAACACACGCGAACTCCACTTGCTTCTATTTCGCATGCCCATGTTTGCAATTCCTCCGCGGCAATCATCGCGTTCCGGAGTCCCGGAGCCAACGACGCGTTTACGGAAAACATACTAATGCTGATGCCTGTTTTTTGCTCGGAGTTTATAAGCGATACTGCAGCCTGCCAAACCGGCGCACACGCCCCTCGCTCCCCCCGTTCTCGCAAACTCCAGCGACACAATCGCGACAGGGAGTGCCGGTGCTCGACCTGATGTGGTTTCCAGGGTTCCGTCGTCGCTCTTTCGCTGAACTACAAATCCTCCACTTCAAGCCGCGCCTATGATCCGTCGGCCCATGCTCCATGCACCATGTACCAGAACGATGGTGGGGTTCTGAGGAAAGGCATTCATCTCTGGACTCCGCTTTCTCCGCTCCGGCGCCCGACGCCGTTTGCTTCCAGGAACTCTTTCATCGCGGATGCAATCTCTACGACGTGTGTCTCTGTCGCAAAATGTCCGGTATCAAGGAACTGAACCTTTGCGTTAGGCAGGTCTTTGCGGAATGCCTCCGCTCCTGCAGGAATGAAAAAGGGATCATTCTTGCCCCAGATCGCGAGCAAAGGCGGCTTCGACCTGCGGAAATATTCCTGAAACTTCGGATAGAGCTTCAGATTCGATGCGTAATTCAGAAACAAATCGAGCTGAATCTCTTTGTTTCCCGGACGCTCGAATAGCGCCGTGTCCAATGTGTACGACTCAGGCGCAACACTTTCCGGATTGGCTACTCCGTGCGTGTACTGCCAGCGCGTTCCCTCGAGTGTCAAAACATTCTTGCGGATCACATCGCGGTTCTCCGCCGTGGGTTCAGCCCAGTATTTGCGGATCGGGCCCCAGGCGTCGCCAAGACCTTCTTCGTACGCATTCCCGTTTTGCGAAACGATCGCGGTGACTCGTTTCGGGTGAGCCATCGCCAACCGGAGACCTGTCGGCGCGCCATAATCGAACACATAAATGGCATAGCGATTGATGTTGAGCGCTTGCGTGAAGGCCTCTATGGTCAAAGCCAATCCATCGAACGAGTAGACGTATTTTCGTTCGGCCGGAACCTCCGAAAATCCGAAACCAGGGAGGTCCGGAGCGATTACGCGGTAGTCAGTCGCGAGGCGCGGAATGAGTTCACGGAACATGAACGATGAGGCCGGGAATCCATGTAACAGAAGAACCACGGGAGCGGTCGCAGCGCCGGCAGCCCGATAAAACACTCGGACGCCATCGGCTTCGACACTATGGATGGATGTGGGAGGAACGGCGTATTTTTCCCCTACGCGCTTTGTCGCTGTCTGCGAAGTCGTGTCGCTCATAGAGTCTTCTCCTCATTTTCGGAGTGGATTAGCCGCCAAGATCCGCCGCTCATGACAATTTCTCCCAGCCTCGGGGCGTCGGACGCGCTGGCGTAGTAGTGGGCGAAATGTCCGTCAAAACTGTTCGAGTCTGGCGACGCCAAATACGGCATGAAATCGCTCGCAATAAATAACCACCGCGTCGTATTTCTGTAAATCGACAGAGCCAGGAAGATCGTAGTTCTGATCTCCTTGATTTCCTTTTAACGGCCCGAGCTCAACGCTATCCAGCTGCCCTTTCACAATTTCTTGCTTAAGACTCTCGTCATCGCTTCGAGAAAGAAGGACGTGAACGTCCGGGCCGTTGGAAGTCGAAAAGTCCGTCAAACGCAGATACTCCTTGCCGTCGGCCGTTTTGTAGATTGTTGCTCGCCCGCTCGTCTCGTGAGCTTTTCCTTCGAGGCGGCCAGTGTAAAGCGGCTGAGGGTCGGTGGTCGAAGCGAACGGGGCCGGTTCATTCACCTTTTGGTTGATCCACAATTTCTCCGGCCGGAAGGTCCACCAGCCACCGATGAGCACCGGAAGACCCACTGCGGCCAATATCCACTTCCGGCGCGAGAACCAAGAACGTATACGCGAATCCATGATTTTTCTCCTTCCAATCCGTGAATGGGAATGAATATGTCGAGTCAAGGAATATAGTTTAGAATTTCTCGAGAGGCGCGGCGCCGAAATTCGCGTTGAAGCGTTCGCAATAGATCGAGACGGTTTGAAACTTGCTCAGATCCGTGCCCGCCGGGATGGCGTAGTTCTGGTCGCCTTCGTTCCCCTTCAGCTTGCCCAGCTCCACGCGCTCCGTGTTGCTCTTGAGGAAATTTGCGTCGTCGTTTGCGTCCGACGCCGCGATCAAAATCACGTGCACATCGGGCCCGTTGGATGTCTTGAAGTTTGTCAACCGGAGGACCAGGCTCCCGTCTTTCTTCTGGTAGATCGTTGCACGGCCTGAAGTGCTGTGAACTTTCCCGTGGAAGCTGCCGGTTTCCAGAGTCTTCGCGTTGCTGTCTTGCGCGTGCGCCGGCGGTTGCAATCCGAATGTGAACGCCAGTGCAGCGATTGCCAACACTATCCTGATCTTGCGAACCATGACGATTTCTCCTTTTTGTTTTCGATGAGCACCCTTTAGCGCTCAACTCTCACGGGCGATAGGAGTCATCTGCCGCGCGAAAGTTGCACGGATGAGCGAAAAATCTGGCGATTCGGCAGCGCCCTAACGCGTTCTGTTTGTCGGCATGAATCGTATTTCCGTTCCAGAGCGAGAGATAGGAGACTTACGAGAGAGTCGAAGGGGAAGTCCGGAGATCACCGGATGACCATCCGGGACGGCAAATTTCGATGGGGACCTAAACAAATTCGAAATCTTGGGCCTGTCAGCTGCGCTCCGTTCGCAACTTTGCCATCACGCGATCGATGATTGGGTTAGAGAGGCTTTCCGGCAAATCGAATGAACTGCTTTCCGTCACGATCTTTATAGTTTTGAGGCTGGAATCGTACAATACGTGGCAAGCGCGGCACTGGGACAGGTGCAACTCAAGCTCTTTACGAACCTCTGGCGACACCTCATCCTCGAGGTAGTCTCCGAACTCGGCTAAGAATTCCTCGCATGTGATCACTGCGCTACCCCCCTGACATTGGCTATAAAGTGAGGCGAGAGCCACTCTCGAAGCATAAGTCGGCCTCTCAGCAGCCGCGTCTTTACGGCAGGTGCGCTTAACCCCAGCTGTTGGGCAACTTCATCCGTCGAAAGCTGCTGGATATCGCGGAGCATCACCACCGCTCGGTAGTTTGCGGGAAGCGCCAAGATTCCTCTTTCAACGAGTTGCCGTATTTCTGACTTGGAATAGAACTGCTCCGGGTTGTCCTGCCAGGCCCTAACCTGACGAGGGTGGAAATCCGTCTCTTCGCCGTCCACGCCTTCATCCAGGCTTTCCATATTTTTCCCGCGTCGCAATCGCTGAAGCGCCGAATTCCTCGCGATACTCACCAGCCAAGTCGAAAACTTCGAGCGGCCCTGAAATCCCCCGATGTGCTTGAACGCGCTCAGTAGAGTGTCCTGCATAGCGTCCTGCGCGTCGGCCGGGTTGCCTAAGATTGCCGCGAGGGCGCGATAGATCAATTGGCTATGCCGTCGGACCAACTCTTCAAAAGCCTGTAGGTTTCCGCTCTGCGCCTGGGCGACCCATTCAGCGTCCGGATCCACTATATCGACGAGATGCACAGCCCCTCCACTGCCGATGGGAGTCTGGGCGGAGTCGAAAAGATGCACTTTTTTATTTTTCTCGAAGACCGGAGGCGGCTCGAAATCGGGTTCGATTCCGAGTCCCATCTGAAGAGTATTTGCAAAATTATTCAGAGCAGTGACAACCTCGCATTCCAAAATCTGCTCCTCGCTGAAACCAAATGCTCGAAGCTTGGCAACGTCTTCGCGAGAAAATTCCGGACTACGCGTCCCCAATTTGACGGCAAAGTCAAGTAATGCCTTATCGGGATCCGACAGGTTGGACTCACGATAGTCCACGGCAATCTGGTCTCCTTCCTCCGACGGCATCCCCAGGCCGCGCAATAAATTGCAATGCATCGCAACGCAATAAGAGTTGAGATTTGCTGCCGAGACCGCCAGCAGAATGCATTCCTTTTGCATTCGGGTTAGGAGATCTTCGGGTACCAGAATCCTGTCCACTGCTTCCAGCTCTGCCTCCAGCACGTTGGGCCGCAAAGTCTGAGCGCGAAAAAAGTTGGGTATGAACCCATGACTCTTCTGCACAACGCCAAAGGGTGCAAACGTCTTCGCACTTAGGAATGGTGCGGGCACATACGGCCCTTTTCTCTTAGCCGAGGCATGAACATGGGGCAACAGGCTGTGGGGCGCTTCCTGACGCGGCGAAACAGTTCTAGTCGCGGGGAGCGTCCGCCATCCGGAATCTGGCTCCGGGCCCAAACCGACAGATAGCGTGCACCGGTAGATTGCCAAAGCTGTCGCGACCACGGCTTCGAATATCGCCTCGTCGCCGAATCCGCATGCCCGCAGAGCCTCAATGTCTTCCGAACTCACGGAGGGAGCGTGGCGGGCTAGTTTGAGGCAAAACTGCAAACAGGCTAAATCAGTCGCCGAGAGGTCCGCGTTACGATGGTCGCTCAAGAGCGAATCGATCTGACCCTCGCTCGCGCCAAGCGAAGAGAGGACTTTACTATCCAACGTTATGCAATACGCGTCTCGCCGGTCAACGGCAATGCTTAGAAGAATTCGCTCCTTCTGCACCCGGGAAATCGCTCCTTCTTGTAGACGCACAGCGCCTTCGAGCTTCGCCTGAGCTTCGATGACGCGTGGCAGCAAAGTCTGTGCGTGAAGGAGATTGGGGATGAATCCAAGGGCCTCCTGAAAAGCAACAAAGGGGCCGAATTTGTCCTCAAGTTGAACTTCGCTGAAAAAGCTCATGTGTGCACGGCAGTTGACGCGGATTGAGAAGAAGCGAGTGTACGTCTTTGGCTTCCCTGACTGCAACCTCGGGCCGGTTTCCCAGCGGTAGTAGAGATTGTCCGCATTTTTTTTTCTTGACCGTACCGTCTGATCTAGCGAATTCCGTTTAGAAAGCGGTGGGATGGTGTTCTTCGATACATCGCGTCCCGTGTTCTGGATTGTTGATGGGCCCGCTAGGAATCGAACCTAGGACCAACGGATTATGAGCCGATAAAATAGATTCCCCTGCATATCCATGAATTGCGTTTGAGTGTTTCCGACGCGGGTTCTGAAGAATTGCATTTCCGCCGCAATGCCTTCGTTACCCCCCATTTTGTGTGCTCTCTCGTCACACCGGTGTCACAAGCGGGGGCAGAGGTCGTGCGGGCAGTCCCGCACTTCTCCGGTTTGCCGACTTACCTTATCGTGGACGCCTATTCCTGCCAGCCGCCGCCGAGAGCCTGATAAAGCTGGACGAGAGAGAGACGCTCGTTGAGCTGCGCCTGGACGAGATTTAGTTCGGCCGAGAAATAATTTGTGTCATTGGTCAGCACTTCGAGGTAGCTCGCCGTGCCGCCGCGGTAGCGGATGTCGGAGAGCCGCGCGGCTCCCTGCGCAGCCGTGGTCAAGAGGCGCTGCTGCTCGCGGAACTCGCGATCTTTTTGATAGGCGATCAGGGAATCAGAAACCTCGCGAAACGCTTCTTGGATTGTGCTTTCGTAGGTGAGCAACTCCTGTTGCTCTTGAGCTTCGGTGAGCCTCACGTTCGAGCGCAGTCTTCCGCCCTCGAATATCGGCTGAGTCAAGGATGGGCTTGCGGTCCACAGGCCGGCGGGTCCTGTGAAAAGGCGCGTGAGGCCGTCGCTTTGGAACCCTGCGGTGCCCGTCAATGAAATGCTGGGGAAGTAGGCGGCCTTGGCCACTCCGATTTCTGCATTCGCTGCTACTAGATTTTCCTCCGCCTCTCGAATATCCGGACGACGCTCAAGTAACGCCGAGGGTAGGCCCGGTGGAACGCTGAGCGGGTTTGGCTGTTCAGTGATCTGGCGGCCGCGGGCGACGGGTCCTGGGTTCCTGCCGAGAAGAATGCTGATAAGGTTTTCTTGCTGCTGAATCTGGCGCTCCAGATCGGGAATCGTCTCCGATGCGGTGTAAACGAGCTGCTCCGCCTGGCGCACATCGAGATCGGAGGCGGAGCCGTTGCGCGCGAGCACTTGGGTAAGGCGCAAAGAATCCTGGCGCGACGCGAGCGTGTCTTTTGAGATTTCGAGCTGCAAATCGATGGCGCGGAGCTGAAAATAGGCGGTCGCGACATTCGAGATCACCGAATCCAGCACGGCGCGGCGGCCCCATTCGCTGGCGAGCAGGTTGGCGCGAGCCGCTTCCGTGGCCTTGCGGTATTTCCCCCAGAAATCGAGATTCCAGAGAACGGACAAATTCAGCTCGCCGGTATTCGTTTCGAAAGCGGGAAGGATGCTCGAAGTCTTTGCAAGACGCTGAGCGGTGTAGTCGGCGCCGGCGTTGACTGAAGGAAATTGGTCGGCGCGAGTGATGCCCAATTGCGCCTGTGCTTGAAGGACGCGAGTGGCGGCAATGCGCACGTCGAAGTTCTGTTGCAAGGCCACACGAATTAATTCTTGCAGCTGTGGATCCTGGAAGACGGTCCACCACCTCGCGTCACCAAGAGATTGCGGTGCTGGCTCAGCAGCTTCTTCCGCGGGGCCTCGGTAGGCTTGCGGCGTATCGATCACCGGTCTTTGGTAGCGCGGACCAACTGTGCAGCCCGCGAGAACAAGCCCGAGGCTTAGCGTGAGGATCGAATATGAGGGCCGCGTCATACGGGCTCTCCTTCCGCAGTGACTGACGGTGTTTTTGCGCCCGCCAATTGCTTGGCGCGGAGCGTCAGGCGCTCGACGACCGAGAATGTGACCGGGATCAGAAAAACGGCGATGACCGAGGCTGCGAGCATCCCACCGATGACGGCGGTTCCCATGATGCGGCGGGCCGAGGCTCCCGCTCCCGTGGCAAACCACAGCGGCGCGCTGCCCATGATGAAGGCAAATGCGGTCATCAGGATGGGCCGAAGACGAATGCGAGCGCCAGTCAGCGCGGCTTCCGTGATGCTCTTGCCGGACTCGTATTGCGATTTGGCGAACTCCACAATTAGAATCGCGTTCTTCGCAGCCAACCCGATCAACATGACCAAGGCGATCTGTGTGTATACGTCATTCTCGAAATGGCGCACCCACAGGGTGAGGAAGGCGCCGAAAACAGCGATTGGAGTTCCCAAGAGAACGCTGAAGGGAAGCGACCAGCTTTCGTATTGGGCCGCGAGGATCAGGAAGACGAATAGCACAGAAAGTCCGAAAATCGCAGACGCCGAGACACCCTGCGACGCCCTCTGTTCCTGATAGGACATGCCTTCATAGTCGAAACCCATCTCGCGTGGCATGGTTTGCGCGAACACCTGCTCGAGCGCGGCCCTGGCCTGTCCTGAGCTGTAACCGGGAGCGGCCGCCGCATTGATTTGCGCCGCTTCGTACTCGTTGTAGCGCATGGTGAATTCCGGGCCGCTGATGTTCTTGATGTTGGTCACAGCGCTCAACGGCACGCTGCCGCCGCTGGCGTTGGTCACATAGAACTGTCCGATATTGGAGGCGCGAGTGCGGTAGTCGCCGTCCGCTTCAACGTACACCTGCCACTGCCGGCCGAAGCGGTTGAAGTAATTCACAAGGTAACCGCCCATGAAGGCCTGCATGGTCTCGTAGACATCGCCGATATTCACGCCTTCGGACATTACCTTGGCGCGGTCAACGTCGACATAGTCCTGCGGTACGTTTGGAAAATAGCTGGGCAACAAGCCAGCCAACTCGGGGCGCTTACTCGCCGCATCGACAAACTTTTTTACGTTGTTCGCGAGGAACTCCGGATCACTGCTACCGGAACGATCTTCCAGAATGAAAGTGACTCCGCCAGAGGTGCCCACTCCGAGAATCGCCGGAGGCGGGAAGGAAAATGCGAGTCCTTCCTTCACGCGAGAAAGCGACGCGCCGAGACTCTTCTGGATAGCGGCATACTGTTCCTCCGGGCGTTTCCGTGCGTCCCAATCCTTGAGCGTTACGAAGAAGAACGAGTGATAGGTATCTTGCGTCACGCTGATCAGGCTGAAACCTATCACCGAAGTGCAACCGGCAACGCCGGGTGTGTGCAAGATGGCCTTTTCAACCTCGCTCGACGCAGCTTCAGTGCGTTGGAGCGATGAGGCATTTGGCAACTGGAGGCCCACAAAGACATAACCCTGGTCCTCATTGGGGAGAAACGAGGAGGGCAGCCTCGAACCCATGAAGACGGCGACGACGGCGACCAGTGCGAGGAAGATAAGGCTAAAGCTGGATTTGCGAATCAGAAAGCCCGAAAAGCTCACGTAGCGATTCGTTGTCCGGCCAAAAACCTGGTTGAACCAGGTGAAGAAACGCGCCAGCGGTCCGCGGGAGGGCTTTCGCGGCTTAAGCAGAAGAGCGGAAAGAGCCGGGCTCAGCGTGAGGGCGTTGAACGCGGAGAAAATTACGGATATCGCTATCGTGACAGCGAATTGCTGATAGAGCCTGCCAGTAATCCCCGGAATGAATACAGTGGGAACGAAGACGGCTGTGAGAATCAGCGCGATGGCGACCACCGGTCCCGAAACTTCTTGCATGGCTTTGATCGCGGCATCGCGCGGGGAAAGGCCCTCTTCGATGTGACGTTCAACGGCTTCCACGACGACGATGGCGTCGTCCACGACCAAACCGATCGCGAGAACGAGTCCGAATAAGGAAAGCGTGTTGATCGAAAAACCGAGCAAGGGGAAAACAGCGAAAGTGCCAATCAGCGAAACCGGAACGGCCAAGAGGGGAATCAGCGTGGCGCGCCAGTTCTGCAAAAAAATGTACACCACGAGAATAACCAACAAAAGCGCTTCAACCAGTGTGCGGACAATTTCCTTGATGCCGGCCGAGACTGCGAGCGTAGTGTCCAGACCGAACTGATAGTCCAGGTCGGCCGGGAATCTTTGCTTCAATTGAGCGATACGCTGCCGCACGGCCTTGGCGGTTGCGACGGCATTGGATCCGGGCAGTTGGTAGATGGCGAGAATCGCCGAAGGTTTGCCATTAAAGCGGCCCCCGAGGTCATAGGTCTGCGCGCCGAGTTCGATACGCGCAACGTCCTTCAGGCGGAGGATCGAGCCATCGGGATTCGCGCGTATGACGATCTGCCCGAACTCATCGGCAGAGACGAGGCGTCCTTGGGCGCGGACGGCGTATGTGAATTCCTGCCCTTTGGGAACGGGCTCGCCGCCGATCTGGCCGGCGGGATTTACGGTGTTTTGCGTGTTGATTGCCTGAACAATCTGCGGGACGGTGACGTTGAGCTTCGCCAACTGGTCCGGCTTCACCCAGACGCGCATCGCGTACTGCCCGGCGCCGAAGATCTGAACGCGCGATACTCCGGGTACCCGGTTCAGTTCGTCGGTGAGGTTGATGTAGGCGTAGTTTGCCAGGAACGTGCTGTCGTAAGTGCCCTTAGGAGAATAGAGATCGATAAGCATCAACGGGGAGTGCTGCGATTTCTGTACGGTGACGCCGGCGGCGTTCACCTGGGCGGGTAGTTGGGAGACCGCTTGCGATTCCCTAAGATCGGTGAGCACCTGGTCAATATTGGGATCGGTTTTTACATCGAAATTGACCGTGATCGTTGTTTGTCCGTTATTGGCGTTCGTCGAATACATGTAGTTCATGTTGTCGACGCCGGAGACTTGCTGCTCGATGGGCGTGGCAACCGATTGCTCGAGGGTTTTTGCATCCGCGCCGGGGTAATTGGCCTGAATTTGAATTTCCGGCGGAACGATATCTGGAAATTGTGCCGTGGGCAGTGTCGTCATGGAGACGAGCCCCACGATGACCATGAGGATCGCAATCACCATGGCGACGATGGGGCGATTGATGAAGAATTTCGACATCTTAGTTGGCCTCCGATTCCGAATCGGTGAGTTTGGGCTTGTACGGTCACGCCGTCGCGGACCTTCTCGACGCCTTCCGTGATCACCCTATCGCCTGGTTTGAGTCCCTCGTCGATGACCCACAGGGGACCCACTCGGTCGCCAACCTTCACATTGCGGATGCTGACCTTGTTGTCCTGGCCCACCACCGCGACCTGGTAGGTTCCCTGGAGTTCGGTGACGGCGCGCTGCGGAACGAGTAGGGCGTTTTTTTGCAGCATGGTGACGGCGCGCACGCGTCCAAATTGTCCGGGCCGAAGAATATTGTTGGGATTGGGGAATGCGCCGGTTATACGAATGGTTCCGGTCTGCGAATTGACTTGGCGGTCAGCGAAAACTACTTCTCCGGGGTATTGGTAGGTGCTTTGATCGGCAAGAATGAGCTGCAGCGGAACGGACTTACTGCTTCGCAGAAGATCGCCAACCGCGCCGGGTTTGATTTTATCGGCGATATGCAGGTATTCGAGTTCGCTAATGGAAAAATAAGCCTTGATAGGATTCAATTGAGAGACGGTAGTAAGCACGGAACCCGGGCCAACAAAGTTGCCGACTTGAATCTGGGCGGTGCCTGCAATTCCATCCACTAGCGAGCGGACCCTTGTGAAACCCAAGTTCAATTGAGCCGTTTCCACGGCGGCTTGGTCGGCCTGAATGGTCGCCTCTGCTGCAAGCTTTGCTTGCGTGTCGTTATCGAGCTGGCTCTGCGGAATCGCGCGAGCTTCCGCTTCGGGGATGTCGCGTTTCACGTTGATCGCGGCGAGGCCTTGTTGGGCGATGGCTTGGGCAAGCTGTCCCTTGGCTTGATCGAGGACTGCTTGGAAGGGTCGCGGATCGATCTCGAAGAGGACGTCGCCTTTGCGAACCATAGAACCCTCCCGATAATCTTGTTTAATTACGTATCCAGATACCTGCGGTTGGATCTGCGCGTTGACATAGCCATCGAGAGTCGCGACCCAATCCCCGTAGATGGGAACTTCTTTTTGCGTGACGTTCGCGACTTCGACTTCTGGCGGTGGTGGCGGTGTGGTTGAAGCCTGCGGGTTTGCGCATCCGGCGAGCAAGCCCACCAGCAGGAACGCGATTGCGACCGGCAACTTGCTGGTTCGGCGCTTTAGATTGTCTTTCAGCCGTTCGAGTATGTGTTTTGCGTATAGACCACGAACAACGAATTCAGCGCCCTCATTCATCATTTTGGCCAGCATCCTCTCCCCGTGTCCGTCGATAAAGGTGACTTCGCTCAAATCCACGATGCATTTTCGGCCGTTGCATTCGGCGTGGGCCTTTCTCCAACAGCACCTAAGCTCTGCGGCCCACGGTCTGACGATGCGCCCCTGAAGAATCCAGGTCTGCTCGGTGGGCGAGTTCTCGATGGAGATGCGTAGCATGGGCGTCTCTTTCGTTGGTCAATGTGAAGTGCAATCACGGAGCCGCGCGGCAGATTTGGAGCCAGCGCTCGTGCGGTGTGAGACACGGAACTCGTCTCGCACGAATTGAATGAAAACGTAGACGTAGAACGCGACTGCCAGGCTTGAAGCGGAAGCTAAGAAGATTGTCATCTTTCCTCCCTCAATAACGAAACCCATTCGGGCTTAGTCCGTTTGCATTTTGCGACCACTTCGAGGGATTGCATTTGCCGCGCCATTGCGTGCGAAAGGCTCGCGGGAGGGGAAGCTTGCTGGAAATAGGGTGGATAGTAGGCGGCGGATTCTATTTGCCGCGCCGCCGACCAGGTGCCAATGCCAATAGTTGGGCGGCCTACCAACTTCCTGGCAGGGACACGGATGTACAAATGCGCTTGAACGAACGGACGTGGAAGAAAAAAGCGATGCCGCGTGAACTACACAGCGTTGCGGGAAATGCCGAGTTTCTGCATGTGGAATTGCAGCGTTGAACGTTTCATTCCGAGGCGAATGGCGGCGCCGTTCGGGCCAGCCACCACCCAATTCGTTTCTTGAAGAACGTCGATGATCTGCTTGCGTTCGGCTTCTTCGAGGACGCTTCTGATGTTCTTGGGTTCTGGCGCCTCGCCGCTTCTAGTTTCCGTCCTTGACGGTTGGGGTCGCTGTCTCAGGTCGCCAACGGGCACTCTCAGCACCGGGCCGCTTGATACGATCACGGCTCGTTCGATAACGTTCTGCAGCTCGCGAATGTTGCCGGGCCAGTGATAACGGCACAGCGCTTTCATGGTATCGGAGGGAATCGTTTCGATTGCTTTGTTGGCGCGTCGCGCGAATTGGTCGGCAAAATGACGCACGAGGAGAGGAATATCTTCCGGCCGCTCGCGCAGGGGCGGCACATGAAGGGGGAAGACGTTGAGGCGATAGAAGAGGTCTTCTCGGAATTTCTGATCCTTTACCATGGCGTCTAAATCGCGGTTTGTGGCGGCGATCAGGCGCGCGTCGGTCCGAAGCGTGCGAGAACTTCCCAGGCGCTCGAACTCGCGTTCCTGAAGGACGCGCAGAAGCTTGGGCTGCAACTCGAGAGGAATTTCGCCGATTTCGTCGAGGAAAACAGTGCCTTGATTGGCCAGCTCGAAGCGGCCAATGCGCTGTGCGATTGCGCCGGTGAACGCGCCTCTCTCGTGGCCGAAGAGTTCGCTTTCGAGAAGACCGGTTGGAATCGCGGCGCAATTGAGTTTCACGAAAGAGCGGGGCTGGCGCTTGCTGAGATTGTGGATCGCGCGGGCGATCAATTCTTTTCCTGTGCCCGTTTCGCCATAGATGAGGACGGTGGAATCCGTTGGGGCGACGGTTTCGACCTCCTTGAGCAGGCGGCGAAGCGAGGCGCCCTTGCCGACGATTTCCTCGAAGTGCCTTTCGGTGCGAATTTCGTCTTCGAGATAAACTTTTTCCTGAGCGAGTTTGTCTTTCAGGTTCGCGATTTGGCCGTACGCGAGGGCGTTGTCAACTGCGATGGCTACTTGCGTGCTGAGCTGGCGGAGAAAGTCGATGTCGGCGCGGTTAAAAGGCTCTTCCTTCCGTCTTGCAAGCCCGAGAACTCCGAGCATGCGGTTTCGGCTGATCAGCGGGAGGGCAACAATGGTCTGGAACTCTTTCGGTAAGGCGGGGCGGTCGCGAGGGTCGAGTTGGGCGAGTTCGCTGCTGTTCACCATAACAGGCTCCCGGCTCTCGAGAACCTTATGGAAAAGAGAGTGCTCTTCCAGCACGGCTCCTTCCTCTTTGGTGATCCCGGTGCCAGCCAGGTAGTCGAGAGCGTGGAGCCGGAGTTGCTTGCTTTCTGGGTCAGGCAGGCCCACTCCGACGACGTCGCATTGCATCACTTGGCGGACATTCGCGGAAATCGCTCGAAGCAGATCGCGAAGCTCCAAATTCGAGGCAATGTTGTTGCTGAGATCGAGTAGGAGTTTGAGGCGTTCTTTTTCGCGTTCGAGCTGGGCCTGCGCCAGCTGCGACGCCTCGAAATTCAAGGCGTCGTCCATCGCGACGGCGACTTGGTTCGCAACGAGAGAGAGAAAGGAAACTTCATCATCGGAATAGGCATTCGTTTGCTCGCTGACGATGAAGAGGCATCCGAGGCGCCGGTGGGCGGTCGCCAGGGGCAGCACGCAGCCCGATTGAATCCCGCATTTCCTGAGCTGGTCCATTGCAGGAGGGAAGCGAACCTCTTCGTCAACCGACGAAATCACAATGGCTTCCCGGTTCTGATGGACCCACAAGATCATCGGTTCTTCTGGAGGGACTTCAGCCGAAGAGGCTTCCGGGCACCTGCACCTTTGGGCCAAGTGCCATTTCGTTCGATTTCCAGCTTCGTCGTATTGCACGACACCGAGGCCATCGAAGCGGACGACTTTGCTCAACTCACCTGCCAGTGCATGGAACAATTCCTGGGGATCGCGGTAGGCGCTGATAGCTTCCGAAACGCGAAGGAGCGCTTCGTATCGTGTTGCATGCGAGGACTCTAGCGCTGCGGATAGCGCTTCGGGACTTGGAATCATCTACTCGTAATCCTCCGGTCGGGTCCTTACAGATTCAAACCGACTAACGGGCTCTACCCAGCTACAGCTGCCCGGTTTGATGCCGGCTGATTGAGGCGAGCTTCAAGTATTTGGCGAAAGACGCCCAAAGCGAGGGGGTAACTTGTTAGGTCTTAGCCGATGGAGTTCCTAGGTTTGGCACGGCCCCTACCGGCCCAACAGCATTTCTCACACTCATATAGACGGCCGGTGATACTGCCACCAAACCTTGCGACTCATCTCTTCTCCTTTATTTGGACTTTTCACAGAGTCGCTTTCAACGACGGTCGCTCGATGCGAGCTGACTACCCGGGCCGACGAGGCACAGAAAGACCAAGAGCACCAGCGCGACTACCAATAAGATCGTCACCATGACAACCCCCACTCGCCTTTGCTCGGAGCACATGAAACTGGGAGCAGCGAAAGACTCGATGGTTCGCTCGCGCTGCAAGCTTTAGCGATAGAACAATCCGTGGCGAGAATTGCAGAGGGCGGGCCAAAGCTCGACGATCTCCCAGAACCAGTGAAGCTATTGATTTGTATGTGAGATTGCAGAAGAGGGCAGTATCGTCACATCGCGGTGCCAGCGTGTCGATGCCAGTCAAACGGTAAGGTACCAGTTTTCTGGCACGCACAATTCTAGTGCTTGGCAGATCGCCGGTTAGGTGCCGAAGGATATATTCTGGCTGTCAGCCAGCGCTTATGAATAGAACTGGCCGACCGAAACAGATGGATGTGCA
>CAVPCI010000003.1:0-307015 GCA_963702375.1 uncultured Acidobacteriota bacterium
TGGCGGTGGCTCCAGTGCCGCTTCTTATTTCGGTTCCGGTGTCATCGGCGTAGGAAAGAACGACTATGACTATGACGTATGGGGACCGCAGTTCCGGGGTCAGCTGATCCGCAATCTGACGGCGCTTACACGCCGAACCAGAGCTATACGACGACCTATGCCGATGGCAGCACCTATACGGGGCACGTTGCGCCTACGCCGTGGATCGCCCGTGGAAAGGACAATCTGAAAAAATTCATCCAGGCCGGTCTGCTGTCGGTGAATAGCATTTCGGTGAGCAATTCCACCGAGAAGACGGATATGCGGATCTCCGGTTACAGAAACTTATCAGCGGGGGATCGTACCGAACACGATGCTGAACAACGCCAACTTTACAGCGAACATTACGCATCGGTTCAGCCCGAAGTTCAGCATGAGCACCTATTTCAACTACAGCCGTCAGTTTACGCCGAATATCCCTGACGTAGCCTACGGGCCCAATAGTATCATCTATAATATTGTCATCTGGGGTGGTGCGGACTGGTCGATGAAGACCATGCGTAACTACTGGCAGCCCGGATATGAGGAATACAGCAGAAGTACGAAGAGTACTATCGGTATAACAACCCCTACTTTATGTCCTACCAGTGGCTGCGCGGCCATTATCAGAACAATGAATACGGCTATCTGCAGTTCAACTATAAGGTCAACGAGAACATCGACTTCCAGATTTACCGTACAGACTTCTCGACCTCTCGAGCATGCTCAACAGCGAGAAGCTGCCTTATTCGGCCGACGTATACGGCCGGGAACTCCGGCAGGGTGACTATCGCGAAGATCGCCGCAGCTTGTGGGACGGTAACGAAGACTTCCAGGCCCGCTATCATCGCCAACGAGATCGCCGGCTTCCTGGATGTCAATGCTGTCCTCGGCGCCACTTCCAGACAGTTTGTGTTCGACTCCAAATTTCGAGACCACCAACTACCTGAACGTACCGGGGGTCTATTCGTTCTCCAACTTGGCAGGGTAACCCTCACCGGTGTCGGCTACAAGTCCAATATGCTGGTGTTGAGTTCTTACTATTAGTTGGATCTCGGCTGGAAATCCTATGTGGCCGGCGAACGTTACAGGGTCGCGTGGATATCTTCGTCCATGAACCCCGGACACGACAGTTTGTTACCCTAGCTACAACCTGGCCACGGTAGTATCAGACTATATCCATCTGCCGGAAGCCATCTCTTTCCTGAAGCTGCGGGCCTCCTACGCCGAAAGCAAGAGCGGTTTTACCAATTCGACGTTTACACCCAACCTGGAGCTCCCACTCCTGCCAGGGGCTATGGCTATAGCTGGGCTTCGCCGTATATAATGGCCCCAGACTTTCAGTGGGCAAAGACCTATACACAGTCGCCCACCTATTCCAGCCAAAGCAGCGCTCGCACACGGACCTGGACGTGAACCCGAACATCATCCCCGCGGAACGGAAAGCCACCGAGGAAGGTCTCGATATCCGCTTCCTGAAGAACAGGATTGGGTCTGGACGTTACCCACTACCGTTATTGGAATAAAGTCATTACGCAAAGTGGTATTTCGAACGCCACGGGTTATTCCGCTTACCTGATCAATGGCAATACCTATACGAATAACGGCTGGGAAGCCACAGTGAGCGGTAAACCCATCGTCAACCCTCACGGGATCGCCTGGGATGTAAGCGCTAACTTCTTTACCTATGTCCGGAAATGGGTCGATAACTCCTCGCCGGACAACTATTCGCACAACGGCACCCGCGCCGACCTTGTATACGGCGACGCTTTCGTCCGCACGCCCAGTGGTACGCTGGTAGAAGATGCGGGAACCGGTCAGTACATCCAATACTCCAGCCTCAGCTCGGCCCAGAAGGTCTTTGGACACTACGACCCGGACTGGCAATGGGGCTTGACCAATACCTTTAGCTATAAGACCTTCTCAGTTCCGCTTCCTGTTCGACGGTATCGTAGGCGGTGTAATGAACGATTACGTGCGTCAGAAAACGTTGCAGGGTGGTCGTCATATTGAAACCGCTACCGGCGCGCTCGGTGCCGCCCGTCCCAGCGATGAAGCGGGTATAGCCGCCTACACCGCTCCCGGCGTCAATCTCACGGGCCCCAATGGCATCCAGCTGGATCCTATTACCGGACAGATCACGAACATGAAGGACCTGACCCAGACGACGAATACCACCAAGACACTGGTTCAACCCTTCGTAGAGCAGGCCGCCGGTATCCAGGACCTGAACATCATAAAAAAGACCTATGTCAAATTGCGCGAGGTGACCCTGACCTACAGAGTTCCGCAGACCGTATTCGGTCCCAAGTCGATTATCACCAATGCCAGTGTATCGCTGGTGGGCAGGAACCTGCTGTATTTCTTCCCCAACCGTTACAAAGACCTGGACGTCGACCAATACACGCAGGACAATGGCTCCGGTTTGCAGACGCCTACGACCCGCAGCTATGGTCTTAACATCAATTTTTCTTTCTAAATCATCCTTAATACAAACAATATGCAAAGGATAAAACATATCATTCTGTATACGGTGGGAGTGGCGATGCTCTTCTCCTGTAACAAACAGATCGCGGAAAAGCAACCGGATCCGAATGACGCGACGACCATCACCCCCAACCTCGTTCTCGGGACCGTGCTGACTATGATCTCCGGCACCACCTCGGAAGGCTCTACCGGCGTAGGCGCGCTCGGCGGCGTCAATTCCTGGGACCTCGTACATCGGCTGAATCAATACCATTGCCGAGAACTATGACTACTATGGCACCAATATCTATACCTGGAGCGACAACCAAACGGAAACCGACAACGCGCAATTGACCAGCGACGGTCCGTTCAATTCTTATCTGGCGCTCAAGGACGTTGTTCAGATGGAAACCGAGGCAAATAAGCTTTATAGCGATACCAATGCCTATGAAGCCGTGGGTCGTTTCATCAAGGCCTATTATTTACAACATGACCATGCTGATGGGTGATGTTCCTTAACCCAGGCGCTCCAGAGTCCCTCCATCCTCAAGCCGGCCTATGATCCGCAGGAACAGGTGTTCGCCTATGTGCTTCATCAGCTGGATACGGCAAACGCGCATTTGGCGATCCTGATCGGCCAGGGTGGAACTTCGCAGGCCGATAACCTGAGCGCTGCACAGGATATTTACTATGGTGGGAAATTGACCCAATGGCAGAAACTGGTGAACTCTTTCGAGCTGCGGGTGCTGGTGGAACTGAGCAATAAAGCCGGCGACGCCGTATTGAATGTACCCGCGCGTTTCGCTGCTATTCTCGGCAACCCCGGTCAATATCCGATCTTCAGCAGTGAGGCCGACGATTTTGAATTCAATTACAATCCCGGCGCTTCCAACGTATATAGCACCTATCCGTTCAACCCGAGCAATTTCGGCTCTATCGCCGGCCGTTTCAATTCGTCCTATACTTATGTGCATGCGTTGGATTCGCTTCAGGATCCCCGTGTGTATATAACCACCGAGCCCGCCTGGGCCTTTGTGGACACGGCGTACGGCGGCACGGATACCACCGGCGGTTATACTGCCACCGATTTCCGCGCCTTCGTCGGCGCCAGTGTAGGCGAAACGGAAGGTACGATGTACAACCAGGCCAGCGCCAACCTCCTCTCCTTCTTCAATCGCAAACGTTACTATTCCAACTTCACCGGCGATCCGAATGTGTTCGTCGGCTACAAAGAGATGCAGTTCAATATCGCCGAAGGCATTGAGCGCGGCTGGGGCGGCACCGGGACCGCGGAACAGTATTATGAGAACGGTATCAAGACCTCGATGGCGTTCTATGGCATCGATGTGACCCAGACCAATTTCACGGCCTATTTCCTGCCGGCGTCCGACAATGCGGTAACGCAGGTTCAGCCTTATCCCTTTACGTTCGATTGGAATGCCTATTACGCTCAGCCCACCGTGCAGCTGTCTTCCACTCAGAGCACCGCGATCTCGCAGATCGTCCTGCAGAAATACCTGGCGATGTATGAGACCTCCGGCTATGAAGCGTATTACAACTGGCGCCGTACCGGATCTCCTGCATTCCAGGGCGGTCCCGGCATCGGCAACAACGGTATCGTTCCGCTTCGCTGGTCTTACCCGACGACCGAACAGACGCAGAATGCTGCCAACTGGTCGGCTGCGCTCAAGAACCAAGGGTTCTCCGCCGATGATCTGAATCAGAAAATCTGGGTGCTCCAATAAATTTCCAATGACGGATTTTTATCATCAAGAGACTAAGCCTTTGGGCTTAGTCTCTTTTTCTTTTGCTCGCGCACAACCCGAACCCTTCGTTCACGCCGAAGTGGTCAGACAAACCGCTGCTGAAGTCCTGGGAAAAATCGAAGCCGACGCTCGGCTGGCCGCGGACGACGGATTCGCTCTGTCCGGCGTGCGTGAAGGAAGCACGCGAAGCGATCATCGACGGGAAGAAGGACTGGACCGATCTGGTACACGAGAAGGTGGGCGAAATCAAAGCGCAGATTATCGAGCGCGATGGCCAGGTCTGGATGGTGAAAGAGTGCGCGATCCACGGAAAGTACGAAGATCTGATGGCCATCGACGCGAAGTTCCTGGAGTGGATCGAAGGAAATTTTCCGGGCCGCGACATTCCCGCACACAACGACGAAAAACTTCATAACCACGGATCGAGCACGGTGCGGCATGGCCGCGGATCGGTGCTCACGGTGGACCTGACGAACCGCTGCAACATGATGTGCGATCCGTGCTTCATGGACGCGAACCAAGTGGGCTACGTTCACGAACTAAGCTGGGAAGAAATTCAGGAAATTCTGGACAACGCCACGAAGATCAAGCCGCGGCGGCAGATGTCCGTGCAGTTCTCGGGCGGCGAGCCGACGATGTCGCCATACTTCCTCGACGCGGTGCGGTATGCGCGGAAAGTCGGATATAACAGCGTGCAGGCGGCAACGAACGGAATCGAGTTTGCGAAGAGCAAGGAATTCGCGCAGAAAGCGTTCGAAGCGGGCCTGCGCTACGCCTACTTGCAATTCGACGGCATCGGCAACGATGCGAACAGCCATCGGCAAGTGGGCAATTTGTTTGACGTGAAACTGCGCGCGATCGAGAATCTGCACGCGGCGGGCGTCGAGATCGTGCTGGTGACCACGATCGTGAACAACGTGAACAACGATCAGGTGGGACCGATCGTCAAGTTCGCGATGGACAATCCGAAGAAAATTTCATTCGTTTCCTTCCAGCCGGTTTCGTTCACCGGTCGCGACGAGGACATTACGCCGGAGCGCCGCATCCGCCAGCGGTACACGCTTTCGCATCTGGCGAAAGACGTCAGCACGCAGGTGGGAAAAGTGGAACCCACGCGCGATTGGTTCCCGATTTCGTACATCGCGACGTTCGCCGGATTCTCCGATCTCTCGCACGGGCCGGATTCGCAGTGGGGCTCGCTTTCCTGCGGATGCCATCCGAACTGCGGAGTCGGCACCGCGCTGATGATCAACAAGGAAACCAAGGAATGGGCGCCGGTTCCGCGATTCCTCGATGCTCCTTCACTGACCAAGGATGTGACCGCGATTACCGACGCGGCTCGCGGCAAGGGTTTCTCGAACTTTATGATGGCCATGGCGTTGCTAAAGAATTACAAGCCCTTCCAGGCACCGCCGAGTTTGCGGCTCAAGGACTTGTGGATGAAATTCGACAAGACTTGGGCGCTTTCGAAGAATTCGGACAAGAAGTACGGCAAGACTAGTCCCACTCGCACCATCGAAGACGCCATGAAGCGGCGGCGCGAGGATCCGTGGAACTTCCTTTTCATCGCCGGGATGTGGTTTCAGGATCTCTTCAACTACGATTTCCGACGGACGGAAATGTGCATCATCCCGTATGCGACGCAGAAGGGCGAAATTTCGTTCTGCGCCTACAACACGGGAGTGGGCTGGCGACAGATCATCGAGAACATGCACAAGAATGCGACCGTCGCGGAATGGTACAAGAATCACGGGAAGCACGAGATCTACGCGAAGAACAAGAAGGTGGCCCTCAACGATTACGAGCACTCGCTGAAGATCGATGCCGATGATGCGGCCCGCGTGCGCCATCTCGAGCACGACATCCCGCTGACGGCAGCGGAAGAAGATCGCATTCGCCGCAAGAAGGCGTTTGAGGAAGCGGCCAAGGTGCGAAAGATTTACGAGGAACTCGTGCTGAAGAAGAAGTCGGAGCCGCTGATGCAAATCGGCACGATGGACGAGATTCTGACGGCTGTTCCGGGCACGACCGTGAAGCGCATCGAGCCCGCGAACGGCGCCGATCCGGCTCAGGCCGTCGCGTCCGAGCCTGCAACCGTGGCCGGCGACTAATTTTTTCCGACCCTGGCGGATTCACCGACAGCCCCGGCTCAGGCCGGGGCTGTTGCTTTTTGTGCCCGAGCTTTTCTTATTAAAGATATGGGAGCAACACTTTAATAACGAAATCGCTGTTAAAGTTCGTTTTAGCAAGCGGCTGATTGCATTGCGCGGCTTTGGGCGACGTACTTCGATACAATGCAGAAATGCCGGATCGAGCGCGAGCGCGTGAACTGGCTGCTGAGTTCATCCAGAAGGGCGATCCAGTTGGATGGTTTGAGAAGCTCTACCAGGAAGCGGCGCGGGGAGAGGCGACGATTCCTTGGGCCGACCTGGAACCCAATCCTCGATTGCTCGATTTCTGGAAGGCGTATCCATGCGAGACCGCGGGCAAGCGGGCACTGGTGATCGGGAGCGGGTTTGGCGACGACGCCGAGCAACTTGCCGCCTGGGGATTCAAAACAACGGGATTTGACGTTTCGAAGACCGCCATCGAGGCAGCGAAGAAGCGGTTTTCACAGTCGCAGGTGGAGTACGCGATCGCCGACATGTTCAATCCGCCAGCGAACTGGCTGCGGAGCTTCGATTTCGTGCTGGAAATTTACACCGTGCAGTCGTTTCCAGCGGAGATGCGTCCAAAGGCGATTGAAGCGATTTCGCGGTTTGTCGCGCCCGGCGGGCTGCTGCTGGCGATCGCACGCGGGCGGGATGAAGGGAGTCTCGAGGGACAGGGGCCGCCGTGGCCTTTGATGCGCGATGAACTCGACGGCTTCCTCCGCGCGGGATTGAAGGAAGAATCCTTCGAGGATTACGCCGAACCCGAGGCGCCTTGGGTGCGGCGATTCCGAGCGCTCTACCGGCGGCCCTAAACGCGCTACCCAAAGTTCCAATCCTTCTGTTTGATATACTGGACGTTATCGATCCGCCTCCGTTTTAAGCGCAAAATTTCACGGGACGGTCCCGACCGAGAATACTTTCGCATGCCTGCTAAAAGTCCAAAACGGCTCTTCCTGGTTGACGCGATGGGATACATCTTTCGCGCCTTTTTTGCGCCGATGGACCGGCTGCAGACCTCCTCAGGAATCCCTACAAAAGTGCCGTATCTATTCGCGACCATGATGCGGCGCTTGATAAATAATCCAGCTCTGCGGCCGGATTTTGTGGCGGTTGTCTTCGACGTTTCGGCTCCCACGTTTCGCGACGAGATTTTTGCGGCCTACAAGGCGCAACGCCCGCCGATGCCGGACGACCTCTCGATTCAGATTCCATTTGTGCGGCGTTACTGCGAGGCGATGCGTCTGCCCATCCTCGAATACCCGGGATATGAAGCAGACGACGTGATCGGCGCGCTGGCGCTGCAGGCGGAGAAGGAAGACCTCGACGTTTACATCATCACCAGCGACAAGGACCTGATGCAACTGGTGCACGGGCGCGTGCGGCTGCTTAATCCCGCGAAGAACGACCTGATCGTGGACGAGAAAAAAGTGGAAGAGATCATGGGCGTCCCGCCGGAAAAAGTGGCGGACGTGATGGCGCTGATGGGCGATTCGATCGATAACATTCCCGGCGCGCGCGATCCCAATGACAAGCCCGCTCCGGGCGAACGGCGAAAAGCGGGAATCGGGGAAGTGGGCGCGCGACAGTTGATCCAGCAGTTCGGCAGCGCCGAGGAAGCCGTGGCGCGCGCGGCGGAAGTGAAGAGGGCGAGCTATCGCGAGGCGCTGGAAAAATGCGGCGAATTCGTGCGCCTGAGCAAGCGATTAGCGAAAATCCCGACCGACGCTCCGGTACCGCTTTCGCTGGATGACCTGCGGCTGCAAGAGCCGGACGCGGTGGCGCTGCGGGCGCTTTACGCCGAACTTGGGTTTACCTCGCTGCTTAAGGAAGTCGCCGCGCCGGCCGAATCTCGCGTGACGGACTATGCCGCGCTGGAATCACCGGCGGCGCTCAGGGAATTTGCCAGCGCCGCTGCGCCGACCGGCGATGCCGCAGTTTGGCTGGCGCTGGATGCCGAGGATCCGGATGACGAAGGCTTCGGCACGCGAGTTACCGGCGTGGAAATGTCGATCAAAGCCGACGCGGCACGGACCGCTACCAACGATACCGAAAACAAGATGCTCGGCGCGATGCATGGCTGGCTGAGGGATGCGAATCGCTCCAAAGTCGTACACGACCCAAAACTCTTTCATCTGCTGGCCTCTGGCGGCTCGGCGAACGGGGCCAAGCCAATTGCCGGAATCCGCCATGCCACGATGCTCTATTCCTACCTTCTTCGTCCCACCACGGCCAATCACGCTTTTGCAGAGGTGGTGCTGCGCCATTTGAATCGAACGCTCTCTGGAGCGCCGGGAGAGCGCGCGGATTTTCTGCTGCGGCTTGCGCCCGTGCTTCGCGCGGAAGTGGAAAAGCAAGGCCTGGTGGACGTCTACGAGAAAATCGATTTGCCGCTCGCACCTGTGCTGGCGTGCATGGAAGCCGCCGGCGTACGCGTGGATCGGAAAGAGTTGGAGATTATTTCGGCAAAAGCCGAGGAGGAGATCGCGCGGCTGGAAAAATCCATTTACGAACTGGCGGGTTTCGAGTTCAAGATCAACTCGCCGCAGCAACTTGCCGAGGTCCTCTTCGATAGATTGAATCTTCAGGCCCCGCGCCGTAGCCGCGCCAAGTCGCGATCGACGGCGGCGGAGGTGCTGGAGGAACTCGCGCTGATACACGAGCTGCCGCGAAAAGTTCTCGAATACCGCGAGCTTGCCAAGCTGAAATCGACGTACGCGGACGCGTTGCCTCGGCTGATCAATGCGGATACGGGGCGCTTGCACACGCGCTTCAGCCAGACAGGGACGGCCACGGGGCGGCTCAGCTCCTCCAATCCGAATTTACAAAACATTCCGATACGCACGGAACTCGGCCGTGAGATACGCGCGGCGTTCATCGCGTCGCCGGGCCATTTGCTGCTTTCCGCGGACTATTCGCAAATCGAGCTGCGCATTCTGGCGCATCTTTCCCGGGACCCGATTCTGGTGGACGCCTTCCGGCGCGGCGAGGACATCCATTCGCGGACGGCGGAGGAAGTTTTCGGCGTCCCGCCTTTAGCTCAGACGCGCGAGCAGCGCCGGGTGGCCAAGGTGATCAATTTCGGGGTGATTTACGGGCTTTCGCCATTCGGTCTGGCGCAAGAACTCGGGATCGATACCAAGGAAGCCGCAAAGTGGATCAACGCATACTTCGAAACATACAGCGGCGTGAAAAAATATCTCGACGCACAGATCGCGGAAGTCCGCAAAACCGGATTTACCAAAACCCTTTTCGGGCGCGTTCGCCCGATTCCCGAAATCAACTCGCCGCAGCCGAACTTGCGCAACTTCGCCGAGCGCACGGCGATGAACACGCCGATGCAAGGCGCAGCGGCCGACCTGATCAAGCTGGCGATGATCGAGCTCGATCACCGTTTGGCCGGCGAGTTCGAGACGCGCATGATTCTTCAGGTGCACGACGAACTGCTCTTTGAAGCCCCCGAAGAGGAAATCCCGCGGCTAAGGAATCTGGTGAAGGAAGTGATGGAAGGCGTATATAAATTGCGCGTTCCTCTGCTGGTGGAAAGCAAGGCGGGGCCAAACTGGCGCGACATGAAGTGATCCGCTCTTACGATCCTTACAGTTTTGCGAGCGAATCTTCGAACGGCGGTCGGGCGATGCCGCGTTCGGTGATAATCGCGGCGATATAACCCGCGGGAGTGACGTCGAAGGCGGGATGCGCGGCGGGCACGTCGGGTGAAATGCGTTGGCCGGCAAGGTGCGTTACTTCTTCCTGAGGGCGTTCCTCGATGGGAATTTGATCTCCTGTGGCAATGGAAAGATCGAACGTCGAAATAGGCGCGGCCACGTAGAACGGAACTTTGTTTTCTTTCGCGAGCACGGCGATGCCATAGGTTCCGATTTTGTTCGCGGTGTCGCCATTGCGAGCGATCCGGTCGGCGCCGACCACCACGGCTGCCACGCCGCCGGTTCTCAGGAAGTGGCCCACCATGTTGTCGGTGATGAGCGTCAGGGGAATGTGGTCCTGATGCAACTCCCAGGCTGTGAGCCGCGAACCCTGCAGGTACGGCCGCGTTTCGGGAACCAGCACTTCGATTCGATAACCGCCCTCGACAGCCATTCGAATGACGCCCAGCGCTGTGCCGATTCCTCCGGTCGCGAGAGCGCCGGCGTTGCACTGCGTCATCACCCGGCCGCTCTTGGGCATGAGCTCCGCGCCGAAGCGGCCAATTCGCTCGTCGGCTTCACGGCGCTCCTGATGAAGCTTTTGTGCTTCTTCGACGAGCGCTGCGCGGATTCGAGCGAGGTCTTTCGGCTCGTCGTTTCCGGAAGCGGCGGCAAGTTCATCAAAGCGGCGCTTGAATCGGTCGATGGCCCAGAACAGATCGACGGCGGTGGGGCGGGTGCGCGAAATCGTGTCGCAGATAGTGGCGAATTGCGAACGCATTTCGGCGAGAGTGTTTGCTTCGGAGCGCTGGACGCCAAGGGCGATACCCATCGCGGCGGCAACACCGATGGCGGGCGCTCCGCGAATGACCATATCTTTGATAGCCTTGGCCACGTCGCGGTAATCGGTGTAGGTGTGATAGACAACTTCGCCCGGCAATTGCCGCTGGTCAAGCATGACCACGCCTTTTGTGGTCCATTCGATGGGTTGAACAGTGTGCAACGAATTTACTCCGCTTCCGAGATGCCCTTGCCGCGAAAATAGCGCGCCTCAATGACCGGGATTCAGAACACGCAGCCCGTGAGTGCCTATAAGAAACGCGATGGAAATAAAAGAATTGTAACTCACGTGGAGCAAATAGCTACCGACCACCGTCCGCGTGACGGCGCGCACATACGTGAAAACGATGCCAACGAGAACGAGTAACCCGATCTGGACCCAGCCACCCCAAAGCTGAGGCGCGTGGAGCAGGCCGAAAAGTATTCCTGTGGCGGCAATTCCCGTAGTTATTCCGAAGGTGCGCGCGATCAGCGGATAAAGATAACCGCGGAAAATCGTCTCTTCGACCACGGGCGCGAGCAGGACCGCCATCAGCACCAGAAGCAGGGCGGTGCGGCGATCTTGAAACAACTGCTCCATGGGCAATTGAGCTTTTGTGCCAAAAATCGCCGAACCGACCTGGACAAGGAGCGCGAGCAAGAGTCCGCTCACGATCAGCCCCAGGTAGGCCCAGGCACCACGGATGCGATGTGTTTCCAGGGGGCGCCAACCCAGAGTTCGCCAGAAAGGCGAATGAAAGCGCACACGCGTTTGCACGAACAAGTAACCCAGCAGCACGAAAAACAGGATTGCCTGGCTAGCCACAACGAAGAGTCCTTCAGCGCTTCCCGGCTTTTGAAGTTTCGAGAGAGACACGCCGAAGACTGCAAATCCAATTACGAGCAGAATGCTGAACAGAAACGTCGCCGCAAACGCCAGCACTACGAACAGCAACAGATCAGTCCAGCCCCAAGGAACGCGGATATCTTCGGGAAGGGGTGCCGCGGGTGGAACCGAAACTTGCGGCTCGATTGGGGGGCCTTCTCGCGGCCGCTGGCCGGTCTCCAGCAACGCAGGCTCGGGCGGGGGCGAAGGGCCGTCGAAAGATTCTGAGGGCTGAGGAGGGGGCGGATTGTTTTCTTCGAAGTTCATAGTTGGAGACAGATTGCCGGCGGCCGCCCGGTCATCATGCGCCGAGCTGGCGCGCAGCGGCGCTCGCCGATCGGCTGGCGCCGTTCGAGTTCGAGCCGTTCAGAGCGCGGGCCAATATTTGGCCAGTGTACGATTTTTTGTTGCGCGCTACGTGTTCGGGAGTGCCCTGAGCGACGATGCGTCCCCCTTCCTGTCCGCCCTCTGGACCGAGATCGATGATCCAGTCAGCCTGTTTGATTACATCAAGGTTGTGCTCGATGATGAGGACGGTGTTGCCCAGCTCGACGAGGCGGTTGAGGACGGCGAGCAGCTTGCTTACATCGTCGAAGTGCAGACCCGTGGTGGGCTCGTCGAGGATATAGAGCGTGCGGCCGGTCTGCCTGCGGGAAAGCTCGCGCGCCAGCTTGGTGCGCTGAGCCTCGCCACCAGAAAGCGTGGTGGCGGATTGGCCGAGCTGGACGTAGCCGAGGCCGACGTCAACCAGAGTTTGCAGCTTTTGCTGGATCGAGGGAATATTTTCGAGCACTTTCAGCGCTTCCTCAATAGGCAAATCAAGCAGATCGGAAATGGAGCAGCCCTTGTAGCGCACGGACAGGGTTTCGGCATTGTAGCGCTTGCCTCGGCAGACTTCGCAGGTTACATAAACATCGGGGAGAAAATTCATTTCGATGCGCCGCTGCCCGTCCCCTTGGCACGCTTCGCAACGCCCGCCTTTCACGTTGAAGCTGAATCGGCCCGGCTTGTAGCCACGTTCGCGCGATTCCGGGAGCATCGCGTACAACTCCCTGATGGGAGCGAAGACGCCGGTGTACGTGGCTGGATTGGAGCGCGGAGTGCGGCCAATCGGCGCTTGGTCAATTTGTACGACTTTATCGATGTGCTCTGCGCCCACGAGCGCGCGATAAGCACCGGGCTTTTCCATCGAACGGTAAAGCTTGGCTGCAAGAGCACGATAGAGAATGTCGTTCACCAGGGTAGATTTGCCAGAACCGGAAACGCCCGTGACAACGGACAGCAGCCCAAGAGGTATTGCCACGTCGATGTTTTTGAGATTGTGGCTATGAGCGCCGAGTATCGCGAGAGTTTTACCGTTTGCGGCGCGGCGCTGAACCGGCACAGCGATCTTCATGCGGCCTGTTAGGTATTGACCGGTGAGAGAGGCGGGATTGGCAGCGATTTCCTCCGGCGAGCCGCAAGCTACCAGATGGCCGCCCGCTTTGCCTGCGCCAGGGCCGAGGTCGACCACGTAATCGGCGCGGCGAATCGTTTCCTCATCGTGCTCGACCACCAGGACGGTGTTTCCCAGATCCCGCAGTGTTTCCAAAGTGGAGAGCAGGCGACCGTTATCGCGCTGGTGCAGGCCGATGGAAGGCTCGTCGAGCACGTAGAGCACGCCCCGTAAGCGCGAACCGATCTGCGTTGCCAGTCGAATGCGCTGCGCCTCACCGCCTGAAAGCGTTGCCGCCGAACGCGCGAGCGTCAGGTATCCCAGCCCTACGTTCAGCAGAAAATCGATGCGCTCAGAAATTTCCGACAGCGGCCGGCCGGCGATTTTTCGCTGTCGCAGCGTGAGCCCATTTCGCATCTTGTCCACGGCCGCCCGCGCATCCGATAGGGCCAAGGCCGTAAAATCGGCGATGGAAAGGCCTCCGATTTTCACCGCGAGGCTTTCGGGACGTAACCTCTGCTCGCTACAAGCGGCGCAGGGCGCGGGTGACATGTATTCCGTCAACCACTCGCGATAGGAGTCCGATTTCGATTCCCTGAGGCTGCTTTCCAGATACCCCACGACTCCTTCGAAATTCAGACCCTTCCCTAAAACGCTGGAGTTATTTCCGTGCAGGATCAGGTTCTGCACTTTGCGCGGGAGTTTCTCGAAAGGCGCATCGAGGTCAAATCCGTGGGAGAGGGCGGCGATTCGCAAAGTGCGCTGCAGAGGAGTGGAACCAGAGCCCGGTCCAAGGCCACCTTCAAAAAGCGGCTTGGTCCAATCCACGATCACTTTTGCTGGATCGAATTCATATTTCGATCCCAGTCCATTGCATTCCGGACATGCGCCGTAGGGCGAATTGAAACTAAACGAGCGCGGTTCGAGCTGTGGTATGGAAATGCCGCAATCGGGGCAGGCCAGTTTCTCGGAATAGACATGTTCCTGGCCACCCACCACGGCGATCGTGACCAGCCCGCCCGTGAGCTTCAGCGCGGTTTCAATGGATTGCTCGAGTCGCTGCACGATACCGTTCTTCAACAGCAACCGATCCACCACAATTTCGATGGTGTGGTTCTTCCGTCGGTCCAGTGGTACGGGTTCATCGAGACTGACGAGCACGCCATCCACGCGCGCGCGGACGTAACCCTCTTTCGCATACTTTTCGAGTTCCTTTTTGTATTCTCCCTTGCGTCCGCGAACCACGGGCGCGAGGACCATGATGCGGTCTTCAGCCTTGAACGCCATCACGGCCTGCACAATTTGCTCCGTGGACTGCCGCGCGATGTGCTTGCCGCATCGAGGACAATGTGGCGTACCGATGGCGCTGTAAACTACGCGCAGGTAATCGTAAATCTCGGTGATCGTGCCCACCGTCGATCGCGGCGAGCGCGTGGTGGTTTTCTGCTCGATGGCGATCGACGGCGAGAGTCCCTCAACCGAATCCACTTCCGGCCGCTCCATTTGGTCAAGGAACTGGCGCGCGTAAGCTGAAAGAGATTCCACGTACCGCCGTTGGCCCTCCGCGTAGAGCGTGTCAAAAGCTAGCGAGGATTTCCCCGAACCAGAAAGTCCCGTGACCACCGTGAGCGTGTTGCGCGGAATTTCCAAGTTGATGTTCTTGAGGTTGTGCTGCCGGGCGCCCCGGACGACGATTTTTCTTAGACTCATAGCTCGATGGCCGATACAGAGGGATTCGCCCCACGATGGGCAGACTGATCCCAGTGTAACTTTTTAACATAGCAACCCCCGCGCCGTGAGGTCAAGGCAGCGCGACTGTGGACTCGCTTGCAATCGAGGTTGAAAATCGGCTGCCAGCCGCCAAATCGCCGCTTTTCGCGGAGTTCAACCGCAAACAATCCGAGGCCGTACGTGAGGAAGTGCTGTTTGATTGGATCGAGAAAAAGATCGCTTT
Organism: uncultured Acidobacteriota bacterium; assembly: GCA_963702375.1. Taxonomy (GTDB): domain Bacteria; phylum Acidobacteriota; class Terriglobia; order Acidiferrales; family UBA7541; genus Palsa-295. The sequence continues at coordinate 15,142 of CAVPCI010000003.1, forward strand.
GCGCAGGCGAAAGGCAAGCGAGGATGAATTGCATCACTCAGACGTCGGAGTTCGATCGCGCAAATTCCTCCCTGTCGCTTATTTGCCACGCCCTTACGAAAGGGCGCTCTGTTTCAAATCGACACAGTGCGCTCTTTCTAGGCCAGCTCGCTACAGCCACAAACTGTGGATTCCTGGCCGCGCCCGGCGACGCGCCGAAAAATTTACTGGGGGGTGGGAGTTTTTACGCAAGCCGTCATTTTGACGGCGTTTGGTTTCAGCATCTTACCTTTGGTTTTTAGCGTGCCATGTACCGGCCCGTCAGAGGGAAGGAAAGCCGAGGATCCCTTTAGGGGATTGAGGGCTGGGCCGGCTTCCTTCCCTCGGCCATTCACCTTAGTACTCCGAATTCCCCTTAGTACTTCGCAGTCTCAATCCGCATTCACCTCCGCGCCAGAATCGTGTAAATTATTACACTTAGTCCGTGGCCAAGTTGGGGCGTGGTCCAATCGGTAGGGCACCTCACTGTTAATGAGGACGGTGTTGGTTCGAGTCCAACCGCCCCAGCCAACTCTTTTCGATCGCCAGCCGAACCGATCAGAAACTTAATCCTTGACGACGGGAAAGCCTGATTCGGTCCAACCCCGCCAGCCGCCGTCCATTGAAATGACGTTGCGGTAGCCCATTTTCTGAAGGTTATCGGCGGCCAGGGCCGAACGAAATCCGCCGCCGCAGTAGAGCACGATCGGCGTGGCTTTGTCCGGAACGGTCTTTTCGATATCGCGCTCGATGATGCCGCGTCCGAGATGAATTGCGCCGGGAATGTGCCCGCGAGCCCATTCGGCATCTTCGCGCGTATCCACAAGGATAAGGTTCTCGCCGTTATCCAGCCGCTTTTTCGTTTCGCGAAAAGTTTCTTGCTTGATTCGCTGCTTGGCATCGTTTACGAGATTCAAAAATCCTTGGGCGTGATCCATTCTTCACCTCATCGTACAAAGTTCAACTTAGAGATTTTAGCATCGGGACTAGAACGATATTGCGTGCGAGCAAAATCGGTTAGCGCGCCGCAGTGTTACTCGTAGCGCAGCGCCTCGACCGGGTTTAATCGCGCCGCTTTCCAGGCCGGGTACACACCGAAGAAAATCCCAATCATGCTGGCTACGGATACTCCAAGCAGGACGAGCAATACAGAAACGGACGCGGGGAAACTGGAAAAAGCCAGCCGGATGCACAGGACGATGGCCGAGCCGAGAAGAACACCAATCACGCCGCCTATGCCTGCGAGAGTTACAGCCTCCAGCAGAAATTGCAGCAAGATATTTGCCCGCCGCGCGCCAATGGCCTTGCGGACGCCAATTTCACGCGTTCGCTCGGTAACGCTCACCAGCATGATGTTCATCACGCCGATTCCACCCACCAGCAGCGCCACTGATCCGACAGCAAGCATCACAATGAAAATTCCGCTGGAGATCTGCTTCCACAAATCCAGAAACGTGTCCGTGGTTAGAATTGCGAAATCGTCATCCTGGTCCGAAGCCAGCTTGCGCTCCCGACGCATATATTCCCGCACCTCGTCCACGACAAGCGGAAGATTTTCCGTGGTGTCCGCCTTGGCCATGAAGACCACGTTCTTGAACTCGGGATGCAGCTTCCGTATGATAGAAAACGGCACCAGCGCGATATTGTCTTCGGGATTTTCCCCAGTCCCCAATGCCTGCTTCCGCTCGTCCAAAACGCCGATCACCGTGAAATCATGCCCTTCGAGCAATACTTCCTGGCCTAAGGGACTCTCCCCGCTCGGGAAAAGCGTGTCGGTTGTGATGTGCCCCAGCACCGTAACCGGGGAGTGGTGTTGTTCATCGGTATTATTGAAAAACCTGCCGGCGGCCAGATTCAAATCGCTGATCTGCGCAATGGCCGGTGTATTCCCTTGCAGGATGACATTCTTCGCACGGAGATTACCTCGCCGCACTTCGCTCGAGCCGGCGTTGACCGCATAGTTCTCGATCTGCGAAACAGGTGCGGCAGTGACCACGTGTGGCAATTGCTCCAGGCCTTCCACCCAGTCCGGGTTCAAATCCTTCCGCTGAAGCACCTTCGGCGAAAGGCGTCCGAGCGTGGCCCAGGAAAATTTGGAGACGATGATGGTGCTTGAACCAAGCGATTGAATGTTGCCCATCACGTTCGAGTTCAGCCCATTAATTACGGCTCCGATCACGATAATCGTGGTGACGCCGATCATGATGCCGAGAATCGTGAGGAATGAGCGCAGAACGTTGCGCCGCAATACATCCAGCGCCAGCCCGATCGCTTCCTTGAATTCGCCGAACCCGCCTCTATTTGCCATCGTCCCTTTCACCAACTATTCCGAGCGCAATGCCACAACCGGATCAAGTCGCGCTGCCTTTGCCGCCGGATACACGCCGAAGAACAATCCCACGCTGGTGGCCACAATCAACCCCATCAGTACCGACCAAATCTGGACCGAACTCGGCAGCGACGTCGTCATGCTCACAATCTTTGCCAGAATGACTCCCAGGATCACCCCGCAGGCTCCGCCAATCGCCGCCAGCGCCGCCGATTCGATCAGGAACTGCATGCGAATATCGCTCTGACGCGCCCCGAGCGACTTCCGCAAGCCGATTTCGCGCGTCCGCTCCGTCACCGATACGAGCATGATATTCATAATCACGATGCCGCCCACGATCAGCGAAATCGACGCGATCCCAATCGTCACGCCAAAAAACGTGCTGCTGATGCTGCTCCATAACGAAAGAAACGACGCATTCGTTTCCATCGCAAAATCGTCGGCGTCGCGATAGGCCACATGCCGGCGCGCTCGCAAGAGCAGCTTCACCTCATCCATCGTGGGATCTATCGCGTTCTTGCCGGCGGCCTTCACCCACAGGCGGAGCGAGTCATCGCGTGCGTACAAACCCTGGTAAGTGGTGAGGGGCATGATCACCCAGTTATCCTGCGACTGCCCCATGGTGGAGCCCCTCTTTTTCGCCACTCCGATGATTTCGCACTCGCCGGTATCCACGTGGATCACCTTGCCGATGGGGTCCACACCAGGCAGCAGCTTGTTGACGATGTCGTACCCCACGTCGCAGACGGGCGCGCTGCGCGCCACGTCCAGCCGCGTAAAGTCACGCCCTTCCGCTAGCTCGCGGCTATAGACCTGCGGCATCTCGTGGGTGAATCCGATGATGGCGCTATCGTCGAGATAGTCGGTGCCGTATTTTACCTGGCCAATCTTGTTGAGATTCGCGGCAACCGCTACGCAGCGTTGGCAATTGTCCCGGAGATACTCATAGTCGTCGAAATGGAATTTCCTGCGCTTTTGGCTCGCCTCCCACTGGTCAATATTGGTAATGGTCGAGGGCGCCCGGCTGATCATGAAGACGTCCGCGCTGAGGTTGGAAGATATCGCTCCAGCGACATAGTCGTTCAGGCCGTTGATGAGGCTTACCACGGCGATCACCGACATGACCCCGATGACCACGCCCAGTAAAGTCAACATACTGCGCAGCTTATGCGACCAGAGGCTGGCTGTCGCTATCCGCACTGCTTCCCCGAACGTCATTGACGTTTTTGCTTGCATCGGTTGCCCGTCGGCTCAAGCTATTATACGCGTCGGATGCGCCCGAAGTTGCACCTTGTCTTCGACGCCACCTGGGTGATTCTCGGCAAATTTCCAAGGCGAAAGACTGTGTGCCAGAAGGATGCGCTCGGGCGGCATCAGCTGGCGCAAACAAAAAGGGGCCCAAAAAAGGGCCCCCGTTTGAATCGGCTTGTTTTTGACCGAGCTTAGAAGGTAATTTGGGCTCCCAACTGAACTTTGCGCGATCCCCCGGAGAACTGAGTTTTGTCCAGGAAGCCGCTGCCTCCGAACGTAGGAGTAGCCTGGATGTTTGTATACGTGGCGCTCAACGCATTGTTGACCGTATTGATGAACGATCCATTCGCCGCCTCAAGTACGTCCGGCTGCGCCAACGCGTAGTTTCTGTGGTTGAAGACGTCATACGCAGACACAGACAGGACCAGGTGAACCCGCTCCGTGATCCTCGTCTCCTTCTGAAATCCCATGTTCCACATGTTGACGCCAGGTGACCGGAAACTATTGCGGCGTACGTTGGTTTGTGCGCCAAGACCCGCGAAAACGTACTTTGCGGTTGAATCCTGTGCAACGTAGCCTACGATATTCGAGTCATCGCCCGTCCCACAGGTCGTGGGGTCAGATACGATTGAGGTCGCCCCTCCCGCACCTGCGTTGCAAACGAAGTTGATCTGCGATACGCCGTTCCCCTTCGCACTGGGATTCAGAATAGGCGTGTCACCGGCTGAATCGAAGTCCCCCCCGACATCGGCCCCGTTCAGGATAGTCACAGGTGTCCCATTATAGGCTTGCCAAGAGCCCTCCCACTGCCAGCCGTTGGCAAAGCCTCTCACAAAGCCATTGTCCGCATGCGAAGTGGGGAGATCGTACACCCAGGAAATAGCCAACTTGCTCGGAACGTCGAGCGTCGAACGCCCCCAGTCACTACTCAGGTCCCGCCAATCCTGCGACCGCCGCGGGTTGACTCGGCTGCTAAACAGCTCGTTCGTGGCGTCGTCCATGTTCTTTGAATACGTGTAGTTAGCGCGCAGAAGCAGCCCGTGCCCTACGCGGTGGTTGAAGTCTGCCGAAACGCCGTGGTATATCCCGTTAGCCAGCGGCGGAAATCCCGTTATCAGTGCACCGCAGAATCCCTGCACTCCGTATTTGAATGGGGATGGGTCGGCGCATCCGGTGGGCGTGGCCGCGCCACCACCGTTGTTCTCGAACGTATCCCAAGTGCCCAGCGTCACAGCCGGCGAAGCGACGGTGGCTGGTACGGCTGACGAGCTAAGGTAGGTCGGAATGGCACCCAGTCCTGCGTCGAAGCCCGTCTGGATGCCTTGACGAGCTTGTATGGGCAGTTCCAGACTGCGTGTTCCAACGTATCGGAGTTCGATACTCGAGTTCCAGCCCACTTCGTGCTGAACGCCCAAGGACCACGTCAACACCTTGGGCTCAACAATATCGACGATCTGGGCGCTGGTGGACTCTCGGCAGGTCAACTGCGTCGAGCACGGGACATTAACTTGGAGAAGGCCCCCACCCTGCAAGAATCCCTGGCCGAGAGGCTGAGAGCACCAGGCCGGCGCGCCAGCCAGAGCGCACGTGAGCGTCGGATTCTGCTCCGTATAGAGTTGCGGTGGGAGGCTGAGCGTAATAAAGTTCTGTGGCGTTTGGTCATAAGAAATCCCAAAACCCGCGCGTACCGCCCATTTCCCGGTGCCTGTGGGATCCCAAGCCAAGCCGACGCGAGGTCCGATATTGTTGTAATCGGCTTTTGGCGTTCCAAATTTGAATACTCCGGGCAGGTTCGAAATGGAATTAAGGTTCTGCAAACTGTCGTCCTTCGGAACACCGTTCCACTCGTAGCGCACTCCCAGATTTAGCGTCAGGCGTGGAAAAATCCTCCAGTCGTCCTGTACGAAGCCGGAAGCGCCATTCTCATTGCCGCGAAACAGACCGGACCCCGCACCGCGCAGCGCGCCGTTCAGTCCTGTTGGTATCTCGTCGTTCGCGAACTCATTGAGGTTTGCGTAGTCCCATTCACCTCGTGAGCGAGCGAGGAAGTTTGTCGGATCAATCACGTGGAGCCACTGCACTCCCCATTTGAAATTGTGCTTTCCACGCACGAAGCTCATATTGTCAGCAAACTGGTAGGTGTTGAGGATGGTGCTCTGCGGGGAACAGCCCTGCGGCCCCACATTGATGCCCAGCGTGTCCACCTCCGCGTTCGGAAAATTCGCAAACGTCGTCGGAACCGTGAAACCGTTATCAAGTCGGGAATACCCCATGCGGAACTCGTTCACGAATCGACTTGAAATCACCCAGGTATCCTTGAAGAGGTACTTTCTGTCGTCGCCTGGATTTACGCCCGTAAACTCAGCTAGCGGCGTGACAGCGTTCACGTTCGGTTGCCGACTTCGGTCATATAGAACATGAAAGGAAAGCGAGTGTTTTCCGAGCGAGGCATCAGCATTAATAATGAAATCCCATTGATTAAAGAAATTCGGCGCCAACGGAGAGATCGGCCCTATAGGGATAAGGCATCCGCCCGCACACGAGGTGCCAGGCACCGTCACAAGCTCTGTGCCATCGCTCGAACCTGCAGTCGGAAACTGCTTCAGGATGTTCTGCACGGCTGTGTCTGAAACGGACTCCAGAGTCGTTAGACCAGCAGCGGTGACCGTGTGCTGAACTACGGCTTGCGTCGCCAGCCCCTGAATAATCCGCTGGAACGCGCCATAAATGAAAAGCTTATCGTGGAGGATCGGGCCGCCAATCTCTGTACCAGCTCGGTTGAAGTCATACCGCGGCTTGGGAGGGACGACGCCATTGACCAGAGTCTTCTCCAGATTGTCGTAAGCGTTATAGTCGCGGTTATTGTTAAATTCCCACGCTCCACCATGCCAATCGTTGGTGCCCGATTTTGTGATGGTGTTGAATTGCCCTCCGGCCGAGTGGCCGTACTCGGCGCTGAATTGATTCGTAAGCAGGTTGAATTCTGACACGGACTCGGGAATCACGTACTGCGTGTGGCCGGTAAGATCGATTCGGTTGTCGTCCACGCCATCAATTGTGAAGCTATTCATCCGCGGCCGTGTGCCGCCGATCGAACCGCCTTCACCCGTGACGCCGGCTTGCTGCGAAGTCGTCCCCGGGGCGAGCAATGCGAGTTGCAACTGCGAACCCGTCGGGTCTAAGTTCGGAAGCTGCGTTACCTGCATACTATTGAAATCATTCGAAATCTGCGAGGTCCCTGTCTGCACAAGCGGGGTTGAGCCCGTAACCTCTATCGTTGATGAAACGGACCCGAGCGGCAGAGTGATATCCACCTCGGTTACCTGGTTTGCGAAAATCTGAATGCCGTTCCGGACAAACTTCTGGAAGCCGTCCTTCTCGACAGTGACCGAGTAGCTGGCCACTGGCAGGTCCGGGTAGTTGTAGAGTCCCGCGACGCTGGTTGAAAGCGGAATCGTTACCTTTGTCGCCTGGTTGGTGATCGTGACCGACGCATCAGCAATGGCTAATCCTTGACTGTCAGTAACCGCTCCGCGGAGCGTTCCACCCGTCGTCTGCGCTGCCGCGAACCCTGTGAGTCCGCACACCAAAAGCGCGCACAACAGACCGCAAAAAATGACTCTCTTCATCTTCAGCTCCCGAACCCGGCTGTCACCCCAACCGCGCAGGTTCTGCATTTCAACGATTAGACGGCACCGAAAATGCGAAATTACAGAACGCAATCTTCATACCAACTAGGTTGAAAATCGCTATAGCTAATCATTTGAAAACACGGCTGTTACGAAAGCGATGGCCTGCTCCATGCTCCAAATTGGATTTATGCTCCCGATATCCATATAGCTCGTGCGGATACTATGAATTCTCGGATAAAATAGTGTTCCGCGAAGCTGCAATTCCCGCTAGGTTCTCGGTGGTACCATAACCCTGGCTGAGGAGGTTTTTTTCACTTGGACGAACTGCTGAAGCGACGAGAAATTCTGCGAAATACTGTCGGTCTCCTCGGCCTGGCTGCATTTCAAAAACCCATCTCGGCCGAACGGCTTCTGCGCTCGATCACCTCCAGCCCATCCCAGGACACCCAAGTGTTTGACGACCGCATGATCGTCTACTCGCGGGAATACCTCACGCTCGAAATGCCCACGTCCCTTCTGAATTCCTGGATCACGCCGACTGGCCGCTTTTTTGTTCGCAACAATCTTCTAATGCCGGCTGCCATCGATCCCTCTGTTTGGACCCTCTCCATTACCGGCGAGGTGGAACGACCCCTCATCATCAATTTTCACGACTTCATGCAACTTACCACCTCCAAGGTCGTCAATACACTCGAGTGCGCCGGCAACAGCCGGGTCAACTTCGATCCACCCATTGGCGGTGTGCGCTGGGGTCGCGGCGGCGTGGGGAATGCGGCCTTCGAGGGCCCTATCCTCGCCGACGTGCTGCGCCTCGCGGGCTTGAAACTGACCGCCAAGCACGTGGCGTTTCGCGGCCTAGACGTTGTTCCCCCCGGTGCATCGGAGTTCGCTCGTAGCATCCCTATCGAAAAGGCGATGGAGCGAACCACCCTGCTCGCAACCAAGATGAATAGTTCGCCCCTCACCCCCGCACACGGATTTCCCGTGCGCGCTCTCGTTCCCGGCTGGATTGGCTCAGCGTCAATCAAATGGTTGCAGGAGATTCGTGTTCTTGCGCACGAATTCCACGGATTCTATATGGACCCCGGATACCGCATACCGGTCGCGTCTCCCTCCGGACCAGAATCAGGCTCTGCGAAGACAGTGTCGCTCACCTCGTTGCGCGTGAAATCCATAATCGCCGAGCCTGCGGATGGCGCCGTTCTCGAGCTGTCACCAGGCCAGCGCATGACGGTTCGCGGCGCAAGTTGGGCGGGCGAGTCCGCGATTGCTCGCGTGGAGATCTCGACGGACGATGGTCGGACCTGGCACCCAACCACACTCGGCCCCGATCAGGCCAAATACGCCTGGCGTCTTTGGGACTACGATTGGCGGCCAAATCGGCCCGGTGCATACGTCATTCTCTCCCGCGCGACGGATAGCGCAGGACGCACTCAACCGATGGAGCCGCGCTGGAATCCCGGCGGTTACCTCTGGAACGGGGTGGACAAGATTCACGTCGAGATACGAAAATGACGTGAATGTCTTTTCATCGAGCGTTGGTGAAGAAACTCCTCGCCCTGGCGGCTTGCTCCGTCGCAGCAGGATTCGCTTCCTGCCCACTCGCGCGTGCCCAAGCCAGTCATTCTGAGTCTCACCAGCACGTGGGCTGGATCCCAGCGGTGTTTCTCGAACGGCCCATTGCCTTACAAACCGGCATCGGGTCGATTCACGAGCAGGTTTCAACATCTTCAAATGAAGCCCAACAGTTTTACGACCAGGGGCTCGCTTATCTCGAGTCTTATTTCTGGGCCCAGGCCGCTCGCTCGTTTCATGAAGCTCTACGCTACGACCCCAACCTGGCGATGGCCTATGTCGGTTTGAGCTACGCGTACTCGCCGATGGATTTTTCCGCTGCCGAAGACGCGCTGGCCCGCGCCAAATCGCTATCTTCAGGTGTCACCGACCGGGAACGCCGCCGAATTCAAATTCGCGCTCTGCAACTGAACGCTATGCTCGATCCGAGCAAAATCGAGCGCGAGTTAGCCGTCCGCGATGCTCTCGACGAGGCGCTCGCCTCCTATCCTGACGACGTTGTATTTCTTCTACTTCGCGGCGTGTCTCAGGAGCCTTCGCCCTTTGCCGATGGGCAAGGCTGCATCGACATGCAAGGGGCAACGTTCTTCAATCGAGTGCTGGCCCTCGATCCCCATAATTTCGCCGCGCATCACTTTTTGATTCACTGCTACGAAAACAACGGCCTCCTCCAAGATGCTCTCCCTCACGCCAAGGCTTATGCCGAACTCGCGCCCGATGTCCCCCACGCGCAACACATGTACGGCCACGTGCTCCGCCACATCGGCCGCATGGACCAGGCCATCGCGCAGTTTTTGAAGACCGATGACATCGAGCGATCTTACTTTAGCAAGGAAAACATTCCTCCTTGGTACGACTGGCACTATGCCCACAATCTGGATTTGTTGGCGTCGTCGTATCAATATCTCGGCCAGATGAAAAACGCCCAAAAATACTTCCGCACCGTATCCGCGCTACCGGCGTTCACCGATTACGACTCCTTCAATCGCGAGGACTGGCCCGAGTTCCTGCTTGACCGCGGGCGCTACTCCGAGGCGCTCACAGCGGCGCGCGCCATGACGGACAAGCCCTCGCCACTGGCGCGCGTCGCTGGACACGTCTTGGCCGGTGACGCCTTGCTTGCCACCCATCATCCGAACGACGCGGCCGCAGAGTTGGCTCAGGCGGATCACGTAGCTCAAACCATTTCTCGCTCTGACGTCCCCACCGTGCGTCCCTATACAGATGGTTTGCGCGGCGCATTGCTTCTGAACGCGGGGCAAACCGCCCAAGCAGAAGCGCTTCTAGACGACGTCGCTCGCCGAATTCGTGCCGCCAACGGTCCCGACAGCTGGACGCAGGGTCTCTTTCATCTCGAGTTTTTGGCTGGTGTCGCTCGGACGGCGGGCGATTGGACATTAGCAAGTCAACTTGCCGACGTCATGTACCAACGAGCGCCCGATTATGCCGGTTCCCATTACGCCCTGGCGCTCGTGGCACAGCACAGTGCGGATTCCCAAACGGCAGCGCGAGAATTCTCTACCGCCGCAACACTGTGGAACGAGGCGGATCCCGATTTGCCCGAACTCGCTAACACGCGCCAGTCGCTCGCCAAACTGAACTCCAATGAGAGACAATAAGTCGCTTGCGCACAACCGCCGTAGGGATTCAGTCATCCAAACGACGGACGGCCCGCCCCGGTTTCTCGGTGTTTGAGCCGGAGCTCCCAAAGCACCACCGACGCGATTGCAAAAGGCCCGCGAGGGCAAGCTTCACGAATCCCATTCTCCTGAGGAGGTTTTTCATGCTGAGCAGATTCTCTCTGTTGCTTGGGTTGGTTTTGCTGGCGTCGATTCCCGCGAAGGCACAGTTTTTGAATGACAGGGTTCAGGTCTTCGGCGGCTTTTCCTACATGCGGGTGGACGCTTCGCCCTCATTCAACGCGGCGGGATGGGAATTTTCGGGCGAGTACAAACCAGCCAGCTGGATTGGCGGTGTAGCAGACTTCAGCGGCGACTACGGCTCGAATACCTCGATCCACACGTTTCTCTTTGGGCCGCAGGTGTCTTGGCCCGCCCGCGTCTCGCCATTTGCCCACATTCTGATTGGAGGCGCCCACGTCAGCTCTTTCGGTGTCGGCTCTACAGGGTTCGCCGCAGCCATCGGAGGGGGCATCGACACCGAAATCGCTCCCTCGATCTCCTGGCGAATCATTCAAGGTGACTACCTGCCGGCTCACTTCTTCGGCAGCACCCGGAACAACGCCCGCATCTCCACAGGTATCGTCATCCATTTCTAGCTTCTCTATTTCTCTGGGACGCGTGGCCGCGGTCTCCCAGTAGGATAAATTGCCGCGCCGAAAGCGGATCCTACTCGAACACAAAATTGACGGTGATTTGCGTTTCGACCTCGACCGGCTCGCCATTCAGGCGCGTTGGCTCATAGCGCCACTGCCGCACGGCTGCAATCGCAGCTTGCGCGAGGATCGGGTTGCCGCTGACTATTGTTAGGTTGCGCACCCTGCCCTGAACGGTTCCAGGCTCTTGGCGTTGCAGTCCGAGGCCAGTAAGCCTCTATTTGACACTAGCTTGAAGTTTTTGAATCGGATCGTGCATCGTGTGCGCCATTGCGCGCGTCTAAAAGGCGGTATGAACTTCAAATGGGGGTCGAGATAGCTATCATGAGCCGTCCTTCCATAGAAACAGTTGGCGTTCGATTGACAGGGTGGGCCGCGCTAAATCGCGATCCCCTGGAAGACCGCGTTGAATACACGTGCCCTCATTGCGGGACCCGCGGTACAAAGGCTGCGCGCCGCCCGCGTTCCGCTTATCATTTTACCGACGGGTTCGTGCAGGACCTTCAAGGCGAGATGAGCACGTGCCGCACTTGCAAGCAGTCGCTCCGGCTTTCGCCGGTCGTCCTGGTGCATGACCGGGATGAGCAGCGGCGCTTTGACGCCGTCTTCCTAGCCGACCGGGAAGTTTCGAAGAACTGACCGGCGCGCCGGAATTTTGACAGCCGCTCTCCAGCTGTGGATAGTTCTTCAGGGAAGATCTAGACGTGCGTTCGAACGCGCATCGCAGCGAGAGGATCACTCCACGTCGAGAGCCAGGTGATGTTTCTCCATTTCGCCGCGCACGTGGTCGAACGCGTCATCCACCGTATCGGTGAACTGGAGCATCTTGAATTCCCTCTCGCTCACCGTGCCGCTGCGGACCATGTGGCGCCAGTTCACCACCCTGTTCCAATATTTCCGCCCGTAAATCAGAATCAAGTGCCGCGACGAAAGTTTTGCCGTCTGCATCAACGTGAGTATCTCCCAGAGCTCGTCCATGGTGCCGAAGCCACCCGGAAAAACGATTAGCGCCTTGGCCATCTGCGCAAACCACAACTTGCGCATGAAAAAGTAGTGGAAGCAGAAATTCAGGTCGGGGCTGATGTAGGGATTCGGCCGCTGCTCGTGCGGTAGCTGAATGCTCAGCCCAATCGACGATCCGCCCGCTTCCGCCGCACCGCGATTCGCCGCTTCCATGATGCCCGGCCCGCCGCCCGAGCAGATGACGAACCGCTTCGGCTGCGCTCCCAACGTCATCGCCCACGTCGTGATTCGGCGCGAAAGCTCGCGCGCTTCTTCGTAATAGCGCGACATTCCCACGATAGATTTTGCCGCGGCGATTTTGGTGTTCCATTCCGGGGTGCGGCGGCCACGGGCGGCGCTTTGCACTTTTTTAAGTTGCGCCGATGCACGGTCGCGCGGCTGAATGCGCGCCGAGCCGAACATCACGATCGTGTCTCCCACTCCCGCGCGGCGCAGGCGGTTAATCGGGTCAATATACTCGGCCAGAATGCGCAACGGCCTGGCGGCAATGCTCTCCATAAAAACCCGGTCTTGATAAGCAAGATCGGGCATTGGCAGATGGCCGAAACGCTTCATCGTTCCTCCCTCGCAAAAATCACAAAGAAGCATTCTAGCGTGCCCCGGTGCCGCTGCGCGCCCACTTCGCACAGGCATGTACGATTCCGTAACGCCTCGACGAAAGGATTCAAACTGCAAGATGGGACTGATTCAACCAGTAAGGCGGTGAAACTAAGAAGCGCTGCGGGCGCTTCCGGCAGGCTTTGATTCTTCTACGAGGAGTTCGCGCGCGGTGAAAATCGAGCGATAGTTGTATTTCGCGCGCAGCGCATCGGAACCGCCTTCTTCGCGGTCAACGAGGCTAATCACTCCGATCACCTCGCAGCCCTCGCGCTCCGCTGCGTCGATGGCTTCCTGCGTCGAGCCCCCCGTGGTGCACACGTCGTCAACGATCACCACTCTCTTCCCGCCCGGATTCTCCATGCCCTCAATCTGTTTCTGCCGTCCGTGCTCTTTCGCTTTCTTACGGACCAAGAATCCGGGCAACGGCCGCTTTTCGATCGCGCTGACCACTCCTGCGGCGGTAACGAGCGGATCCGCGCCCATGCTCAAGCCCCCAATCGCGTCCGGCTTGATTCCCATTTCATCGAGCAATTCGAGAACGCAATATCCCGTGTGCAGCGCCCCCTCGGGATCGAGCGTTGTCAGCCTGCAATCGAGGTAATAGTCGCTCTTCTTGCCCGAGGCGAGCGTGAATTCGCCACGTACAAGAGATTTCGTGCGCAGTAGATTAGCCAGCTGCGCTCGATGACTCATTTCTTCTCCGGTTCGGGAATTGCGGCGGCTTCCTCTTCTTCGAGGATAGCAGCGGCCGCGGCGATGCGGTCGCCTTCATCGAGCCGCAGCAATCGCACTCCTTGAGTTGACCGGCCCGCTTCGCGGATTTCACCCGAATGCACGCGGATCACTTTCCCGTGGCCGGTGATGATCATCACGTCAGAATCCTCGCGCACCTGCAGCGCCGCGACCACCGGCCCGTTGCGGTCCGTCGATTTCAGGTTGATCACGCCCTTTCCGCCGCGCGACGTCACCCGGTATTCCGCTAGCGGCGTGCGCTTGCCGTAGCCCTTCTCCGCCACGGTCAGCATCAGCGACGTGAGCGATTCGCGAATCTCGTCGCTTTCCAGCTCATCGAGATCCTGCGTCTCTTTCTTGTATTCCTTCTGCGCGATTCCGAAGTCCACCTGCGCGGCGTCCATCGAGACCACATAATCGCTTTTCGCCAAATCCATGCCGTTGACGCCCCCCGCCGCGCGGCCCATCGAGCGCACTTCGGTCTCGCGGAAGAGAATCGCCTGGCCCTCGTGGCTCGCCAGGAAAATCATCTGCTTTCCGTCGGTGAGCTTCGCGCCGATCAGTTCATCGGCCGCATCGAGGCTGATGGCGATGATTCCCGATGGCCGCGGATTTGAAAAGTCGGCGAGTTCAGTCTTTTTCACTGTTCCGTTCTTGGTGGCCAGAAAAACGAAGCGTCCCGTTTCCTCTAGGTTGCGCGCGGGAACGATGGCCTTCAGCGTTTCGCCTTCCTGGAAGCGGACCAGATTATTGATCGCCTTGCCGCGCGTGGCCGCCGCCGCTTCAGGGATTTCGTACACCTTCAGCCAATAGACGCGGCCTTTGGAAGTGAAAAGGAGGATATAGCTGTGCGCCGAGGCCACGAAAAAGTGCTCGACAAAATCGTCGTCACGCGTCTTCGCGCCGATGCGGCCCTTGCCCCCGCGTGATTGATGGCGGTAGGTTTCAACCGAAGTGCGCTTCACGTAGCCGGCATGGCTCACCGTGATCGCCATCTCTTCATCCTTGATCAGGTCTTCGAGCTTGATCTCCTCCACGCGATCGACGATCTGCGTGCGGCGCTCGTCTCCATAGGACTTCACCACTTCGCGCAGTTCGGTGACGATCACGCCTTTCAGCTTTTTCTCGCTCGCTAGGATGGACTGCAGTTCGGCCACGCGCTCGCGGATTTGCGCCAGTTCCTTCAGGATTTCGTCCACCGAAAGCTGCGTCAGGCGGTGCAATTGCAGTTCGAGAATGGCGTCGATCTGAATGTAACTGAGGCCCAGGCCTTCGCCGGAACTGGCCACCGTAATCCCGTACTTCTTGGCGTCGAGCTTCACGCCGCGAAGCGTGGTTTCTTTGCCCCCCACCATCACGCGCACGGACTTGTTCTCGAAGAATTCGTGCAAATTCTCGCGGGCGTTCGCGCGGCTCGACGATCCGCGAATGATTTTGATCACCTCGTCGATATTGTCGAGTGCGATGCGATAGCCGAGCAGGATGTGCTCGCGCTCTTGCGCCTTGCGCAGATCGTACTGCGTGCGCCGCCGGACCACGTCCACGCGGTGCTCGATGAAAAGCTGCAGCAGTTGCAGTAGGCCCAGCTCGCGCGGCTGCCCGCCGACGATGGCCAGCAGGATCATGCCGAACGATTCCTGCATCTGCGTCATCTTGAAAAGCTTGTTCAGGATGATTTCCGGCTCTTCGTCGCGCTTTACTTCGATGACGAAACGCATGCCGTCGCGGTCGCTCTCATCGCGAATGTCGGCGATCCCTTCGATTTTCTTGTTGTTGATCAGCTCGGCGATGTGCTGGATGAGGCTCTTTTTGTTTACCTGGTAGGGCAGTTCGGTAACAACGATGTCCTGGCGATCCTTGCCGCGCTGCTCGATGGCGGCCTTGGCGCGCACTTGAAACGAGCCTCGGCCCGTTTTGTACGCCTGCTCGATGCCGTCTCGGCCGTAGATGTAACCCGCCGTCGGAAAATCCGGTCCGGGGACAATCTTCATCACCTGCTTCAGAGTCGTTTCCGGGCTCTCCACGAGCAGGATGGCAGCCTCTACGATCTCGCGAAGATTGTGCGGCGGAATATTCGTCGCCATGCCCACGGCGATTCCCGAAGAGCCGTTCACCAGCAGATTCGGTATGCGCGTGGGAAGGACGAGAGGCTCCTGCTCGCTTTCATCGAAATTCGGCGTGAACTCCACCGTCTCTTTCTCGATGTCCGCGAGCATTTCCTCGGCGATTTTCGAAAGCCGCGCCTCTGTATAGCGCATCGCCGCGGGCGGATCGCCGTCAACCGACCCATAGTTGCCCTGTCCGTCAACCAGCGGGTACCGCATGTTGAAATCTTGTGCCAACCGCACCAGCGCGTCATAGACCGGCGAGTCGCCGTGCGGATGATATTTGCCGAGAACTTCGCCGACGATCTTCGCGCATTTCCGATAGGCCTTCGTCGACGTGAGCCCCAGCTCATACATGCCGTAGAGAATCCGCCGGTGAACCGGCTTCAGACCGTCGCGCACGTCCGGCAGCGCGCGCCCGATGATTACGCTCATCGCGTAATCGAGATACGACTTCTTCATCTCCGATTCGATATCCACCGGAGTCAAAATCTGCTGGCTTAGCTCGTCCGCCATTCGTCCCTCGAAGTCTTTTTGGTTTGCATTCTATGTTTCCACACGATTCATTTCGCTGGCTTGCGGCCGTCGGCGCTATCGCGTTTCAGGCGCGGCCACAATACGATCCAGAGCACGATGCCCGCTCCCAGAACGACGGCCATCTCTTTCAAGTCCGAATAAAAAGCAGTTCGCCAGAAACCAGCGGCCACGGAATCGGAGGGGAGTGCGAGGCGCCACTTACTGTAATTATGCCATGTTTGAGGCGCGTCGTATGCGGCAAACGCCAGCGCGAGCAACAACAAAACCCACCGGATTACGCTCCGAATGGGCGCACCGCGCATATCATTCCGGTTCCTCGATCATGGATTCGGGCCGAACCACCACCACTACGCCGTTCTCAGACACCGAATAGCGCGCGCGGTCCGCTTCCAGATCGTGGCCGATCACCGTGCCTTCCGGCAATTCCACGTGGCGGTCGATAATCGCGCGCCGGATGCGGCAGTGCCGGCCAATATTCACGTGGTTGAATACGATCGAATCCTCCACCTCGCAGTAGCTGTTCACGCGCACATCGTAGCCGAGAACCGACCGCGAAATGCGCCCACCGGATACGATCGATCCGCCCGATACGATGGAATCCAGCGCCACGCCCATGCGCTCCGGATCGGCGAACACGAATTTCGCCGGAGGATATTGCTGCTGCCACGTGTTCAGCGGCCAGCCCGGATCGTACAGATTCAGCACGGGACTCACCGACACCAGATCCATGTTGGCTTCGTGATATGCATCAATCGTTCCAACGTCGCGCCAATACGAAGTTTCCTTCTTATTTTCGTCCCGGAAATTGTAGGCAAACACGCGATATTTGTGCAGAATTCGCGGCAAGATATCTTTCCCGAAATCGTGCGACGACGCGGGATTCTCGGCATCCTCGATCAGAATGGGCACCAGTAGCTGCGTATTGAACAAATACACGCCCATCGACGCGTTTATTTTCCCGGGATGCACGGGCGACTGCTTGGGCTTGGCCGGCTTCTCCTCGAATCCCACGATTCGCCAATGCCGGTCGGTTTCCAGCACGCCGAATTTGCCCGCGGCTTCGGCCGCATCCATTTCGATGGTCGCTACGGTCACATCCGCCGCGGCGGCCATGTGCTGCTCCAACATCTTCTGATAATTCATTTTGTAAATGTGGTCGCCGGAGAGAATGAAAACGTAATTCGATTGCTCGCTGCCGAGCGAATAAATGTTCTGATACACCGCGTCCGCCGTGCCCTGATACCAGTGCTGCGAGACGCGCATTTGCGGCGGCAGCACCTCGATGAAATCGCCGTAGCCCATCAGCGAAGACCAGCCGCGGCGAACGTGGCGATTCAGGCTCAGCGCCTTGTACTGCGTCAGCACAAACACGCGGCGCAAGTCGCTATTCAGGCAATTGGAAAGCGTGAGATCGATGATTCGATACACACCTCCGAAAGGGACGGCGGGTTTGGCGCGATCGCGCGTAAGCGGCCAAAGCCGCTCGCCCTGGCCGCCGGCCAGCAGCACTCCGATTGCGTCGCGCATCAATGGCATTTTTGGATTGCGCCGCAGCCCTTCCCTGCGCGCCCGGCTATTCTAGCAGCACTCGTTGGCGGAGTTGAGCGGAGGTTCACCCGCAAAACGAGTTTTCGCGGACTCCATTTTACGCGACACCTAATCCCCCCGCGCCGCCGCCCTAATGTACAATTTATGTCTTGACTTGAGGGATAGCCTCCGATAGAAGGAGTGGGCAATAGCCGGGTTTAGCGGTTCCGGTTACTCGAGTTCAAATCCACAAGTCCAATTCAAACAGAGAGACGGGGGTGAATACGCGTGGCGGAAGTAGTTATTCAAGAGGGCGAGTCTTTGGAAAACGCGCTCCGGCGATTCAAACGCAAGGTGCAGTCGGAGGACATCATCAAGGAGATCAAGAAGCACAGCTACTACTTGAAACCTGGTGAGAAGCGTCGAGCCAAGCAAGCTCTCTCGCGTAAGCGTCTCCGTAAGAAGCAGCGGCGTGAGCTGGATTAAGCAAGCCACAACCGGAAAACCTAAAGCAGTTCGATGCCGGCGGAGGGGTGAGCATCGCGGGCATTCGCGATACTTCATCCTTCGCCGGTTGCGAACTGCAACCTGCTTGCTCTGTGCGAACGCGGCCCCCGGAGCAACGTATGGAATACCATGACAAAGTTTTGAAATGCGCCGAGTGCGGGGCTGAATTCATTTTCACCGCCGGCGAGCAGATGTTTTTCGCGGACAAGGGCTTCAAGAACGAGCCTAAGCGTTGTAAGGGATGCAAGTCGGTTCGCGCGCAAGGCGGCGAAGCGGCGGCGCCCCCCATCCAGCGGGTGGAAACGAAAACGGTCTGCTCGCAGTGTGGAAAAGAGACGACCGTGCCCTTCAAGCCCACGCAAGGCCGCCCGGTATACTGCCGCGAATGCTTTCAGCAGCGGCGAACGTTTGGGGCTTCGAGCGTAACCGCCTGATTCACCCGCGCCTTGCGCGATCCTCAGGTCTTAGTCAACGGCAGTCGCACCCAAACTTCTTTGCGGAATCTCGCTGATCGCACCAACCATATCTTATTCTTCATCTTACAGGATTCGCTGTATTGGACTTCTGGCAGGGAATCGCCAAAATTCGCAGGTCGCAAAGGCTCGGGATTCTGAGTTAGTGGCCTCGATTCGGAGTAACTATGAGCGCAGTAAGCAAGTTGCCCACGGGCATGCCATCTGTCGTCCCTACAGTCAGACCGGCCGGAAGAAGCCATCACGATCACGCCGTGCAGTTTTACGGGGACGACTCTGAGCTTTTGGACACCCTGGTCGACTTCGTCGGCCCGGCTCTAAAGGTGGGTGCCGCCGCTCTTCTGATCGCCACGCAGGCTCATCGTGAGGAGCTGGCGCGCCGGCTCGAAGCCGAGGGCATTGATGTAGCTGGCGCTGTCGAACGTAGCCGCTATCTGGCGCTCGATGCAAGGGAAACTCTATCTGCTCTCATGGTCGATGGCATGCCGGATCCCATCCTCTTTGAGGAGCTCATTGGGAAGCGCGTTCACCAGGCGCAGGAGGCTGTGGGACACGAGAGCCTTCGTCTCGTCGCCTTCGGCGAGATGGTGGCTATTCTAGTCCTGAACGGCCAACCTGAGGCCGCCCTCGCGCTCGAGCGCCTTTGGACCAAGCTCTCCGAAACCTATTCCTTCTCTTTGCGCTGCGCGTATCCGATGGAGGAATTTAACCACTACACGTGCAAAGAGCTTTTCATGAAAATTTGCAATCAACACTCGGCCGTGATTCCGGCCGAGCAATACGTAATGCTCTCGACCGAGGACGAGCGCCTCCGCTCGATTGCGGAATTGCAACAGAAGGCCAACGCTCTGGAGGCCGAGCTCGCTCTCCACCGCAGCGAAGAGCAGCTCCGCCTGCTGGTTGAGAGCGCGCAGGATTACGCGATTTTCCTGCTGGACACGGATGGCCGCGTGGCAACCTGGAACCTGGGCGCCCAGCGAATCAAGGGCTACCAAGCTTCTGAAATTATCGGCAAACACTTTTCCGTCTTCTACCCCGAGGAAGACCTTCGCTCGGGAAAATCTCAGATGGAATTGCAGGTCGCCACAGCGGTGGGCCGTTTCGAGGACGAAGGCTGGCGTCTCCGCAAAGATGGTTCGCGATTTTGGGCCAACGTTATCATTACCGCCTTGCGCGACTCTTCTGGAAACCTACGGGGCTTCAGTAAAATCACCCGCGATACTACGGAGAGAATGCTCGCGCTCGAGGCTCTTCGGAAAAGCAACAAGGACTTGCGCGAAGAAGTCGATAGGCGGACCCAAGCCGAAATTAAGTTGCAGGAGTCCGAGCGCTCGCTGCGCAGATTATCCGGCCATCTCCTTCGCATGCAGGATGAAGAGCGCCGGCGCCTGGGCCGCGAGTTGCACGATAGCGTTGGCCAATACCTGGCCGCTTTGAAAATGGGCTTGGACGCCATGCCCGACGAGTCCAACCCTCAGGTCCAGGAATGCGTTCAGATGGTCGATCAATGCATGAAGGAGGTGCGAACAATATCGTACCTTCTTTATCCTCCCATGCTCGAAGAGGTGGGCCTGCGCTCCGCGATACCCTGGTACATCGACGGTTTCTCCAAGCGCAGCGGAATTCAGGTCGCGTGCGATATTGATCCGAATGTCGGACGTCTTTCTCGAGACGCCGAGTTGGCAATCTTTAGGATCCTTCAGGAGAGTCTGACCAACGTCCATCGGCACTCCGAAAGCCCCACGGCGAAGGTTCGCCTGGGTCTGGAAGCCGGAACGGTTTTTCTGGAAGTGAGCGATCGGGGAAAGGGAATTCCTCCGTCCGCTCTGGAGCCCGGCAGCGACTCCTCCAATACTCTGGGAGTCGGACTCCGCGGAATGCTCGAACGCATGCATCAGCTCGGAGGCTCGGTGGAACTGTCTTCCAACGAGCGCGGAACCACCGTCCGAGCCACGCTGCCGCGTGAAAAATGAATCGCTCTTTTTGGATGGGAAGGGGAACCGCGGGTTCCACATTGATCGCAAAGTTTCTTCAAGAGAGCCCCAGCCGCAGTTGAAAAGCTACCGCACGAAAAAAGTAGAGTTCGGATGCCAGCCAGAATCCTCATCGCCGACGATCACGAAGTTGTCCGCCAGGGTGTGCGGTCCATGATCTTGCGCTCACGCCGCGAATGGGAAATCTGCGGCGACGCAGCCAATGGAGACGAGGCTCTTCAAGCCATACAGTCGCTCAAACCGGATGTCGCCGTCCTGGATATCACCATGCCGGGGATGAGCGGCCTCGAAGTCGCGCACGAAGTCGCCCGGCGCCATCTTCCCACCACCCTCCTCATGTTCACCATGCATGAATCTCCGAGGCTCGTCGGCGAGATTCGCGAGGCGGGCGCTCAGGGCTTCGTCAACAAGTCTTGCGCCGGACGCGACCTTATTGCCGCGATTGAAGCACTCCTCGCGGGTGGCACCTTCTTCGGCGAGGCCATCACAGCAAGGCCCGCCCCACACGCCCGATAGGGGCGGTGATCCCGATCGCGGACCCTCTTTCCTCCGGCAGCTCCGCCGCCGCTGGACCTAACCACCTTTTCCGCTGGCGACACATTCCGCGTTGTGGCGCGGGCACGCCTGTATTAGCCTCGGGCCGGAAGTTCGCCCATCTCCCCGTTGCGCTGCAAGGTAGGATTGGCTCTGAGGCGTCCATGAAACTTGCTGTGAAGATTTCGCTATGCCTTCCCGCCCTGGTGCTCCTTGCAATTCCGTGCCGCGCAGGTGGAATCGCACTTTCCCCCGAGGCCGCCAAGGCGCTCGACCAAATTTACAACGGCGATACCGATGCCGCCGTCGCAGCCGCGCACGGCATCGAGCAAGCTCAGCCCGATAGCCCCGTGGGTTATCTCCTCGAAGCCGAAGCGCAATGGTGGAAGATGTATTGCGCCGCATGCGATATCAAATGGGGCATGCTCGACGTCTGGAAGCGCGGGAAGAAGCCGGAAGACCAGCAGTATTTCGCCCTGGCGGATAAAGCCATTCAATTGGCGCGCGCGCAAATCGCCAAATCCGATACCGCCGAAATGCACGTCTACGTGGCGATCGGATTCGCCCTGAAAGCCCGGCTCTATAGTTTGCGCGATCAGAAGCGCGACATCGCCCACGCAGGAGTTGCTGCTCGCTCTGAATGCCTCCGCGCTCTGCAGCTCGATCCCGATATAGCCGACGCCACGGCTGCCCTGGGCCTCTACAACTACTACGTGGACACGCTTTCAGGCATCGCCAAAATGCTCCGCTTCTTTATGGGCATTCCCGGCGGAAACAAAGAGGAAGGAATCCGTCAAATGAAAATCGGCATGGAGCGCGGTGCGTTCCTGGCCGTCGATTCGCGCTTCTATCTCGCGAAGAATCTACGCACCTACGACCGCGATTACGATGAAGCGCTCGAAATAGCGGAGCCGCTCGCCACCGGCTATCCGCGCAATCCGCTTTTTCTTCTGCTGCTCGGCAACATCAATCAGGAACTAGGCCGCAACGCCAAAGCCGCCGAATATTTTCACTCCGCGCAAGCCGCTTCTGCATCCATTGCTGATCCAATCTGCGCCTCCCGTGTCCGCGACCTAGCCAATTCCTTCCTCGCGACAATCCACTAGCAGCGCGGCCATTCGCTGTCGAACAAGTGCAGCGTCCCAGAAATCATCCCGAGGCGATAGTGCGTCACTCGTATCGCAGCGCAACCATCGGATCCACTCCCGTGGCGGAGCGCGAAGGCACCGCGCATGCTGCCAAGCCCACCACGAAAATTACGACCGCGACCGCGGCGAACGTCCAGGGATCGGTTGCCGAGATACCCCAAATTTGACTGGCTAGAAAACGTGTTAGGCCCACGCTCGCAAGCAAGCCAATGATTATTCCGGCCAGGATGAGTTTTGCGCCCGCCGTAAGCACCATGCGCAAGATGTCGCTCCGCTGGGCCCCCAGCGCCATGCGAACGCCGATTTCGCGAGTCTGGAGCGAAATCGAGTAGGCCATAACGCTAAAGACGCCGATGATAACTAGAACGAGTCCGATCCCAGCGAATGTTCCGAGCGCAATCAGGCCGAACTCCGGCTGCGCGTAGCCATACCGTTGCAAATAGCTTTCGATCGTTCCCGACTCGCTCAATGCCACATTCGAATCCACGGCCCAGATTTCCCGCCGAACAGCCGGCAGCATCGAGAGCGGAGCCACTGCCGTTCTCACCATAATCGAACGGCCCGTTCCAACCCCAGTAACGCTGTACGGCATAAACGCCTGGGGCTGAGGCGCGTCGCGCAAGCCCACATTCTTCATATCAGAGACGATTCCGATGATCTCGAAGTAGAGATCGCGTGGAAGGTCCGGTACCTGGTCGAGCACGTTGAATTTGATTGTCTGCCCGATGGGATCTTCGTCCTTGAAGTAGTCGCGCGCGAGTGTCTGGTTGATCACGATTACGTGCGCGGCAGAAGCAACGTCGGCCTCGGAAAGCAGCCTTCCCCGCATGAGGGGAAGTCCCAGAGTCTTAAAGTAGTCGTAGTCACATAGGTCGAATTCGGCTCCCCAGGCCTGGGAGTGGGTTTTTCCAGGAATTGTGACTTCGTAACTGCTGGGAAAGCCAAACGGAGGTAACCCGAAGGTTACCGTAGCCGCCGTGACGCCCGGCAGAGCTTTTATTCGCTGTAGAATCTGCCGAAGGAAGCGGGTCTTCTGGTCCGATGTGTTGTAGCGCTGATTCGGCAAAGCCAAGTTCGCGTAAAGAACATTCGACGGGTTGAAACCGAGCGTCACATGCTGGAGCGCGAGCAGGCTGCGCATCAGCAGACCCGCGCCTGCTAGCAGGAGCACCGAAAGTGCCACCTCGCCAATCACGAGTCCCGCGCGAAGCCTGCCGTGACGGGAACCGACGCTCATGCCTCTCCCCGTTCCGTTGAGGTGACTCTGCAGCGCGCCGTGCACCGCGTGAATTGCCGGCGCCAGGCCGCAGACCAGGGTTGTCAGCACGGCAATCCCCGCAGCGAACAACAGCACGCGAAAATTGACCTCGATTGAAATGGAAGGCGTCAAAGTGTCAACCGGCAGTCTCGCGACAAGTTCCTTCACGCCGAAATATGCCAAGAAACAACCGAGAACACAGGCGGCCGCGGAAAGCAGAAAGCTCTCCATCAGGAGCTGCCGGATGAGGCGGCTACGGCTGGCGCCCAGAGACGTCCGGATCGCGATCTCTTTCTCGCGGGCGGTGGCTCGGGACAGCAACAGGTTCGCGATATTCGTGCAAGCAATCAGCAACAGCATCAGCACCGCACCCATGAGCGCGAGGAGCATGCCCTTGAAATCGCCGACGACGTAGTCGGCGACCGTCATCAGCTGCACGGTAAACTGCTTGGGAAAATCCTTCGGGTAGACCGTGGCGAGGCGTCGCACGACCACATCCACATCCGCCGCTGCCGCCTGCAAGCTCGTTCCCGGCTTCAGATGTTCGCTGGTCATAAGATAAAGAGGATAGTTACCGGTGTCGCTGTTCTCGATGGTGGCGTGTCCCGTATAGATGGGTATCCAAATGTCGCAACCAGCGAGAACAAATCGCGGGGGCAAGATTTCGACGAGCGTGCGCGGCGTGCCGTTGAGTATCATCGCCGTGCCGAGAATCTTCGGATCGCGGTTGAACCGTTTGGCCCACAGCCGCTCGGTCATCCCGAACACCGGTGGCGCAGCGGGCACAGCGTCCGCCGGGCTGAGCGGGCGGCCCAACAACGGCTTCATCCCGAGAGAGCTCGAAATATTGCCGGTCACCCAGCAACCGTTGAAAAAATCGGTTCCTCCGTTGCTCGTATAGAGGATATCGACACCGCTAAAGCCAATTACGTCCTCGAATAGGTGGGTTTGCTCGCGGAAATCCGTGAACTCGGGAACGCTCAGCCCGAGGCGGCGCGACCCTTTGGGCTGCGTAACGTCGTGGATGAAGAAGGTGACATATCGCTCAGCGTTGCGATAGGGAAAGGGCGCAATCAGAACTCCGTCGATCACACTGAAAATGACCGTCGTGGCGCCGATCCCCAGCGCAAGCGCGAAAATGGCAACCGCGGCGAATCGGCGGTCTTTCCACAACGTTCGCAAACCATACCGGAGATCCTGCCACATCCATCCGAATGCTTGCATGCGTAGCCCCTTATTTGAGGCCAACTACGAGCGCCGGAAAGTTTACTCCGTGACGTGTTTGGATGCTAGTAGTTGACACGGTAAAGCATGCCAGCTACGCTCTGCGGGCAATCGAAAGCTCACGGCAAAGCGCTGCGGATCGCGAAGTTCCGGGATGCGAATGAAAAACACGCTCGCCGCTTTGATTGCTGCTGGTCTCACATTTGTCCCGCCTCCCGCAATTGCTCACCATTCTCGATCGATGTTCGATCAATCGCGGCAGATTACGCTCGTCGGCGCCGTGAAAGAGTTCCAGTGGACCAATCCCCACTGTTGGATTCAAGTCCTCGTGCCCGATCCGAACAACCCGCAAGCCGCGCCTGTCGAGTGGGGTATCGAGATGGGTGCTCCGGTCGAACTGATGCGCAAGGGGTGGAAGCCGGGAAGCTTGCGTCCCGGCGACAAGGTCACGATCATTGTCAATCCGCTGCGTGACGGTCAGCATGGCGGCCTCGTCCTCTCGGTCACCGGCCCAGACGGAAAAATTATCGGCAGGCCCGCGATCCCCGCGAAATAGTCGCCTGCCGGAGGAGGACACCATGAAGCGTCAAGCGTTAGCCGCGATGGTGATCGCGCTGCTTGCGGGTTGTCTCTCCCCGGTGCACGCGCAAACTTCTTCGAAACAACGCGTGGCGGCCTTCGCCAAACTGCCCGACTGGTCGGGCATCTGGGAACTCGATGCCTTCGTCGGGCAGTCCGACGGTCAGCAATTTAGTGCGGAAGGCCAGCGCGAATTGAAAGCGTATGCGGCGGCTATGCGGCCTTCGTTCACTCCCGAATATCAGGCAAAGTACGACGCCATCCGAAAAAGGGTCGCGGATGCCGTCGCTTCCGACCCGGCTCACCCGCCTGCTACGCATCAGCCGCTCTGTGTCGCGCCCCCCTTTCCCGCGACCTCTTCGCCAGGAATGTTTGAGTGGCTGATGACACCTGAGGAAACCGTTTTCGTCAGCACCGTGGGCGCCGTGCGCCATATTTACACCGACGGCCGCTCGCATCCTCCGAAGGACGAGATGTGGCCCACGCTGATGGGCGACTCCATCGGGCATTGGGAAGGCGACACACTCGTCGTCGATACGATCGGGACAAGGACGCGGCTGTACACGGGCGAGCTTTCCGGATTCTTCTTTCCGATGAGCGATCAGCTCCATTTTACCGAACGCATTCGCATGGTGAACCACAATGAAATGCAGATCGATTACACGGTCGAAGACCCGGTCGCGCTGACCAAGCCCATTCACGCGACAATCACTCATACCCGCGTTACCGACTTCAATCGCATGATCGAGGAAACGGATTGCGAGCAGAACGACCGCGATCCCATCGTCAACGGCCGCTTCACCACCGTCACCCATTAATTGCTCTTAAGGTGTAGACGTAGCGCCGGGTTCTTTAGCCCGGCAAGTTGGTTTCCGCCGTGCCTGAGCTTGTTATGTCATCCCGAGCGCGTTGACTTGGCCCTGGCTTTCAGGAGCGCGGGACGGAGTTCGAGGGATCTGCTTTATCTTCGTGGCACAATCACTCCTGACTGTGTCCTTTGTTTTCTACGAGACCTCGCGAATTCGCTGCCGGCGATTTAAGTACGTCATGCGGAGTGCGGCGGCTTGCCTCCGCTGCGAGGGGCCGAACCGATTCGACCAATAGCTTCAGAAACTCTCCGCTTTTCGTGTACATCGCCGTATGGCCCGCGCCTTCGATAGCGACGAATCTCTTTTGCGGCGCGGCGATGCCGTCAACATACGCCCTCGCCAATCGTACTGGCGCAATGTCATCCTCCGCACCCTGAAAAACGAACACCGGAATCGCGAAATCAGAGCCGAATTCCCTCACGTCCAGCTTGGCGAGCGGCCTGGACATGTCCTGGCCAAAAAAATGGTCTTGGCTATCGACGATGCCTGCCGCGTAATCCTTCAGGTCGCGAAGCGAGTCTTCGGATTCGAATAGCGCCATGTAGAGGATGTGCCCGTTGGTGTCCGCTCCCCGTTCATAGGCGCGGGCCCATTTTCGTTGCACGCCGAGGTTGGCTTGCGTGGTGTAAGGCGGCGGCCCGACTTTTTCGAGTCCGGCGATGGCGTCCCGGTCGCCACGATCGCGCGCCTTCTTAAGCACACTCTGGTAATCGATCGGCTCAGCCTCGGGCTCGCTTACCATCTGGCCGGTTCCCACATAGGCGTGAAACATATCTGGCCGCATCTTGGCCATATCGACCCCGAGAACGGAACCCCACGAAAGGCCGAGCAGAATGATTTTCGGTTGGTGCAAGTGTTCGCGAAGAAAGTCCGCGACTTCCACGCCGTCCTGCGCCATGCGATCAATCGTAACGTCCGCGCCGAGCCCGCCGGATTTGCCGTAGGTTTTCCCGGAGCCGCGCTGATCCCATTGGACGAATGTGAAATCGCGCGTCCAATCGAAGAGAGTGTTGCGCGGGTAGGGGCTGGTCGCCACGCCCGGGCCTCCGTGCAATAGCAGCAGAACTGGATTCTCACGATCCTGTCCACGAATCGTGATCCACTGATCGACGCCGCCGATCGTGATAAACATCGCCTCGTCTATGCCCTTCGCGGTATCGATCGTTGTGACCTTGGCAATTTCGTGGCGCCGGTAAGCACGGTAGGCGAAGCTGATGGTAGCGAGCCCGAGCAAGAGCACAAGTAAGGTCAGAAGAACGCGCTTCGTGATCCCCCAAATCTTCATCCCTTCGGCTCCTGGTAAGAGCTACGTATATGCACAGGCGGAAGTTTCAAAAGGCTAATCTGGCCCCATCGGGCTCGCTACAAGCCTGCGCGGTTTATCGTGTTCGCGACCTCCGTCCACGGCGATCGTCGCTGAACTGCTTCAGATCCCGGCTCAGGCTTAGCCTCTCGACACATACCCGCAGCGACGCGCAGCGGCACTGAAGCAGGTGTTCGAGCAGAGCCTTCAATTGCTGCGAGCGCTGAATGGTCCGCTCCACCTCCTCGATCTTGCGGTGGGCTAATTTCCGCCAGCGAGACTCCACTGGCGCATCTTCCCGCAAGCCGCTGAGGAAGAGTTTGATCTCGTCGAGCGTGAATCCCATCTCACCGGCGAAACGGATGAGCAGCACACGATAAATCGCCTGATCGGGATACCGGCGTTGGCCGCCCGTACGGTACGGAGCGGCGAGAAGACCCACCGTTTCATAGTAGCGGATGGCCGAGGTGTTCAGGCCGGTGCGGCCGGCAAGCTCTCCAATTCTCATCTCTCCTCTTCCTTGGACTCCTGAAAATAACCGCTTGACTTAAAGTTGACTTTAACTTCTAGCATTTGTGGGCGGGGATAGCAAATCTCAATGGAGGGAACATATGAACGGCAAATTCTTCACAACGATCGGGAAACGCGGAGCTCCAGCGCTAGCGTTGTCTCTGCTTGTAGCAGCAGGCGGAGCGGGGCCCACACTGGCGCAAAACGAAACAGGAACCACGGGTGCCCGGAGTCAACAGATGGCGAATCAAGGCAAGTTCGCGTGCGACGCGAAAGCTCTGACTCCAACCGAACGGGCGCACCATAAACAACTAACCGAGAAATTGCTGGCCGCCCGGAAGGCAATCGTGGAAACCGAGAAAGGCTACGAATTTCAATACAGTCCGTCGACAGTTTCCATTGCCGAATTGGCCGATTGGGTGGTGGCGGAAGTGAAATGCTGTCCCTTTCTCGATTTTCACATCGATCTCGAACAGGAGGGTAAGCTGGCGTGCCTTCGACTGACGGGCCCGGAAGGTACCAAGGCTTTCATCCGCCCAGAGTTTCGGGCACCGGCCAAATAGGCACGCCGGAACGCAGAATATTGCTCATCGAGAAAACGATTGCGAGTAGAACGATCGCGATCCCGTGGTCAACGGCGGCCGTTGCTGGTTGGGGGCTAGGGATGACAAGACGCTCTTTCGAGTCTGCCTGTCGGATCTTGATAACTGACGAGCTGCACGAACTGCGCGTCCGCGGCGGAGCGATAGTCTCTCGGAACTGGGAAGAGGAGCCATGCTCCGCCCTTTCCTTGCTTGACGAGATAATTCAGGATTTGCTCCACGGTCAAATCCCGCAGTTCAATCTGTCCGGTCTTCGCCTCGTCGGGTGACGAAAGGATGTCACCGAGCGTCCCTTCATCCGGCCGGAGGACAGCCTTGATGTCCATGTTCAGGAATGCTCCATGTTCCACCAGTGTGGACCGGGGAGCACCGTAGCGAGGAATCGTCAGGGCGAGCAGTTTTGCTGCATCGGGCGGCAGCGAATTGGGCTGCGCGATTGCGACGCCATCGCGTAAGGACCACCGATATCCCGGTACTTGGGCGAGCATTCGATCAATCAAACCCGGGAAAGCGTCTTTTGTCGCGCTCAGGTTCACCCCATAGCGGCATAACGAATCGTCCCCGAGGATGATACCGACCGGCTGTTGCGCTGTTTGCCCGAGGCGCAAAAGCGCCTGGAGCGCTCGACTGTGATTTGCGGCCGGGGGTTGCATCTCCTGGGGAGGCTCGGCCGCCACCGTTGCGATGCGTGCGGCATTGGTCGCCATAAACGCAGAGACGAGCAGCGTGACGAGGATACGTCGCATGATCCCCTCAGTTGCCGTTGACCGTGATTCCCGAGCACTTGTACATCTTAGGATACCGAGCAAGCGGTCGTGGGCTGGTACTTGTTCAGCCGCATCGGCGAGCCGCAGGAGATCCCTCTGGTTACAGCCGCGCCGCTTCTTCCTGCTCGAAGGCGTGATACGAGGACCGCACTAGAGGACCTGCTTCCACGTGCTTGAATCCCATCTGTTCGCCGAGCCGCTTGAATTCCGCAAACTCATCCGGATGCACGTAGCGTTCGATTGGCAAATGCTCCGGAGTCGGCTGCATGTATTGCCCAAGCGTCAGAATATGCGTGCCCTGCGCGGCAATCTCTTCCATCGCTGATAAAACTTCCTCGCGCGTTTCGCCAAGACCTAGCATCATGCCGGTTTTCGTCGGTGTCCCAGGAGCCATCGCGCGCGCCCGGCGCAGCAGCTCGAGCGAACGTTCGTACACCGCGCCCTTGCGCACGCGGCGATAGAGCCGCGGCACCGTCTCCATATTGTGATTGAGTACATCCGGCCGCGCCGCCATCACTTTTCCAAGCGCGTCCCAATTGCCGCGAAAATCTGGAATCAGCACTTCCACTTTGCAGGCCGGCACTCGCCTGCGAATTTCCGCGATCGTGCGAGCAAAAATTCCCGCGCCACCATCCGGCTGATCGTCGCGATTCACTGACGTCACCACCGCATACTTCAATCCCATCTGCTCCACGGCTTCGGCCACGCGCCCCGGCTCGTCCTCCGCCGGAGGACCCAGCGGCTTTCCGCTCGGCACAGCGCAAAATCCGCACGCGCGCGTGCAGATGTCGCCCAAAATCATGAAAGTCGCGGTGCGATGCTCCCAGCATTCTCCCTGATTCGGGCAGCGCGCGCTTTCGCACACGGTGTGCAGTCCAAGCGTGCGCATGATCCCGTCGAGCGCTTTGAAATTTTCGCCGCCGCGGAATCGCACCTTCAGCCACGAAGGCCGAGTCTTTCCCGCCAGTGGCGGCGCGGGACTGTCAGGAAGAATGTTGAACGGAGTAGCCATTGGAATGCGCTAAAAGCATCTTACCCGCGCCGCGCTTTTGGAACAACTGCAGCCTCCAGCCCACGCCGCCGGGTAGAACGCCCATCGCGCACTGAAAGCACGCGCCACCCGGCGTTTAGGGCACCGGAGAGGCCATGCAGACGATAATAGTGTCTACGGCGAACCACAGCCGAATAACCCTTAGTGTGTCGTTTGTACAACAACGCCCTCCGTAACCCCATTGCGGCCGCGCGTAACATATTGCAAACAATGGGTGGTAGGCAGGCTGTCTTCGGTGCCCAAAATGCGATATAGTTAGCTCACTAGATGGCTTATCAGCATACAATTCATCATCCGGTGGAGATCGAAGGAATCGGCCTTCACACCGCCGTGCGGTGCCGGATGCGGTTTTTGCCGGCGCCGGCGAATACCGGAATCGTCTTCAGGCGCGTGGACCTCGATAATTTCGAGATCGCGGCCCATGTCGACAATGTTGCGCGCGTCAGCTACGCCACCAGCCTGATGCGGCAAAGTGTTCTGATTTCGACCACGGAACATTTGCTTGCGGCGCTGTATTGCTGCGGGATTGACAATATTTTCGTGGAGCTGGATGCGCTGGAGTTGCCGATTCTGGATGGCTCGTCGCAGCCGTTTATCGAGCTGCTGGCGCGTGCCGGGACGCGGAGCCTGCGCCGACAGCGGCGTTACATTCGGGTGGTCAGGCCGCTCGAATTCAGCGACGGCGACCGCCGCATCGGCATCTACCCCGCCGATGAATTCAGCGTGCAGTGCTTCGTGGACTACCATCATCCGGCTGCCGGACCGCAAATGCTGGAGCTAACCGTGAGCCGCGATTCGTTTAGCCGGGACCTGGCCCCGGCGAGAACTTTTACCTTTGTGAAAGAGTTGGAAGCGCTGCGAAAAATGGGACTGATCCGCGGCGGCTCGCTTGCCAACGCCATTGTGATGGACGACCAGTGCATCCTGAATGGTCCGTTGCGCTTTCCGGACGAGTTTGTGCGTCACAAGGCGCTGGATTTGATTGGAGATATGGCGCTGGTGGGGCGGCCGCTTCTGGGATGCATCGTGGCGCACAAGGCTGGCCACGCGCTGCACACGCAGCTGGTCACGCGGTTGTTAGCCGATCACTCGCTCTGGAAGGAAACCACCGAGGAACACGCCGCTGCCGTCCCCTACGAGGGCGAACCCGTTCCGGTCGCTTTCGGAGCGGGAGCCGACTGAAGCACGATACGCGCAAAATTAGCGAAGTCCTCGATTGCCAAAGCTGCTATCGGGGGCGACAATAGCCGCGCCGATGCCTGCCGCCGACGTTTCCATCATTATTCTCGCCGCCGGAAAAGGGACGCGCATGCGTTCCGAGCTGGCCAAAGTGCTGCATCAGGCTGGTGGACGCCCGCTGCTTGAACACGTTGTGCGCGCGTGCCAGCCGCTGAAACCCGCGCAACTGCTCGTGATCGTGGGGCATCAAGCTGAAGCGGTGCAGGAGCTGGCTGAAAAAATCGGCGCGCAGACCGCGCTCCAGCAACCGCAGCGCGGCACGGGACACGCGATTCAAGTGGCGCGACGCGCGATTCGCAAAAGCGCCAAGCTGGCAGTTGTGGTTGCAGGCGACGCTGCGCTGCTACGCACACGAACGCTAGCCGCCCTGCTCGATACGCACCGCCGAGGTGAGGCCGCCGCCACGATTCTCAGCGCGGAAGTTCCCGACCCTACGGGATACGGGCGCATTGTGCGTGACGGAGAAGGCCGCGTGTCGGCGATCGTCGAGGAAAAGAGCGCCACACCGGAACAGCGGGAAATTCGCGAAGTAAATTCCAGCATTTACTGCTTTACGCTCGAGAAACTGTGGCCGTGCCTGGCCACGCTGCGCCCGGAAAATGTCCATCGCGAGCTTTATCTTACCGATGCAATCGGCCTGCTTCGCGAGCGCAACGAGCGCGTGCTCGCGTACATCGCCCCTGATTCGAACGAAGTTCTCGGGTGCAATACGCGAGGCGAGCTTGCGGAAACGGATCGCGTGCTGCGGGCTCGCAAGTCGGCCGAGCTGATGGATTCCGGCGTGACCATGTACTTGCCGGAAACGATTTTCATTGATCCGGAAGTGGTGGCCGGTCCGGATACGGTGATCGAGCCGGGCGCGCAGCTCCTCGGCAAAACGCGCATCGGCGCGCGCTGCAAAATCGGCGCGGGAAGCATTTTGCGCGACGCGCGAGTGGATGACGACGCCATCGTCGGCGCGCACTCGAATCTCGAGTCCTGCCGTGTGGCCGCGCACGCGCTGGTGGGTCCCTTCGCGCGGTTGCGGCCGGGGGCGGACATTCGCGCGGGAGCGCGCGTGGGCAGCTTCGTGGAATTGAAAAACACCGTGCTGCACGAAGGCGCCAGGGCGCCGCATTTGAGCTATCTCGGAGATGCAACGATTGGCGCCGAGAGCAACATCGGCGCGGGGACGATCACCTGCAACTTCGACGGTTTCGCCAAGCATGAAACGAAAATCGGGAGCCGCGTCTTCATCGGCAGCGATACGGCGCTGGTCGCGCCGGTGCGCGTCGGCGACGGAGCGTACGTGGCGGCCGGCTCGATCATCACTGAGAACGTGCCCGCCGATGCGCTCGGCATCGCGCGCGGACGCCAGGTCAACAAGCCCGGCTGGGCCCGGGCGCGCCGCCGCAAAGCTGCTGCCGAGACCAAGCACGCGAAACCAGCAAAGCGCGGCGCTTCCCGCCGCAAAACTTCACGCCGCACCCCGCGCCGAGCAAAGTCCAAATCGCGCCGCCGGTAATTTCCGCAGAAAATCCATCGAGTTTGACGCATTTATTCCTTCTAGCTAGAAACATTCGGCAGTCAAAAACTGCACCGAGTGGGCTGCCAAGGGCCAGTCCACAGGACTTCCTTGCATTTTTTTCAGATTGCGGCGGTACGGTGGCTCGAAAAGGCCCGTTTGCTCCGAGGGAGGACGGCGGGCCGGAGAAAAAGGAGCGATCGATGCCATTTCTTGAAATGCAGGTAAGAAAGACACAGCGAGCGGTGGCGGCGCACGAAAGCCTGGTCTTCGCAAGCCAGGCGCTGGACGTGATCCAGAGCCACCAACTGGATTCCTTTGGGTTGACGCTGAGCCAGTACCGAGTGCTGGAGGCGCTGCTGCAAGCCGGTCCTATGAACCAGGCGAAGCTGAGCGTGCGATTTTTCTGCGTGCAAAGCAACACGCACTACGTGGTTCGCGGGCTGGAGGCGCGTGGGCTGGTGGTCCGCAAGGCGGGGGAGAAGGACAAGCGCACCGCGACGATTCATTTGACGCCGGAAGGAGAGGCTCTGATCGCGGAAGCGTTTCCGCTGCACGCGATGCTGGTCCGCGCGCAGATGAGCGTGCTCGACACGCGGGAGCAGGAGATGCTTTACCGGCTGTGCTTGAAACTGAGCAAGGGCGATCCGGCCAGCTTCATCCGCGAAATCGTGAAAATGGCGCGCAACATCTACGAATTCGTGGGTTCGAGCATGGCGTAGCCCTGGAACTTGCGGAAGGCCGCGCGTTGTTCTTTGGAGACGAAAATCCCGCGGATGGCGAAAGTGAGCCTGAGAAATAAGGGCGCCTGAATTGGCCGATGGAGGCGATACCCTTCGTCAATCAGATAGCGAACTTCCCTGGAGCGCCAGCCGTGGGCTTCGAAGAAACCGAACCAGTCTGCGGGCGCGAATTTGAAGGGAGCATTTTGCATCAACTGCCGCATGCGACCGCGGTTCCGGTATTTGGAGGCCTGAGGCGAAATGTACTCGACGATCCAGTAGCGGGCGCGATCGAGCGCTCTGAGATCGTCGGCCAGAGAAGCAGCTTCCTCAAGACTCAAATAGGGGACGACCCCTTCGGTTAGAACGAGCATCTTCGTTGCTCGCGCGTTGATGCTCGCAAAAAACTTCCGGCGTTCAGGCAGACTGGCGAGATCGAGTTTCACGCGCTCGAGTTGACAGTGCGGTTTTTCGTTCGACAGCCGACTTTCCTTGAACTCGACGATATTGGGATAGTCCGCCTCGATCCAGACGAGGGATTCGGGCAGATCGAGGCGATACGGACGCGTATCGAGTCCGGCGCCCAGATTTAAAATCGTGTCCGCGCCCTGAGCAAGGGCCCAGTGGATATAGTCGTCGATCACGCGAGTGCGAATCGCGACGATCCAAGCGGTGATGAGACGCACGGGCATCGCCTCGGCGATTTTCTTGCCTCGATCTCCCGCGAGAAGGCGAGCGAGCGGATCGTGGAAAAGAGCATCGCGACGCTCGGTTTCGAGCGCCCGGCAATGCGCGATCCAGAATGCGGTGTCGGAGACGTTTTCTATTAGAGAGCCGGGCACACGCTTCCTCTTCTTTGCAACGTTTCACGTTTAAGCGAGGCGATAGATAACCTATTTGAACGAGGCATTTCAACAACTGCAATGCGCCCCCTGTTTGTACGAGCCGGATGGTGCACAGGCAGCCAAGCACGTTCGCCGGGCACAGCATGCTGTGCCCCTGCAACAGCACGAAGCGCGGCTCAGGGTGAGACAGCGGGGGCCCGGACGTTGGTGTATTCGTAGCGAATGGAAATGTGGCGTTTGTCTCCGCCTCCGATATCCACGTCTTCCTCTTGGCGCAAGAGCAGGCCCTTGCTTTTGGAAATCCACGTCTGCGTATCGGCCTTGGTGTCTTCCGTCTCGCTATGGCCGCTATAGACAGCGGCCGATTCGCCGTTCACGGATTCGTCGCGGAGGTGCTTGCACGAAACATTCTTGGCGGTTTTCTTGTTCTCCTCTTCCTGGGCATGCACTGCCGCCGCGGACATAGGGCTTTTCTTCCACTTTCCCTTCGTCATGACGTAGATCGCGCCGCCGGTGTAGATGATTTCGTGGTTCGTGACGTCCGAGCCTGGACGCGCGGGATCGGTCTCGGTTTGATAGCCGTGGCTCGGGCCGGTGAGCAATTTGTCGCTTGCATCATAGAGCGGCTTGCAATCGCTTTGGGCGCGCGCGGCGGGCGGGATGAGGAGCGCGGCGGAGGACAACCAGGACACCACGAGGAGCGTGTTCCATAGATTTGCGCATTCGGCGATTCCTCTTTTGTGGCATTGCATGTTTTCTTCCTCCGCTTTTTAGAGAGGGCGCATGATAGCACACGGAATTGGAGTAGACATTCGATTGGCGGAAGAAATCCGTAGGGGCGATCGACCCAGCACCCGGAAGGGGTGGCGCTGCATGGACGGCGGAAAACACCAATTGCAGACGGCACGCGGCTGTTTTTGTTTTGCACAGCGTCCACAGGCATCCACAGATTTCCACAGCGTTTCTGTGAAATAACTCTTGCCAGCATTTCTTGCCGCTTTTACTATGCGCACAGATTGATCGGGAAGAAAAACTTCACGAGTCAATTCAAAGATGGCGGCAAGGGTAAAACCGAGCCAGTCAATTTCGAATTGAATGAGAAGTGCAAACTTCGCAGTTCAGTTCAAAGAGGCGGCGAGGGTAAAACCGAGCAGCCTCCACTGAGTTGAACTGGGAAGGACGCTCCGGGATTCGATGCAAAGGGACGGCGAGGGTAACACCGAGCCAGCGCCCAATGAGTTGGATCGCGGAGAAGCTTCGCAGCTGAGTTCGCGGCGACACGGGTCAAACCGGGTTGACGCCGGACGAAAGCGGAAGCGAAAAGCTTTGCGGTGCACTCAAGGGTACGGCGAGGGTAACACCGCGTCGCGATCGTGAGCGAACTAGCAAGTTAGGGCTTCACGACTCAATTTACAGGGGACGACCCGGGTAAAACCGAGTCGCCTCCGACTAAGTTGAGTCGGGAAGCGAAAAACTTCGCGACTCAATCGAACGAGGGCGACCCGGGTCAAACCGAGTCGCCCTCATTTTTTTTGGCGAATCGTTTTGCCTGCAAGTAAGTGCGGATTCGGAGGTTGAGGAGCCTCGAGGCTGCACGAGGCGCGAAAGAAAGAGGAACTGGCCGCTGGGGATACTCACCCCACTCGGAAAAACCCCTTGCTGTCTTCGACGCCGAATGGTATGGAATCGCAGGGGTTGGGCTATTGGGGGCCTTTATGGAACTCTTGGGCGATAGGCGACACGTGGTGGTGACGTGGTTTCGCAGGGCATTCCTTTTCGTTGCGCTGTGCTGTTTCGCTTTCCTTTCCGCTACCAAGACTCGAGCGGATGCATTGCCGCCGCCGTTGCCGCCGGGCTATGCCGTTAGCGGCACGCTTTCGCTTACGGGAAACAACGCGTGCGCAGGATTGCCTTGCACGGAGACGATCGCTTTCTCCTTCGATGTCGGTTATCAATTCTTGCCGGATTTGAGCGTCTACCAAGCATACGTTGCGGATCTCACGGAGAACGGGTCTGGAGCACTCGGTGCTTTTACCGGAAAGCGTTCCCGGACCAATCTTCGTCAGCAACGCCGACAACCATTTCATCGGATTGGGAGATGCGGACTTCGAGGTTGATATACACATGGCGGAGAATATTGTGCCTGCGCCAGTGGCTCCGTCACTGCTTGATTTCGCCGACTTATTTAGTTGCGAAACCGCGACCTGCATAACGGACTTTGCACCCTCGGAGTTTCAAGGGTCCCCACCACCTATATTCGGACTACGCTCCCCGAGCGGCCCTGTGGTCTCTTCGGTGGCCATGATCCCGGAGCCGGCCACGTCAGGCTTGCTACTTTGTGGCTTGTTTGTGCTGGGACTGCTGGGAGCAGCTTCACGAAAGCTTCCGGCGTTTTACGTGACGACTTCGGCATTAGGTTCGCGTTAAGGCTCCGAACAGCTTAGGCGGGTGCGGAACGGCATGGCTGAGTTGGCGACGACCTTCGAGCAGCCGTTCAAACCTGTCTCCGTTCCCGCGCGGCAAGTTCTGGCCGTGGTGGTGGGGAATGCACTCGAATTCTACGATTTTCTGACCTACGCATTTTTCGCCGCCCAGATCGGCCGCACCTTCTTTCCCTCCGCGAGCGCCGAAAACAGCCTGCTGATGTCGCTGGCAACGTTTGGCGCCGGATTCATTACGCGGCCGATCGGCGCGGTGGTGATCGGCTCGATTGGCGACCGAGTGGGGCGGAAGCCGGCGATGTTGCTTTCCTTTTCGATGATGGGGATTGCCATCATCGGGCTGGCGCTGACGCCGTCGTATCGGGTGCTCGGAATGGTCGCGCCCATTCTGGTGATCTGCTTCCGCTTGCTGCAGGGTTTCGCGTTGGGCGGCGAAGTGGGGCCGACCACCGCGTTCATGATCGAAGCGGCTCCGCCGGAGCGGCGCGGCTTTTATGGCTCGCTGCAATTTGCCACGCAGGATGTGGCGGTGCTTAGCGCCGGCGGCGTAGGTACCATTCTGGCCAGCTTGCTGAGCGCACAACAGCTTGACGATTGGGGCTGGCGCATCGCCTTCCTGATCGGAGCGTGCATCGTGCCGTTTGGGCTGTATATCCGGCGCGGACTGAACGAAACGTTGAAGGCGCCAGCGGCCGACGAAGCCGACGCGGCGCCAGCGCGCATACGTCCCTATCTGCGCATCGCGGTGCTGGGCCTGCTGATGCTGCTGGGGGGAACCGTCTCGGTATACGTGCTGACTTACATGACCACGTATGCCTCCGTCACGCTGCATATGAAGGCGAATGCCGCCTTCGGCGCGACGCTGGTGATCGGGCTGGTGGAAGTGTGCTTCGACATGACTAGCGGCTGGCTTTCGGACAAGGTGGGGCGCAAGCCGGTGATCATCACCTCCTGGGTGGTGCTGGTATTCAGCGTACTGCCGGGGTTTGCGCTGATCTCGCACCTGCGTACGCCGACAGCGCTGTTGGGAGTCAGCGCGTTTCTTGCGATGCTGCACTCGCTGGGCTCGCCGCCGATACTAGTCTCGATCACCGAATCCATACCGCGGTGCATCCGTTCGGGGATGGTGGCGACGATATACGCGCTCTCGATTTCGATCTTCGGGGGATCGACGCAGTTCACCATCACCTGGCTGATTCACGCGACGGGCAGCCCGCTGGCTCCGGCGTGGTACATGACCGGAGCAATTGTGATCGGGCTTGTGGCTACGGCCTTCATAGAGGAGTCCGCGCCAGTAAAGAGGAAAGGCCGCCCTGCTTCTTGAGCGCATGCGAAGCGTGGGCGCGGCTGATTCTGAACCGATTAGGTGCTATCTATCCCTCGACGATTGTGTCAGCGTGCGGCATGGCAAAAATCGACCGTTCGATGCCGGAGGTCCTGCCAACTAGCCCAATCAGCTTGGTCTGCCCTTTCTGTGGGGCACAAGCCGGCCGAGACTGCGCTACTACATCCGGTGGACTATCCGCCGTTCACGTCGCGAGAATCCGGGCGGCGGCGGGAATCGGGAAGACAAGGAAACACAAGCGAGCAGCAAACCGAGTGAAGCGATAGGTTGCACCGGCCCTCCCGTCACGGAAACTACCTGAAACAGCCCTGGTTGAAGACCACCGGCCCGGTTGAAAAAGCACCACCGGTCCTTATTGGACGCGAGTCGGAGGTGCGGAGGTCTGCGCTCCCATATAATTGATAATAGAAGGCTTGTTTGATAGCGACAGGCAACTGGGTTTTGGCAAGCCTGGTGCATTGTATGGCATGGAAGTGATTCAACCTGGGTAGTCCGAAACGGCGGTAGGACAGGTTGGAGCGGGTTCCACAAGGAGGCCAAAATGAGATATCTACGAATTTTGGCGGTACTGAGCATCGGCCTGTTTTCAGCAGGCTTCGCGCATGCACAAAGATTTTCGGTGGGCGTCGGAATAGGCGGCCCGGTGTACGCCGCCCCCGTGTACGGCCCTCCGGTGTGCACGTACGGCTACTATGGATACTACCCATACGCGTGTGCGCCGTATGGCTACTACGGGCCTGATTGGTTCTCCAGCGGCATCTTCATTGGCGCCGGGCCGTGGTTCCGTGGCGGCTTCTATGGGGGACCGGGATTCTATGGCCGCGGATTCTACGGGCGGCCGGGATTCGGGCACGATTTTGATAACCGCTGGCACAGCTTCGACCGACCAAGAGGAGGCGACCTTCACGGTGGCTTCCGTGGCGGCGAAAACTTTCATGGCGGCCGCGGCGGAGACTTCCATGGTGGCGGAAGCGTCCAAGGCGGCAACGCATTCCGCGGCGGTGGCAGTTTCCACGGCGGAGGAAGTTTCCACGGTGGCGGCGGATTCCGTGGCGGCGGCCATGGCGGCGGACGCAGGTAAATTCCTCAATAGCAGTACACCTCAAACGGCCGGCAGCACGCTCTGCCGGCCGTTTCCTTTTTGGTTTGGACCCGGTGCGAGAGCAAAACCGTGTTACGAGCGGCCGGGAAAACCCCACGACGAGAAATGCGCTCGTCGTGCCTGCAATACTGGGCGTGGTAGAATGCGGATGAGGCGCAGATGAAATTCGGGGTGGTGCAATTTCCGGGTTCGAATTGCGACGACGACGCGCATTACGCCATCGGCTCGGTAATTGGGCAGCCGGTCGAGTTCATCTGGCACCAATCCGAAAACCTTTCCGGCTTTGACGCGATCATTCTTCCCGGCGGTTTTGCTTACGGCGATTACCTGCGCACAGGTGCGATCGCGCGATTCTCTCCAGTGATGAAGGCGGTGGGGCGATTCGCGCGCGCGGGCGGATTGGTGCTGGGGATTTGCAACGGATTTCAGATTTTGCTCGAAGCGGGGCTGCTGCCGGGCGCGATGCTGCGGAACAAGAGGCTGCGGTTCCTGTGCCGGCAGGTGCACGTGCGAGTGGAAAACACCGATACGCCGTTCACACGCGCGGCGCGTCCCGGGCAAGTGCTGGAAATGCCGATTGCGCACATGGAAGGGAACTACTTTTGCGATGCGGATACGCTGGCCGATCTCGAACGCAACCGGCGGATTATTTTCCGCTACGTGCACGCGGACGGCCGTGACGCCGGCGCCGATGATTTTGACGCAAATCCGAATGGCTCGCTAAACGCAATTGCCGGCATCTCGAATCGCGAGCGCAACGTGGTAGGCCTGATGCCGCATCCCGAGCGCGCGGTGGAGTCTGCGCTCGGTTCGACGGATGGGCTGGCGATTCTGCGGTCGATGGTGGGGAGTCTTTCGCGACGCGCTGCTGAGCGCGTTCCCGCCTAATTTTGCCAATCCTGGTGGACAACGCGGCGCATGTGGTGTGCGGTGGGGATTGTCTGGCGCTTGAGGCTGCCGGCCTGAAGGCGCGGCGCTACATGACAAACGGGAGAATGATGCGACGAGCGTTTATCTCGGCTGTGTGGGTTTTATTTGCTTGCCTGACGGCAGGCGCCGCTACGCGCGCGGAGAAGCCGCTGGAAATATATTTCATCGATGTGGAGGGCGGGCAATCGACTTTGATTGTCGATCCACAAGGCGAATCGCTGCTGATCGATACCGGATGGGATGACTTCAATGGACGGGACGCGGATCGCATCGTGAGCGCCGCGAAAGTTGCGGGAATCGATCACATCGATTGGCTGGTGATCACGCATTACCACACGGATCACGCGGGAGGCGTGGCCCAGCTTGCAAGCCGGATGAAAATCATGAATTTTGCGGATCATGGCGCGAACATGGAAAACACCCGCGAAACGCGCGCGAATTATGTGGCGTACGAAAAAGTGGCGGCGCAGGGAAACCACATTGTGGTGAAGCCAGGCGATACGATTCCATTCAAGGGTATGAATGTCCAGGTGCTCACTTCGGCGGGGGATGAAATTCGCGCACCGCTGCCCGGAGCGGGGCAGACGAATCCGCTGTGCACGCCCGGGCGAGAAGCGCCGGTCGATCGGAGCGAGAATGCGCGTTCGGTGGGGCTGCTGATTACGTTCGGACAATTTCGATTTATCGATCTGGGCGATTTGACCACGCGGGGAGAATTGGGCCTGGCGTGTCCGAACAATTTGATTGGAACCGTGGACCTTTACCTGGTGACGCACCACGGCACGGCGCATCCGGGAAGCGGGGATTCATCGAACGCTCGCGAGATTGTGGATGCGCTGCATCCCCGCGTCGCGGTGACGGACAATGGCGCGATTAAAGGCGGTCATCCAGCCGCGTGGCAGACGGTGCACGATTCTCCCGGGCTGCAGGACTTGTGGCAATTGCACTATGCGGTGATGGCCGGGAAGGATCACAACTCGCCCGAACAATTCATCGCCAATCTGGCGGGGCCGCAAGATGAAGCGCATTACATTGAAGCATCAGCGCAGCCGGACGCAACATTCACGGTGGTAAATTCTCGAAACAATTTCCGGAGAACTTATAAGAAGTAGCGCCGGATTATCGGTCAAGCAGGGACAACTGTTCGGCGAAATCGTCGTGCAGGCCGCGCGGAAGAATTTCCAAGCTGACGATGCGGCGCACGAGCGGAATATTTTCGCGGGTGCGAACGTAGGCGCGGTTGACGTCCGCGATACTGAGGCGCCGTTCATCTTCGTGCACGCGTTCGATGGGGTCTCCGGTGCTGACGAGACCCTCTTCCAGAACGGAAAAGTAAATTCCTGAGCGCCCGCTGACGAAAAATCTTTTGATAATGTCTTCGCGTCCGAAACGGATTCCGAGTTTGTAGCAAGGCATGCGCGGCTGGGTGACCTTGACCCTTGCCACCTGGCCGATTCGAAATTCGTCTCCGATGAAGGCGCCCTCTTCGCTGAGTCCTTCGGTAGTCAGATTTTCGCCAAACATGCTCCAAGGCAAATCCATTTCAGGAAACTGGGTGCGCCAAAAATCGTAATGCTCGGAAGGGTACGCGTAGACGGCTTTGTTGCGTCCGCCATGAACTTGCAAATCGGCCTGGCGATCGCCATCGAGATTCAAGCGGCGAAGCATGATCGGGCCCGACACGGGAGCTTTGAAAATTCCGGTAACGACGTCGCGGTCACCCTGGCGAACCGTCCGTGGGGCGCCGACGTTGAGCGAGAGAATTTTCATGACGCACAATCCAGGACGGCGGCGCCATTGATTCGGTCGCTCTTGAGATCGTTGAGCGCGCGATTCGCGTCGCGCAGAGGGAAAACGGTGACCTGAGTGTGTACAGGAATTTCCGCCGCGACGCGGAGAAAATCCTCGCCATCCTGGCGCGTATTATTGGCCACGCTGCGGATCATGCGCTCCTGGTAGAGCAAATTGTAATCGAAAGAGGGAATCGGGCTCATATGAATGCCGCCGAGAACTAAGACTCCACCTTTTTTGAGAGCTTTGAGGGCCGGGGGAAC
The DNA here is from genome assembly GCA_963702375.1 of uncultured Acidobacteriota bacterium. Lineage (GTDB taxonomy): Bacteria > Acidobacteriota > Terriglobia > Acidiferrales > UBA7541 > Palsa-295. Next base: position 57,807 of record CAVPCI010000003.1, read on the forward strand.
CAGCTCTCCCGCGGGAGCGAAAACAATTGCGGCATCGAGTTTGGCGGGCGGCTCGGCCGCGGCTTCGCCGGCCCAGACGGCACCAAGCTGGAGTGCAAGCTGCTGGTGCTTTGCGCCGCGGGTGCAGGCATAGACTTCAGCTCCCCAGTGGCGCGCTACTTGAATTGCGACGTGCGCGGCCGCGCCAAAACCGTAGAAGGCGAGACGCTGGCCGCGTTGGATACCCGAGAGACGCAGAGAACGAAACCCGATAATTCCGGCGCAGAGCAGCGGCGCGGCCTGATCGTCGCGAAAGGAATCGGGAATTGGATAGATGAACTGTTCCGGAGCGACCGCATATTCGGCGTATCCGCCATCCACGGTGTATCCGGTGAAGGTTGGATGGTCGCAAAGATTTTCTTTGCCGACACGGCAATATTCGCAGGTTTGATCGGTACTGTGCAGCCACGCGACGCCGACGCGAGAGCCGAGGGGGAATCGCTGCGCGCCCTCACCGAGTTTTTCCACTGTGCCGACGATTTGATGTCCTGGGATGACGGGGGATTTGCGGGGCGGGAGTTCACCTTCGACGACGTGGAGGTCGGTGCGGCAAACTCCGCACATTTTCACGCGCACGAGGACTTGGCCTGCTGCCGGGCGCGGATGGGGCGCGTCGGCGAAGTCGAGCGGATTAGTCTCCACTGGGGCGGGCGCGCGCAATAAGCAAGCCTTCATCCTTGCTGATTCCTGCTCTCAGTTTACATCGAAGAGAGATTCTTCGACCCATCTCCCAGGCTCGACTAACCGGTTTTGCGCGGAGCGCCGGGACACGAAGCCGAAGAGTCTCTCTTGGATGTAAGATTCGGCGATTCGTAAATCGAAGAGAGATTCCTCGACCGCGTCTGCCGGCATACGTCGCAAAGGCGCGCCGGATGAAAGAGAAAACCGGCAGACTCCGCTCGGAATGACGGCGTCGCGCTGAGGTAGCGAGACGGATGGCATACGTCACGCCAAGTATGTTTGCCGGGCATCCGCCGCGGCGGACTGTGCCCCTACGAAGACAAGGGCAAAGGCCGCGGCTCTGGGTCGATGCGGGGAGCACGCCCGGGCAAGCCCGGACGGCAAACAGCGGCGGCGAGCCGCCGCACGCCACATGAGCTCGTTCTAGGCGCCGAAGGCTAGGGTTAAGAGGGTTTTCTGTTCCATTTCGTGGGCTTTTGGCGAGCCGGTGGAGGGGCTGGCGCTGGCGGAGCGGTTCACCGATAGGACGGTGCGGCCGCGGGCCAGCGGCTCGAGCTGCGGAACGATGAATTCGTGCGCGCCCATGTTGCCGGGTTCTTCCTGGACCCAGACGAATTCGCGGGCGCTCGCGTGGCGATCCATTTCGGCGGCCAGTTCGGCTTCCGGAAAGGGATAAAGCTGCTCGACGAAAACGATGGCCGGCGAATTCTGCTGCCGCCGCTTTCGCTCGGCTTCGAGTTCGTGGCCAATTTTTCCGGTGCAGAGCAGGACGCGCGAGGCGGAGCCGTCGCCGCGGTCGGGAATCACGGTCTGGAAGCGCCCCGAAGAGAAATTAGCGAGCGGTGACGATGCCGCAGGATTGCGCAACATGCTCTTGGGCGTGAATGCGACCAGCGGCTTGCGCCACGCACGCAGCGCCTGACGGCGAAGGAGGTGAAAATACTGCGCAGCATTGGAGGGCTGGCAAATCTGCATGTTGTCGCGCGCGGCGAGCTGGAGAAATCTTTCGATGCGCGCGCTGGAATGCTCGGGGCCCTGGCCTTCGTATCCGTGGGGAAGAAGCATCACGACTCCGGACAAAAGACCCCATTTATCTTCGCTCGCGGCGATGAACTGATCGATGATGATCTGCGCGCCGTTGGCGAAGTCACCGAACTGCGCTTCCCAGAGTACTAACGCCTCGGGAAAATCGCGGCTGAAGCCGTACTCGAAGCCGAGGATGGCGGCTTCGGAAAGCGGCGAATTGTAGATTTCGAACCAGCCTTGATCGGGCGCCATGTGTTCAAGCGGGACGAATTCTTCTTCAGTTTCGGTGTCGATCAATGCGGCATGGCGTTGGTTGAAGGTGCCGCGGCGGCTATCCTGCCCGGAGAGGCGGACCGGCACACCTTGCAGAAGCAGAGAGCCAAATGCCAGAGCCTCGGCCATTCCAAAGTCGATGGCGCGTTGGCCGTGGGCCATTTCGACGCGCTGTTCGAGCAGCTTTTTTACTTTCGGATGGACGTGAAAACCGGCGGGGTAATTGACGAGTGAATCGCCAATGGCGGCGATGGTTTCCTCGGGAGCCGCGGTATCCACTTCGAGGGAGGCATCGTAGCGGCCGCCGACGAATCCAGTCCAATAGCGCGGCAAGCGGCGCATGGGAGGACGTTTTTCGATCTCCTGGGCTTCCTTTTGCGCCGCGTCGAGTTCTTCGCGGATGCGTTTGACGGCTGGTTCCGGATCGGCGCCGATTTTTTCCGCATAGATTTTCCATAGCGGCGGATGCGCTTCGATTTTGCGGTACCGCAGCGGCTGGGTGATGGTGGGATCGTCCACTTCGCTATGGCCGTGGCGGCGATAGCCGATCAAGTCCACCACGACGGGCGTGCCGAAGGCGTAGCGATAATCGAGCGCGATTTTACCCACGCGCACCACCGCATCCGGATCTTCGGCATTCACATGGAAAATCGGCACGGGCAGGCGCTTCGCAAGATCGGAGGAGAAGCGCGAAGAGCCGATGTCGCGCGGAATGGTGGTGAAACCAATCAAATTATTCACGATGATGCTCACGGAACCGCCCACCGTAAATCCGGGAACGCCGGACATGTTCAGCGTCTCGGCGCAAATGCCTTGCCCCGCAAATGCGGCGTCGCCATGCATGGTGATGGCGACTACTTGTTGCCGGCCGTTCTCACCGCGGCGCGTTTGTTTGGCGCGCGTGCGGCCGATGACCACGGGATCGGCGGCTTCGAGGTGGCTGGGGTTGGAAACGAGATGAATGCCGACGGACTGCCCGTTGGCAGCATGAAAATCGCCGGTAGCACCGATGTGATACTTGACGTCGCCGCTGCCCAAAGTGCTGCGGGGGTCGACATCTTCGAAGCGCGCGAAAATTTCCGCAGCCGCGCGCCCGACGATATGGGTCATTACGTTGAGGCGTCCCCGATGGCTCATGGCCAGCATGGCCCGCTGAGCGCCTTGCTCGGCGGCAGCGTTCAAGATCGAATCGAGCAAGGGCAGCAGCGCGACTTCGCCTTCGAGCGAGTAACGCTTGGTGCCGAGATAGCGCGTCTGCAGAACCTGTTCGAAGATTTCCGCGCGGGTGAGCAGATCGAGAATGCGGGCGCGATCGGGTTCCGGCGACTCCGATTCCATGCGCTGCTGGACCCACAGGCGGCGTTCACGGTCGGGAATGTGCATGAACTGCGCGCCAATCGTGCCGCAATAGATGCGGCGGGCCGCCTCTGCTTCGGCGCCGGCGACGTCCAGTTCGGGCATGGGGACAGGCTGCAAATCGCCCATGGGATCGAGGTCCGCCTGAAGGTATCCCCAGCGGCGGAAGGAGTCCCAAATTCGCTCCTGCTGGTCCGCCGATATTCGCGATTCCGCGACAGCTTGTTCCCGAGTCATGCAGTTAGCGCCCCTTGGCCGTTATTTATTCGATTCTAATCATAAGGTGCCGGATTCCAAACCGGCGATGGGAAGTGAAGTTCACGTTTCCGGCCAGCAACCGAGGAGCCTGCGGACCAATACTAATTGGCCGAGGTGATAGGAATTGTGGTCGGCGAGCAGCAGGACCTCACGCAGGACGGTTTGGCCCGATGCGCCTGGAATGGGCGCGAGCAGATCAGTTTTAGGATCGGCGACCAGCTTGGCCATTGCTTCCAAATCCCGCTCGAGCGAGTGCACGCTGTGATTCCAGGCATCAGGTTTGGGAGGCACCGGCGTTTGCGGCCAATAGCCAGCGGGCCAATCCGGCGACTTGTGTTTCTTGGCATCGCGCGAAAATTCCAGCACGTCCCAAGTCGCGATCCGCATGTGCTCGAGCAATTCCCAAGGCGAGTGGTCCGCGCCGGGCGGCCGCGTGCCCTGTTGCTTCGTGGGAATGCCGCTCAGGGCTTTCTTCCACTCCACGTGGGCCTCGTGCCAAGTGAGGGCACGGCCCAGATATTCACGCAACATCTTGTCGTTCATGAGCGCCAGCCTTTGCGTACCTAGAATAGATTTTAGGCTGGCCTTCCGATACGGTCAAATTGACAGAAGACGTGCGTCGGAACTTCATTTCACTCTTTTCAGCCAGCCGGCCAGCCACGCGGCGGTGACGTACATCGCAAAACACTCCAGCGCGAATGGCAGAAACCCCAAGAATCCGGGCGCGGGCATCTCAAATATTTTTTGGCGCTGAAACATCGGGAAGGTGTAATGCCATTTGGCACCCGCCCAGTTGTTCCAGAATTCCCACAACCAGCCGCAGATCCATCCGGAAAAAAGAAAACCATAGAGGCGGCGCGAGAAACCCTCAGAAAGGTCGCCCAGGAACGACGGCAGCGCGAGCCGCCGGTTCAACGGATCGAGCAAGAATACAAATCCGAGCCACACCAGCACGAAGAGATAGGCGGCGATTCGCTGCGGAATCACGAGCGGCAGAATCAGGCAGGCGGCGCCGGAAAACATCAGCGCGTTTTCAGCTTTAGGAGAGATCGTCCAGGGCTGAATCGGAATCGGGGGCAAGAGCGCCTGCACCAGATCGGAGGTCTCGAAAATGGCGGGAAGGATGGTGGCGAACGACCAGCCGTAGCCGAGGAGCGCGGCGGCCCATTCGTGGGGCACGCCCACGTACGTCCAATTCCGGAGGCGCAAATTATAGGCTTCGAAAATGAGCCAGAGCGGAATTGAGAGCAGGGCCAATCGCAGAAAGATGGTGGGCGCGTCGTTCAAGCGCGAGCGGCCGGTGAGCGCGAGGACCGCGGCATCGACGATCAGGAGGTAGGCGCTCCAGGCGATGGGCGTGAAAAAAGTGGGCACGGGCTCAACGCCGTGAAACAGCATCCACTCTGCGCCCGCGAGCGCGACGATCCCGAGCCATCCGTATGCAGGGAAGCTAAAGCGGCGACGTTGCCGAAAGAAGCCGATTACGAGGGTAGCAACGGTAACGGCGGTGAAGGCGATGCCGATTCCGGTTCGAAGCTGGGGCGACAGCATCGCGAGTCTGCGTCCTCAAACGGCCAGGCGCTATGGTAGCGCAGTCGGCCGCAGTTTTCGCGGGATGGCGGCGGCTTTCTTGCTATGCTCTGCGGGCGTTTCGCGAAGGTAAATGGAATGCAAGAAGCGGAAAAACTGGAACGGGGGCTGGGCCTGATCGAGGCGACGTCACTCAACATGACGTTCATGGTGGGGATTGGACCGTTCGTGGTGATTCCGTTTGTGATTCAGGCAATGGGAGGGCCGGGAAGTCTGCTGGCGTGGACCGCTGGCGCAGTTTTGGCGCTTTTTGACGGCTGCATCTGGGCGGAACTCGGCGCGGCGATGCCGGAGGCCGGGGGAAGTTACGTCTATCTGCGCGAGGCGTACGGGGCAGAGCGATGGGGGCGGCTGCTCTCGTTTTTGTATATCTGGCAGACGCTATTTCAAGGGCCGCTGAGTATTGCCTCCGGCGCGCTCGGCTTTGCGACCTATTCGCGCTACTTATCGGAAAAATCTTTTCGGCTTTCGGCGATTTTAGGATTCCTTGGGACGCATGGCGACAACGTGGTTGCCGGAGCGATCGTGCTGTTGGTGGTGTTTCTGTTGTACCGCCGGATCACGGAGATCGGGCGAATCTCGGTGGTATTCAGCGTGATTGTGGTGGGGACGATTCTTTGGATCGTATGGGGTGGGGCGAGGCATTTTGACGCGCATCGCGTATTCGATTCGTCGGGCGGAGAACGGAATCTCTCGTGGCTGCTTTTCGCTGCGCTCGGCCACGGCATGGTGCAGACGGTTTACAGCTATCTCGGCTACTACAATGTGTGCAATTTGGGCGGCGAGATGAAAGACCCGCAGCGAAACATCCCCCGCGCGATTTTTATTTCGATTCTGGGGATCACCGTGCTTTATCTGGCGATGCAAACCAGCATTTTGAGCGTGATCCCGTGGCGAGAGGCTCGGGGATCCACGTTCATCGCCAGCACGTTTATCGAGCGCGTGTACGGAGGCCAGTGGGCAGAGCTTGCGACGGGACTGATCATGCTGACCGCTCTTGGGTCTGTGTTCGCGGCCATGCTGGGCTATTCGCGCGTGCCCTACGCCGCGGCGCTGGACGGCAATTTTCTTTCGATTTTCGCGCGCGTGCATCCGAAGAAACATTTTCCGCACGTTTCGCTGATGGCGCTGGGAGCCGCGGCGATTATTTTTTGCCTGTCGCTGAAACTAAGGGACTCGATTCGCGCCATCCTGGCGATGCGGTGCATCATCCAATTCATCGCTCAAGGCGTGGGACTTATTTTGCTGCACCGGCGATGGGGAAGCGAGCGATTGCCTTTTCGCATGTGGCTGTATCCCGTGCCCGTGTTCGCAGCGATCGCCGGCTGGGCGGGAATCTTTATTGCCACCGGCAAAAGACCGATGTTGGCATCACTGGCCGCGGCAACGGCGGGAATTCTTGTATATTTAGGACGCGCAAAATGGCAGCGGCAATGGCCTTTTCAGGAGATCGCCAGATGAACGGACGTAAGATTCGGTGGAGTGTGATAACAGCGGCCGCGATTTCGGCGACGACGGCGTGGCTAGCGGGCGCCATGCCCGTTGCCGCGCAATCGCTGCCGGAAGTGGTGCAGGCGATCGAGAAGGCGCGCGTCCCCACACGCATTCTTTACGTTACCGCGCATCCGGACGATGAAACGGCAGGCCTGCTGGCATATCTTTCGCGGGGATTGTACGCGGATGTGGCGATCTTGACGATTACTCGCGGACAGGGCGGCCAGAACGCGATCGGGCCGGAACAAGACGGTCCGATGGGCGTGATCCGCACCACAGAACTTCTGGCGGCGGATGAGCACTACGGAGTGCATCAATTTTTTACGCGCGCCGTGGATACGGGCTTCTCGAAGAGTCCCGAGCGAACCATGAAGATCTGGGGAGACGAAATACCACTGGAAGACATGGTGCGCGTGATTCGAATGTACCGGCCGGAAGTGGTGATCAATGGATGGGGCGGCGTTCATTTTGGGCATGGACAACATCAGGCGAGCGGACTTCTGACGCCAGAGGCCATTGCCGACGCGGCCGATCCAACTAAATTTCCCGAGCAGATCGGCGGCGCGGTGCGAGCGTGGAAGGTGAAGCTTGAGTTGCGTCCCGCGAGTTTCGGCTTTGGCCCGGCTGCGCCGGCTCCTACGCCTGGCGCAGTGCAATCGCCGGTAAACGATGTTTCGCCAATATGGGGCAAAAGCTATGTGGAAATGGGGATGGAAGGGCATGCGCAGCACCGTTCGCAGGGCACGCCGTCGTTTTCGAACAACCCGTTCTTCCGCCGGCCGCCCGCGCTCATTCAAGAACACGGCCAGCAAGGAGGCGGCGGATTCGACGTGAAGCTTTTGGCCGAGCCGCTGACATCGATTGGGGAACAGTTTCCCGATATGCAGTCGGCAATGGCTCCGTTGCTCGAAGCTGCGGACAAGGATCTCGAGTCCGCCGCGAAACTGGCGCTGGAAGCGAACCGCGAGGCGGCAGCGAAATCGTTGGCGGAAGCGGGAAAAGAAATTGCGACGTTGCGCGAGCAAATCTCGAGTGCGACGAGCCGAGAGCATTTCCCGGCGATGTGGGAACTCGATCAGCTGCGCGACAAAATCAACACGGCGTTGGCCGACGATGTTGCCCTTCCGGTGGACATTCAGGCGAGCCGCCACGAACTTGTGGCCGGCGAAGGCTTTTCGGTGAACGTCAATTTTCTGGACAAGCCCGCTGTGCCGGTGAAATGGACAGTGGACAAATCGAGCCTGCTTCTGCCCGAGGGTTGGACGGCGACGCTTGACGAAGCGCAGCACGGCGCGAACTCTTACCGCTTCAATGTTTCCATTCCCGCCGATGCAAAGCCGCCAAGCTCGCCCGCGGATCCGGTGCTGCCATTTCCGCCGCCGCTGGTGAAGCTCGCGGTGCGAGTGAACGTGGAAGGATATGAATTCGCCATCGAGAATCCAGTGGAATCAGCGGAAGCCAAGACGACGGAAATCGACACTTATCCGCTCGAACTGGTTCCGGGGGTGACGCTGACGGCGGAGCCATCGCAAGTGATGATTCCGGTGAAGCGGGCAACGGCGCCCTTCGCGCTACTGGCGCGAGTGCGCTATCACGGCACCACGAAGGCAACGGTGCAGGTGGGAATCGACGCGCCGCCGGGATGGAGCGTCGCGCCGATTTCGCCACTCGATTTTCCCGATGCTGGAGATCAGCTCATCCGCTACGTGGTGACGCCGCCAGCGAAGGTCGCACCCGGCGCCTACCCGCTGCATCCCTACGGGCGAATCGGAGGGCAAACTTTCCGCACGTCGCTTGAAGCTCTTCCGACGCTTCCCACGCGCGATTGGAGCCAGCCGGACGACGCGACGGTCCACGTACTTAATCTCGCAGTGCCGACTGAATTACGGATTGGGTACATCGCGGTGGACAACGACGTGATACCGGAGACGTTGCGCCAAGTGGGAATCCAGGTGGATATGCTGGATGAAGTGGCGCTCGCCTTCGGCGATTTGAGCCGATACGACGCCATCGTGGTGGGCATTCGGTCGTACGAGCTGCGTCCGGATGTGGCGCGATCGAATCCGCGCCTGCTCGATTACGTGAAGAATGGAGGCACGCTGCTGGTGCTGTACGAGCGCGACTTCGCCTGGAACCGAATTTTGCCGGCGCCGTATCCGGCGAAAATGGCGGCCCAGGCGGCAAGGGTGACCGATCCGGATTCGCCCGTGCGATTCTTGGCTCCCGATAACCGGCTGCTGAATACGCCGAATAAAATCACGCTTGACGACTTCAAAGGCTGGGAGCAGGAGCGCGGTCTCTATTTCTGGGGAACATGGGATTCGCATTATCAGCCGATACTGGGATTGACCGACCATGGTGAAAAGGAAGCAACTGGCGGTCTGGTGTACGCGCGCTACGGGAAGGGCGTGTACATTTACACGGGATTGTCATTTTTCCGCGAGTTGCCGGACGGTGTGCCCGGGGCTTACCGGTTGTTCGTCAACTTGCTGAGCCAAACACGCCACTCGACATCGCGGCGGTAGGTTTGGGCTTGAGTGCGATGACTGCGGCAAGCTTCAGTTGCGTTTGCCCCGGTGCGGACTTTGCCACGCTGCGGAGACCTCTCTGAAATCGCGAGCCAAGCCGCCGCCGAGACGAATTTGCCCATTGCGAACGAATTGCTCGTGGTTTTCCTCAACTTCGTCAGGCAAATACCGGTAATTGACGGTAACCCCAAAGGAAGCTTCCAAACCGTAGGGTCGCAAGTTGCCAAACGCGTTAATTCGTTCCAGACGAGCGCCATTCGCAAGGTGAAATGAGGCAACGGGGTCATACAGCCTTCCACCGTCACGGGCTTCCGTGAGATAGGCAAGAGCCAGTCGCTCAAGCGGGGCAGCCAGAACCTCACGGTTCTCGAGAGGCTTTTGCAGCAAATCGTGGAAGGCCTCGACAGGATCGCGCTCGCGGGTTGCGGAAGTCAGATCCTGGGAATAATCGGCCAAGAGGCGCGACAGACGCTCGCGCGTGAAACCGTCGGCATTCCGATCGTCCTTCAGTGCACGCGCAAAGCGCGGCAGGGGCGAGAGCGTGGCGTAGTTCTTAACGTCGGGCAACTCAGCGGCAAGCTCCACTACAACTTGTTTGATCAGGAAATTGCCGAAGGGAATGGCTCGCAGGCCCGCCAGGCAGTTGTTGATGGAATAAAAGATGGCGGTATTCGCTTTTTCCGCAGGGAGCACCGGGGCCTGTATGTCAAGCAGTGGTTCCAGTTCTCCTGCCATCTGGTTCGATAGCGCGATTTCGATGAAGATGATCGGTTCCTCGTCGAGAGCCGGATGAAAGAAGGCGAAGCAGCGGCGGTCCGCTTGGAGACGGCGGCGCAGGTCGGGCCAGCCATTGATTTCGTGGACGGCTTCATACTGAATAAGCTTTTCCAGCACATGTGCAGAGGTTTGCCAACTGATGCGCTCGAGGCGCAGGAAACCGCGGTTAAACCACGATTTGAAAAGATGCCTCAAATCAGCATCGAGTGCGGCGAAGTTCGCGCCTTTGGAGCCGGCCAGCTCAAGCAGATGCCCCCGCATGGTGACCAGCGTTTCGGTACCATGCGAAGCCGTGTTGATCCGGCGAACGAGCTCCTGGCGCGGGGGCTCAACAGCCGAGAAGAGAGGCGCGAGGGTCTCCGCACTCGGGTTCTTTTCGTATTCGGCAGCCGCGCGGCTGATGGCGGCGGGATCCGGGCCGAAGTCCCGGCACAGCATCTCGAAAAACTTGAGGCGGTCCGCAGAGCTCATTTCCATGTAGGCTTTGATAATTCTTTCGGCGAGGACGGTCTGCGACGCTTCGCCTCGCTCCGAAAGGAGATGGCGGCACAGAAACAGCATATCCGAGCCGCGCCGCTCTCGAAGTATCTGCAGCAGGTTGCTGAGGAATCCTGGCATGAGCATCTTATTATAGCGAGGCGCTTGATTTGCGTCACATGACTCTGCGGTTAGAATTTCGCGCAATTCACTCCGAGCAGGTCTCCTCGACCCATTCTAATCGGCACAAAATCGAGCAAGTGACCTGTGCGCTGTTGCGACACATCGCCCGGCTTCCCCTTGCGGATTGGTTTTCACTTCGTGCTATGCTGCGACCGATTCACGAGGCGAAACAGAGGAGAAGCAAAATGTTCAAGAGGTTGGGGAGATTTGACGGCCGCCGGTGGGCTGCGTGGTGCGCTGCGGCGGCCTTGATTTTTACGCTTTCATTCGATGCACAAGCCGGGCAAAAAAAGAAGAAGACCAAGGATGCAGACAAAGATGCGTCCACGCAGCCGGCGCTTCCGACCATGCCCATGCCGGAATCGGACAAAATCAACAACGACATTGGAGAAATGCTGGCGGCCTTTCAACTGGGAAAGGTCGAGATGATGCACAAATATTATTCGGACAACGTCACATTCGTGAGTGGGGAGTACGCGCCGCCGGTCGTCGGCTGGCAAAATTACGTGCCGATATACCAACAGCAGTGGGAGGCTTTTCAGGGAATCCAACTGAACCGGAGAAACACGCTGGTTTTCATTCATGGAGAGGTAGCCTGGGCGTCGTATCAGTGGGAGTTTGACGCCTTGCTGAAGGGCCAACCGTATTCCATGCGCGGCCAGACCACTTTGATATTCAACAAAGTGAACGATAACTGGCTAATCGTACACAACCACACATCGCAGGTTTACGCCCCGACCGCCTACGCGCAAGCACCAGCGCCAACGTCGCAACCGGGCACAATGCCGAGCGCGTCACCGAAACCGTAGCTGACGAATGGCGGAGCGTGGTGACGACAGGGCGCAGTTCGAGGATACAAGGAATATTCTTACGCAAGAGGGTAGAACGGCGCAAGTACCTGTTGGTGTAAAGAAAAGTCGTCTACGGTAACGTGTGTAGAAAGGGCCGTTTTCATGGCCGGAGGGCGTCCTCCCTTCCTGCGGATGAGGTGCTTGATTCGGGACGATTAGCGAATCGGATGAAGCGCGTCAAGCTCCAGGTTGAGGTCGAGGACATTGACACGAGGCTCACCTAGGAAACCCCACTGCCTCCCTTTCGTGTGTTTCGCGATGAGTGCGCGCACTTCCTGTTCGCTCATGCTACGTTCCTTGGCCACGCGCGGGATCTGAAATGCCGCAGCTGCGGGAGAAATGTCTGGGTCGAGCCCCGAGGCGGAGGTCGTGACCAAATCAGCTGGAATCGGTTGCCCGGGATTTGTGGGCTGCAGCGCTTTCACGCTGGCGGCAACGCGCTCGGACAGGGCTTTGCTGGTCGGGCCGAGATTCGAGCCGCCAGAAGCTGTAGCATCGTAGCCCGCGGCACCAGCAGCCGAGGGTCGCGAATAGAAATATCCAAGCGCCGTGAATGGCTGGCCGATTAGTTGCGAGCCGACGAGCTTACCGTTCACTTTGATGAGTTCTCCGTTCGCTTGGCGGGGGAATAGAACCTGGGCCAGCGCCGTGACAGTGAGCGGGTACACGATGCCGAGGAGCAACGTGGTTGCCAGCGTGAACCATATCGATATCAGAAGATTCTTTTTCATGGTCCCTCCCCGTATCTGTTTCACGCCCAGCCGATATGCGTGATGAGTAGATCGATCGCCTTGATTCCGATGAAGGGCGCGATGATTCCACCCACACCGTAAATGAGAAGATTCCAGCGCAGCAGAGCCGACGCGCCGAGCGGACGGTAGCGGACTCCGCGCAGAGCCAGCGGCACGAGCGCGATGATGATCAGCGCGTTGAAGATCACGGCGGATAAAATCGCCGACTGGGGCGTTTTTAGCCCCATGATATTGAGCACATTGAGCTGCGGAAAAGCGCCGGCAAACATCGCGGGAATAATTGCGAAATATTTGGCTACGTCGTTGGCCACGGAAAATGTGGTGAGGGCGCCGCGCGTGATCAGCAGTTGTTTGCCGATCTCGACGACTTCGATCAGCTTGGTTGGATTGGAATCGAGGTCGACCATGTTGCCGGCTTCCTTGGCGGCCTGCGTGCCTGCGTTCATGGCGAGACCGACATCGGCTTGAGCGAGGGCCGGGGCATCGTTGGTACCGTCACCCGTCATGGCGACGAGCTTGCCCTTGGCTTGTTCGGCCCGGATCAGAGCGAGCTTGTCTTCCGGCTTTGCTTGAGCGAGAAAATCATCGAGGCCCGCTTCGCGGGCGATGGCCGCGGCGGTTAGGGGATTGTCCCCGGTGATCATCACAGTGCGTATGCCCATGGCGCGCAATTGATCGAACCGCTCGCGCATGCCGCCCTTGACGATGTCCTTCAAATGAATGGTTCCGAGGATGCGACAATTCTCGGCAACGAGAAGGGGAGTTCCGCCGGCATTCGAAATTGTTTTGACGGCTTCTTCCACTTCCGGCGGCACGCGATTGCCCGCTTTCAGGCAATGCTGCGCGATGGCGTCGAAAGCCCCCTTGCGAATTTGGTGCCCATCGAGATCCACGCCGGACATCCGCGTGACGGCCGTAAACGGGATGAAATTCGCCGCGTAGGAGGAAAGCTCGCGGCCTCGCAAGCCATACTTTTCTTTCGCTAGCACCACAATCGAGCGGCCCTCCGGAGTTTCATCGGATAGGGAGGAAAGCTGCGCCGCGTCGGCGAGTTCGGATTCTTTCACGCCGGGCGCGGGGACGAATTCGGTTGCGCGGCGATTGCCGAGCGTAATCGTGCCGGTTTTGTCGAGAAGCAGAGTGTCCACGTCGCCCGCAGCTTCCACGGCACGGCCCGACATCGCGAGCACATTGCGCTGTACCACGCGGTCCATGCCTGCAATGCCAATCGCCGAGAGCAAACCGCCTATCGTGGTGGGAATAAGGCAAACGAGCAGAGAGATGAGGACAAAAACGGATTGCGGCGCGCCGGAATAAATGGCCATGGGCTGCAACGTGACCACCGCCAGGAGAAAAATAATTGTCAGGCCGGAGAGCAAGATATTCAGCGCGATCTCGTTCGGCGTTTTCTGGCGTTCGGCGCCTTCAACGAGCTTGATCATGCGATCGAGGAAAGTCTCGCCAGGATTGGACGTGATCTCGACGATGATTTCGTCCGAAAGCACGCGAGTGCCACCGGTAACCGCCGACCGGTCTCCGCCGGATTCCCGGATCACCGGCGCGGACTCTCCCGTGATCGCCGATTCGTCCACGGAAGCGACGCCTTGCACAACCTCGCCGTCGCCAGGGATGAATTCGCCAGCGATAACTCTTACGCGGTCGCCGGCGCGAAGCTTTGACCCTGCGATCTCCTCGATGCAGCCATTCTGGCGGATGCATCGAGCCACCGTTTCGGCACGGGCTTTGCGAAGGGTGTCAGCTTGCGCCTTCCCGCGGCCTTCCGCCATGGCTTCCGCAAAATTCGCGAAGAGCACGGTGAACCACAGCCAGAGGGTAATTTGCAGCTCGAAGCCAAACCCACTCAAATGCTGTAAGCGATCGCGCACTAGGTCCCAAGTGGTGATTACCGCGCCGATTTCGACCACGAACATGACGGGGTTTTTCATCAGTGTGCGCGGATTGAGCTTGAGAATTGAATCGCGGACCGCGCCACCAACGATGCCGCCAGTCCACAGCGACCTTTTTCTGTGTTCCCTGGACACGCCGGCGCCGGGATCCGGAAGGTTTGCCGGAGATGTGGAGCTGAAATCTTCGATGGATTGGGTGGTCATGGCTGCCTCAGAAAACCTTTCCGGCGTGCATCAGCAAGTGTTCGAGGATCGGGCCGAGGCTGAGAGCCGGGAAAAATGTAAGTGCGCTGACAATCAAAATCACGGAGATCAGCAGGAATGTGAAAAGGGGCGTTGTAACAGGAAACGTTCCGGCCGATTCGGGAACGATCTTCTTGCGCGCAAGGTTGCCGGCCATGGCCAGAACCGGGATCACCATGAAAAAGCGCCCGAAGAGCATGTCGAAAGCGCCGCTGACGTTGTACCAAGGCGTGTTCCCGTTCAGACCGGCGAAGGCCGAGCCATTGTTGCCAGCCTGGGACGTATAGGCGTAGAGAATCTGCGACAATCCGTGTGGGCCGGGGTTGCTGATGGACGAGGTGCCGAACGGAGACACAATCGCAACGCCAGTAAGGCCGAGAACAAGAAAACAGAAGACGAGCACCGTCACCATGGCCATCTTCACGTCAAAGGCTTCGATTTTTTTACCGAGATACTCCGGCGTTCGGCCCACCATCAAGCCGGCGATGAAAACCGAGAGAACAATGAAAACGATGATGCCGTACATCCCGGCGCCCACTCCGCCGAAAATGACCTCGCCGATCATGATGTTTACCAACGGCACCATGCCGCCGAGCGGAGTGAATGAGTCATGCATGCCATTCACTGCGCCGCAGCTCGCGTCCGTGGTCGTCGTGGCGAAGAGCGCGGTAGAGGCGATCCCGAATCGTACCTCCTTGCCTTCCATGTTCCCGCCCGGCTGCATCGCGCCAGCGTGTTGGTCAACGCCGTGCAGCAGCGGATTACCGCGAGACTCTGCCGAGTATGCAACAGTGACACCGGCGAGGCACAGCAATGCCATTGCAGTCCAGACGGCCCAGCCATGCCGCTGGGAACCAGTCATCCGGCCCAACGTATACGTGAGGGCTGACCCGAGAGAGAGCATCATCACAATCTGCATGAAATCGGTGAGGGGATTCGGATTTTCGAACGGATGGGCGCTGTTGGCATTGAGGAAGCCTCCGCCATTCGTTCCGAAAATCTTGATCGCTTCCTGAGAAGCAATCGGTCCCTGAGCAATCACCTGGTCGGTAACAGTTTGCGTGGTTGTCTTGCCGTCGGCTCCGGTTGTCTGCACAGTCTGGGGATTCAAAAGCTTCGCGGTGTCATAGGGTTTTAGGTTCTGAATCATGCCCTGGGAAACAAAAACCAGCGCGATTACCAGGGAGGCCGGGAGCAGGACCCACAACATGCAGCGCGTCACATCCACCCAAAAGTTGCCGATGGTTTTGGATTCCTTGCGCGCGATGCCCCGAATCACGGCTATGGCAAGAGCGATGCCAACCGCGGCGGAAGCGAAATTGTGGTAGGCGAGCCCCGCCATTTGAGTGAAATAACTCATGGTGGATTCGCCGCCGTAGTTCTGCCAGTTTGTATTGGTGGTAAAAGACGCGGCCGTGTTAAAAGCCAGAGCAGACGGCACCGAAGCCAGGCGTTGGGGATTCCATGGCAGCCAGCGCTGGCAGCGCTCGATCAGGTAAAGCACTACCATTGACACGGCGCTGAACAGCAGCATGGCAACGGCGTATTCCTTCCAGTCCATCTCATGCTTTTCGTCAATTCCTATCGTCCGATAGAGCAAGCGCTCGACGGGACGAAGAACCGGGTCGAGAAACGTTTTCTCGCCGGAAAAAACACGGGCCATAAATACACCGAGCGGCTTCGTCACGGCCAACAACACCACGAAGAAAAGTCCGATTTGCAGCCAACCGTTCGCAGTCATCGTCAAAACCTCTCGGGCCAGAGCAGCGCCGACAGCAGATATCCGCACATCAAAACGCAAATTCCTAGGAGGATCACGTTGCCCGTCATTCGCTCGCTCCTCAGTTCAGGTGGTCGCAGGCCCATACATAGGCCAGCGCCATGAGGAAAAAAACGGCCGTGCACGCCACGAACACGATATCAAGTATCACGACGATCCTTTCGCGGTCCCGCGCCTGAAGGTTGCGTTGACCGGCGAGACCATCGTAACGCCATTGCTTTTCCTGCCCGCCAAAATTGCTTTCGGCGCAACGGGCGGCTCCCGAAGAGTGAATATCTTCGTGATACGGCGTTCCGCCGTCATGCGGATCAGGTGCTTCGGCTTTTTCCTCGACCTCATCGCCTCTCGTGTGAATTGAACGAGGGCAACTAGAAAAAATAGGACCGCAAAGCCAATCACGGCTACTCCCAAAAGCGCCATTTCCATCCCCCCGAACTCGACCCGCATTCCTCGTGCGAATACGCGATCAAACAACCGCAGCGTAGACCGTGTGGCGTCAGGGAGGCATAAAACAGCTGTAAGGATTCCGTAAGCGGAATCCGGGTGTAGGATGAAAACAGGAGGACGATAAATCGTGTCTGGTGAACACCGTGTGGCGATTGTTGGCGGCGGGTTCGGCGGTTTGAGCGCCGCGCTGCGGCTAAAACGGGCGCCAGTGCAAGTGACCCTGATCGACCGGTGCAATTACCACCTGTTCCAGCCGCTTCTGTATCAGGTAGCCACTGGGGCGTTGTCGCCGGCAAATATCGCTTCGCCTCTGCGGAACGTGCTCAAGAGGCAGAAAAACACGCGCGTGCTGCTCGGTGAAGCGATCGGAATCGATGTCGCAAAACGGCGCGTGATTCTGAGCGACGGCGCGGTCGATTACGACACACTGGTGATTGCCGCGGGATCAAGCCACCAGTATTTCGGCCACGAAGAATGGGCTCAATTTGCGCCGGGACTGAAAACCGTGGAAGACGCTACGGATATGCGCCGGCGCATTTTGCTGGCGTTTGAGGCAGCCGAGCGTGAACAGAATCCGGAGAAGCTGCAAGCGTGGATGACTTTCGTAATCGCGGGTGCCGGCCCCACTGGCGCGGAACTTGCAGGAACCCTCGGTGAAATTGCCAACGATACCCTGCGCCAGGATTTCCGAAATATCCGTCCGTCTGAAGCGCGGATCATTCTAGTGGAAGGCGCGGACCGCGTGCTGCCTTCCTATCCTTCAGAGCTTTCGGCGGCCGCGAAAAGGATGCTCGAACGGCTCGGCGTCATGGTTCGCACCGGCGCGATGGTCACGGACGTTACCAAGGAATCGGTCACCATTCGCGCAGGCGGCGCGAGTGAGACAATCCCCGCCCGCACGGTCCTTTGGGCGGCGGGCGTGTTGGCGTCACCTCTTGGACGCGTTTTGTCCGAGGAAACTGGCGCGACGCTTGACAAAGCAGGACGCGTGATCGTGGAGCCCGACCTCACCGTGCCCGGCCATCCTGAAATCTTCGTGATCGGCGATCTCTCCAGTTTCAGCCATCAGACGGGGAAACCTCTTCCCGGCGTGGCGCAGCCCGCGATTCAGGAGGGACGATACGCGGCGAACGCCATCGTGGGGCGGCTGCGGGGAGAGAAGAAGATCCCGGCGTTTCGCTACTGGGACAAGGGCAATCTTGCAACAATTGGGCGCGCTGCCGCTGTGGCCGACTTGAACTGGATACGTTTATCGGGCCTGTCTGCATGGCTCATCTGGCTCTTCGTGCATCTCATGTACATCGTGGAGTTTAAGAATCGGCTGCTGGTGCTAATGCAATGGGGCTGGCTCTATATCACGTATGATCGAGCAGCACGGCTGATTACCGGGAAAAGCCCGTTGCCGCTCGACTTGTGAAGCTCTGGCGCTGTCTCAGCCGATTTTCTCGGATGTCGCCCGCTCCCCGTATTAGAATGACGGAACCCAGCCGCCACTCATGAAGAACTATGAAAAGCTAATTTGGCAGTCGTTGCTCGCGCTGCTGGGGATATTGCTATGCGCGGCGATATTCACGCGCGACTGGGCCAATTATCGGGACCGCTTGCGAGCCCTTCGAGCGAAATCTCAGCACGCCCAGTTGGTGGATACGCGACCGCTGGATACTGCGCAGCAGGTAGGGGCGCTTGCAGTTACGCGCACGGAGCACGACTACGCTCAGGATGCGGAGCGGCTCGCTGATCGTTCGGTGGATTTGGCGTTCGCCATTGCGATCCATGATGCGGGCCGGAACCCAGTACCGCTCACGCCGCAAACGCGTCAGCTAACCGAACGGATCAGCTCGGAAGGAGCCGCCGTCACCGCCGATCAGGCCCGAGTGGCGCAGTTCACGCAACTGCTCGCGAAAACATCCGATCAGAATGTGAAGGCAGACCTGCAAGGGCTGCTCGTCACCGCGCAGTCACAGCTTGCGCTTGATCAGGACGATTTGGACGCCGCCAATCAGGACCTTGTGCTCGCCGGGGGAAACAAGCAGGCTACGGTTCAGCAACTGCTGGACCAGCACAAGACTCAGGACGCGCAGAGCGCGGCGACGGCCGCCGCGGCTGCCGCTGCGGCAAGCGGGGTTGCGACGATTGAGCGCACACAATCCAAGAACATCGTTGCTCAATTTCGCGCCTGGAATTCTCTTCATGCCAAGGGAACGCAGCTAATTCAGGCTCAAAAAGAGGCACAGACGCTGGCCGCTCAGCTTCTGGAATCCCGCGACGGTCTGCAAAAAGAATTGGATCAGGAGAAATCGACAAAGAGGTCCTCGCATGCAAGCGCCACAGCCTCTTCCGTGAACGGCCAGGAATCTTCCCCTGTTTCATTGCTTCGCGAGCTTACGGAAGACCAGAAAAATCTGGCGGACCTGGGCCGGCGGGTTGATACGGAGCAGCAGCTGGCCGCCGTCTATGGTGATTGGATCACATTCGTCAGCGTGCGCGAGAAGTCGTTCTTACACGGCATCTTCGTTTCGTTTTTCTTCGCGGTGCTGATCGCGCTGTGCGTCCTGCTTGCAAACTACGGGGTACAGCGCTTTTTCGCGGAAGTTACAGTTGAGCGGCGCCAGCTTCGCACCGCGCAGACGCTGGTACTCTTTTTGGTGCAAGGCATAGGCATTTTGCTGATCTTGCTGGTGATTTTCGGAGTGCCAAGTAACCTGGCCACCGTCCTGGCTCTTGCCGGCGCGGGCGTCACCGTGGCGATGAAGGATTTCATCGTCGGATTTTTCGGATGGTTCGTGCTGATGGGCAAGAATGGAATCCGAGCTGGAGACTGGGTCGAGATAAATGGAGTGGGCGGAGAGGTGCTAACCGTTGGGCTGCTTCACACGGTAATCCTCGAAACAGGCAATTGGACCGACGCGGGCCATCCGACCGGGCGCAAAGTCTCGTTCGTGAACAGCTTCGCTATCGAAGGCCACTATTTCAACTTCTCAACCGCCGGACAATGGCTATGGGATGAAATCGAGGTGCAAATTCCGGAGGATGCCGACCCGTACGCCACCGCCGAAGCAATCCAGAAGATCGCGGCGGACGAAACGGCGGCAAATGCCCAGCTAGCGGAAACGGAATGGCGCCGCGTCGCGCACGCAAACCGAGCCTTTTCTGCCGCTCCCTCGATGAGTATCCGTCCCACGGGAGGGGCCGTGAACGTGGTGCTGCGTTACATCACCCGCGCAGGCGATCGCCACGAAGTTCGCTCTCGGATATACCGCGCTCTCGTAGATCTTCTGCACAAGAAGAAAATTCCAGACGCAAACACCTCTGTCCTCGCCTCGCCGCCTGCTCGGTAAACGCGTTCAGCCCGAAGCGCCGCTGTCACGCCCTCAGACTGTGTTCGGACGCATCAGATGATCGCGAGAATATGGAAACTGGCGAAGCCCAGGCCGATCCCGATCGCCGAGCCTGCTATAACGTCGCTCAGAAAATGCATTCCGAGAATGATGCGTGAAGCCGCAATCAAAAACGCGGCGGCCAGCAGCGAAATTTCGAGATATGGGTAAAAGAATCCTACCGAGACCGCCACGGCGAATGCCGTGATGGCGTGCCCAGAGGGAAACGAGTACTTATCGGGAGGTAAAATTGACGCCCAGCAGTGCGGCTCGATTTCGCAAGGCCTTTTTCGCCGGCTGGTACGCTTGAGGGCGCGGAATAGAGCAATCCCTGCCGCGGCGCTTAAACCGCCCGCCTCGAGTGCGGCGAAGCGCCGTTCGCCACCGCATAGCAGCAGAATCAGGCCGAATGCGTACCAGAGCCATCCGTCGCCTCCTCGTGTGGCAACAATCATTGTTATGCGAAACCATCGCGGCGCTCGCCACCGATGGACGCGCCGCATGAGCCTGTAATCGCTTGACTCGATCTCGTGCCAGACTGCTCGGGCTACTGTCATAGGGACTCCTCCAACGCAGGTTGCGAAATGCCGGCCCAGCGAGCACGCTTCGATGATCGCAGTGGTTGATCGAGAACCTGGGGCGCCCAGCGTCGGCCGAAAGCATCTTCCT
Source organism: uncultured Acidobacteriota bacterium (assembly GCA_963702375.1). Taxonomy (GTDB): domain Bacteria; phylum Acidobacteriota; class Terriglobia; order Acidiferrales; family UBA7541; genus Palsa-295. The sequence goes on from CAVPCI010000003.1 coordinate 78,515, forward strand.
CGCGGTAGTTCCAAAAGGTGATCACGGGAACAAGCACAGCTAGTGGCGCAAGCAGCGCCGTCCACGATTTTTCGCGCATCATTTCGAATGCGATCAGAAAAACGTCGCGAGTCAGCCGCGGGAACGATCCCGATTCACCGCCGACCCGGCCGGCCCCGCTCTTCAGGCCAGCGAAAAATTCCTGTTTATTTCGCGCTTCCGGAACTTCTGTAAAAGCCGTACCCACTGATGCCAAGGCATGCGAATCGCTTCCGCCGATGCCAATCTTGCCCCACTGCCTCGCAAGGCTCGCGGCGTGGGCATTCGCGCTTTCGAGCATGTGACTGTTATGCGATTCAATCACCGGGAAATATTCCATAAACCACTCGAAGTCCTCGCGTTCGCGTCGGCCCGTGAGACTCGAGAACACGTGGTTGATGCTAAAGAGAATTTTCCGCTCGGTCAGGTACATCAGCAGCGCAACCAGATCGTTCCGCCGCCGCTGGAGCTGGGCGTGCTGCCGTTCTTCGAAGTCGTACACCCCAATGTGGACTTCCGTGCCGCTGGGCATCCGGCAGGTCAGCTCCTCGCTCAGGAAGAAGTCGGGGTACTGCCGGAGTTTCTCGGCGCCTTCGATCGAGTCGTGGTCGGTAAGCGTAAAAAGATCCATGCCCCGGCGCCTCAGAAGCGCATAAACCTCCTCAGGGTCGCTGTAGCTTTCGCGGCAAAACCTGCGGGCAAACGGAGTGGTACAGCAGCCGGAAAAGTATGAGTGGACATGCATGTCGCACTTCATGATTTCCACAGTAAATTCACAGCATTACCCACAGATTACATTCACGCTAACATCCTGAAAACATAGGTATTTAACTGATTCGACACACCTTCCACCATTTTAACACTCCAGTAGTAATTCACGGCCCTTCGAGTGCCAGAATGCATCGTCTATGGAGCAACGCTAGGTGGCGCTGATCGAGTTCGGGTTCTTTGACGCCGGCGGTGGCCATCGCGCTGCAGCCACGGCACTTGAACTAGCCATTAAGCGGAAGCGCCTTCCATGGGAAGTGCGCCTCGTCAATCTCCAGGAACTCCTTGATCCACTGGACGTCCTTAAGAAGTATGGCGGCATTCGGATACAGGACTTCTACAACTGGATGCTGCGCTCCGGCTGGACATTAGGCAGCGCTCAGTTGCTGAAAGTGTTGCAGTGGGTGGTTCGAGTGAATCATCGCGCAGCCGTTCGTTTGTTTGAAGAGTATTGGAAGGAAACCAACCCAGACATGGTGATTTCCTTCGTCCCACATTTCAACCTAGCGCTCGGCGAGAGTTTTTCCGACACGTTCCCAGGGCGTCCCTTCGTCACCATTCTCACGGACATCGCCGACTATCCGCCCCATTTCTGGATCGAACGCCAGTCGCAGTATTTCATCTGCGGTTCGGAGCGCGCGGTTTCTCAGGCGCGCTCGATGGGCCATCCGGACACTCGAATCTTTCGCGCTTCCGGCATGATCCTGCATCCGCGCTTTTACGAGCCGCCAGTCGAAGACCGCATCGCTGAGCTCGAACGTCTCGGACTCCGCACCGATCTGCCCACCGGCCTAGTACTCTTCGGCGGCCACGGCTCCAAGGTGATGCTCGAAATTGCCGAGCGCATCGAACAATCGCGGCTCGACGTCCAATTGATTTTCGTCTGTGGGAAAAACGACAAGCTCGCCAGCGCTCTGCGCGCACAAAAGTCGCGTCACCCACGCTTTGTCGAAGGCTTCACCACGCAAGTCAACCGGTACATGCAACTCGCCGACTTCTTCATCGGCAAACCCGGCCCCGGCAGCGTGAGCGAGGCTTTGGCGATGCGCCTTCCCGTGATTGTGGAATGCAACGCCTGGACTCTGCCGCAGGAACGCTACAATGCGGATTGGATTCTCGAAAAAGAGGTCGGCGTGGTGCTGCCCAACTTTCGCAACATCGACCGCGCAGTGGGCCAAATGATCGAGCTTACGACGCTGGCTCGCTATCGCGCGAATGCCGCCGCGCTCGAAAATCGCGCTGTTTTCGAGATTCCAGGCATGCTCGAGAAAATTCTCGAAGAAGCGCGCGGCGGCAAATCCGCTGGCAACACCTCGCAGCCAGCGGACTTTTCGATCAGTTCGATTCGAGGATCCTGAAGCAGCGTGCGACCAAATCGCCGAACCTTCGTCTAATCTATATCGCCACTCGGGCAAGGTTTCACCAGGCAAGACCGCGGGTTTAATCTGTGGCAATATCGAATAGAGCAGGCAAGTCAAACGGGAGTTTGCGGCCATGGCTAAGGCAACTTTTGCGGCAGGCTGTTTCTGGGGTGTCGAAGACGCGTTCCGCCAGCTAAAGGGCGTCACGTCGGCAACCGTGGGCTACACCGGCGGCACTACGAAGGATCCGTCCTACAAGGACGTATGCACGGGGAGAACCGGCCACGCCGAGGCTGTCGAGGTGGAATTCGATCCCCAGCAGGTTTCCTATCGCGAGTTGCTGGCCGCGTTCTTCCAGAATCACAATCCGACCACGCTCAACCGTCAGGGCCCCGATTTCGGCACGCAATACCGTTCCGCGATTTTCTTCCACGATGCCGGCCAGGAGACCGAGGCTCGCGAGGCCGCGGCCGCCTTAGAAGCAAGCCACACTTTCAAGAGCCCGATCGTCACCCAGATCGTTCCAGCATCCACTTTCTACCGAGCCGAGGAGTACCATCAGCGTTATTTCGAGAAACAGGGAATCAGAGCGTGCCATACCCCTTAGGGGCAAAAAAAAGACGCCGCCGCTCGATAGGTTCGGCTCTTTTCCAAGCCGTGGTGACTAAAGGATTTATGTCCTCGATTGACGCCCAATGGATGCCGATGTATTATTCATAGGTTTTGGACGAAACGATCGAGGCTCGCGCAGCATCTTATGGTAGTGTATCTGTAAGGTGCGGGGCGAGTTGGGCGCGAACTGTAAAATACTTGGGGTTGGCTCAGGGGGCTGTCTCACCATCCGTTCCTACGTATCTAATCCAGGAGAGCGCGGGGGTGTCTACTCCGCCTCTTTGCATTCAGGCATTCCTATGGGCGCGCCGATTGGCTCTATTAAGGGGAATGAAGCGTGACGTTGGCTCTTGAAGAGAAATACGACCAGGTTCGACAACTCATCGCCATGGGCAAGGAGCGGGGCTACCTGCTCTACGATGAGGTGAACGATATCCTGCCGGCCGAGGTGCATTCCTCGGAGGAAATTGACGATCTGCTCTCGACCTTTGAGCGCTACGGGATCGATGTGTACGAGGACCTTTCCAGCGCCAAGGCTGCGCTGGCTGCTGCCGACGCATCCGACTCCGCCGAAATCGTCGTGGTGAAGGACGAAGCCGCATCGGAAGATGGCGACCTCGATCTCACTCCCGGCACGCTCGAAAAAACCAACGATCCCGTCCGCATGTATCTCCGCGAGATGGGCACCGTGCCCCTGCTTACCCGCGAAGGTGAAGTTGCAATTGCCAAGCGCATCGAGCGCGGCCAATTGCTCGTCCTGAAGACCATCACGCGGGCTCCGCTGATCCTCAAGGAACTTCTACAGGTAGGCGAAGATTTGCGCAACGGCGCCCGCTCGATCAAGGAAATCGTTCAATTCGACGACGAAGAGCTTACCGAGGAAAAGATCGAGGCTAAAACCAGGGAGACTCTGAAGCAGATCGATAAGATTGCCAAGCTCTATCTGCAGGCCATGAAGCTCGCCGCCAGGCTCGAGCGCGTCCCCCGATCGAAGAAGCGCCCCTACCTGCACGCCCGCTACGCCGTGTCGCGAACGCGCGTCGAAATGTCGAATCTCGTTCGCGAGATCGATTTTCATCCATTCGAAAAAAAGCGCCTGATCGACAAGATTCACCAGACCGTCGAGCGTGTCCACTTCCTCGAGCGCGAGATTGCCAAGCTCGAACGCCGTGTCGATGCCTCGAAAGCCGATGTCCAGGCCGAAGCTCGCAAGGATCTCAGGGCCCGCCGCCAGGAACTGGGCGAGATTGAAGTCGCCAGCGAGGTCAATCCTTCGGAGCTCAAGCGCGCCCTTCAGGTGATTCTTCGGGGTGAAGCCGAAGCGGAGCAAGCCAAGAAGGAACTGATCGAAGCCAACCTCCGCCTCGTCGTCTCCATTGCCAAAAAATATACCAACCGCGGCTTGCAGTTTCTTGACCTGATTCAGGAAGGCAACATCGGCCTCATGAAGGCCGTCGACAAATTCGAATGGCGCCGCGGCTATAAATTCTCCACCTACGCCACGTGGTGGATTCGCCAGGCCATCACCCGCGCCATTGCGGACCAAGCTCGCACTATCCGCATTCCCGTGCACATGATTGAAACCATCAATAAGCTCGTGCGCACGCAGCGTCAGCTCGTCCAGGAACTTGGCCGCGAACCCACCTCGGAAGAAATCGCCAAGCGGATGGATATTCCCGTCGCGAAAGTCCGCAAGATTTTGAAGATCGCGCAGGAGCCGATCTCGCTCGAAACTCCGATCGGCGAAGAGGAAGATTCACATCTCGGCGATTTCATCGAAGACAAAGCCGTGGTCTCGCCCTCCGACGCGGTGATCAATCTCAGCCTCAAGGAACAAACCTCCTCGGTGCTGAAGACTCTCACGCCTCGCGAGGAAAAGGTCATCAAGATGCGCTTCGGCCTGGACGACGGCAGCGAGCACACCCTCGAAGAAGTCGGCCAGTCCTTTGCCGTCACTCGCGAACGTATCCGCCAGATCGAGGCCAAGGCCTTGCGTAAACTGCGCCACCCGTCGCGCTCGCGCAAGCTCCGCGCCTTCCTCGAAAGCTCCGCCAACGATTACTAGACGTTTTCTTGATGCAGATGCGGGAAGAACGCGTCTCTGCTATGGGGATTGAGCCTCGAGAATTTCTTGCAGTCGATTCAGCGCATCGAACCAATACGATTTCATTTTTGCGCATTCCTTGGAATTCGCGAGCTTCTCGTGGTCCACGGCGACCTGAGTTTTCTCGGCGCCCTTACCGTAGAAACCCACGCTCAATCGCGTGCTTCCGTTCCACTTTGCGCGAACGTACTTCCCCGGCGTTGCAGCGGTGATCTCGATCTTCATTCCAGGCAGCCACCGTTGCCGCATTTTTTCGTCCGTCCACGCCGCATAGGCCTTGGCGAGCGGCACCGCCAGAGTGCGGCTCCCAGACGCGCTGAACTCGCCGTCACATTTCTGGAATTTCTCCCGAATTCCTCGCGCGTGCTCGTAACCGACCGCAACCATCTGCGCCCACCACGGAGACACATTCTGCTTCTCGTGGAGAAACGCTGAGATTTCCTTGTGCGTCCATTTCTTCGCGCCGGTCTTGTCGAGAATTTTGAACCACTCGGCCCAAATTCTTCCTGTCTTCGCCTTCACCGCTTCATCGCTCGACCGCTTCGTTTCTCTCGGCTTTTTCATGCTTTGACTCTCCGCAAGATTGGCACTCTGCGGAACCTAATATATTTCGGGCGCTCTCCGCAAGCGTCGCGGGAAATTTCGCAATGGAAAATTCTGCCTGTCCTCGGGTCGGCCAGACATATGATGTGCGCATGGCCACAAGCCTCAATGTACGCGGCCTGACGGTTGAATTGCCTACTCGAACGGGCTGGATCGCCCCGGTGAACGATGTCTCGTTCGTGCTCGACGAAGGCGAAACGCTCGGCATCGTCGGCGAATCCGGTTCGGGCAAGACGGTGCTGGCCTTGGCGCTGATGGGTCTCGAGCCGCCAGGAGCGCGCCGCAGCGGCGAGGCATGGCTGCACGCGACGTTGCGCAATGGTAATACCGCGGCCGCAAACGGCGACCGAAACCTCCTTGCTGCTGCCCCGGAGGAGATGTGCCAGTTACGCGGGCGCGAAATCGCCATGATTTTTCAAGAGCCGATGACGGCGCTCAATCCCGTGATTCGCGTCGGTTCACAGATCGAGGAAGCTATTCGCGTTCATGAACCTCGACTCGGCGCTGCCGAAACTCGCGGCCGTGCACTTCGCGCGATGGAGCGAGCTGCGATTCCGGAGCCGGCTATGCGTGCACGCCAATATCCGCATCAGCTTTCCGGCGGTCTCAGGCAGCGCGCGATGATCGCAATGGCGCTGGCCGCCGGCCCGCGGCTGCTCATCGCGGATGAACCGACCACAGCGCTCGACGTTACGGTGCAGAAGCAGATTCTAGAGCTCCTCGAAGCGCTCCGTCGCGAGCTGACCCTTTCGCTGCTCTTCATCACGCACGACCTTGGCGTGGTCGCTCGGATCGCCGACCGCATCGCGGTAATGTACGCGGGACGTATCGTCGAGCACGGCCCTGCTCTCGACGTCCTGCGCAATCCTCGGCATCCGTACACCGAGGCGCTGCTGCGCGCCGCGCCGACGCTTATGCGCCGGAAACTCTCCTCCATTCCCGGAACCGTGCCTTCGCTCGACGCACTTCCCCCCGGCTGCGCGTTCGCGCCGCGCTGCCCGAGTCGTACTCCCGACTGCGACACGGCAATGCCCGAGTTGGTTCCCGTTGGCGACGCTTCTATAAATCATTACGCACGGTGCATCCTTGCTCACTGATCGAGCGAATGCACCTCAGCAAATTCTGGAAGTTCGCAACTTGCGAAAATCGTTTCGCCTCTCGGTTGGCGCGTTCAATCCGGCTGTCGACATCGCCGAAGATGTTGCCCAGCGCCGCCTCGCCGTGGACGGCGTGACGTTCGCCCTCTCGCGCGGCGAAACCCTGGGAATTGTCGGCGAATCAGGCTGCGGCAAGACGACGCTGGCGCGAATGCTCTTGCGCCTCGTCGAGCCGGATTCGGGCTACATGCAATTTCGCGGCGTGGACTGGCTGGGCGCTCGAGGCTCGCAACTCCGCATGCTGCGGCGCCGCATCCAAATGATTTTTCAAGACCCCGCCGCCTCGCTTAATCCGCGCATGCGCGTGGTCGCCATTGTTGGCGAGCCTCTGGCGATTCATGAGCCCGGCCTTTCCGCTGGCGAGCGTAGCCGCCGGGTGATTCAAATCCTCGAAGAAGTCGGAATCGGCGAAGACTCGCTGGCGCGTTATCCCCACGAGTTTTCCGGAGGCCAGCGCCAGCGCATCGGAATCGCCCGCGCCTTGATTCTCCGTCCCGAACTGGTGATCGCGGACGAGCCTGTTTCCGCCCTGGACGTTTCAGTGGGCGCGCAGATTCTGGAGCTGCTTGACCGGCTGCGCCGCGAATTTTCTCTCACGCTTATCCTGATTTCTCACAGCTTGCCCGTAGTCGCCCAGCTTGCCACCCGAATCGCCGTTATGCAGAGCGGACGGTTTGTCGAAATGAGCGCGGCGGATCAAGTTCTCGAAGCGCCACAAAACGATTACACCAAAGCACTGCTGGCCTCTGTCCCCCGCATCCCCGCCTGAATCCCCCGATCCGTTCCACGCTGCGCCCTGCTAGGCAAACGCCTCGGCCCTCTCCCGCAAACTTATTGCAATTCCCCGCGGACGGTCGTAGCTTTGAATCACGCAAACGGTGCAAGCCCAGGGAACTTCAGCCGTAGGGGTCTAAGCTCCGTTGGCAACCGTTGCGGGAAAAACGCCACCTCGATCCCGCTGGCTGAAGACCGGGTCGGTTCTTGTGTCAGGAGGTCGCTATGGACACGTTTCACCTGCTCTTCATTGCCTGGGGAGCCGTCACGGCGGTGCTGATCTGCACGATGATCTATCGCGGCACTCTCAATATTCACGAAGAAGAACACATCGCCCTTGGCGCCGGTGAGCAGACCCTTGCCGACGAGCAGCGCGCCATCGTATCCCGAATTGAAAAACTCAGCCTCGCGAGCGTGGTCCTGGGCATTCTCTCAGGCGTGCTGCTCGCGATCGTTGCGGGGATGTGGCTCTGGCAGAATTTCCAAAGCTTTTGATCCGCCGTCCCGAAGTTCAGCGAATCTGCCGTTCGGTCTCGGCTATCGCCACGTTGTTGATGCTGGCGATGCGGCGGCGCATCAGGCCTTCGTCGTCGAACTCCCAAAGCTCGTTTCCATATGACCGAAACCAATGCCCGCTGGGATTGTGCCATTCGTACTGGAAAGTGACGGCGATGCGGTTCTCCGTCCAGCACCACAGCTCCTTCCGCAGCCGGTAATCCACTTCTTTGGCCCATTTACGTCGCAGGAAAGCCTTGATGGCCTCACGACCACGGAAGAACTCATCCCGATTCCGCCAGTCCGAATCTTCCGTATACGCGAGGGCCACGCGTTCTGGATCGCGCGAGTTCCAGGCGTCCTGAGCCACTTGCACTTTGGCTTTGGCGGAATCCAGTGTAAAAGGGGGCTTGATTGGTGTGGCCATCGGCGGATTTCCTCCCAACCTTCAGAGTTCCAGAAAGAATCTCCCGATTTACGTTGCAAGACCGCTTACGAACTGCCGCGCGGCTTTTCTTCGGGCGGGTCAAACCGGTAGCCGATCCAAGGCTCGGTGTGAATGTAGCGCGGATGCCGCGGGTCCGGCTCGATCTTCTTTCTCAATTGGTTGATGAACACCCGAAGATACTCCGTTTCTTCTCCATAATCGGGACCCCACACGGCTTGCAAGATGCGCCGGTGAGCTTGCGCCTTTCCTCGATTGGTCACCAGGTGGTGCAGCAGCTCAAATTCCTTGGGCGTTAGCCGCACCGGCTGGCCCTTCACCAAAACGGAGCGCTTCTCGAAATCCACCTTCAGATCGTTGGAAACAAATGGAGGCAGCGACTCCACCGGAGCGGTGCGCCGCAACGCTGCGCGGATGCGCGCCATCAGCTCCTCCGATCCGAACGGTTTCACCACATAGTCGTCCGCACCGGCGTCGAGAGCTTGCACTTTGTCGCGCTCGCTGTTGCGCACCGTAAGCATGATGATGGGAATATCGCTCGATCCGCGGATTTCGCGGCATACTTCGAATCCGGAGCGGCTGCTCATATTCACATCGAGCAGGATCAAGTCCGGCCGTTGGCCGCGGATTTGCTCGAGCGCTTCGTCGCCGCTGCGCGCCTCGGCGACGGTATAACCTTGTGAGCTCAAAGTGGCGCGCAGCACCCGCCGGATTTGGGGCTCGTCATCAACGATCAAGATGCTTGCCGAATTCATTGGCTTGAATGGACCTTCGAGAGACCCTGAAGCGGCGACTGCGATTGACGGCCGTAATCGGCCGGCAGCGTAAATGAAAATACCGAGCCTCGCCCGCGCTGGCTCGTGAGGCTGATCGACCCGCCGTGCGCTTCCACGATGGCCTTGGCAATGGGCAAACCCATGCCGGTTCCTTCGACACTGTATCGCTGATCCTTGCCGCGATAAAATTTTTCGAAAATCAGGTTCTGTTCCGGATCGTCGATACCGCTGCCGCGATCAGCCACGCTGGTGACAACGAAATTCCCCGCCGCCTCGGCTGTAATCGTTATGGGCTGGTCGGGCGGCGAATACTGATTGGCATTCTCGATCAAATGGACCAGAACCTCCCGTGCGCGCGCAACATCCACTCGCGCGCGCGGAAGCCCTGCCGCAACCTCCACTCGGACGACCCGACTCCCGAGCGAACCTCTGCACTGCTCCAGGGCTGCCGTGATCACGTGATCGATCGGTTGCGACTCGATTTTCAACTCAACCTCGCCGGCGTCGAGCCGGGCCATTTCCGCCGCCTCACCTACCAGCCTATTCAAGCGATCGCTTTCCTCGTTGATGATGGTCAGCAGTTCGAGCCTTTGCGCGTCGCTTAGGGACGGATTGGACAGCATGTTCGTAACGGAAACCTTGATCGACGTAAGCGGCGTTCGCAGCGCATGTGTCACCGCATCCAGCAGCGCGGTCCGCAACTTTTCGGCCTCGCGCGCGGCTTCCGTCTGGCCTACCTGCTCAACGGCGCGCGCGTGCTCCATGGCAATGGCTATCAACGTCCCGATCGCCTCGAGCGTTTGACGCGGAAGGATCGTGCCGGAAATTCCGATGCTGCCGATCGGATGCACTCCCAGGCGCACCGGCACGAAGCAAACGCTATTGGCGGTGTCAGTCAGCGCCTCGTCGCGCGCCAGGATGGCCTTGAGGCTGTCGGTGTCCAGAAGAGGTATCACCGGGCCGGAACGATATACCTTCTGTTTATCCGCGACAAAGAGCGCCGCTGCTCCCACCTCAAAAGCATCCACAATTTGCGCGGGGATGCGATTGACCAGTTCCATCGCATTGCGAGACTCGAGCAAGCCTTGGCTAAACGAATACAACTTCTCGACGTCATGCTGGCGGGCGGAGGCGTCTGCCGCCTGCCGCCGTGCGCGGGACGAGAGATGGCTTCCGATAATCGCAACCACAAGAAACGCCGCCAAGGCTACCCAATTCTGCGGATCCGCTATCGTGAAGGTCCCTGCGGGAGGCAGAAAGAAGTAGTTAAATCCGAGCATCGCGCCGATCGACATGGGGAGCGAAACAACCATGCCCCAAGCCACCGAAACAGCTAGAATTGCAAGTAGAAACGTGAGCGCCACTGTGGTGGCATTTACTGGCAGAACTTTGTGGTACAGAAAAGTTGTTCCGGCCAGAATGCCGAAAGCACATCCGAATTGCAGCAGGCGGTTTAGGATCGGCGCTCGCATCGGGTCATTCTATCGTAGCTCGCGAAGGCACCCTAAAGAGAATACCTCGTGCCAAAGACACCTGAAGAGTGGCTGGCCGTATCCGCGCCCCTCGAAAAGACCAAGGGCGTGCTCAAGTTATTTTTGGGGTACGCACCCGGCGTCGGCAAAACCTACGGCATGCTGAGCGAGGCCATCCGCCGGCACGCGCGCGGCGAAGACATCGTCATTGGATTTGTGGAAACGCACGGCCGCAAGGGAATCGCCGAGCTTGTGCCGGAGCTGGAAGCCGTTCCACGCCGGAAGATCGAATACAAGGGTACTGTCTTCGATGAAATGGATGTGGATGCCATTCTAGCGCGGCATCCGCAGGTCGCTTTGGTGGACGAGTTGGCCCACACCAATATCGTCGGCAGTAAGCACCGCAAACGCTACGAAGATGTCCTTGAACTTCTCGAAGCTAAAATCGACGTGCTTTCCACCGTCAACATTCAGCATATTGAAAGCATCGCTCCCACCGTTCACACCATCACCGGGGTCGTGGTCCGCGAAACGGTCCCCGACTGGGTCCTCCAGCTTGCCGAAGAAACGGTGATGGTCGACCTTACGCCGGAAGCGCTCGCCAACCGCATGCGCCGCGGCGACATTTACCGCCAGGAAAAAGTGGAGCAGTCCCTGCGGAATTTTTTCCGGCGCGGAAATCTGATCGCGCTGCGCGAACTCGCTCTGCGCCAGGTTGCCGAACAAGTTGACCGCAGCCTTTCGTCCTATATGGACGAAAAGGACATCAAGGAAAACTGGGCGGTTCGCGAACGCATCGCCGTGTGCATCAGCGCTAATCCGCGCGCGCAATACCTCCTCGCCCGCGCCGCCCGGATGGCCCGCCGCATGGACGCGGAATTGTACGCGGTTCACGTCGATGTCGGCGAGCGCCTCAACGCGCGCGACGAGAAGACTCTCGCTGCAAATCTTCAATTCGCCGAGAGCTTAGGCGCCACCTCCGTCCGATTGAAAGGCGCGAACGTTCCCGATGCCGCAGCGAAGTTCGTCCGCGAAAAACACGTCACACAGATGATTTTTGGCCGCACGGCCACCGAGGGATGGCGCAAGCTCCGTTATCTAAATGCGATTAACCGCTTCTTGCGCGACGCCCCCGCCGTGGATGTCCACATCGTCACGCAAGAGCCGGACTGATGCTCCCTGCTCTCCGCCGGAAAATCTCTCCGCGCCCCGTTTACCGCCCCAGTTCCTTGCGAACAATCTTCGTGCCTGCCACCATGGCGCGGAGCTTGGCGAACGCAATATCGCGCGGCAGATGAAACAGCCCGCAATCCGGCAGAATGTAGAGCTTTTCCGCAGGCACCACTTTCATGGTTTTCCGGATGCGTTCGGCCACGATATCGGCCGTCTCCACGGCATGATCCTTCACGTCAATCACTCCCGCGCCCAATTCAAACGAAGGAGAGAATTCGCGAAACAGTTCCAAATCCTCGCCGCCGCGCCGCGCGAATTCAAGGCTCAGTTGCTGAACCTTGGCCCCCAAAATCGCGGGAAAGAGATAGCGGTAGCTCCCCTCCCACGACGGTTTTCCGTAACGGTTTCCGTAACAAATGTGCACGGCGATCTTCGCGTTCACGCCTTCCACCAGCGCGTTCAACACTTTCACGCCCCAGTTAATATCCTCGGGGAACCCTGAGTAGTACGGCTCGTCGATCTGAATGAACTTCGCGCCGGCCTTCACCAGTTCCTTGAGTTCCATATTCATCACGCGGGCGATATCCGTTGCCAAAGCCTCCTCGGTGGGGTAGTGCTTGTTGCGAATCCGCTTCGTAAGCGAGTGCGGTCCCGTGATGCAAATTTTGGCTTCCCGGTCGGTATTGGCAAGCAGGAATCGGAAATCGTCGACGAGCCCAAGAGCGGCCATGGGAATCTTGCCGATCACTTCGCTGTCGTAGAAATCGTAATAGAACTTCTTGGACGAACGATCCACCTGCACGCCAGGAAGGCGTTCGACGAAATAATCGATCATGTTGTCGCGGCGCAGTTCGCCGTCGGTCACAATGTCGAGCCCCGCAATCTCTTGGTCCTTGATGGCGGCCTTCACCGCCGTGTCGTGAATCTCGTCAAGTTCCACGCGGCTGATCCGCCGGGCGAAGTATTCCGTTTTCAAGCGTTCCAGCCAGCCGGGCATCGAGTAGCTGCCTACCATCGTTGTGGGAAGAATGGGAAGATTCATGGGCCTTACTCCCGTCTTGTCGTATACAGGATCGAAGTCTTTGATCCTGGCCGGTACGTGTAGGGCGCGAAGTGCAGGTCGTAGCCACCGCGCTCGGCCACCTCGCGCAAAAGGGCGCCGTTGACCCAGCTTACGATGGAACCTTCTAGTTTCCCCGGGCCGTAGAACCCCATGCTGTAATCATTCAGATCGGTCACAAAAATATCCTGCACCTGAAGGTAGCCGCGCGGATGCAGCAGCGGCAGCGTGTTGCGAAAGCTTTCAAGCGCCCCGGAACTGAGATGAAAGCGCAAGTCGTCCGGCGCGGCCTTCAGGATATCTTCCATTTGCGGGATGCTCAGCCCGGCCGGAAACGAAGCATCCGGCAGATCCAACATGTTTTCCAGGCGCTCCTCGGTCCGCATGGCGTTCCAAATCTCCATCCAGAAGCGCATGCCCTTGGCGCGGTCGGGGAGAGCTTCGGCGCCCACTTCTAGCAACCTTTTTACCGTCCTCGGTACATCCGCTTCCGCCACGTCGCAGTCGCGGCCAATGCGAGCGGCATCCGCCGCCGAAATGTACGCGCGAACTTGCACCCAATAAATCCGGCCATTCCGCCATATCACTTCCTCGTCCGGAAGATTGTCGTATGTGTTGGTCAAATGAACGTACAAAATCTTATGCCGCAGAAACGAGAGAGTTCTGAGTGGATCGAGCGCGTCCAGCGCGATGAAGCTGCACAGATCCACGTGGCTTTGCACTGCTGGCCTGGAACGCTCCAGCGTAGAGAGAGAGTAGTCGCCCAGAAGGAAGCGCAGGCGCGGATAATAGTTCGTGCCCTTTTCTTTATCGAGATCGCGAAAGCAATCGAGGAACAGGCCGGCCCTGATTCCCGTTCCCACCCCGATTTCCAGTGCGAAAATCTCCGCCGGCAGTTGGTTCTTGCTATCGAGGTTGTGAAGTAGCGCCCACAGATCGGAAACGGAGTCTGTGATGGCCTCCGGCCGATTCCCGTCGGACTTACCGCCCGGAAGCGCTTTCTCGTAGCTTTTGCCTGTCGCGTGCTCCCAATCTTTCAATCGCTGCCAGTAGAGACGGTTAAATTCCCAGGCGATGCTGCTGCGGAACGATTGGAATTCTTCCAAATAGATTCTGTCCGGCCCTTCCGCGGATTCAGGATTTGAAAGCTCGAGCGCCTGTTTCAGCGGGTCGCGCAGCGATCCTGGCGTCACCTGTCGGGAATCGATCCGAATCTCGATGGACGCTGGGCCTTCGGCCTGTTCCCCGGCCGTTTGCAGCACCAGCACCGGCTCGCGGAAATTTTGTTTGTACTGCAGCCAATCCAAGTGAACCCGCATCCGGGCAAAACGTTCCGGCTGCAAACATCCTTCATCAACCAACGATAGAAGAGTGGTGACCACCTCATTTGTGGTAGTGATGATCGAATCACGCCGCGTGTGATTGAGATGAAGGATCAAGGTGCTGTTGGCGTAGCTCTAGGGCCTTAGAGTCTATGTGACAACCTTGGGTTTGGGAAGAGCGGGGTTTAGGTTTCTAACCTCGCCGTTTGTGGCGCAGGCACTCCTGGCCGCGCGCGTAAATCGAGGCAATCGGTAAGCGCACAGCCAAGAGTGGCCGTGCCACCTGCAAACTGAATCACTACCGGTAGGCGGGCGCCTCGCATTTAGCCGCTGAAGCCAAGAACTTGCAGTTCTCCCCAGGCTCTTTAGCTCCACACGCGATGTACGGTGTCCACCACCAATTTCATTTTCGCCCACTGCTCGTCTTCTGTCAGCAGGTTGCCTTCCGCCGTCGACGCAAATCCACACTGCGGACTCAGCGTCAGGTTCTCCAGCGGGAAATATTTGGCCGCCTCCTTGATTCGCTTGATTATGTCCTCGCTCTTTTCAAGTTCAGGCAGCTTGGTGCTGATGATCCCGAGAACCACGATCTTGCTCTTGGGAACAAATCGCAGCGGCTCAAACGTCCCGGAGCGCGCGTCATCATACTCCAGGTGGAAACGGTCTACGTCCAGAGTTCCGAAAAGCTTCTCGGCCACGGCATCGTAGCCGCCCTCGGCGTACCAATGGCTGCGGTTGTTGCCGCGGCACAAATGGATCGCCAGGGTCACTCCGGACTTGCGCGCCGCCTCCAAGCAGGCATTATCCGCTTTGATCGCTTCATCGAGCGCATGTTCGGGGTCCATATTCATCTCTTTGCGAATCCATTCGCGCCACTTCGGATCCATATAGTAGCTGTAGCGCGGCGCATCGATCTGGATATATTTCACGCCCTCAGCCGCCAGGGTGCCGATATCCTTCTTCATGATTTCGACGATCTCCCAGAGCAGCGCCGAATGGTCCTTGTACACCTTGTCGGTCACGCCGCGCTTGAACGCGATCGCCGGAAACTGCGTCGGACTTGGCAGCGTCATCTTGATATCGCCGGGACTGTTTTTTTTCAGAAAGGGAAGTTCGCCACCCGTCAGCGGCCGCACCTGCCGAAGCTTCTCGTGAACGACGCCCATCACCGCGCTCACCTTGGGCTTGCCCTGGGAGGCATCCCAGTTGCGCGCGATCATGCCACCGAGGTCGAAGCCTTCCACCGCGTCCGTAAGGCCGCTCATGAAATTGCCCCGGCGCAGCTCGCCATCCGTGAAAATCTTAAAGCCCAGTTCTTTCTGTTTTGCGAGCAAGCGAAGAATCTCTTGGTCTTCCAGGGTGCGCAAACGGGCCGGGTCGGTTCCATTGGCCCGCGCCTCGAGCAATTCGGTGGGCCGCAGAAAACTCCCGCCATGATCGGCTCTGTATGATACCGGCATGATTCGCTTCTCCTTCGTATTCAGATTTCGCTCCATCGGATAAACCAACTAGCGGTCGCCCTGCGATCGTTGACGCTCAAGGGAATCTCTGTAGGCGGCTAGGAAGCCTGGGTTCTGGTAGCGCAACTCCATTGTAAACCGGAAAGGCGCGAGGAACCCAGGAATGGCGTCCGCCGTTCCTCAATCGGCTACCCTGGACCCCCGGGTCCGGCGGCATTGAGTTGTCAGTTGCGCAGCACGGGCCTATCAGGCGCGTTTTGCCGCAGATAGCGCGTATGCTATAAGTAATACGCTGCCTGATTTCCGAGGAAATCGTGCCATTTATTAACTTTCCCGCTCGGGAAATTAACTGCAAGCTTGTGTACTATGGCCCTGGCCTTGGCGGGAAGACCGCCAATTTGCAGTGGGTCTACGACCATACGGGCACTTCGCAAAAAGGCAAGATGGTATCTCTAGCTACGGAGACCGATCGCACCCTTTTCTTCGATTTTCTGCCGCTCGATCTGGGCACGGTTCGCGGCTTCAAGACGCGCTTCCATCTGTATACCGTCCCTGGCCAGGTTTTTTACGAAGCCAGCCGCCGGCTAATTTTGAAGGGTGCCGACGGGGTAGTCTTCGTCGCGGATTCTCAGGAAGAGCGGATGGATGCCAACCTCGAGACGCTTGACAACCTCCGCGAGCACCTGAAAGATCACAATCTCGATTTCACCACCATTCCCTATGTTCTTCAACTCAACAAGCGCGACCTGCCCAATGTGCTGCCCGTCGATGAACTCCAGAAGCAACTGAACGTGAAGGGAGAGCCGGTGCGGGAAGCCGTGGCGATCACCGGCGAAGGCGTCTTCGACACCCTCAAGGAAGTAGCCAAGCTCGTCCTCGCCGAGCTCAAGAAAAACTCCTGAAGAAGAAACCCCAGGCCTGACGCCGCAGTTACCGCGCGCCGAAGTGATAGACGAATCCCACCGAGAAGCGGGTGCTCCCTCGATTCGCAACGCTCGCATTCTGGACGTAGTTTGCGTTGCCAAAATCCGCCTGAATCATCCGGATTCCCCAGTGTTCCCAAAGATTCAAATCCACTCCGCCGCCAACCTCGTAGGTGTACGCATTGGACGTGATCGTCGCGCCGTGGAAGCCTCCGAATGCGGGCGTTGCGCTGCTATAGTGGCCGGCCCCGATCAGGACATGCCCGAACGGCGTTATCTTGTGGTGCTTCAGCGGATAGAATCGTGGGCCGGCCAGAAATGTGTAAATGTGAATGCTGTCAGGAGGGAACCCGGCGCTCTTCACTGTATACCACGTGTCGGTTACTTCCCCTTCCGCGCCAAGCCACTTCTTCCAATTGTATTCGCCGGACGCATACCAGCCAATCAGTCCGAAGGTTCCGCCGCCGGGTGCGTAATACGAGCGGTGCGTGAATCCCGCGGAAAGTTCGTATTTCGACAGGTAAACCCGCTTCACCTTCTTCTTGGGCGTCTGCGGTGCACTCGACGTTGGAGCTGGCTCCGTCTGGTCCGATGTGGATTGGTCCTGCGCCATCGCCGTGGTCGCCGCGAAAACCGCCAACAGCGCGCAAATTCCCGCCAGCTTCATCATCTGCATCGAAACCTTCTCCTAAATGCGTAAGTGAACCGTGGATGCTTGGAAGGCATGATACCCCGATGTGGTTGGTTTGCCGCGCGAAGTTATCTTAAAAGAAAGCTCAGATGACATCGCGAACCGAATCGATTCGCGAACCGCAGCGTGCGCCTGGACCAACGGATAATGCTATTCTGCTCGATTCTCGAACCTCCGAGAACCGGTGCGGGTGAATACACATGAAATGGGCGCGTCAAATCCTCATCGCGGCGTCTGAAAGTTCGTGGTTGCGAAAAAAGATGCCGCGCCTCGCATTCGTGCGCCGCGCCGCCGCGCGTTTTTTGCCCGGGGAAAATATGGACGACGCACTGACCGCGGCCAACCGGTTTTCCGCGAACGGGATCTCCTCGCTTTTGACGCATCTCGGCGAAAATGTGAATGACCGGGCGGAGGCTCAGGCGGAAACTCAACAATATCTCCAGCTCCTGGATCGCATCCAGCAAGCCGGCTTGCCCTCGGAAGTCTCCGTAAAGCTTACGCAGCTCGGGTTGGATATCGACGCCGAATTCTGTCTCGCAAATCTTGCGGCCCTCGCCGAACATCCTCCGCACAAAACAATCTGGATTGACATGGAGCAAAGCCGCTACGTGGAAGCGACCCTGGAATTGCACGCGCGGGCGCGGAAGGCGCACGCAAATGTCGGCGTGTGCGTCCAGGCCTATCTACGCCGCACCGAGAAAGACGTCGAGTCGCTGATCGCCATGGGAGCCTCCGTCCGTCTGGTGAAAGGCGCGTACAGCGAGCCGCCTGAAATCGCCTTTGCTAAAAAGAAAGATGTGGATGAAAGTTATTTCCGGCTAGCGCAAAGTCTTCTAAGTTTGCGCGCTCGCGCGGCGGGCGTGCGCGGCGTGATGGCCACGCACGATGGCAAGTTGATCGCGCGAATTGCCCAATGGGCATCCGCACAGACCATCGACAAAGCTCAATTGGAGTTCGCAATGCTCTACGGAATTCAGCGGCGCGAGCAGTTTCGCCTGGCGCGTGAGGGCTATCGAAGCGACGTGCTGATATCTTACGGCTCCTTCTGGTTCCCGTGGTTCATGCGGCGCCTCGCCGAGCGTCCCGCCAACATCCTTTTCCTCGCCCGCAACCTCTTTTCCGGATGATTCTCTTTTTCAGAATGATTCGCTGCCGCTCTCTCTGCGGCCGTCATTCGGCCGCCCTTTTTTTACCGAATTTACTTCTAGTTTGATGCATTAAATCCTTTCAGCTAGAAACAATGTAAGGTCGTGCCGGGCTCTGAACAGCCCTCCAGGGCGGAGGTTTTGTGCGGATTTGGCGGGCAGCTTTTTTAAGCAACGAAGGATCTCCGTAAGACGCTGTGGGAGGTTCCGGAAGCCAAATTCTCGGGTGACTGTCCTCAGCTAAGGCCAGCTTCAGCCTGAGCCGCGGTCGCGTAAGTGTCGAAGAGCGGGTCCACACCGGTTATTCGCAGCACGTTTCTCACGCGGTGGTTCAATCCCACGAAGGCGAGCTTGCGTCCAGACTTTTGACAGGACACGAAGATTCGCACCAACGCACCAACAGCCACTGAATCGACCGAAGGCACCTCGCTTAAGTCGATAATTAGCCAAGGTGAGGTTACCGCAGCGACCGCGTCTTGGAATGCCGCAGAGCACGAGTAGGTGATGGCGCCCTTTACGTTGAGGATCTGCACGTTGCTACTCGACCCAGGGCGGCTGACGACCTGAAATGCTTCGGGCGACATGCGCGGCATTCTAGCGAAGGAGGCTCAATAAAAACAACGAAACAATAACAAAGGCGGGTGTCCCAGGTATTGGTGCTCAGCGCGCAACATCGCAGCGGCGAGCGAGAAACGCTGGGCGGCATTAGTGGGGGCTGGGGTCGTCCCTTTCGACTTGGCCGTCGCGGACGCGGATCACGCGATGGGCGTGCGCGGCGATATCGGCCTCGTGGGTGACGAGGATGATGGTATTGCCGCCTTGATGCAGGCGCGCGAACAGAGTCATGATCTCCGCGCCGGTGGCGGAATCGAGGTTGCCGGTGGGCTCGTCGGCCAACAGGATGGAAGGATTGTTGACCAGTGCGCGAGCGACGGCGACACGCTGGCGCTGGCCGCCGGAAAGTTCGTTGGGCTTGTGCATCATGCGTTCGGCAAGATCGACTTGCAGGAGAGCTTTTTTCGCCCGGTCGAGGCGTTCCTGCGATGGAGTGCCATTGTAAATCATGGGGAGCTCCACATTGTGGAGCGCGGTGGCGCGGGCCAGGAGATTGAATGTTTGAAAGACGAAGCCGATTTCCTGGTTCCGGATAAAGGCGAGTTCGTCATCGTCGAGTTGGCTGACCAGGCGGCCCGCAAGCCAGTAATTGCCCCGCGTGGGCGTATCGAGGCAGCCGATCAAGTTCATCAACGTGGACTTGCCGGACCCGGAAGGGCCCATGATTGCCACGTATTCGCCCTTATGGATGGTGATGGTGACGCCGCGCAGGGCATGCAAGTGCTCGGCGCCCATTTCATAGGTCTTCCAGAGATCTTCGGTCTGGATAACGATGCCGGAATCGACGAGGTCCTGACGGAAACTCTGCGAACCGACTTCTTCGACGGCCATGGGCATAGGGCTCCTGGAAGCGACCATTCTAGCTGGACGAAGTGTTGTCGGTCGAGGAAACGGAATTGTCGATCTTAACGGGCGCGCCGGGCTTAAGGGTACGAATGGCTTTGTAGCTGCCGGTAACGATCAAGTCGCCTTCATGCAAGCCGCTGGTAATCTCGATATTAGTGACGCCGGTGATTCCCGTCTGCACGGGCACGAATTCGGCTTTGCCATTGCGCAGAACGAAAACTCCCTGAATGTCGGCCTTCACGCTGGATGCGCCTTCGCTGTTTGAGGCCGCTAGCGTGACGCTGCCGCTGTTCCCATTTTTTGCCTCGTCCAGTTCTTTCTGCGATCTCTCCGCGAGGGCTTGAATCGGCACGGTGAGAACGTTTTGCTTTTGCGCCGTCTGGATTTTGGCGGTGAGCGAGAGACCGGGTCGAAGCGAATCCGGCGGATGGTCGAGAGTGACTACGACCTTGAAATCGCGCGCCTCCTGGGTGTTTGCGGTGGTTTCAGTCATTGAGGCATTGCCGGAAGTGCGCAGGATGGCCAACTCGCCCACTTCGGTCACATGCCCTTTGAAAGTTTCCCCGGGCAGCGCATCGATCGAGACATCGGCGGTTTGACCGTTCTTGATGCTGACAATATCCGTCTCATCTACTTTTACCTCAGCGGTGACCACGCTCATATCAGAGATGGTCATGATGGAGCTGCCGACGGTACCTTGAATGCCTGGAACGACGTTTTCGCCGACGCGGACGGCAATGTAGCTCACGATCCCGGCGATGGGAGCGGTGTAGGTTGTCTTGCGCAAGATGTCCTGAGTGCGGCGGAGGACCGCCTGGGTTTGATCGAGGGTGGCGCGCGTCTGCTCGCGTGCGGCGCGGGCCTGGTCCACCTGAGCCTGGCTCGAGGTAAGCGCGGCCACCGCGCTGGCGTAGGCCGCCTTGTCCGAGTCATACTCCTGCTTGGCGATGAGTTGGCCGCGATAGAGTTCCTGACCGCGCTGCCAATCCAGTTTGGCCTTGTCGAGATCGGCCTGGCGCTGGGCGAGCGTGGCGACAGCGACGTCGTAACTGGCTGAAGCCGCTTTCAGGCCAGCCTCCGAGGCGCTAATGCTATCTTGCTGAGCCAGCACGTCGGCGCCGGGCTGAACGTTTTCGAGGTGCAGGAGAACGTCGCCCTTCTTGACGTGATCGCCTTCTTTGACCGCGATGTCCGTGATCTTGCCAATGCCCTCACCGAGGACATTGGTATAGTTCTTGGGTCGGATTTCGCCTGAGGCGGTCACGAGCGAAACAAGGTCCTCGCGCGCAGCCCGCCCAGTCTGAACGGCGGTGACGCCTTGATTAGACTTATAAATGCTGTACCAGGCGATACCGCCGATCAGCACCACCACGCACGCTGCAATCGTCGCCTTCTGCCAGGTCTTCATTACCTAACCTCTGGGCAAGGGTTTTCCGACACACATACTCGCCACTTGATAGATACGCCCGGGCGAGACATAATGTTTCGCGGCCAACAGACGAGGCGCAAAAAGCGGCAAACTGAGCCCAAATCTCCGAATTCTCGACAGTCCAACCTATTTCACGTTCCCAGCGGACTAGCTGCAGTTCATGCCACAGCTCACGGGGCAACACCAACCGGATACCACTATCATAATTCCGCTTCGCCTGGGGCGAAAGCGAATAGTTTGAGCTCGGTTCCGGCGCACGGGACCGCGGGTAAACTTTAATTGACCTGTACATTGGTACAGGATAAGATTTCGCATCGGAAAAGGGGCAATTATGGGCCAGTCTGCGAAGACGCTCCTCGGACTTTTTCTAGCGGCATGCGTCAGCACCCTGCCAATCCACCTCGCCAAAGCCGCGCAACAGGATAGTCAGGATCAACAGCAGGACCAACAGGCCGACCAAGACCACGGCAAGTCCTCCAAAGCCAAGCAGAAGAGCCTGAAGGACCTCTATAAAGAGCTGAATTCCCAATATAAGAAATGGCTTAACGAGGATGTGGTTTACATCATCTCTCCTGAAGAGCGGCGTTCGTTTCTGCAACTTCAAACCAACGAAGAACGGGAGCAGTTTATCGAGGCCTTCTGGCAGCGCCGGAATCCCGATCCAGATTCTCCAGAGAACACGTTCAAAGAGGAACACTACCGGCGGATTGCCTATGCCAACGAGCACTACGCATCGGGTATTCCGGGGTGGAAAACGGACCGAGGCAAGATCTACATCATGTGGGGACCGGCGGATGAAGTCGACTCGCACCCGACCGGGGGAAACTGGGACCGGCCCATGGATCAGGGCGGCGGTTCGACAACGACGTATCCATATGAAGATTGGCGCTACCGGTATCTGGAAGGCATGGGCGAAAACGTGGAGTTGGAGTTCGTGGATCCGACGTCCACGGGTGAGTATCACCTGACAATGGATCCAAGCGAAAAGGATGCTCTGCTGCGGGTGCCGGGCGCCGGCCTGACGCTGGCGGAGTCCATGGGAATGGCGAATAAATCTTCCCGCTTCAGCAACACGGACGGCACCAACATGGCGGAGGGACAGTTCGGCGGAGCGGGGCTGAGCGAGAAGGACAACGAATTCAGCCGCCTGGAGAATTATGCGAACATCATGAAGCCGCCGCCCGTGAAGTTCAAGGATCTGGAGGCCGTGGTTACGAACCGTCTGGTGCGCGATCAGGTGAAGTTCGATTACCGGTATGACTTTGTCCGGATCACGTCTGATACGGTGCTTGTGCCGATTACGGTTCAGATTCCCGTGCGGCAATTGAGCTTTCAAGAAAAAGAGGGAGTGGACTCGGCCAGCATGGATCTGTTCGCGCGGGTAACCAGCCTGAGCGGGCGGGTGGTACAGACATTCGAGGATACACTGCGGGCCGACTTCCCTTCGGGGCTTCTGCAGCAGTCGCTCGGCACCTCGAGAATCTACCAAAAGGCCGTGCCGCTCAGCCCTGGTCTCTACCGGCTGGACATTGTGATCAAGGACGTGAACAGCGGCAATGTGGGAGTGGTGAACACGAGGCTGCCGGTTCCACGGTTCCAGGACGACCAGCTTTCCGCAAGCTCGCTTATTTTGGCGGATGACATCCAGCGGGTATCGAGCAAGGACATCGGGCTTGGGCAGTTTGTGCTCGGCGATGTGAAGGTCCGGCCGCGGATGGACGGGGCCTTTACACAGAGCGACAGCATGGGCGTGTACCTTCAAGTGTACAACCTGAAGGTGGACGACAAGACCCATAAGCCGGATACATCCGTCGAGTATCGCGTGACCCAAAGCAAGGGCACTACCCCAGTTCTCAAATTCGACATTCCGGCGGATAAGCTTCCTCAGCACGGCGAGGAAATGACGCTGGAGAACCTGATCACTTTGGGATCGCTGGCTCCTGGAAAATATCATCTCGAGGTAGCGGTAACCGATAACCTTGCCAAGCAAACGATCACGCCGGCGGCCGATTTCACGGTAAAAGCTGCGCCCGCGGCGGTCACTGCGCAGGGGAGGTGAACCATTTGACTCTCCGAGCAATCTGCATGCTCAGCCTCGGATGCCTGGTGTGGGCATGGGCCTCGCCTGTCGCAGCCGCGCCCAACACAGGCGCGATTTCCGGAGTGGTGGTGGATGGCGCCGGCACGCCGCAGATGGGCGCCGCCGTTTTGATCTCCTCTGAAAAAATAGCAGCGCGTGTGCCGCTGCGGCTTCTAACCAACGATTTGGGGCACTTTTACATTCCGTCGCTTCCAGCTGGAATGTATTCGATCCATGTGACCTTGGCGGGATTTCTGCCGACGGTGGAGCAGCACGTTCGAGTGAGCGAAGAACAAGCCACGCTTCTGGAAATCGTGGTCGATTCGGTATTCTCCTCTTTCGAAAAACTGCGACGCCAGCCGGATCAGACGGTTTCCTCCGACGATTGGACCTGGGTGCTGCGAAGTTCGGCGGCCACGCGTCCTGTGCTTCGCTGGCAGGACGACGACGATGCGGCGGCTGTAGCTGCATCGGCCGGGCCAGCCGAGGCGACGGGCGACGAGCCGCTGCGCGGGCGGGTTGAATTGACCTCGGGGGCGGATCGCGGCGGCTCCATTGCGAACCTGGCGAACGCGCCGGCAACGGCAGTTGTTTACGACCTCGACTTAGGCGCCGAGGGCAATCTGGTAGTGGCAGGACAGTTCAGCTACAGCGGCGCCGATACCTCCAGCGGCTTCGCCGGCGAATGGTTGCCGGATGGCCCGGCGGGTGTGGGACCGCTGACGACATTTTTGGTCCGCGAATCACGCATCGGGCCGAACGGTTCCGTGTTTCGTGGACTGCGATTAACCCAGGACAACCAGATGGCGCTGGGGGATCGCGTCAGCGTGCGGTACGGCGCGAAATTTATCGTCGCGGGCTTCAACGGAACGACCGCTGCCGTGCGTCCTCATGGCGAAGTAGCCGTTCAAATCGCCAGGGCATGGCGGGCGTCGATTGTTCTGGCTACCGATCCTTGGGCGGACCCGGCCTCAGGCGATGGGGCCGTTGAATCCACGCTCAACACGCTCGATGCATTTCCCAACCTGATGCTTCACGATGGCCGCCCCGTGCTAGAGAACGGCGCTCACCAGGAAATCGCCGTGGAACAGTCCCTGAGTAAGCGAGCCAATATCACTGCATCGTTTTTTCACGACCGCTCGACGCATACGGCGGTGATCGGACGCGGCGCCGTCTCCAATCCCGACTTTTTGCAGGCTTACCTATCCGAATCGTTTGCTTACGACGGCGGCTCGACGGGTTCGATGGGCGGCCGCGTGGTATATCGCGAGAATCTGCCCAAGGACCTCAAGGCCACGTTGTTGTATTCCTATGGTGGGGCCTTGGCGCCCACCCGCAGCACCGATAACTCGGCTTTGCGCGATGAATTGGCAACGCGCTACCGCCAGAGCCTGGCCGCCGGCATATCGGGGAAATCGCGCCACTTTGGAACTCAGTTTTCCGCGAGTTATAAATGGCTGGACGGTCGCGCGGTTTCTCAGCAAGATCCGTATGGCGAGTCGCTCTACCACATGGATCCATACGTGAGCCTCGAGGTGCGGCAGCCACTGCCCAGCGTCTTCCCCGGACACATGGAGGTGGAAGCGAATGTTGGGAACCTGCTCAAGCAGGGGTATGTTCCGGTGGCCACGCGTGACGGGGATGTGGTTTTGATTCCATCATATCGATATTTCCGCGGTGGCTTGAGCGTCCAGTTCTAACCCGAAATCTACCAAAATAGGAAGACCCCTTCCATAAAGTGGATTGGCCGACTATCGCTTCTTCGAACATTCGCTAAGCTCAAGCCATCAAAGCCAGTTGCCGAGCCCGTGACCTATGATTGGCTGGAACTGGAACCCGGCGTGCTGGCGTACAATGCAAGTAGGGTCTGGGTGGAGCAGAATGAACGAGGATCTCCGGACACGTCTGGGAGCGGTTGCGCTAGCGGCGCTGACGCTGGCGGTGGTGGTTTTTGCCGTTCTCAACTACCAGCAGCGCTCACGATTTGTCCAGCCCGATGATGGCGTTACCTGGATGGATTCCGCCCAGGGCGCGGTGGCCTGGCATGTGGTGCCGGGCTCCCCTGCCGACCGGGCCGGAATCCAACAGGGCGACCACGTGGAAAGCGTTCGCGGAGTGGAAATCCACCGCGCCACGGACGTCACGCGGCTGCTTTGGCGAGCCGGCCCCTGGATGGAAGTCAAGTATGGAATCCGTCGCGACGGCCAGAGCTTCCAGGTACCGCTGGTCACAGCTCCGCAGGAGAATCCCTCATCTCTTGAAGATTACCTGCGGATTACGGCGCTGCTTTATCTTTTCATCGGACTGTTTATTTTTGTACGGCGATGGAACGCGCCTCGGGCGATTCACTTCTATGTTTTCTGTCTCGTTTCGTTTGTGTTTTACAGCTTCCACTACAGCGGTAAACTAAATTCTTTCGACTGGACAATTTATTGGAGCAACGTGGTTGCGCTTCTGCTGCAACCAGCCTTGCTGGTCCACTTCGCGCTGGTTTTTCCAGAACGGCGCGGGGCGGTGTGGCCGAAGATCGCCGCGCTCTACAGCATTCCGGCTGCGTTGCTCGGCTTGCACGTGTTCGTGGCCACCGGCAGCCTGGATTTTTTGCCCTCGGTCAGCAATCGCGATTTTCTGGATACCATTGAACTGCTTTACCTGGGCGCCTACTTCCTGCTGGCGGCCGTCATTTTCCTGGCGAGCTATTTCCGGGCGCCTAGCGGTATCCTGCGGCAGCAATTGAAGTGGGTGACAGGCGGGACATTCGCGGGGATTTTGCCGGTCTTTCTGCTCTACATCGTGCCGCGGCTGGTGAGCGCGGTGCCGCGGCCATGGATGAAGCTTTCCGTTTTTTCGCTAGTTCTGATTCCGCTTTGTTTCGGATACGCGATCATTCGCTACCGCTTGATGGACGTGGATATCATTTTCAAGCGAGGGCTTGCTTATACTTTTGCCACCGCCGGGCTGGTGGCAGCCTACTTCGCAGTTATTGCGCTGGTCGGCGAGCTCTTTCATACCGCAGGGCCCACCGGGCCGGCGGGAGCCGTGATTGCAATCGTCGCCGCGGCCTTTCTTTTTCAACCCCTGCGGGACTGGGTGCAGGCGCGACTCGATCATTTCTTTTACCGCGACCGGCTGGACTATCGCCGCACGCTGATTGAGTTCGGCCGAACGCTGGCCAATGAAGTTCGCCTGGATCCTCTACTGGACTCGGTTCTCGACCGGATTTCGCAAACCCTATTGGTCGACCGGCTGGCCGTTTTCCTTGAGGATCCCGCAAATCCAGGCCAATTCTTACTTTCGCGTTCCATGAGTGTGGAGAATGGCGGCTCGCTGGACCTGAGTTTTCTCGATCCGTCGCGGCCGGGATTCGAACACGGCTGCCTTTTTTTCGAATCGGCGCGCGCGGCGCGGGAGAGCGAATCGATCCGGCGGACGCTGGAAGAACTGGAGCTCAATTATTTCATCCCTTGCCGGTTTCACGATCGCACGGCGGCGTTTCTGGGACTGGGGAAAACCGTTGACGGCGATTACCTTTCCAGTGAAGACCTGGAATTGCTCTCGACTATTGCCGGCTACATGGCGATCGCGATAGAGAATGCGCGGTTGTACCAGTCGCTCGAACAGAAGGCGGTGCAAATCGAGCGGCTGAAGGACTTCAGCGAAAACATCGTGGAATCGC
This sequence comes from uncultured Acidobacteriota bacterium, assembly GCA_963702375.1. GTDB lineage: Bacteria > Acidobacteriota > Terriglobia > Acidiferrales > UBA7541 > Palsa-295. Next base: position 105,520 of record CAVPCI010000003.1, read on the forward strand.
TGCGGATCGGCGTATTCACGATCGATCTGGAGGATCGGATCGAGTCGTGGAACCCGCAAGTGGAAGAGCTTCTGGCAATTCCGCGGAGCGAGGCGCTGCACCGAAAGATGGAAGAAGCGGTGCCGCGCGATCTCGCCGCAGAGATCGCGGTCAGCTCGCCAAGCGAGCATGTTTCCGGCATCTACCGGTTTCATCTGGACACGCGCGTGGGCCGCCACCTGGTGGTAAACGCCTCGATTGCTCCGCTGCTCGGCAAGGACGGTTCGCGGCTGGGACGCCTGATTCTGCTGGACGATATCACCCAGCGGGTGCGCCTCGAGGATCAGATGGTCCAGACCGAGAAACTCACGTCGCTGGGCTTGCTGGCAGCTGGCGTGGCGCACGAGGTGAATACGCCGCTCGCGGTGATTTCCAATTACGCGCAAATGCTCGCGAAGCAGATGCCGACGGACGATCCGCGGCAGAAAACGGTGGATCGCATCGTGAAACAGACATTTCGCGCCAGCGAGATCGTCAACAATCTTTTGAACTTCTCGCGCACCGGCGGCGCCGAATCCGTCGAGCTGGATTTGAATGCGGTGATCGACGAGACACTTACGCTGGTGCAGCATCCATTCAAAACGGCTCACGTAACCGTCGTGAAGAATTACTCCGAGAAATTGCCGCCCGTTCTCGGTTCGATTACGCGGTTGCAACAAGTGTTCCTGAATCTTCTAATGAACGCTCGCGATGCCATGCCGACCGGTGGCATGATTGAAGTTCGAACCGGCGCTCACAACGGTTCGGTGGAGATCGAATTGTCCGATACGGGCGCGGGAATTCCACCCGAGAACTTGCATCGCATCTTCGATCCGTTTTTCACTACAAAGGCCAGCGGCCGCGGCACGGGGCTAGGCCTCTCGGTGAGCTATGGGATCATCAAAGAACATGCTGGCAAAGTAGACGTGCGCTCTACGCCGGGAAAGGGAACTTCCTTCCGTTTGGAATTTCCCGTAGCAAGGAAATCGGTGCATGCATAAAGGCTCCATTCTAGTAGTCGATGACGAGATTGAAATCCGCGAAGGCCTCGAGGCTCTGCTGACTTCCGAAAGCTTCGACGTGACCCTGGCCGAAACCGGCGCGGCGGGCTTGCAAAAGCTCGACGACCGGCCGTTCGATCTGATGCTGCTAGACGTGAGCCTGCCCGACCGCAACGGCCTCGACATGCTCCGCGAAATCCGGCTGCGCGATCCCCACCTTTCGATCATCTTGATCACGGCTTACGGCTCGATTGACATGGCGCGCGCCGCTTTCAAGGGCGGCGCGCAAGACTACATCACGAAACCTTGGTCCAACGATGAATTGATCGCGCAGATTTCTCTGGCGATCGAGGGGCGCCGCCTGCGCGAAGAGAACCTGCACCTGAAGCGCGCTCTGAAGCAGCGCTACAACTTTCCGAATATTGTGGGAAAGAGCGAGAAGATGCTGGCCGTGCTCGATCTGGTGACGCAGGTGGCGCCGTCGCGCTCGACGGTGCTGATCTCGGGTGAAAGCGGCACGGGCAAAGAAGTGATTGCCAAAGCCATCCATGCCGCTTCGACTCGCGCGGAAAGGGCGTTTATTCCCATCAACACCGGCTCCATTCCAGTCGATCTGCTGGAATCCCAGCTTTTTGGCCACGTAAAAGGGGCTTTTACCAGCGCGATCGCTGCCAAGAAAGGCCTGTTCGAAGTGGCCGATCAAGGCACGATTTTCTTCGATGAGATCTCGACGGTGGGGCCCGAAACCCAGGCAAAGCTGCTCCGTGTGATCCAGGAGCGGGAGTTCATGCGCTTGGGCGGCACGGAGACAATCAAGGTGGACGTGCGCATCCTGGCGGCGTCGAATGAAGACCTGCGCAAGCTGGTCCGCGAAAGCCGGTTCCGCGAGGATTTATTTCATCGTCTGAACGTGATTTCGATTCACTTGCCGCCCCTTCGGGACCGCCGGGAAGATGTTCCACTTCTCGTTGAACGCTTTCTGGAGCAGTTTTGCCGCGAGAATGGAAAACCGCTGCGTGCTTTCAGCAACAGGGCAATGAAGCTGCTGATGGATTACGAATGGCCGGGAAATGTGCGCGAACTTGAAAATGCGGTCGAGCGCGCCGTGGTGCTTTCCACGGGCGACTCGATGGATGCCGATCTACTGCCGGAAAACATCCACTCGCGCGAGATTGTAAAGGGCGTGCGGTTCCAGCTCGCCGAATTGATGCGTTCGCCGCAAGACGGCGATGTTGAGAACCCGCCGCCTTCGCTTTTTGAAATCCTTGAGGAGGTGGAGCGTCGCGTGATTGTGGACATGCTCGAACGGACAAATTGGAATCAAACCGAAGCCGCCGAGCGCTTCCAGGTCCCCCTCTCGACGCTCAACCAGAAAATCAAGCGCTTGGGAATCGAGATTCGCCGTCGTCCCAGCGCACCCCGTGTTCCAGACGGTTATGTTGAAGAAGGTCCGTTCCTATCCGCAGGAAATAGCTGTTAGGGACGCCGCGCAATCAATCCCCGCCGCTCCGCAGAAGTGAAGTCGAACGAGAGAAGGACTTCCGCCCTAGCGACAGTCGCTTCATCGCGTAAAGTTCACGATCCGCCGCTTCGAGCAACGCCTCCCGGGTAGTTCCATCTTGGGGATAAGCCGCCGCGCCCACGCTAAGCGAGAGCGGCGGAATACCAGCATCCCGCGAAACGCATTCACGTATCCGCGACGCGACTTGTTGCGCTTCCTTGGCGCCCGCTTCCGACATTACCAGCGCAAACTCATCGCCGCCATACCGCGCCGCAGTATCGGTATCGCGGCAGTAGACCCGCAAGACATCGGCGATCCGGCGCAAGGCCCCGCTTCCGGTCAGATGGCCGTGCTGGTCATTGATCAGTTTCAAGCCATCGAGATCCATCAGCAAAACCGCAAATGATCTTCCCGTGCGATTCGATCGCTTGAGTTCCGAATCGAGCACATCGATGAGCTTGCCGTAATTTGCCAAGCCGGTAAGGGCGTCGGTGACGGCGAGGTTTCGGATACGCTCCTCCGCCTGGCGTCGCTCTTCCGACATCACCGCGAGCGTCAGCGTCATCACAGCGATGATGCCCATGAAGGCTTGCAGCAACAGCAGCGATTCATTCCGTGTGCCGATGGCAAACGGCCCGAGGCCGAAAAATGTGCCTCGGATGGCGATCCCCGAGAGTATTACCACGATCGTTGTCGCCTCTCGCGGCCCGAAGCGAACCGCAGCCCATATCAGAAACGGGATGCACCAATACTCAAGCGGCACGTTCTTCAAACCTCGGAAAATAATCGGGCCGAAAACGAACTGCCCCGCCACCATCGAGGATATGACCAAGAGTGCGAACTCACCCAGCCGGTTCCAGGTCCAACGGATTTTGGCGCCCGCGCCCCAAAGGATCAGCAGCGGCGCCACAATTGCCGCGCCTACCGTGTCTCCGAGCCACCATGTGGTCCAAATGACCGTGAAATCCGCCCACCTCGCGAAACCTCCCAGCGAAAGAGAGGTGACGCCGATCGTGGCGCTCACCGTTGTGCTGACCACGCCCGCGAGAATCGCGAACTTGACGGTATCTTGCACCGACTCGAAGCATTTCCGCCCGTTCGCAAATCTGGATACCAGATAAGCTCCTAAAACAGGCTCCAGCGTATTCCCAACTGCGATTCCGAGCGAGGTGATTGCGGAGCCCGCAGTGGTCAGGTTCACGAGGAACGCGCCCAGGAAAATCCCCGGCCAGACGCGACGGCCAAAGATAAGCAGAGCCGCAAGTGCGATGCCCGTTGGCGGCCACACGGCCGTCGAGCTGGGATGAACGAAGGCCATCGTCAGCCCGAATTTTCCGGCGACAAAATAAACTGCCGCCAAAACCACAATCTCGAGCGCCTCTTTGTTTCGAAGCAGGAGACCCCGGAAGCTTCCTGAGGTAGTCGCTTTCATCACACTTATGATGCCGACGCGGGAGCGTTTCACCAGATTTGAATGAAAAGCGAAACGCCAAAATGTAATACACGGAACACTGTAGGGGTTCAGGCGATAAAAACGAGATTATTTACTAGAGCAGCGGGCGACCGGCGATGCGCTCTAAGATGCGACACGGCGCTTGTTCGGGAGAAACCAGCGCCTTGGGCGAGATGAGAAACGTTTGCTCGATGGCGTACTGTCCCGACATCGCCGCGTGCGCGACGCCGTCGGTAAACACGAGCCACGTGGCAAACGGCGGAAACTCCATTCGCACCTTCGGGCAGTCCTTCTGAAATGCGGCGTTCTCTTTCAGGTAATCGTGGAAACCCAGCATGAACATATCGTAAGGAGTGCGGCCCATTCCGCGAAAACCGAGCTTCTCGCCCCAATCTTGCACCGTTCGGCTCAACCAGGAGTCCTCGGCGATCCGCTGCAAGCCGGCGTCCTCCGCGTATCGCCGGGCGAGAACCTCAAATTTCTCCGTGGTATTCCACACGCGCGGCTTCGACGGATTTAAATTCGTAAAGACCCGGAGAATGCGGCCGCCGCGCGTCGGCCGGCTCGGAAAAGCATCCACGTGAAGCAAGTCGTTGCGCTTGTGCAGCGGCAGCCCGCGGCTTTCTTCCTCAAACGGCCGAAAGCTCGAGAAATCGACGGTCCAGTCCCCGGCGTATGGGGCGAGAAATTTCGTAAGAAACGCGATTACTTCCGCCGAATAGTTGCGCAAAAGCGCTTGCAGCCGCTCCACGGTTGCGGTGCCGCCGGAAACACCTCGCAAGACATCTTCGCCGGGCCGGTAAGATACATTTTTGTGCATCCGCAGTTCGGCCCACTCCTGGGCGAGCAAAAACTCCCGATCCTCGGCGGGAAGTTTGAACGGAGGCTCGCTGAAAAACAGGATCTCGCCACGTTCAAGCATCTCGCAATATGCTCGCGCGCGGGCCCGGCGCACCTCAGGACGCGCCCATCCTGCCGGGTGCATGAAATCATCCACCGGAATCCAAGGAAAATTCGGCATGATCTTGTAACTCAATCGCGTGAAGCGTAGCCCCCGCGAGGTTGACGCTAGTTATTCGAGCCGCCAGGCCGGCTATACCCGCGCGGCAGCAGCGCTGAATCCAGGTTTACGGCGCCAGACAAATCCACGCCTTCGAGTTTGGTTTCCCGCAGAATCGCGGTCTTCAGATTGGCGCCTTCGAAATCCACGCCGTGAAGCTCCGCCTCTCGAAAATTGGTGGCCCCGAAGTCGGCCTTCCGCAAAATCGCGCCCTGCAAATTCGCGCGGAAAAATTCCACTCCGCCACACTGCGCCTCGCTCAGATCGGCACCACTCAAGTTTGCCTCCGTGAAATCGGCCTTGCGCAAGTCCGCTTGCTGGAGATTGGTCTTGTTCAGTTCCGCCGACGCCAACCGCGCCTCCGCAGGTTCGCGCCCTTCAGGTTCGCTCCCTGAAAATTCACGTAGTTGAGCTTCGCTTTTGCAAGATCAGCTCGGGAAAGATCGGCGCCGCTCAGATCGGCACGAACGCCCTTCTCGTCACCTCGGATAAACAGCGCATGCGCGGCGAGAATATCGGAAAGCCGCTTGCCTCCGTGGCGGATGCTATCGAGCGATCGCAGACTTCCTCCTTTTAATGCGCCAAAAATGCTCATGGTTCACCCGCGAAATCAGATTAACTGTCGCCCTAGTTTACAGGAGACGCAGCCGCGTGCCTACCGATTGGGAACAAATACGGCGTTTTTCCCACCACCTAATGGCGTCCCACTCGCGTTTCATTTTCTGCCAAGGCTACAGCGGATTGTTTTCTCTCGTCCAGTAAGATTACAAACTGACCCACAACCAAGTAGATATTCCTGCGGAAGGATTGTGGTAACTTGGGTCGGATGAGGGTCGTCGCAAACTCAGTAGGCTAGAGCCGGTGCGATACTCTAAGAAAGGCTCGCCCGTGTTCGGCTCGCACATTCGGAGAAGTACGGCCCTTCGCGCATCACTTGCGCTGCTGCTGGCGGGCATCCTGGCCCAAATCTCTTCTCGAGCCTCATTGCAGGATCAACCCGGAACGCCCACCGAGGAAACGGTTGCGAATCTGGCCGCTGGGCGCGTGATAATTGCGGTCGTCAAAGACGCAATTCTTATCGCCACGGTAGAAAATCCCATTGAAGCGGAAACCCGCCCTCCGACGCCGGTGGCCCTTTCAAGCGAGCGCGCCGGGATACTTCTGGGGGCGGACAATTGGTCTTCTCCCTCATCGAAACAAGAAATCGCGCAGTTGGATCAGGAGCTACCTCACCTCCGCAGCCATTTGTTGCCGTCGAGTCCGCATCTTCAGGCGGAGCAAGGCGGGGGCGAAGCAACGGACGTTGAAGCAATCGGCCAGGGCTTGCTCGAACGACTCAATGAGGTGGCGCAGAATCTTCATGGCAAGGTATATCTTTCCGCGAATGAGCCGCTCACGGAATTGATCTTGGTCGGTTACCTGCCGGGCTATGGGCCCGACATATGGACGCTCACGTATCAAATCGAGCAGCAAGAACAAGACTCGGATTATTGGACCACACGCGTCCTCAGGCCGTCGTATCTGCAGTTTTGGCCGCCGGAAAAGGGACAGCCGCGAACCCCGCTGGAATTTTCTTACCCGAGCGATCACGCACCGACGCCGCTGTTTGAACTTCTCCGCCAAAAAGATCCGCGCATCGAAAAAATTATCAGATCGGATCCCAAAATGGAGGAAGTAGCCAGCCACTTTCTAGAAGGCGAAAGCAACAAAGTGCTTGCCGCTGACGCCACGCAATTCCTTCGCGCGGTCTTGTCGGCGATCGCGCCACCGAATGCCCGCGAGACCATGTGCAGCATTCGCGAGGAAACAGGTTTGGAGTGGATTCTCTCGCCGCCGCCCGAGCCGCAGGCTCCGGGTCGTCTTCCCGAACGCCCGCCTGGCGCACCCTCGCTAACGGGTACCCCCAAATAATAGTTGAAGGATTTTTGCATTTGCTTCGATCGAAATGCCGGTCACTGCTTCTGCGACAATTGTTTTTGTAGACGCGCGTTCTTTTCCGTCACAGATTTCGCCAAATCTTCCTTGTGGGCCACCAGCTTTTTCGCGATTTCGGAATCCGATAGGGCCAGCACCTCGGCCGCGAAGATAGCTGCGTTTGCAGCGCCGGCCTTGTCGATTGCCATGGTCGCCACGGGAATTCCGGCCGGCATTTGAACGGTGGCGAGCAGCGCGTCAAGGCCGTTGAGCGTGCTGGTGGCCATGGGGACACCGATCACCGGCAGCGTGGTGTTTGCCGCCATTACGCCGGCGAGATGTGCTGCGGCTCCGGCGGCCGCAATTACCACTTTCAGCCCGCGTTTCGCTGCCGTTGTTGCGTACTCATGTGCGCGCGCCGGCGTACGATGCGCGGAAAGCACTTCCATCTCGTACGCGATGCCGAACTTGTCCAGCATTTTTCCGGCTTCGCTCATCATGGGGAAATCGGAGTCCGACCCCATCACGATTCCGACAAGCGCTTTGCGCTTCCCGTCGTTGGTCACGAACGCTCTCCTTGAATTGCCGTGGGCTGCGCTGAGCAGTGCAATCGCAACCGAATCACTCTATGCGCCCTAGCGTTTACGCATCTCTGCAGCAGAGTGCGCCACGGTCGCCTCTGAACCGTGGTTCTGGACGCGCCCAATATCTGTTCGATAGTGCGCGCCGTCAATTCTGATTTTGTGGACTGCTTCATAGGCAGGAATCCGAGCGCTGGCGAGGTCGCGCCCCACCGAACTCACGACCAGAACCCTGCCGCCGTTGGTTCGAAAAGTTTCTCGATCCCACCGCGTTCCCGCGTGGAAAATCAGCGCGCCGGGCACCTTGGCCGCCTCCGAAAGCCCCTCGATCGCCACGCCGGTTTGGGGATCGCCGGGATATCCCTTCGACGCGATCACCACGCACACGCTCGCCCCCTCGGACCATTTCGCCTGGAACCCCGCAAGGTCCCCGAGCGCCGCTTGCATGCAGCCCTGCGCGAAATCGAAATTCGCCCGCAGCAAAACCGCTTCCGTTTCCGGATCGCCGAGGCGGCAATTGTATTCAAGGACTTTCGGCCCATGCGGTGTTAGCATCAATCCAAAATATAGGAAGCCTCGGTACGGCATTCCCTCGGCCCTCAATCCCTCTAACGTGGGCCGCACGATCGTTTCGACGATGGTATTCTCCAGCGCCAGTGGAAGAATTGCGTCGGTCGAGTAGACCCCCATTCCTCCTGTGTTCGGCCCTTCGTCATTGTCGAAGGCACGCTTGTGATCGCGCGCCGGCGCCATGCGGACGAAATGTTTCCCGTCCGTCAGGATAATGTAGGAAAGTTCTTCGCCGACGAGGCCCTCCTCTAGCAACACCTTCGTTCCCGCGTCGCCGAACTCGCGCCTTTCCATCAGCCGCTCGATGAATGCAGCGGCTTCGGCCTTGGAGCTCGTCACCAGAACGCCCTTCCCGGCGCACAAGCCGTCCGCTTTGATTACCAGCGGCATCTCCACCGAGTCGAGCGCTACGTGTGCTTCCAGCGGAGAATCGAAAATTCCATACACCTCCGCCGTCGCGATCTGGTGCCGCTGCATGAATTCCTTCGCGAAGATTTTGCTGCCCTCCAAGCGCGCGGCACTCTGCCGCGGACCGAGCACCAGAAGGCCTCGCTTCGCGAACTCATCCGCAATGCCGAGGACCAGCGGCAGTTCCGGTCCCACGATCGTCAGATCGGCGTCGATCTTCCTGGCCAGATCGGCGGCCGCGATTGGGTCCTTCACATCCACAGGCACGCAATCCGTCTCACACGCGATGCCATCGTTGCCCGGCGCACACCAGATTTTTTGCACCGAAGCGCTCTGGGCGAGCTTCCAAATGATCGCGTGCTCGCGGCCGCCGCTTCCAATTACGAGTATTTTCATTTGTATTTTCCGCAGAGAATTTAAAACCATACGGCGCGGCGTCCGCTGGTGTCAACCATCGTTTCACGCCCACAAATGCGCCGCGCTGATTCAACGCACGGCTTGCTCTAGTTCTGCAAAGATGATTTCATCGGAAGTAATGCACTGGGACTTCGCTCTCATCCTGCTGTTCCTCGGCACCGCCGTACCCTGGCTCGGCAGGCGCCGCGTGAGCCAGCTTATGCAAGTGCCTCAAACCACGAAACAGGATCGATTGCTGCTCTATGCTTCGACAATAGCTTTTCAATGGCTGGCGACGGGCATCATTCTGTGGCGGACCAGCGCGCACCGCATCTCGCTCGCGTCGCTGGGATTTCAAATTCCGAATGCCGGTATTGTCGCGCTTGTCTCGGCGTTGCTGGCGACGCTTGTCCTCATAAATCAACTCGTTAGCCTTCACCGAATCTCTCGCGGGGCGGGCGAGACGCAAGGAATTCTTCCGGAACTTGCCAAAAAGGTCTTTCCGCAGGATTTTGGCGAGCGTCTGGTATTTTTGGCTGTGGCCAGTACAGTGTCTGTGTGCGAGGAAATCATCTATCGAGGCTTCGCTCAGTATGTCTTTCGTAACTCACTGTGGGGAAGCGTGTTAGCCGGTCTTCTCGCTTCGGCGGCCTTGTTTGCTGCGGCTCACGTATACCAAGGCAAGAAGGGCATAGCTGCTACGTTTATAGTAGGTGTGCTGTTCTCTGCGGTCCGAAACTGGACGGGTAGCCTTATTCCTCCGATTTTGGCTCATTTTGTGGCTGATTTCACGGCTGGAATGCTTGCTCCCTCACGCTTCGGAATTTCCCCCAGCCCTCGGGAAAGTGAAGAACTGTGAGATTCGGTCTTTTCGGAGCTCGCCGCAAATGACGGAAACGAAAGAGTTTGCGTCTACCGACATTGCCTCCCTCCTGGCCCCGTACTTTCCCATTCAGAATCACGGGTTGATCGAGCGAATTAGGGCCTATATCGCACTCCTCCTGGAGTGGAATCGAAAGATCTCGCTTACAGCTGTCACGGAGCCCGTTGAAATCGTGAGATTCCACTTTGGGGAGAGTCTATTCGCTGCCGCCGAGATGAAAATGCACCATGGTCGGCTCGCCGACGTTGGTTCCGGGGCGGGTTTTCCAGGCATTCCACTCGCGTTGGCCGCTCCCGGCTTGCACACGACTCTTATTGAAGTGAATGCGAAGAAAGCGGCGTTCTTGTTTGAAGTGGTGCGACGGCTCGATCTTTCAAACGTCACGGTGCTCCGCAGCCGCATGGAAGATGTGACGGGGGTGCAGTCTTTCGATTTTATTTGTGCTAGAGCTGTCGGCAAACATGCGAACCTCGTACGCTGGTCTCGGAACAAACTGACTCCGAACGGTAAGCTGGTTCTTTTCTTGGGCGAAGAAGACGTCCAAAAGATCCGCAAGACGAGTCAGTGGAAGTGGGAATCACCCGTAAAGATACCCGATTCGTCGCGCCGATTCATTCTGTCCGGAACTGCCGTGCCATAAGTGGCCGCAGCCTGCCGAGAGTGTTCCACGTGGAACAGTGCTCTAGTTTCCGGTGCTCCTGTCCCCAGAGAAATGTTCCACGTGAAACATCTTGCATTCCCTATAAATTATAGTTAAATTCCGGCTTCCTTCAGGAGATCCGTTGGCGCGAGTCATCTCCATTGCCAATCAAAAAGGCGGCGTTGGCAAAACAACCACCGCGGTAAACCTGGGCGCGTCCCTAGCGGTCTCCGAAAAGCGCACCCTCCTCATAGACTGCGATCCCCAGGGAAACACAACCAGCGCTCTTGGATTTCCTAAGGATCCGGCCCGGCGCACCTTGTATCAGACCCTCATATTGGGCGAACCCATCGAGCGCGTTACGATTGACGCCAAGATCGAAGGCCTCGAACTGATCCCCGCCGACAAGAACTTGGTTGGCGCTACTGTCGAGCTGGTTCCAATGGATGATCGTGAGTACAAGCTAAAGGCAGCGATTCAGGGCATCCGAGAAAAATACGAATACATTCTGATCGATTGTCCGCCGTCTCTCGATCTGCTTACCCTGAATGCGTTGGCTGCAAGCGATTCGGTCCTCGTCCCAATCCAATGCGAGTATCTGGCGCTAGAGGGAGTCTCGGAGCTTCTGGATACGCTGATGCGCCTCCGCCGGACCATCAACCCGGCTCTATCTGTCGAAGGAATCCTCTTGACGATGTATGACGACCGAACGACTCTCTCCAAGCAGGTCGCGGCCGATCTCAGAAGCTTTTTTGGCTCGCAAGTATTTGAGAGCGTAATTCCAAGAAATGTCCGCTTGGCGGAGGCTCCAAGCCATGGAATGCCGGTAATATTATACGACATTCATAGTAAAGGGGCGGAGAGCTATATCCAACTAGCTAAGGAGGTTATGGTCAATGCCCAGAAACGCGTTGGGCAGGGGACTGAGCGCACTGATTCGGGAACCGGAGCAAGCGCCTCAGCAGCAGCCGCAGGGGGGTCTCCCGGTGGCGGCAGCGGCGGTGATGTCGGTTCCGGCGCAGACTGAGGGCTTCCTACAGATCGACATTGATTTAATCGATCCTAGCCCGTATCAGCCTCGCACGCGCTTTCGCGACGAGGCCCTTGAGGAGTTGGCGCGCTCCATCAGAGCAACGGGGATCATCCAGCCCATTGTCGTTCGCAAGTTGGGCAGCCGCTACCAACTGATTGCTGGCGAGCGCCGCTGGCGCGCAGCGCAGCGAGCCGCGCTCCAGCGCGTGCCTGCGGTTCTCCGCGAAGTCCGCGATGAAATGGCGCTGGAGATGACCCTCGTCGAGAATCTCCAACGCGAGGATCTGAACCCGATCGAGCAGGCGCACGCGTTTCAGCGCCTTACGGACGAGTTTAATTTCACGCAAGAACAGATAGCCGAGCGAACCGGGAAAGACCGCGCAACTGTGGCAAACTCCCTGCGTCTTCTGAGGCTCGAAGAGCCCATCCAGAATCTGTTAGAAGAGGGCCGCCTTTCTGCCGGTCACGGTCGAGCGCTTCTGGCCATCACCGAGCCAAAAGAGAGGATTGAGCTTGCGCGCCGAATTGCGCGAGGCGGCATGACCGTGCGCCAGATCGAACGTCTTGCCACGCGAGGCACAAGGTCCAAAGCGGTCGCGAGCCCGCCTTCACTCGACCCCAACACGAGGTTTGCACTGGACGAGCTGCAGCGCAAGTTCGGTACTAAGGCACACATTCGACCCGTGGCTCCAGGACGGCCGGGCCAGTTATCTTTTGAATACTACGACGCGGCTGATCTGACCCGCCTCTATACCCAACTCATGCGAGAATAGAAGTTCCTCAGCAAGGGGCGCCGCATGGACTGGCGATGGTTCGAACGCAAGCATCAGGAATCCGCCGAATGGACCGGTTTTCTCGAGCCAGGGGTCAAGCTGCAGGGCAAGCTCGAATCCACGGGCACCTTCCGAATCGACTCCGCCATGAAGGGCACTCTGGTCTCTACAGGCACGTTGATCCTCGGCGAACACGCCGCAGTCGAGGGCGAGATCGTCGGCAACCGCGTAGTCATCGCGGGCCATTTCGAAGGCACGATTCAGGCAACCGGTCGTGTTGATATTCAAGCCAAGGCCGTGGTAGCCGGCGACATTCATACGCCGTGCCTGGTAATCGAGCCTGGCGCCTTCTTCGAGGGGCAGTGCCACATGCTAACCGCAGCCGAGCCCGAAGCTGCGAAACCTCTTGCAATTCCCATTCGCTCCGCCGCATCCGCCGCAAGTTTAATCGGGGCGGCGCGGCGTTAGCCACTGCCGAGAACCTACCTGCGAAACATGTCCCTATGAGGTAAGCTGGGGCACCATTGGGTGAACCCACCAACGTCGGGGTTGCGATCAGCCCGCAGAATTCTGGCACAGCCATGGCCGTCAACAGCCCAAGCCAAGTGTTGTTTGCCAGCCTCATTGGGACAACGATCGAGTTCTTCGACTTCTATATTTATGCAACGGCAGCCGTACTTGTGTTTCCGAAGCTGTTTTTCCCCACATATGAGCCCGCCTCCGCCACGCTCGCCTCGCTCGCAACATTTGCGATCGCATTTTTCGCACGACCGGTCGGCTCAGCGCTCTTTGGTCACTTCGGAGACCGCGTGGGCCGCAAGACGACCCTCGTAGCGGCCCTACTCACCATGGGGATTTCCACAGTGTCGATTGGCGCTCTGCCAACCTATCAGACTATTGGCGTGGCCGCGCCGCTGCTCCTTGCCTTCTTTCGCTTTGGCCAGGGCCTGGGCCTTGGTGGCGAGTGGGGCGGGGCGGTGCTGTTGGCCGTCGAAAACGCTCCGCCGGGGAAACGCGCATGGTACGGCATGTTTCCGCAGCTCGGCGCGCCGCTGGGATTCCTCTTGTCCGGAGGCACATTTTTGGCGCTCTCCAACTCGCTCACGAACGAACGTTTCTTCAGCTTCGGTTGGCGAATCCCCTTTCTGGCAAGCGCCGCGCTCGTGCTCATAGGCCTCTACGTGCGGCTCACCATCAGTGAGACTCCCGTCTTCCGCGACGCCCTCGACCGGCGGGAACGAGTGAAGGTACCCATGTTGACGGTGTTTCGTAAACACCCCAGGACGCTGCTGGTGGGTACGCTCGTATCTCTCGCAACCTTCGTCGTTTTCTATCTGATGACGGTTTTCGCGCTGTCCTGGGGCACCACGGTACTCGGCTATAGTCGCGGGAAGTTCCTGGTGATCCAGTTGTTCGGCATGGTGTTCTTCGCCCTGGCCATTCCCATCAGCGCGATTTTGGCCGAACGCGGGCGTCGGCGCACACTTCTCTGGGTCACCGTGGCGATCGGCGTATTCGGCCTGGTCATGGCGCCCCTATTTCTCGCCGGAACCACCGGCGCCGTGATCACGATGGTGATAGGTTTGTCGTTGATGGGCCTGACCTACGGCCCTCTCGGCACGGTGCTCTCCGAGCTTTTCCCGACATCGGTCCGCTATACCGGCAGCTCTCTAACATACAACTTTGCCGGCATTTTCGGTGCCTCGCTGGCACCCTACATCGCCACTTGGCTCGCCAGGGATTACGGGCTGCAGTACGTCGGTTACTACGTCTGCGTGGCCGCCGCCTTGACCTTCATCGGGCTGCTCGCAACGCGCGAAACGAAAGACGACTCGCTCTAATTTGAAATACGCGCGTTCCTACCTTCCTGTCACTCCGTCACGGCTGGACCTAGCGGACCTTTCCGCCCGATTGCCTGCTTACGGGTGCTGGAGTAAACTCCAAGGCCCATGCCTGATGCCTCGTCCATCGTAGGCCAGAACATATCTCACTACAGCGTCGTGGAAAAGCTAGGCGGCGGTGGAATGGGCGTGGTCTATAAAGCTAGGGACACACGCCTTGGCCGAAGTGTTGCGCTGAAATTCCTTCCCGACGACATTTCTCAAGACGCTCAGTCAATCGAAAGATTCCGCCGCGAAGCGCGCGCCGCGTCCTCGCTCAATCATCCGAACATTTGCACCCTGTACGACATTGGCGAGTTCGAAGGCCGGCCATTTATCGCCATGGAACTTCTCGAGGGCCAGACTCTCAAGCACCGGATCAGCGCGAAGCCCATCGAAATATCCGAGCTTCTGGAAATCGGCATCCAAATCGCCGCCGGGCTAGATGGTGCGCACTCGAAGGGGATCGTCCACCGCGACATCAAGCCCGCGAACATCTTTCTCGTGGAACGCGGCCAGGTGAAAATTCTGGATTTCGGTCTCGCGAAGCTGACTCTCGCGGTGAAGCATGCCGCCGAATCGGTAGGCGCCACATTCTCGCACGCGCGAACGCATGTGCTGAACGATGAGCAACTCACAAGCCCGGGAAGCTCAATGGGTACCGTCGCCTACATGTCGCCGGAGCAGGCGCGCGGAGAAGAGCTGGACGCCCGCTCGGATTTGTTTTCCCTCGGCGTGGTGCTGTACGAGATGGCTACCGGGCAGGTTCCCTTCGTCGGCGCCACCTCGGCGGTGATTTTCGATGGGATTTTGCATTGCGCACCTCCGTCTGCTAAAGAGATAAATTCACGCCTGCCCCTCGCGCTCGAAAACATTCTCGGCAAAACCCTCGAGAAGGATCCGGATCTGCGCTGCCAGACCGCCGCCGAGCTTCGCGCCGACCTAAAGCGTCTCAGCCGCGATATCGAATCGAGCCGCCGCCCCGTTGCGGAGAAGAGCGTTCCCGGCTCAGGGTCGCACGCGGCTGCAATCAAGCAAAAATCCGTCGCGGTTCTCTACTTCGAGAACCAAAGTGGCGCGAAAGAGGACGAATACTTTCGGGACGGGATTACCGAAGACATCGTCACCGAGCTTTCGAAAATTGCGCAACTGGAAATCTTCCCTCGCTCGGAGATGCTCGCATTCCGCGACAAGCCGGTCACCGCTCAACAAGTGGGCCAGCAACTCGGCGCGGCCTACGTCCTCGAAGGCTCCATCCGCCGCGCCGGCAACCGTGTGCGCATTACCGCGCAGCTTGTGGAAGCCTCCACAAGGCATTCCGTCTGGGCCGAGCGCTACGACCGGCAACTGGAGGACGTATTCGCCATCCAGGAGGAAATCGCCCGGAGCATCGCCCAGGCCCTGCGCATCACTCTTACGCCGCAGGAAGAAAAAACCATGGCGCGCAAGCCCACGGAAAATCCTCTGGCGTATGATTTTTACTTGCGCGGAAGAAGCTACACGCGACGTGAGAATGTGGACTACGGCTTGCAGATGTTCGAGCAGGCCATCCAGCTGGATCCGAATTTTGCTCTGGCACACAGCGGGATCGCGAACCTCTGCGCACTCATCTATGAGATTCGCGAGCAGAATCCGAAGTGGATCGAACGAGGGCTCGCTGCCTGCGCCCGTGCCACGGCTCTTTCGCCCGATCTGCCGGAGCTTCTAGTCGCGCACGCTCATCTCTGTTATGTGCAAAAAAAATACGAGGATGCAGTTCTGCTGTCGTGGCGTGCTATCGAACGAAAGTCTGACTGTGAAGGCTCGTGGAACATTCTCGGCCGTGCGTATTTCGCTTCAGGACGTTACGAAGAGGCCGCAGCGTTGGTCGAGCGGGCTCTTGAAGCCTGCGGCGACGATTACAACACGTACGTTCCGTACACCAATTCGATGGAGCGGCTGGGTAGGAAAAAGGAAGCCGAGAATCTCCGTGAGCGAGTGTGCAAGGTCTTGCGCCAGCAGTTAGAGCTGGTTCCGGAAGACGTCCGCGCCCGCATACTACTGGCCTCAACCCTGGCCTACTTCGAACAAGACGCCGATGAAAGCGTCCGCCACCTGCAGACGGCTGTCGCCCTCCGCCCCGGAGATGCCAACATTCTCTACAACGCCGCGTGCGCGTACGGCCTCCTTGGAAGGAAAGCGGAGGCGCTCGAAATGATTAAGAGGGCCTTTGCTGTCGGATACGGCAATCCGAATTGGGCGGCTAACGATTCCGATCTCAACTGCCTGCACGACGACCCGGAGTTTCGCAAGCTGGTCGGTCTTCCGGAACAACCTGCCTAGTCGCAAATACCCCGCCAATTTAGCTGCGCCGACCTGGCCGCAACGATGAAACCCTCCTGACAATCGTTGATTTGCTTGCTTGCTACCCCTATAATTGAGGTTTCCCAATCGGATTTGGAGGCAGCATGTACGCCGTGATTCGCAGTGGAGGAAAGCAGTATCGCGTCGAGCCGGGCGAGACCATCGAGGTCGAGCGGATTGAGGGCAAAGTCGGTGGAAAGGTCACTTTTGACGAAGTTCTCGCCGTGAGAACCGACGAGAAGAAAATTTTGGGCGGTGCGGATGCTGCCAAGGTGAAAGTTGCCGGAAAAATCGTGAAGCACGTTCGCGGTCCGAAGCTGAAGGTCCTGAAATTTAAGACTGGCGGCCAATACAAAATTCAGCGCGGCCACAGGCAGGGTTACACGGCCGTTGAAGTCGGAAACTTCCAGTTACCCTAACGCAATTTTTCTAGAGGATCTCATGGCACATAAGAAGGGCGGCGGTTCATCTACAAACGGGCGCGACTCCCAAGGCCAACGTCTCGGAGTCAAGCGCTTTGGCGGCCAGGCCGTCACGAGCGGCAGCATATTGATCCGCCAGCGTGGCACGCATTACAAAGCCGGAAAAAATGTCGGCCGCGCGAAAGACGATTCGCTCTTCGCGCGCATGGATGGCGTGGTGCTCTTTGAAGACAAGGGCGGCAAGGGACGCTTCATCAGCGTTCTGTCCCCGGCTGAACACGCTTCCCGCTATCAAAAGACGCCCGCCGCGACGGCCGCCGACTGAATCTTCCCCCCGGCTACAGCCGCGCATCTGTCTCACCCCATGACCGAACGAAACACCAGCGAGGCGGCCCTAACTTTTCAAGTCTTCACCGGACAAGACTTCGCGCTTGCAAACAATGCCGTTCTGATTGCAGGCAAGCAAGACGCCGTACTCATTGACACGTGCCTCGTTCTTAGCGATGCGGCGCGTCTCGTGGCCATGATCCGAGCAACCGGGAAGACGCTAAAGAGCGTCTACATCACACACGCTCATCCGGACCATTACTTCGGAAACGGGGTTATTCAAGAGGCCTTTCCAGCGGCCACAATCTACGCGCGTCAGGGCGTCATCGATTTTATGCAGGAATATCGCGCGAAGATTTTGCATTGGCGCGAAATGTTCAGCGACGAAATGCCTCGATCACTGCCCATGCCCCAACCGCTGATTGGCAATAGCACTCTTCTCGAAGGAAAAGAGATTCGTTTCGTCGATCTGCCCATTTGCGAGACGGTTCACGCCACCGCATTCTACGTGCCTTCAGGGCGCGCCGTGGTGGTCGGCGACTTGGTTTTTTCCGGCATGCACCATTATGTCGCGGACACCAATCATCCGGATAGCTGGATCGAAGCGCTCCATGCCGTGCGACGTCTCGGACCAATCGAGCGGGTATTCCCAGGACACGGGCCAACCGGAGGAGAGGAACTCCTGGACGCAAGCGAAACCTGGCTCAAAGATTACCGGGAAGTGGCCCAGCCCGGCGTTCGGTTCGTTGATGTCGCCAAAGAAATGATGCGGCGCTACCCGAAGCACGGCCTGCCGCTTCTGCTCTGGTTGACGAGAGGTCCCGGCTTCGGCTTGGCCGGCGCGAAAGAGTTAGGTGTTCCTCCGGAGCTGCTCGGTGGTTCATGATCGTTTCTCTCCGGACGCCCGCGCGATGAGTAGTTTTACAGGCTTCTCGTTCGCGGTCCGCGTTTTCTTCGTGTAGACTTTTAGAAAGAGCGTCCCGTGTTTGTTGACGAAGCCAAAATCCTGGTGACAGGCGGCGACGGCGGCAATGGCTGTCTCGCTTTTCGCAGGGAGAAATACGTTCCACGTGGCGGCCCATCGGGTGGCGACGGCGGCAACGGCGGCGATGTGTACGTGGAAGCCAATCCGAACGACAATACTCTGCTGCGTTACCGCTACAACCGCGAATTCCATGCCGAGCGCGGCCGCCACGGCGAAGGCTCGGACTGCCACGGCCGATCGGGCGCGGACACTATTCTAAAGGTTCCTGTCGGCACGGTGATCTTTGACGATGATTCGGGCGAACAGCTTTGCGACCTCGCGGAACCCGGACAGCGATTTCTGGTGGCTCGCGGTGGGCGCGGCGGACGCGGCAACGGCAATCCGGCGTTTGTCCGGCCGTGGCATCAAGCTCCGCGCGAACACGAAGATGGTAGGCCCGGTCAAGAACGCCATTTGCGACTGGAATTAAAGCTCCTGGCGGACATAGGCCTCGTCGGATTCCCAAACGCAGGAAAGTCCACCTTGATCTCACGCATCTCGGCCGCAAAGCCGAAGATCGCGGCCTACCCATTCACCACGCTCGAACCGCATTTGGGCGTCGTTTCCGCCGATCCGGATGCTGCTCCGGGAAATGGGCGCACTTTCGTCGTGGCGGATTTGCCTGGCTTGATCGAAGGGGCGCATGAGGGAGTCGGGCTCGGCATCCGTTTTCTAAAACACGTGGAGCGCACGCGCCTGATCGCTCACCTGGTCGACACCAGCGACGCGAATGAACGCGACCCGCTGCGCGATTTCGAAATCATCATGCGCGAGCTTCGCAAATTCAATCCTGCGCTCGCCGAGGAACCCATGATTGTGGTGGCTACGAAACTCGACGCCACCACCGATCGCGCCCATCTCGAAGAATTGCGCGACTTTTGCGCGAAACGCAGACTCGAATTTTACGCCATCTCGTCCGCCAGCGGAGAAGGCATCGTCGAACTCGTCCGCGCCATGGCCAATGCCCTAGACCGTATCCCCAAAGCGGTTCCGGCAAGTGGCGCGGCTATTTCTGCGGAAGGCGCGCTTGCTTCCTCCGACGCGCGCGAACACCTTGCACATGAAGCCGAAATCGAAAATCACGCGGCGCCGCACGGAGAGAAGCGTTGACGTCGCACGTCGCGCCGAAAGTGGCTGGCGCGGGGCATCGCCGCTCGGTGGCGCTTTTCGGCGGCACATTCGATCCCGTTCATGCCGGGCACATCGCCGTGGCGCAAGCGGCACAACGGCGTTTTCACCTAGACGCCGTCTACTTCACTCCCTCTTCGCGCCCGCCGCACAAATCGCGCCTCGAATTGCTTCCGTTCGTTCATCGTTATGCGATGGTGGCCCTCGCTTCTGCGGAGCATCCTCACTTCGTGCCGTCTCTCGCTGAGGCGCCCCCCGCCGGCGCCCCGCACGTCTTTTACACAATTGACACGGTGCGCCGATTCCACCGCGAACATCCGGACGATCATCTTTACTTCATAGTTGGCGCGGATCAGTTCCTTGAACTTCCCACCTGGAAGAATTACGAGTCTCTGCTCGACTCCTGCGATTTCATCATTGCCAGCCGTCCCGGCTTCCGTCTGGACGCGCTGCGCCTCGTGATTCCTCCCGAAAAACTCGCAAGGACAGCCGCGCCCGATGGTCACAAGATCGCGCTGCGCAAATCCACGGTGCATATGCTCGCCACCGTGGCGAGCCACGTTTCCTCGACTGAAATACGCGAGCGCCTCGGACGTAAGCAGACCATTCACGGGCTTGTGCCCGCCCGCGTGGAGGAATACATTTTGAAACAGGCCCTGTACCGGTGAAGCTCGATACCCTCCCCGCCGAAATTCGCTCGGCCGTTGAAGCGGCTCAGGAGAAACAGGCCGTGGACGTGACCGTAATGAAGCTCCCCAGCGCGTTCGCGGAGTATTTTCTTCTCGCCTCTGGGCAGAGCGCGCCTCAAATCCTGGCGATTGCCCGAGCCATCGAAGAACGCCTGGACCGTGAGTGTCGTCGCTTGATTCATCGCGAGGGCAAGCCCGGCGCGGAGTGGCTGCTGCTCGATTACGGCTTTTTCGTAGTGCACGTCTTCAGCCAGCCCGCGCGGCAGTACTACGATCTCGAGCGGTTGTGGCGCCACGCGGAGCGAATCGACTTTCCGCCTCCCGAAAGACCCGCCGGCGCGCGAGGTGAATCCGAAAGCGGCGCCATCCAACCATGAGCGTAACCGATATCGCCTGGATCGCGGCTGATCCGTCGTCTCTTCGTGTTCTCGAGATTGCCGAAAAGCTCGCGGAAACTTCCACAACGCTGCTCATCAGCGGGGAGAGCGGGACGGGTAAAGATCAGCTTGCTCGCTGGATTCACCAACGCGGACCGCGCCGCGATTCGCCGTTTCTGAAAATTGATTGCGCCAGTCTCCCATCCGAACTCGTCGAGTCGGAGCTTTTCGGTCACGAACGCGGAGCCTTCACCGGCGCCGTGACGCGCAAGTTGGGTCGGCTGGAGATGGCTCAAGGCGGCACGATCGTCCTCGACGAAGTGGCCGCACTAACTCCGGGCATCCAGGCCAAGCTGCTGCGCGTGCTCGAAGAGAAAACCTTCGAGCGCCTGGGCGGCACAGACCCCCTGCGCATGGATGCACGGCTGATGGCCCTCACCAACTCCGATCTCGCCAAGGCCGTTTCCTCCGGGCGGTTTCGCGAAGACCTGTTCTTCCGGCTGAATGTGCTGGCGATTCCCGTGCCGCCACTGCGCGAACGCCCCGCCGATGTTGTCCCCCTTGTTTCGCATTTCCTTGCGCGACTTGGCCCGGTTCACGGGCGCGAGGCCGCGGCATGCGATCCCGCGATCGCAGCGCTGCTTGCGTCATACGCGTGGCCGGGAAACGTGCGCGAACTGAAGAACGCGATCGAACACGCGCTGGTGTTTGGAAAAGAGGTGCTCCTAACTTCCGAGGATTTCCCCGCAACAATCAGCGACGCGCGCCAGGCGCACCACGCGGTTCGGTCGCTGAAATCACTCGAAGATCTTGAGCGCGAGGCGATAAAGGCTACGCTCGAAGCGACCCAATACAAGATCGGCGAAGCCGCCGATATCCTGGGCATTAGCCGCAAAACTCTGCTCGAAAAGCGCAAGAAGTACGCACTGATTTGAGAGATGTCGAGAAGCGCGAGTCATGCGGCGCAATGGAAGCGCCCGCCCTCCTCACATTACTAAGAAGGGCGGGCGTCCCTGCGGAGACAAGGAAAACCGATTATGAAATCGGCAGGCAGACCGATTTCACTTCCGTGTACAGCTCAAGAACTTCGTGGCCCATCTCGCGGCCCCATCCGGATTGCTTGTATCCGCCGAACGGCAGCGTCGCGTCGAAGACGTTGTAGCAATTGATCCAAACGGTGCCCGCGCGAAGCATCGATGCCACACGATGCGCCTTGGCGATATCGCGCGTCCAGACGCCCGCTGCGAGACCGTACTCGGTGTCGTTCGCCTTGGCGACCAGGTCGTCGATATCCTTGAATGGCGTCGCGGTCACCACGGGCCCGAAGATTTCCTCGCGCACCACCTTCATGCTTTCGTTGGTGTTCACGAGCACCGTCGGCTCGACGAAGTATCCCTTCTCGCCGTGCCGCTTCCCGCCCACCGTAGCCTTGGCCCCTTCCGAATATCCGGAGTCGAGGTAGCCGCACACGCGATTCATCTGCTCTTCGGATACGAGCGGACCCATGTCGGTAGAGGGATCGAGGCCAGGGCCCACGCGAATCTTCGAAGCGATCTGCGATATACCGTCGACCACCTTGTCGAACTGCTTGCTCTCGACGTACAGCCGCGAGCCCGCGCAGCAGCACTGGCCGTGGTTGAAGAAAATGGCCATCGCGGCGCCGGGAATGGTGGCCTCGATATCGGCGTCTTCGAAGACGAGGTTCGGGGACTTGCCGCCGAGTTCGAGCGAGACCTTCTTCAAATTGCCCGCAGCGGCCT
Source organism: uncultured Acidobacteriota bacterium (assembly GCA_963702375.1). Taxonomy (GTDB): domain Bacteria; phylum Acidobacteriota; class Terriglobia; order Acidiferrales; family UBA7541; genus Palsa-295. The sequence continues at coordinate 127,700 of CAVPCI010000003.1, forward strand.
GCAAAATCAGTTTGCCGACTTCCGTTGATCCCGTGAAGGCGATCTTGTCCACTTTCGGATGCGCCGCAAGCGCAGCGCCAGCCGTCTCGCCGTAACCCGGAACAATATTCACCACGCCGTCCGGGAATCCCGCTTCCTGTATCAACTCGCCGAGCAGCAGAGCAGTCAGCGGAGTTTGTTCGGCGGGCTTCAGGACCACGCAACAACCGGTAGCGAGCGCCGGGGCGAGCTTCCACGCAGCCATGAGCAGCGGAAAATTCCAAGGAATGATCTGGCCGACCACGCCCACCGGCTCGCGCAGCGTGTACGCAAAAAACTTCCCCGCCCCTTGACCAGAAAGCGGAATCGTATTGCCTTCGATTTTCGTCGCCCAGCCGGCCATGTAGCGGAACATGTCCACCGTCGCGGGAACATCCGCGACGCGCGCAATGGTAAGCGGCTTGCCGTTGTCGAGCGATTCCAGCTGCGCGAATTCCTCGGCGTGCTTCTCCACGAGGTCTGCGAGTTTCCAAATCATGCGTCCGCGCTCGGAGTTGCTCAGCTTGCGCCACGGACCCTTGTCAAATGCCGCGCGTGCGGCGTCCACGGCGCGGTTGATGTCTTCCCGGTCGCCTTCGGCCACTTTGGCGAGCACGTCGCCGGTCGCGGGATTGTAGGTGGGGAAGGTCTTTCCAGAAGCGGTGTCGACCCACTTTCCGTTGATCAACATCTGCCGGGTTTTCGCGACGTAACGACTTACATTCTGATCGAGCGGTACTGCTTGCGTTGCTGTAGCCATCTTTGTTCCTCCTTCGATTCAAACTTGGAATTCAAACTTGGGATTTCGGCCGGGACGAGGTGGGTTCAAACTGGGATGTCGTTGCCAGTTCATAAAGCTCGGTACCGGGGCTAACCCACGCTTCGTGGGATGCAATTCTGGGGAGCCGAGTGGTTCGGGAAACACGGTCTCAGTTCCAGCCCGCGCCAGATCAAATCGCTGGACGCGCCGTATCATAGGCCACTCCGCCGCGCTTTGACAATAGCCCCGGCACCCGACGCGCTGAAACCTCGAGTTCCTCGCTACCTGTTTATCGCTTGAAAAGGCCCACGTACATCGTCCCGCTGAGGACATGCCCGTCCATGGCCTTCTCGATCTCGGCGCGGCTCGCTCCGTTGGGCAGGTCCAGTTTCTTGTCGAGCGCGTACAACTCCAAAACATAATGGTGCGGCGCTCCCGGAGGCGCGCACGGCCCTTGATACGCAGCTCGGCCCATCATGTTGTTCCCCTGCACTGTGCCGTTCGCAGCGGGCGCATCCGGCGGAACGCCTTCCGGCAGTGACGTGGCATCCCCCGGAATATTGAAGATCACCCAGTGAGGAATATCGTCATAGGCTTTGGCAATATGCGCGTCCCCGTCGTGGAGGATGAGGACAAAGCTGGCGGTTCCCGCAGGCACATTGGACCACTGGAGTGGCGGCGACACGCCCAGAGAAACATGCAGACGCCCGCCGGGCGGCGGTGTCGTCGCCCCGCAAGAGTATTTCACCGGAATCGTGCCGCCGTCGGAAAACGCGGGCGTGGTAAGCGTCAGCGGAAGCGTCACATTGGGACGCGGCGGCGCATTGCCCTGCTGTGCGATCGCCGGAACCGCAGCGGACATCAGCAGAACGATCAGAATCGCGAACAGCCTCGTCGCGCTTGTCAATTTGGGATCGCTCGGAATTCGCTTTGAAACGGTCTTGAACATACGGAGCTCCAGTTCGTCTATTTTCCGGAAACATTGGCTTCGCGCGGCACGGGTTTCCCCCACAGCTCGAAGGACGAAACCGCAATCCACCCTCCCGGCGGAGGCGGCGGCATCTTTTCCAGCGGCATACCTTCCACATGCACGCCGCTGCCCGGAAGTATGTCGAAGTAGCCCACTTCGTCCACTTTGCTCAGGTCTGGATTTTCTATCCACGTTCCGCCGAGACTAGGGTCCAACGTCTCGATGAGAGTAACGCCTCTCTGCGGATCGAGCTTAAGCCACCGGACCTCGCGAAACGAGATTTCGTATTGGTGCCAGTCGGCCATGGAACCCTCCGCCTGATCGCCGATCAGCAGCGTGCCGTCCGCCAATTTAATCAATGGCCGCACGCGATGGAAGCCGGAAACGATGGTTGTGAATTTAATCTTCGCCCTTCCCCTCAGATCGAAATAATTGTTCTTATCGCGCAGGGTCAGCCCGCAAGGCCTGTCGCACAATCCGTTGAAGGTACGAGGAGCGTATGGGCCCTTGCCGACCGCCACAAGGATGTCCTTACCGTCTCCATAGAGCTGAAGGTCAACATTCGGAGTTGTCACCGTCTCCTGGCTCAGCGGCAGCCGAGTCTCGTCTTCCAATGTCATGCGAAACAGCAGCTCCGGCGTAGGAGGCGGCCCCGCAGCTCGCCCCGGCGCTGACGCGGCCGCACCCGCCTGTCGCGCATCACCCCAACCGGCCCCGACTGACACTGCCAATACCGCCACCGCCGCGATGCCAATGGTCTTTCTCATCTTTTTATACGGCTCGGTACCGATGCCAATCCACCCATCTGCTTTTTGACAATACGGCGTCGATGAGTCCGGGACCTAAATGTAGCGCCAGCGGCTTCAGCGTGGCAGCCGTGACCGACGCGATAGAGCCGGCCCAAAATCCAGCCCGCGCCACATCAATTCGCTGGACGGCCGAATCATAGGTCACTCAACGGCGCTTTGACAATGGCCAGTGCCATATCTGGACGTGCGGCGATCCGCTCAGTCCTCCAGAACTGCCCTTCCGAAAATCGGCCGGCCGCCCAGGGAGGTGTAGAAGCCGTAGAACGCCATCGCCGCCATCAGCACAATCCCAGCCAGAGTGATGCCCGCATACCACGCGGACCCTTGGGTTGTCAGGGGAAAGTTCTCAAGTAAACAGAATTGGAACACGAAACAAGCCGCCAGAGCCAGCAAGCCGAGGCGGATTATCAAGAACACAGATACACCATTAAGGATCAGGTTGATCAAGAAGGTAACGGCAGGATACTGGCTCCCCCCCCGCAGACCAGACCGATAAGAAAAGTACGAACGCAACCGCTGCCGCCCACTCCTTCCGCAGCAAGACCCGCATCAGAAACAGGACAAACAGAAACGCAAGAGCCAGAAAGAGCGACGCCCCCAGATTCCTCGAGATACTGGCAATTAGTGCTCGCGCGCCCAGAAACTGCAATTGCGGACCCGATAGCGGTTCCGCCGGAGGCTTGCCGAGCCAGGAGGGAACAAACCACCCGAGTCTGAAAAGTAGAGTCGCAAACGCCCCCAAGAGACAACCCACAAGCACATCGCGACCCACCAGTGGATCCCGAAAGCCTCCCGCCAACAAGCGACTCCAGGAAACCAGCGTGGCGGGCCAGCGGCGGCGCACATAGGGCTCCAAGGCAATATAGAGGACCCAGAAGAAACAGTACCAGGCAAGGCCGCAGGCCAAAAAGTCCAGGAAGCACACGAGCTCGGAGAAATTCGGGACGTGATGCGCGACAGAGTAATTCACCACGAACGTCGCAAAAACAACGACGGCTAGACGAGAAGCCCCTTGGCGATCACCACGCCCAAGGCGCAGATTCCGTCGTGCAAGCATTGCACCGCCCACCAGCATCGAAAACAACACAACCATGAGAATCACGTTAGATGCCCGCTTGCCGGTTGTGGTCTGATACGGCTGCAACCGCTCGGCATGCGCCCAAGGGCCAATCAGCTCGAAGTAGACGGGCTCGCCCCGGTAGGCCGCAGCCTCGATCCGCATCGGGATATTGGGGCGCTCCGCCAGCGATCCTGTCCACGCAGCGCGCGCGTCGCTATAAACAGGGGGCGTCCAAGTCGGCTGCGCTGGCGGCCACTTAGACGGATCGAGCCCCGCGGCAGAAAACAGCGGCGCCCAGTCAGGTGAGGGTGCGGTGCCTGCCGACTTCTCAACCTGCGGAGGGACTGCGATGAACTGAGTAAGATGGCCGAGCGGATTGAGCCTGATTAGTGTCATCCCGGACACATCCAACGGGGGGTCCTCCATCCATACGAATCCCGGTATGGGTGCATCCGGGGAAAAGAGAGAGGAACGAGCGGCGAGCGGACGCGGGCTGCCGCGATACCAAAACGCAAACGCCCCGGTATCGAGGTTATCCCAACGCGTCTTCGATTTGTCGTGTTCCCCCATATAGCGTAGAAACTCGTTCCCCTCGTAGAACCCAATCGCCGTGTCTACCGGAGGCTCCGAATAGCCGACACTCTGCAGAATATCCCGCGCGCGTTCGGTAAGCGCCTCCGGCGGTTTTTCGAGCGGCACGCGGCGGTAGAGCATCGTCTGTGCACTCAACAAAATCGCCGCAGTGACTGACACAATCACTCCTGCCAGCAAAACCCAGGCCACCAAGGGACGCAGGCCTTCGGTTTCTCCCGAGGCGGCGACCATCTCCGGCGAAGGTGTCTCGCCTGCCGCAAGCGCGGCGGCCAGGGGATCGCCTCCCGGCAGGGCGGCCGCAATTTGCAACGCCGTTGCCGGTCGCTTCGCAGGATCCTTTTCCAGGCACCGCAGGATCACGCGCTCTATGAGCGGGTCCACCTCTTTCACGTACTGCGATGGAGCCGTTGGGGCGCTCTTTTCCCGCAGGCGCGCCATTTCCTCGATAGAAGCCGCGTCGAACGGGCGCTTGCCGGTGAATATTTCGTAGAGTACAAGGCCGAGCGAGTAAAGATCGCTTTTCGGCGACACTTCGCCGCCAGCGAATTGCTCCGGCGACATGTAGGCGGGCGTACCGGCGCGCGCGTCCTCGCTTTCGGTCTCAGCAGCCACGCTAGCGAGACCAAAATCCGTAATGCGCACGCGCCCGCGCCCATCCAGCATGATGTTCGCGGGTTTCAGGTCACGATGAATGATGCCGTGCTCGTGCGCCGCCGCTAGACCTGCGCATATCTGTCGCGCGATTTCCACGCCTTTGTCTGGCGGCAACCTGCCGATGCGGCGCATCAGCGAAGCGAGATCTTCGCCGTCCACAAACTCCATCGTCAGGAACGTGTGTTCGCTTGTTTTGCCGCCGCTTCCGATGCCACTGATCTCCCCAACATCGAAAACGCGGCAGACGTTCGGATGAGAAACTTGCCGCGCCAGACGCACTTCACGCCTGAACCGTTCTAACGCCTGTTCTGTCTGCGCAAGCGACCGGGGCAGAAATTTCAGCGCCACCGTTTGGCCGAGCTTTAAGTCCTCGGCGCGATACACTTCGCCCATACCGCCTTTGCCAAGCGGTGAAACAATGCGGTAGCGATCGGCGAGGATGGTTCCGGGGACGTAGCGTGCTTCATAGTTGGAGGTGGAAGAAATTCTTTCACTAGGGGGCGAAACGGGCTGGCGCGGAGAAGTGCCCGGCGCGGCTTCAGCCTCCAGCGTGGGCATGGCGTCGCTATCCATCGCGCTGCCGCAGGAGGGGCAAAAGCGCGCTGCGCCAGGGGCCTCTTTCCCGCAGGCAGGGCAGCTCATCGCTGGCGCGGCAGTATAGCACTCCCCGCCCCAAGTTCCGGCCGGGGAGCGTTACTTTCTATCGCTTGAGAAAAACCGATGTAAGCGGTGGTTTGTACGGCACGCGGACACGAATCCGGCCTCTAGCTTCTAGCCTCCAGAACTCAAATGGGATAGTGCGATGGCGAGCGGCGAATCGTCACCCACCTCAACTCCGTGAACTCATCCAGCCCAGCCCGCCCACCAAACTTTCCGTATCCGCTATCCCTCATCCCGCCAAAAGGCATCTGCGGCTCGTCATGAACTGTCGCGCCGTTGATGTGGCATATCCCGAAGTGCAGTTTCTCCGCGATCCGCAGCGCCTCGTTCACGTCGCGAGTGAAGACGGCGCTCGAAAGACCGTACTCGGTGTCGTTGGCTATGCGCAGAGCATCCTCCGCATTATTGGCGATCACCACAGGCTTCGCCGGGCCGAAAGATTCCTCGTGGTACATGCGCATTGCGGGCGTCACGCCGTAGACCACGGTCGGCGGATAACACGGCCCCTGCGCTTTTCCGCCGCAGAGAATCTTCGCGCCTTTCGCGACCGCATCATCGACCAAAGCCTGCACGCGCTCAAGAGCGCCCGTAGTGATCATGCAGCCGATCTGCGACTCCGGAGCCATCGGATCGCCCATCTTCAGTGCCTGACCCTTGGCCGCGAGCTTTTTTGCGAATTCATCCGCGATGGACTTATCCACGATGATGCGCTCCGTGGACATGCAGATCTGGCCTTGGTTCATGAACGCGCCGAAATTCGCCGCGGAGACCGCGGCATCGATGTCCGCGTCGCCCAGCACCACCATCGGAGCCTTGCCGCCCAACTCCAACACCACGCGCTTCAGATGCCGCCCGGCGCTTTCCGCAATCAGACGCCCGATTTTCGTCGAGCCGGTGAAGTTGACGCGGCGCGTCTTCGGATTCGAAATCAGTTCATCAACCACTTCGGCGGCGTCCGCTGGAGCATTCGTGATCACGTTGAGCACGCCCTTGGGAAGCCCGGCTTCCTCGAAAACCGACGCGATCGCCAAATGCGTGCCCGGAGATTCTTCCGACGCTTTGAGGACCACGGTATTTCCGTAGGCGATGGGGGCCACCGCGCGCATGCCCAGAATCATCGGCGCGTTCCACGGCGCGATGCCGACAAGCACTCCCACCGGCTGGCGGATCGCCATGGCAGTCGTGTCCGGCAGGTCCGTAGGAATCACTTCGCCGACCATGGCGTAGGGCTGCCCCGCGGCTTCCTTCAGGATTCCCACCGTGTAGATGCAATTGAACATGCCCCAGCCGAAAGTCTGGCCGGTTTCGAGCGCCATGATCTTTGAGATATCCTGCATCTTGCGCTCCAGAATCTCAGCAGCCTTCAGCAGCAGGTTGCGGCGCACGCCAGGAGCGGTGGCGCTCCAGGCCGGAAACGCGGCGGCCGCCGCCTCGATGGCGCGCCGCGCATCTTCGCGCTTTCCCGCAGGCACTTGTGACGCTATGCCGCCCGTGTATGGATTCTTCTTCTGATAGGTCTTGCCGTCTACCGCACCGGTCCACTCGCCGTTAATGAAAAGTTTTTCTTCACGAGTTGCGACAGCTTGCATGGAAACCTCCCGCCTTTGGAAAAGTATTCAGAATCATTGAAGGGAAAGCGCAGCCGTATTCTTAATATCGCGGGGACACTTGGCCGGTTTCGCCTGGCCGGACTCTTCCCCCCTCAAGGGCGGAAGTTTACACCACAGTCTGAGGCTCGCCACCACGAAGTTTTACCGCCGCGCCCCCCGCCTATTTCTTGCGCGCGCCATATCGGGCGCGGTGCCGCCTGCCCCACGTGGACATCGAAACCAAAATTGGACGCAGGCTCTGTCCGTGCCTTGTGAGAGAATATTCCACGCGCGGCGGAACCTGTGCGAATACCTTGCGGTGGACGAGGCCGTCGCGTTCGAGTTCCCGCAGATGCTTGGTGAGCATCTTCTTGGTCGTGCCGGGTATCAATCGTTGCAATGCGCTGAATCGGTGGGTTCCCCGTTCCAGATAAAACAGAATCAAGGGTTTCCATTTGCCGCCGAGAACTTCGGCGGTGAGCTTGACCGGGCAATCGAAAGCGTCCACGCGAACCTCCGATGATACCAGGCGACAAAAAGGTTCCTTGTGAATGAACGTGGCACTTTAGCCTAAAATCGGGCGCTCGGCTAGTGGCGATATTTGAAAGGCGGAGGTGAGAATGTCCAGCAAGAAACCCGTGGTGCTGTACGGCGCGAGCGGATTCTCGGGACGTTTGACGGCGGAATACCTTCGCGAATACAACGTCCCTTTTATCGCCGCTGGCAGGAATAAGGCCAGAATTCAGGATGTGATGAATCGTGTGCCGGGAATCGAGACCGCCGATTACGAAGTGGTGGAGACAGGCGGCTCGGCCGAGGAACTCGCGAAATTATTCGCGGGAGCCAAAGTTGTATGCAACAACGTTGGCCCGTTCATCTATTACGGCCCACCCGTGGTGGAAGCGTGCCTGAAGGCGGGATGCCATTACCTCGATATCGCCGGCGAGCAAGCTTGGCATCGCCAGCTCGCCGAAAAGTGGAGCGACAAATTTGCCGAGAAGGGTTTACTAATCGCCGCGGCAATGGCGTTCATGTCCGCGCCCAGTGACGCGGCCGCGCGCCTGTGCCTGGAATCTGGAGGAATCGATAGCCTTGAGATTCTCACCATGTTCGATGGCATGCCTACCTTCGGCTCCACGCAGACCATCTTTGCGGTGATTCAGACAGACGGGTATTACCTGGACCAAAACCGCTACAAGCCGTGGCAGCGCGCGGTTGCATACGAAGCCGTGGTCCCGGGATACATCCGCACGCAACTGGCGCTCAGCTGGGGCGGATTCCCCCACCCGGTTTGGTACAAGGACCATCCGCAAGCCGCGAACGTGAAGTCCTTTGGCGGCCTGCTGAACCGCCAGATCATGGAAAACGTCCTTGCCACCGAAAAACACTTCGAGGAAGCAATCCGCCCGTTACCAAAAAGCGAGCAGGAAAAGAAGCTAGCCGAAATGGCAAACTCGGTACAAGCAGGAACCCCGCCCCGCGAAAACAGCCGCGAACAGCGCACCATCGACGTCGTAGTCGGGCGGGGGAGCCTGGAATCGGCGCAAGTGGTGCTGTTTGGGACCTGTTGTTACAAACAAACGGGGCTAATGCAAGCCTATGGAGCCCACAGCTTAATTCATCACCCTCCCAAGAAGGTCGGGTACGCGTCCCCGGCGGCCGCCTTCGGCCACCGCGAAATCCTCAAAACTCTGGAGAATCACGGGCTTTCGAGGCTGAAAACGTACAGTTAATTGCTTCTAGCTAGAAGCTTCCGATGCTCCAGTCTAGTTGCAAATATGTCCAAGTTTCTGTAGGGTATTGCGTGCACTTTTTGCCGTGCCGCTCGGATAATATTGAGTCTAGGTTGGAATTGGAGCCCTAATAAAGCAGGAGGTGAATCCAATGGTTTCTGTCCCTAGGAGGGAAGCGATGGGTCAGCAGAGTTTGGAGGATTTGCTTAAAAGCGCCGGCAATCCGGCGCAAATGTTACGGAATTCGCAGATCGGCGCCTACGTTTATCCGGTGGTTCCTTCCGAGTATTCGAACTGGCGTGACGAGCAAAAAGCGTGGCGCGAGACGGCCGTTCTCTTCGATCAGTCGCACCACATGGCGAATTTATACGTGGAAGGTCCCGATGCGCTGAAAATGCTCTCCCATCTAGCAACCAACAGTTTTGCGAATTTTCCGGTGAATCGCGCGAAGCAGTTCGCGCCGTGCACATACTATGGTTACGTGATCGGCGACGGGATTCTGTTTCACCTGGAACAGGACAAGCTCGTTTACGTGGGGCGCGCGCCAGCGGCGAACTGGCTCGAGTTTCATGCCACGACGGGAAATTACAACGTGAAGATCACGCGAGACGACCGGTCGCCGTCAAACCCCGGCGGGAGGCCGGTGATCCGCACGTGCTACCGGTACCAGATTCAGGGTCCGAACGCGAAGCAGATCATCGAGAAGCTGAACGGCGGGCCATTCCCGGAAATCAAATTCTTCAACATGGGCGAGATCAAGATCAAGGGAAGGACGGTGCGGGCGCTGCGTCACGGCATGGCGGGCGCTCCGGGACTTGAGATTTGGGGACCGTACGAGCAGAGGGACGAAATTCGCGGATTGATCGTGGAAGCGGGTCGAGAATTCGGCATAAAGGAAGTTGGCGCGCGGGCGTACGCATCGAATACGTGCGAATCGGGCTGGATTCCTTCGCCACTTCCGGCGGTGTACACGGGCGAGAAGATGAAGCCTTATCGACAGTGGCTCCCGGCGAACAGCTACGAAGCGACGGGGTCGCTGGCCGGCAGCTTCGTTTCGAATAACATCCAGGATTACTACACGACACCGTACGAATTGGGCTACGGGATCTTCGTCAAGTTCGACCACGACTTCATCGGCCGCGAGGCTCTGGAGAAAATCGACCAGAAGACGCAGCGGAAGAAAGTGACGTTTGCGTGGAATTCGGACGATGTGGTGAAGATCTACCGGTCGCTTTTCGAAGCCGGCGATCCGTACAAATTTATCGACCTGCCGATTTCAAACTACGCGTCGTCTTCGTACGACAAACTGGTGGGGAAAGGCGGGAAGACAGTCGGCCTTTCGATGTTCGCCGGCTACAGCTACAACGAGCGGTCGGTGCTTTCACTCGGCGTGGTGGACCACGACGTCGAAATCGGCACGGAGCTCACGCTGGTGTGGGGAGAAGAAGGCGGCGGGACGAAGAAGCCGACGGTGGAGCGCCACAAACAGATGGAAGTTCGCGCGGTTGTCAGCCCAGTGCCTTATTCGAAGGTCGCGAGAGAGTCATACGCGGAAGGCTGGAGAACGCACCAGAAGTAAGCCAAGCTACTTAATCTAACTGAGAAGGGCGGGTGCTTGAGCATCCGCCCCTTTTTTTTGACTTCGTAAAATTATTTAGACGCGTAGAACCTGAGTAGCACCCGGCCGGCGAGAATTGGCAGAACTACTTCCGAGTTGCCGACGATCCGGGAGTTATCGGGCAGTGGTCCAATCGAGATGTTGAGTGCGGTCACTTCCACCGATCGCGCATCAGGCGAGATCGAAAGTGAGCTGTTGAACGAGCTCCCTCACTTATTCCCAGGCGGCACGCGGCGCTTCAATTCTTCGAACCAGTTCAGCACGACGTTGATTTGCGTCGGTGCGTTGCCCGTCTGCTCGCTGGGCTTGAGCATCAGGAACCGCTGCCCGTCAGGCGATACGTCGTAGTTGGCGCGTGCGTACGGATCCGGCACATACTTTCCCTCGAAGAGTTGCCGAGGCTTGCCCGCGACGAAACCGGGCTGCGTGCTGATGTCCACCGCCATCATCTTGTCCCCGTTGTCACCGCTGCGGTAGAAAAGTTCCTTCCCCTTGGGATTCCACATCGGCTCGCTGCCGCCTTCCGTTGAGATTTGCCACTTGCCGCCCGGACCTGGATAAGGCTGCACGTAAATTTCCTTGCGGCCTGATTCGTTCGAGACATAGGCCAGCCAGCGCCCGTCGGGGGAAAATTCCGGCGCGTCCTCGTAGCCTGGTTGAAGAAAGGGCTGCGCCTTGCGGTCGCTCATCCGCAGCACCGAGACTTGAAAGCGCGAGTCGGGGAGAAGTTCCACGACGGCAAGCGCCTGCCCATCCGGGGACCAAGACATTGGAACCTCTGCTTTCTGGCTGTCCATCAGCGGTTCCAAACCGCCGCTTCCGTCGGCCATCTGCCAGAACAGATTGCTCGGGCCCGGCCGGTTTGACTGGAACACGATTCGCCGGCCATCCGGCGTCCAAACTGGGTATTCGTTAACGCTTCCCTCAAATGTCAATCGGGCCAGTGTGTCCCGATCAAGATCGTATAGCCCCACCTGGGTCGCGCCGTTTTCCCCGAGGTCAACGGCGATCCGGCGCCCATCGGGCGAGAGCCGCGGTTGATCGTAGTCGCGCGCGGGGGCGGCCAAAGCTTGCTCTGCTCCGTTGCGACCGACCCACACCAGCTTGCTTTGCGACAGTTGAGTGCCGCCGGGAACGTAGACCAGCGATCCCGTGGTGGAAACCCCATACTGGGCGAACCCGCGGGTGGATTGCAGGACACTCTCCACCACGGGCACTGCCGTTCCGGTTACTTTCAGACGTTGGAGATCGAACGGCACGGCCGTCAGACTACCCCCTTGCCCGTAAACAAGGTGGCCGGAGAGAGCATAGCGGGGCGTGGCCGCTGCTTGTCCCTGAATCAGGACCCGCCGTTCACCCGTTCCAATCACGTCAACTCCGATAGCGCCCTGTGGATAGAGAACAAAAAGCACTCCTTTGCTGCCCGGCAATAACTCCGGCCAGAGGTGGCCGACCTCCCCGTCGTTCACAAGGTGAGTCAATGGCTGCTCAGTTCCTCCCGCCTCCGATACCTGCAAAAGACCCCCTAGGGTGGGCGTGAAGGCGATTATGCCTCGATTACCCCAACTAGCTCCGTAGGGTACCTGAGCGTCGGCTAGGATTTGTGCCACTCCGCCGCTGACTGGGATCTTCTTCAGTTTCCCGTCGGCGAAAAATCCCAGCCACTGCCCATCGGGAGAAAAGAAGGGATCGCTCGCTCCCTCTGCACCAGTAATGGGTTTGCTATCCAGGCTATCCATCGCCCGCAGATAAATCTGTTGCGTGCCGCCCTGGGTGGCGACATACGCAAGATGAGTGCCATCGGGAGAAAGGGCCACAGCGGGACCACTTTCCAGACCGGCCAATTGTTGGCCGGGCGGCAGCGTTATCACATATCGCGAGACGGGCGGAGGCGACGGCGCGGGCTTGAGATTCCAAGCGACCAGGCTCGCGACTCCCGCACCGAAGAGCAAGGCGCCCAGGCTGACAATTAGCGCTCGCCACCCGAATGACGCGGAGACTGGCGGAGCAGTAACCGACGATGGCTCCGGCGCGCCGGAGAGAACTTCGTCGAGCGAAATCCGCGCGTCGCCGATGTCGCGCAGGCGCAGTTTCGGGTCTTTCTGCAAACAGCGTTTCAAGAGAACGCGGACTCGGCCCGGTGTTCCTGCGGGAAGCTGCGACCAATCGGGCTCTTCCTTGATCACAGCCGCCAGCGTGTCCGTCACCGATTCGCCATGAAACGCCATCTGGCCCGTCAGCATTTCGTACAGCACACAGCCGAACGCCCAGATATCCGCACGACGGTCTACCTGCTTGCCCTTCGCTTGCTCCGGCGACATGTATGCAGCAGTGCCCAGCAGGACTCCCGCCTGCGTTGCCATCCGGCTGATCGTCGGTGAAGTGGAAATGTCGATCGACGACGCATCACTTTCCAGCGCTTTCGCCAGACCGAAGTCGAGCACCTTTACCGCGTCGTCGGTCGTCACCTTCACATTCGCGGGTTTCAGATCGCGATGAACGATGCCGCGCTCATGCGCATATTCCAGGGCTTCGCATATCTGTTTCGCAATCCGCAGCGCCTCATCAATCGGAATCGCACCAGCTTTGATGCGATCCGCCAGCGTCGGCCCTTCCACCAGTTCCATCACCAGCGCATGCGTCGCGTCGGAATCTTCGAGGCCGTGAATGGTGGCAATGTTGGTGTGATTCAGCGAAGCGAGGACTTTCGCCTCGCGCTGGAATCGCGCCATGCGTTCGGCATCGCGCGCAAACGCCTCCGGCACGACCTTCAGCGCCACGTCGCGCCCGAGCTTGGAATCTCGCGCGCGATATACCTCGCCCATTCCGCCCGCACCAATAGCAGCGAGAATCTGGTAAGGACCGACGTAATTGCCAGAGGCCAGCGGCATTTGGGGCTGGATTATAGCCCCTCGGAACATTAACGTATCCGATTCTTAAGCCAGTAAGTCACTATTCCTGACACTTTGGCGATTGTGCCCGAGTCAGGGGCAAACCGGAAGTTACTTGCGATGGCGTGCAAAGCGCCCGGAGTGGTTCTAGGCGCGCTGAGCGTTGATCCAGTCGACGGTTTTATTGAACGGGCGAAATTGGCAGAATTACTTCCGAGTTGCCGACGATTTGGGAGTCATGACGAAACGAATTGATTTCGCCGAAGAACGCAGAGCCCAAGGGCGCTCTTTAAACACGGCTGTCCGCAAGCTCGCCTGGCTAATACGGCCAATTGCCCGACAACACGGCATTGATCTCCAAGCACGCTTGAACGAGGCATCAGCGCGGGAATCAGAAGAGCGACGGCTATTGGCCGAACGCCTCCAAGAATCCGTGGTGCCCCTGTTTATCGGCGCTAGTGACGGGCAACCAGACAGAATTGGTTCTTGCGTCCTCGTACGCTTGAATTCAGACCTCTTCGCGTTCAGCGCAGCCCACGTGATACGGGAAGCCGCCTCCGCGCGACTTCTCGCTCCCTCCGAAGGCAGGGGTGGGAAGTTGCTGCCGCTACCGCCGTGTACACCACATCTGAGTTCCTCAGGAAGTCATAACGACCTTGATGTCGGCGTGCTGGTCCTGCCAGCACGTCAGCTGGGTCCTTTTCAGCAGCGCGTTTTCCTAACTGGCACCGAGATCGATCAAAACGATCGACCGGACGACCAAGGGCTCGCCTCATTCTATTTCGTCCTCGGCTATTCCGGATCAAGGACACAAGTGAAGGTGTCCAGGGCCGAGCGTCATATCCGTCAACGGTCGTTTCAGTTCTCCACGAACCCGGTGGACGCCGCCGAATACCTATACGAGGAAATGTCGCAGGCGGATCATATACTGCTCGACTTTGACCACAAGGAGATCGTGATTGGAGATGGTCGGGTCAATCCACCCAAACTCCAAGGAGTTAGTGGCGGGGGCGTTTTTCACATTTCCAGAGAAACTAAGCAGGGCCCGCTTGTCGCTATTGCCACCCAAAATCGACGCAATTCCCGCCTCATTGTGGGCGCAAGAATCAAGCATTTCCTAGCGATGGCTCGTGAACTGAAAGCGAAGCCCAGAAGTTCTAAATCGGACTGACGCGGGTCGAAAGTCCGCTTCTGGGAGGCTGCCGTTCACAGCTATGGCCGCAACCGGCAAACTGGAGGCGCGCTGGCATTGATCCAGTCGACGGTTTTATTGAAGCTGGCGAAAATTCGGCAGAACTGCTTCCGAGTTGCCGACAATCTGGGAGTTGGCAGGGAAAAGCAGATCCCTCGAACTTCGGGCCGACCGCTCCGAAAGGCAGAGCGACGAAGAAACGGTCGGCCCTTCGCTCCCTTCCTCCGTCAGGGCAGGCGGGATGACAACTACGAATATCCATGTGTCCTATTCGCTTTGGTCCGCCTTCTAGGGTAGAAGATTGGTACGTACTATCAGGCGGCAGGTGTCATCTCTTGTCTATGATTCGCTCCAAGATGAGGAACCGGGCGCATGAATAAAGCGGATGGTCGGGACACGGCAGAGCGCCTCTGTGCAATTGTTGCGAACTCCCTGGACACTCAGGCGAAAACGCAAGATCTAGCGCGCCAAGCGTACCAGAGCCGCACTCAGTTCCACAGGTTGTTCCGAACAGTGGTCGAAGAAACTCCGGGCGCCATGCGACGGCGGCTATTGTTGGAAAGAGCCGCATATCAACTGGCGCACACCGAAATGTCGGTCACGGACGTCGCCCTGGACGCCAACTATGGTTCGCTCGAGGCGTTCACTCGCGCGTTCCGAAAAGCTTTTCGGACTTCTCCCAGCCTCTACCGGCGCATGCGCGATGCGCACTTCCATTTGCCGGCGTCCAACAAAATTCACTTTCTTGCCCTTGGTTCCTCAACAAAAGGAGGAAGAGACATGGACTTGTTCGATCGTTTTGCAGGCAACGACTCCTGGCACACGCGGCGTTTGTTGGAACACGCGGGTACTTTGACAGAGGAACAATTGGATCGGCCGCTGACCACGGTCGTAGAGCTGCTGCCCTGGCGGGAGTCGAATAAGACTCTCAGGCAGCTATTAGAAAACATTGTTTTCACGAAAGAGGTATGGACCGCCGCGCTGTCGGGAGCCGATATGGATACGAAGGGCTCTCCCAAATCGCAGCGCTCCCCGCAAGCGATGCTGCAAAGGCTCGAAAAGACCGATGCCGAACTGCATCGTGTTTTCAGCGGCGTCCGGAACCGCTCCGCCTGGGATGATACGTTCGTCGACGCTCTGTGCGAACCCGCTGAGACCTTCACGTTCGGCGGCGTCTTCGCCCATATCATGACTTTCAACGCGCATCGCCGATTGATGGCCTTGGACGCTCTTCGCCAACTTGGCGTCCAAACCGAAGGTTTTGGCGATCCCATGGAGTACGAGGAAAATGTGGCACCCTGGAACCAGCAGGTGCCTCTCAAAACGCCATGAGACAACACCCCCGCTGATTCCAAAGTCGTGACGATGAGAACGGAATTGCTGCGATTCAACGGTGCTGTCGAGCGGGCTCCCGCCATCGATGCTTGGATGAGAGAGCATGCTGGCGAATTGGGAGCCATCGCGCATCACTGGTTTGAGGTGATGCGAAAATGCGGGGACGAAGTCCGGGAGCTTTTGCATGACGGCTGTCCGGTTGCCTGTTTGGGAGACGCGCCCTTTGGCTACGTCAACGTCTTCACTTCGCACGTTAACGTGGGTTTCTTTCACGGCGCAGCGCTGCCCGATCCGGCCCGCTTGTTGCAAGGCACCGGCAAGTTCATGCGCCATGTGACGCTTAGACCGGAAACGCCCACAAACGCTGCAGCGCTAACCAGGCTCATCGACGCAGCGTACTCCGATATAAAAGCGCGCGTCGAAAACGGCTAGCTCACAGAAACGCCTCGGGAAGCCGCCGCGTGGATGTGAACGGCCAGATTCGTAGCGTTATGTCGCGCAGTGTTTGCTGATCGTCGGCGGATAACGGGGAATCCGGAAGCTATTCCGGGCCCGAAGTCCCGTTCTGGGAAGTTGCGAGATTCAGTGACGCTCGCGACCGATTCTGTTCAGATGACGGGCAAACCGGAAGTTACTTGCGATGGCGTGCAAAGCGCCTGGAGTAGATTTACGAGAGAGGTTCTAGGCGCGCTGGGCGTTGATCCAGTCTACGGTTTTATTGAAGCCGCCGAAGACGAAGAAATGTACGCCCGCGACGCCGAGGGGCAGCGCGGAACCGTTTGTGGGCCCGAGCGCCTCGGCCACCCCGCGAATTAGCGGCTCGGGGCCTTTGTCGATCAGCAGCTTAGCGAATTGCGGCTTTTCGGTGAGCACTTTCATGGAGGCACCCACCCCGCAGACCAGCGCGTAGCGTGTGAGCGAAATCAGGCTCGCCGGGCCGGCAAATCCCAAGCGGATCGCATTGTCGATTCCCTGCGCGCGAACCTTGCGAAGCCACTCGACCACGGGTTCTGACGCAAAGGCGAATTGGGTGACGATGGTAAGGTTCAGCGCGTTTTCCCGCGCGAACTTCGTTTTCGCCGCAAGAGCTTCCCAGAGCAGCGGCTCGGAAATCTTCGGATTGCCCTCCGGAAATCCGCCGACGGAGATACGCGTGATTCCGGCCTTCTGCAGGATGCCGCTCTGCATCACCGCGAGGCTTGAATCGAATGGCCCAGCGGGCTGGTCGCGGTCGCCGGCGATGATCAGGACGCGGTCAACTCCCACCCCAACCAGTTGCCTGACAAACTCCTCGAGTTGCGCTGCGCTTTCCACATGGCGCGCGCCGATATGAGGCGTCGGGAAGAGCCCTGCGCTCCGCAGTTTGCCGGCGGGGCCCACGGTGTCGATCGGATTCTTGCCTGGAATCCAGGTCATGAATACTTGCGTGCCGGGTTCGAGGCGCGTGGGCGCCGCGTCGATGATTTTTGACTCGCCGGGATTCACTTCGATGGAAAAGCCGCGGAGCATATCCGCGACGCTGGGTGGAGTGGCTGCAATCTCTGTCATAGCGATCACATTATATGACGCGGGTGCGTTGCGAGCCAAGCAGCCTCAGTACGTCTAGCGAGGCGTCACTTCGTAGCGCGCCATCATTCCTGCGAGCATGTGGTCGCTGACGTGGCAATGGTAAAGCCAGATGCCGGGCGCATCAGGCACCATGTCCGCCGTCACCATTTGCGCAGACCCTAGGTTAAGGACGTCAGTGCGCTGACCCGCAACGACCACGGTATTTCCGTGCCAGTGCGGCGTGTGAAAGTTATTGAAGTCTCCAAGACTCGCCACGTACCATCGCACATGATCGCCCTGCTTCATGGTCATTAGCGGCATGTTTCCGTAGAGGTAGCCGTTGATCGACCACTTGATATTCGTTTCCACGAAGCCCGTACCGACGACGGTCCCAACTATTCCCGCTGGAGTAATCAGCCTGGATTCCGCCCGGTTCACGCCCTTGGGGTCGGTAGTATGGTCGCGGATGTTGTCGTCCAGATACCAGCTCTCGTTTTCATTGATCGCGATGAAGATGTTGACGAACTCGCGGTCGACGCCCTTCGGACGGCCGTCGGGTAGCGCCATCCCGCGCCGCGCAACGATAATTCCGCCGAACAGCCCGGAAGCGACGTCGCGGAGTTCGTCCGCGTGAGAGTGATAGAGCCAGAAAACGGAGCTGGGATCGTTGGGGCCGGGCCCTGACCTCTCCGCTAGGTCCCATGTATAGATATGGGTCGCGCCGGGAGGCACTCCGCCATCGCTTTTGTCAGCGCCACTGGTGCCGTCGTTGTAGTCCGCGCCTTCGGAGTCTTTGCGATAGACGACTCCGTGCGGATGCATGCTGTAAGGGTGCGATGCATTGTTCTTGAAGACGACTTTGATACTATCGCCTACCTCGCCGCGCAAAATGGGGCCGAGGATGCCGAGATACTGTTCGTCAGGCGGCCGGGGTTTCAAAGTGGAGAACGAGGCGTCCGTGTATTCGCGATAGATGGCCTTCTTGTAAACGCTGCCGATGCGGTGGGGTCCGGGCTGAGTGTAAAGCATTGAGGTTTCATCGAACGGCATTCCCATCGCCTCATCGCGGCCCGACGGCGCATAATTCCAATTCACTTCGTCCGCGGCAATGTAGTAAGTGCGCGTCTTGCCCTGCGGCTTGTCTGCGCTGCTTTGAGCGCGGACGGCGGGTGCGAGCGGCAGCGTCGAAATCAGCAAGAGAAGCGCAAGACGGGCCGGGGTCAAAATTCGCTGAGACATTCATTCCTCCGGGATCGATTCGCAGACTTGTAGAGTTCCACAGGGCCAGCGCCCTTCGGGTGCGCAACGCGGTTGATGCTAAGGATAAGCCAACGTGTACGATTTGGACCGCTAAGACTGGCGAGATTTTACATCAGGCGCACCAAAGCGCGAGAAGGAATCTCTCCCTCATTGCCTCGGTGAAGCGTCGGACTTCTCGATGATAGTATACGGCGTCAGCTAAATTCCAAAGGCGCGCTTGCAATCTCTCCGTGAGAATCCGCTTGATCATGCTCGGAAAGACACGGCGCACAGAATCACGGGCGCTGCTCGACGATTATGTCGGCCGCCTTCGCCATTACGCCGAAGTGGAAGTGAGTGAGCTGCGCGATTCTTCCGCCGCCGCTCTCCGCAAGCTGAAGATCGAGCCCGGCGCAGCCGTTGTCTTGCTGGATGCTGCCGGAAAGCAGTTCACGTCACAGCAATTCGCCCGCTGGCTTGGTCAACTGCGCGACAATGGGACGCGTGAGCTCGCCTTTCTATGCGGCGACGCCGAGGGCTTCCCGTCCGAACTGCGAGCAAGTGCTAGGCACACGATTTCGCTTTCGACGTTGACCATGCCTCATGAGTTCGCCCGCGTGGTGTTGGCGGAGCAGATCTACCGAGCCTTCGCCATCCTCGCGGGACATCCTTATCCCAAGTAAGAACAGAGCCGCCTGCCCGTCGTATACAACATTGTATGTAAGCCGAATCTCCTCAATCATGTACAGGTGGAATCAAGGGCCAATGAGTGAACTTATTGCCTAGGACTAGTACGCCCAGTGGTAGATCGGCCGCTGCGTTCTAAGGACTTAGCGCGGCCAGTTTGGAATGCGTCTTGCGTCTTCTCAATCATAGCTGAAGACACGAAAGCGAGAGCAGAGCGAGGAGGTGCCTATGTTTAACGAACTTGTTGTTTCCGGCGCAAAGGGAGAGATGGCCCGAACCCACAAGCCATGGTCCATAGGCCTCTCCGTGATGATTCAGGCGGCGATCCTGGGCGCGATGTTGTTGATACCGCTGATCTACACGCAAGTGTTGCCCAAGACAATGCTGACCACGTTTCTGGTGGCGCCCCCGCCGCCTCCACCGCCGCCTCCGGCGCAGCAGCCGGTTGTGAAACAGGTGCAGCCTGCCAAGGTTCTCGCCGTTAACAAGATGGCAGCGCCGACGGTAATTCCGAAAAAGATCGAAATCGCGAAGGACGAAGCGCCGCCGGCTGTCAACCCGAACGACACAGCGGGAGTCGCCGGCGGAACCGGAGATCTGCTCGGAGGAGTTGGCACGGGCGCGGCTCCGGCACCGCCTCCGCCTGCTGCGCCGAAGCGCATCACCGTCGGTGGCAAGGTACAGGCCGCAGCGCTTGTCAATAAGGTCGAGCCCCAGTATCCACCCATAGCAAAGACGGCTCACGTTTCCGGCACGGTGGTTTTGCACGCCATCATCGCCAGGGATGGATCGGTCGAGAAATTGCAGTTTGTCTCCGGGCCGGCACTGCTGATGGCGTCGGCGATGAGCGCGGTGAAGGAATGGCGCTACCGTCCGACTACGCTGAACGGGCAACCGGTGGAGGTCGATACCACCGTGCAAGTTGTCTTCTCCCTCGGATAAGCGAAAGACACGGCGAACAAAACAGCGAAGTAAGAGCGGAGCCACGTGGCCTGCGAGCTTGCGCATCCGGCTCGCGGGCTCGCGTGCTAATTTTTAGCGCCAGACGTTTCCCAGCCGGTCTTCGCTCCATAGGGCAGAGCGATGGAAATTCCTTCGATCTGCCGAATCTTCCCACCTTCCAGCTTGAAGAATTCGCCCATCAGGACGCTCGACGGTCTCTGCGTCACCGGCGGCATGGGAACTTGGCCCACGCCGGGCACGTCCGCGAACTTCACGTTTCCCGGATGATTGAACATGAACATCCCGACAATGATTCCGATTTTCTGATCGACCACCACAATGCGCCGCGGATCAATTGAGTGAATGTACGTCCAGATGCGCGTGTTCATGTTCTGCCGAATTCCCATGGCATCCGGCTTGAAGGAATCCTTGTCGAACCAGCCCTTGGCCGTGGGGTTGTTCGTGTCCTGAAAGCCGTCGAGAATGCGGTTGCATCGGGGATCGAACGGCACCGAATCGCCCGCGGAATGAAGGATGCCGTCGAAATACGAATTCGCGACGTTCACCATTTCTTGCCGCGAAACGCGCTGCGAGGGTTGGAGGGCTTGCGACCAAACCGCGTTTGGCCGGCCGAATTTCTCCAGAGCTAGCGCGTCTTCCGCATTGCGGTGAACCAGCATCTCGATCTCGCTGATCTTGCGTTTCGCCACCTTCAGCCGGAGTAGCAGAATCGCCGGCGTTCCGTTTTCGCGAATCGTGGCCTCGATCCCTGCCGCGCCGTCCTGGGGATCGGCGAAATACAGCTTGTAGGTTCCGAGCCCGCTCATAGTGCCCCACAGGGCGTCTCCAAGTTTCAGCGGAATCGTGTTCTCGGTGAATTTGACGCTGCTCGTGACTGGAACTTCCCGCGGGACGCGCGCGACAAGAGCTTTCAGGTACTGATCGACGATCGCCGTTAGGCAGCCATAGTCACAGGCGTCCGCGACGGCAGGAGACGGAGTTTCGGCGGCATCAACCGGCCCGCCAACGTGCGCCCCAGTCGCTCCGATTGTCATGACCAGCAATACAGTCCAGAGCGCACGCGTCATCCATCGATTGCGCATATTCGTCCTCTCCGCAATGTGCTGGTTTCAGTTACGGTGGTGGATTGTACTCATTCACGGGCTATCGAGTACAGCCAAGTGACCCGCTATCGCCCCCGCGGGGTTGCTTGACCTTTGCCGAGGCTCCGGCGACTATTGTGGGCGGTTTTCGCGGGATGCGATTCGATGCCGGAAGGTAAAGGACTCCTCATTGTTTACACCGGGCCGGGCAAAGGTAAAACAACCTGCGCTCTGGGAACTTCCTTTCGCGCGGTAGGGCAGGGATTGCGGGTATTGATGGTGCAATTCATCAAGGGCTCGTGGCATTACGGTGAGTTGGACGCCGCCAAGATGCTGGGAGACGACAAGTTCGAGATTCGTCCGATGGGGCGCGGCTTTGTGAAGGTGGGCGGCGCGGAAACCGATCCGGAGGATCTGCGGATGTGCGAAGAGGCCTGGAACTATGGACGAGAGCAGATTTACGGCGAGAAATACGATCTGGTAGTACTCGATGAGATCAACTATGTGATCAGCTATAAAATGCTCGATCCGGAGCGGGTGGTCGAATCGCTCACCAGTCGTCCGGAGCGCGTCCACGTGATCTGCACGGGGCGAAACGCGCATCCGAAGCTGGTCGAGGCGGCCGATCTAGTTACGGAAATGAGGGAAGTGAAGCATCCTTACACCAAGGGCATCCTGGCGCAACGCGGAATCGATTATTAACACAAGTAGCGAGGCTGCACGACCAATCATGACTTGGTTCAAGCGAGAAAAGAGCGCCATTGAGAATCCGACGCCGGTGGACGAGCGGCGCGTCCGCACGGAAGGGCTGTGGACGAAGTGCAGCGGCTGCCGCGCAATCATCTGGAAGAAGGATCTGGAAGCAAACTGGGAGGTTTGCCCGAAGTGCGATCACCATTTCCGCCTGTCCGCTCGCCGGCGCCTCGAATTGCTGCTTGACGACGCGCAATGGACCGAGCATGACGCCGAACTTGCGTCCAGCGACCCGCTGCATTTCACGGACACGAAACCATACTCGCAGCGCCTGGCCGAGGCCCAAGAAAAGCTGGGGATGATGGACGCAATTCTGACTGTGCAGGGAAGGCTCTGCGGCAGGCCAGTGATCTGCTGCTCGATGGAGTTTGGGTTCATCGGCGGGTCGATGGGCGCGGTTGTGGGCGAGAAGGTGGCGCGCGCCATCGAACGCTCGATGGCAGAGAAGCAGCCGCTGATCATCGTGTCCTGCTCGGCGGGTGCGCGAATGATGGAGGGTGCAGTGAGCCTGATGCAGCTTGCGAAAGTGTCGGCGGCGCTGGCCCGGCTGGATGATTCGCGCGTGCCGTTTATTTCCGTGCTTACCGATCCGACCACTGGAGGAGTGAGCGCCAGCTACGCGATGCTGGGCGACCTCAATATTGCCGAGCCCGGTGCGATGATCGGCTTTGCCGGCCCGCGCGTGATTGAGCAGACCATCCGCCAAAAATTACCCGAAGGTTTTCAAACGGCGGAATTTCTGCTGGAGCACGGTTTTCTCGATGCCATCGTGCCCCGCAAGGAATTGAAGCCTTACATCGCACGGGCGCTCGGCTTCTTCCTCGATTCCCAATGACGTATGACGAATCCGTCCGCGCGCTGCTGGCTCTGGGTCGCGAGCTGGCATCGCCGCAGCAAGCCCACGTGCAGAAGTTCGGCTTGGGGAATATAGCGGCGCTTTCCGAAGCGCTGGGCAACCCGCACCTTCGCATTCCCTGCGTTCACATTGCCGGAACGAACGGCAAAGGTTCCACGGCCGCGATGCTCGATTCGATCCTTCGTGCAGCCGGCATTCGCAGCGGCCTCTACACGTCTCCACACCTCGAACGAATCAACGAGCGCATTCGAATTGACGGCGCGAACATTTCCGATGAGGCATTCGCCGCGGCATGGACGCGCGTTCACGCCGCAATCGAAGCCCTCTTGGCCAGCGGCAAGCTCTCCGCCCATCCGACCTATTTCGAGTGCATCACTGCTCTGGCATTCGTGGCGTTTGCAGAAGGCGGGGTTGAATTCGCGGTCTTCGAGGTTGGACTGGGCGGGCGGCTGGATTCGACCAACATTGTTCAGCCGGAGGTTGCGATCATCACTTCGATTGATTTCGACCACGAGAGCTTTCTGGGCCATTCGATACCGGAGATTGCCGGGGAAAAAGCCGGCATCATCAAGGAAGGCGCGCTGGTCGTTAGTTCGGTGGAGAGGCCGGAAGCGCGTGCCGTGATCGCGCAACGCTGCGAGCATATGCGGGCCCGGCTGATCGAAATTGACGAGGCCTGGCGCATTGACTCCGTCGAGGACTCCGGCGCCCTTTACCGCGCAACGGTTACGGCGACAGAATCGCAAGAGCGTTTTTCAATCGCTCCATCGCTGGCCGGGCGATTTCAGATACGCAATGCGCTTGCGGCGGCGACCGCCGCGCGTTTGCTTGCGGCCCGCGGCTTTCGCGTTACGAACGAAGCCGTCGAACGCGGAATCAAAGCGGTCCGATGGCCCGGACGTCTCGAGCGTCTGAGCGAACGGCCGGCCGTGTATCTGGACGGCACTCACAATCCTTCCGGAGCTAAGGAACTCCTGAAATTTTGGGAAGAGAATTTCGCGGGCCGGCGCATCGTTCTGGTTTATGGCGCCATGCGTGACAAAGCGGTCGACGAGATTGCCGGCCTGCTGTTCCCGGAGGCGGATTTCGTGGTCCTTACCGAACCCATGCAGCCCCGGGCAATTTCCGCGCCGCTGCTGGCTGAAATGACGAGGCACCTAGCGAAGAAGGCGATCGTGATTGCCGATCCGGCCAAGGCGCTGGAGCATGCGATTGAGATGGCCTCTCCAAACGACGCGATTTTCGCGACAGGCTCGCTTTACCTTGTCGGCGATTTGCGTGCCTATTGGGCCAGGCGTAGCTAACATTGCCGGGCTAAGGCCGCGATGGTACGATTTTGCGTCTCATGGATCATCAGAATCAGGCTCCTCGCATCGGCGTTCCCTACCGGACACGAAAAGAAGAACTTGCGAGCGGTACCAATAAGATCGAGAAATACTTGGCGGCGGTGCGGGAGGCGGGTGGGCAGCCTGTGCCGATTTCTCTGGCCGAATCACGTGACGCCCTGGCCGGATTGGCATCTTCTCTTGATGGCATTGTCTTAACAGGAAGTCCCGTGGACGTTGACCCCTCTCGATATGGCGCGCCGAGGCACGCCAAATGCGCTGAGACCGACGATGACCGGGAAAGAATCGATTTCGCGCTCTTGAAGGCGTGCTTCGCAACACGGAAACCCGTGCTGGCGATATGTTACGGAATCCAGAGTCTGAACGTCTTTTTGTCAGGCACGTTGATTCAAGATGTGCCGAGCGAGATTGGAGCAACGGTTGTGCACTCGGATTACAAAGAGGGCGCCCCTGATCCACTTCATGGCATCGCCATAGAGGATGAATCGCGGATCAGCAAGATGGTGGGCTCGCGGGAAACGGTCGTCAACAGCTCCCATCACCAAGCTCTCCTGATGCCCGGACGCGACTTGCGGATCACGGCGCGGGCGCCCGATGGGGTGATCGAGGCCGTTGAATGGATGGGCGATGAAAACTGGGTGGTGGGTGTGCAGTGGCACCCGGAGCGTATGATGGGATCGGATCCCCTGACGCGGGCGTTGTTTGGCAGCTTGGTGAAAGAAGCGGCAACACGGAAAGCGCCCGCGGCACTGTAGCAAACGCGAAGACGCAATCGCGAACGGGAGAGGGCCCGTCAAGTGGAGCAGGAGACCCAAAAGCAGGGCACCGGCATCGAATCGTTTAAGGCCGATTGGGGCAAGATGGCGGATGCAAGGGAACTGGTGGATTTTGCGGGAGCGCGAAGCAATTGATGTCAAACGGAGGGTCGTTTCCGTGCGGATAAGGCAAGCAGTGATTACGGCGGTCGTGCTGGCAGCGGCGTGTGCCACAGCTCCGCCACAGGCGTCCGCCCAGGACGACCAGTTCCTGATGCCCGAGCAAAGCGCCGCGAAAGCCAAGCAGATTCTCGCGGAAGCCATTCAAGCGCTGGGCGGGGAGGCGTACCTGAACGTCCGGGATGTGACGTGCACCGGTAGGCTCGGCCAGTTCGACCATTCCGGGGAGCTCACGGGCTTCGGGCACTTCATCGACTACCAACAACCTCCACTTAAGGAGCGCCAGGAGAATTTGCCCAAGCGCAATATCATCTCCGTGTACAACGGCGATCAAGGATGGGAGCTTGACCGCGGCGGCGTTTCCAACGCTCCTCGAGCGGACATGGAGGACTTTAAGGAAGGCATCAAGAGAGACATCGACAACGTCCTGCGCCACAGAATTCACGAGGCGGGCATGACTCTGCGGTATGGCGGTTCGGACACCGTGGATTTGAGGCAGGCGAAGTGGGTGGAGCTGGTCGAT
Source organism: uncultured Acidobacteriota bacterium (assembly GCA_963702375.1). Lineage (GTDB taxonomy): Bacteria > Acidobacteriota > Terriglobia > Acidiferrales > UBA7541 > Palsa-295. The sequence continues at coordinate 153,515 of CAVPCI010000003.1, forward strand.
AGCGATAATCGAACGATCCGCATCGCGTTCGCGGACGGCACGCACTTGCCTATTCGGGAAGTGGCGGAAACGCGCAACCCGAAAACACAGATGAAGAGCGAAGAGATCGACTACTTTGCGAATTACCATCCGCAGGGAGATATTCAGACCGCCCTTCAACTAACGCGCGAGCGGAACGGTATAAAGTTGTTCCAAGCATTTTTCGATAAATGCGAATACAACACCAACCTCTCCGATGAACTCTTCACAAAGGAATCCTTGGAACAGCGCTGGTCTCAAGTAGGAAAGAAAGAAAGAGAGAAGGAAGCAAAGCAGAAGAAAAAGGACGAGAAGGAAGACGAAAAGCCCGGCAGGAGTTCGTCTTCCTCTTCTTCCTCAGAATAGACACCGCGTGCGCCTACCGAGACTGATTGCGAGCCGGAGTTCGACAACTCATTCACTGTGATTCGCCGATTGCGCGCGGCGAAGGTATAATCGCCCGATGCGGATAGGGAAGAAATCGGCGCAGATACGCAGCACCACAGTGCTGTGTGTGCGCAAGGATACCAAGGTTGTGCTCGCTGCCGACGGACAGGTCACGCTGGGCGAGGGCGTTATCAAACACAATGCCAAAAAGACGCGGCGGCTTTATAGCGACAAAATTCTGGCGGGATTCGCGGGCAGCACGGCGGATGCTCTGTCGCTTTTTGCACGCTTCGAGAACAAGCTGCAGGAATACCACGGAAACCTGGCGCGAGCGGCGGTTGAATTGGCAAAGGAATGGCGCACCGACCGTTCCTTGCGCCATCTGGATGCTCTCTTAATCGTGGCGGACGCGAAGGGCACGTTCCTGCTTTCCGGCAACGGCGATGTGATCGAACCGGATGACGGCATCTGCGCGATTGGGTCCGGCGGTCCCTACGCGCTGGCCGCCGCCCGCGCTCTGGCAAAACATACCAAGATGAGCGCGAAAGACATTGCGCAGGAAGCGATGCGCATCGCAAGTGATATCTGCATCTTCACGAATGCCAATTTCAGCATCGAAGAGTTATGAGCGGCGGCAAGCCGGAGAAAGACATGGTGATCTACTTGACCGGAGAACAGCAGCCCGCAGAGGCCGAAGCGCTTCCTTCTTTCGACGAATTAACGCCTCGAGAAATCGTGGTCGAACTTGACAAATATATTGTGGGGCAGAATGCGGCGAAAAAAGCGGTCGCCATTGCGTTGCGCAATCGTGTGCGGCGCCAAAAACTGCAGCCAGAACTCGCCGAAGAGATCCTTCCCAAGAATATCCTGATGATCGGGCCGACCGGAGTGGGCAAGACCGAAATCGCCCGGCGTCTGGCGCGGCTTGCCGGTTGTCCGTTCGTGAAAGTGGAAGCCTCGAAATATACCGAAGTGGGCTACGTCGGACGGGACGTTGAGTCCATGGTGCGCGATTTGGTGGAGACGTCCATCGATATGGTCCGCGAAGAAAAACTTGATGAGGTGGCCGAACGCGCGGAGCAATCCGCGGAAGAACGCCTGCTCGACCTCTTGCTGCCGTCGTCGCCCATGCCCTCGGATGCAGGTCCAGCCGCGGAAGTGCAACGCCGCGAACAGGCCCAGCGCACGCGCGACAAAATGCGCGTGCAACTCCGCGAAGGAAAGCTCGACCAACGGCTGGTGGAGGTTGAGGTCCGCGAGCGTTCGATGCCTTCCTTTGAAATCATCACCAACCAGGGCGTTGAAGAAATGGATATCAATGTAAAGGACATGCTCTCCGGCATGTTCGGCCAGCAAAAGAAAAAGCGCAAGATGACCGTGTCAGAGGCTTTCGATTACCTGATTCAAGAGGAAGAAAATCGGCTGATCGACATGGACCAGGTGACGCGAATCGCGGTCGACCGCGTCGAACAGATGGGCATCCTTTTCATCGATGAAGTGGACAAGATCGCGGGCCGCGAATCCGGCCACGGGCCAGACGTCTCTCGCGAAGGAGTGCAGCGCGACATCCTTCCCATCGTCGAAGGAACCACGGTGAACACGCGCTACGGAATGGTGCGCACGGACCACATCCTTTTCATAGCGGCCGGCGCGTTTCATACCGCGAAGCCTTCGGACCTGATCCCGGAATTGCAAGGACGCTTCCCGATTCGCGTGGAGCTCGGCTCGCTTTCCGAGGCTGATTTCGTCCGCATACTCACCGAACCGAAAAATGCTCTGATCAAGCAATACATTGCTCTGCTGGATACGGAGGGACTGAAGCTTTCGTTTACGGAAGATGCGGTGGCGTCGATCGCGCGTTATGCGGCGCGCGTCAACGAGCAGACCGAGAATATCGGCGCGCGACGCTTGCACACCATCCTCGAAAAAGTGCTCGAAGAAATTTCTTTCGAGGCGCCGGAAATGAAAAAGAAAACCGTGAAGCTGGATGCTCCGTACATTCAAAAGCAGCTCGCGGATATCGTCAAAGACCAGGATCTCAGCCGCTACATTTTGTAAAACCCATAATGAAAAACAGAAAATGGGCGCGCGCCGCGGAGGCTTCCGGCAGCGCGGCGTTAGTTCCGTTCCCGGGTTCCTGCATTTTCTTCTCGATCCTTGTATTTTCTTCCTTCATCGCCGGTTGCGCTTCGCCCGGCGAACCGTATGAGCGAAAAGCAGCCATCCCGCAGGCAGTAAACGATCTCACCGCCGCAAGGTCGGGCAATAATGTGGTGCTTTCATTTACGCTGCCAAATGAAGCCATGGACCACCGGCCCCTCGCCACTCCATTGACGATCGAAATCTACCGCGATTTTGAGCCGTCTCCCCCCGCTGGTGGAGGGCGCGCCCGCGCCTCGGCGAATCCGACGCTGCGAATCACGATTCCGGCATCCCTGGCGGACCACTATTCCGATCAGGGCCGCGTGCGTTACGCCGATGCCCTGAGCCCTGACGATTTCGCGCAGCACGCGGGGAGCTTCGCTATCTACATCGTTCGGACACTCGCTTCCCCGAAAAAGTCATCGGCGAACTCGAATGCCGCGGCTGTCAACGTTCAGCCTGCCCTCCAGGCGATTGACGACCTAAAAGCCGACGTGGCTCCCTCCGCCGTCGTGCTTGCTTGGACGTCGCCTAAGCCGCTCGCCGGCGAGACCCCGACAATTGCCGGCTACCGCATCTATCGAGCGGAGGCGGCCGCCACCGCGACGGCCGAGAACCCGCTGCTGAAATCTCCGCTCGCTCGAATCGGAGAGACGTCTCCGGATTCGCAATCCTTTCGCGACGGCCAATTTAATTTCGGCGCCACGTATGTCTACTCGGTTCGCAGCGTCGCGCAATATCCCGCCGAAACGCTCGAATCCACGGACTCTAATTTCGCGATCATCACGCCCCGCGATACCTTCCCCCCCGCGCCTCCGCAGGGACTGATCGCGGTTCTCGTCCCGGCGCAGGGCAACGTTCCAGCGCATATTGAACTGTCCTGGGCCATCAGTCCTGAAACCGACCTTGCCGGATATGACGTCTATAGAACGGAGCAGGTCGGCGCGCCGCCAACGCGGCTCAACACGGAACTGTTGCTTACGCCGGCTTTTCGCGATATGAATGTGCAGCCCGGCCACGTTTACTCCTATACCGTAACTGCCGTTGATAGCTCTGGAAACGAGAGCGCTTCCAGCGCGGCTGTCTCCGGCGACGTGCCCGCCGAAAGCCGTTCGACGCCATGAGAAACGTAGCTTTGACCGAAAAGATAAGCTCTGGGCCGGATGCTCGCGGACCGGTACTCCGTACCGGGATTTACACCGGCGCTTTGCTCATCATCGTGATGTGGGCGACGCTGGTTGCGGCGAATCGGATGGTGAGCTTGGAACCCTACGCTCTCGAGCGGAATGCCGCCTCGTACGGCCTTTTTCTGCTTTTTATGCTGATTCCGATGGCACGCTTCTGGAACCGCCCGTTGCGGATGTTTGCATCCGCTACCATTGCCTGGGTTCTGTTCGCTGCCACCTATGAGGCGGCGGGAATAGTTTTTCACAATCTCTTTGACTCGCTGCGGCACAGCCCCCTCTCGGTCCTCATGGAAGGAATATTTGTTTACGGGCTCTTCGCCGTAGCATCATGGGTGATGGAAATGGCTCTTCATGCGCGCCATCACTCGATAGAGCCGGCCCACAAGCACGCTCGCGAGGCAGCGCGGCACCTTCGATGAAACTCTGCCGGTTCCAGCCGCTCGATTCCGCGAACAAGCAGCCGCGCTGGTCCGCCCGCGAGGCCTATCTCGAATCGCGGCCTGGGATCCTGGAGGGCGACACAATTCGGGAGATTTCTGGCGAATTATGGGGGCCGCGCGAGTTGACGGGACGCCAGTGGACGCGGTCCCAAGTGAGATTTCTGCCGCCTTCGCACCCCACCAAGATCGTCTGCATCGGAAGAAATTATCACGAGCACATCGCTGAAATGGGCAGCGTCGCGCCAAAGGAGCCATTGATCTTCTTGAAGCCGCCATCCGCAATCATCGCTCCAGAAGAGGCCGTCGTGCTTCCGCGCATCTCGCACAGGGTAGATTATGAAGGCGAGATTGCAATCGTGATCGGGCGGCGCTGCTCGCGCCTCGGTGACACCGACGACCCGCGCCCCTATATCGCCGGCTACACCTGCCTGAACGATGTGACCGCGCGTGATCTGCAAAAGTTGGACGTGCAATTCACGCGCGGCAAGGGCTTCGATACCTTTTGCCCGTTTGGTCCCGTGCTGGAGACCGAGCGCCCTCCCTCCGATGCGAAAGTCGAGACCTTCCTAAACGGGGCCAACAGGCAATCGGCCCGCCTGGATGAAATGATCTTCTCAATGGATGTCATAACTCGATTTGTCGCGCAGGTGATGACCCTCGAGCCGGGCGACGTTATTTCCACCGGCACTCCCGCGGGCGTAGGACCACTGGCGGCCGGCGACGTGGTGGAAGTTCGAGTTGGCGGCATCGGGACGCTTCGCAACACGGTAACCGGCCCGCAAAATTCGTAGCGTGCCAAGCCTGGCTTGCGCTCCAGAAAGACGTCTGGGGCGGCATGCCGTAACTCTCAGGAAACCAATCGCAGTTTGCTTTCCGAGGCCGAAATCGTTTGCGTATAGATTTGTAGGCGGCACTGAAACGATTTCGCCGCCAATTCAATTTGGGCCTTTGCCCGGCGGCCTTGAGAGTAATCCCTCTCCTTGAGAGAACTTCTAAACGACTGGAATAATTTGCTTCCGGCGGCCGGTCTCGCCGTCCTCGCAGGAATACTCGTGGTATTTTGGCTGCGGCGCAAGCCTACGACTCCCAACGATCTCGAATACCAGCGTCGCGCTTACCTCAACCGCATCGGTCGAATCGTCGAAGGCCAAGTGCTGGAGATAGTCGACCACAGCGGCGCGGCGAATTTCGGAAACCCGAGTGCCGGCAAGGAAAACGGCAGGCGTCAGATCGGCTTTCTAACCAAACGGCAGGACCTCGCGCATGCGGGAAGCCCCGAAAAACTGCTTTATTACACCTATGCGATTTCCGGCGTAACGTACGAAACGGCACAGGATATCACCGGGCTTGAAGAACGATTGCATCTATCTCGCATCACGTCCGGCCAGACTGCTAGCGTGAAATACGATCCCTCAAATCCCAGCAATTCCATTCTGCTCGCCGACGACTGGTCGGGTTTGCATTAAAACTCTTTTGCACCGAATTGACGCGCCTCCCTCTGTGCAGCAACTTCACAATTCCCCACCGAAGCGAGGAGTCTCTTGACTCTCGCGCGCTGTCTGGCAAGAATCCCTCCCGAAGGGAGGGTCCGATGAGGGGAAAATTCTGGTTCCTGGCACTCACTTTCTTCCTGATTGCCACGGTCGCACGCGCCCAAGCCGGAAAATCAGGCGACGAACAGGCAATCCGCCAAATCGAGATGCGTTGGCAGACAGCCTGGAATCGTCACGATATCGCCGCGATGGCTTCGTTGTTTGCTCCGGAAGCCGGCGTGGTCAACCTTGCCGGCGAGTGGTTTAAGGGACGCGAAGAATTCGCGAGGAGCTTGGAATCACTGCACTCAGGCAAGGTCAAGGAAAGCATCTGGCAAACTCAAGATGTCGAGATTAAATTCCTCACCCCTGAAATCGCGATCGTCCACGTGCATTTCAGTTCCCATGGCGACCGCAATCCCGATGGCAGCCTGATGCCTCCGCGCCGCGGTATTTTCACGCGCGTCGAAGTGAAACGCGGCGGCCATTGGGTGATCGTGGCATCGCAAGCCACGAACATTGTGCCTCCGGCGACCGCCACGATTCCGGCCTCGGCAAAGCAATATTCCGGCCAGTGACCTCACTGTAAGGTTGAATCTCTGTGTGCGCAGGGCCTCAGCCGCCTGCAGTTCCAGCGCGCTCCTCAGGATTTCGATTCGGAATGCCGCGTGAGATACTAGTGCCGGCGCGTTTGGCCTTTCGGCGGGAATACGACGCTGCGGTCTTTCCCCGAGGATTTAGGAGCCGTTCAAATGTGGATCGTTAGACTCGCATTACGCCGCCCCTATACTTTTGTGGTGGCGGCCATTTTGCTGCTGATCGTCGGCACGGCCGCAATCCTGCAAACTTCTACCGATATTTTCCCGAATATCGATATACCTGTCGTGAGCATCCTATTCGGTTACCAGGGACTTTCTCCCGAGGAGGTGTCAGACCGTATCGTCTATAACTTCGAGCGTTCTCTGACCACCACGGTGAACGATATCGAGCACATCGAATCTCAATCGTTGCCGGGCCGCGCGATTGTGAAGGTGTTCTTTCAACCGGGCGTTCAGATATCGATTGCAGTCGCACAGGTGACGGCGATCGCGCAATCCTCCATCCACTCCATGCCCCCAGGGACGAACCCCCCGTTCATCGTTCAATACAACGCTTCCACGGTTCCCATTCTGCAATTGGCTCTTTCGGGCCAGGGACTCAACGAACAGCAATTGGGCGACCTCGGTCAGAACTTCGTCCGCGTGGGTCTTATCACCGTGCCGGGTGTTGCGATTCCGTACCCGTACGGCGGCAAACAGCGCCAAATTCAAGTGGACTTGAATACGCAAGCGATGCAAGCCAAAGGGCTTTCGCCGCTCGATGTGGTGAACGCCGTCGATGCGCAGAATCTGATTTTGCCGGCGGGTACCGCAAAGATCGGCTCCTACGAATATCAAGTGGATATGAATGGCGCTCCCCAAACCATTCAGGAGCTCAACGACCTCCCGGTGAAGCAGGTCCGAAACTCGACAATCTATATTCACGATGTAGCGAATGTCCGCGATGGCTATCCCCCGCAGACGAACATCGTGCGTGTCGATGGAGAACGGTCGGCACTCCTATCCATTTTGAAATCCGGCGACGTGTCGACGCTCGATATTATTGCCAACGTGAAGAAGATGCTGCCCAAGATCGAAGCCGGCCTGCCGCCCCAGTTGAAAATCGAGCCGCTTTCTGACCAGTCGATATTCGTAAAGGCATCGATCAATGGAGTCCTGCGCGAAGGCGCGATTGCCGCCTGCCTTACCGGATTGATGATCCTTATTTTCCTCGGAAGCTGGCGCAGCACGCTGATTATCGCTGTTTCGATTCCGCTTTCCGTGCTCACTTCCATCATTGTACTCAGTGCTCTCGGTCAAACGATCAACATCATGACGCTTGGCGGTTTAGCCTTGGCCGTCGGCATCCTCGTGGATGACGCCACCGTGGCCATTGAAAACATCAACCGGAATCTCGATCAAGGCAAAGAGATCGTGCAGTCCATTCTCGATGGCTCGCAGCAGATCGCGATGCCGGCGTTGGTTTCGACTCTCTCTATTTGCATCGTGTTCGTCCCGATGTTTTTTCTTAGTGGTGTCGCCAAGTACCTCTTCGTCCCCCTCGCGGAAGCGGTGGTCTTTGCCATGCTGGCGTCATATTTGCTCTCGCGGACCCTGGTTCCCACCATGGCGCGCTATATGCTCGTGGAGCGGACCGAGGAACAGCGCCGCGAAGATACCCAGAAATCCCGCAATCCCTTCGTACGCATGCAATCAAGATTCGAAGAAGGATTTGACCGCTTCCGGCAAAGCTATCACCGGATCCTCCAGGGCGCGATCCGGCGCCGCAGGCTTTTCGCCGTTTGTTTCTTGGGCGCATGCCTTCTGTCATTCGCGCTTCTGCCGTTGGTCGGCGAGGATTTTTTCCCCAGCGTCGATAGCGGCGAGTTCACCCTTCACATGCGTGCCCCAACGGGCACCCGCATTGAAGAGACGGCGGCGCTTTGCGATCGCGCCGAGAATGACATTCGTTCGCAGCTTCCTCCATCCGAATTGAAGACCATCATCGATAACATCGGGCTCCCTTACAGCAGCCTGAATCTTTCTTATAGCAATTCGGCGCCAATTGGCGCGGGCGACGCGGACATCCTGGTCGAGTTGGCCCCCCAGCATCGGCCGACGAACGATTACGTCCGCGCTCTGCGCGTGAAGCTCAACCATGATTTCCCCGGAGTGGAGTTTTATGCCTTGCCGACCGATATCGTCACAAAAATCCTGAATTTTGGCCTGCCGGCTCCCATCGACATTCAAATTTTGGGTAGGGATATTCTCGGCGACCGGCAATTCGCCGATCGGTTATTAAATGAGCTTAAGTTCGTGCCCGGGACGGTAGATCTCCGCATTCAGCAGAAATTTGACGAACCAAAGTTGCACATCGAAATGAATCGGACCAAAGCTCAGGAAATTGGATTTAGCGCGCTTAATGTCGCTCAGGATGTCCTGATCTCACTTAGTGGCAGCTTTCAAACTCAACCGACATTTTGGCTCGATCCCAGAACCGGCGTGAGCTACAACATTACGACCCAGACGCCCGAATACCGTACCGATTCGCTTCAGAAGCTCGAAAATATTCCCCTCACCGCTCCCGGTACCAATCAATCGGATATTCTCAGCAGTCTCGCTTCCTTCAGCCGGAGTTCCGAAATGGCCGTGGTTTCGCACTATAACGTCGAGCCGGCAATTGACATCTACGGCGCCGTGGACGGCCGGGATTTGGGCGACGTTGCGCGAGAGATCCAGCCCATCGTGGATCGCAGCAGGAAAGATCTGCCGCGGGGTTCGGAGATCAATATCCTCGGCCAGATTAAAACCATGAACTCGTCTTTTGTCGGCCTGCTTTCGGGACTTGGATTTTCCATCGTCCTTGTGTACTTGCTGATCGTCGTGAATTTCCAGTCTTGGCTCGATCCGTTCATCATTTTGATGGCTCTGCCTGCTGCACTGGCCGGGATTGTGTGGTTTTTGTTTATTACACACACCACGATCAGCGTGCCCGCCCTTACCGGTGCGATAATGTGTATGGGTGTCGGCACCGCCAACAGCATTCTTGTTGTCAGCTTCGCCAGGGAACGCCTGGAGGCGGGGAAGTTGCCGGGCGAGGCGGCTCTCGAAGCCGGTTTCACGCGCTTCCGCCCGGTTCTTATGACTGCTCTGGCGATGATTATGGGCATGCTTCCCATGGCCCTTGGACTGGGCGAAGGTGGCGAGCAGAATGCTCCCCTGGGCCGCGCGGTCATCGGCGGCCTCGTATTTGCCACCGTGGCGACTCTGTTTTTTGTCCCCGTGGTTTTCAGCGTTGTGCACGGGCGACACGAAAAAGATCAGCCTGCACCCACCGCATCGTGAAACGGACGCCGGACGCAAACCGTCTATATTGTGATAAATACTGGAGAGAAAGAGCGGATGATTGAGCAGAGCGAACGCGAACGGCGGCCGGAGCGGCTTCCCCTGGCGCGCCCAGCCAAGCACGGCGTGCTGGTCGCGTGTATTGCCCTGCTCATCGTTGCCATTGCCGTAGCCGCTGGCGTCGTACCACGATGGAAAGCTCGGGCCGCGCTGCGAACCGAGACTCATGATCTCGCGATCCCATCGGTCTCCATAATTCATCCCAAGCTCGGCGCGCCCCAAACAGAAATCGTTCTACCTGGAAATATCCAAGCTTTCACCGATTCACCCATCTACGCCCGCACCAACGGCTATCTCAAAAATTGGTATGCGGATATCGGCGCCCGCGTGAAGAAGGGTCAATTGCTGGCGGATATCGAGACTCCTGAAGTGGATCAACAGCTCGATCAGGCTCGCGCTGACTTGAACACCGCCCAAGCCAATTATCGCCTGTCTCAAATCACGGCGTCGCGATACCAGGATCTTTTGAAGACCGATGCCGTCTCCAAGCAGGATGTTGACAATGCCAACGGCGATTTCGAGGCGAAAAAGGCCATGGTAGCCTCGGCTCTCTCCAATGTGAGGCGGCTTGAGCAGTTGCAATCCTTCGAAAAAATCTATGCGCCGTTTGACGGCGTAATTACCGCCCGGAACACAGACGTCGGGCACCTCATCAATTCAGGAGCCGGCGGGCCCGCCACGGAGCTGTTCCACATCGCCGCGCTGGGCAAATTGCGTGTCTACGTCAACGTGCCGCAACAGGATTCGCTCTCCGCCAAGCCCGGGCTTAGTGCCGACCTTACCTTTCAGGAATTTCCCGGACGCAAGTTCAAGGGCACTCTCGTTCGAACCGCCGACTCCATCGATCCCGCGTCGCGAACGCTCCTCGTGGAAGTGGATGTTGACAACTCGAGCCGCGAGCTTCTCCCGGGTTCCTATGCCGAAGTCCACCTGCAAGTGCCCACCGGCAGTGCCGCTTTCATTTTGCCCGTCAGCACTTTGATTTTTCGCTCTCATGGTCTGCAAGTGGCCACCGTGGAGGCCGACAATCGCGCCGCGCTCAAGGACATCACCCTCGGCCGCGACCTCGGAAACGAGGTCCAAGTCGTCTCTGGCATTTCGGCCGCCGATTCCATCATCGAAACTCCGCCCGACTCTCTGGTTAGCGGTGAAACCGTCCGCGTCGTCGCCGCCGCAAGTATTCCGCAACACGAGCCGGCTGGAGATTCTCAAGAATGAATGGGACCAGCTTCGCGTAGAATTCAAACTTAGGAAGCTTCGAATCTAAAGGGGGGAAGAGCAATGAAGCGTTTCTATCAAATCACGCTGATCGCCGTGGGCCTGGCAATGCTGTTGTTCATTGTGGCGCGAAGTGAACGCGCAATCGGCCAGCAGTTCGCCCGGCCGCCAGAACACCCGGTGGATCCAAACGCCAAACCCGGCACTCCGGGCGTGTTTACCGATTTCAAGGGCGAAGCGCCAGGTAACGTCCATCATATTACCGCGGCGGATCTGCCCGACCCCTACGCCACGAAATCCGCGGCCATTTTCTCGCGACCCGTCCCCAAGCCCGCGGACGCCTGGCCGCAAGCGCCGGCCGGCTTCAAGGTAACTCTCTACGCCGAAAATTTAACTGACCCGCCGCGAACCATCATCACCGCTCCCAATGGCGATTTCTTCGTCGCCTCCACGAATAAGGGCACGATCCTCGTTTTTCACGGGATGACCGCCGATGGCAAGCCCGAAAAAACCGACGAGTTCGCCAGCGGTTTGAAACTCCCTTTCGGCATCGCCTTCTATCCGCCCGGTCCGGACCCCAAATACGTCTACATCGGTGATACGGACGCCATCGTCCGCTATCCCTATGAAAGTGGCGATATGAAGGCCCGCGGCCCTCAAGAAGTTGTGGTCCCCAATCTTCCCGCCGGCCCCAACCACTTCGCCCGCGGCGTGGCCTTCTCCCTCGACGGAAAGCACATGTTCATTTCCGTCGGCTCCCATACCAATGTCACGGATATCGATACCGATAAAAGTGAATTCCATCGCGCCGATATTCTCGAGGCCAATCCGGACGGCTCGGACTTGCACGTTTATGCCTCTGGAATTCGCAATGGCTCAGGAGTCGCCGTCGATCCTCACACTGGCGAGTTGTGGACTTCCGTAAATGAGCGCGATGAAATCGGCGACAATCTCCCTCCCGATTACATCACTCACGTCCAGGAGGGCGGCTTTTATGGTTGGCCCTGGTATTACACCGGCGGCCACCCCGATCCCCGCTTCCCCGGTAAGCACCCGGAACTCAAAGACAAGGCCATCGTTCCCGACGTGCTTATGGAGCCCCACGACGCATCGCTGAACATCACCTTCTACGAAGCTACGCAATTCCCCAAGCAGTATCGTGGACAGCTATTCGGCGCTGAACACGGTTCGTGGAATCGCTCCGTCCGCACCGGCTACGAAGTGGTTTTCGTGCCGATGAAGAATGGCAAGGCCACCGGCGCATACGAGGATTTTCTCACCGGGTTTCTCACCCCGACGGGAGATTGCTGGGGCCGCCCCGTTGGAGTCGCGGTCGCCCCGGATGGTTCCCTTATGGTGACGGATGACGGCTCGAACTCGATCTGGCGGGTTACCTACGGGAAAAAGTAGGCTCGCAGTTTTCGGCGAAAGGTCGGGTAACTTTCACCGGCTGTGCATCCGCTTGGCGGCAGCCCCAAGCCTCGCGGCGCTTCTAGTCGGCGGATGCACTGTCGGACCCAAATACGTTCGGCCCACCGCGAACGTTCCCCCGCAGTATAAGGAAGCGGGCAATTGGACGTCCGCCCAGCCGAGTGACGAAACCGCCAAGGGCCAATGGTGGCAAGTCTACGGCGATCCGCAGCTCAACGCCCTCGAGGAGCAAGTAACTGTCTCCAATCAAACGCTGAAAGCCGCCCAGGCGCAATTCCTCGAGGCCCGGGCCGCCGTCCGCGTTGCGCGCTCCCCCTTTTTCCCCATCGTCACCGGCGAACCTGCCGCCTCACGGACCCGCACTTCCCAGAATAAACCGTCTGTCACTGCCGCTGAAACCAACAACGACCTTCAATTGCCGATCGACGCCTCCTACGAGCCGGACGTCTGGGGCCGCGTCCGCCGCAGCGTTGAAGCGGCTCGTTCCGAAGCGCAGGCCAGCGCTGCCGATCTGGCCAGCACGGACCTCAGCCTCCATGCCGAGCTTGCCCTCGATTATTTCCAGCTGCGCGGCCTCGATTCGGAGCAGCAGCTCCTGAACTCCACAGTCACGGCTTACCAGCGCGCCCTCCAATTGACGAGCAGCCGTTATCAGGGCGGCATCGCCTCCGCGGTTGATGTTGCCCAGGCGCAAACTCAGCTTGAAACCACCCGCGCCGAGGCCGAGGACGTCGGCGTTCAACGCGCGGCTTTCGAGCACGCCATCGCCATGCTGATCGGAAAGACCAGTTACGAATTCACTCAGCAGCCTCTGCCGCTCGCCTACGCTCCTCCGGCCATCCCTGTCGGCTTGCCCTCCGAATTGCTGGAGCGCCGCCCCGACGTAGCCGCCGCCGAAAGGCGCGTTCAGGAGGCCAACGCGGAGATCGGCGTCGCTCGCGCCGCGTATTTTCCATCCATCTCCATCACTGGAACAGGCGGTTTTGAAAGCGCGCACATAGGCAATCTTCTCGAAGGGCCCAGCGGATTCTGGTCGCTTGCGGGATCGGCCGCTGAGTTGATTTTCGATGGCGGCCAGCGCCGCGGCGTCACCGAGCAGGCTCGCGCTTCCTACGACAAATTCGTCGACACCTACCGGCAAACAACCTTGACCGCGTTTCAAGAGGTCGAGGACAATCTCGCCGCCTTGCGTATCCTCGAGAACGAAACCAAGACTCAGGACGCCGCGGTCGCCGCCGCGCAGCACTCTCTCGATCTCTCCAACAGCCGTTACAAGGGAGGCGTCGCCAACTACCTCGAGGTAACCACCGCCCAGAGCGCTGCTCTTGTCGACGAACGCGCCGCCGTCGATGTTCGCACGCGGCAATTGGTCGCCAGCGTTCTCCTCATCAAAGCGCTTGGCGGCGGTTGGAGCGTCTCCAATATCCCTCCTATCTCCTGAACGGTTCCCTTTTGATTCCAAGTTTCCCCAAGGGGCCTAGCTCCGCCTTCACTCCAAACAACTAGACAGTATCGGCGCATTTTCGATAATATGCAGCCGTGATTTCCTCCCCAGCTGCTTCCGCGATCGCCTTGGCAGGCCCTGCATCCGCGTTGCGATCGGTTTCCACTGACGACATTAAGGAATCCGACCGCTGCGAATTTTGGCGGGCCAACACGGCGCCCATCTTTGGCTCCCTCGAAGTCGAGCTCTTGGAAAATCAGATCTTTGACGGCAGCTTTCAATTCGCCACTGTCTCCGATCTGATCTTCTCCCGCCTCGCATCTCGTACGCCTCACCGCGTCGTCCTCTCTTCCCGTTCCGCCCTGCGTGGCCAAGCGTTCGTCAAAGCCGTGTTGCTTACTGGAGGACGCAGCATCCTCCAGCAGAATGGACGAACCGCGGTCTTGCGGCCCGGTGAATGGAGCGTTTACGACACCGCTGCTCCTTATACCGTTACAATTCCGGATCACTCGGAGATGCTGGTCGTTCTGATTCCCCGCGAAAGGCTCCTGGCCCGCAGTCTCGATCTCCACGATTTCGTTGCCAGGCGCTTTTCCGGCCGCCGGGGACTCGGCAAGCTGATCTGGAGCCTGATCTCCAATACCTTTGACCAAATTCCCCAAATAGGCCGCCGCTCCAATCACGACGTGGCCAATATCGTCGTTCAAATGACCCGGCTGGCTCTATTTGATTTTTCCGGTGAGCGCCCGTCCGGGCATGCCAAAGAAGTCCTGTGCGAACGCATCAAGGCCTACATTGATGACCATTTGAGCGATTCGGATCTCTCCATTGCCAAGCTGGCCAGTGCCACCGGCTGCACCAAGCGGTATCTCCACATGATTTTTCACTCTGAAGATGTTTCTATTTCCGACTACATTCTGAAGTTGAGGCTCGAACGCTGCCGTGACGATCTCCTCAATCCGGACTGCGCCCACAAATCCATTACGGATATCGCCTACTCCTGGGGTTTCAACAATTCCAATCACTTTAGCCGCTGTTTCAAGCGCGCTTTTGGCGTCCCTCCACGCCACACCCGGTCCGGGTGCGCCCCGTGGGCAGTCCCAAATCCGGAAAAGCACCTCAAGCTTCTGTAACCATCGCAAGCGTTTCATGGCCAAGGGATTTCCCTCTCAGATAGATTGTTTTTCCCTCTCAGGAGAGACCGCCTCCACCCGCTTCGCTAAGATTTCCCAAATCGACAATCACGAGGATGGCCTGCGGAGTTCACTGCGAGCCTGACTCTGGACCGCTTCTGTGCACATAGGTTCAATGAAACGCTTGACAAAGCCCGTCGTGGGCGCTACACATGCAACAATTCTAGACGTTTAACAATGGCCTGAATGGGTGGGCCTCGCTATTCGTTTTGCGTGCTTCAATTCTTGAGGGGGGTGGCTTATGAGGGGACGCTCGGCTCTGCTGGTTTTCCTTGCAATCGCGGTTTTCTTCGGGTGCGCAAATTCTGCCTTCGCGCAGGGCGCAGCCACGGCTCAATTGAGCGGGACCGTAACCGATCCTAGCGGCGGCGCTATCTCGGGCGCAACGATTGACGTGCGCAACGTCGCGACGAATACCACCTCCACGGCGACCACAAATACCTCCGGCTTTTACGCCTTCGCCAGCCTGGCCCCGGGGACCTACGAGTTGAAGACCTCCTTTAGCGGCTTCTCGAATTACACGCAGACTGGCATCGTCCTCACCGTCGGCGAAACCGCGTCGGTCAATGTCGCCCTCCAACTCGCTTCCCAGGGCGAGCGTGTCGTCGTCACCACGGAAGCGCAGAACATTGAGCCGACCAAGACCGAAATCAGCCAGGTCGTCGGGACCACGCAGATCCAATCCCTGCCCATCAACGGCCGGCTGTTCACGGACTTCGCGCTCTTGACTCCCGGTGTTGCCACCAGCCGCACCAGCCTCGGCACGACATTCACCGAGTACGAAGCCACTCAGATATCCTTTGGCGGCATGCGCTCCTTTAGCAACGAAATCACGGTGGATGGCGCGGATTTTGTGAATACCGCCAGCGGCGTGCAGCGTTCCACTCCCCCTCAGGAATCCGTCCAGGAATTTCGTGTGGTCAACAATAGCTTCGGCGCTGAATCCGGCCGGGCGCTCGGCGGAATCGTCAACATCGTAACTAAGAGCGGCACGAATGATCTCCACGGCTCTTTGTACGAATATTTCCAGAATGCCGCCCTCAATTCTCGCAACCTTCTTCAGAAACCGGAACCGGAGTTACAATCGGTGCTCCTGCCCAAGGCGTACAGGCACAATCAATTCGGCGCGACTCTCGGTGGTCCCATCGCCAAGGACAAGACCTTTTTCTTCATCAACTACGAAGGCAAGCGCCACGCCGAGTCTCCTCTGTTTCCGCCTGACCTCGTCAACAACATTCTCCTCATCGATCAGGCAAAGGCGCTGATGGGACTCGCTCCCGAGGGCTGCAGCAAAGGTCTTAATACGTGTCTTCCCAATTTCGCGGGTAATCCAGCCAACATCACCCAGGCCCAGGCGCTTGGATTTCTGCAGCCTTTCTTGAAGACCAGCAACAACGACAATGGATTTGCGAGGCTCGATCATCAATTCAACTCCAACAATCGCCTGGCGATTCGCTATAACGTGGAAGATTCGCGCAACTCCGGCGAACTCGTCGGACAGACGCTCGATGGCGGCGGCATCGGCGTCCCCAGCGGCGGACGCAACCTTTTGGTTCGCGATCAATCTGTCTTCGCCACGCTGGATTCGGTAGTCGCGCCGAACCTAGTGAACACCATAATCGCGCAATATGCGCGTCGGCATTACAACTTCCTGGGTGCCACCGGACAGCCGGATTTCAGCATTCTCAACGATCTCGAAGTCGGCCACAACTTTGGAACGAATGACCGGCTCTATGAATCGAGGGTCGAATTAGGTGATGCCGTGTCTTGGGTGAAGGGCAACCACGTAGTCAAATTCGGCTTCGATGGCAATTACCTGTGGAGCTTGGAAAATTTCCCCGGTTTCGATCCCGTTCGCATGCTGGTACCCGGCGTTCCGTGCATGGCCAACTTGGCCGAGTTTTTCAACACAACTGTTGGCGCCAATTATCCGACTGCGGGAACGGGCCTCGATACCGCGTCTGGCGAGTGCGCGGTTCCCCAAGATCATGGCGTGGTGTTTACCTACTCCGGCGTGCCGCTCCCCCCGGACCCGAATGCGTGCTCAACCGCTCCTTGCAGCCCGACTGTCACCACGGCTAATCCGCTCAATGGAGCCGGCTTTCCTAATTCAAGCTGGGCCAATGCTTATCCGCCCGAGTTCTTCAATCGGTACACCCGGCAAATTGACCATGGCTATTGGGGGCCCTTTATACAAGACCAATGGCGGATCACTCCCAAGCTAACCCTGAATTACGGCTTGCGGTGGGACTACGAGTCGGGCTTGGCGAGCTATGTAAATAAGGACTTCAACGAATGGCAGCCACGGATTGGGCTTGCCTATTCGCCGGATGCCAAGACTGTAATTCGCGCGGGATTTGGAATCTTTTTCGATCGCCAAAACCTGACCTTCTTCTTCGTCCCGAGCACTCAAAAGGATGTGGCCGGCTATCAATGCGGTAATCAGCCGCCTGCTTCCATCGCCGCCATTTGCAGCGGCGCAGGAATTCAGCCTCAAGAGTTCCCCAATCTTCAGCGGAATTTGGCACAAGCTAAGCAGGGCTACCAGATATTTGGATTCCCGGCCAGCCAGGGTGCTGCTGCTTTCGCGTCGGGCATTATCGCGACCGGCGCCTATAATGCACCAGGCTCACCGACCGCCAGTGTCTCGATGGCGGGCACTTGCTTCACCACGGGTGCGTGTGGCGTGGGCGAGGGAGGAATGGAGCACAATTCCAGGACTCCCTATGCCGAGCAGGCCAGTCTTGAGGTGGACCGCCAATTCGGAGGTGGCTTCGCAGTCAACCTAGGTTATCTTTTCGTGGGGGCGCACAAACTGGTTCGCGGCAATAACATCAACGTGCCGTGCCCGTTGGGTACTACGGACGCCGCACAGGCGGCGAACCCTACTGACCCACTTCCTGAATGGGTCCCAGGGAAGCTCAACGCCAATGGCAGTTTCTCGAACTGCGGCTCAGGCACTCCGACCCTCGGGACCGGCGCGCTCGCTGGCATAGGCCCTTGGTTTCAGGGCGCGCTTGGCAGCGGCTTGCAAACGCTTAGCGGAGGACTTGAAGATTACAACAACGACGTGTCCAATGCGGTTTACCACGGCGGAACGTTGACGGTGATCGAGCGCGTCAAGGACTTCAACCTGACCGCCAACTACACCTACTCCCACACAATCGACAATGGAAACTTCACTACCTTCATCAACCTGCCTCCGAACCAGTTCGATTACGCGTCGGAGCGCGCCAACTCCAACCAGGACGCGCGCCATCGCTTGGTAACCAACTTCACCGCCACCGGGCCCGAGGACACCTTCGTCCGGCACTTCACGCTCAGCAGCATCGTTACGCTGCAGTCGGGGCGGCCCTTCACGATTTTCTACGGCGCGAATACTCTGAACGACGTCGCGGGTGGCGCAACGGACCGCGTCGGCGGCGCGCCCATAACAGGCCACTGCGCTACTACGGCCACCTGCGCCACCATGATCGGGAGGAATACCTATATCGGTGATCCCCTTTATTCATGGGACTTTCACCTTGGGCGATATTTTCAGCTCACGGAAGGACTCAAGCTTGACCTCAGCATGGACGCCTTCAACCTACTCAATCGGTCCAACGTGGATGAAATCACCCCAGTTTATGGATCGCCGGTCTTTTGCGGCGGTGCGATTCCGCGGCACTATAGGGACGCGGTCAGCCGGACTATTCAATCCGGAGCCGCGGCTTGTCCCTTCGGTGGAATCGCGGTGCCAGGTGGGTCTCTTGCTCCCACGCCAATTGCCACTGCTTTCCCGACCGTGCCCGGAGCCGTGGTCTTTATTCCGACCGACGCGAGTTCCACCTTCGGTTTGCCTAGGACTATGCTCAACCCGCGGGAGTTCCAGTTCGCGGCTAAGTTTTCCTTCTAGCTAGAAACGATTTGCGCGGAAAACAGTTCTAGTTTGAAGCTTGGTTTCTTTCTAACTAGAAACATTAAAGTGCCACGAAGGCCGGGCGAAAGCCCGGCCTTTTGCCTTCCAAGCCCCGCTTGTTACCCGGCCGCGCCGTGTAGTACTCTCAGCGGTTCGAATTGGTGCACCTTGGCAGCCTGATCCTGCCTCGCTGCGTGGAACGACATATCTCGTGTGGACTGTAGACATTGACGTTGGCGGAACGCTGACCGATGGGCTCTTCACCGGCGGCGACAAAGTTGTTTCAGTCAAAGTGGACACCACTCCGCACGATTTGACCGTCTGCCTTTTCGATTGCCTCGCGCAGGGGGCGGAAAAGCTGGGTTTTGCGGACACAACTTCCTTACTCGAAGATGTTGAGTTGATCCGCTGGTCGACGACGATCACTTCGAACGTGCTGGCCGAGCTGCGCGGGCCGCGCATCGGCTTGCTGGTTTCCGAGGGGCATCAGAAAAATCTCTACGGCAACGGAACGGAAAGCGCGGTCCTGAACCGCTTGCTCTCCAGTCGCGACGTGATCGGACTGAACGAGTCCGCGAATGAAACCGCGATCATGAATGCGGCGCGACTTCTGCTGGAAAGTGGCGTGCGCAGAATCTGCATCAGCCTGGAGGATTCGCATCGCCATCCCGAGCGGGAAATTTCCTGGAAGCGAACCATCGATCAGCAATACCCCGATCATTTCCTCGGTTCTGTTCCCGTCCTCGCGGGAAGCGATATTTCCAAAAGCTCGGACGACCGGACGCGGGCCTTTTGCGCAGTAATCAATGCGTATACACACGGCGCGCTCGCGGCGACCTTGTTCAAGGCTGAGGACGATCTGCGCGAAACGTCACATTACGCCGGTACTTTTTTGGTGAGCCACATCAACGGCGGCGTCGCCGGAATTGCGAAGACCAGGGCGATTGACACGCTGGAGTCGGGACCGGTGCTGGGAATTTTAGGCAGCGCGAACCAGGCAAAAGCTCGGGGGTTGAAAGACGTAGTCGCGATGGACGTGGGCGGCACCACGGCGAAAATCAGCGTGCTCGCGGACGGCGAGCCGATGTACCGCAAGCCGTCGGACCTATTCGGGATTCCGGTGGAATTGTCCCTACCCTACTTGCGCTCGATCGCTCTGGGGGGCGGCAGCGTGATAAGGCCGCGAGAAGACGGGAAAAAGGGCGTGCAGCTCGGCCCGGAAAGCATGGGGTCGTATCCCGGGCCCGTTTGCTACGATCTCGGAGGCGATCAGGCCACGCTCACGGATGCCTTCGTCACGGCCGGACTGATTAATCCGGATTATTTTTTGGGCGGGACGAAACCGATTCATCGTGATCTTGCCCGCAAGGCCATTGAAAAATCGGTAGCGGAACCGTTGCAACTTTCCACGGAAGACGCGTGTAAAGCTGTGATCGAGAGGTCGTTCGAAATGGTGGCGGAAGTGATTGGCGCGGCGCAGAGGGAAATCGGCCGCGATTTGTCCAAGCACACGCTTTTCGCGTACGGAGGAAATGGCGGGCTCTTCGCTTGCGGCGTGGCAGACAGAGCGGGATTGAAAAGCGTTCAGATGTTTTCGCTTGGGCCGGTTTTCAGCGCGTTTGGCTCCTCCGTTTCGGATATTTCGCATGTGTACGAGCGAGCGCTGCCGGAACCGCGCCTCTCGGAAAACGCCATGGCCGGAATCCGAAAGATGCTCGAAGAGATGAAAGCGGAGGGCGCGCAGGATTTGCTCGGCGAAGGGATTCGTCCTGAAAACGTGAGCTACGCGATCGAATTCGAAATGTCGGGAAAAGGCGCGCCTTCGGCGCCGGTAGCGTGTGCGGAAGCAGCGTTAAAGTCCGCGAAAGAGCTGGAGGCAGCGCTGCGAACCGCGGCCAATGCGCCGTCGGGTGCAATTGCGCTCGAACTAATTCGCCTGCGGATGAAAAAACAAATGCCGAAACCGCAGCTTGCGCAGCAGCAATTGCAACCGCCGGATTCGTCACACGCTCGGGTGGGCAAGCGGCGGGTCTTCTGGGGCAGCAGAAGCGGAGAAGCGCAGATATATCGCTGGGAATCGCTGCGGCCGGGCAATCGAGTGGATGGCTGCGCGGTGGTCGAAGGGGTGAATACTACCTATTTTGTGCCCGATGGCTGGAACTTGATTATTGATGCATTTGGCGATGGAAAACTGAATCGGGAATAAAGGACTACGTTGATGGCCGAGATGAAGGCAGGAGAAGGCAAAGAGGCGCATTCCGAGGCGCAGAACCGAATCCGCATCACCGAATATTTGGACCTCGATATCGAGACCGAACGCTGGATGTGTAACCGGTGCGGGAACGATCTGGGGTCGGCGCGGGAGAATTACAAGAAAGGCTGCCTGCTTCATGACCGCGACCCGCGCGAAATTCACCCGCAGGTGGTATCGGCGGCGTTCAACTTTTCTCCCGATCCGAACTGGGTGCGCATTGTGGAATGCTACTGCCCGGGCTGCGGGACGCAAATCGAGACCGAGTATCTTCCTCCGGGACATCCCGTCACTCACGACATCGAAATCGATTTGGATAGCCTGAAAGAACGCGTCCGCAAAGGCGAATTCACGATCCGCGAGAACCGGCTCGAGGCGGCGGAATGAATTCGATCGATATCGACGTCGGTGGCACGTTCACCGACTTGGTGCTCAACTTTGACGGCAAGGCGCTGATCAAAAAAGTGCCGACCACTCCCTACGACCTCTCCGTCTGCTTCTCGCGCGTAATCGAAGAAGGAGCAGGAAGCCTCGGCATGCAGATCGAGCAACTGCTGCCGGCCATCGACATGATTCGCTACTCGACTACGATCGCCATGAACCGGTTGATCGAGCGAAAAGGGCCGCGGCTGGCCTTGATTACCACCGAGGGGCATGAAGACGTGGTCCTGATCGGGCGCGGGGCGCAATGGATCGATGGCACGCGCGTTCAGGAGCGGCGCAATCTTGCCATACAGAGCAAGCCCCATCCGTTAATTCCGCGCGATTTGATTGTGGGCGTGAAGGAACGAGTGGATTCGCGCGGCACGGTGATCCGGCCGCTGGATGAAAATAATGTTCGAGAGAAAGTCCGCTATCTGGTTTCGCGCGGGGCGCGGGGTTTCGTCGTATCGCTGCTGTGGGGTTTTCTGAATCCGGTGCACGAGCGGCGGGTGAAGGAAATCATCCGGGACGAATACAAGGAATTTCACATCGGCTACATGCCGGTGGTGCTCGCAGGACAAGTGGTTGGAAAACTGGGCGAGTACGAGCGCACGATGGCGGCAATTCTCGATGCGTATCTGCAGCGGTCTATGCAGATCGAGCTTTCGGCCATGTGGGACAAGCTGCGCGAGCGCGGCTACACGAAACCTCTGCTGATGATTCAAAGCTCGGGCGGCATTGCCGAAGTTTTCCGCACCTCCGCGAGCCGCACGTTCAATAGCGGGCCAGTATCGGGACTGATGGGCGCGCATCACGTGGCCAAGTCGCTGGGCTACCAAAACGTGGTGATGACGGACATGGGCGGCACGAGCTTCGACGTTGGGTTGGTGGTGAAGGACAGCGTTCGCAGCTACGATTTCAGGCCGATCATCGACCGCTGGATGGTCGGCATCACCATGATCAAGACGCTTTCGATTGGGGCAGGCGGCGGGTCGATCGCGTCTGTAAACCGGCTGCTTCAAAATCGCGTGCAAGTAGGACCGCGCAGCGCGGGATCGATGCCGGGACCGGCGTGCTTCAATCTGGGCGGAGTCGAGCCGACCGTCACCGACGCGGACGTGGTGCTCGGATACATCAACCCGGATTATTACTTCGGCGGCAAAATGCGGATCGACAAGAACCGGGCGGCGACGGCGAT
This sequence comes from uncultured Acidobacteriota bacterium, assembly GCA_963702375.1. Classification (GTDB taxonomy): domain Bacteria; phylum Acidobacteriota; class Terriglobia; order Acidiferrales; family UBA7541; genus Palsa-295. The sequence goes on from CAVPCI010000003.1 coordinate 176,260, forward strand.
CCGAGACAGGGTGGCGAGGCCGCTGGGAATCAGCGTGGAGGAAGGCGCGGCGATCATCCGAAAAATCGTGAACGGGAACATGTCGTCCGCGATCATGAAGGAAGTGCATCTGCGCGGATACAGCCCGGAGGATTTCATTCTCTTCGTCGGAGGCGGGGCCGGGGCCACGCATGCCGAAGGCTTCAAGGGTGACATTCAGAAAGCGGTGCTCTTCCCGTTTTCTCCTGTTTTTTGCGCATATGGCTCGTCGACGATGGACATCATGCACGTGTACGAGGCGTCGAAAAAGATCACGCTGATGACGCCCGGAGACCAGAAGCTCACGCACGACTACGCCGCGTACAACGCGACGGTGGAGACGCTTTTGGAACAGGCGCACAAGGATTTGTCCGCCGACGGCATGGACCCGAAAACGGCGGCGTACGTTCTGGAGCTGGACATGCTGTACGGTGGGCAGTTCCACGTGAAACGCGCGCTTTCACCGCGGCTTTCGCTGCACTCGGACGAGGACATTCGCGCCGTGTGCGACGCGTTCAACAAAGAGTTCAGCGAAGCGTTCAGCCCATTTGTGGTGAATCCGGAAGGCGGCATTTTTATCGAGAGCTTTATTTTGAAGGCGATCGTGACCACGCCAAAAGTTCATTTGCCGAAGCTGCCGCTTGAAGGAAGCGACCCTTCCGGGGCGCGCAAGGGCGAGCGCCCGGCGTACTGGCCGGAGGAAAAGGGATTTCGCCCGACGCCCACGTTCGCGTACGAGGGTTTGCGGCCCGGCAACGTGGTGGAAGGGCCGGCGATTGTCGAAGGGCAATACACGACGATGGTGGTGCCGCCCGCGATGCGATTTTCAATCGATGAGCGCGGGCTCGGCATCCTGGAAACGTCGGGCGACTAAAGGATCGAGGAAACCATGCCTATCCCCACACTGGCGGAAAAACTGCAATGGCTGAAGCCGGCGCCCGCCACGCCGCATGAGATCAAGTGCGCCGCCAAGGTGCGCCAAGGCGACTACGAAATCGGCGTGCAGATCACCAACGACATTCTGGACGAAGCGATGGAGGTGTTTGTCCGCGCATCACGGAGCTATTTCGGGGTGTCCGGCGACTCGATGGTAGCGATTTTCACCGCGAACGGCGACTTGATCAACGCGGCGTGCGGTACCTATCTGCACGCGATCATCCAGCCGATCATCATCAAGTTCATCCGAAAGTATTACGAGGACAATCCGGGGATTCGCAACGGCGACATTTGGTACACCAACGACGCGCTCTACGGAGGAATCCACAACCCCGACCAAGTAGCGCTAATGCCGATTTTTCACGAGGGCAAGTTGATCGCATGGTCTTCGGCGGCGCTGCATACCACCGAGACGGGCGCAACGGAGCCGGGAGGCATGCCCGTCAGCGCGAAATCGAGGTTTGAGGAAGGGCTGAACCTGCCTCCGATCAAAATCGGAGAGAATTTCGAGATTCGAAACGACTTTATGGAGATGTATTCGGCGTACGGGATGCGGGCGCCGGCGATGTTCGTTTCGGACTTGCGGGCGCGCTGCACCACGGCGGACCGCGTTCGGGTGCGGCTGCTCGAGCTGGCGGACAAGCGCGGCGCGGATTTCGTGGTGGGATTGTTCCGCAAAATGTCTGACACGGCGGAGGCCGGGGCGCGAAAGATCGTCAAGGACTTGCCGGACGGGAAATTCCGGACCGTAGTTTTCAACGATGCGATCGGATGGACGCCCGCGTTGGTGCGGTCTTGTTATTTGACGCTGACCAAGAAAGACGGCGGGATCGTTTTCGATTTTCACGGGACGTCGCCGGAAAATCCGTCGTCGTACAACGTGCATCCGCAAGCGGTGGTGGGACACATCGCCAATTTCATGTACGAGTACATGTTCCATGATTTGCCGATCAGCAGCTCGACATTCGCGCCGCTGGATTTTGTGTTTCCGGAAGGCAGCATCCTGTATCCGGATAAAATGGCGGCGACAAGCTGCTGCGTGTATATCGGCATGCAGGCGCGGTGCGCGACGCAAAATAGCTTCGCCAAGATGATTTTTTCGAATGCGGCGCTGTGGCGGCAGGTGGCGGCGGCGCCGGGCAGCCAGCACACGTCGCAAATTTGCGCGGGGCTTTCGCAATGGAAGCTGGCGGTATCGGACGTGCTGAGTTTCGCCCTGAACACGATGGGGCAGGGCGGCCGAGCGGCGGCCGATGGGATGGATTCGTATGGCTTCGCATGGTGCGCGTTCGGGCGCGCGCCCGATTCCGAGCAGGTGGAAAGCGAATTGCCGGTAACGGTGACGCTGTCGCAGCATTGGAAGGATTCTTGCGGGCCGGGGCTGCATCGCGGAGGATCGGGAGGCGTGCAGCACTGGATGGTGCACAAGGTGCCGGAGCTGGTTTCGATGTGCATGGGCAACGGGAGCAAGGTGGCGCTGGGCCAGCCACTTTTTGGCGGGTACGCATCGTCGCCAATCCCGGGAATCAGCATCCGCAAGGCGGACTTGTTGAAGCAGATGGCCGCGGGAGATCCGCAGCTTACTCTGGACAACCGCGATGTGCTGGAGCGCACGTCAATTCACGGGGATTGGAATTTCGAATTGGTGGCGCGCACGCCGAAAGTATACGAAGAGGGCGATCTCCTTTTCGGATTCAGCGGCGGCGGGCCGGGATACGGCGATCCGCTGGAGCGCGATCCGGCCGAAGTGCTCGAAGATCTGCGGAAACAGATTATTTCGGATTGGACCGCCGAAACGATCTATAGGATTGCGTATGACCGCGAACGCCGTAAACTTGATGCGGAAAAAACGAAGCAACAGAGAGACGAGGAAAGACGGGCGCGCCTGACTCGTGGAAAATCATTCGAGGAATTTGAGAAGGAATGGAGCAAGAAGAGTCCGCCGAAGGAAATTCTGCAGTGGTATGGGTCGTGGCCCGACGCGAAGCCGCTTGGTCCCGTAGTGCGATAACGAGAGATGGTTGAAAATATTGGCCCTCGGCAGATCGTCCGGCAATTGCTGCAGGGAATTGCGCCAACGCGGCCGCTGTTTCTGCCCATTGTGTTTTCCCACGGCGCTCGCATTGAAAACGTGCCGTTGCGTGTGTTCCTGACGAACCCGACGAAAATTTCAAATTCGCTGCGGCAAATCCGCGGACGGCTGCACGCGGATGGAGTGACTTGCTACTTCGATCCACTGCTCGAAGCAGAGGCGCTCGGCGGCAGAATCGAATGGGACGCGGAGGGCCAGATTCGATGGCTGGAGTGGCCGGGAGACTGGGGCGACTCGACGCAGAAGAAAAAGATGGTTGAAGAGCCGGCCAAGCGCGGCCGAGTGGGAGTGGCGATTGAAGTGGTGCGGAGGCTGAAGTTGATTCTTCGCGACGATTGCCTGCTGATGGCGGGCATCGCAGGGCCGTTCGCGCTTGCGGCGATGCTGACACGGCTCGATCGCGGGCAAGACATTCGCGTGGGCGAAATTCCGGCAGCGACTCTCGATTTAGCCGCGGCCTTGATGACGCCGCTTGCCACCAGCCTTGTGGAGGCGGGGGCCGGCGTTATTTTCATTCGCGAGGAAATTCTTCCCGCGCTCGGGGAGGAAGCTTGCGCGGAATGGGCGGCGCGGGTGGCGGCCGCCGTCAACATCGTGCGATTTTACGAGGCGCTTCCAGTGCTTTTGCTCACCGATAAGCGCTCGGTAGAAATGAATCGCGAGGCAATCGCCCGCCAGAATTGGGATTGCGTGGTGTGTCCGGCTTTGGATGGCGGCGCGCCGGAAACGATGGAAGGTTTTCGGAAGCTGGGCGCGGCGCGATTCGGGATTGCGCTGCCTCCGGACGCGTTTAAGGTTAGCGCGACCAGTGAGCCGCACGCGGATGATTCTTTTCGCGGCGTGCTTCGAGAGTTTACTCCAGCGGTGGTGACGACGGCGGGCGAGGTGCCCGCAGACGCGAACATGGAGCGCCTAAATAGAGTATGGGAGAATATTTGTCGATGAATCAGGGAAGATAGCCAGGGAGGGGTTCCCGCAGAGCGGCCAGTTGCAAATTTAACGAGAAATAATGATCGACAAAAACCATTCGACTGGAGAGATGGTCCGCGCGCAAGGCGTGAGGCAGGTGCGAATGCGCACCTCGGGGGCTTCGCTGGAGCGCCGCGCCGATGGCGCGCTGTTGATCAAGCCGGATGAAGAGCTGAAACCCTATTCAAAGGTGCTGACGGACCGGCTGGCGCACTGGGCGTCGGCGGCGCCGAATCGAATTTGCATTGCCAAGCGCGACGCGCGTGGCGAGTGGCGCGAGTTGACGTACCGGCAGGCTTTCGAGTCCGTCCTGAGCATTGGGCAGGCGCTGCTGGATCGAAAGCTTTCGATCGAGCGGCCGGTGGCGATTCTTTCCGAGAACGGCCTGGAACATTTTTTGCTGACCATGGCCGGACAGCACGTCGGGATTCCCACCGCGCCGATTTCGCCGCCGTACTCGCTGGTTTCCAGGGATTTTGGGAAGCTGCGGCACACCCTGAATATTCTTACGCCGGGCATGGTGTTTGTGTCGGATGGCGCGCGGTACAGGCGAGCCATCGAAACGGCTTTGGACGGCGACGTGGAAGTTGTCGCTACTACGAACCCTCCGCAGGACCGCAAGGCGGCGCTGTTTGCGGAGCTTTTAGCGACGAAGCCAACGCGCGGGGTGGAAGTGGCGCACCTGGGGATCGATGCTGATAAGGCGGCAAAATTCCTTTTCACGTCCGGCTCGACCGCGATGCCGAAAGGTGTGATCAACACGCACCGGATGATTTGCAGCAACCAGCAGATGATCGCGCAGATCTTTGGGTTTTTGGAGGATGAGCCGCCGGTGATTGTCGATTGGCTGCCGTGGAATCACACTTTCGGAGGAAACCACGACGTCGGAATCGCGGTGTACAACGGCGGGACTTTTTATATTGACGATGGCAAGCCGGGACCTGGCTCAATCGAGAAGACAGTTCGGAATCTGCGCGAGATTTCCACCACCGTTTATTTTAACGTGCCAAAGGGCTACGAGGATTTGCTGCCCTTCTTGCGCGCGGATCGCGAGCTTCGGGTGAATTTCTTTCGCCGCCTGGGGCTGATGTTTTATGCCGGCGCGGGGCTTTCGCAACCGGTATGGGACGCTTACCGGGAACTGGCGCTCGAGACGTGCGGCGAACGCGTGATCATGGCAACCGGCCTGGGCTCGACGGAAACGTCTCCCATGGCGATGCAAACCACGTGGGAGACGGATCAGGCTGGCACCATTGGCATACCCGTTCCGGGAGTGGAGGTAAAACTCATTCCGCATGGCGGCAAGATGGAAGCGCGCGTTCGAGGACCAAATGTCACGCCCGGCTACTGGCGCGAACCTGAATTGACGCGTCGAGTTTTTGATGACGAGGGATTTTACTCGTTTGGCGACGCCGTGCGATTTGTCGATCCGAGTGACGTGAATAAGGGGCTGCTGTTCGACGGGCGTTTGGCCGAAGACTTCAAATTGGGAAATGGAACTTGGGTGAGCGTCGGTCCGTTGCGAGCGAAGATTATCGGCCACTTTGCGCCATTGGTGCGAGACGTGGTGATTGCGGGACTGGATCGCGACTACGTAGCCGCGCTGATCTTTCCCGATCTGGACGCGTGCCGCTCGCTGTGCGCCGATCTGCCGGCCGATGCCGCCGCCGCGGATACTCTGCGCCACGATGTAGTGCGCGGTAAATTTCTATCTCTACTGAAATCGCTTGCGAGCGAATCGACGGGTAGCTCCAACCGAGTGGCTCGCGCCATCCTCGCGGAGGAACCGCCCTCGCTCGACGCCGGTGAAATCACGGATAAGGGATCTTTCAACCAGCGGGCGGTGCTGGATCGCCGAAAAAATATCGTCGAAAAACTTTATTCGCCAGGACCGCCTCCTGAGGTTCTTACGATCGAGCCGTGATAGCCCCGATTACATAACGCAAGCTAAAAGTCCGGGAGACGTATTGATGGATCATAAAATTCAGGCGGTCCTCTCCGAATACGAAGCGCGTGCAGCCAGGGAGTCCCCGCACATCATGCAGATGTCCGAGGACGAATGGCGAAGCCGGCGCGATGAGTTCATGCTTTCGGTCGGACACGATACAGGGCGGCTTCTGAACATACTCGCGAAGGGTGCAGGGGCGCGAAGGATCCTCGAGCTTGGGAGTTCATACGGGTATTCCACTCTTTGGCTCGCGGAGGCGGCCCGCAAGACCGGCGGCACGGTGTTGAGCCTGGAAGTCAATTCGCCGAAGCAAGAATACGCGCGGGCTACAATTGCTAAGGCAGGCCTCACCGGGCAGGTGGAATTTTTCCTCGGGGACGCGCTGGAAACACTCGCCTCGCTTGATGGTCCATTCGACTTCGTGCTTGTCGATCTGTGGAAGGACCTTTACGTTTCCTGCTTCGACCTGTTTTATCCCAAACTCAAGCCGGGTGCTATCGTGGTGGCTGATAATATGCTGCGCCCAGAGGAGTACTTGCCCGAAGCGCTCAAGTATCGAAAACACGCGCGGTCCCATCCCAAAATCACGTCGGTTCTCTTGCCGGTCGGCAGTGGCATTGAGTTGAGCCGCTATGGTGGCGATCCCGCGAATCCCTGATCCACGAGACTATGCAACAAAAGGCCGGCTATCGCCGCGATTCCTGCCACATGAAGGGCCAGGGATAGATGACCCGGCTCCATCGCCAGGCGTCAGCGCTATGCCGCGCGTCATCAACGCAAGGTTTCCGGATTCAAGCCGGTACCGTGCCAGCCACAGAACACTTGCTTTCCAAATTAAGATTGCGGCGACGGCGACGGCGATGGCGCGTCTGCGCTGGCCATCGAGAGGGATCTCCATCGAATCGTAATCTGCTATGAGCGTTGGCTGCTCCGCAAGCTTTATCTAGTGCGGCGTCAAAGAACGTGGACGCCTGATGCACGCACGTCCGGGAAGGCTCAAATTTTCGCCCCAGAATTCCTGTTACAATGAAGGCTGCGGAGATGGCCTGCAACGCAGGTGACGTTGCGAAAGCCTATTGAACCAACACTGGATCCCAGGGAGCCCGCGTCGTCCTGCCCTTGTGCACGTCCCGCGCCGGGCTTACCCCGGCAGGGAAAGCCTGAAAGCAGGCGCTGGGCACCCACCTATTTGTGGGGTTCAGGGCCTAGCAGCGCACGGCGAAGTGGACCCCTCCGTACTAGAAACTAGAGGTTAATTCGGAAGCTGGAAGAAAAATCCTTCATTGAGAATCCTTTTTATCGGAGACATTGTCGGCTCGCCCGGGCGCAAGATCGTTCACGATCGCCTGGCGGACATCTTAGCGCCGCGGCAAATCGATCTGTGCGTCGCCAACGGTGAAAACGCCGCTTCCGGATTTGGCATCACTCCGCGCATCGTGCATGACCTGCTCTCCTCAGGCGTCGAGGTGATTACCGGTGGCAATCACATCTGGGACCGCCGCGAAATCATCGAGTTTTTTCCTCACGAGCCGCGTCTCTTGCGGCCCGCCAACTTTCCGAATGGCTTGCCTGGCAGTGGTCTGTTCGTCGGCTGTGCCAAAAATAACATTGGCTACGCCGTCCTCAATCTGCAAGGCCGCACCTTCATGGCCCCTCTCGACGATCCCTTTCGCAAAGCCGAGGAGGAGCTCGCCAGAATTCCCGCGGAGGTGAAGGTCGTCGTCGTCGATATGCATGCCGAAACCACCTCCGAGAAACAGGCCATGGGCTGGTACCTGGATGGAAAAGTTTCCGCCGTTCTCGGCACGCATACGCACGTGCCGACCGCCGATTTTCGCGTCCTCCCGGGCGGCACTGCTTATATCACCGACGTCGGCATGACCGGCCCGCACGATTCTGTGATCGGGATGGAGAAAGAAGGCGTGCTGAAGCGTTTTCTCGATGCGCTGCCTGCGCGTTTCGTGGTCGCCGAGGGCGACGTGCAGATGAACACCGTGCTCATCGATGTGGACGAATCCTCCGGACGCGCCCGCTCCATCGAACGCCTCAATTTCCGCCTGGATTAGTCGCAGGTTCCGCCAGTTCGTTGACCGATGGTGGCGCTCAAGCTCGGCGCTTCGCAACAGGAAAGTCCGGGGTATCGATTCCCGTCCTGATCCGTCCGGAGCGGCTAATAAAATGGGCAGATGGCAGCCCTTGTTGAAAATTGTCCTGTGGAAATTCCAGCCGCCACGCTCTGCTGCTCAGGCTTAAATATGCCCGTTTCACGCGACGACGGAGCGGTCTTTGCATGTAAATTCGTCGCCAAAACGTCCTGTGGAAAAGCTGTGAATCTTCTGTTGAGCGCGTCCTAAATATTAGTGAAATTTTCTCTTGCTCCTAACGTCGCATTTAGGCAGAATCCGGCTCGCGGATTTGATGTGGTTGCAAGTGAACGTAAGGAATTGTGATCCATCGCATGGCCGGGCGCGTTCCGCTAACTCGAACCTGTTAATTTGATCAACTAAACCCCGCTCCAGTTGTGGAAGGGGGATTTCCACAGCATTTCCACATCGGTGGAAAATGCAAGAGGACTTATTTTCTCGATGACCCTCTGGGACAAGGTTCTGCAGCACACGGAACGTCGCGTCAATCCCCACAGTTTCGCTACCTGGTTTCGCCCCACCCGGCAGGAACGTCTGGAAGATACCCGCTTGGTCGTTCGCGTCCCCACGCGTCTTTTCTGCAAGCGCCTCAGCGACACCTACGGCGAGATCCTGCAAGCCGTTTTGACGGAAATTGGCCGTCCAGGGATGACAATAGAGTTCGTCTGCGTCGAAAGCGAACCCATCCCCGCGAATCAGGCCGTCTCGCCGCAAGCAAAGCTCGATTTCGATTCATCGAATAATCAGCTCAACCCGCGATACACCTTCGACAAGTTCATCGTCGGCTCGTCCAATCAGTTTGCGCACGCCGCAGCCGTGGCCGTGGCCGAGCAGCCTTCGAAATCCTACAATCCGCTGTTTCTGTACGGTGGTGTGGGACTCGGCAAGACGCATCTGATGCAGGCAATTGGCCACGCGCTCAAGCGCCGCAATCCGGCGCTGCGCCTCACTTACGTCAGCGCGGAGAAGTTCACCAACGAAGTGATCGCCTCGATCCGCTTCGAGCGTATGGCCGCGTTTCGCGACCGCTTTCGCAATATGGACGTCCTCATGGTGGACGACATTCAATTCATCGCCCGCGCCGAGCGCACTCAGGAGGAGTTTTTCCATACCTTCAACGCTCTGCACGACCAGCAAAAGCAGATCGTGATTTCCTCCGATTGCCCTCCAAAGGAGATCTCGTCCATCGAGGAGAGGCTGCGCTCGCGTTTCGAATGGGGCTTGATTGCCGATATCCAGATGCCCGACCTCGAAACGAAAATCGCCATTCTGCAGAAGAAAGCGGATAGCGAACACGTTCATCTGCCGGACGACGTCGCGGAGTTTATCGCGCGCTCAATCAAGTCCAATATTCGCGAGTTGGAAGGCGCGCTGATTCGGCTCCTGGCCTACGCTTCCCTTACCGGCGTAGAGATCAATCACTCAACCGCCCAGCAGGTGCTCAAGAACATCATCGAGACGCAGGAAAAGAAAATCACCATCGAACAGATTCAAAAGAGCGTGGGTGAGCATTTCGGCATGCGGGCGCAGGATCTCAAAGTCCGCAGCAACTCGAAAATGATCGCTTTCCCGCGCCAGGTTGCTATGTTCCTAGTGAAGCAGCTCACCACCGCTTCGCTTCCCGAGATCGGCAAGCAGTTCGGCGGCAAGCACCACACCACAGTGCTGCATTCGATCAATAAAATTGAGTTGCTCCGACAGACGGACAAAGATTTGAACAAGACGATTAATAGGCTACTCGATTCATTTGGATAGACTTATCGGGTAAATATGGCTCGGTACTTGTTTTCACCTGTGGATCGCGTGTGCAAGACCACCAGTGGTGACGTTCTCACATTCGTCGAGTTCCTTTACTCCACTGATGCGCGCTACTTTCCACAAGGAGCCGGAATTGGCAAACCTGGCGTACCTCGGTACTTACAACGTTTTCCGCAGAATCCACAGTTGCGGAGACGGCGACGGTTCTTATAACTTTATAAAAATATAGAAAGGCAGTACAGTAGCCGCAACTAAAATGAGCCCTGAAACTAGTGCAAGGACCGCACCCGAGATGGAATTCACCGTAAAGAAGTACGACTTACTCGAGGAGCTTGAGCTAACTCAAGGCGTCGTCGAGCGGAAGACCACTATTCCGATCCTCTCAAATCTCCTTTGTGAGACGAAGGGTAATCGGCTGACGATTACTGCCACCGATCTCGAACTCAGTATCCGCACATCGTGTGAAGCCAAGATCAAGAAAGAAGGCGCCGGAACGATTCCAGCTAAAAAACTTCTCGATCTCGTACGCTTGCTACCCGACGGAGAAATTCGCTTCAAGCTGCTTGAAAACCACTGGGTCCAGATCACCTGCGATCGCAAAACTTACAAGCTCGTGGGTATGTCGAAGGACAATTTTCCCGCACTCCCTGACTTTCCACACGCGCTAGTAAAAATTCCCGCCAAGCTGCTTGCAAGCGTGATCGCCAAAACCACATTCGCTATTTCGATGGAGGAGTCGCGCTACACGCTCAACGGCGCGCTACTGGTCCTAAAGCCAAACTCGATCACCATGGTTGCCACCGACGGCCATCGGTTGGCCATGGTCGAGACGGATCACAAGTTTGAGGGCTTCTCGAACGAGACGCGCGTGCTCGTTCCCAAAAAAGCCATGAGCGAAGTGCAGCGTCTCGCTGCCGAGGCGAGCGATGAAGCGGCTGTCGAATTTGCACAAGACGAAAGCCATCTATTCTTCCAGTTCGAAGGCCGCCTGCTGACTTGTCGCAAGCTCACGGGTCAATTCCCGAATTACGAGGCGGTTCTACCACGTGAGGTGAATAAGACTGTCGTAATCGAGCGCGGCGAATTACAGGACTCGCTGCGCCGTGTTTCGCAGCTTGCCGACCAGCGCTCGCATGCCGTGAAATTCATGCTCGCCAAAGAAGGCCTGGAAATCTCCGCGTCCAGTCCCGAATACGGCGAAGCTAAGGAAGCCATCGAAAAAGAATTCAACGGCGAGCCAATCGCAATCGGCTTCAATGCCCAGTACCTGCTCGATTTTCTCGCCGCCGCCGCCGATGGCCCCATCAGCTTCGAGCTGAAAGATGAGCAGTCTGCCGGCCAGCTTCGCCCCCTCGGCGACGAATCCAGCCGCTACCGCTACGTCGTCATGCCGATGCGCATCTGAGGGGACCCAACCTCCACAGATGCCGATTTCGTGGGGCTACCGTATCACTTGTCCTGATTGATTCTTAGCGTCGAACGCCTGAAGTACCTGCTCCGGCCGCGCGCGCACGCGATAGTCTTCGGTCAAATTCACCCACAGAATCTTGCCGCTTGGCTCGATCAGGAATTCAGCAGGCCGCGCGATGTCCGCGCCGTCGACGCCTCCGTGAGGATGGACGAGATCCCAGCGGTGGATCACCTCATCTTTCGCGTCGGAGAGAATCGGAAACGTGTAGCCTTGCGTCTCGCGCAAATGTTGCGACTCGGCGGGTGTATCCACGCTGATTGCTAGTATGCGGATTTTCCGTGCGTCAAATTCCGGCAACTCTTTCTCGAAGCTCCGCAACTCGGAGTTGCAGAACGGTCACCAATAGCCGCGATAAAAGATCAACACGGTGCCGGCTGTTTGCGCTGAAGCCGTTCCCGCGGCAGCAGCAGTCGATCCATTGGGCACGAACGATGAATTCAGCACCGCGGACAAAGTCACCGGGTTACCCTGGGAGTCTGGCAGCGTGAAATCGGGAGTGATCTCGCCCACTTTCGGTGCGCCGTGCGACGCGGGAAGCTGCCGCGTCGCGTAGAAAACGCCGTAGCAGAAAAACGCCGCGAGCGCGACCGATAGAATTCCGAAAACGCTCCCGAAAATTTTCCCGCGATGTGCATCCGGCCGCCGAAATGCGCGCGCGATCCCTGCTCCGAGCAGCGCCAACCCAAGCGCCATGATCGCCAAACTTGCCCACGGAACGTCGCGCGTCACGGGATAGCGGATGAAAAGCAGCGGGTAGCTGACAATACCGGCAAGAACGAGCGCGAACCCGACCCACAACGCTAAATTCCAATTTCTCTTCATGGGGCACAACCTCTCCGAACTTGGATTCACAATCCCGCCCTTAGTTGCAAGAAATCTGCCCGCATGACGGCCCTTCAGGCTGTCTACTCTTATCTTCAATTTTGACCGACGATACATTCATCGGGCGTGTTCTAACTCGTTGAAAATAAATGTACTAGATCGAATAGCAGTCTCAGAATCACCTTGTGCGCTGGCGTCCAATCCGGTAAAATTTAGGTGCTTTTGATTCCTCTTGAATAGACTGATTTAGACCGAAATTCGTGCCCGGTTTCCGCTCGCCGCGCCAGACGCAGCGGATCAATACGCGCAGCGAATTGATTCGAGCTATCCCCTGATCGGGGAACTAGAGTTTCGCCGCGTCCGCCCGAAAAATTCGGAACCGGACGGGATGAGGCTCTAAAACACCCTTCGAGTCCCGGCTCGAGCGAGAAATTTTTCTCGTTGCGGGGACCAATGGGCAAGGCAAGTCTCGGGCTGCTCCGCGCGACCGCCTTCCCAAGCATCACCCAGCACCACCGCAGCATGCAACATCTGAGGAGACGCGTACTTCATGGCTGAAAAAGAAATCCCGGCCGGTGGGCACAAGTACGACGCAACTTCGATCAAAGTCCTCGGTGGACTCGAAGCCGTTCGCAAGCGCCCCGCGATGTACATTGGCTCCACTGGCGAGCTGGGCCTCCACCATCTCGTATGGGAAGTTGTCGACAATTCGGTCGACGAGGCCATGGCCGGCTCCTGCGACGAAATCAACGTGCTCGTCCATGAAGACGACAGCGTCACCGTAATCGACAATGGCCGCGGTATTCCCGTCGACATGCACGCCACGGAAAAAAAGCCCGCCGCCGAAGTGGTGATGACGGTGCTCCACGCCGGCGGAAAATTCGATAGCGACACCTACAAAGTTTCCGGCGGCCTTCATGGCGTCGGCGTCTCCGTCGTCAACGCGCTCTCGGACTGGCTCGATCTCGAAATCTGGCGCGAAGGTGAAGTCTGGGAACAGTCCTACGAAAAAGGCATCCCCACTTCGAAGTTGAAAGCTTCGGGCAAAACAAAAAAAACCGGCACGAAAATCACCTTTCACGCCGATCAGTCAATCTTCACTACCACCGCCTATAGCTTTGACACGCTTTCGCAGCGTCTTCGCGAGCTCGCATTTCTCAACAAGGGCCTCAAAATCACTTTGGATGACGAGCGCTCGGGCAAAAAAGCGGAGTTCCGCTTCACCGGTGGCATCTCCGAATTCGTTAAGCACCTGAATCGCGGCAAGGGCACTCTCCACGATTCGCCCATCTATATGGAAGGCAAGCGCGGACAAGTCGATATCGAGATTGCCGTGCAGTACAACGATAGCTACGCCGAAAATATTTTTGCCTTCGCCAACACGATCAACACCGTCGATGGCGGCACGCACCTCGCCGGCTTCCGCTCCGCGCTCACTCGCACCATCAACTACTACGCCAATTCCTTCGGCCTACTCAAGGAGCAGAAGGACGAAGTCTCCATCAACGGCGACGACGTCCGCGAGGGCCTCGTCGCCGTCGTTTCAGTGAAACTGCCCCAGCCTCAGTTCGAGGGTCAGACCAAGGGCAAACTAAATAGCGACATTAAGGGCCTGGTCGAATCGCTCGTCAATGAAAAGCTCGGCGAATATTTTGACAAGCACTCCTCTATCGCGCGAAAAATTATCGGCAAGTGTATTGACGCCGCTCGTGCGCGTGAAGCGGCCCGCAAAGCCCGCGAACTTACGCGCCGCAAATCCGCGCTCGATTCCAGCGGCCTGCCCGGAAAGCTCGCCGATTGCCAGGAACGCGATCCCGCGCGCTGTGAACTCTTCCTAGTCGAGGGTGAATCCGCTGGCGGCTCGGCCAAAGGCGGTCGCGACCGCCGCTACCAAGCCATCCTTCCACTGAAAGGTAAAATCCTCAACGTCGAAAAGGCCCGCTACGACAAAATGCTCGGTCACGAGGAAATTCGCGCCATTATCACCGCGCTTGGTACTGGCATTGGCAAAGACGATTTCGACGCCTCGAAACTCCGCTACCACAAAATCATTCTGATGACCGACGCGGACGTCGACGGCAGCCACATCCGCACCCTATTGCTCACGTTTTTCTTCCGCCACATGCGCGAGCTGATCGAAAAGGGGAACATTTACATCGCCCAGCCGCCACTCTATCGCGTCAAGCGCGGCAAAATGGATCGCTATATCCGCGATGAACGCGAATTTTCCCGCGAGCTGATGAAGCGCGCCACCGAAGAGCACGTCGTCAAATCCAAGAGCGGCAAGTCGCTCGAAGGTGGCGATCTCACGCAGTTCCTCCTGAATATTCAGGAGTACGACCAGGTTTCTGCAAAACTCACCCGCCGCCTGCGCGATGCGAAGCTCGTCGAGCTGCTCGGCGAAAGCGACCTCGAAAAGAAAGCCGATTTTGCGGATAAGAAGAAGCTCCAGGAATTTGCCAAAGCCATCGAAAAGGCCAAGCTCGATCTCGAAGCCAAGCTCGAATTCGACGAAGAGCACAGCCTCCACGAGCTGCTCCTGAAAAACGGCGGGGAACGCCGCGTCAATTGGGCGCTCGCTGCCTCGCCGGACTACAAGCGCCTGCGCACCCTGCGCCAGGCCATCGCGGAAAACGATAAGCCGCCCTTCACCATCACTCACAATGGCGACAAAGCCACCAAGGAGAGCGCGCAGCAACTCCTCAGCTACGTCCTCGAGGACGCCAAAAAAGACTTCACCATCACGCGCTTCAAGGGTCTCGGCGAAATGAATCCCGAGCAACTCTGGGCCACCACCATGAATGCGGAAACGCGCACGCTCCTAAAAGTGCGTCTCGAGGATGCTGTCGCCGCCGAGGATATTTTCTCCACCCTGATGGGCGAAAACGTGGAGCAGCGCCGCAAATTCATCGAGGAGAACGCCCTCGATGTCGTCAACCTCGATATTTAACCGCTTCATCGTGATTCCATAGCGGCCGCCTAAAGGCGGGCAGTTGATTTTCTAGCCTTTATTTTTCCGCGGGAGGGATGATGTCCACAAAAATTATCGCCGTTCACGGCCGAGAGATTCTCGATTCGCGCGGCAATCCCACAGTCGAGGCGGACGTTCGCCTCGAAGGCGGCATCGTCGGCCGTGCAGCGGTCCCTTCCGGCGCCTCCACTGGCGAACACGAAGCCATCGAGCTGCGCGATGGCGATAAATCGCGCTACCTCGGCAAGGGCGTGCAGAAAGCAGTCGCGCACGTCAACGCCGAAATCGCCAGGGCCGTCTCCGGCCTCGATGCCTCCGATCAGCGCG
The DNA here is from genome assembly GCA_963702375.1 of uncultured Acidobacteriota bacterium. Taxonomy (GTDB): domain Bacteria; phylum Acidobacteriota; class Terriglobia; order Acidiferrales; family UBA7541; genus Palsa-295. Next base: position 191,716 of record CAVPCI010000003.1, read on the forward strand.
CCGTTGACCTCCGCATGATCGAAGCCGATGGCACCCCAAACAAATCCAATCTCGGTGCGAACGCCATTCTCGCTGTCTCGATGGCTGCCGCGCGTGCTGCAGCCTCTGCCGCCGGCCAGCCGCTTTACAAATATCTCGCGAAATATTCCACCAACACCTCGGCCAATATCCTTCCTGTCCCCATGATGAACATTCTAAATGGCGGCGCTCACGCCGATAATTCTGTCGACGTGCAGGAATTCATGGTCATGCCGCTCGGCGCGCCGAATTTTCGAGAAGCCCTGCGCTGGGGTGTCGAAGTCTTCCACAATTTGAAAGCCGTCCTGAAAAAAAACGGCTACTCCACAGCCGTCGGCGACGAAGGCGGCTTCGCGCCCAATCTAAAATCCAACGAGGAAGCGCTTGAGCGCGTCCTCGAAGCCATCACCGCCGCCGGTTACAAGCCCGGCGAGCAAATCGCTATCGCGCTCGATCCCGCCGCCAGCGAGTTCTATGATCGCGCCAGCCAAAAATACATCTTCAAGAAATCGGACAAATCGGCACGCACCTCCGGGCAGATGGTCGAATTCTGGAGCAATTGGATCCGCCAGTATCCCATCGTGTCCCTCGAAGACGGCATGTCCGAGGAGGACTGGGACGACTGGAAACTACTTACGCGCGATGTCGGCCACAAAATCCAATTGGTCGGCGACGATATTTTCGTCACCAATCCGAAAATCTTCGCGCGCGGCATCTCCGAAAAAATTGGCAATTCGATCCTCATCAAGCTGAACCAGATTGGCAGCGTCACGGAAACAATCGAAGCTGTCGAAATGGCGCGCAGTGCTAAATATTCCGCGGTCATCTCGCACCGCTCCGGTGAAACCGAAGACGCCTTCATCGCCGATTTTGCGGTAGCTATGGGCGCCGGCCAGATCAAGACCGGCTCCGCCTCCCGCACCGACCGCATCGCGAAATACAACCAGCTCCTGCGCATCGAGGAAGAGCTAGGCTCCGCCGCGCGCTTCCCCGGCCGCTCCGCCCTCGCCCGCCACTAGCAAAGGAGGTGCGCCGGGTTTATCGCAGCACGTAGTCTCTTTTTGCTCGATGCCCCTCGCATCCCACACCAAAGACTCCGATTCCAGGCCATCCAATTCAGGTCTATAATCCGCTGGGCCGCAAGGCCGGGGCGAGAGTTTAGATTTGAAAGGGGAGACTGCAATGAAACGCTTCGCGATCATCCTGGTAGCACTCGTAGGTTTGTCGGCTTTGCCGGCGTTCGCTCAAGGCATGATAGGCCAAGTGCCCGTTCACGCCCCGAGCAATGTGGAAGCGATTCAACAGTCGTACAACGTGGTCAAAAACAACATCCTCAAGGCCGCGGACAAAATGTCCGACGCGGACTACTCGTTCAAGCCAACTCCGGAAGAGCGCGCCTTCGGCGGATGGGTCGCTCACGTCGCCGACGCCCAGACGGGCGGTTGCTCCCGCGCTCTAGGCACGCCGAAAACTCCCAGCGCAAGCTCCAAGACCACTAAGGCTGACCTCGTCGCCGCCCTCAAGGAGTCCTTTGACACCTGCGACGCCGCCTACGCCGCGCTCACCGAAGCCAATGCCAATGAGCCCGTGCAAAGCTTCCGCGGCCCGTTGCCACGCCTCGCCGCCCTCGCAGGCAATGTAGTGCACGATAATGAGTGCTACGGCTCCATGGCCGTCTATTTGCGGCTCAAGGGCATTGTCCCGCCCTCCAGCGAACGCATGAGCCCACGCTAGACAGGCTCGCGTACCTTTCGCCCAAAACTTGCGGACCACTGCAACACGAGGACAAGCAGTGGCACAATGAAATTGTAATAGAGCATGGCCCCTGCATTTCCAGGGGCGAAGGGCTGTCCGGCGCGTATCTGATGCACATGAACGCATCCCGCGCCGAGAATAAAAATGCTCCAACCGATCGCGGTCGCCGTACGGAAACCGCCGCGAACCCACGCGCAGCAAATTCCCAGGATTCCAAACGCGAGGTTGGCCACCGCCACTTCGTACTGAAACGGATTGTGGGCCGGCCATCCGATGGACGCTGCGGTGGAACCGGCGCGAAATGTGTGCCCAAGAAAACCGATCAGCCCGCCTAGCCCGATGGGAAATACGAAGAGGTATAGCAGCAGAATGTCAGTGATTTGCAGCCGCGTTCGAGGCCGTTTTGTGGCCGCAATGTGAACACAGCCTAGAATCAGGCCCAATGCCGTCAGAACAATGAAGATCATCTCTCGGCAGCCTCCGTTCTGGTTGGGTCGGCTTACCGAGGTATTACGCGTGCCTGTCCCCCTTTCTTACCAACTCCGGAGCCCCAGTTCCTTAGTCATCCTTCCCGACGGGATCCAGATTCTTTACACCAACAACCCCTTGCAACCGTAATCCCGCGTGCTAACGTAAATTGAGATGATTGAATACTCAAAACTCGAATGGGGCCGCCAAGCAGCCCCGGTAGCCGCGACGGACCGGTTCTGGGCAAGTCCCCGGTTCCCTCACAGACTCCGTTATAAGGAGTGCCCGCGGCTTGTGCTTAATCGACAGAACAGCCGAGTAGAACGCACTGTAACTCATTCAAAACAAAGGATCCGTGTACCGTCTACTCGGCACTTTCTCGAAAGGGGCGTTTTGATCGTCCATGCCTAAAAGACCCAGGCCCATCGTCCTCACTGTCCTCGACGGCTGGGGCTACTGCCCCGAGACGAAGGGCAACGCCATCGCCCTGGCTCGCAAGCCCAATTACGACCGCCTCCTGAAGGAATTCCCCAACACCCTGATCCACACCTCCGGCCCCTACGTTGGCCTGCCCGAAGGTCAAATGGGCAATAGCGAGGTCGGCCACCTGAATATAGGCGCTGGCCGCATCGTCCAAATGGACATCACCCGCATCGATCAGCTCATCGCCAGCGGAGAATTTTTCCGCCAGCCCTTGCTCCTAGACGCGATGGATCGCGGCCGCTCTCATCAATTGCACCTCATAGGGCTTCTCAGCGACGGAGGAGTTCACTCCCACATCGAGCATCTTTTTTCGCTCCTGCGCATGGCGCGCGAAAACAAAGTAGAAAAGGTTTTCGTCCACTGCTTCATGGACGGCCGCGACACCCCGCCCGAAAGCGGCATCGATTTCCTTCGCCAGCTCGAACAGAAAATTCGCGAATACGGCGTGGGGCAAATCGCCAGCATCAGCGGCCGCTACTACGTGATGGATCGCGATAATCGCTGGGAGCGCATCGAAAAAGCTTACCGCGCCATGGTTCACGGCGACGCCGAAGCAAAATTCGCCGATCCCATCGTCACCATTCGCGCGAGCTACGAAAAAGGAGTGACCGACGAATTCGTTGTTCCCGCCGTGATCACCACGCAAGGCGCGGCTGGCAAACCCGCCGTTCCCCGCGGCATCATTCGCGACGACGACTCCGTGATTTTCCTTAATTTTCGCGCCGACCGCGCCCGCCAGATCACGCGCGCGCTCATCGAGCCTGGGTTCTCCGGGTTTGCCGATCCTGCCCGGCCGAAAAATCTCGCGTTCGTCGGCATGACGCAGTACGAAAAAACCTGGCCTTGGCTGCGTTACCTCCTCGGGTCCGAAAAGCTCGAGCACATCCTCGCCAACGTATTCGCCGAGCTGCAATTCAAAAACTTGCGCGTCGCGGAAACCGAGAAATACGCGCACGTCACCTATTTCTTCAACGGCGGCGTCGAGAAACCGTTCGCAGGCGAAGAACGCGTCCTCGTGCCTTCACCGAAAGTTCCTACCTACGATCTCAAGCCGGAGATGTCCGCCGGCGGCGTCGCCGATACTGTGATTCACGCCATCGAGAAGGGCGACTTCGACGCCATCATCATGAATTTCGCCAATGCGGACATGGTCGGCCATTCCGGAAAGCTCGAAGCGACTGTGAAAGCCTGCGAAGTGGTCGATGATTGCCTCGGCCGGATCTTTCAGGCGCTTCGCCCGCGCGGCGGCGCGTGGATCATCACTGCCGATCACGGCAACGCCGAAACAATGATCGATCCAGTTACGGGCGGCCCGCACACCTATCACACCACCAATCCCGTGCCATTCATCCTCGCCAGCAATGACGGCCATGCCCGCCTTCGCACAGACGGTTCGCTCCGCGACATCGCGCCAACGCTACTGAGCATTTTAGGCGTTGCCGAGCCGGGTGAAATGACGGGCCGCGATTTGAAGGGAACTGGAGGAACTTCCTAGCAATGCAAAATCAAATTTACCAACTTCAGTTACGCGATCGCGCCCTGGAACGAATCTGCGTGTTTCTTCGCCCGCTTGGTGATAGATATCGGCTTCGGAGGCCATCGTGAGCGTAGCGAAGATTGAAATGCCGGCCATCGTGCATGGCGAGCTGAATGTGTACGAGTCCGCGGAGGCGCGCTTCGAAACCGCGGCTCAGAAGTTGGGATTGGAGCAAGGTATCTACCGCTATATGAAATATCCGGAGCGCGAAATCACGGTTTACATTCCGGTGGCCCTGGATAACGGCCAGATCGAAGTTTTCACCGGCTACCGGGTCCTGCACTCGTCGGTTCGCGGACCCGGAAAAGGCGGTATCCGATTTTCTCCGGATGTTTCGCTCGACGAAGTGCGCGCTCTGGCCGCCTGGATGACTTGGAAGTGCGCCGTGGTGGATATTCCTTTCGGCGGCGCGAAGGGGGGAGTGATCTGCAATCCGGCCAAACTCTCGAAGGCCGAACTTGAGCGCGTCACCCGTCGATACACCGCTTCGTTGGCAGACTGGTTTGGCCCGGAGCGCGACGTCCCCGCTCCCGACATCGGCACCAACGAACAAATCATGGCTTGGGTGATGGATACATACTCAATGCATGTGCGGCAAGCGACCACGGCGGTCGTTACGGGTAAACCGCTCGATCTGGGAGGATCGCAAGGGCGCCGGGAAGCTACAGGCCGCGGCTTGATGATGTGCTGCAACAAGGCGGTTGCAAAACTCGGCATGAAGCGTGAGGGCTGCCGGGTGATCATCCAGGGTTTTGGCAATGTCGGCTCGCAGGCTTCGCTTCTGATGCATGAAGCCGGATACAAGATCATCGGCGCTGCCGATGTGAATGGCGGCCTCTACAATGAAAATGGCATCGACGTGCCGAAACTCTACGATTGGGTTTACACGCAGCGAAGGCCCTTGCCGGAATTTCCCGGGGGTGAAAAGCTGACCGCCCAAGAGGTTTTGTTCCGTCCCTGCGAAATCCTCGTTCCCGCCGCCACTGAAAATCAGATTACTTCGCAGAATGCTCATCGCGTGGATTGCCGCATTCTTTGCGAGGGCGCGAACGGTCCCACGACTTCGCACGCCGATGCCATCATCGAGAAAAAAGGCATCTTCATCATTCCGGATATTCTCGGAAATGCGGGCGGCGTCACCGTAAGCTATTTCGAATGGGTGCAAGATCGGCAGGGCTTTTTCTGGCGCGAGCGTGAAGTGAATGAACGCTTGCAGGATGTGATGGAGCACAGCTTTGACGGAGTGGTGAAGTACGCCGAGACCCATAATGTGAACAACCGGATCGCGGCCTACATCCTGGCCATCGATCGCGTGTCGCGAGCCTTGAAATTGAGGGGCTTTTACGCGTAAACTGCCGCGCCTAGGCCCGGTTGTGGAGGCTGCCCTTGCACCCGGAATCGATATCTCACGGGGCTCTGAAGACCGAAGCGGAACACCGCCGCGATCTCTGCGCCGTGGGGCGCTGGATTCGCGATCGCGGCTACGTCGCATCCACCGACGGAAATATTTCCGTGCGTCTCGGCCCGGACCGCGTGCTCATTTCTCCCACCGGAATCGGCAAGGGAATGATGAAGCCCGACGATCTGGTGGTCATCGATTTTGACGGGCGCCGTTTGAGCGGACTGCGGAAGCAGTCGTCGGAATTTGCGATGCACCTTTTGATCTACCGCCTCCGCCCGGACGTAAACGCGGTCTGCCACGCGCATCCAACCACGGCCACCGGCTTCGCGGCGGCAGGCATGCCCCTTGACAAGCCTATCCTTTGCGAACTCGTCATCGGATTGGGAGAAATTCCGCTGGCGCGCTATGGCACTCCCGGCACGCCCGAACTCTCGGCGGCAATGGAACCGTTCGTTCATGGCCACGACGCCATTCTCATGGCCAATCACGGCGTCGTCACCTATGGTCCAGATTTGCTCACAGCATTTCTGCGCATGGAAACCACGGAACATTTCGCGCAAGTTGCACTGGTAACGGAGCTTCTCGGCAAACAGGTCCTGCTTTCCGAACGCGACGTGGAAAAATTGGCGGCTGCACGCACCCGATACGCCGCCGGCGCAAAAGCGAGCCACGGTTCCGCCACCGGCGGTGCCGCCTGCCCCACCGAAAGCGTCACATTGACGCGCCGCGAACTGGAAACCCTCATCGACGAAGGCGTGCGCAGGGACCGCGCCCGCCGCTAGCTTCCGGGAACTCAAGTTGCTCGCGGCGATTCACGATTGCCGCTTGCGTTGACACTCCTGTGGGCCTAACCGATAATCGCTGAAATGATTGGGTCGCTTCGCGGCAAACTCGTCGACAAACGTCCGAATCAGGCTTTGCTCGACGTGGGCGGCGTGGGCTATCAGGTGCAGATTCCGCTTTCCACGTTCGCCGGGCTGACCGCGCTGCACGATGAAACCACCCTGCTGATTCACACACACGTGCGCGAGGATCAGCTTTCGCTTTACGGCTTCCTGACGGCGCGTGAAAAGCAGTGCTTCGAGCTGCTGATTTCCGCCTCGGGAGTGGGACCTGCTCTGGCGCTGAAAATTCTTTCCGGAATGGGCGTCGAGGATTTAGTCCCCGCGATCCGCAAGGGCGATTTGGCGCAACTCGTGCTGATTCCGGGCGTGGGGAAGAAAACCGCCGAACGCATTGTAGTAGAGCTGCGCGACAAGCTGGCAGTGGTGGAGATTCGCGAAACCGGGAAGCCGGCTACGCGCTCGCAGCTCGAATCGGACGTGGCGTCCGCGCTCGCGAATCTCGGCTACGACGCTCGTTCGATCGACCGCGCGATTGAGAAGGCGGATGCTGCCCGAGGCGCCGACTTCGAAACTCTCTTGCGCGCGGCGCTGCAGATTCTCGGCAACTCCGCGATGCGGAAGAGCGTGCGTGAATGAACTCGGTTGCTCAGCTCCCCTAGCAAATGTCTAAGCTTTGACGGGTACTCATAATAAATGACCGACGGGCGAAATCGAATCGTATCCGGGAAGGCGTTCGACGAGGACGCGCGCATCGAGGCTAGCGTCCGCCCGGCGAATTTCGCCGATTACATTGGCCAGGACCGCGTCAAAGAAAACCTGCAAATCGCCGTGCAAGCGGCGCGGGCGCGAGGCGAGGCGCTCGATCACGTTCTGCTCTACGGGCCGCCGGGGCTCGGTAAAACCACGCTGGCGCAAATTCTGGCGAATGAGATGGGCTCGTCGATCAAGGTCAGTTCGGGACCGCTGCTGGAGAAGAAGGGAGACCTCACAGCGGTGCTGACTTCGCTCGACCCCAGCGATTTTCTTTTTCTCGACGAGATTCATCGCCTTCAGCCGGCACTCGAGGAAATCCTCTATCCTGCGATGGAGGATTTTCGCGTGGACCTGATTATCGGCCAAGGGCCTGGCGCGCGCGTGCATCCTTATCAGTTGAACCGCTTCACGCTGATCGGCGCCACGACGCGCGCAGGTCTGATCATGGCGCCGCTGCGTTCACGCTTCGGCATCCTGCACCGGCTGGAGTTTTATACCCCGGAAGATCTGCACCGGATCGTGGTTCGCTCCGCGAAAATCCTGGGCATCACGATGGACGGAGGCGGAGCGAGCGAAATCGCCCGGCGCAGCCGCGGGACGCCGCGAGTGGCGAACCGTCTGCTGCGGCGCGTCCGCGATTACGCTGAAGTGCGCGCGAAGGGGCATATCACGCTGGAGGTTGCTCGCGACGCTCTGGCGATGCTTCGCGTGGACGAGCACGGCCTGGATGAAGTCGACCGCAACCTGCTGTTGACCATTATCCAAAAATATTCCGGCGGCCCCGTGGGATTGAGCACAATTGCCGCGTCGCTGAGCGAGGAAGAAGACGCCATCGAGGAAATGTACGAGCCTTACCTGATGCAGCTTGGCCTGCTCGACCGCACGCAGCGAGGCCGAGTGGCCACCGCACTCGCTTACAAACATTTCGGCATGGATGAGCCGCGCCGCCAAACCGGCCTCTTCAGCTGACTGGCTTTGCGTAACAGACGCCTTCTTGTCCTTCTACCGGTTCGCGGATGGATGTGGCACAATTCCGGCATGGGAAACAAAGACGCTCATAGACGCGAAGTTAAGAAAAAGAAGAAGGAAAAGCCTAAGCAGCCCGTCATCAGTACCTACACTCCACCTGTTGTTGTACCGCAGCCGAAGAGCTAGGCAAAGAAGCGGCTTCAGGCCGCGGCCTGCTCGGTTTCCGGCCAGAGAGCAGTCAGAATCAAACCCACCGCGAGTCCGACCGAAATCTCGATGAATCGATGGACGGCGACCATCCAGGAAGGCTCCGTGCGCGCGGTCAGCATGACAATAACCAGCGTGATTCCGGCGTAGCGATATGCGGCCCGCTGGACGCGCAGGAGGGCGCAGAGCAATCCCAGCGCAAACACGCCCGCTCCGAACACGACCACGTTTTCTCCTGCATAGGTTGCCAGCAGCGCTCCCGCCGCGGCGCCGAGCGCAGTCCCGGCCAAGCGATCCCTAGAGATGGTCCACGCCACGCCAAGTGTTGACTGCGTGGCGATCAGGGTTGCAATGGCGGCCCAGTATGCCTCCGGCAATCGAAACCAGCGGGCAATCAGGAGCGAAACCACCGCGGCAATTGCCGTCCTACCGGCATGCACGAGTTCTTTCTGTTCGATGAGCAGCCACGTCCTTGTCTTCGGGTCTACCATCGCCGCCTCCCACCTGTTGGCATTCTTCTTGGGTCCGGAATGCTAACTGTCGGCTGGCGCGCGTTGGGGAGCAAGACTAAAATGTCCGCACGGCGATGTAGGCAGTCTAGCTATCACTGGGAGGGTAAATGCATCGACTTGATGGGCTGCGAGCGGGGCGTATTCTGCCTGTGTGTTTGTTGCTGATCTTCTTTTCGGCCGATCTTTGCGCGCAGGAAGGCAGCCAGACCGTTCAGGTGACGGGCACTCCGGAGACGATCAACGAGGCGCATCTGGTCACGCGAAAGGCGGGCTGGACGAGAACCTCCGATCATCTCTATTGGACTAACGATGGTGGCATGAATTGGTCCAATGTCACGCCGGCCTTGCGGCCTAAAGAAGTTATAAGCGCCGTGTTCTTTTTGAATTCTGCGAGGGGTTGGGTCTTACTGTCTCATGCGGGCGACGCTGACGAGGAATTCGAACTTGCCACTACGAAGACCGCAGGCGCGAGTTGGTCAACGACCCAGTTGCACGTGCCCGACCCTCAGCCGGACACTGGCTTGTCCGCCGAGGCATGGGTAAACTTTGCGAGCGCTAGCCACGGCTGGGTGCTGGTTAGAATGAGCACCAACACGGCGGTAAGTTGGGGAGTTTTGATTCGGACCCAAGATGGAGGCACCACGTGGCAGCGGTTGGAGCAGCCTGCAGTAGCCGGTCCGGTTTATTTTGCCAGTGCCAACGAGGGCTGGTTGTGCGGGGGCCCTGATGATTCGCTTTATAGGACGCAGGACGGCGGCACGCATTGGCGTCAGGTTTCGGTTCCCGCACCATCCGATGCCAATGAGTCCTACGAGCTTCCTGTGTTCACCGACGAGAAGCGCGGCATTTTATCCGTCCTCTTCGATGGACCGACAAAGACCGAGCGGATGCTATTTTCCACGAGCGACGGCGGGCAAACATGGAAGGCACGAGGGCAGGCGGCGCAGGGCGACCTCGCAAGGCGGCCCGACACGATCGTGGGATCGCTTTGGCTCGGCGCTACCGCTACGCGCGACCACGGGATTGTGCTGACCGCGTTCCCAGCGGACGCGAAACGGACAACCAGCACCAACGCGCAAATACCGGGAGTTTCAGCCTACAGTGTGAGAGGAATTAGTTTTTCTAGTCCACTGGCGGGCTGGGCTGTCGTGGACGTGGTGAACTGTAACAAGCCTGGCGGGGCCGGATGTACCGAGCTGGTGTCAACGTCTGATGGCGGCATGAGTTGGGTTAGCATTGCGCCGCCCGAAATCAAGCCTCGCCCATATGGGACGGCGACGATGCTAAAACCCGCGCCGCGGCTGGAATGACTCACCGATGGAAACCGTCTACCTATCGCTGGGATCGAACATGGGGGATCGCGCGCAAAATATTGGGCGGGCGATCGAAGCACTAGGTCCACACGGTGTGCGCGTCATGCGGCAATCGTCGCTCTATGAAACCGAGCCGGTGAACGTCCGCGGCGATGGCTGGTTTCTGAATTTCGTGATCGAAGCGGAAACGGATTTGGCGCCGGAAAAGCTGATGCACGTTTTGCTTTCGATCGAGCGATCGCTGGGACGGCAGCGACGCGCGGTTTCAGATGGTCCGAAAGATTCGCGGACGATTGATATGGACATACTGATATACGGTTCGAGGGTGGTCAGCACGCCCGAGCTTAAGATTCCGCACTCAAGGATGGCGGAGCGGAGATTCGTGCTTGTGCCGTTTGCGGAGATCGCGCCAGACATTCGGCATCCCGTCTTGCATCGGACCATCGCCGAGCTTCTGGCTGAAACGCCGGATCGAAGCGAAGTGCGGCGGTCGGATGGCGAGAAGTAGCCAAGAATGTTTGCCGGGCACGATGTATCGTGCCCCTACGACTGCAAAAACGCTAATTGAGGAAGTCGCGGTGTTAGCTAGAAGGAAAGCTGGTCGCGAGTGAGCTTGAAGCCGTTGAGATTTCCCACCACGGAGGCGGCAACGTGGCTTGGCTCGAAGAATTCGCGGGCGAGTTGCTGGACTTCCTCGGCCGTGACGCTTTCAAGCATGGCGATCAGTTCTTGCGGAGTGAAATAACGGTTGAAGTAGAGATGATAGCGCGCGAGGCTGCTCATGCGCGCGCCGCTGCCTTCGAGCGCCAATAGAGTGGCGCCCTTGAGATGGTCCTTGGCGCGGCGAAGCTCCTCATCATCAAGAGGCTCCTCCTTCATGCGCCGAAATTCGTCGAGCACGGAACGCACCACCTGGGCTGCAGTGTCGAGAGAAGTACCCGCGTAGACCGAGAGCGCTCCCGTATCGCGATAGGAATTCATCTCGCTGAAAATTGAATAGGCCAGGCCCTGCCGCTCGCGAATATTCTGAAATAAACGAGAGGACATTCCGCCGCCGAGAATATTGTTGAGGACCGACACGGCAAAGCGCCGGCGATCGGTGAGAGGCAGCGCGGCAACGCCCAGGCAGATGTGAACCTGCTCGAGCTCGCGTTTGGAGCGCAGGGTGATGTGCGGCGCCGACTCCGGCTTAGGATCGGGTACGCCGTCTTTCGCCGGCGCGAGCTTCGAGAAGCGCTCGGAGACGAGCTCGACGAGATGCTCGTGGGTGAGATTGCCGGCAGCCGTAATGACCAGGCAATTTGGCGCATAGGATTCGCGGAACCATTTTTGCAACGTTGGGCGGGTGAAGGAAGAAACCGTTTCGGGCGTTCCCAGAATGGGTTTGCCGAGCGCGTGGCTATTCCAGAAATTCTGCGTGAAAAGCTCGTGGACCAGATCCTCGGGATTGTCCTGGGTCATGCGGATTTCTTCGAGGATCACGGATTGCTCGCGGGCGATGTCTTCGTCGGCAAATTTCGGATCGAGGACGATATCGGCGAGGATGTCGAAGGCCTTGGGCAGATGTTCGCCGAGTACGCGGGTATTGAAGCAGACCATTTCCTTGGCTGTGAACGCATCCAGCATTCCGCCGAGGCGGTCGACTTCGCGGGCAATGTCCTCGGCGGTGCGCCGGCCGGTGCCTTTGAACACCATGTGCTCGATGAAGTGCGAGATGCCGTTGAGCTCGGCCGGCTCGCGCCGCGATCCAGCGCGCAGCCATACACCGACAGAAACGGAATGGACATGTTCCATCGGCTCGGTGATGACGACGAGGCCGTTCGGCAGAATTTCCTTCTGCACCGTGTGAGATGTATTGGGCATTGGTCGAACTCCATTGTTGCATGCTGGTGCGGTGTGTGTCATGCGCGGGCTGGGAGTGCGGCGGGCAATTCCTCGGTGCTATCATCGATCTAGATGGCTGCGCAGGACTCGAATACCGGTCGAAATCTGCTGGGACAATCGAAGGAAGAGCTGCGCGCACTGCTGGAATCGCTGGGCGAGCCGGGCTATCGCGGAGCGCAGGTTTATCGCGCGCTGTATGCGGAAAGGCGATTCGAATTTGGCGCGATGAGCAATTTGCCGGCGGCGCTGCGCGCGCGGCTGGCGCGAGAAGCGAGCATCGAGCTGCCGAGCGTTGTGCGTCGCCATCGCTCGTTGGACGGCGCGGTGCGTTACGTCCTCGCGATTGGCGACGGCAAAGCGGCGAATATCGAGACCGTGTTCATGCCAGAGGAGAATCGTCAGACGATTTGCATCTCAACGCAGGCGGGTTGCGCGGTTGATTGCAGGTTCTGCCTGACAGCGACGCTGGGGCTGGTGCGCAATCTGAGCGCGGGCGAGATTGTGGGGCAGGTGCTCGTCGCGCTGGAAGACAACCGCGCCGCGCTGAAACCTCAAACCAACATTGTGCTCATGGGCCAGGGGGAGCCACTGCTGAATTACGAGTCCGTGATGGCTGCGCTGCGGATTCTCCTCGATCCGGATGGAGTGGCGATTTCTCCTCGACATGCGGCGCTTTCAACGAGCGGGATCATCCCCGGCATCGAGCGGCTAGCGCAAGAAAAAGTGCGCCCGAACCTGGCCATTTCGCTGAACGCTTCATCGAACGAGCAGCGCGATAAGATCATGCCCATCAATCGGAAGTATCCCCTCGAAAAACTGCTCGATGCCTGCCGCCAATACCCGTTGCGACCGCGGGAATGGCTGCTGTTCGAGTACGTTTTGCTCAGTGGATTCAATGATTCGCCGGAAGACGCACAGCGCGTCGCAAAACTGCTTTCGAATTTGCGCGCAAAAGTCAACTTGATCCCCTGGAATCCGGGGGAACTGCCGTTTCAAAGACCTGATCCCGCACGCGTGGACGAATTTCGAAGAATTTTGCTGGATAAAGGCGTGCTCGTCTTCGTCCGAGATTCGCGTGGGCAAGACGTCATGGCAGCGTGCGGACAGCTTGCGCTGGCGGAGTCCCAAGCCAGTTCGGCGCACGTCCCCATTTCCGCATCGTAGCCAAGCCGCAAGGTGTTCGCGGAAACGCCAGCGGGCTTCGCGGTGTGGTATCCTCGCGGCCAGAGCCACGCGTCCAGCCCGGCGTGATAGCGGCGATTATTCAGGAGGTGCGCCATGGCAGCGCCCAAGATTCTGATTTTGACCGGCGATGCGGCGGAGTCGCTGGAAGTAATGTATCCCTATCAGCGATTGCAGGAAGAAGGTTACGAAGTCCGCATCGCCGCGCCCACCAAAAAGAAGCTGCACTTCGTGGTGCATGATTTCGAGCCGGGATACGACACGTACACCGAAAAGCCGGGCTACAGCTGGGACGCCGATCTCGCTTTCAAGGACGTAAATCCAGCCGACTATGCCGCGGTAGTGATTCCCGGCGGCCGAGCGCCCGAATACATTCGCAACAATCCAGATTGCCTGCGGATCATTCAGCACTTTTTTCAGCAGAGTAAGCCTGTGGCGCAGATATGCCACGCCGCTTTGGCGCTGGCGGCTGCGGGAGTGCTGAAAGGCAAGCGCACGGCGGCTTATCCGGCGCTCGAGCCGGATGTGCGGGCGGGAGGAGCGGAGTTCGTCAATTCGGAAGCCGTGGTCGATGGCAACATGATTTCCGCACGCGCTTGGCCCGATCATCCCGCGTGGATGCGTGAGTTTATCAAGCTGCTGCGGCAAAAAGCGCCGGTGCAAGAGCAGCACGCCACCGCGAGATGAGGCAGCCAAGGGACAAAGGTTTGCCGAGATGAAAGCGGAGTGGAGGAAGCCGATGAAGCTGCTGTTTAGAATGATCGCCGCGTTCGCCGCGTTTTGCCTGTTCACGGCGCTTCTGGCCGTGCGGGCGGACACGCCGAAGACCGAGACGGTTACTTTCCCCAATGGCACGGGTACTGTAGGCGGATTTCTCGCCACGCCCGAAAAGCCCGGGCGCTATCCGGCGCTGGTGGTGGTCCACGAATGGTGGGGGCTAACCGACTGGGTAAAGCAACAAACCCAAAAGCTGGCCGACCAGGGATACGTCGCGCTGGCGGTGGACCTCTACCGCGGTAAAGTAACTTCCGATCCGGAAGAGGCTCACGAGCTGATGCGCGGACTGGCCCAGGACCGAGCGATTAGCGATCTGCAAGCGGCTTTTGTGTACTTGGCCGGGCGGAAGGATGTGGATCGCGATCACATCGGCTCGATCGGATGGTGCATGGGCGGAGGCTTTTCTTTACAGCTAGCGATTCATCAGCCGCGCCTCGCCGCTTGCGTAGTGAATTACGGCGCACTCCCGACCGATCCCAACGACCTTCAGCAGATTTACGCGCCGATACTCGGAAATTTCGGCGCCGAGGACCGGGGCATCACTCCTGCCGACGTCCGCGACTTCGAAAAATCGATGAAGGGCATGAAGCGCCAGATCGACGTAAAGATCTACGATGGCGCCGGGCACGCATTCGAAAATTCCACGAACACCAACGGCTACCGGCCCCAGGCCGCGGAGGACGCGTGGGCGCGCACCTTGGCCTTTCTTAACAAAACGATGAAGTAACCTTAGAGTAATAAGATTCGCGGAGACGGAGGAAACTGTCCGCGGTCACCGATTGAGACGCCTCAATAATTCCTGCAATCGGGCGCGGTCCCCGGTGCCCATGTTCGTGAACTCCACACCGACGCCTTTCCCCGAACTTGCGTAACGCACCACGCCGTGGATCCGCATCTCGCCCTCCGGCAGCGCGAACAGCATCTCAATATTGGTGCCGATCGCAAGGCTTAGGGATGTCGCTATGAAAACGCCGCCGGTGCTGAGATCGGATACGCGCGAGACGTTGCGCTGTCCTTTGGTCCGCTGCCACGCGACCCAAACGCCTTTCGACACGGCGACGCGTGCGGCCTTGCGATTTTCTCGCGTCCCAGCGTGCATCATTTCCAATCAGCCTCGCTCTCTCGCTGTATAGAATGCACCGGGGCCCCGGAATCATCCAGCCCGATGTATGCCTCGTGTTCGAGGGGCGCAAACGCACCCACGAGTAACATGCGGGTCTCAGGCATACTGCTGCGTGTGTAGTTAAGTTCTGCAGCCTAGCCGTTTTCACGCTTTCCCCCTTGCTACATCCTCGGCCGAGATGGAGCATCGCGCTCCATTGGCCTGCGCTGCGTTCTCTGCGGTAAAGCATGACCTGATCGGTAACGTTTCCACCCCACCAAATCCACCGCGCCAATTGACCCCTAGTGGCACCGCTTTTAAGTAGATGATACGACGTACTTTAGTATCTTTACGCGCTGGCCCAACACATGCACTTTATGGGAGCGATGAATGGCTTAAGCCGAACGAATAAGGCCCTCCAAATGAGCGTGAGCGTGGACAACATGCCATTGAATACGGGAACGACCCGCAGTCTCGACACCAGAGACCGTGGTTTCTCGATCATCGAGTTGCTCGTCGTTGTGGCCATAATCATGATTATTTCGGCCATGGCACTAATCCAATTGCCCGCGGCTCTGCGGAATACCCGCTCCGACACAGCTCTGCGCCAGATCGTCGACCAGATGCGCCAAGCGCGAGAATACGCCATTGCCAACCGCCGCTACGTCCAGGTTTCATTCGCCGTCGCAGGCGGGCTGGCGCAGATAACGATCACGCAGAAAAACAGTCTGACGGCGGGAGCCGGCGCTGACCGCGTGCTGAGCGTCGTCCCCATCCAGTCTCCGATGCAGTTCACCGTCTTCGCAACAAAAGCCGATACTCCGGACGGCTATGGGAACGCGGCTGCGGCATCTGGCATCGAGTTTAACGGCCTCAATGGCGGACCTCCGGCAGGGATGTACTTTCAGAGCGACGGCGAATTCGTTGCAGCCGTCACTTATTTACCGATCAATGGCACCGTATTCCTCGGAGTTCCGGGGGATACGACCACGGCCCGCGCGATCACGGTGTTGGGAACGACGGGAAGAGTTCGCGGTTGGAATGGCGTCGGAACGGCATGGAATCAATTCTGAAGGAGACCGTGGCAATGTTGCAGCAAAAGAACCGATGGGCGAGTTCGGGCTTCACGCTCTTAGAGACGATGATTGCTCTAGTGGTGCTGGCCGTGGGCATCCTGGGTTTGGCTGCAATGTTGGGCGACGCCCTGGCGTACATGCAGGGCTCGCAGGACGACTTCATTGCCCAACAGAAGGCTGAGCAAGCTGTCGAAGCCATTTTCACAGCTAAGTACACGAATTCGATCACCTGGCCCCAAGTTGCCAACTTGAACGCAGGCAATCCTCAGGGTCTGTTCTCGCCGGGCCCCCAGTCCCTTACCATAACCGGGCCTGACGGACTCGTTGGCTCGGTGAACGACGTGGGCGCTGCTCCAGACTACATTCTCGACCCCGGTCCGGACGGAAAGCTAGGGACTGCGGACGACATACAAAGGCCGCTCGGAAATTTTAAGCGGACCATTACCATCACGAACAATCCCACCGACGCGAATCTGCGCACAGTAGTCGTAACGGTCAATTACACGAGCGGGCGATTTAATCGCAGCTATTCCGTAACCACGCTGATTTCGGCATTTGACTAGCGCCACGAGGAGCCACTGAATGAAGCGGGAAAACGGGTTTTCACTCATCGAGTTGCTGGTATCCATCGCGATCCTCACCATCCTGATCGGCGCGGCCGTGGCCGCCTTGATCCAAGCACAGAACGTGACCAACTCGATCGCCCAAGAGGCCAACACCCAGGAAAACCTTCGCGCAGGCATGCACTTTCTCGTGAGAGACCTGATGCAGGCTGGAGAAGGAATTCCGATTCAAGGCATTTCAATTCCGAATACTGCTGCCGGAGTCTCGGCGATCAATCGCCCGGGCACTGCAGGTGTGTTTCCAAACAATCCGATCGCTCTTTCGGCCCTAATGCCCGGTTTCGTGCAGGGTCAGGCCGCAAAAACGGCGAGCGCCCAAACCGGGGCGATTCTTGTTGGCGGAAACACCGACATCATTAACATGTTCTATGCGGACAATACACTGACTTCCAGCGCTAATGGACCAGGCGGCACTGCTCCTCCTGCGTTAAACGCTTTTCCAGTGAAGCAACTTGCGCCTGCGATTCCTGTGTGCGCCGGAAGTATCACCGCTTCGGGCAGTTCGGTAACGCTTGCTCCGGCGTGTTTCACCCTTCCCGGAACCCCTACCCCGATTGTGCCCGGTGATTTGATCCTATTCAGCAATGCCAACGGAACCGCCCTTGAATACGTTACCAGCGTGGTACCCCCAACCATCTTCTTTGCTGCGGCCGGCGATCAGGCGGGTCTGAATGGAGGGGCCCAGCCAAACGGTACCGTGGCGGCGATTAATGCTGCAAACGTACCCACGGTAATTACCCGCATCTGGATGGTCACTTATTACATCAATTCGACAACGAATCCGTTGAAACCTCAGCTCGTCCGCCAAATAAACTATCCGGGATTCCCAGTGGCGGCTCCCTCATATCCGCCCCAGCAGGTCGCCGATTGCATTGAAGATCTGAATTTCAGCTTCGACATTATTAATTCCATTGCTCCGGGCGGAACATATGCAAACGGAGCTGGAGACGCTTCCACCCCGGGTGGCGGAGACACTTCGTTTCAGATTCGAGCCGTCAACGCGCTGATTGCCGGAAGGTCCGAGTACCCTCTAAATCTCGGACCGACAAAGACGTACTTCCGGAACAATTTGAGCACGCAGGTCAGCGTTCGAAGCCTCGCATTCGTAAATCAGTTCAAGACGTCGCCACTTGGCCCATAGTAACGGCGGCGAACAGACTTCCCGCAACCTTCCAAGGAGACACGCTGTGAGACTCAAACGAGAAAACGGAATCGCACTCATCACCGTGACGCTCATTCTGATTTTGGTATCCGCCATGGTCGTTGGCATGTCGTGGATGGTCATGACCGACCAGCGCCTGGGCGGAAATAATCAAGGTCGCGAGACCGCTTTCTATGGCGCGGAAGGCGGCATGGAAAAGCTGACAGCCGACGTTGGGAACGTCTTCGCTGTAAAGGGCGCCATTACCGGGGCGGATCTAACGACTCCGCCGGTTACGGTTCCTCCAGCGATCCCGGGCATCCAGTATCTGGATTCCACGGGCGCCTCAACCTACACCGTTACGTGCAACGGGTGCCCGGGTGCCCCCGTCTCGACAAACGCAACCATTCTTCCGCCCAGTCCCTACGCCGGCATGCAGGGCTTGATTACGCCGTTTACGCTAACGGTCGCCGCGCAGACAGGCACCGGTAGCGAGGTGAAGTTGCAGCGGCAAATTCAACTCGTATCTATCCCTGTGTTTCAATTCGGGATCTTTTCAAACACGGATCTGTCTTTCTTTAATGGACCTCCCTTCGATTTCGGCGGCCGCGTCCATACCAATGGCAATCTATGGCTGGCAGCCAATGCCGGCCCGCTCTATCTGGGTGACAGAGTCACTGTTTCGGGGCAAGTGGTTCGCTCAAACCTCGAAAACGGGTACCCGGGAGGCGGCGGAACCATCGCCGACGGCGGCACTTACGGCGGCACGGTGAATATCTCGACGACACCTTTGCCGATACCGCCGAATCCAACCCGTCCTCCATATGTTGCCGCCCAATGGACCGCGGTGGGTGCAACCCAGGGCAGCGTTCTGGGCCCCACTGTCTACGGCGCAGTCCCTCCCACGTCGAATAATCCCGCCTGGAACGGGGTGCCATCCGTAGCAAATGGGATGTTGGTCGCCGGTGCGCCTCCGCTCAATTTAACCTCCACAGCGCTTGGCGGAATCACGTCTCCCATCACCCTGATCGAAAGACCGACCGTTGGAGAACAGGGCGCCAATCCGGCCGCGTTCAATCAACAGTATTTTTCTGGGGGCGGTGGCCAGGTCAGCTTACGAATTCTGCTGGACGACTATGGCCCGTCAGGCACCTGCGTCGATGCGGATATGATGGCCCTTGACACCGTGACCGCGGCTGTCCCCGTCGATTTGGCAGCCTTGGCCTTCGACCAGGCTTCTGGCTTCAACCTCACCGCCGGTAAGCCCACAAACGCCAACTGGTACACAGGCGCAGGTACTTTTCCTTTGCCACTTTCGAACAACGTCGGCGGGGTATATAACGCCTACAACACGGGGGCCCCAGCCCCTGTCGGCCCCCTCGACGGCTATTGGCAGACGAAAAACAGCCCGACTATCACTGGGTGTATCAAGATTGAGTATGAAACAGCGGGTGGCGCCTTTACCGACGTAACCCAGCAAATCCTGAAATTGGGGCTCACAGGGAGGAATATCAATTTCCAGCCTGTTGGCACCGGGGCAGCCAACACACTGCTCTTTCTGCCGAACGCGGGAACAGTCGTAAATCCGATCACCTGTGGTGCGGCCGGAGCCGCGGGAGAGCCCAGCCCCAATTCGATCATTCGGATTGCCCGGCTGCGCGACAATCCGTCCAGTCTATACGCCGCCCCCAATAACTCGTGTACTGCCACACAAAGTGGCTACGATTATTGGCCGATGGTGCTCTATGACACTCGTGAGGGAATCTCGCGTGACAATGCCCTGCCCAACAATGGTCCGGACAATACCGGCGGCGTCAACAACCGGCCGGACATCACCGCGCAAGGTGTGATGGAGTATATCGAGCTCGATGTTAGCAATCTCCAGAGATGGTTCGCCGGAAACATCCCGGCCGTCGGGTCCAGCGGAGGCAATGCCAGTAACGTGGGCGGATACGAAGTTTACTTTTCAGATAGACGCGGCAACCAGGTTGACCCTGTTACGGGTCTCAAGACCGGCGCGTTCGGCTTCAACGACATCATTAACGCTGTCAGTGACCCGGCGAACGGCTGCCCGAACGGTGCAATGGATCCAGGAGAGGACTTCGTCGGTGATACTCCGCCGACGCTTCGCGTGTATGGCGGAGTCCCGCTGACGAACGCGCTTGTTCCTGCCAACCTGCGCGTCAATCTCTTGCCTGGCGTCGTGGCCAGCGTCTTCAGCAAGAATCCGAGTCCGCTTTGCGGTGCGGTGGCCAATGCTCCGGCGCCAAACTATATCTACACGCACGATCAGGAGGCCAGAGAGAATCCGCCCGTATTCTTCCGCCACGCTCTCAAGATCGTGAACGGCAGCACGATCAATCTGGGCACTGCCTGCTTTGGGGCTGCTCCCAATCCGCCGTGCGGCCTGACAATCGTGGCCGAGAACCCCGTCTACATCCAGGGCGAATACAACGACGGCGGGGTAAACGACGGGACGTGGACCGGCAATAGCGTGGCTTCGTCAGTTTCTGCCGACTCGGTGACTCTGCTCTCGAGCAACTGGAACGACGTAAATTCGTTCATATCTCCCTATGCTCCGGGTAGCCGTCCGCCGGTGACAACGTCGTATCATGTCGCTATCATTGCCGGGAAAGGCATCCCGTTTGCTTTCAATAGCGCCGCGGTTCCCGATTACGGGACGGACGGCGGCTTGCACAACTTCCTGCGCTTCCTTGAAGGCTGGGGCGGAACCCTGTATTACAGGGGATCGCTTGTAAGCTTCTACTACAGCGCTCAAGGCATCGGTCCCTATAAATGTTGCGCCACCGTGTACGGCGCTCCAAACCGCCAGTACACTTTCGACCAGAACTTTACTCAGGGACCACAGTGGTTGCCGCCGCGGTCTCCTCGATTGCGGTCGATCAACACCGTCGGCTTCACGCAGATGACCCTGCCGACGCAGTAGACGATTTGCATTCGAAGTTGTGCAAAGTGGCTCTCGGTTTTGTCGGGAGCCACTTTTGCTTTTCCCTCCAGCAAACCGGTCCGGACACCGACGGCGCTTCGACATTGAAACATCGCAGCTTCACTTTGGGCTGTGCCCCAGGATGCTTCGCAATGCTGCATCGAGGTTAGCGAAGCGAAATTCGCAGCCGATCGCGATCAGGCGCTCAGGAATCGCGCGCTGGCTTGACAGCAGAAGAGGGTCTGCCATCTCGCCCAGCACGATGCGGAGGGCGAATGCGGGAGCGGAGAAAATGGCCGGGCGACGGAGCGTGGTCGCCGTGATGCGAGTGAACTCCGAATTACGCACTGGATTTGGAGCTACGATATTCACCGGACCTGAAAATTCGTCGCTCGTAATTGCCAAACAGACGATTTCCACCGCGTCTTCCAGCGTGATCCAAGACATCCACTGATTGCCGCTGCCGAGCCGTCCGCCGATGCCATACTTGAACGGCGTGAGCATGCGCGGTAGCGCGCCGCCTTCCGCGGAGAGAACCACGCCGAATCGCAACAGGACGGTGCGAATGCCCGCTAATTCAGCGCGTCTCGCTTCCGCTTCCCAGTCGCGCGCCAGCAGCGCCAAAAAATCCGTTCCCGCTTCGCTCGATTCGGTCAGCAACTCATCGCCGCGGTTCCCGTAATATCCTGTCGCCGAGGCGCAGAGGAAAACGCGCGGTTTCTTTTTCAGACCTGAAAGGGTATCCACCAGCACACGCGTGGAACCGATTCGGCTGCTGCGCAGAACCGCTTTGCGCGCCGGCGTCCACCGTCCTCCGGCAATGCTCGCTCCGCTCAGATGGGCCACGGCGTCGGCACCTTCCATCGCGGGAGCATCCACAGTTGCGGCCATCGGATCCCAGAGAATGTCTCCAGGCGATAGGCTGCCGCCACCGGGACGCACCAAGCGCGCAACGGCATGACCGTCGCCCTTGAGACTGTGCGCCAGGGCCTTCCCCACCAGGCCCGACGCGCCGGAAATGAGAATTTTCATAGTCCCCGCTTTGTGTTCGTCGGCTTGGAAGAAACACAGCGTAATTCAGAGAATATTTACGGCTCGCGATGCAAGCAGGACGACAATCGTCAGAGAAATCAAGGCCTGCAGCATCGTGACGAGCTTCGCCCAGCGCGAAAGAACGGCCGTATCGGTGGGCGAGAATGCCGTGCTCGTATTAAATGCGAGAAATAAGTAGTCAATGAAATGAGGCGACCACGACGAATCGCGGCCTTCAGCCGTCAACATTTGGGGAAAGAGAAAATCGCTATTCAAGCGATCGGTAGCGCGCTCGCGCTTCAATGGCCCCCCAGCGTCCAGCTTCCAATACCAAAGAGCAAAGACCAGAATGTTGGTGAACCACAGCGTGCCCGCCGCGCGCAAGAGTGTGGTGGCTGCGTTGCGATGATGCGCCATGCCGTAAATCAGGGAAATCAAGGATGCAATCAGGGCAACGGTAATCGCGCCATTCGCGACAAACGTGAGAATCCGAGCCACGTCGTGATCGCCACGGCGATAGGACACCGTCAAAGGAATGAGCAAAACGAGGATGATCGCGAGCAATAGCCAACTGGGACCCACCGAAAGCGGTTCCGGCAGTGCCAAATACACAGAGGCCGCAGCCAACATCGCCACGAGTGCGGGCCACCGGGGCTCCCTTTCGAATCGATCCGCCATTTCGACGTCTCCTCGGACTGCCGCGCTGGTACGCGGGTGCAGTCTAATACAGTGGTCGCCACGCCTCAAAATGTACTCGCATGGACGCGCTGCGCAGAGCGAAACGAATCGATCTTTGCAGAAACTCCATAGGGCGTCGCTCTTGCACTTGCCCTCTCATTCGCTAAAGATAGACGCGATGAGATCACGGCAGAAAAGCGAAACGGATCCTGACCGGTGCAGGTCGGCGCCCTATCGTTCCAGGGCGGTCCGATTCTGGTGTTTCGGAGCAGCAATGTTGCTGGCGATTTCGATTCCTGCGATATCCGCAAGCTCGGCGCAGGTACGGGACACAAATTCCCTGACAGGGTTCCTGCCGTCACGCGTGGCGGAGGAACGCCAGCTTGAGTCCAAGTTCCGGAGTATCCCGAATCCTGGACATGCCGAGAGCGACCTTCGGCATCTGACGAGCGAGCCTCATCTGGCGGGAACCCAAGCGAGCTATCGGGTGGCGAAGTGGCTTCGCGATCAGTTCCGCAGCTTCGGTTTCGACGCCGATATCGTCACGTACACAGCCTGGCTGCCGTATCCGCGCGAAATAAAGCTCGAGTTGACCAAACCCGAGGCGAAGCAATTAGCCTCGCCCGAGCAGCCGTTCGATGGAGACAAGGATACATTCGACAAGGGAGTTGTCCCCGCGTTCAATGACTACTCGCCATCGGGAGAAGTGACAGCGCCGGTGGTTTATGTGAACTACGGCATGCCGGACGATTACCGGCAGCTTGCCAATCTGGGCGTAGACGTGACTGGGAAGGTGGTGATCGCGCGCTATGGCGTCGGCTACCGCGGCATAAAAGCCAAGCTGGCCGAGGAGCACAAGGCCGCCGCATTGATTATTTATTCCGATCCGCAAGAGGACGGATTCGCCATCGGCGATCCATACCCGCGGGGCCCGTGGCGGCCCGTGAGCGGCATCCAGCGGGGCTCCATCATTTACACGCAGATCTATCCCGGCGATCCGCTGACGCCCGGGACCGCGTCCACACCCAATGCGCCCCGCATCGCGCTCTCAGACGCGACGAATCTGCCGCACATACCCACCATGCCAATCAACGCCCAAGATGCCGCCGTGATCCTCTCAAAACTCGACGGCCAGGAAGCCCCGCGCAGCTGGCAAGGCAGCCTGCCATTCACTTACCATCTAGGCTCGGGCGACGCGGAAGTTCACATGAAACTTGTGATGGACTACCAGCAGCGGCCGGTTTACGACGTTGTCGCCAAGCTGCATGGAAGCTCCGACGACCAGTGGGTGATCCTCGGCAATCACCACGACGCCTGGGTCTTCGGCGCTGCCGATCCGGGCAGTGGCACCGCCGCAATGCTGGAAACGGCACGCTCGCTCGGCGAGCTCGCGAAATCCGGATGGAAGCCACGACGCACCATCGTGATATGCGAGTGGGACGCGGAGGAGCCGGGCCTGATCGGTTCCACGGAATGGGTGGAAGCGAATCGCGCTGAGTTGCAAGCGAAGGCCGTGGCATACATCAACACGGATGTGGGCGTTACCGGCCCCAATTTCACCGCAGGGGACACGCCCTCGCTCGACCAAGTGATCCGCGACACCACTAAAGACATACAGGATCCGGCCACGGGCCGTTCGGTTTACGACGCCTGGTATAACCGCTCCTCCAACCAGCGCGGAGACGCGACCGCGCGTGCAACTCCGATGGTCGATGCTTCCGGCGCCGCCCCCGTCGCGCGACTCGGTTCAGGATCGGATTTTTGCGCGTTCTTCGACTACGCCGGAATTCCCTCGATCGACCTATCGTTCGCGGGGGATTACGGGGTGTACCACTCGCTGTACGACGACTTTTACTGGATGAAACACTTCGGTGATCCTACGTTCGCCTATCACGCAACGCTCGCCCGCGTCCTAGGAACGCTCGCGCTGCGGCTGGACGAAGCGGACATTCTGCAGTACGACTACGCGTCTTACGCGTCGGAGATCGAGCATTGGGCCACCGATCGAATCACTCACGCCGCCAGCGAAAGCGATCAAGATATTATGGAGCCCATTTTGGACGCGGCCGCGAAGCTAACTACTTCGGCGACGAACGCCTCGCACGCCCTCAGTGCGATTTCGGACGTGCCAATCGATCCCGCGGAGTCAGACCAGATTAACCGGGCTTTCGCAGCCGTCGAGCAGGGTCTGCTCGATCCAGATGGCCTCGCCGGCCGCCCTTGGTTCAAGCACACGATCTACGCTCCCGGCAGCTACACGGGTTACGCCGCCGAAGTGCTTCCCGGCATCACGGAGGCTCTTGTGCGCGGCGACTCCGCCACGCTGCAGCGCGAGTCCGAAGGGCTTACGGCAGCGCTGCTTCGAGCCTCGGCGCGTCTGGACACGGTCACGCGTCTCGCTGAAGCCGCCGCGACTGGGCGGGAAAAGGGACAGTGACCGCTGAAGTTTCAGGTCAAATCTTTCGCTGCTTCCATAGACCGCGCCTGAATAAGAGGATACTCGCGACTGCGATGGCTCCTTCGGAGATCACAATCGACCAGTAAACGCCATTGGAGTGGAGGCCGCGGTGGATCGCGAGCCAATACGCCAGGGGAATTTCAAACAGCCAGAAACCAAAAAAGTTCACAATGGTCGGCGTTACGGTGTCCCCGGCTCCATTGAACGCCTGGAGCATTACCATGCCATAGGCGTAACCGATGTTGCCGCAGCTCACGATGCGAAGACACGACGCGGCCAGCGGTACTACCGCAGGATCGTGAGTGAAAAGACGCACCGCGGGTTCTGCAAATATTATGAAGGCGATTCCGACTGCTCCGAGAAAAAGCATGTTGTAGAACCCGGTGCGCCAAACCGAAGTCTCGGCGCGCTCGGGCTGCTTCGCCCCCAGGTTCTGGCCGACGAGCGTCGCGGCCGCATTGCTTAACCCCCACGACGGCAGAATCACGAATATTACGATGCGAATCGCGATCGTGTAGCCGGCGACGGCGGAAGCGCCAAAGAAGCTCACGATGCGCACGAGGCCAATCCAGCTGGTCTGTGCTATGGCGAATTGCAAGATTCCCGTGAGAGACAGCCGGAGGAGCCGCAAAAGGACTTCCCAATTGGCGCGAATCTGGCGACGGAGCAGCCGGATGCGCTCTGTGCCGCGCCACAGCCGGTAGAATTGGTAAATCACGCCGATCCCGCGCCCGGTGAACGTCGCGAGGG
This sequence comes from uncultured Acidobacteriota bacterium, assembly GCA_963702375.1. GTDB lineage: Bacteria > Acidobacteriota > Terriglobia > Acidiferrales > UBA7541 > Palsa-295. The sequence goes on from CAVPCI010000003.1 coordinate 217,628, forward strand.
CGGCGCCCGTCACGCCGAGTCGTGGAAATGGTCCCCAGCCGAAAATCAAGCAGGGATCCAAAACCAAGTTGATGATGTTAGATACCCATAGCAGCCGCATCGCAATCGCAGCGTCTCCGGCGCCACGAAAGATCGCATTGTTGAGAAAGAGAAGGAGCACCACGCCGCTGCCGCCGAGAGCGATTCTTGCGTAACTGCTCCCTACCGTTATGATCTCGGGGGTCGCGCCCATCAAACGGAGGAGATCAGGCGCGAGAAAAAGGCAAGGCACTCCGATCACGACTGCGAATACAAGCCCGAGGAAAATCGACTGAACACCGGCGACGGCGGCGCCCTCCGGATCTTTCTCACCCGTGCGCCGAGCCACCATGGCGGTGGTAGTGAGGCCCAGGCCCATGCTGATAGCAAACACCAGCAGCAGCATGGATTCCGTGAGGCCAACTGTAGCCACAGCATTCGCTCCCAGTCGCCCGACCCAGAAAACGTCGACCACGGCGAAGAGCGATTCGAGAATCATCTCAAGCACCATGGGAATGGCTAGGAGCAGGATGGCGCGGTTCAGACTCCCGGTGGTGAAGTCCTGATGCGATCCACGGACCGCCTCGCGAATAGAATTCCATAGGCTCGGCTGTGGCGCTTCGGTGAGAGTGACGCTCATTTTGCTCTGTGGCTTTCTGCGTCGCGTCGCGCTCAGGGCCTTGGAACGCAACGAGCACGCGGCTCAAAGAAACGATAAAGTTTTGAAAGGGAAACTGCGAGCAATCGACCCGTGTCGATTTACGCGAGGCTTACAAGGGGGATCTTCATAATTCTCAAACGGCCAATCCGTTCTGAATGCTTGCCACTTCAGAACAAGCGGACACCTAATCAATGGAGGGCATTCTACTTTAGACGGCTCGTTTCGGCAAACGAAACCTGGGAAGGCGGTTCTTCTTGTTCCGGCTGGCACACGCTAGAATATCTGGTATGCACGTTCGCGTTCTTTTCTTCGGGCAGCTCAAGGACATCACCGGCGTCGATCAGGACGAGGCCGAGCTTTCAGAGGATGCTCGCGTCGAGGACCTTTTCGAGCGCTACGGCCGGCGCTTTCCAAAGCTCGCCGCCTTCCGGGCATCGATCGCCGCTTCGGTGAACCAGGAATATGCCGGCTGGCGCGCGCCGCTTGCGGCCGGCGACGAGGTGGCATTTCTTCCGCCCGTGAGCGGAGGCCAGCAACTCGCCGTCGAGCAAGACATTTTTCAGCTCGTGCGGGATCCGATTCGCACGCAGGAAATCATCGAGGGATTCAAGGCCCCGGAGGATGGCGCGCTGGTGGTCTTCGACGGCTTCGTACGTAACAATTTCAAAGGCCGCCAGACGCTCTATCTCGATTACGAAGCCTACGAACCGATGGCTCTGGCCAAAATGCGCGAAATCGGCGCCGAGATGCGCGCCAAGTTTCCCGTCCATCGGCTGGCCATTATTCATCGCCTGGGGCGCCTCCAGATCGGAGAAACCAGCGTATGGATTGCCGTGAGTTCGCCGCATCGAGCCGCCGCATTCGACGCCTGCCGTTACGCGATCGACACGCTGAAGCGCGCCGTCCCCATCTGGAAGAAGGAATACTTTGCCGGCGGCGCCGTGTGGGCCGAAGGTGAGGTCCCCTCTCGGGAAGCCATTTCCGGCCCGGATGAATCTAGTTCCTAGATGATCCGACACATGGCAACTGCCGGAATTCTGCTGGCGGCCACATTCGCAAGCGCGATATTGCCGGGCTCGCTGGGCGCCCGCCGGCAAAGGCGTCACTCCGAATTACGGGTGCAGACGGACCTGGTGGGCATCCTGACCAGTGTTACGGATCAAAATGGGCGGCCGATTCCCGACCTCACCCAGGATTCATTCCAGATCTCCGAGGAAGGCGTGCCGCAAAAAATCGCGCGATTCGAGGCTCAGACCGACCGCCCGCTTGATCTGGCCTTGATGATCGATTCGAGCATGAGCGCGTTCAAAGATCTAAGATTTGAGACAGAAGCGGCGGCGCGTTTCATCCAGCAAGTGGTGCGGCCCGGCGACACGCTTGCCGTCTTCGAATTCGATGAATCGGTGACAAAGCTTTCCGATTTCTCCGACAACGTGTCGCGGCTGCAGGCCGCCGCACGCAAAATCGTGCCGGGAGCGGGCACGTCGATTTACGACGCCGTGGAGCTGGCGTCGGACTCGCTGTCGCGGCTGCCCCAAGGGCGCCGCCGAGCCATTGTGCTGGTTACTGACGGTGGCGAGACCACCAGCGTCGCGAAGTTCGAAGATACACGCCGCGCGGCGATCGCATCGGGAGCGCTGCTCTACTCGATCATTATCCGCGCCGGGAGCAACGAAAATGGCCGCAATACCGCCGGTGAACACGCCCTAATTACGATCACGGACAGCACCGGAGGGGCGCTCTTTATCCTTGAGGACGCCAATCAAATCGACAAAATGTTCGATCGGATCAATCGCGAACTGCGCACCCAGTATCTTCTCGGCTACTATCCGAGCCCGACGCCGCCGTCCGGCAGCGACCGCCACGTGCACGTGCAAGTGAAAGGCGATTATGTGGTCCGCTATCGCAAGGAGTACTTCACCCCCGCGGTGGCAGAATGAAGTACTTGCGTGCGAGGCGCACATGAATCAATTTCTTGAGGTTGCCATCGAGGCTGCTCGCGAAGCGGGCGCGATGCTGCGGCCGGAATTCGATCGTCCGAAGAAGATTTCCTACAAGGGAGAAGTCGATATCGTCACCGAATCGGACGGGCGCTCGGAAGCGTTGATTGTCGCGCGCCTCCGCAGGCACTTTCCCGATCACGCGATTATCGCGGAGGAGGGCAGCAACAGCGCTGCGGCCGGATCGAGGTATTGCTGGCACGTCGATCCCCTAGATGGCACCACGAACTTCGCGCACGGGTACCCATGCTTCGCGGCCTCGATCGGCCTGACGGAGGATGGTGAGCCTGTTGCGGGCGCGGTATTCAACCCCGTCGCGGACGAGCTTTTTAGCGCGGCGCGCGGCCAGGGCGCGTATCTGAACGGGAAGCCCATTCACGTCTCGCCCGTCGAAAAGCTGGCTCACAGCTTGGTCGCCACTGGCTTTCCGACGCATCAGCGCAAGAGAAGCGCAAACATGGAGTACTACTGGGAATTTACGTTGCGCTCCCACGGCGTGCGGCGCGATGGTTCTGCGGCCCTCGATCTGTGCTCGGTGGCGTGCGGGCGTTTCGACGCGTTCTGGGAATTCCGGCTAAATTCGTGGGACACAGCGGCCGGGATGCTGCTGGTTCGAGAGGCGGGCGGAACGGTTACTGATTTCGCCGGGCAATCGTATCGTCCGGGCGGTTTCGATATGCTGGCGTCGAATGGCCGGATCCACGGAGAGATGCGAGAAATTGCCACTGAAATCGCCGAGCGCACGGCGCAAGACGCTTGACTGGTAGCCGTGCGATGAACGTTAGCGAACTAGATTTTGATTTGCCCGTCGAGCGGATTGCGCAGCGCCCGCTCGGGGAACGCGACGCTTCACGGATGCTCCTTCTCGACCGAGTCTCAGGCAGGTGGGAAGATAAGCAATTTCGCGACTTACCGAAGCTGCTTCGTGGCGACGAACTCGTCATCGTCAACAATGTGAAAGTGGTCCCCGCGCGTCTTTTCGGGCGGCGAGCCGGCATTCATTCGGAAACACCCGTCCGCAACAGTCCCGTCCGCAATGAATTCCTTCAGGCGCCCATCGAGGTGCTGCTGGTCCGGCAAATCGGCGAGGATATCTGGGAGACGTTGGTGCGGCCCGGTAGGAAAGTTCCAGCGGGCGAGCGCATCGTGTTCGGCGATGGCGAGCTTGAAGCTTTGGTCGAAGGGCGCGGCAAATACGGGTTGCGCGTGTTGCGCTTCACGTCAAGGAGCGGCTTTCACGAGGCACTCAGCCGGCTGGGGCACATCCCGCTGCCGCCATACATCAAGCGGGCGGACGAGCCGCTCGACCGGGAGCGCTACCAAACCGTGTACGCAAAACAGGGCTGCGCCATCGCGGCGCCAACCGCAGGCTTGCATTTTACGCCGGAGATCATGGCAGAACTGCGCGGGCGCGGCATCGAGATCGCCGAGATTACGCTCGAGGTGGGACTCGGCACCTTCGAGCCCGTGCGCACCGAAAACATCGAAGACCATGCAATACACGCCGAAGCCTACGAAATTCCGGCAGAAACGGCGTCCGCGCTCAGCAGAGCAAAACGCGCAAAGCGCCCAGTGCTCGCGGTCGGAACCACGGTGGTGCGTGCGCTGGAAGACGCTGCCGGGAAGAATTCGGGAAGCGAAGAGCCAGTGGCGGCGGGAAAAGCTGAGGCGGCCATACTTGTCTATCCGGGGAAACCGCTTCGCGTCGTGAATCAATTGCTTACCAATTTTCACCTGCCGCGATCAAGTTTACTCGCTCTGGTGGCGGCCTTCGCCGGCCGCGAGAATATTCTTCGCGCGTACCGACACGCGGTCGAATCCGCGTACCGGTTCTACAGTTACGGCGACTGCATGCTGATCCGCTAAACACGTTAGAGCTTTCGGCTCTTACTTGGAAGTGATGCGATAGCTCTCGTGCAAGCGGCATGCGTTCGTCTATGATGGTTCGGTTTGCTGGAAGGCGGGCGATGCGCCACCTGATCCTAAGCGATATCCACTCCAACTTGACGGCCCTTGATGCCGCCCTCGATGCCGCGAAAGGCCGCTGGGAGGAGGCGGTGTGCCTGGGAGACGTGGTCGGATATGGTCCCGATCCCAACGAGGTAATTGACAGGCTTCGTGCCTTGGGCGTGTTCGCCATACGCGGCAATCACGACAAAGCTGTCGCGGGCCTGGCGGACGCTGAGGAATTCAACCCTGTCGCGCGGGCCGCAGCGCTTTGGACGCGCGAAAGGCTCTCTCCCGAGAACCTGGAATATCTGGAAAAGCTTCCGACAGGCCCGGTGTCAAGGGACGGATTTTCCATGATTCACGGGGCCTTTCATGATGAGGACGAATACGTCTTCTCTCCCGCCCTAGCGGTCGATGGCCTGCTGAGCACCCCCACTGATATTTCGTTTTTTGGACACACGCACATTCAGGGCGGATTCGCTCTTCGAGGAGAGGACATACAGGTCCTGCATCTCACACCTGCGGGAGACAATTCGTCTTCTACTTTCCAGCCGGAGTCCGGTACGAAGTACCTGCTCAACCCAGGCTCGATCGGCCAGCCGCGAGACGGCGATCCGCGAGCGGGTTTTGCGATAGCCGATATCGAGAGCCGGTCGGTAGAGTTCTGGCGCGTCGGGTATGATATTGAAACTGTGCAGCAGCGAATGAGGATGGCTAAGCTGCCAGAAGCATTGGTACTCCGACTATCATTTGGCCGCTAAGAAAAATAAGAAAATGGCAGAGTCCCGAGAGAACGACAACGGCGAAGAGAAGAACCGATTCCCCGCGGCGTTCGCCGTAGGAGTGGTAATCATGCTTATTTTGGCCGCGGGGCTGGTGCTGCTGAGCCGCGCAACGCGATCGCACCGGCCCGGCGCCGGCCAAAAGCTCCCGTTCGCCGCCACCGAGCAAGCCTATGCACCGCAGATACATTTTCAGCCCGGTGGAATGTCGCAGTCTTCGAACCTGCTGAATCAAGAGTTCACCTACGTTGCAGGAACGGTTGCCAACGGCGGGAACCGCACGTTGCGAGCTCTGAATGTGAACTTTGAGTTTCACGATCCATTCAATCAAGTGGTTCTGCGGGACGCCCAGATTTTGATCGATCCGGCGGGCCAACCGCTCAGGCCGGGACAAAGCCGCGCTTTTCAGGTCACGCTGGGCGCCCACCTTCCCTCCGAATGGAATCGGGAGTATCCTCTGATCCGCATCACTGGCATGCTTCTCGAATAGCATCGTAATTGTTTCCTAAACGAGTGGCGGTTGTCTATGAACGATTGGGCTGGATTGAGCGATGCTTTGGACGGCATCACCGCTTCCGGGACTGCCGAGATTCGGGAAGACGGCGAATGGCTGGCCGAACTAACCGAGCCGCATTGCGAATTACACTTCGAAGGCAAGAATCCCCTCGTACATCTGTGGTCGGATAAGCGAAATTTGACGCGGCGCGTGCTGCGGGTTCGCGAGCGATCGCAAGATCGCGTCGTGCTCGAAGTACAGCGATTTGGCCGCGCCACGCCTGGCAGGCTCGAGGTTGTGCGCGCGCCGTCGCCTCGTCCCGCCAAGCGCGTGACCCGGGAACAATTTTGCGCGGGATTCACGCGGACGCTGGCCGAGTGTTTCCCTGACGCGACGATTGAGTCTCTTACGGCATCACCCGATCTCGAGAATTCTTTTTCCGGAGTTTACGCGCGCGGATTTATGCGTGAAGGATCGCGCGCCTGGGCGGTGATGGCGGTCGCCCCGGGTGAAAGCGCCGCCGCGACCGAAGGCATTCTGGCATTTGGAGTTTTGTGGCTCGATTGGTTGCGAGGCCACGCAGAGGTGCGCGCGATCGAGGGCTTGCGTCTTTTCGTTCCCGAGGGCGCAGGCAGGTGCGTGCGAGAGCGTTGCGCCGCGCTTTCATCGAATACGGGCGTTGAAGTCTTTGAGTTCCGAGTGGCGGATGGCCGGATGCTAAAGATGGACTGCGCCGATACCGGAAATCTGGAAAGTTTACTGCTGCCGCGCGGGGAGACTGAATCAGCGCGTGCCGCGGCCCGCGATGCCATTCGACGGGTTCATGCACTTGCGCTGCACATACTTCCCGCGGGCAACGAGATCGGCCTTCGTCTTGTCCCGGGAACAACCGAAGTGTCACTCGGTTTTCGAGGCCTCAAATTCGGGACTTGGTCATCGAGGGAGGGAATTTCGTTTGGCCTGGGAGATTCTCGCGAGAGACTCACATCTTCCAGCGAACCGGCGCTCGACGAACTGATGCGAACACTCGATTCGCGTCGCAACCCGGTCGCCAATGACACTCGGCACAGTTTGTATCGCGCCGCGCCCGAGCGCTGGCTGGAGGCCTTAGTGCTGGATGACCCCACGCAAGCCGCCGCTTATTTGGATCGCCGCTCCGGGATTGCGATTCCATTCCGCGACGGACATCCTGTTGAAATATGTGTCGCCGGAAATTCGAATAACGCGCATTGGACTGAATGAGAATTGGCGCCGGGACCTGAAGGTAATCTTCCGTCAGTAGTCATAAGAAAGGGAAGCGGACCGGCTCAACGCCGGACCCGCCTCCCGGGGTGTGTTCTAGGAGTTACTTAATTAGACGCGATCGCGCCGTTAAGGTTGCCCTGCCATCAGATCAGTAGAAGAGATATTTGCGCCATTTTTCGTCTCGATGCCCAATCAAGCGCATTAACTGCCGCGAAGTGTGCAGTGTGAAAGGGCGCGGTCGCCGCTGGAGCTTCAATCCCGCCTCTTCAGGAGTGCGGTCGCCCTTGCGGTTGTTGCAGGAATAGCAGGACGCAACCAGGTTCTCCCAGGATGATCGCCCGCCGCGGGATCGAGGCATCACGTGGTCGAGAGTGAGCTCGGATGCAGGAAAAGGTGTACCGCAAAACTGGCAAGTGTTCCGGTCCCGCAGCAAAATATTTTTCCGCGAAAGGGCTCGGCTCTGTTGCGGGATGTGCCGGTAACTGAGCAGGCGGATCACGGAAGGCACCTGTATCGCCTTGGAAGTCGAATGAACTTCGGTATGGCTCGTTTCCTCCGCTTGCGCCACTCCCTTCAACATCAGGATTAGCGCGCGCCGCACGGCCGTCACATTGATCGGTTCAAACGTGGCGTTCAAAACCAGCACGGGAGCTTGCATAACAGAGGGTCTGCCAGGCCGCGCGGATTGCGGTTTGGCCGATGCAGCATCGAGCGGCGTGCCGCCCAGCCCTATAATTGGCCGGGGGCGTAGACCGAATTTGTGGCGGCTGTCCATCGCATTACCGTCGCGCGACCCGCTTCACACTGCTCCTTGAGAGCTATAGATGCTCAAGTTCACCTGGTGGTTTGCCATCCAATCTCTTCCGGCCCAAAACCGAAGCGGGCGGAAGGAGTCCCGAGCGAACGCGCCCCACTGTCAATCCTAGAACGGCTTCCACCCCCGCTTTCTTCAGCACTCGGGCACTGGCATCCAGCGTGGCTCCAGTGGTCAATACATCATCTACCAGCAGAACGCGCAAATTGTCAACTTTCCCTGCTGGCCCGATTGCGTACGCGCCACGCACCGATCTCCAGTGTTCCGTCCGCGAGAGCACCAATTGCGGCGGCCGAGGTTTCGTGCGGACCAAGATTCGCGAGTTTAACCGGATACCCAGTCGCTCGGCCAGCGGGCGCGCAATCAACTCCGCCTGGTTGTAGCCGCGCTCGCGGCGCCGGTCCGCATGCAGAGGGACGGGCACAACAATATCAGCGCGCCAATCTCCCGGCGCGCGGCGGACCACGTCAGCCAGACGCTCCGCGAACCAGTCGCCCAATCGCGTCAGTTCTTCATATTTTAGCAGGAGGACGGCTTCGGTGAGCGCCTGGTCGTAAATCGCAAAGCTGCGCGCGCGATCAAAGCCGTAGAATCCAATGCGGCACAGCCGGCAAAGCGGCTGCTCAACCCGCCCCGCTCCCGCCACCGTGAACGGGCGCCCGCAACCAGCGCACATCGGCTCGTCGATTTTCTCAAAACCGTTCAGGCACTTCTCGCAGATCGGGATGCGGCTGGCGTTGATCAACACTTCGCCGCAAATGCGGCAGGGGCTGGCAAACACCACCGATGCAAGCGCGCCGAAGGCGTCTTTCAGGATCACGGGGATGCGTCCGTAACCGCGAAATACGGCGGGACGTTACTCCAAATTCTAAGTGGAGGGAAAGAGACGATTGTCTCTAGGGAAACGCCCAAAATTGCAAAGTCCGCCAGACGCGCCAGAGCCGCAAAAACTCTTAGAGCTGCCCGTTCTCTTTCTTTTCCTGGCAGACAATGCAGTAGCGGGTCCAAGGCACGGCTTCCAAACGTTTCTGCTGTAGCTCCTGATGGCAGGAAACGCAGTCGCCGAACGAATTCTCCCGGATCCGCGCCAGCGCGTCGTCCACCAACTGCAGCAGCGATCGTTCGTTGTGTGTCTGGCCGAACAGAAACTCCTTGGTATAGGAATTGGCAGCCTTGTCGGCGAGATCCACGGTCGGATCCTCGTCGGCCTCGCGTCCTTCTTGCTGTGTGCGCGCGATCGTCCGCAGCAATTCCTCACGGCGCGCCGCTAGTTTCTTTTTGTAATAATCGAGTCGCTTCTTATCCATGGTTTGACGCTCTACTGTGTCCCAGATGCCTCACCCAAATCGGGCGATTCTAAACGTCCGCACTAGCCCTTGTCAAACAAGCATCGTCGCAAATCCTTAAATCCTGCATGTTTGTGGCGACTCGTGCAGGTTCCAGTAGATGCTTCCCACGTCCAAAAGGATTCCACCGGCGTTCTCTTAAGAGGGTTGATCTTCCCGAGCCGGTCGTTTAGGAAAGATATAGTAAATGCCCATCGCAGCCAATGCCAACACCACCGCAACCAAAATACTCCCCTCCGGCCCCACCGTTCCGCCGGTCAGCCACACCGGCCCGTGAAATGATGCATTCATCAGATGTCCCTTCAACACCACGCCGCTATCCGGCACTCCGTAAAAAAATGACTCTCCCCAGTCCCAGGCCGCATGCATGCCGATCGCGAACCATAAACTCCCGGTCTGCCAAAGCGTGAACGCCGCTAGCAGGCCAAACGCTCCGGCCATCGCCGCCCCGAATTTAGCCTCACCCTTGTTCCCCAAATGCAAAGCGCCGAACGCGACGGCCAGCAGGGCCGCCGCCGGCCAAAATCCGATTCCCGATGCCAGCGTCGCCTGCATATATCCCCGAAAAGAGAATTCTTCGAAGAACGCAACCAGGGTGAAGCCAGCCAAGTAGAGCAGGCCGTAGCGCACCGCGTTTCCTCCAGTCAGCGCCCGCCCTCCGAATGAAAACGCGCGGATAGCGCCCATCAGTCCCATTAGGACGCTCAGCATCGCGAATCCGTATGGCGCACCCTGCCAGAATCTCTTGCCAAACGCCGCGCTTGCCGGCAGCCCGTAGTCTGCCCACGACCGATCTTCGATTCGCGCCATCACCCATATCGTGAGCACCAGCGCCAAGGCTTCCACACCTTCGCCCAAAAATAGACCCGCCGGTCCCCCGCCAGCGACCCAGGCGCGCACATGTGGCACGTGCACCAAGGCGGCGCTGACCACCGTCGAGAGCGCCAGGAATATCGCAACAGCCGCTGCCAGGCGCCAGCCGGCTCGGATTCCGTTCGATCCGAGAAATATCCGGTGCACGTTGCCCTGCGGGGGCGGGCTGTCGCCTTGAGGCTGCAATGGGCTCGAGTCCATGTCCGGCGGAACGGAACTCATGGCGGATCTCCGATCGGTTCGGGTGCTGCCTACCGAGCGCCACCAAAATACGCCGCATCGCCTTTCGCACCAAGCGTTTCTCTCAGGCGCCAAGCGTTCCCGCCACACGCGCTCGCCATGGGTCCGCTCCGGTTGCGGTGGCTATTCACCGCTGCTAAAATCGTGATTCTGCGCGCCTGGACGAGTTTGCCGTCGCCAAACGTCCTTCCAAGCAGGATGAGTGCCCGATTGCCATCAATCAACAATAAAACAAGGGAGAACTTGCTTGGCCAAATATGATCTCGTGATCATCGGGAGCGGTCCCGGCGGATATGTCGCCGCGATCCGCGCAAGCCAGTGGGGACTCAAGACAGCCGTAGTGGAAAAGGATCCGTTTCTCGGCGGCACCTGTCTGCACGTTGGCTGTATTCCCACCAAGGTATTTTTGCACCACGCCGATATTTACGACAACTTTCAACGCGCCGAGGAATTTGGGTTCGAAGTAAAGGACGTCAAAATCAATTGGCCCGCCATGCTGGCCCGCAAGGACAAAATCGTCAAGAAACACGCGGGTGGAATCGCCATGCTGTTCAAGAAACACAAGGTCGATTCCATCACTGGCTGGGGACGCATCGCCGGTCCCGGCCGAGTCTCCGTCGAAAAAGACGGCCAAACCACCGAGATTGAAACTACCTACACCATGATCGCCACAGGCTCGGAAGCCCGATCTCTTCCCGGCGTGGAAATTGACGGCAAGACCATCCTGACTAACCGCGAAATTCTGCAACTGCAAGCCATTCCGAAGTCGCTCGTGGTCGTCGGCTGCGGCGCCGTAGGCGTGGAATTTGCCTCTATCTATCGCACCTTCGGTGCGGAGGTAACGCTCCTCGAAGCTCTGCCTCGCCTCGTTCCCCTCGAGGATGAAGAGATTTCGCCCGAACTTGAAAAGGCATTCAAGAAAAAGGGCATTCGCATCGAAACCGAGGCCAAAGTCGATTCGGTGAAAAAGGACGCCAAGGGCGCCACCGTTACCTTCAAGGACAAAACCGGAAAGTCGCAGTCCGTCTCCGCTGAAAAAGTTCTCATCGCCGTAGGACGCCGCCCGCTCACTGAAAATATCGGCCTCGAAAAAACCAAGGTCAAGCTCGAGCGCGGATACATCCATGCCAACGCGTATTTGGAAACTGACGAGCCTCGTCTATATGCCATCGGCGATATCGTCGCCGGACTTCCCCAACTCGCGCATGCTGCTTCGATGGAAGGGATCATCGCCGTCGGACGCATGGCCGGGAAGGAGGTGCAGCCGTTTGACCGCAAGCGCTGCCCCAACGCTACGTATTGCGAGCCGCAGATTGGCTCGGTTGGCCTTACGGAAAAGCAGGCTCGCGATGCTGGCTACGAAGTCAAAACCGGCAAGTTCCCATTCCTGGGCAATAGCAAAGCCACCATCCTCGGCCAGCACGAAGGCTTCATCAAAGTTGTCGCGGAGGCCAAATACGGCGAAATTCTCGGCGTCCACGCGATTGGGCCCCTTGCAACGGAAATCATCGCCGAGCCCGTTACCGCGCTTGGCCTCGAAGCCACGCTCGACGATATGGCGGCCCAGATTCATGCCCACCCCACTGTATGGGAAGCGCTGGGTGACGCCTTCAATTCGGTGCGCGGCCTTACAATCAACTATTAGCATGACGACCCGTCATCCTGAGCGAAGTGTCTCGCGTTTTGCTTTTGCGCGAAGCGCCGGGACACGCAGTCGAAGCGCGCTTTTTGCGCCCCGGATGCAACTGCGGGGGACTTCTCTTGGATTTTTCCCGAGGCAACTATGATGCAGAACCGCAAGATTTGCTGGCTGCTCGATCTGGGCCTGATCTCCTACGCACCAGCCTGCGAATTGCAGCAGCGTCTGGTCGAAGTCCGCAAAGCCCGCGCGATTCCAGACGTGCTGCTCCTCTGCGAGCATCCGCACGCCATCACCCTCGGTCGAAATGGAAGCCGCGAGCACCTGTTGGCAAGTGATCGCCGACTCGCTGAAATGAGTGTCGAACTCCATTCCGCCGACCGCGGCGGCGATATCACCTATCACGGTCCCGGACAAATCGTCGGCTATCCGATTCTCGATCTAACCGAACATCGCCGCGACGTTCGTTGGTACGTCGAGCAGCTCGAGGAAGTAATGATTCGCACCACCGCCGATTTCGGCATCGCCGTCCACCGCGTCGAAGGCCAGCACGGCGTCTGGACCGATTTGCCTTCAGGCGAGGAAAAGTTGGGGGCACTCGGTGTGCACCTAAGCCGCTGGGTCACTTCGCACGGGTTCGCCTACAATGTCTCCACCGATCTGCGCTACTTCGACTTGATCGTTCCCTGCGGCATCAGCGATAAGCGTGTCACTTCGCTTGAACGTGCCCTCGGACGCTCCATCGCGATCGACGATGTTCGCGATCGCATGATCGTCCACTTCGCCGCGGTCTTCGGAGTTGACATAAAGAAGGTTGGTATCCAAGAGCTAGTCGAAGTGTCACGCTCCAACCTGGCAACAGCGGCGGTGTAAGGTTCAATGTAGCGCCGGGGCCTCAGCCCCGCATTCTTGCTTTTCGGTGGTATCGAGGCCCAACGCGACACGCCGGCCCTGGCGGTGCGGTGTAAGGTTTAAACGTAGCGCCGGGTACTTCAGCCCGGCATTCTTGCTTTTCGATCGAAGGGCCGCTTATTCGCACGTTTTGGCCTCGCCCATCTGAGCGTTTGGAGAGAGAATTGATCGACACTGCCATAATGCAATCAGCCGACAAGCTGACCCACGACCAATACCTCGATCTCTACTACTACATGCTGCTCAATCGCCGGCTGGAAGACCGCCTCGTGAAACTCTTTCGCCAAAACAAAATCGTGGGCGGCGTCTATTCGAGCCTCGGCCAGGAAGCGATTTCCATTGGCACGGCCTACGCGCTCGAGCCCCGCGATTGGCTGGCGCCCATGATCCGCAATATCGGCTCGTTACTCGTCAAAGGCTTCAAGCCCCGTGACATTTTCACCCAGCACATGGCGAAATACACCTCGCCCACGCAGGGCAAGGACGGCACGAGCCACTTTGGTGATCTAAAGACGCGCCACGTGGTTTCACCGATCTCGATGCTGGGCGACCTGATTCCAGTGATGACCGGTGTGGCCATGGCTGGCCGCTACCTCGGGCAGAATATCGTCGCGATGACCTGGATTGGCGACGGCGGCAGCTCCACTGGCGCATTTCACGAAGGCCTGAATCTGGCGGCCCAGCAGCGCGCGCCGTTCGTCCTGATAATTGAAAATAACCAGTGGGCCTATTCGACGCCCGTTGCGCGGCAGGTGCCGCTCAAAAATCTTGCGGACCGCGCGGTCGCGTACGGCATCGCCGGCACAAGCGTGGATGGCAACGACGTGATCGCTGTGTACCATGCCACGAAAAGTGCGGTGGATCAGTGCCGTGCCGGCCGCGGCCCGTGCGTAATCGAGGTGAAAACCATGCGCATGAAAGGCCACGCGCAACATGACGCGGCCGAATACGTCCCCAAAGCCATGATGGATTACTGGAAAACGCAAGATCCTATCGCGCGCTACGAGACCTATCTTACGGAGCATCATCTTTTGGATGCGGAGAAGAAATCGGCGCTCGATGCCCGGATTGAGCGCGAACTCGACGAAGATCAAAAGTTTGCCGAGGAATCGCCGATGCCACCGCCGGAACTGGCGGAACAGGGAGCCTACTGCGAAGGCTGCCACATGATCGAAGCCGATTGGCGCCGGCCGAAAAAAGAAGTGATGCCGCCCGCATCGAGCGAAGAAGCGGTGTGGAAAGTCGCCGACTTCGGCGGGTTCAAGGGCGGGTCAGCAACAGCACCCGCGCCTGCGCCGGCACTCCAGCCTGGAAACCAGCACGCTCCCCGTCAAGGAGCGGTCGCGCAGTCCTCTGGAAAAGAGAGCACTTTTAGCCCCGGCACCGCGATCGCCGAGACTCCAGTAGATGAACCCGAGGTCGTCAAGCAAGTCCCGTTGCGCGTTCCCTTCGGTCGCGGTCCCAAGGACCGTTCGGTCGAACTCGAGCGCCGCGACAAAGTTGCCGAGCGCCCACCTCGCCACCCGAAGCCTCACAAACGGCGGAGGCGCTAGCGATGCCTGAAATCACCATGCTCGAAGCCATCCGCCAGGCGCTCTTTGAAGAGATGGACCGCGATCCGGCGGTGGTGACTCTCGGCGAGGATATTGGCGTCTATGGCGGCGCATTCAAAGCCACCGAGGGCTTACTCGCCAGGTTCGGTCACCAGCGCGTGATCGAAACGCCCATCAGCGAGACCGCCATCGTCGGCGCGGCTTGCGGCATGAGCTATCTGGGATTGCGCCCGGTGGTCGAAATGCAGTTCATCGACTTCATCGCCTGCTGCTTCAATCAGGTCACGAACTTCGTCGCTAAATCTCATTACCGTTGGGGTGCCCCGGTACCCATGGTCGTTCGCGGACCTTCCGGCGGCGGCGTTCACGGCGGCCCGTTTCATTCCGCGAACCCGGAAATGTATTTCGTGCACACCCCGGGATTGAAGGTTGTGTATCCTTCCACGGCTTACGATGCCAAGGGCCTGCTCAAGTCCGCTATTCGGGATAACAATCCGGTCTTGTTCTTCGAGCACAAATTTCTTTATCGAAGGCTCAAGGAAGAATTGCCCTCCGAGGAATACACCGTTCCGATCGGCAAAGCCGTGGTCCGCCGCGAAGGAAAGGATCTCACCATTCTGAGTTATGCGGCCATGATGCTGCCCACGCTGGACGCGGCCCAGCAGCTCGCGCGCGAGGGAATCAAAGCGGAAGTGATCGATCTGCGGACGCTTCTGCCTCTGGATCGCGACGCCATTCTGGCTTCCGTGAAGAAGACGAATAAGCTGCTGATCGTTCACGAAGACACGCGTACCGGTGGCATCGCCGGGGAAATCGCCGCCATAGTATGTGAGAGTGCTTTCACGGATTTGGACGGGCCCATCACGCGCGTCACCGCGCTTGATACGCCGGTGCCCTACGCTCCGCCACTCGAGGAGCGTTTTCTGCCCAACGCCGAAAAAGTTGCCGCCGCAGCCCGGGAATTGGCAAAATACTAGCGGTCGTCTAGAAGCGGGCGAAGGTCTCCGCGGTATACGATCAATGTATCCAACTATCGACACACAGAGTCTAATCGGGAAGAAAGCAGGTATTGCGCCTTGGGAAAAACGAAGGGGTTGAATAAAGCCGAGTTCGAAGTCGGGTCCGAGGTTCGCATCGCGGACCGCGCTTTCTTGGAGAGCTTTCTTGAGGCTGGTCAGTATCACAACGAACTGGAGCCCGAGCAGGTCGAATACGCGGGGCAGGTTGCCAAGGTTAAGAACATCGAGTTCTTCCACGGCGGCGATGAGATTTACACCCTCGAAGGAATTCCGGGTGTCTGGCATGAGGAATGTCTGAGTCCCGCCTGAGTCCAAAAAGTCCACACACCTTCCTACTTGCACTTCTCCCTTCGTGCATTAAGATGGAGCTGAGAAGATCGGTTCATAGTTAGCGTCGGCCGGGTCGGTCCGCTGGCACTATTCGAAAATCCGAGACGGGCCCGAGACGTTAGGACGGCGATAATTCTGCTCGACAGTGCTGCCGAGTAGAAACCACCGTAAATTGTTGAAAACAAAAGATCGGGATACCCGCTACCCGTCACAGTTTCCCGAGGCCCGCCCGAAGCTTCAAGGCTTTCGGTCGGTGTTGGACCGAGAGGTCCAAGGTTTATCGGAGGATTAGTCATGGCTGTTGACGTCATCATGCCTCAGATGGGTGAAAGCATCTTCGAAGGCACTATCACCAAATGGCTGAAAAAGCCCGGTGACAAAATAGAGCGCGACGAGCCGCTCTTCGAAATCTCAACCGACAAGGTCGATGCCGAAATTCCGTCCCCGTCCGCGGGCGTGCTAAAGGAGATCAAGGTAAGCGAGGGCCAAACCGTCCCAATTCAGACGGTTGTGGCCCTGATTGACGTAGCGGGTGCGCCGAGCCAACCGGCGGCAGCGGCGGCTCCGCCCGCGAAGCCGAGTTCCGCGCCCCCTTCCGCAAGCGCAGCACCGGCGGCGGCCGAGAAGTCTGGGGCTTCGAAGCCAGCGCCGGCTCCGGCTGCGGCTCCCGTTCCTCCGAAAGCGCCTGCCCCGGCTGCGGTTCCAACTCCTGCGCAACCCTCGCGGCATAATGGCGGTGACAAGATCCGCAGCTCACCGCTTGTTCGGCGGATCGCCCGCGAAAATCAAATCGACCTCGCCCAGGTATCGGGAACGGGCGCAGGCGGTCGCGTGAGCAAGCGCGACATCCTGGCGGCTGCTGAGGGTGGTGCGACCACATCTGCTGCGCCAGCCGCCGCGCCTTCGGGCGCACCGTCGCGCCCTGCACTTGAGGTCGGCGTACCGCGCGAACGCATTTACTTCGGCCACTACGAAGTGCAGCCCATGTCCAACATGCGGCAGAAGATCGCCGAGCACATGGTGCTTTCGAAGCGCGTTTCGCCGCACGTCTACTCGGTGGAAGAAGCGGACGTCACCGGTATCGCCAAGCTGCGCGCGAACGCGAAAGACAAATTCGAAAAGGAATCGGGAACCAAGCTGACCTTCATGCCGTTTTTCATCCGCGCCGCGGTGGAAGGGCTGCGTGCTTTTCCGACCGTCAACTCGTCGGTCGACGGCACGAACATTGTTTTGCACAAAGAATGCAATATCGGCATCGCGGTGGCGCTCGATTGGGGGTTGATCGTTCCCGTTATCAAGAACGCCGAAGAGAAAAACTTTTTTGGTCTCGCGCGCGCTGTCACCGACTTGGCCGAGCGAGCCCGATCAAAAAAACTGAAGCCCGAGGAAGTAACCGAGAGCACTTTTTCGATCACGAATCCCGGCGTCTTCGGCGGATTGTTCGGGCTGCCGGTGATCAATCAGCCGAACGTGGCAATTCTCGGACTCGGCACGATTGAAAAGCGCCCGGTAGTAATCGACGATGCGATCGCCATCCGCTCGATGGTGTATCTGACGCTTTCCTACGATCATCGCGCGGTCGACGGCGCCATCGCCCATCAGTTCATGGGCCACGTGAAGCACACGCTGCAGGATTGGACGGAAAGCATTTTTTAGGCGAGCGAGAGCGAAGGGTTGTGGCCTCCAACCTTTCCACGTCAACCGCTGACTCCGAATCTCCCTTGCTGCATCC
Source organism: uncultured Acidobacteriota bacterium (assembly GCA_963702375.1). Taxonomy (GTDB): domain Bacteria; phylum Acidobacteriota; class Terriglobia; order Acidiferrales; family UBA7541; genus Palsa-295. The sequence goes on from CAVPCI010000003.1 coordinate 235,238, forward strand.
GACCTCTGCTATGTCCCGCTCGCACGCGCGCGATCTTTGGGGTGTTCCACCCTGGAAAATTAGCTTCACGCCGTCGAAGCTTTCACTTCCTTCCACGGTGGATTTTGCAGTCGTGGGCGCAGGCTTTGCCGGTCTTGCCGCCGCGGCTTGGTTGCGCATCCTGGCTCCCAAGAAATCGGTGGTTGTCCTCGAAGCGGGACGCATCGGAAACGGCGCCAGCGGACGGACCGGAGGCTTGGTCCTCAGCGAATCCGCCGCAGGCGATTTGCCTGGACTCGGCGACGTTCTCGCCGGACTAAAACAGATTCTCCGCAGACTCCGCGTCGAGTCCGATCTTCTACTCCCCGGGGCGTGGGAAATTGCTCACAGCGATCACGCCAAACAATCGGACAACGCGCGGCCTCTTAAAAGTCGGTCCCCAATTCAGTGGCACGACTTCGATTCTCGGGAGATCCGCGTAACCGGAACAGTTCCTGGCGGCACGCTCGATCCGGGAAAACAGGTCAGCGGACTCGCACGCGCCGCCGTCCGCTCGGGAGCGTTCATCGCCGAAAATTGCGGGGTTCACAAAATCGAATGGACTTATCCACCCACGCTGCACCTTGCCCGCAGCCGCTTGCGCGCCAAGAAAATTCTCCTGGCGACGAACGCCCTTTCGCTCGAGATTTCCGGGCTGGGCAAGTCTGCCGTACAACCGAAACTTACTCTTGCGGCGCGGACTGCTCCGATGACCGAGAAAGACCTGAAAAAAATCGGGCTCGGAGCGCGAAAGCCTTTCTATACGATCGATTTTCCGTATTTGTGGGGGCGCGTATGCGCTGATCGGTCGATTGTCTGGGGAGCGGGGTTGGTGGACGCGCCGAATTCAGGTGAACTTGAGGACGTGGATGTTTCGAAGGGGCGAGCGGCGGAAATGTTTGCTTCGTTTGAAAAACGCGTTCACGCGCTGCATCCCGCGCTTGCCAAAGCGCGTTTCACGCACAAATGGGGCGGCCCGATAGCCTTCCGCCAAGATTTCCGCCCCGTCTTTGCACATCATCCGAAGAGCAAAGATGGAATTGTACTCGGCATTTTTGCGGGGCACGGCGTGGCGCTGTCAGTCTATCTTGGAGCGTGGGCCGCCGAGGCGTTGCTGGGCCGAAGAACATTGCCGAGCTGGGGCCGCATTGACTCGAAATAGAAAGCTCCCGCCCTCCACATATGGCTTCGGGCGGGTTTGATTAGCGGCAGTTGTTGCGTTCGCGAAGTGCGGTGATATGTGCGACGTGGTGGCGGCCGTGCCAGGCATACAGCTGTAAATTATTTTCGAGAGTCACGGTGCCGCGCTCGGGATGGTGAAACTTGCGCTGCCACTCGGAGGGCGTGAGCGAATCCAGGAGCAGCACCCAGCGTTTGTGCAGGCTTTCGAGCAGCAGCAGAGATGGCTCGATGGGCGTTTTTGCATCGGCCAACTCGGCCCAGTGTACGCTGCGCCCGTTGCAAGCCAATAAGGTGGCCCTTAGAAGATCAGCTTCAGGGCGAATTGTATTTGGCGCGAGGTGGTGGATGTGGCCGTGATTAGACCTGCATTCCCCGCGATGAAGGAACCGGCGGCTGCCCCCGCTCCGCCCGCTCCAGAGAAAATGCCGCCGTTCGCCTGTCCGAGATTCGTATGATTGATGATGTTAAAGAATTCCGCCCGGAATTCGGTATTCAACTTTTCCGTAATCCTCGTCTGCTTGATTACGGAGAAGTCAAGGTCCAAGAGGCCCGGACCGATTAAAGAATCCCTTCGAACGTTGCCGAGCGTAGCGAACGGTTGAACCGCGTAGCACGCCGGGTTGAACCACTGCACGGTTCTTTGCTGAGCATTAATCGTATCCGTTATCTGAGACGGATGGCACCCCGGTGCGCCGGAGTAATTGGGGCGATCGGCTGTTATGCCGCCGGTGTTTGCCACTTGGGGAAGCAGCCCGTTCGTGATGTTGATGGGATATCCCGTGGAGGCACTCAAAATTTCGCTGATCTGCCAGCCGGAAACCAAGCGGTTGCCATTGAACGGCAGGTGATAGACGCTGTTGACCCGCAATGCGTGCGTGACGTTGAAGAGGCACGGACCACGATCGAAGCCCTGATTGTAGGCGTCCAGAATTTCGGCAGAGGCTTGCTCGAGACCAGAACTGGCGGAACCATTGTCGATGCACCTCGAGTAGGTGTATGACACCTGGCCTTGGAAGTTCCGGCTGATCTGGCGGGTAAGGCTCGCCACCAAACCATTGTAGGTCGAATGGCTGGTGGGAGCGGCGTCGTCCAAACCGCTGAAAGCGGGGTTTGGCACAGGACCCTTAAAGAAGCACGAGGGGCTCGTGCAGGAGTTGGAGACAGGACTCCCCGAGGCGTTGACCACCGTCGGAGTGTTCAGATTTCGCGGGGCATACAGGTGGACGCCTTGCGCGCCGACATAGCCGAGCGAGGCGACCATACCGTGCCCAACATCACGCTGAACGGTGAGGTTGTACTGCATTTCGTACGGGGCAACATTGGACCTGTAGTCGAGTCCATAGACCGTGCCGAACGGTGGAGTCAGGCATGCCGAACCCGGCGGTCCACATGATGCCGGATGCGGGAAGAGTGTAACCGCGGGAGGCCCGGCGAGTACGACAGTCTGGGACGGGGGATTCTGAGAGTATGCGTTGAGGTACGTGCGTCCGGCGATTGGCTCGTGAAACATCCCGAAGCCCGCGCGGATCGACGTCTTATGATCCGAGAAAGGGTCCCACGCCAGACCGACGCGGGGATCCCAATTGAATAGGTCCGGGTTCGACTGAAGAACGTGATGTACCTGCGTGAAGGTGGGCGAAGACAACGGATTCAGAATTGCGTTGCACGGTTCAGTTACGCAGACCGGGTTGGTCTCAAAATCATACCGCAGACCGATATTGAGTGTGAGGTTCGACCTGATCTTCCAATCGTCCTGGATGTACGGGAAGACCTGAATCTCGCGAGAGTAACGCGTCCTGGTGAAACCCGGATGCGGATTGACTTCGCCCTGGAATTGGACGGGGGTCGCTGCCAGAAAGCCTGGGAGGCTGCCAAAAACGAATATCCCGCCCTCCCGGCCCACGGCGATGTTGTCTTGAACTCTGGATACGGACACGCCAACCTTGAGACTGTGGGCGCCGTGGCTCCCAAAGAAATCGTCCCCTCCGGTGAATTTGTTCTGAATCAGGTGCCAGCGCGCCGTTGGGCCCGGGCCGACGTTGGAGGTGCCGCCGGCAACGATGAGGTTGCCATCCTCGCGATCCCCTGGAGTGTAACTCGGCGCTCCTAGGTAGAACTGCAAAGGATCAGTGGCCGGATCCGACAAGAAATTCTGATCCGAGCGTTCATTGGTTCGCGAGAAGCTGAAGCGAATCTCGTTGATTGACGTAGCCGAAACAATGTGCTTTTCCTCGACGGTGAAAAACTGGTCGCCGCCATGAAAAGCTGCCGGCCAGTTGGCCAAGTTAGAGAAGGGAGCGGGCAGGAGAAGGTAGGCCGTGTCGGAAATGTACCGCCCAAACAAGGAGTCTTTCGAGCCGAGCGTATAGTCCATGCGCCCTAAGATGTAATTCTCGCTGGTAGGTTGATTCGCGATGATTGGGAAGAGTGCGTTCCCGCTGGGATAGCCTGTGAACGGACCAGCAGCCACGATCTGTTCAGTCGCTCCCGGGAGTGGTGCCGGGTAGACGTTGAGATAGGGCGTGACGTTCGGACTGACAGGCACAGAAATCCGCTGGCCGCTGGCGCAGGTGGCCGGCGTCTGCCCTGCAACTGTGTTGCACGGAACCATCCCCGTGCGAGACAAAGCATCCGGAACAAACTGATTCCCGGTAATGCCCAGGGCTGACCGAAGGCCCTCGTAATTGACGAAAAAGAAGGCCTTGTCCTTCTTGACGGGGCCGCCCACACTGCCACCAAACTGGTTCCTGCGGAAGGGCGGGATTTTCGATCCATCAAAGAAATTGCGCGCGTCGAGCGCGCTGTTGCGCAAATATTCGTAAGCGGAACCGTGAAAATCGTTGGTTCCAGACTTGCTTACGGCATTCATCGCCGCGCCAGTCCCCCCGAATTGTGCGCTGTACGTATTGGTGAGCAACTGAAACTCCTGAATGGCGTCGACGCCCAGGGAATTGCCTGTGATTGAGGCACCCGCTCCCTTCTGCCAATAGCCCTGTAGGTCTTGATTGTCGAGCAGGAAGACTTGCCCGACGGGCCTGGACCCAGCAACCGAGTAGGTGTCCGAGGGTCCGTAGAATCCCGAAGATATCCCGCCAGCACCGCCAGTTACGAAGGCCTGTTTTACGGTGAGAACACCGGGTGCGAGCGAAAGAAGCTGCTCGAAATTGCGGCCGTTCAAAGGCAACTGGCTCATCTGCTGCGATGTTACCAGGGATGAGACGGCGGCAGTCTGCGTTTCAACCCTGGAAACTTCACCTTCCACGCTGACGGTCTGCGACACTTGCCCGACGGGCAGCGAGAAATCGACGAGGAGGTTGGCACCAACCGTGAGTGTGATGCTTTTGTGCACGACGGTCTGGAAGCCCGAGAGAGAAGCCTGCACGTCGTAGTTGCCGATCGGCAGATCGGGAATTCTATAGCGGCCTGCGGGATCCGTTACGGTGGACTGGGTGACGTTCGTTTCCACATTTCTAGCCTGGACGGCTGCGTCGACGAGTGTCGCGCCTGAACTGTCAGTTGCTGTGCCCGAGATAGTTGCGGTCTCGACCTGCGCCGCAAGGCGATTCACTCCCACTACGAGAAGGAATAGGCTCAGTACACACGCGGAGAAATACTTGAAGTACTTCGCAGAACTTGCCATGGTACCCCCTCCACCGTAATCCCACCACCACTGGACCCTAATACCCTGTGCAGCAAATACTACAGACTTCGTCCGTGTGTCAAGCAATCTCAGATGGTGCGCTCCAGGCCAGGCGCTGCGCCCAGTTAACAAGGAAGGGATTGGTAGCGCTAACGGGAATCGAACCCGTATTTCAGCCTTGAAAGGGCCGCGTGCTAACCGTTGCACCATAGCGCCGGAGCGCGGAAAGGCTCGGAGGAGATTCGATTATCCGAGAAAGCGTGAGGAATAACAAGCCGCGGAACGTGCTGATCCGGCGAAAGGCTGAGTCCAGAAATCGTACACACTCGGCACCGCATTTAGCGACTTCCGGCTTCGTTGCGAATCGACGGGCATCAGCGACTAGACGTGCACCCTGGCCCAAAGGACAGTCTGCGTTACTGATAGAAGGCGTTTGCCTGGTATTACAGAACTATTACAGATGGTTTCTTGCGATCCTGATAACGTAATCTCGCAAGGCGAAAAAAGAATCAATCCAGATAAATACAAGGGACCTATGACAATCGCCGACCTAGGGAAAAGCGCTGCCGCTGACGACGAGATCAATTGGGTTACTGCTAGTTTCATGACGCTGTTTCACGTGGGGGCGGTGGCGGCACTATTCTTCTTTACTTGGCCGGCTTTTCTTGTCGCGTTGTTTCTTCACTGGGTCACCGGCAGTCCGGGGATCGGCATGGGCTATCACCGGCTGCTGACGCATCGGGGTTACAAAACTCCCAAGTGGCTTGAGTATTTCCTGACAACTTGCGCCGTTTTGGCCCTGGAAGGCGGGCCGATTTTCTGGGTAGCAACGCATCGCATCCACCACCAACACTCCGACAAGGAAGGCGATCCGCACTCGCCTGTGGATGGGAAGTGGTGGGCCCATATGGGTTGGATCCTGATGGGCAAGTCGATGCATCACGACACTACGACGCTCGCGCGCTACGTTCCCGACCTGGCGAAGGATAAATTTCACGTTTGGATCACGAAATACCACTATGTGCCCATCATCGCGCTGGGAGGGATCTTGCTGGCAATCGGCGGGCTTCCGTTCTTGCTATGGGGCATCTTCCTGCGCACGGTAGTGGGACTGCATTCGACCTGGCTGGTGAATTCGGCGACGCACTCATGGGGTACGCGCCGTTTTAAGACGCGCGATCTATCCACCAATAGCTGGTGGGTGGCGGTGCTCTCATGGGGCGAAGGCTGGCACAATAATCACCATGCACATCCGACTTCCGCGCGGCACGGCCTCGCGTGGTACGAAGTGGACCTCAACTGGTACGGGATCTGGACACTCAGCAAGCTCGGCTTGGCGCGAGACATATACCGCACCAAGCTGCCGGCGAAACAGCTCTTGAAGGACGTTTCCACAACCGAAATCGTTCCGGCGGAAGCTCAGAGCGATTTGGTCTCTGTGTAAGAGTCCGTTTGTTGCTTCCTAAGACGCCAGGTTGAACGAACGCGGGATCCGGCGGCGCCGAAAAATTTCTTCGCGAGAATCTGCTCACCTACCGCTGTACAATCTCCCTAAAGAGATATGCGACTCTCCGGGCGGCGAAAAAAGATTGCCTTCTTCTTAATTCTGGGCATTTGTCTGGTGGTGCTGGCGGTAGCGCTCAACGTTAGCTGGATAGTGCTCAACTGGCGCGAAGGAGTTTTGTTCTTTTTTGGGGTGATCGTATTCGTCGCAATCATTCTCGGCCTGATCCTCAATACGACTTTTCTGGTGCGCGAGATTCGCAGGAACGAACATCACGATAGTTTCATTAATGCCGTTACACACGAACTGAAGACGCCCATTACGTCGATCCGGCTCTACCTGGAGACCTTGCAGCGGCGAGACGTGGACCAAGCCCAGCGCCAGCAGTTTTACCAATCGATGCTGGAGGACACCGACCGTCTACGCGGAACGGTAGACCAGGTGCTTAAGGCGGGCTCAGTTGGATACAAGCGAACGTCGAGAAATGGAACGGAAATTGATTTTAGCCGCTTGGTCCAGGAATGCATTGACTTGGCCAGGTCGCGGCATCATCTGGAAAACGGAACATTGAAATGGCAGGAATCGGACGACGGGGCCATCAAAATCTACGGCGACACCGATGAGCTTCGAACTGCGATTTCGAATATCCTCGACAACGCCATTAAATACTCCGGCAAAGATGTGGATATTTCGGTTCGGCTTGATGTGCCCGACGATAAACGCGTGGTGCTGCGGGTGCGCGACACGGGCATGGGAATTCCGGCCGGCGAGCTGAAACGAATTTTCAAGAGATTTTACCGTGTGCCGCGCCGCCCCATTTCGCAGGTAAAGGGCACGGGCTTGGGGTTGTTTATTGTCCGCGCGGTGGCGCGCGCGCATGGTGGCAAGGTGTTCGCGGAGAGCGCGGGCGAAACGCGTGGCACGACGATTACACTCGAGCTGCCTCGGAGCCAAGGATGAGCCGCGTGCTGATTGTCGAAGACGAAGCCCATTTAGCGGAGGGGCTGCGGTTTAATATCGAAGCGGAAGGGCATTCAGTGGAGGTAGCCGGCGACGGGGAGTCGGCGATCGGACGTTTGCTAAGGGCGAAGGACAGATTCGACGCTGTGGTGCTGGACGTGATGCTTCCTGGAATGGACGGATTTGCCGTTGCGACCAAATTGCGCAAAGCGAGGAACTATATCCCGGTGCTTATGCTGACGGCGCGAGGGCGTCCTGAAGATGTCCTCGCGGGATTCGCTGCTGGAGCTGACGATTATCTTCCGAAGCCGTTTGAGTTGCCCATATTCCTGGCGCGGCTTCAGGGACTTCTGCGGCGAAGCGCTTGGCTTGCGGACACCGCTGATTCGATGCGCGAAACAGTCGGGGCCGAGAAACATGGCGCAAATGCGGACAGAGGCGCCTTCGAAGAGGGGTTCTCGTTTGACGGCCGGACGATCGACTTCGGGACGCTCGAGTTGCGAACGGGTGGCACCGCGATCCAACTGACACTGATGGAGGCGAAGCTGCTGCGGCATTTAGTGAGTAATAGCGGACGGACTGTGTCTCGGAAGTCGATTTTGGAAGACGTCTGGGGCTTGCGCGAAGACACCGATACGCGGGCTATCGACAACTTCATTGTCCGCCTGCGACGCTATATAGAAAAAGACCCGTCGAAACCACGCCACCTCCTGACAGTGCGCGGGGTGGGCTATCGTTTCGTGGCTTAGGTGATTTCGTCGCCCTATTTGGCGACCGTGTTCACCATCGGCTGAGGAGAATAGGCGCGCGCATCGCCGACCCATGGAGGCGGCATTTGCAATACATCAGAGGATCTTCCCAGTGTCCGCCGAACATCCACTGGTTCCAGCCGCTATGCTAAGATGATCGGCGGTCAGTAGGCCCGTAGCTCAGTTGGCTAGAGCGCCACCTTGACACGGTGGAGGTCTGCGGTTCGAGCCCGCACGGGCCTACCATTCATTTCAATAACTTGCGGATGAGGAATTATAGTCGGCGCGGTATTTGTGTCGCTGTTTGTGCCATAACCTCTTTCCGAATTGGCGTCCGATAGTGCTTCCAACGCCTTCCGCTTAGCCTCCATGCGAACGTGAGAATAGTGGGCCAGCATCTTCGGCGAGACATGGCCTGCTATAGCCATCACTATTTGATCGCTGGCCTGGGACTCAGCAAGCTCGGTGATTGCGTGGTGGCGCAGATCGTGAAAGCGAAGCCCGGCCGTCGGGCTCTTCACATCCCGAATGTCGGCCTTGCAGATTTCGTTCTGGCAGGTATCGCCGGGGTCTTGTTGTAGGGCACATGCCGGACATTGAATCGCCCGCGTCAGACGACGCCAGGCTGTGCGCCAAGTCGTTTGGGGCCGCGTTGGGTCAATCTTGCTGTTTTCGCAGGCTGGAAACAAATAATGGCTGGGGTTTACTTCCCCCAGATTAGATGCTCGATGATATAGCTCGACAATGGCTGCCATGGCGTTAGTATTCAGAGGGATCACGCGCTCGCCCGCGTCTGTTTTGGTCGTCTCGCGTCGAATGGTTAGGAATCGGCCAATCAGATCAACATCTCGCCAACGAAGCCCCTTGATCTCACACCCTCGCATCGTGGTGTTTAGTGCGATAGCCTGAGCAAGCCGTACACTAAGCCATTCTGGTTTGGTCTCCGCCATTTTTAGAAGTCGTACCTTTTCCTCCTGGGTTAGGACACGACCAACTGAGCGACGTTCCTTTAGGGGCCTGAGATCTTCGGCGACTAGGTGCCATCGCTTGGCTCGTTTCAGAATTCGCCTAATTGCTCCCATCTCCATGTTGATGTAGGAAGGACCGGCTCCCTTCTTGGCTCGCAACTCCCGGTATGCAAGTAGGTTTTCCGAGCCGATTAGCATCACCCGGTTAGCGGCGAAAAAGCGGCGCGGCTCAACTAGAAGTTGCTGCTCCTTTTTGAAGGTCCGGGGGGATAGCTCCAAGCGCCGACTCTCTAAATGGCGATCAGCTGCTTCACAGAATGCGAGGCGAGAAAATTGCTTGCTGGCCGGAGCCAATTTGCCGGTGCTGGCGTCGGCAATGAGATTCTTCTCAGAGGCCTGCGCTTCGCGCCAATCCGTTGTATCGAGGGATTGGCGGTAACGCACGCCGTTCACGGAAAAATCAGTCCACCATATTTTGTTTCGCTTGAACAGGCTCACAGCTTTTCTCACTCAACGAGTAACTCTTGTGATCCTCAGGGGCTTCTTGCGCTGCGCTAAGTTCCAACGCTCACCGGCGAACGCCTCGGAGAGCTCCTTCGTCAGCCAGTCGGAGTAACACCGCGCGTTTCGCCAGAGCGGTGTAACTCAAGGTTGTGCGCGTCCTGCGTTTTAGCTCCACGAGCGACTCGCGCGTGATTTTCTTTGGCATTCCGCGCAACAGTCGAAAGAGGTCGTACACGAAATCCTTTTCGGGGTAAATCAACTCGGCGGCAAACACTTCTGCACCGATCTCAACGCGCCGTGTTTGTTCATTCGCCCCGCACAAGAGAGCCCCTGTCTTGGAATCGACCAGATGATGTTTTAGCTCATGGGCCATAGTGAATATTGTGGGCTCGTCGGGCAATCCTCCTGCGAGCATGACAGTAACTCCGCAATCATCGTTGAAGTACGCGCCTCTCAAGTCCCTGAAACCGCGCCGGAAATCCAGTTGCTCGATGCCCTCGGTGCGATAGATTCGCCACAAGTCACGCATCGAAACGTATGGCCCTTCGATTCCGTGACGTGCCCGCACCTCAAGTGCCAACTCTCGCATGTCATAGTAGTAGCCCGTGTCTCTCACTTCTTTCACTTCTTCGCTTTGCGACCCGGAGGGCGCTTCGTATAGACCTGCCTGGCGCGCCGATATTCCGCATATCTCCTCAATTCCTCAACGTCTTCGTCGCTGAGCTGTTTGGCGGTCCGCAAGAGGGCGTCGATCCTTTGATCACGGTCGCTGTCGATTTGTCCCCGTGGAAAGAAGTCATAAATGGATTTGCCGAAGAATGTCGCAAGCCTGTCAATATCCTCAAGGCCCGGTTGGTACGTTCCGGTTTCCCAACGAGAAACCGTATTGCTCGCGATACCCAGTGCCTTGGCTAGGGCATCTTGCGAAATGCCTGCTCCACCGCCGTAGGTCGTGCGGAATTCTCGAATTCGTTGCCCAACATGCTCAATTAAAGTCATGGGGTATTCCTAGGCGACCTCCTTTTGCAGGACACCGTATTACGTTATGTGTGTAGAGTCAAGTAAAATCGAATCCCTTGATATGACGACGCCATTAGAATGGCGCGTCGTTCGCGATAGCGGATTGTGATTCGCCGATGACGCAAAAGCTGGAAACGATTGCTTCTGGCTATCGGGTCTATGTGCAGGGTATCGTGTGCGTCCTTGACACCATGCTGAGCCGAATTGTTCTTCGATCATCTGCGCTAGCTAGACATCAGGCCGCCCCTCTCTTGGCACAGCGAGAAGCCTACCTTGAACATCTCGAAAAACAGGGAAAGAGTCGCCACAAACAAAGGGATGCGTCAACGTACCTCGTTCAAGTTGTGAAGCGTCTGCATCTCCGGCGGCTAAGAATGACGAGACTTGAGGAATTGCGACGAGCAGCAGTCCGCTGGCAGCAGCGAGGTGCTCAATCCGCCACCAGGGGCCCTCAATCGAGAAAAGCCTTCCTGCGACATGCCAGAGGATGGCTGCGATTCCACGGAAAGTTAGTAGAACCCAAGAAATGGAACGAACCGCGGGACAGGCGGGTAAAGCTGTTCGCTCGGTACCTGAAGATTGAGTTAGGTTTTGCGATGCGAACTATCGAGAACAGGATATGGAGCGTAAACAAATTTCTTTCCTGGCTTGCAGAGCGCGAAATTCGGCTGAGATGCGTTTCAGTCTCACACGTCGAACGATACCTCGATTACCTCTCTGCGCTTGGTTCGGGGCGTCGGACGATTGCTACGCGCGCTCACGAGCTGCAAGTTTTCTTCCGGTTTGTTGAGCGCTGCCGATGGGTTCGTGGCAACGTAAGCAATGGAATCTTCGGGCCCCGAATCCCTGTCGGAGTGAGATACGCGAAAGGGCCTGTCTGGACTGATGTTCGCAGAATGCTTGACAGCGCTAGGGGCGACACCCTCAAACAGTGCCGAGCTAGCTCAATACTGCTGTTAGCCTCCATCTACGCCCTTCGGACCAATGAAATCATCGGTCTTCGTTTAAGTGATGTGGACTTCAAGGAGAACATCCTGACGGTGCGTCGCGGCAAGAACTATCTAACGCAGCGCCTCCCCATGTGTAAAGAAGTTCGATCCGCCTTAAAAGAATTCATACACAACAAGCGCCCTGCCTGTGCCTGCCCGGAAGTATTCCTGACTTTGAGACGACCATATCGGCGCATGCAACAAGCATCCGTCTACTATGTCACGAAGAGTCACATGAATCGCCTCGGAATCAAGTCCATCAACCGCGGAGCCCATTCCCTCCGTCATGCATGTGCGACTCATTTACTGGAGGTGGGCACGCCTATTGCGAAGGTAGCGAGTTTACTCGGACATTCGAGCACGAAGTATGTCGCCCACTACGTTCAGCATTCGACAAAAGACCTGGTATCGGTAGCGGACTTCAGACTGCGTGACTTATGGAGTTGAGGGAAGCAATTGAGGAATATGTTTTTCGCAAACGTTTGATGGGCCGACGTTATGAAAACAATGCCAAAGAGCTACATATGTTTTTGAGAAGGAATCCTCGATTAGCGCTTTCCAAGGTGCGCACCACTCACGTCTCGAAATTCCTCAACAGCGGCCACTTACTTCGTCAGACATGGACAGGTCGCTACTCTCGACTCAGGGCATTTTTCTTATATTGGATGGCGAAACATGAGATAGATCGTCTGCCGATGCCAAGACCGCGGCGTCAGACAAAACGAATGTTTTCGCCATATATCTTTTCTCGTTCCGACATTAGGAAAATGGTGCGTAATGCAAAGATTCAGAACCGAAAGCTCAGCATGGTGTGTCCAGAGACGTTCCGCGCATTCATCATTTTGCTCTACGGGACCGGGATCGGTTTAGGCGAGGCGTTGGCTCTGCGCGGCAAAGATTTGGATTTGGAGAACCGAACCCTAACGCTGTCCGCCAGGACGGGTCCACCGCGAACGATTCCCATCGGACCAGATTTGCTAGCGATGTTAAGAAGATACGCTCAGCATAAGAAATTTGCGGACGACTACGTGTTCGCCACCAAAGAGGGTCGAAGGATAGGGACACACAGGATGAATGTGACGTTCCGCCGGATTCGCCGCATCTCAGCGATCAAGCGGACAGACGGATCACCTTACCAGCCAACGTTGCGAGACTTGCGTCACACGTTTGCTGTCCACCGCATCGCCGATTGGTATGAGCGCGGGACGGACGTTGAGTTGATGCTCCCGAAACTCGCGGCCTATATGGGACTCTTCACCGTCCCTCTCATCGATCGGTATCTATCGTTAGCTCCAGCCCACTTCAAACAGCAAATTACGAAGTTGTCTGAACGTCCCGTCGGTGAATTGTGTCCAAGTGTGCGTCGCACGGACAAATCGGGGCCGCCAACGAGACATGCAGGGCACGCCTAGTCGGGGTTGCACGCATGTCCGACCACCAAACATCCCCTTGGTAGATCCATGAAACCCGCTTAACGAGCTGAAATCGCTGAGCTTACGAAGTATGTGGTCTGAAAACCGATCACCCGCCCTATTTCTGACACCAGAGCTGTGAAAACAACTAATCGTGTCTCAGGGAGGGCCCGATATATGCCGTTTAAGAGTACGCGATATGCTGGTGTGGAAGGGAAGACCGTCGAATACGTTGAGACCACCTACGAACAAGACTTCATTTTCATCCGTGTTTGCTTCGACGACAAAACTGCCCTGAGCTTTGCGGTGGTTTCCGGAGTGATTCTCTATCACGCCGCCCTATACGACGAGAAAACGGGCCACCAAGAAGTGCTCAAAGAATACGTTCGTCGAAGTGAGATGTGATCAGTCGTGAATATCGTCAAGGGCGCGGGGAGTGATCCCGGCACTCAATGTGCCAAGGCAGGTGGCTAAGTCTGCGATACCCCGCTACTGTGAGCAGCCACTTGGGCACGTTCCGCTGCTGGTCGCGCCACTGGATTCGAACTCGCGATCTGCCTCGCGACTGTTTGTTCACTGCCTCCATGATTGAGACTCGCATCGACTTCTAGGGCAACGGTCTTTGAAATATCCCTACTTAAGGCCTCGCCAAGTTTCGATGCGTCATTCGTATAGATCTGAGCATCGTAGCGGCCACGCGAGATTGCGACATAAGCCAACCTCTGGTTCACGAGTTTTTCGCCTGCCTGCTCGGTGTCCACATGGACGAGTACACGGTCGGCTGTCTGGCCCTGGCTGCTATGACTTGTCACCGCATACCCATAGTCGAGATGTGGATTCTGTCTAATGTTAAATGTGACTGCCCGCCCGGAGTCGAGGCGCAGTTGCAGGTCGCCAGTGCTGTCGATCCTCTCGATGGTGCCCATTTCGCGATTGGCAACGTGAAGTTCTCTGGACGGAGCAGTGAACTGCACGCGGTCACCCTTACTGAAGGTGCGTTCCATCTCCCGGTACAGCGTTACACCCTGCACTCGGCGGGGGTCATAGCTCACTTGCTCGCCATTTTGGTGTTTGACGGTCAGCAGGTTTTCTTTTTCGTTCACGTGTTCAACTCGGGTGTATTCTCCGGGCGCGATTCCGTGCACCTTGCTACCCTTTGTGTAGCGCACCACATCACCGGATTCGTATTGGGCTGCCCATCGCCGGTCCGCTCCTGTAATCTCCTGCCTTGCTACCAACACGTTTTGTTTTTGTTCCAAAGTGTCCACGTGACCCGTGTGTTGCATCGTTCGATGGATCACCCCATTTATTTCTCTGCGGGATTGGTTGTCCGGCGACACCACTAGCGTTCCCTCGGGTTGCTTTGCGTACTCGCGTGCGATTTCGCCCAGGCGTTCATCGTTATCCGCAATTTCGTGTATTCTGCCCTGCGCTGTCAGCCCTTCCATGGCTTCCTTCACCGAGCCACGAGAGAGCTGCTGAACGGCTTCCTTCAGCGCCGGGTCTTTCTGGCGTACGATTTCATCGAGCTTGGCCGTTTCTATCCCGGCCTGCCGCAGCTGTTGGTATGGGCGGCCTGCTTCAACTGCCTGATGTTGTCGAGTATCCCCGACCAACAGGACGCGGTCACTTTCTTCAAGGCCATTGAAAAAATCGTTCATTTGCTTAGTGCAGGCCAGGCTGGATTCATCGAGAACATACAGCCGCTTTGACGAGCCGTCTTGTTCTTTGGCGGATGCCAAGTGCCGCTGCAGTGTGCTGGACTCAATCCCGGTCTCGCTGAGTTTTTGCGCCGCCCGCGACGTCGGCGCGAATCCCTCAACTTTGTAGCCCCCCCGCTCTGCGATTTCGCGGATCGCTGCCAAAGACGTGGTCTTCCCAGCGCCAGCGACGCCCTCTAGGGCCATAAACTTGTCGTGACTCCATACAATTTGTTCTACCGCTTCTCGCTGGACCGCGTTCAAGTGAGGATGATGGGTTTCAATCTCGTTCCTTACGTCCGATCTAGCAATTGGCGCATGCTGCTTTTGTCCTTCGCGCATGGCCTCGATTGTCCGGCGCTCGTAGCCGATCATTTCGCTTGTGGTGAACGCGCGGCCTGGCGTGCGGCTGTTGATTCCGATGAATTCACCGGATTGCACGCGCCTTTCGAACTCGGCTTTCACTGCTCCGAGGGTCGCCTGGCCCATCGAACGCTTCAGCGCATCACGCAACAACTCGCGCTCCTCCGACACGGCCTCGCGCTCGAAATTCCTTTCCCGCGAATAGGACACCGCCTGGCCGACAACGTTAGCAACGCGTTCCTCGCCTCTCCGTTTTCCTCGGGACAGCGCCACTTCGACAACCTTCTCCGGCTGATGACCGAACTGTGTGGCCAAAGCCTGGTGTATTTTGCGCATTTCCTCATGAGGAATGTCGAGTTTCCCTTCGCGTGTCTGATGGGCTGCAATCTGAGCAGCACCCGCGCCCCGCTGATTTGCTTTTGTCAGTTGTTCCTCAATCTGTTGGCGGCGGGGACTCGATGCCTTCAAATATTCCTTGCTGTACCCTCTGATTTCGGGCTGGCCACTTTCACCCCGTTCGATCTCATAACCCATTTGCTTGAGCCGGACTGCCAATTCTGAGCGATACACGGCTGTTGCGTATTGCTGAGTCTTGTAGAGCTCCCGTGGTTGTAACGGGCGAATCTCTCCATTCGCGGTTTCCGTGAGGTTAAAGAACACGACATGGGTATGTAACTGCGGTGCGGCATACCCGTTTACAGGACGGGCGCTGTCGTGCTCAAACTTGGCTGCTACCCACTTGCCGGTAGTCTCAGCGGAAAGATTGCTTCCCAGGCGGGCCTGAACGTACTGCTCCATCTCTCCGAGGGCAATAGCGACGCTCTGCCGGTGGGCTTCGCGCACGCGCTCATCACCGCCAACTAAAGCGGTTAGAGAGACACTCTTTGGCGCGGAGAACGTAGCATCCCAACCGGCACGGTGATCCATCGTCTTGATTCTCTCGCCGTGTTCGGTCAGATATTCCCGCGCGGTCTGGTGGCGGATCAGTTGCTCGGCTGAGTGGGGATGTTGCCCTTCGCTGAGACGGTGGAAGTGTTCTTCTCGAACCTCTCCCTTAAGTCCCCATTGCTCAGCTAATCGTCCATGCCATTCACCTGCGACTCGCTCCCCTTCTGTATAGTAGTTGTCTTTGGCATTTGCGAATTCGTCCGCATGGTAAGTTCGCGCCTGTCCAGCACTCAGCGGCTTGGAGATCGTCAGCATAGTCGTCTACTCAAAAAAATGCCTCTGCCCGCGCTCAGTCCGATCCAATTGCTCTCGAAAGGTCTTTTTTACTTCTTGCGGCGCGGTCTTCGAGGCAGCGCCGTTCAACTGCTTGCCGGGTTCTTTTGGTTCTGCGTTTGAATCCACAGTCACGGGTCGCTCGACAAATCTCGGGTGTTTCTCCGGTAGTTCTATGTAGGGAAAGGTTATGCGCACGACCATATTTCCGCATTTCAGATACCCGTGCAGTGGTTCCAATCCTGTAATCTCGCTCGGCAAGATCAGAGGTTCGACTTGTCGGTCCAAGGTATAGCTCTTTGAGACTGAATACCGTGGGTTGTGCGCGGTTGATCGACTTTCCTTCAGTCGTTCGGTTTCCACTTCGCCGATGGTGTCACTAATCCATTTCGCTGCTCGTGGCTCACTTGTGCGCAGAAAGATTTTCGTGGCTGGCTGAGAGAGCATTGCTTCGGCTTCGTGCCCGTATCGACTTTCAAGTTGGCTACGTCCCTGGAAGCCGAGGACAACCGGGTTGTTCGATTTTCGATTCTCGGTAATTGCGGTATGCAATTGTGGCAAGCGTTGCAAGCTGGCTAATTCGTCGAGAACGAGCCACACGGGATGAACATCTGGCCGTACCTGATTCATAAGCCGCAGGACTAGTGTGTCGAGCCACAAACTGACCAACGGTAAGAGTCTTTTTCTCGTCTCAGGCGTAGACGTTAGGAAGAGCCATCCCCGTCGGTCTTTAGACCATTGAAGCGCGCTCCAGCTTTGTGTGGTTTCCTTCTCGGAAGGAAGAAGTTTCAGCGCATCTGCAACCATGTTCAGGGAGCCCAGGACTCCGTTCCGCTGAGGAGGCGAGTGCGCGTCGATGATGGCGTCATATTCCGTCCCTTTCACCCGCCGGTCTATCTCCTCTGGGTGTGACATCCACGAGACCAACTCCTCGGGCGTCGGGCGAAATGTGAGTAGATGGGCAAAAATCTTCCGGGGGCCCTCGATAAAGAATGGATTTTCATTGTGCCGGTCGGGAAAGAGCGATGTTGCCAACGTCAATGCTTCGGCGTCATGTCTCAGTTCGTCGCCTGGAGTCCAGTAAGGCGCACGCTGGTCCAGAGGATTCAGAATTAGATCGCCGCGTGATGGACAAAAGAATTGAGGCGTATATTCAAGCGCTGGATCGTAAACGATGGCTGTCTCACCGCGACTTTCGATTTCTAGCAGGAGCTGGCGTATCAGAGCGCTCTTACCTGTGCCAGTGTCCCCCATGATTAGGACGTGGCTCGATTCGACGGTGCGAGGTAGTCGGACCCAATGTCTCTTGCCTATCAGCTTCTCGACGACTCTCTGCTGTTGCAAGAAGCCTGCTCCGTCAGCTCGATTTCGTCGGTTGAACCGGGCGGCACTCACCAGCTCCGGCCCTTTCAGCCGGCGGCCGGTTCTCCGCTCTCTAGCCCGCGCCAAGTCCTTTGGAACTGCTATCCAGAGCGCGACTGTAAAGACACCCAGTCCTACCCACCATGCCGATGTCACGAAGGCATCCAAGGACTGGTCATGGTAGATCCAATTTCGCAGTAACGCATGCAGCGTAGCGTTTTCATACTCCTTGCGCCGCCATTCGAGTCGCAACTCGCCTTGCCTCACGGCTTCGCTAGTGAGGCCGAAGGATAGTGCCCCATTCTCCATAACGTCGGCATCCTGCGCCAAGCGACTGCCCGTACGCGTCACAACAACCAAAACGTCATAAGTACGAACGCTTCGCGCCGTCTGCACATCCCCAGTCTCGGCGTATGTCGGCGCGTAGTATCTTTGTAGGGCTGTCCAATTCCGCCCATAGGCCCAGTGGTCAAATAGGCAGCCGGTTAGGACCGATACCAAGACAGCTGCGATGGTCCACCATGGCTTCCTGCTCGGCCATACACCTGCATATCTCTCTCGCCCCCACTTCTGTTTCATTGCTTCGACTCCGCTCGCACTACCAGAAATATGCGAGGACTTTGATCAGGATTCCACCTTGCAGTCGATTGCCAGCCGTTCGGCTGCTTTCGCTACCTTGCTGTGGTCCGCTCGATCAATGATCGCTTGCATGTCATCGGCAGTGATCGTTTCGCTCCGAGCCACGGCAAAGTGCAGATTCAGGAGGATTGCTCGTAACGCTAAAACTTCGGCTAGAAGAACTCTATCGGCGTCGCTCGGGGCATGAACTCTGATACTCCCCAGAAGGACGGACCGGCACCACTCGCTGACCGACAGGCCATTTTCGGAAGCGTAGGCTTGGAGTTGAGCGTACTCTTCCTCAGTGACCTTGGTTCCAACAGAGCGCGTTCGAGAAATTGTCTTCATCTAGCCTTCACCAAGCATCGCGAAAGAATCCAAGTCGTCCGTCAAAATCAGATGGTTACGCTATGGAAACCGCCTGAGTGTCGCTTGCACGGCCTCCGCGAGCTAACATCTGCAAGATCAGCTGGTTCGCATACGGGAACTTCCGGTTCCCATGCAGCACCCTTCTAGGGGTGACGTGTCAAAAACCATTCCGGTGCCGAAGGCACCGAATAACTGTTACTAGGCGCTCGCGGCTTCCGAAGTGCGGATGGACACGTGATCGAGACGAGCGAACTGCTCGATTGAATCGCGATGAACCAACACGCGCCGACCGATTCGGCGTGCGGGTAGCTGCTGGCTGACGATCAGGTAGTCGAGACTTCGGAGTGAAATCGATAAAAGCTGGGCTGCCTCGCGCTTGGTGTAAAGAACCTTCTGAGATGGTGACACCGGATGATTCTCCTTCAGATAATCCTCTAATAGGAATACGCCATCCTTATAAAGGATAGACTAATCATTCCCATGGTGTCAACGCAAAATGTAGTATGTCATCCCAACACAGGATGGTTCCCAAATAACCTTGGCTGCCCGCCTGGATGATAAGGGTCCGGAGACTTGCGCGGGGGGAGAACAGCGGGAGGGGGGAGCGCCCACCAAGAAGGGACCATGCCCGCCTTGCCGAGATCGGGTATTCTAGTGCTTCCTAGAGAGATGCTTTGGCGACTTCACCCGCGGGCTGGACTCGCCTTTCCTTGGCATCCCAAGGTCCTGTCGCACATCTTCCTTGGCGTCTGCGCTTGCGGCAATATCGACCTTTTCGACGCGTTTGATACTAAGCGTGGTGTACCTCACTAGCGTCACCTGCCGCGCCGAGTACTAGCTTTACGGTTTGTTCGGGAAAATCAGTGCGAAGCAGTGCAGCTACCGGCGACGCGAGAGAGCCGCAGACCACGGAAAGTCCCGAATCTCGCGATGAAACAACCTGCACTTGCAAATAGACATGGAGAATGAGTTGACAACTTACGCGATATGCGTAAATATTTACGTGTTATGCGTAGGTCACCCATCTTGGATGCGCTGTTCCCCGAGATTCGCCAGAAGCTTCTAGCGGCGGTGCTACTTTCGCCAGAAAAATGGTGGTACTTGTCCGAACTGGCTACTCATCTCGGGACTTCTCCCTCTAGCCTACAACGGGAGCTCGATTCACTGACAAAGGGCGGTGTTCTAGCCCGGAAAGAGGAGGGAAGAAGAACCTACTACAAAGCACAAGTGGAATCCCCCATTTTCGAGTCTCTTCGTGGGCTGCTCTCAAGAACGGCTGGTCTCGTTCCTGCGTTGCAATCCGAGCTAGCAAGGTTCCGGGACAAGGTTGGGTGGGCCGCAATCTATGGTTCGGTGGCACGTGGCGAAGAAACCTCGGAAAGTGACATCGATCTGTTGCTGGTTGGCGATGTCGCCACAGCGGATCTGCTTCCCACTCTGCGGCGGATCGAACGAAGGTTCGGCCGCGAAATCAATCTTACCCGTTACTCGGAAAAGGAATTCCGGGATAAGATGCGGGACCGGGATCACTTCCTATCGTCCGTAACCAAAGGTACTGTGATCACACTCATGGGTTCCCCGAATGAGCTGGAAAAAACTGCTCGCAGAGCATAAAGTCCATACCCACAGCACCAGCAAGAAGGAGCTGGATGCACTCCGTGCTCTCATCACCAGGGACCTGGCGGATGCGGCGGTCCAGGAATTGTCGGACGACCGCCGATTCGCAACCGCATATAACGCCGCCCTTCAAACGGCCAAGATGGCCATCGCCAGCGCAGGGTATCGTCTCGCGGGCACTCCAGGGCATCATCGTCTGATGTTCGAGGCGGCGCGTCTTGCGCTGGGCCCCTCCGCCGCGCGCTCTCTAGACTTCCTTGAAACCTGCCGGCGAAAAAGAAATGTGATTGACTACGACCGCGCGCTCGTGGCCACTAAGACCGAGGCGGAAGAGATTGTTGCAGAGGCCCAAGCATTTCTAGAACTCGTCGAGAAATGGATTGCCGCACATCATCCCAAACTCGTTCCGTGACGACTAGCGAGCGGGCGGATTGTGCTAGGGTTCTGAGGTCACCGCTGATCCATAGTTGACAGCCGGGTTCGTTCGGTACTTTTCGGCCGGAGGATATCACATGGGCGACGACTCCACGGGCGGAGCTTCTGCGTCATTGAATCAGACGATCACCGAAATCATGGAGTTTATTGAGGACCAGGGACCACGGCCAGGCGGACGTGGCGCTAAGTTGCGTGAGTTCCTGCATCGGAAGATCGCAAAACTCGCGGAGAAACGGTACAAGCGTGGATTCAGGCGTGGCCATATCGAGAGCCATAAGAGATTCGTAGAGACCGGTGCGTTTCCAAAAACGATTCGCTACGTTGGCGAACGAGAGTTCTTCAAAGACCAGATACGGAAAGTCGATGTGACATCAAGAATAGACAGAAAGCGGTGAGCACTCTAGCGCCGGGAGTTAGATTTCTTTTGCGCAGCGAGCCTGCCTGTTAGCTTACAGACTATAACGCCTAGAAACGCACTGAATGCGACAACCAAGAAGCTGGGTGTGTTGTTAACCCCGCCGTGCCACGAACGCGCGCCCTGTGTCCCGATAGAAGGAGAATGCCAGCCATCTGAGCAGGCTACCGGGCCAACCAGCCACAACAAGCCGATAACCGAGACTCCGAAAGTCACCATCCCGTGACAACTGGCTTGCTTATCTCTTTGAGTGCTTCGCAAGATCGGAACGTAGTTTCCTCGCAACCGCGTTGCGAGCCCATCCGTGCATAACAAAACCGCTTACAGGTTGGGGCCTGTCCGTCCGATCCTGCCAGGGTGGAACGTCATCTCGCAGGACGCCGAGCCTTTGAAGATTGACTAGGACGGGATTCCCAACATTGTCCATTATGCTGTATCCGCCGCCATCGAGCAGCTTCTGGCACATTTCCTTCTCAGTCTGGCTAAGATTCCGTACGACCGAACGCCGATGGAAATGCACGGTAATCGCCTTCCAGGTATACTCTAGAACAATTGCAACCAAGATAGCCGCCGCCCCCAAGAACAAAATGATCTCAATGAAGCGGTATTGCTCTGCCTCGACCTGGATGCCTAGAAGTTTCGAGAAGAAGAGCGGTCCGGAACACACTACCAGAATCGTGAACGCCACAATCGGTACGGGGAGATGTTTTCCTGCCCATTCGATGACCGATTTCAACCAGTCCATTCAAATTCCTCGCCACACCTATCGCCATCATTGTCATGCAGAATTGATCTTCGTCCACTTTGTTATCAGTTCGCGTGATAGACCTTCGAGGTCCGGGAACATGCTGGTTTCCACGATTCCGCACGTCTCCAGGTCCCTCAAAATCCCTTTTCCGGCTTCGTTCGGAACAACCAGCTTCAACAATCGAGGCTTCGGCAAATGTGCGGCCAAAACATCAAGGGCCGTCTTGGACTTGCCGTGTATCGTGAACCTGCTTCTTTGAACAGAAACGCGACGAGCCACATGAGGCGGGTCTACCGCGACGGGGTGGGAGACGTGCAGCGCTTCCTCAAACGGTACCGGAAACCAGTCTGAGAACTCACGCCAATCAGGAAGCAACACACCGGATATGTAATTGTCGGGGTTATCTTTGTCCAGGAGCCGACTGTTGAGCCACACAGGATCAAGCATCCAGACCGCAGCGTTCGCATATCTGTTCTGATCCCTTACTGCGAAATACAGTGCAATAAGCGCTCCATCAGTCCAGTCGAGAAGTCGTGTGGGCGTGCCGAAATGCTGCATGAGGAAATACCATTCCTTCTCGTCTTTGGGGACGTGCTCTTCATTGAGAAGCTGAAATCCGCGCTGTCGATATTCTGTCCGAATTTCGTTCTCGTCGTAGCTCTTCAATCTGTACAGCTTTGGCACGAGCTTCCAAAGAACATTTGATTGCCCACGGAACCAGATTTGTACTCGCTCCTGCGGTCCTTCGTCTCCGTCTTTCTTGCCATCTTCCGCAAGCTTGTCGTCTCGTTTCTGCCATTCGTCACGAACAGACAGAACCCGCTTCATGAAATCCGTCAGAGAAGAGACTGTGCGTGCAAGGATTGGCATGGGACCGGCCGAATATAGCACCGAATCACCGGACAAAGTAACGGGTGCTACAATCAACAAATAGACAATAGATGGCCCGGTTGGATTCTTGTCCCGAGTGGCTTGAGGCGGCGAGGACAGCGATGGGGTATCAGCACAGGGTCTTTAGCTTCACGTGTGGGCATTGCGATACCTCGCTTGTTTGGTCAATGGAGGAATGGGACCTAGATGCGTCAGTCCCAGGAAAGTGCCGATGCTCACATTGCGGAGCGAGAATCGAATTCTCAAAGAAGTGGCCCAAACCCAATCTTCCCCCAGTTCTCTTCATCGGCCATGAAAAAAACAGGCAGCTAGAGATTTTCCCAGTTCAACCGGAATCCGGCAAAATGCCGGGAGCGTTCCCATATTCGGGGAGGTCATTCACAGTCCAAGCAGCCAGGCAATTGGGTGGGTGCGTCTATTCGTCTTCGCATCGGGGTGATTCCCTCGGTGAACCGGTGTTTAACGACACTTGTTGGGATGCTGATGACCAGTCGGAGTACGACTTCAGGGATGATGGTCCAACTACTTGGAGGTGCCATCTTCTTGCGGGATGGACTCACGGGCAGGAGAGGTGCGCCCTGTGGGACCGCATTGGGACATTCTGCCAAACTGAGGGTGAGCGCAAATTCCTTCATCAATACTTGGCGCTGGCGAAGAGCCGGAACTTCCCTATGTTGATCCCGCAGGTGCGAATAGGGATTGCTGAGAGAAGACGCCCCGACTTTGTTCTCTATGTTCCGCTTCAGCAGTTCAACTACCGTTGGTACGCGATTGAATTGGATGGGGGGCATTCAACAGGAATGGCTGCCAACGATGAACTGCGCAATCGTGAGCTTGAATCGAACGGTTACGTTGTTCTGAGCTATCGTCCGAGCACCCGAGGATATTTCGAAGAGGTGCAGAGCTTGGTCGAGCGGGTTCACGTTGAGATGGATGAGGCGAATCACAACGGCTCAAGCATTGCGGTCGGGTTGCAGGTGCGTTTATGTGTGCCCGAGGTCGACTTCTAAAAGATCGCCCTTAGACGCTACGACATGCTGACGGGGTAGTGGTCCAGTTTGAATGTGCGTCGTTTGCTCGTGGTCGTATGCCGTAACATAATACGTCTATGCCTACACGAGCAAGCAGGCCGAAACGTCCGAGAGATACGAACCAACTGGCATGGCAGATCGTTCAAGAAGCAACAGGCCAAGCTTCCAAAGCTCCTGAAGTTAAAGATACACGCAATCAAGCGGCTGTCGCCCTAAGCAAGCTAGGCGCTGCAAAAGGTGGTAAAGCCAGAGCACGCTCTCTCAGTTCCCACGAGCGAAAAGCAATTGCTAAAAAGGCCGCCAACGCCCGTTGGTCTAAGAAGCCTTCTTGATTGCAGGAAAAATTGTAACCGTTCCACGCCCATTGCTGTCCTGCGGAGGTTCAGGCTCACCTTTTTTCGTAGCGTGCGCTTCAATAATCATCCTGACGAGCGGTTCGGGCATACTTACATCTTCAGCAAGTCGCTTGTAGCGAATTGGCGTTCCGTAAATCATTTCCGCCACTTGGCGTACCGCACGCGGTTTTTCCAATGGTACGTCAAACATCCTCGGTTCACGATTCCGCCAACCGCGCCTAGAAAGCTGCTGAAAGAGATAGGTATATTTCCTATCTGTGATGATCTCCAGTTCGCGAGCATGAACAATCAAAGCTTGAATCGATACTCCCCACCTAGTTTTCAACGGAACGAAAGAATCCAACGTCAGTGGCGGCATCAGTTCCTGTCGCATTGCGGCTTCCGGTAGGAGAAACTCCGCCGCAAATCGATAAGCCTGTTTCTCGATTTCGCGAACCGGATTCGCAACTGGCTTGTGCATTACGAGATGGCCTAACTCGTGCGCGATGCTTAGCCGAAGCCTATCTCCAGACGCTCCGCTGGATAGGACAATGACTGGCCGCTGCCTGTCATATCCCGCCCAAAGCGAAAATGCCTCTCTATGAGGAAAGGGTTTGGGTAGGGCCAACATCAGCACTCCAGCCTTCTCCAAGACGCTCGTAAGATGGCGAATCGGAACGTATGGGCCTATTCCGAGCGAATTGCGGGTAATTTCAGCAGCCTCGCGCGGATCGTCACCAATATTCGTTGGCAAGGTGATAGCAAATGGCTTGAACCGTTTCTTCCGCAGCATATCGCGCATGAAACCGAACTCGATTTGGGCGTAGCGATACATTTCAACCGCATCAGTTTTTGTCATCACCGAATGCGAGCGGAAAAGCAATGAGCCTGCCGGAAAATCAAATTCCGGCTCTCTACCAAAAAAATCCGGCGGGAAACCGGAAAGCACGCAAAACCCTTCCACAAACGCAGGTGGCGGATACGCTCTGTCGCCCTCAATCTTGGCGATAAACGACTGCGGGGTCTTGAGCTTCTCCGCCAACTCCGCCTGAGTCCAGCGATTCAATTCCCTAATCTGCCTAAATCGTTCTCCGTAAATCATTCGTTGGCCGGTTCCTCTCCGGTTTTCTCGTCAGGTTCCACTTCGATCTTAAGCTCGGTGTCAGTTGGAGGCTGCTGTGGGCCACCCGTGGAAATCGAAACGACACCTGCGATTGGAGGCTTGACCCAAATAGGTTCTTCAAAGTGCAGGACTACTCCGTCGTGCTTGTTCCACTCAACCGGTAGCGCGAGGCAAATCTTCTCTAAGTTGTAATCAGAATCGACAGTCCAATGGACGACGACGCCCCACGTTGGTTCGGCCGGCTTTCCGCCATTTTGCATTTGCTCAAAATTTAGGACGGCCTGCATCTGATTGTAAAAATTCTTCCGCGCCATCGAAACGCCAGGCGGTGGCGTGGTTCCGTCGTCGCTTTTCAGTGTGCGAATTTCAAAGCCAGTTTCAAGAATACACAGGCCGTTGTTTGATGGAGATTCGTCCAGTTTGTAGACCGACGGGGACAGCTCGTCGGACACGTTTAGGTTGCGATTGCGGAGAACTTTCTTCGCCCGGTGGCGAACAAAGTTGTGAGCGAAAGCCGTGTCTATCTCTTCGTCTTGACGGTCAGCGTATTCGCGCGCATGCGTCGTTCCGTCAATGAGGGCATCGACAATGGCGTCCAACGTTGTCATCAGCCGCTCGCGGCATTTCTCAAAGGAGGGCAGCTCTGGAAAGCTTGAAGAGGTTGTTAGTTTCATGGGATAATAGTCTCTCAGTTTCGACAATTCGTCAATAGAGGATTCTAATGGCCGACGGTTCCGGTAATACCCTGAAACTAATGGGCTAAACGTAAAGATTTCCATTGACAAGTCCATGCACGAGCAAGCATAATGGCTATTATGAACAGGATGAATGAGGAACAGCGGGTCCGAGTGATAAAAGCCTTGGTTGAGGGTCACTCCCTGCGCGCGACGGCTCGAATGACCGGGACCGCCCGGATGACTGTTGAGAAGCTCCTTCGCGATCTAAGCGAGGTTTGCATACGGTATCAGGACGAACATCTTAAGAACCTGACTTGCAAACGAATCCAGTGCGACGGAATCTGGAGTTTTGTTTACGCTAAGCAAAAGAACGTCCCTTCCGACAAACAGGGGCAATTTGGATTTGGCGATGTCTGGACGTGGGTCGCGATAGACGCCGATACGAAGCTCGCGGTTTCGTGGCTCGTTGGTGACCGTAGTGGGGCAGCCGCATTCGCCTTAATGGACGATCTGGCCTCACGACTGGCACACCGCGTTCAACTCACGACTGACGGCCATCGTGTTTACCTTGACGCGGTAGAAAGCGCATTTGGAAGCGGGATCGATTACTCCATGCTGGTCAAAATCTATGGAGCGGACCGTGATAAGGAAGCCACATATAGTCCAGCGGAATGCCTAGGTTGCCAGCGCGTCAAAATCATCGGCAACCCTGACCCTAAGCACATTTCCACGAGCTTTGTGGAACGGCAGAACTTAACGATGCGAATGTCCATGCGCCGCTTTACTCGACTGACGAACGCTTTCAGCAAAAAGGTCGAGAATCACGCTCAATCAGTGGCACTGCACTCTATGTATTACAATTTCGTGCGAATCCACCAAACGCTGAGGGTTACCCCGGCTATGGCTGCTGGAGTCAGCGACCGCGCCTGGGAAGTCGAGGACATCGTTGCGCTGCTTTCAAACTAGACCACTACCGCTGACGGCGCAGGATGGACAGTAACACCAATTTGTCCGTACGTTGGAGACTGAATGGACGCCCAAGCCAGGGCTCGGCTGCTCTACGAGGCTGCGGAGCGGCTGGGGTGGTCTGACTCATCGGAGATCGCAGAGTTTGTGCACCGCCTTGAGCGGGGGTTGCCTGCTGAAGACGAACTGTCTGTAGTGTTTCATTGGCTCGGCCAGTGCAGGCTCGTCCACAAGCTTGACCAATTTCCTTACCCGCCTGAGGTTTGGAAAGAGTATCGAGTCCCTGACCTTTTGGCCGTTTTCAATGTCGACGGAAAGCACTACCCCGTACTCATCGAAGTGAAAACGAGCGTTAGTAATAGCATATCGTGGAAACAGGAGTACCTGTCATCGCTGGAGAGGTACGCCGACCTCGTTAGGCTTCCGCTTCTAATTGGCTGGAAGCACCACAGCTTCTGGACGCTATTCGAGGCTAAACACCTACGAAGAGCTACCAGGAATTTGAAAATCTCGTTCATAGACGCAATGAAAGAAAACCTGTTGGGGATTCTGGCTGGCGACTTCTCCTTCACCTTTCGGCCAGGCACGGGGATGCATATCCGCACCAGGAAGCTGAAGAAGACGACCGATGGATTCGACGGCATAATCGAAGAAGCCTATCTTTCCACCGCAGACGGTCGCCGCCATACTGGTACAGGTGGCATTCTTCAGTTCTTTCTGTGCATCGACCAAGAGCCTTCCGCGGTCGAGACCGACACGGATGTGCTTCAGAGCTTCGTCATTTCGACAGATCAACAGTCTGAGTTCGCGCATCGAGCATTGGTCACGATCCTTGGCGCGTTCACGGAGACACAGCAGCCGTTCTCTTGGCGGCAGGTTTTGGTGCAGAACCAACTGCCGTGTCTCTCTGGCGGACCTCGACAAGCTGCCAAGAGTGCGTTGGATCAGGGGTTTCTCCATATCGTAATCAACCAGCGACCTCGGACAATGCCGGGATTCCTATCGAGCGAGAGCGTCTACACCTAGCGCGGCAGCGGCAAACGTAACAGTCCAAGGCAGAACACTTGCCCATGAAAGCGATTGAGCGTCACGAACTTATCAATAAGGTCGCTAGGGCGCTGCAATCGCGGATGACTTATGACGATATTGATGTCTATCTGCGAAGTTGCGGCGTTGCCGTAAACCACGAGCGTGAGTCGTATGACAGTAAGTGGGTCTACGCCAAAGAGGTTCTTGTCAACGCGCCAGAGCAAACCATCATCCGAATTGCCGACGAATTAAAGGTCCCTCATACGTACACTGTCGTAAGCGCCGGGGCAGTGACTGAGAGTAAGTTCTGGGAGCCGAATCACTTTCGGCTGTTTCTAAGTCACCTCTCAACGTTCAGAGTCACGACTGCCAATCTCAGAAACTCTCTGCGGAAGTTCGCGATCTCCGGGTTCGTGGCCCACGAAGACATTGAGCCTACAAAAGAATGGCAGGACGAAATTGAGGCTGCGTTGTTTTCGATGGACGCGCTCGTAGCCTTGGTTACGCCCAAGTTTGTGGAGAGCAAATGGGCGGATCAAGAAGTGGGCATTGCCATGGGCCGAGGGAGCTTGGTCATACCCGTGATGCGCGAAGCGGTTCCTCACGGGTTCATTGGGAAATTTCAGGGCGTGAATGGCCGAGGCAAAACCGTCCAGCAAGTAGCAACGGCGATTTTCGAAGTATTGATGAATTCCAGTCAAACCAGGAGTCGCTTGCTGACGTGTTTAGTCGACGCGACCGTGCTCGAAACAAACGAGACAGCCGCGCTGGCCAGGCTAAGAACGTTGGCATCCGTGGTTGAAACACCCGCCGCGTTTCTTGAGCGGCTGAGGGACGGCGCTGCACGTTCCCAAACGTTTCAGCGTTCAGCGCAACTTTCGTCAAAACTTGAGGGGCTGTTGCAAGCCAAGGGAATTGCTCCTATGGCGGCGCAGAAAACCGAGCCGGACACGGATGATGAAATCCCGTTCTGACGGTGAGCACAAAATGCCGACGACGGGCACGGTTGACGGGTTTATTGGTTTTCAAGCCTCACGAAACACTGAACGCCACCCGAAGGCGCAATGCCTGCGCGCAGTAGTAGCGCTAAGTAGAACCGTCTTCACTGGAGAATGCGACTCATTTCAAATCAAAGTCTGCTAAGAGCAATCGATATTGCCATCCTCCGACCTAATTCTTAGCTGTGCCTCACCCTTTGCTTCCACGGTAAACTGCAACTCCGTAACAACCCGAGCGGGAATGTAGTACTGCAATTCGAAGATTTCGATAACTTGCCGTCGATCACTATGAACGCAGGCTCTGTTGGAATCGACGACCCCTCCGGTATGAGGGAGGGCGCGAGTCTTTTGGAGTGACGCCGAGCCATTCCAAGTTTACGCAGCCACCTGCGAATCTGTACCGGCCGCGCCGCCAAATATAGTTCCGCCGGTTGGCGTTAAGACCCTTTCTTACCCTCTTCGTCGTGAGGTATGGTTGCCGGGAGTTACGAGAAACAAGTTATGAGCTTGCCGCCCGGTCCTCGACTTCGAACCGTACCGAGATTGGGATCAACATGACCGACGACAGACCCGTCGCAGAACCAACCGATGAAGCGCTGATGGCGCGCGTGCAGGCGGCGGATCAGGACGCGTTGGGACGTTTGTTCGAGCGTTACTCACGGAAGATTCGCTGGGTCGTGGCCAGAATTCTGCGGGACGCAGCAGAGGCGGAAGATGTCGTGCAGGACCTCTTTTTGTTCATTCAACGGAAAGCGCGAATCTTCGATAGCTCCAAGAGCTCGGCGCGGTCGTGGATCATTCAGATGGCGTACCACCGGGCGATTGAGCGCCGTAGATACCTAACAACGCGCCAGTACTACACTCGGACGGACATTCAAACTGACATGATGGGAGAGTCCGGAAAGCGGATCGACGAACATGATTACTCCCCAGACGTGGTGTTTCGTCGGAACGGGATTCAGAAGGTGATGGAATCGCTATCTAAAGATCAACGTGAAACCATCCGGCTGTTTTTCTTCGACGGGTACACCTTGGCGGAGATTGCTGTGAAACTTGGTCAACCGCATGACAACGTAAGGCACCACTACTACCGGGGCCTCGAAAAGCTACGGAAGCATATCTGTGAAGACACAAAGGTTTAGCAATGGAATCACACGAAGAATTCCGTGAACTCTGCGCTCTCTCAACATCGGGTGACCTTACCGTTGACGAGAGGGCGAGGCTCGATGAGCATCTAGCCAAATGCCCTGAGTGTCGGGAAGCAATCAAGGAGTACGAGGCGGCAGCGAACATTGGCGTGCCTCTGCTATTGCACGAAATGCCGGAAGTTCATGCGGGCCTAGGCAGGTGTCCGACCGCACAAGCAAACTGGAATGTCGTTTGGGGATCATTTGCTGCAGTTGTTGTGCTGATGTGCGCGTTCGTAAGCTACACGTATCGAATGGGCCGCAGCCAGGTGGTCTCCGACATGACGCAAGCAAAGACCAGTTCCGACTATTTCAGAAAGGCGCTCGAACAGCAGTTGAGCGATGCAGAACACGAGCGCGGACTCCTGGAGGCACAACTTGCCGACCGTGACCGCCTGATTCTGATCCTGCGCCGCGAAATCGAAAAGCAATCTGCTGACCTAACTGCCGTGAAGGCTGCGCAGGCCAGCATGAGACAGACCATCAGCGCCGACGACGCAGAGAAGCAACAGGCCGTAGCGGGCAGCGATAAACTTGGCCAGCGACTTAGCGCCGCGCAGTCCTCGCTCGATGGAATGCAGGCAGAACTCAATGCCATGCAGCGGGAGCGAACCGATAGCCAAGCGCGGCTCGACGCATTGAAAGCGCAGGGCGATGACCTCGCCGCGCAACTCCGCGATGAGAATCAGACGATTAGCAGGCAAGAGGAGTTACTGGCGCACGACCGTGATATCCGAGAATTAATGGGCGCGCGCGACCTGTACATTGCCGAGGTTTACGATGTCGCGCAAGACGCCAAAACGGCAAAACCCTATGGCCGAGTGTTCTACACCAAACACAGATCGCTAGTATTTTACGCGTACGATCTAGATCAGGAGTCCGGCCTCAAGAATGCGAGTACTTTTCAGGCGTGGGGCCGCGTCGGCCAGGACACTCGGCACGCATTGAACCTGGGCATTTTTTATGAGGACAACGCAGCCAAGGAGCGCTGGGTGCTGAAGTGCGATAGTGCGAAAGAGCTTGCTCAAATCGATGCCGTCTTTGTGACGGTTGAGCCGCACGGTGGAAGCCACGAGCCGAGTGGAAAGCCGCTGCTGTTTGCCTATCTGAAGGTCGACGCAAATCATCCCTAGCGGCAGCTACTCTTCGACGCGCTTTCCGGGCCCCTGACCACCGATCATCCCGCCGCACCTGCAATCAGAGATCTTCGCGAGAAAACGAGCGATATCACTGTAGTTGTCATCAACGAAATTCTTGTTCGTGGCAACCTTCCTGCAGCCACGCGCGAGGTTCGGCGGATTGTAGGCACCTGAACGTGAGAAATGTCGTACCGTGCTACGCAAACCGTCTAGCCCTTCCCGCCTCGACTCCCCTGACCAACAATACCTGCTTGCTCTCTCGCTCCGAAACCGCCGCGTCCCCGACTGAAGTTCACTGACGCCTCCGGTCGCTCTAGCACTTCTCGCGCCACCCAAACGCGGTGTCACTCCCGCCACTTTCACTAAATACGAGCGTTTTCAACAAATCGGGGAATCTGCTTTCCGTTCGAAGTAACCAATCGGCTGAAAACGATCGATTCGTGCACAATGAGATAGCTCCTTTCATCGCCCGCACGTGACAAATATAACAGACTCATGTTATAAAATCGCCATGAATCTAGAGCAGCTAAAACAGGCCCGTTTACGGCGCAGCCACACCCAGCAAGAAGCTGCTTCTCGTTTGGGTGTCACCCAAGCGTATCTGTCCATGCTCGAAAAGGGCGAACGAAAGCCTTCCTCCGAGCTGGCCAGAAAGCTAATGCGTGAATATGAGGTATCGCCTACGGTGCTGCCCGTTTCCGACGCTCCCATGAACGCGAGTCCTGACGATCTTGCGCACGAGCTTGCGTCACTTGCCTATCCCGGTTTTGCACACCTTCGTCGAGGAACGAAGAAACTCAATCCGGCTACGTTCCTCTTGAAAGCGCTTGCCAGCCGCAACTTGGAAGCTCGGGTCGTCGAGGGTCTCCCGTGGCTCGTTTTCCGTTATCCCGACATGGACTTCGACTGGCTGGTTCCGCAGTCGCGACTCAAGAATCTCCAGAACCGTTTAGGCTTCTGTGTGACCTTGGCGAGGCTAGCGAGCCCAAACCAAGCTCTCGGGAAACCCGAGCAGGAGCTAGCCGAGAGCAAACTGGCGAAAGAGGACTCTTTCTGCCGGGAGCTGAGCGAACCGGAGCGCCGGTGGCTTGGCTCTCATCGTTCCGAAGAAGCACGACAATGGAATCTCTTGAGCGATCTGCGTCCCGATTCGCTTCGAGGCTTAGCCAGAGGTCACGTCGGAACGCTTGCTCACAGCGACCCGAAACTGGTCCTGTCTTGAACCGGCTCCCGATGGCAGCTACGAATTCGAACTGGGGATCACTGGAATCCGTTTACCCGTGGTCATCGCGAACGGCGTGCCCGGCATTTTAGCCCCGCCAATTACGAATCGTGTGCGATCCCCCAGGGTGCGCACTTAGGCTAGAGACAATCGAAGTGACAAAAGGGAATGACCGTCCCAGGATAGCCCCTCCCTCCCCAAAGGACTCCAGGGAAACGGCGTAGTGGATTGAGAAGGCGTTGTTCGTAGCTAGAAATTGTGCCGCACTTTGTGCCACAACCTTGTGTTTCTGTGCACGAGCGAGCGTATGCGGCCCAGTGCAGCTCTGTGCGTGACTCACGGTATTTAACACACATCAGGTGTTATGCTTCGGTGCATTCTGCTGCTCCGGGTTGCGGCGCGGTGCGTCTTGCGACTTGGAATTGACACGGTGGAGGTCTGCGGTTCGAGCCCGCACGGGCCTACCACCCTGATGTTGATATCTCCAGAAGGTCCGAGGACCCCCTTACAAACAGAGGCGACGATGAACTGGAGCTATTTTTTTTCTGGCGGTCCTGCTTGCTGGAACAGTCAGCTCGTTCTCCGATTGGCTTTTTGGCGGCATTCTCTTTCATGCAAATACAACGCTCATCCCGAGGTTTGGCGGCAGGGTCCAGGCCAAAGCGAAACAAGCGCGGTGGCGGGCAGCGTTACGCTCGGGTTTCTTACGAGCGCAGCATGACGCCGCGAATTAGTAGTTGCACCCTTTGGATAAGGTGCTGTATGATTATGCAGTAGGTTGCATATTCACGCATCGCAGGAACAATGGGCGTCCAGAAAAGATTTCGGCAAGGGCAGATACTGAAGCTCCTTACAGGCCAGCCTGTCGCCAGCCAGGATGAGCTGCGCCGCCAGCTCGGCCACCTGGGCGTGCGCGTGACGCAGGCGACCCTGTCACGCGACCTCCGGGAGCTTAGGCTGGTGAAGACGTCTGCGGGTTACAGGCCATTGGCATCGGCAGCGGCCGATGAAGCGCCTGCTTTGGCGCCTCTGTCGCGCGCCCTGAAGGATTTTCTACTCGATATTCGCGCGGCACAAAACATGCTCGTCCTGAAGACTCCGCCCGGCGGCGCGCAACCTCTCGCTGCCGCGGTAGACTCAGAACATTGGAAAGGCGTGGCCGGCACGCTTGCGGGAGACGATACGGTCCTGATTATTTGTTCGTCGCGCAGCGCGTGCGGCTCCGTTCAGAAACGCGTGGAGGAACTGCTCCGATGAGCGATCCCTGCCGGGTCGCTGTCGTCGGAGTAACGGGCTACGCAGGATTCGAGCTGGCCCGGCTCCTCCTGCGGCACCCACAAATCGAAAAGCCGACTTTCTTTCTGCGCGAAGGCAATTCAAACGTGCGTTGTTTGGCGGAGCTGTTTCCGCAGCTTCGGGGCTGGGGAGACGCGCCTTGCCGGCCGCTTTCGGCCCAGGCCGTAGCAACAAGCGGCGCGGAAGTTGTATTTCTCTCGACGCCGCATGAGGCTTCGCTCGAATTAGTTCCTGCACTGCTCGCTGCGAACCCTGCATTGCGCATCGTGGACCTGAGCGGAGCGTTCCGTTTCCGTGACCCGGAAACGTTCGCGACGTGGTACAAGCTCCCGGCACCGGATGCGAAGACATTGGCCGAGGCCGTGTACGGTCTCCCTGAGCTTTACGCGGACGCCTTGCCAAATGCCCGCATCGTCGGAAATCCGGGATGCTATCCCACTTCTGTGATTTTAGGCTTACGGCCCCTCGTCGAAGCGGGCTGGATCAACCCGGCGCGAGGAATCGTATGCGACTGTAAGTCGGGTGTAACCGGCGCGGGCAAGGAGCCAAAACGCGACACGCAGTTTGTCGAGGTAAATGAGAATTTCCGCGCCTACAGCCTTTTCACGCATCGTCACACACCCGAAGTTTCAGAGCATCTCGGCCTCGCCTCTGAGAATTTCGTCTTTACCACCCATCTGCTGCCGGTCGATCGGGGGATTCTCTCGACGCTTTACGTTTGGCTCGATGGCTCGCGCAAGCCGGACGAAATCGAAATGCTTTATCGCAAGTTTTACACGGGGCGGCCTATGGTCAGAGTAATGCCGACGGGAACGCTGCCTGAATTGCGGCACGTGACGCACACAAATTTCTGCGACATTGGCTTCGCGCTCGATCCTTCGGGCGAACGGCTGGTGATCGTTTCCTGCCTCGACAATCTCGGCAAGGGAGCGGCGGGGCAAGCTGTACAAAATCTGAATGGGATGCGCGGCTATCCGGAAACGGCGGGATTGCTATGAGATTGGTCGTAAAGATTGCAGGTGCACTGCTTGAACGCGATGAGGACGTGCAGGCGCTGGCCCGGCAGGTCACCGAGCTTGCCCGAGCGGGTCACGAGCTTCTGGTCGTTCACGGCGGCGGCAAGATTTTCACGGCAACCTTGGCGCGGATGGGAATCACCAGCCGCTTCGTCAGCGGCCTGCGCGTCACGGACCGCGAGACGCGCGACGCGGCCGTGATGGTATTTGCCGGCCTCTTGAATAAGAAGCTGGCCGGAGCAATCTCCCTGGCGGGCCAGCCGGCCGTCGGCATTAGCGCCAGCGACGCCGCCTGTTTCCTCGCAGAACCCATGCAGCTCGAGGATTCAGAAGGCGCTCTGGGGTTCGTCGGCTATCTCACGGAGGTCAACGTCGACTTCTTGCGTTCCCTATGGCGTGAGGGGATTGTGCCGGTGGCATCCTGCATGGGCCTCGGCGCGGATGGCGAGCTTTACAACATTAACGCAGATCATATGGCGGCTGCTGCGGCAGAATTCATACGCGCCGACCGGCTGATCTTCCTTACGGATGTGGCGGGCGTGCTCGATGGCGAAAAGGTACTACGCGCAGTACGCGGAGCGGAGATCGAGGACCTGATCCGCCGAAACAAGGTGTCCGGCGGCATGATCCTGAAGCTGGAAGCCGCGAAGCGTGCATTAGCCGGCGGCGTTGCGGAAGTACGCATCGTAGGTGGGACGCAGCCGCGAGCGCTGGTCGCTGCTGTCGGCGCCATGCGGGGACCTGGGACTCGGGTTCTGCCCGTGCTGCGCCCAAGTGCGAGGGCTGCGCACGGAGCGGCGCAATAACATGGCCAAGAAAAAGACTGGAGCGACAAAGCGAGTCTCGGCGTCCAAGGTCGTTGCCGAAGAGTCTCGCTACATGATGAACACCTACCGTCGGCCGCCGGTGGTATTCACGCATGGGCGCGGCTGCCGCTTGTACGATTCGGAAGGCCATGGATATCTCGACTTTCTGGGCGGCATCGCCGTCAATGCGCTCGGCCACGCACATCCTCGCATGGTTAAAGTCATAAAACGCGAGGCGGGCCGTGCAACACACGTTTCGAACCTATTTCATAATCCGTATCAAGCGCCGCTGGCGCGCAAACTTTCAAGCTGGTCGGGCCTCGACCGCGTGTTTTTCTCGAATAGCGGCAGCGAAGCAATCGAAGGCGCGTTGAAACTCGCGCGGGCATACGCGCACGCACGCGCTGCCAACCATGCCGGCCAGCCGAAGATACGCATCTTGGCGCTCGAGAACTCGTTCCACGGCCGCACGATGGGGGCGCTCTCCGTTACTCATACTGCGAAGTATAGAGAGCCATTTGCGCCGCTTATTCCCGGAGTGGAATTCATTCGGTTCAACGATATTGCGGACCTGGAAGCAAAGTTTGATGACATGGTATGCGCCATCGCCATCGAGCCCATCCAGGGCGAAGGCGGCGTCTTTTTGGTCAGCGAGGAATTTTGGGAACGGGCACGTGCACTCGCGACACGGCACGATGCCGCGCTTATCGCCGACGAAATTCAATGTGGCTTGGGCCGCACCGGACGCAAGTTCGGTTACCAGAAATTCCCGTCGCTTCCGGATATCGTCACCGTTGCTAAGCCGCTTGCCGGCGGTCTGCCGCTCGGAGCTTTCGTCGCCAGCGAGAGGTTCGCCGCCACGCTGACTCCCGGCATGCACGGGTCGACGTTTGGAGGCGGCCCGCTAGTCTGCGCGGCGGCGCTTGAGTTTCTTACGATCGTCGAGGATGAAAACCTGCTAGCGAATGTTCAGGCGCGGGGCGCGGAGCTTCGCACCGGCCTGGACAAACTCGCCCGACGCTTTGATTTCATCCACGAGGTGCGAGGACAAGGATTGATCGTCGGCATTGACCTCGCCGTAGAAGGTGCGCCATTTGTTCAAGAGGCCCTTCGGCAAAGGGTGCTAGTCAATTGCACCCACGAGCACATACTGCGGCTGTTGCCGCCGTTCATCGTTCGGCCCCGAGAGGTGGCGGAATTCCTGACGAAATTTGCAACCGTGCTTGAGCGCGGGGCCAAGTCCGCGACGAAGTCATCCTCACGGGCACCGAAAACGGAAGTGCACCCGCAGCCGATGGCCCTGGCTGCGACGAGGTAAAACATGGAAGCTGCCATCACAACACTTTCGCTCAAAAGAGACCTCCTGACGGGCACCGAATGGACTCCCGCTCAGTTACGGGATTTCTTCCGCTTGGCCTCGGATATGAAGGCCCACCCAGATCGGTACCGCACGGCCCTCGCTGGCAGCGTGTTTGTCCTGATTTTCGAAAAACCGTCGCTGCGCACGCGGGTCACGTTCGAGGTGGGAGTCGCCAATCTCGGAGGATCATCGATCTTTCTGGATCATACGGCCACGCGGCTTGGTGAGCGCGAGCCGATTCGCGATATCGCAAAGAATCTCGAACGCTGGGTTCAAGGTGTAATCGCCCGCGTCTTCGACCAGGAGTCGCTCGAGGAACTGGCCAAGAACGCGAACATTCCCGTGATCAACGCGCTCTCGGACCGCTTCCATCCCTGCCAGGCGCTCGCGGACTTCTTTACGCTTGAAAAGCGCTTCGGCGGTTTGCGCGGCTTGAAGCTTGCTTATGTTGGAGATGGCAACAACATGTGCCACTCGCTTCTGGTTGCCGGCGCGCGCTGCGGAGCGCATGTTCGCGTCGCAACGCCCGCTGGTTACGAGCCGGACGCGACCATCGTCGCCGAAGCAAAGCGAGTGGCCCGTGAAACGCGCGGCAAAATCGAAATCCTCCGCTCGCCGGAAGAGGCTGTGGCGGGCGTCGAGGCGGTATACACCGATGTCTGGGCCAGCATGGGCCAGGAAGACGAAGCCGCCGAGCGCGAGGCTGCCTTCGCCGGATATCAGGTAAACGAAAGTCTTTTCGCGCAAGCCGCTCCGGATGCTGTCTTTCTGCATTGCTTGCCGGCTCACCGCGGTTTGGAAGTCACCAAAAGTGTCATCGATTCGCCGCGCTCCATCGTTTACGACCAGGCGGAAAACCGCCTGCACGTGCAGAAGGCGATTCTGCGCACGCTGCTGCTCACCTAAGGAGAACCCGTTGCCCAAGAAGGTAGTTTTGGCTTATTCCGGGGGCCTCGATACGTCCATCATTATCCCCTGGCTCAAGGAGAATTACGGGGGCTGCGAAGTAATCGCTATGATCGGCGATTTAGGCCAGCGCGAAAATCTGGAAGCTGCGTATAAGAAAGCCCTCGCCACTGGAGCGAGCGAAGCATACGTCGAAGATCTGCGCGAGGAATTCATCACGGGGTACATTTGGCCCACCCTTCGCGCCGGAGCTGTCTACGAGCACAAATATTTGCTGGGCACTTCATTCGCACGCCCGCTGCTTGCCAAGAGACAGGTCGAGATCGCAAGAAAAGTCGGCGCCGACGCTCTCGCCCACGGCTGCACCGGCAAGGGCAACGATCAGGTTCGCTTCGAACTGGCCGCCAAAGCGCTAGCGCCCGAGCTTGCCATCATTGCCCCGTGGCGTGAATGGAAGATCAACTCACGGGAAGAGGCAATCGCGTATGCTCGCGAGCACAATATTCCCGTCGAACAAACTACCAAAAATATTTACAGCCGCGACCGCAATATCTGGCACTTGAGCCACGAGGGCGGTGTCCTCGAGGATCCCGCGAACGCGCCCGAGGAATCCATGTGGCAGTGGGTAGTTTCGCCAGCGAAGGCTCCTGACCAGCCGACAACGGTAGAGATAGCTTTCGAAGCTGGAGCACCCGTTTCCCTGAATGGCAAGAAACTCGCTCCCCTCGCGCTCCTCGATCAACTCAACGAAATCGCCGCAGCCAACGGCGTAGGCCGCATGGATATTGTCGAAAACCGCCTCGTGGGCATGAAGTCCCGCGGCGCGTATGAGACGCCAGGCGGAACCCTTCTTGTCGCCGCGCATCGCGAGCTCGAATCGCTGTGCCTTGATCGCGAGACGATGCACTATCAGCAGCTTCTTTCTTTACGTTACGCGGAGATGGTCTACTACGGAATGTGGTTCACGCCTCTGCGGGAATCCCTCGACGCCTTCTTTACGCAATCACAGCAGCGCGTCACAGGTTCCGTCGGGCTGTCGCTCCTTAAGGGCAACGTCAACCCTACTTCTCGCCGTTCACCGTATTCCTTGTACCGCGCCGGGCTGGCCAGTTTCAGCATGACTGGCTACAACCCGAAGGACGCTGAAGGCTTCATTAATCTCTTCGCTCTGCCCATCACGGTTCCGCTCGAGGCCGCAGTGCGATGACCGTTTCCGAAGGGCAGAAAATGTGGGGCGGCCGTTTCGATCGCGGCCCGGACGCTTCCTTTTACGAGTTCGAGCGGTCTTGGCAGTTCGACCGCAGGCTTCTTCCGCATGAGCTAGCTCTGGACCGCGCTTGGGCGCGTGCCATTGCCGCTGCGGGAATCCTCACGCACGAAGAGGGCCAGCGCCTTGTAGCTGCCCTCGATGAAATCGAGAGCCGTGCGCGGTCCGATGCAGCGTGGCTCGATAGCTCCAAAGCCGAAGACGTCCACCACTTTGCGGAAACTGCGCTGATCGAGAAACTTGGCCCGCTGGGTGCAAAGCTCCACACCGGTCGCAGTCGCAACGAGATGGTGGCTACTGAGTTCCGGATGTATGTGAAAGAAGCGGCGCGCGAAATCCGGACGGCACTTGCCTCGCTCTTGCATGCCGTTGCCACGCAGGCCAAAAACAATCTCGGCATTCCGATGCCGGGCGCCACGCACATGCAGCACGCCCAGCCGCTCCTGCTTTCGCACTGGCTGCTGGCGCATGGCGAGGCTTTCCACCGTGACTCCGAAAGGCTCGGGGCTGCCGCGCTCGCCGCCGATTGGTGCCCGATGGGCTCGGGCGCATTGGCGGGCTGTGCATTCCCGCTGGACCGTAAGGCACTTGCGCGCGATCTGGGCTTTTCGCGCATCACCGCCAATAGCCTCGATGCCGTCAGCGACCGTGACTTTGCGCTCGAGTTTCTTTTCGCGCTCGCAACCTTGGCGATGCACCTGTCACGTCTTTCAGAGGACATGATTCTCTTCGCCTCACCCGAATTCGAATTCATTCACCTGCCCGACGAGTATTCAACCGGCAGCAGCCTGATGCCGCAAAAGAAAAATCCGGACTCGTGGGAGCTGATTCGCGGCAAAACGGGCCGCATCTACGGTTCGCTTTTCGCTCTTCTCACCACCTGCAAGGGCCTGCCCTCGAGTTATCAGCGCGATTTGCAGGAGGACAAGGAACCGCTCTTCATGGCTCACGATCAAATGGTCCCCGTCTTGCGTGTGGCGACGGGCGCGCTTGCGGCAACGCGCTTCCGCGAGGCGCGGCTCCGCGAGGCAGCCCAAGATCCGGCGCTTGTGGCCACTGAAGTGGCAGACTATCTTGTAGCTCAAGGGATTCCATTCCGCGAAGCCCACGAAATCGTCGGCAAGGTGCTCCGTGCGGCGGATCAGGATGGTAAATCGATCCGCGAACTGCCGCTCGACCGCTTGCGCCAATTCTCGCCCGTATTTGGTGCCGAGCTAAGCACGGTTCTCACGCTTGAATCGGCGCTCGCAAGGCGCGCAGTCGCCGGCGGCACAGCTCCGGGAGCCGTCCGTGCCGCCCTCGATGACTTCACGTCTCGGCTCGCGAAGCTCGAGAAAAATTCGTGACGGCGCGTCCCGCATGAACGCGCCGCTCTCCGCCTCTGATATCCCCTCGGGATTCACTTTTTCCGCCACTCATTGCGGCCTGAAACGCTCGCGGCTCGACCTAGGCATCCTCGTCAGCGACACGCCTGCCAGCACCGCCGCCGTCTTCACCACGAATCAGGTGGTCGCTGCGCCAGTCGTTTTGTCGCGGGAGAACGCGCGCAAGTCGCGCGACCGTATGCGGGGTGTGATCGTCAACTCCGGCAATGCGAACTGTTGCACAAGGCAAGATGGCTATCCAGCATCTGTCGCCACGGCCTCAAAGCTCGCCGACGAGCTGGGCATCGATTCCTCGCAGATTCTGGTCTGCTCCACAGGTGTGATCGGCGCGCCGTTGCGCGTCGAAAAAATTCTCGCCGCGATCCCGCATTTGGCCCTAACGCGCAGCGCTGAGGCAGCGGCCTTCGAGGAATTTGCGCGTTCGATTATGACCACGGACACGCGGCCGAAGTGGGCTGCGGTCCGGTGTCGCATCGGCGGTAAGGAGGTGCGGCTCCTGGGTTGTGCAAAAGGCTCCGGCATGATCCAGCCCAACATGGCAACGATGCTCGCGTTCATCGCCACGGACGCGGCGGTATCTCCCGCGCTGCTTTCCCGTGGGCTCCGAGACGTGGTCGGTACAACGTTTAATTCAATCACCGTCGATGGCGACACCTCAACGAATGATACCGTCGCCGTTCTGGCGAACGGCGTGTCCGGCGCGCCGCGAATTTCTAACGCCCGTGATGCGAACTACCAACATTTCGTCGCCGCGCTCGAAAGCATTTGCACATCTCTCGCGCTTTCCATTGTGGACGATGGCGAAGGCGCTCAGCGCGTCATCGAAATCGAAGTCAAAGGCGCGCCTTCTGACCGCGCCGCCGATCAGATCGCGCGCACCATCGCCAATTCGCCTCTTGTGAAGACCGCTTTCGCCGGAGCCGATCCAAACTGGGGCCGCATCCTCGCCGCCGCCGGTCGCTCTGGCGTGCATTTCAATCCCGAGCGCACGAACATCTCGATCGCGGGGCTGGCCGTCTGCCGCCACGGCCGCGAGCACTCGTTCGACGAGCGTCTCGTTCACAGGAAAATGCTGGCGAAACACGTTCCCGTTCGCGTCGACTTGCATTCCGGCGACGGCGCCGCCCGTATCTGGACTTGCGACTTCACCATCGAATACGTCCACATCAATTCCAGCTACCGCACGTAACGGGCCGCGTGAAATCAGGCCTCTTCGTTGGTTGGTGTTTTAGCCTCGATGTAAATTCCGGAAGCCACTACGCCTTAGCAGCCTGACACTCGATAGACGCGTGGCCCGTCGCTCCGAGGCTTTCGCGCGGGGGGCAGTGGTTGACTGGGGGGGGCAGTTGCAGCAAGATGCTCCTGAGTTGCTGGGGTGCTCGCTTCAGCCCTGAGCCGCGCGTCGATTTGTATACTGGCCGCGGGCCGAGATCCTGCCTCTTCAGCCTCGCAGTGCGTGCTCGCTCGCGTGAAGGTGGGCACAGGGAGATCGGCCGTGAAGAAACTGTACGTAGGCAATCTGTCGTTCAAGGCAACGGAAGAAGAGGTAGGAGCATTGTTTGCCGAGATCGGAGTGCAGCCGGATTCACTGACGCTACTTCGTGATCGTTTTACAGGGCAGCCGCGAGGCTTTGGTTTCGCTGAAATCCGTGATGACGCCGAAGCTGAAAAAGCCATCGCTGCACTGAACGGAAAAGACTTCCTTGGCCGCGCTCTAGTTGTCAACGAAGCCCGTCCGCAACGAGAAAGCGGCGGCGGTGGCGGTGGACGTGGAGGTTACGGTGGTCACGGAGGAGGAGGGGGTGGGGGTGGGAGAGGTGGCCACGGCGGCGGTGGAGGTGGAGGAGGTCGCGGAGGCCGCGGTGGATATGGCCGCGACCGGTAGATAGCCACACTCAGACAGATTGGCAGTGTAATTACACAACGACCACTGGGCGCTGATTGTCTTTGACGATCGGCGCCGGTTCGGTAACTTCCACATTGTCGCCCGAGGAGCTGAATTTCTCAATGGTGCTACCGCGAAGTCCTTGCGCGACTAGCGCCGCGATGTCCAGACCGGCCTCAGCCTGCATCAATTGCTCAGGACTCGCGGAGAGCGCGGGCGTCCGCGGCATGAAAACCGGGCAACAGTCGTGGAAAGGTTCCGACGAAATATCGTATGTCCCAATCTTTCGGGCGGTCCGGAGGATTTCCGCCTTATCCGTACCGATCAGCGGACGAAGCACCGGCATGCGCGCCGCTGCCTCCACCGCTACCAGGTTCCTCAGGGTTTGCGAGGCCACTTGGCCCAGGCTGTCTCCGGTAACCAGAGCCAGCGCGCGCTCGCGCCGTGCGAGTACTTCGCTGATCCGCAGCATCATGCGACGGTATAGAAGTATGCGCACACCTTCCGGCGCATAGCGCACAATCTCGCGCTGGATAGCCTCAAAGGGGACTCGATAAAGCTTGGCCCCAAATTGATACGGCACAAGCGTCCGCACCAACCCCCTTGCCACGTGCACCGATGATTCTCCGGGGTCGGCACCGGTTCCGTGAAAATGCACGAAACTCAGATGGGCACCGCGCTTCATCATATGATATGCGGCAACGGCGGAGTCGTAGCCGCCCGATAACAGGCATGTCACGCGCCCGGCGGTATTTGCCGGCAAACCTCCGACACCCGGGATTTTTCGCGCGTACACCAATAGCGGTCCCGGCGTAATTTCGATGTGGCAGGTAAGTTCTGGATTCTTTAGCTGAACTCGTACCTCCCGCCCGTTTGCTCGAAGCCTTTCCAGCAAGGAGCGTCCCACGATGGCCTCGATCTCCATCGTCGTCTTCGGGAATGATTTGTCGCTGCGCTTGGTACGTACGGCGAACGTCCCGAAAGGGAGCAGTTGAACTTCCTCCCAAGCAGCATGGCAAAGGGCGTCGATATCGCGCTCGACGGGACGCGCCACCGCGTAATATGCGATCCCCAGAACCCGTTCGATACGCCGTTTGGCTTCATCCAGTGGCGCGTCAGGACCTAGCCGCACAAGGAATCTGTCCCCCGGCTGTTCGATTCGCTGGACGGGAATGCCCTGCAGCGATTGGCGTAGCGCCCGGAAGAGCTTGCCCAAAAAAAATCGACGGTTGCCGCCCTTCAGCCAGAGTTCGTGGTAGTGCACCACAATGACGGGATCATTCATTTCGGTTTCTCGCAGCTAGTCTACTGCTTCATTCAGTGCACCAAAGTATAGCAGGCGTCATGGGCGCAATGGAGAGCCTCATCCATTCTTGAGCCCGGACGGTCTTCTCCTGCGCTGTACGACGCTACCGGCCCGCTGGAACATAGAACGCGGAACGGTGCGTGATTCGTGCTCCCGGTTGATCGGCAATCTCGACGCGCAATGAATGCCAACCCGGGAGGGCCCGATCTTTTCCCGGGCCGCCGCTTGGATAAAATCCAATTGTGTATTCCGCGCGAATTCGCTCCGCAATTTTTCGGAACGTGTCCGCCATCGTGTCGGCCTCGCGCAAAAAATAGAGTTGTCCACCAACGCGCCGAACCAATTCAGCGAGGTAAAGCGTATATGCTGGAATGCCCTGCACTCGCACACTGGACGTCACAAGTGTCTCGTTTTCGCGTGCCGCCAGCCATTGTGGCGTCATCACCTTGGGTCGATTTTCAGTCGACACCGCGAAGACCTGAATGTCCTGTGCGGCAAGAAGCCGCACCACATCATCAAATGTCAGCCTGTCGGCGGCGCGGCCCGGCCCCGGAGCGGCACTGGCGGGATCGAGGGTTAAGCCCAGACCGCTATCCTGACCATCGGTAAACAGCAGGATAGCTTTGCGGCCCGTGCGTCCCTGAAAT
Source organism: uncultured Acidobacteriota bacterium (assembly GCA_963702375.1). Taxonomy (GTDB): domain Bacteria; phylum Acidobacteriota; class Terriglobia; order Acidiferrales; family UBA7541; genus Palsa-295. The sequence continues at coordinate 279,504 of CAVPCI010000003.1, forward strand.
AGCCGCGCTGCTAGAGAAACGGCTTCGTAGACGTTCGATCCTCCTGTGTCGCCCAAAAGTTCCCGTACATCTATTCGCGCCACACCCCGACGTATCACTTCACGAACATCTGAAAACGATGTTTGAAGGAAGGTGTGCTCTGAGAAATCCACCACGGCCGATTCATCGAGCGGCGAAAGGGCATCCACCAGTGCATCGGCAGCCTGTTTCATCTCCTCGGAATCTCGAAGAACACTGGGGCTGGCATCAATTACAAGTGCCACGCTAGCAGGCTGGGCAGAAGCATCGAAGTAGGATATTGGCTGCTCCACGCCGTCGGCGAAGATATGGAATTCCTCGCGACGGAGTCCCGGCAACGCTCCGCCATCGGCTGTCGATACGATGCAGGTCACCGGGACCATCTCGGTGCGGACTCGCATCGCGTGGGTATCAGTGCCGCCGGCCCACGCCGCCTCGGCGGCACGGTCCGCGGTAGTGAACGCGCGAATCTCACCGGTGGCGGGATCGCGGCGCCACCGCAGCCCCCGGTCGAGCTGAACCGGGACTTTAGTTGTTCTTTTGTGCTGGGCCTGCGAACAAAAAGGAGCGGAGCAAACGAGAATCGCAGACATGGCGAGCGCCATTAGGATCGGTGCCCGCACAGAAAAGCGGCGCCCGCCATCCGTCCTGCTTCGATCGAGCCGCAGGCAGTCGAACCGTTGCATCCAAAGTTTTTAGTCGAGATCGAAATCGCGAATGGGTTTTTCGATGGGGGCGTCTTTGGCTTTCTTCAGGCCTTCGGCGAACTTGCGGGCGAGCACGTCTTCCTTCGTCTTCTCAGCTTCCACGGATGCCCGGAATTTTGCTTCGACGGCCTCGGACTGTCTCCGTAGCAACTGGGCCGTGTCATCCAGATCGATGGACGGCGGTCTTATGGGCGCCACGTGCGCCAGCACCACTCCAAGTTCCCGGTCCACCGTGATCTTCGCGCCGCAGCACGGACAATCGATTTCGAGTATTTCCTTTCGGCGGTTCCCCATGTCGATATTCTACGCCAATTTTCGCAAGAGGAAGGGTTCTGAGCTCTCGAGAGACCGGAACCCGGCCCAAACAAGAGACGGACGATAGAAGAAGTCAGGCCTAGGAACCGAAGCCAAAGAGAAAGGTTTATGCGGGCGCCGGCTTTTCACCCTTGGCAAGCCCCGGCACGGGCCGTGGGTCAGGACGTCGCGCCAGCTGCGGCTCCTTTGCCGGCAGGGGAGGCGCAGCCGGAGGTGGCGGAGGCACCTTTTCTGGGAGCGGTTTGCCTTCCATGAGGAGCTTTAGTTCCACTGCGTCGAGCACCTCGCGGTCCAGCAAAGCCCGCGCAATGCGTTCGAGTGTCTCCCCGTAGGTTTCCAGAATGTTCCGCGCCCGTGTGTACCCGGCGTTAACGATGAGGCGGACTTCCACGTCGATCTTGATCGCGGTGTCTTCGGAGTAGTCGCGATGCTGAGCGATTTCTCGACCCAGGAAAATCGCTTCTTCCTTCTTACCGAATGTCAGCGGCCCGAGCGAACTCATGCCCCACTCGCAGACCATCTGGCGCGCGATTTCAGTAGCGCGCTCTATATCGTTTCCCGCGCCGGTGGTGATGTGATTCAGGAAGATTTCCTCGGCGGCGCGTCCTCCCATTAGGACGGCCAGTTGCGACTCCAGGAATTCCTTGGTGTATGTATGCTTGTCATCGATCGGCAATTGCATCGTGACGCCGAGCGCCATGCCGCGCGGGATGATCGTCACTTTATGCAGTGGGTCGGCACCCGGGGTCATCGCCGCAACGAGCGCGTGTCCGGCTTCGTGATAAGCCGTGTTCTTTTTTTCCTCATCGGACAAAATCATGGATCGGCGCTCAGCGCCCATCAGGACTTTGTCCTTCGACATCTCGAAGTCCACCATCGCTACGAACTTGCGGTTCTGCCGCGCGGCCCACAAGGCCGCCTCGTTCACCAGATTCGCCATGTCCGCGCCGGAAAATCCTGGTGTTCCTCGCGCGATTACCGAAAGATCCACGTCGTCCGAAAGCGGCACTTTTCGCGTATGCACTCGCAGAATCTCTTCTCGTCCCTTCACGTCAGGCCGGGGCACCACCACACGCCGGTCAAAGCGTCCTGGCCGTAGCAGCGCAGGATCCAGAACGTCCGGACGATTCGTAGCCGCGATCAGGATCACGCCTTCATTCGATTCGAAACCGTCCATTTCAACCAGCAGTGCGTTTAGGGTTTGCTCGCGTTCATCGTGCCCGCCGCCGAGCCCGGCGCCGCGATGGCGGCCCACCGCGTCGATTTCATCAATGAAAATAATGCAGGGCGCGTTCTTCTTCCCCTGTTCGAAAAGGTCGCGTACTCGGCTCGCGCCAACGCCCACAAACATCTCCACGAAATCCGACCCCGAGATGGAGAAAAATGGCACATTCGCCTCACCTGCAATCGCGCGTGCCAGCAAGGTCTTGCCTGTTCCCGGAGGACCTACGAGCAGCACGCCCTTGGGAATGCGCCCGCCAAGCTTCTGGAACTTTTGCGGATCCTTCAAAAAGTCGATGATTTCGTAGAGCTCTTCCTTGGCCTCATCGATTCCGGCAACATCCTTGAACGTTGCTTTCTTTTGCTGCGCTGTTAGCAAACGCGCCCGGGACTTTCCGAAGCTGAGCGCTTTGTTTCCGCCCGCCTGCATCTGTCGGATCATGAATATCATCCAAACGCCGATGATCAGAAAGGGAGAAACAGTGATAATGAGGCTCAGCCAGTTGGCCTCCTTTACTTCCTTGTAATTGAAAGGAACTCCCTTGTCCTGGAGCGCTTTCGTCACATCGGGAATGGCCGCATTCGCAACGGTCACGCCGCGGAATTTGCTGTTATCGCGGTACTCGCCCTGGAGTTCTGCGCTATTCGGCGACAGATAGACAGTTACGTCCTTGACGTTGCCACTGTCCACCTTGTTGATGAAGCTGCTGTAGTTGGGCTCGTCCTCATGCGCTGTGGGGCCGCCTTTGGAAGCCATTTGCCAAAGAACCGCGGCCAGCGCAATCATCATTACCCAAAACAAAACAGTACGTACCGTTGAGTTCACGTCTTACCTCGCCCCGGGCCTTTGAATACGTTCCCACGAGACTTCCGCGTTACCCTTCGTCGCTGTCTCGCGAAACCCACGCCTGCCGCCCATTTCTACCCTCCAGTTAGATGCCGTGACGAGGCTCGTAGATTGTCGCTTGCGGCTTCGTCGACGAGCAGCCCTAACCGAGTTTTGTCTCCGGCGCAGAACTCATCGGCCACCGGCATCCCCCGTACCCAAACCACGTTGCCGGCACTCTCCAGCACCGGCCAGAGTAGCCGCTCGCTATTCGGAATCTTCCGAATGCGAAACATCTCCTTTAGTTTGGCCCTGTGCCGTCGGCCCAACGGACGATACATGTCCCCGGACCGCCAGTTCCGTAGGATCAGGGGAGAGCGAAGGAGATCGGCGTCGAGAGCCACCCGGTCCCTTTTAGTGTCGCGCTCCGCGAATGACCAGTCAATCATTTTCAAACTGAAGCATCGCTTCAGTACCGGGACCAAAATGCTCGCTGTGCCCTGAATCGGAAGGTCAATTGCGTATTCATATCCCACCGAGGCGACCGCTTTCATCCGGCCCCGACGGCTACCTTCGTAGGGCGCCCATGAGAAAGTCAACTCATCGAACTCACGCTCGACCGCAACGCCCCCTGGAAGTTCCACTCGGCTTCCGCTCGCGGATTCACCGGCCAAGTGAATCACCTGCTGCACATGGCGCAGGCCAAGTCCGAGGCGGGTTCCATGAGCGTCTTCATAAAGCCGCCGGACCAGTCGTTCCGTCAGCGCACGCTGCCAGTGCTCCTTTTGCCCGCCTGTCCCGGCGCTCCTTTGCAGCAGGGCATCGATCGGAGCCAGCAGGTTCCCGATTGCGATTGATAACTTTCCCTCATCCCGATGAACGAATGTCTCCAGGCGATCCTCCACCAGCACGTCCCAGAAAGTCTGTTCTTCGCGAGCAAGCTCCGCCAATGCGGCAAGCCGGTTCGTGACGCGATTCGTAAAATCGCGCTCGAGCATGGGCAGCAGACGCTCTCGCACCCGCGCCCGAACACGGCGTATGTCGAGGTTGGTCGAGTCCTCCCGCCAGCGTTGGCCGATTTTCTGCAAGTATTGGCGCAAAGCCTGGCGCCGTTCGCCAAGCAGCGGTCGGACGATGGATCCCATCTCGGGATGAATGCCGGCAAGTCCAGTGGGACCAGTCCCGCGGAGCAAGTGCGCGAGCACCGTTTCTGCTTGATCGTCCTCTGTGTGTGCCACGGCGACCCGGCTGGCTTTGCCCTCCGCCACCAGCCGCTCAAAAAAGGCGTATCGCATCCGCCGACCCGCGTCCTCCAGGTTCCACTTGTTTTTTGAAGCCGCCGCCAATACGTCGCCTCGCTCAATTACACATTCGACGCCCAACCCGCGCGCCAGCTCAACCACAAACTCGGCGTCCGCATCCGACTCCGCGCCTCGAAGGCGGTGATTGAAATGGACCGCCAGCAGCGTAATTCCCAGCCGACTACGCAGGCTCGCCAGCAGCCGCAAAAGTCCCACCGAATCCGCGCCGCCGGAGACGGCCACGCCGGCCCGATCCCCGGGATTCAGCATTTTCCTGCGGCGAATGTTTGCGAGCACACGCTGCTCTAGTGGAATCATGAAGCAAGCCCTGGTCCAAACGGGATGAGCAGTGCCATGGTAGCAGCAGGGTGAGAAGCGGTCGAGCGCGGCAAAGACGCAGATTGTCACACGCTCTTGTGGCCCAACGTCGAAAACGATGTCTGAGGTCTTAATCCAGGTACTTCACGAATACGACTTCGTTCTGGGCCTCGTTGTAAAGAAGTTCATCGGCATTTGCCTTCACCAGAACCAATCCGAACCCCCCGGGGCGCAGCCCTTTTCGTTCGCGAATCCGCCCGTGGCGCGTTGGCTCGTCCGTATGCGCGACCGCCGCATGGCTCAATCCGGCGAACTTGAATCCCCGTCCTGGGTCGGCGATGCGATACAGCAGCATGCGCTTCGCGCGCAGATACGAAACGCGCACCCGGCGCTTCGCGTTCAGCTTGCCGCCCCATTCGATTGCGTTCAGCAGCAGTTCATGGAACGCCTGTCCAGCCGATCCTCGCACTTCATCGCGAAGCCCGATATTGAGCTGGTTCATGAAAGCTTCGAGCAAGCCCGCGGCCTCCAGTGAGCACGGAACGAGCAGTTCGACCCATTCGGGTCGCGCTGACAGCACTTGGATTGGGGGCACGCTGGTTTTTTTCCCCAGATATTCGCGTACCAGCTTGATCAACATTTCGCGATTGACCGGTTTTGAAACGCATTGATAGGCATGCTCGTGGATCGTGCCCGACCGCCCGTCCTCCGGCGTGATCACCAGCACTTTCTGCAGCGATTTCTTCCCCTGTAATGCCTTCAGCACGTCTAGCCCGCTCATTTGCGGCATCCAAACATCCAGCAGGGCGAGATCGAAATGCATCTTTCGAAGCTTTTTGAGCGCAGTCCGGCCGTCGCCGGCGGTCGATACCGCGAAGTTTTCGGCGCGCAAGATCTCGGCTAGCGACTTTCGCGTCTCCGCATCATCGTCAGCCACCAGGATGTGTTTCATCTCTTTTCTCGTGATGCGATATCGCGGCCGAACGGTATCATTCCCTGCCTCTCTGTTGCATCAGCCGCGCCAGTGAATCAAAGTTGTGGATGTCTTCGCTGAGAGTGTACCGCGCCTTCCGGTTTCCGCCTCCGATGGTCTCTTCTTCGCGACGCGCAGGCGTAACGTCAAGCGGGGCGCGAACTAAGCGCCTCTCGCCCAGCAGGTTTCAGTTGGCACGCAGCGACGCTCCAAGCTTAGTTTCCAGCGCGGCCACGATTCGCGAGGAAAATTCCGCCACTTGCGCTTCCGTCAGTGTCGTATCTCCGCTCTGAAACACCACTCGAATCATCAACGAATATTTTCCGGCAGGAACTTGCCCGCCGCGGAAAAGATCGGCAGCTTCGATGTTGCGAAGTTCCACTATCCCGAGCGCCCGAATGGCATCGGCAACTTGCGCAAATGTGACGCCATCAGCCAGTACCAACGAAAAATCCCTTTCGACAGACGGGAACCGCGCAATAGGTGCGAATTTCAACGTCGTGCTCGCCCCTTCGATTTTTGCTAGCAGCGGTTCCAGATGCAACTCAGCCACGAAAATCTCCTGGCGTAGCTTGAGCTGATCGGCGATCCTGCGCGCAAGCTGTCCGGCCACACCCAGGACCACGCTTCCGCCTGCTTGTTCGGCTGAAATTTGCGCCGCGCGCCCGCCAGCAAGCCATTTCGGACCGCCAAAACGCCACGCGAATGCCCCGGCCATCTCGCCGATGCCGTCGAGGTCGCCCTTCAAATCCGCAAATCCGAATTCGCGCGCGTCCTCATAAATTGACTTTTCTCGTGCGAGTCCGGTCGCTCCGACCGTGAGCACCGGCGTCTCGACCGGCTCGCCATCGCGCAGCGTGTAGGCTTTCCCGAGTTCAAACAACCGCAGATTTCGCTGCCCGTGATTCAAATTCCATTCCAGCGCCCCAATCATGCTCACAACTCCGTTCGACCGCATCACCGAAGCGTCCTCCGCCAGCGGGTTGCCAATCACAGCCGGCGCCACACCTTCGACCCGAAAAATCTCATCGCGCCGGGCATCCACCAACGGAATCGCCACGATCTCCCGATAGCCGAGTGCAATCACGCGCTCGCGCAAACGGTCCAGCGCCTCTGCGTGAGGCAACCGGTGAGCGGGCTGTTTTGCCGGCGGTAGCCGTGGCGGGAATTTCTCGTAGCCATAGTGCCGCGCCACTTCCTCGATCAGATCGATCCCTCGCGTCACGTCTCGTCTCCACGACGGCTGCTGGCATTGCCAGACGGCATCGCGCGACTCCCTGCTCGCCGAACCGCCATTCATCCGTGACGGCCGAAATCCAAGCGCGCGCAAAATCTCCTCAATGTCGCGATCCGGAATATCCGCGCCCATCACCCGCAGCAGTTCTCGCCTCGATAATTCGATCGCAATTGGCGCCGCTCGGCGCGGATACGCATCCACGATGCCGGCAAGAATCTCGCCCCCGCCCAGTTGCTGGATCAGTTCCGCCGCGCGGCGCGAAGCCGTCTCCGCCATTTCCGGATCGGCCCCGCGCTCGAATCGATAAGACGCCTCCGTCCGCAGCCCCAGCGCCTTCGACGTCCGCCGCACCGAGATCGGATCGAACCACGCAGACTCTATTAAAATATTGCGGCTGCTGAAGCTGATTTCGCTGTCCGCGCCGCCCATCACGCCGCCAATCCCCACCGCGCTGGCTGCATCCGCAATCGCGCACATATCTTTCGTCAGCGTGCGTTCTGCGCCGTCGAGCGTACGAATTTTTTCGTCCGGCCGCGCGCGCCGCACCACGATTCGCTTCTCGGACAGTTTGTCCAGATCGAACGCATGCATCGGGTGGCCCAGCTCGAACATCACGTAGTTGGTCACGTCCACCACGTTGCTGATCGACTTCTGGCCGATGGCTTCGAGCCGCTGGCGCAGCCAGCCGGGTGAAGGCTGCACTTTCACGCCGCGCACCACGCGCGTCGTGTACCGCCCGCAAAGTTCCGGCGCTTCAATGTCCACGCGCGTCGTGTCGGCGGCTTTTTCGCTGGATTCCTTGAGTTTCGGCTGCAGCGCTTTCACCGGCGCGCGGTAAATCGCCGCCACCTCGCGCGCGATCCCGTAGTGCCCCAGGCAATCGGGGCGGTTCGCCGTGATCTCCGCATCCAGCACCGGACCCGCCGCCGTCTCCTCAACCGAATCGATGGCTACGCCCGCCAGAGACAGCCGCGACCGCAGCTCCGCCGCTGTCGCCGTCACCTCCACAAATTCCTTCAGCCAGTTGTAAATAACCTTCATCGCGATTCGCTTACAGCTCGCCCTGGGTACCCGCGACAACCGTTCTTCTCTCGTGAAGCTCGGTGATTCAAGATCGGTGCTACGAATGCCCGAATCTCATCGCCCTTTTGGGGGGTCGGAGCTTCAGCTCCGACATAAAACCGTCGCGCGAAGCGCTTCGTATGCGCCGCTTCTATCGCAGCAAGTATTTCCGGCGGCCGCGAGGTTACTGCGCCTGCAACCGCCCGTAATAAATGTGCGTCTCGTATTCGAAGCGCACACAGCCTTTTTCTTGGTGCGTATCAAAAAGCCTCTGAAGCTCCGCCAGCATCGGTTCATGCTTCGGATCGCCCGCCGGAGGCGAATACGACGAGCTGAGCAATCGTCCGCGCAATCCCGCGAAATCAAAAAGCTGTTCGTTCTCAAACGTTTTGTGCCTCAGGGCTTCGTTCCCGAAGAACTCCTCCATCCCGCCACGCTCGGGATACCTACTCGCTACTTGCGTATAGTCGGCGCTGTGATTCTGCAGCAAAGTCTCATAGTCGCGCTGCAGCGCCGTCGCGTCTTTTCTGCGCTCGTTCCAGACAACTGCCACCCAGCCATCCGGCTTCAGCAAGCGCAAAAATTCCGCGCGTGTCAGCTTGGCGTCAAACCAATGGAACGCCTGCCCCGCAACCACGAAGTCGGCGCTCGCGTCCGGCAAGGTCGTCGCTTCGGCGGTTGCCGCCACGCTCGAGAAGTGGCGATATTTTTCCAGGAATTGCTCGCCTGCCTCGCGCATCGCCGCGTTCGGCTCGATTCCGTAGACCACGTTTCCGTTTTCGAGGAAAATCTGCGTCAGCAAGCCCGTGCCCGACCCGACATCGACTACCACGGATTCCGGGGTAAGCCCGCACTCGTCCCTGAGCACATCCACGATCTCGCTCGGGTACCCCGGCCGGTACCGCACGTAATCTTCCACGCGATTCGAAAACCGCTGCGTTGAGTCCATCGCCAATTTCATATCCGCCAAAATTCCGGCCGTAGGGGCGCTGCTTGCTGCGCCCTGATCGGCCATGTCGCATCCTCACGGAAATTGCCGCAGAAAGCGCACATCGTTCTGAAACAGCAGCGGCAATTCCGTGATGCCGTATTTCATCATTGCCAGTCGGTCCACACCCATCCCAAACGCGAACCCCGAGAGCTTCTCGGCATCGTACTTCACGAAGCCGTAGACCGCGGGGTTCACCATCCCCGCGCCAAAAAGCTCGATCCATCCGGAAAACTTGCACACCCGGCAGCCGCTGCCGCCGCACACGTGGCAGGTCGCATCCACTTCCGCCGAAGGCTCGGTGAACGGAAAATAGCTGGGACGCAGCCGCGTCTTCGCCTTCGGCCCCAGGAATTCGCGCACGAAATATTCCACCGTGCCTTTGAAATCGCAAAACGTGATGTCTGTATCCACCGCCAGCCCTTCGATCTGATGGAACATGTAGCCGTGCGTGGAATCCGGATTATCGCGGCGATACACTTTTCCGGGAACGATGATGCGTACGGGCGGCGGCTGCTTCTCCATGGTGCGAATTTGCATCGGTGAGGTATGCGTCCGCAGCAGATAGTCGCTTCGCGCGCCTTCGATGTAGAAGGTATCCATGTTGTCGCGCGCGGGATGGTGTTCGGGGATGTTGAGCGCCTCGAAATTGTAGTAGGGCGTCTCGATCTCCGGTCCTTCCACCACACTGAACCCGATCGAGAGAAAAATCCGCTCCAACTCTTCGTATGTCTGCCGAATAATATGCCGCGTTCCGATCGCGCGCTCCACGCCTGGCAGTGAAAGATCGTAGTGGTCGGGGTAAAGATTCTCGTAAACCTCTGAAGAATTCTTCTGACGGGTAATCTCCGTCTCGATGTGAGCTTTGAGCTTTTGAAATTCTTGGCCCACGATCGGTTTCAGTTCTGTTGGCGCGGATTTCAGCCAGTTGTCACCGATCTGGGTGAGCGCTCCGGATTTTCTCCCGGTCCATGCCAGAAGAAAAACCCGCCATTCCTCAGGATCTTTTTTGGCGCTGTGCTCCGCGACCTGGCGGTCAAAGCGCTGCCGTACTTCCGCGAAACGTGCGACAACCCTTTCAGGCGTAGAGTCGCCTAGCTCGGTAAATGTCTTCTCGATGATTGGTATATCAGGCACAGTTTTGCGTGGCACAGGCACTCCTGCCTGTGCATCCACACGCCAATACAAGCAAACGTCGATTCTATACTGCTGGTTGCGGCGGCGCGGGCGCCGTCTTCATGTGTTGCTTCGCCGACGCCACCAACGCCGAAAATCCCTCGGCGTCACGCACCGCCATGTCCGCCAGGATCTTCCGGTCCAGATCGATCCCGCCTGCCTTCAGGCCGTGAATCAATTGGCTGTAGGTAGTGCCGTTCGCCCTCGCGGCGGCGCCGATGCGCTGAATCCATAGGGTGCGGTAATCGCGCTTGCGGGTCCGCCGGTCGCGGTAGGTGTAGCGCAACGAGCGGTTCACCGCCTCCTTGGCCGACCGGAATAGCTTTCCCTTGGTGAGGAAGAATCCCTTCGCATGCTTGAGCAGCTTCTTTCGCCGCGCGCGGCGTTTCGTACCTCGTTTTACTCGAGCCATGGTCCTCTTCTCCTCGTGCGCACCTTGCGGCCGCTTTCAATGATTTCGGATTCGATAAAACAAAACGGGGAGACAAGCGCGGCCTGGCCGCCCGCAAAATTCAACGCGGGTTCCAAGACGGGTTTGTCTCGTGGACTACAAATGTGCCCTCAGCAACTCAGGGTAACCGGCCGGCAGGCACCCGTAACGCTCTGCCTGGCTCGTAAAAATAAATTCTGTGCTACCTGATTCCGTAGGGAAGCGCCAGACGCACGTTGTGCACGTCCGCGGGATTCACTTCGACCTTATTCAGCAGCTTGCGCTGCCGCCGCGGCTTTTTCGTGCCCAGCAAATGGCGCTTGCCCGAATGCCACCGCATCACTTTTCCGGTTGACGTAATCTTGAAGCGCTTGGCCGCGCCCCGGTGCGTCTTCAATTTCATTTTCTTATTCTTCTTCACAATTTCCTCTTCCGCGTTTTCAGGCCTGGCCGCCCGCCGTGGATTGCGCTGGACGGGATGGCTGCGGCGCGGGTGCGCCCTTTTTGGGAGCCAGCAGCGCCAGCAGAATATTCGCTTCCATCCGCGGCCCGAATTCCACTAGAGCGTGATCGTTGATGTCTTTAAGCAACCGTTCCATCTTGGCGCGGCCCACACTCTGGTGAGCCATTTCGCGCCCGCGATGGAAGATCATCGCTTTCACTTTGTGCCCCTCGCCCAGGAACCGGATGATCTGGTTCTTGCGCACCTGATAATCGTGCTCCGCGGTCGCGGGCCGAAACTTCACTTCCTTGATGTGCGAGCTTTTTTGATGCTTCTTGGCTTCGTGCGCCTTCTTGCTCTGCTCGTAAAGGAATTTTCCGTAATCGACGATCTTGCAGACAGGCGGCACGGCGCTGGGAGAAATTTCTACCAGATCGAGACCCGCCTCGCGCGCCGCTTTCATCGCGTCGAGCAGGGTCATCACACCCAGCTGGTTCCCTGCATCATCCACTACGCGTACTTCACGAGCGCGAATGCGCTCATTGACCCGAAGGCCGGGACTTCCACTGCGCTCAGCGATAAACCCACCTCCCGGACGGATCCGATTTACTCGCCGCCCGATTTACCTGCGTCTGAACACCCCGTCAGAGCGACAGGGCAAAAAGTATAGCATGCCTGTACGCGTCGTTCTCAATAAGGTTCATCACCGGCGCTGGGCCGCTTTCGCCAGCAATCCTTCCCGCACCTCACGGTTGGCCGCTAAGTCAATGCAAGTCCATGCCATAGAGAGGGCGCCGTCCTCGAGTGCTTTATCCGCGTCGGGAGTGATGCAGTGCGCGGTGAATTCCGGCTGATGGTTGACAGCCGGTAAGGAATTGATGCCGATCATGGGGTGGATGGACGGCACTGCCAGTGAGACGTTGCCCATGTCAGTGGAACCGGTCGGGCGAGTTTCCCACTCGCCGAGATTGGGGAATGGCCGCCCCAGCGCTTCGGAATTCTTGCGGTAAAACTCCGCCATGGAGTTGTCGTGCAACATCTCGGCGTAAGGTTTGTCGCCGCCGGTGATCTCAATTTTCGCACCCGTGGCCAGACCTCCAGCCTCAAAACAGCGGTAGACCTTGGGCCGCAATTCCGCAAGTTGGTCCAGATTCTCGGAGCGAACGATGTACTTGGCCGAAGTGTGGGCAGGAACCACATTCGGAGCGGAGCCGCCATTGGTCACAATGCCGTGGATTCGATCGGTGGACCGGATATGCTGGCGCAGCAGGCCCAATGCCGTTTGCGCGATGGTCAATGCATCTGCAGCGTTCACGCCCAGCTCCGGAAAGGCGGAGGCGTGGGACTCTTTCCCCGTGCAATGAACCTCAAACATGGAAGCAGCGATGATTTTTGCGTGGAGCATGTCAAAGGGCGCCGGGTGCACCATCATGGCGGCATGAAGGCCCTCGAATGCGCCGCGCTCAAGCAGCAGAATTTTCCCGCCGGCGTTGCCCACTTCTTCGGCCGGCGTGCCGATGACGCTGACGGTAAGGCCAACCTCATCGGCCACTTTGGCTGCGGCCAACGCTGCGCCAACGGCTGATGCGGCGATGATGTTGTGGCCGCAAGCGTGACCGATGCCCGGCAGGCAATCGTATTCGGCACAAATCCCGATGTGCAAAGGACCCGATCCTGCGCGGGCGCGAAACGCCGTGGGAAGATCGCAAATGCCCTTTTCCACCGCGAAGCCGGCGTCAGCCAGCGACTCACACAGCCAGGAAGAGGCCTGCTCCTCTTCGAAGCCCAGCTCGGGATGCGAGTGGATGCGATGGCTGAGGGCAATCAGCCCGTCGCGGGCGGATTCAAAATGTTTTCGCGCTGCGGATTTTGCGTCCATAGTCATTTTCCCGACGCCGATGCGGCGCAGGCATCCAGCGCGCGGTGCGTTTCGTTGGCCCATTTCGGAAACGCGCGCGTCTCCACAAATTCGGTGACCTCGGAATCGCCGCCGTCCACCGATTCGTGGAACTGATAAAGGACGGGGTGCTCGTCGATGGGATCGTCGTCTCGGGGCCGGACGAATTGTATGTTGTTGAACGCTTTGAGTTGAGCCGCGATGGCCGGGCACTGCTCGGCGGTTAGACTCCAGGTTTGAACTTTCAGCTCAGGCTTCAGCTCTGCGTAGGATTTCGCGGGATCCTTGCCGTGCAGAGCCGCTAGCTGCTGATAGAGCGACGAGCCTTGCGCCTCGCGCAGCGTCGCGTGAATCGCGTGAGCGTTTTGCGTATCCTCGAGCACCACGGAAAACTCAGGCAAATCATTCGTGCCATCGCGATGGGCGCGAACCGCGATAAAGTCTCCTTCACCATGCTGGATGGGAAAGAATTCGTCAAAGGCGGCCGCAAAAGCTTTGCCCATCCAGTCGGAATCGGGCTGCGACTGACCACCGGCAGGAGAGCTCAGCGCGATGCCGAGGGATAGAACTGCGAAAGAGAAAAGCAGATCTCTCGCTCCGCTCGGGATGACATTCATATAGATTTATCGCCCATATAAATTATCGCGTGCTACTGCACGGCGCGCGAGTCTACCTCCTGCCGCAAATCGGCGATGAACTGATCGAGCGGGCGCGGACCCAAGTCGCCCTTGGCGCGATGCCTTACCGACACTGTGCCGGCTTCCGCTTCTTTTCCGCCGATGATCAGCATGTAGGGAACTTTCTGAAGCTGCGCGTCGCGGATCTTAGCTTGCAGTTTTTCGTTGCGGTCATCGAGATGAACACGGAAGCCCGCGTCCTTGATCTGTTGCGTGACTTTTTTTGCGTATTCCTCGAATTTCCCGCTCACGGGAAGCACGGACGCTTGCACCGGAGCGAGCCATGCCGGGAACGCGCCCGCATAATGTTCAATCAGCACGCCGAAAAATCGTTCGATCGAGCCGAAAAGCGCGCGATGGACCATCAAGGGCTGATGACGAGCGCCGTCTTCGCCGACATACTCGAGCTCGAAGCGGCGCGGGAGGTTGAAATCGAATTGTACGGTGGTGAGCTGCCACGGACGGCCAATCGCGTCGACGAGCTTCACATCGATTTTCGGGCCGTAAAATGCCGCCTCGCCAGGAATATATTTGTAAGGCACGTTCATGCGCTTCAAAGTGTTGGCGAGCGCATCTTCGGCGCGTTTCCAGTCTTCCGGAGTGCCGACGTAGGTTTCGGGATGCGACGCGTCGCCGCCTGAAAGATCCACTTCGTAACTATCGAAACCAAAAACGCGCAACACCTCCCAGGCGAACTCAATGCAATCCTGAATTTCCTTTTCGATCTGTTCGGGCATGCAGAAGATGTGCGCGTCGTCCTGGGTGAACCCGCGGACGCGCAGCAGACCGTGGAGCACGCCCGAACGTTCGTAACGATAAACGGTGCCAAGCTCGGCGAGCCGCACGGGAAGCTCGCGATAACTTCGCAGGTGCGACTTGAAAATCAAGATGTGGCCCGGGCAATTCATGGGCTTTAGCTGGTAATCGGCTTTTTCCACTTCCACCGGGCCGAACATATTTTCACGATAGAAATTCGCGTGGCCGCTGGTTTTCCAGAGATCGAGGCGCATGATATGCGGGGTGTAGACCAGATCGTAGCCGCGGCGGGTAAGTTCCGCGCGCAGCCAGTCTTCCATTTGGGTGCGGATGATGGCGCCCTTGGGATGCCAGAAGATCAGGCCGGGGCCGGCTTCGTCCTGAATGCTGAAGAGATCGAGTTCCTGGCCGAGTTTGCGATGGTCGCGGCGCTTGGCTTCCTCGAGTTTGTGGAGATATTCGTCGAGTTCTTTTTGTTCGACGAAACACGCGCCGTAAATTCGCTGCATTTGTGGATTTTTTTCGTCACCTTTCCAGTAAGCGCCGGCGACATTCATCAATTTGAAAGCTTTTATGCGCCCGGTGGAAGGGATGTGCGGGCCGCGGCAGAAGTCGATAAACTTCCCGGTAGTGTAGAAAGAAACCATCGGCTCGACCGCTTTTTCTTCAACTAGTTCGCACTTAAATTCCTGATTCGACTTGCGATAGAGATCGAGCGCCTCGGGCTTGGGAATCAGCTTGCGCTCGTTGGGGATGTCTCTCGCGGCCAACTCGTGCATCTTGGCCTCGATTTCTGCGAGGTCTTCGGGAGTGAACGGCTGCTCGCGCACAAATTCGTAGAAGAATCCGGTGTCGATCGGAGGGCCGACGCCGAGCTTTACGTCCGGGTAGAGTTCGAGGACGGCGGCGGCGAGCAGATGGGCGGCCGAGTGGCGAAACACCTGGACCGCGTCCGGATCCTTGGCGGTGAGGATCGATAATTTCACGTCGCGTTCCAGAGGGCGCGAAAGGTCGATCAAGTCGCCATCGGCGCGGGCGACCAGCGCTTCTTTCGCTAGGCGAGGCGAGATTTGGCCGGCGATTTGCGCGGCGGTGGTGCCTTGCGGCACTTCGCGCGTCGCTCCATCCGGCAGCGTGATTTGAATGTTGTCCATATCTAATTTTGAGCTAAAACCAAGCTTGAAAGAAGCCAGAGGCCGCGGAATGGCGCCTCCCGTTTTTGTGACGGGTAGCTGTGACACCGGTCCTTTATTTTCATGTACTTGCGTGTGTTTCTACTTGGCAGGACTGTTAGGTAGAATTTGCAGCGACTGGCCTGTGTAGGGGAGGCTTTTCGGGAATTTCGGCAGTTCGCGACGGGCGGATAGCGGTGCAGCGGCGACGACTGGCGCCGGTCCCTACCGAACTCCTGTTTCCTGCACTCTTCCGTCTTCGCTTCCATTTTTCCTTTCACCTTGCTCGAAAAAACGCGGGCGCGAGCACGGCTCGCAACCGGCGATAACCGTAGCATGATTTGTCCAGCGATTTCATCCGCTTGTTGTGTAAAGAATTTGGATGAGCGGAGTTCGGAAAGACTCGCACCCGCCCCGCATTGACGGCGACCTTGACGTACATACCATTATAAGTATACTAATATATGTGCCCGGGGCGTTGAAGCCAGTCCGGTGGGTCGGAACTTCGCTCGACGATTTGCGTTCCTTCCCCGCTCCTGTGAGGAGGGATATCGGACAGGCGCTCTTCGCGGCACAACAAGGCGAGATGGATCCGGCTGCCAAGCCTCTAAAGGGGTTCGGCGGAGCGAGCGTGCTTGAGATTGTGGCTTCCTACAGAGGCGACGCGTGGCGGGCTGTCTATAGCGTGCGCTTTCAGGACGCTATCTACGTTCTGCACGCGTTTCAGAAGAAATCGACAAGGGGCATTTCCACGCCAGCCCTAGAGGTCGAGCTAATTCAAAAGCGACTGGCAGATGCCGAGAGAGACCACAGAGAAAGGCAGCGAGAAAAATGAAATCCAGGGCTAAGAAGGTGCGGAGGAGCACAGCTCGTGTGACCGAAAGCAGTGGAAATGTCTTCGCGGATCTCGGTCTTCCCAATGCCGAGCAAGAACGCCTCAAGGCGCAGCTCACGCTCCAAATTCATTCAATTCTCAGGGACAGCGGCTTGACCCAAGCCGAGATCGCAAAGATTCTCGGCGTGCGGCAGCCACAGGTCTCACTGCTGATGCGGAACCGAGCGGGCAGCTTTTCGGTCGGACGCCTGATGGAATTTCTGACGGCGTTGCGCCGGGATGTCGAAATCAGCGTCCGTCCAACGCGGAAAGAACACGGAGCGCTATCAGTAGTCTCTGTTTGAACGGCGGCGAGTGCAATGTGGCGGCGGTCAACTGGGGGCGCCGTCGATGGTGAGGATGGTGCCTGAGGTATAGCCGGAGCGCGGCGATGCGAGGAAGGCTACGGCACTGGCGATTTCCTCGGGGGTGGCGGCGCGGCCGAAGGACATGGTGCTGAGGAGTTCTTGCCAGCGTGACTCGTCACCAAATTGGGTTTTGGCGCGGCCTCGCATCATCGTCTGGAGACGGTCGGTCGCCACGGGACCGGGATTGATGCCGATGACGCGCATGCCGTCCTTCGCGGCTCCTTTGGCGAGAGACTTCGCGAACGCCATGAGCGCTGCATTTCCGGTGCTACCAGCAATGTAGCTGGGATCGAGACGTTCGCCGGCGGCGCCTATGATGTTGATGATGACGCCCTTCCGCTTTTTCAAGCTCGGATACATCGCGCGACACATACTTATGTATCCGAAAACTTTCAGATCCCATGCCGCGCGCCAAGCGGCGTTATCGACTGCGAGGAGATTACCCGGCGGAATGGCGCCAGCGTTGTTGACGAGGATATCCAATTCGGAAAATTCCGCAGCCACCCGTTCGACTTGGTCCTGCTTTGAGAGATCAGCAGGAAGGACACGAACCGAAAGCGAGAATCGAAGACTTATCGCTTCGGCCACTTTGTTCAGGGACGCCAGATCGCGAGAGACCAGAGCGAGATTGCAGCCCTCTTCGGCCAAAGCAGTGGCTATTGCGCGACCAATGCCTTTGGAAGCGCCGGTGACGAGCGCGACCTTGCCTGACAATTGCAGATCCATGGGCGATTTCCTCCAGGAGGCTGTTTCAAATCCGGCTGGTGATCCCGGCTAGCCGAGAACCGAAGAGGTTATACCTGAAACAGCGGCATTTCAATTTCCGTGCGGGCGTTCTGCTGACGCTGAAGCCGCGCCTTAAGATCTTTGGCGAGGTCTGCGTGAATTGCTTTAGGTGTTCGTTTATTCCTCAGGGGTTTTCGACCTGAGAGGTTGTTGATCTCAGTGTAGCAAATAGGGTTTCGTACACTTGTGGATAACGCAGGAGGCAGTTATAAGATCTCCTCGGAGATCGTTATTCGCAGATGAATATCTTGGCGACAGGTATTCGAGAACCTTTCATCCTTACTGAGGTTCTTCGAGGATTGCATCATTCCGTCGAGTTTATTCCCTTACAACGGCTGGTGGATGCCATGAGGGACTCTCGCTCGGGCCTTACTGCGGAAGCGGTTGTGGGGGTCGCCCATCCGGTGCCGGTTCCAAATGAGTCGGATAAATACGCCTACACCGAGATAAGTAGCATGATCGGGTTGGTGCGAGACATTAGGGCACTACCGCCGTATTGCGCCATGGGAGATGGAAGGAAATGGTCCGCGGTGCCGATCGTGATCATTGTAAATCACCTCTTTAGTCAGGAGCGGGTTGTCGAACCCGTCGAGGCTACGATCCTCGATCTATGCGGCGACTATCTGAAAAATATCGAAGATATTGGCGCCGTTGTTTCGGACTACAAAAAGCGACTTCTTGATGAGCTCGACAATCTGGGCTTGCTCGTCACATACGATCATGGTCGTTATCGGGTCGGGCCAGCCTTGACGCCACGGGTGAAAAATGTCGAAGGAGAATTCTATTCGGGCGCTTCAGACCAGCGGAAAAGGGGAAAGTATTACACTCTCGATCGAGATAATTTCGGAATCCAATATGAAATTGAAAACTTCGAGGCACTCATCAACAATCCTAAGGTTACAGAGGGACAGCTTCAGAAATTCTTTGAAGAGAATCCTCATTTTTTAATTGCGACGAGGCTGATGCAGGCACTTCCGCATGTCCCGCTTCGTGATAAAGATGGCAAACTCTTTATCCCGGATTTCTTACTGAAGCCGATCGTCGCGTTCCAAAGGGATTCGAATTGGGAAGTCCTTGATCTTAAACTGCCGCAGCTAAAGCTCCTGGCTGGCCCATCGAATCACGTGCGCTTCTCGCAGGACGTTATGAAAGCTATCAACCAAGTCAAAGACTATAAGGACTACTTTGAAGATTCGACAAATGCTGAGAGGGTTGGAGCTTTGCTTGGACACTCCTTGAAACACCCGAAACTCGGCGTGTTGATCGGACGCATGCCAGCTTCGGGCGAGGTAGAGGCCCTCGAAACAGCTCAATCTCGTGAACCAGGCGTGAAAATCGTGACGTATGACGAGATTCTCGAAATGCAAAAAAAGTTAGTCGAGTGAGGCATCGATCTAATTGTCCGCTTTCGGCGGCGCCGGTAGCACGATGATCTGAAATCTGAGCTGCGCGGTACCGCATGCAGATCAGTGCGTGGCCGTAGTAGGCGGCTCAAAAAGCCAGACGGCGAACGGCGCGGGCGTGCGATACTGCGCGGTGCAGGCGAAGGGAGGAAACGAAAAATGGCGAAGAAGAACAGACTCAAGAACGCGGCGATGAAGATTGGCGCCGCGATGGGTAAGGCGGATCGCACGGCACACAAGGTAGCGAAGGCCGGAGTCCTGGCCAAGGGCGAACTCGAGGATATTTCGAAGCAGATCGACGCGCTGAAGCGGCAGTTATTGAAAACCACCAAGCGGTTGAAGAAAGCGTTGAGCTAGACTCCCTCGGACAGTTTCGCATTTGCGACTGCTGGGCCCGACGAAAGCCGGGCCTTGTCGCGGTCCACGTGTCGGCAAGCCCCCAAAAATTCAGATCACCGCTTCTTCGGGCGAGCAAGGATCGCGATCTGGATCGCCAGACTGCGGAAGTCCGCGTCGAGGCCAACCGCCGGGTCACGGGATAATGACGGCGGGGAGGCCACGGAAGCGGGTGTTGGCGGTGACGAGCTGGGCCTGGCAGACGCGGGCGGTAGCGTAGACGACGGCATCGGTGCCGGAGAGGCGGTGTTCGAGGCTGGCGTTGGCGGCCGCGAGCGCTATGGTTTCATCCAGCGGAACTACCTTGCGCGCCAGCGCCTGCGACGCGAAGCGGTCAGCAACGGACTTACCGCGGTGCTTGGAGAGGTGTTTGTACACTTCGAAGATCACGACTGTAGGGACGAGGATCGTTGCGTCGCCCTCTAAGTAATTTCCGAAGGAGGCGGCCTTCGAATCTTCGGTGAGATATTCAAGCCAACCTGAGGAGTCCACGAGGTAAAGCTCAGAACCGCTCCGAGTGGTCACGATACTCTTCTTTCCAGCGCATGCCCTTGGCGATGCCTTTGAGTTCCTTGACGGAGCGATGAGGCACGAGACGCAGCGAACCATCGAGCGCGTACATCATGAGTTCCTGCCCCGGCTCGATCTTGAGCTCTTCGCGAATGAGCTTTGGGATGACGACCTGGAATTTAGGCGAGACCTTGACCGTGGCTTTTTCCATTTCGGGAACTTCCCCCCCGCGAATCCTATCGATCGGCGTAACGTATGTCAACAGGCCTATCGATCAGAGTTTGTAATACCTTTTGATTTCGACGGACGAATCGGATTGAATTCAAGAGTGTTAGCGAAGGGAAAATTTCTGGAAATCGAATTTGAAAACTCTTGCGCGGTTGGCCGCTCGCAAAACTTCCGCAATGGCGAAACGCTGAATCCTTTTTTCGGTCGGCGGGTCGACATCAAAATGAAACAGAGTGGAAAGAATTTCTATTCAAAATTATCACGATGCGGAGGCGCACGAAGGTGGCATTTGACCGTGAAAGGGATCGGCGCCGATGGTGCCGACGAGTTCATCGAGGAATGCTGGTGAAGAGACGTGCGCTAGTTGCGTGCGGGCAAGATACAGACGGGCTTCAACATCCATAACATCTTTGGCGAGATCGCGCCCCGCCAAACGGAAGCTCTCGAGGGAACGGAGGTGGCGCTGCCAGAGCGCGATGTCGCGCGCTTGCTTCACTTGAAGGCGTTCGCGGTACCAATCGCTCGCCACTAGAGTTTTGCGTGTGAAAGCCTCACGAATCTCAGAATGATCCACGCACATACTGCGGTACGAGGCGTGCGCCATGATTTCGAGCAGCGCTCGCAGAGGAGGGCACGCAGCTTCGATGCTGCCGTCCTCGAAATAATTCATCGCTACGCGGCGCTGGGATTCGACGATGGCGTCAACACCCGCGGCAAACATCTGAAGATCCTGCAGCTCCGGGCGGAGCATTTCGAGAGGGAACACGGAATCGGGCGTCTCAAAGATCCGGCCGAGGAACCGATCGACGAACAACGTGGTGACGCGATAGCCGAGACGGCTGGCAAGCACCGTGCGACCGCTCACGACGATATCTTCCATCTTCTCAAGGTAACCACTGCCGATGAGGAAGCGGGGATCGCGCTCCGCAGGCCTCATGCGGCACCAAACCTCCGGGACGAGCAGGCTGACATCGTGATCCACGCGAAAGTACGGGCCGACGTATCCGGCCGAAGTGGTAAAGCCCATGTCGCCGGTAAGGATCGCGTCCACGACGGCGTTGTTGAGGTCGACGACGGGCCAAAGAGCGTTGAAAGGGCCCTTGGTTAGCGCGCCCTCGCTGCCAAAGCCCGTGGTGGCCGGGGACTTACCGGTGAGGCTGGAAATCAACTCCATGAACAGTTCGGGCAATTCCTGATAATGGATCGGTCCATAGACGGCCAGGGGTGGGATGCCGTGTGCAGCATCGGGCGGGCTGTTGCGGCGTCCGGAGAGCACGGCATTGACAGGAAAGTGGACGGGCCGGGCGGCGGGAATCTCGCGTTCGAGGCGAGCAGCAATCTCGGCGAGATATGACTCGCGCGGAGCGACCAGGTCAGGCCGCTTCTGGAGATAGCGCGGATTCTGTGAAGGCTTGCCATTGACTATACGTGGATGTGCGGAGGAAACGACGTAAGCCTTCCCATCAGCTTCTGCTTCATGGAGTTCCAGAGAGACAAAACCTTCCAGGAGCCGTTTCATGGGATCTGTATAGCGGTCAAATTCGACCACGTGATCGACAAGGCCGCGTGCCTGCTCGACGGTAAGAGGCTCGAAATTGGAGAGAAATGTGCCAGGGCTCGCGATATCGGCTTCTGCCTGCGAGTCCGAGCCAGGATGGACGGCTTCGTCCGGGCGCTGAAAGAGGAAATTTTCGCAATTGGAGACGAGCTTGACACTCTCATTCTTGAGCTCGCGATCAAGATCGTTGAGGCTGTTGCGGGGAAGGACGACCGAGGCGGTAATGTCGTCCTCGACCTGCACCTTTTCGGCGGGAAAGAAGTCCGGGCGCAGCTTGTAGATGCGCCATGCGCGGTCGCGATCGTATCCGACGCGCAGGTAGTTGCTGACGAGCGGCTGATTCTCGAATTTCAGCTCGTGGCCAAGAAAGCCATTGATGCGATCCACGGTGAAGTGTTCGCGCCAGTTGTCTCCCCATTCGGGGCGATAGTAGCGCTTGACCGTGAACAAGAGCTGGCGGGTGGTCTGCGGCAGTTGCCGCACCCAGTCATTATATTGATCCGTGTACTCGGGCGAGGGCGTGAAAAGCTGGATCACCGATCCCAGAGTGCGCTCCGAGCTGAGGATGGGGCGGCGGGAGCGATCATCCGGCGGACGCGATTTGTAGATGGTGGAGAAGTCGCGTTTGAGAATCGCTTCCAGCTTATCCAGGTCGTCGCGGTAGTCGCGAACGTAGACAGGGCCTTTCAATAGGGCATCGGCGATGGATTTGGAGATTTCGGATTTGCCGCCACCGGAGACGGTACAGGGTTTGTGGCAAAGTGTGCCGCGCGGACGCGATCCGATGAGCCTCCAGGCCGCGCCGTGAAGCTGCTTCTCCAATCGGACGCGAAAGCCCGACGGCAGGACGTAAACGGAGGTGGGACGCAGAGTCAATCTGTGTGCGCGGCCCTCGCTTCCCCAGCGGACGAAACCGTCCCGCAGACTGAAAACCGAGTCTTCGGGGAGGTAGAAAATCTCGGGATAGCGGGGGTCGACAGCATAGCCCTCCGGTTTGCGGTCGACCAAGCCGTCGAGCAATTGCATCGCTTGCTCGAAGGTGGTTTTCTTGAGGCTGACGGTGCGGCCGGCGTAAAACTCCTGGCCCAGAACGTAAGTGGCAAAGGCGATGGCGCCGCCCGCATGCTCCTCTTCGCAGAGGCCGAAGAGATTTGCGGCGTAGCTGATCTGTGCCTTCACTTCCTTTTTGCAGTAGCCGTAATAATTGTCCGCGATGATGGTGACGATGACTCCGCGATGATCACGGCAGCTGATTTTGAATGGGGCGGCGTCGTTATAAGGTTCATCCGGATCGCGCCAACACATGCGATCGCGCCTCTGGCGCGAGGTGGCGTCGTTTTCGTGCGGGAGGCCGAGAGCCGCCTTCTTCATGCCGACCAGATGAGGCGCCAGAATCACGCAGCCGGTGTGGCCGGTCCAGTGGGCGACGTCGAGGGCGGCGTCATTTTCGGGTAGATGGGGATCGCCGCCATTACCGAAGATCGACTCGACGAAGTCTAGATTGCTGACCAAGCTTCCCGGGGCGAAGAAGCGGACCTCCATGGTTTTGTGCGGGTCGGCGCCAGTGGCAGGACAGACCAGAGGCCGGAGCAACAGAGAAACAAACAGGCGGGCCTGATCCTCCTGTCCGGCGGTAAACGGAAGAGTGAGAACATTAGGCGGCGGGCGGAGGGCCATTAAGAGGAGAGCGGCGAAGGCCTGCAGGGGAACTGCCTGCTTGTCCGCAGGAACCGGGAAACCGCCCTCTGCGATGTGGAACACGCCGCTGGTGGTTCGGCGGTCGCTGTGGGGATTGTGGAGGACCCCTTGCGGAACGCGGTACGAGCGAAGATATGGAGAGGCAAAGCTGTTCGCATCCGGCGGCAGGGACATGATGCGAGCCAGTCCCGGGCGGTCGAGAACGAAAGTGCCGGCGGGAAGGCGAGGCACGCCATCGCGACAGCAATCACGCAAATGCTGGTCGAGAAACGATTGGATCCGCGCATCGGCGGGACACAAGTAGCTACCAAGGATGCGTTCTTTTTCGTAGTAGTTGCGGAGCAGAGGCTGGGCTATCTGTAGGAGGCCGGAATCGCTCGGATTCTGTCCGGCCGGCTGGCCAAGCGCGGCAAGTTTGAGATGGAGGTACTGAATTAGCTTTACAGCGCTTTGGGGCGTGGCCATGGCGTCATCCTGGCCCCCACCCTAAGGTTTTTCCAAATCGCTCGCCGTTCTTTGTGGCAGCGATTTTATCAAAAAACGGCGTAGACTGTGGTGCAATTCTTCGTGAGACCGGAAATCGACGCAGCATGGGAAGGAGGCAGAGACAATGGGAAGATTCTGGGGAGGAGTCATAATTGGACTGATTATCATTCCAGTGGTCGGGGCGGTCTACCTCTTAACCGGATTGGCCCCGGCGGCCGTCTCGGATCACCCATTTCCCTTCGAACGGTTGATTGCGGGAGCGGCGCTGGGTGCGCGAATTCACCGCGAGGCTCCCAAGCGGGACCTGGCGACTTTCACGACCGCCGATTTGATGGCCGGAGCGCAAACGTACCGGAGAGGTTGCGGTTGCCACGGTATGCTGGAAAAGGCTACGTATCCAGAGCCGGGGATGTACCCTTCGCCACCGCATCTATTGATGCCTGACGGGTATGTGACGGACGATCCGGTGGGCGAGACATATTGGAAGATCAAGAACGGCATTCGGATGACTGCAATGCCGAGCTTCAAGACCGTGCTGAGCGACGATCAGATGTGGCAAACGGCGGCACTCGTGGCGCAGGCCGACAAGCTTCCACCCGAAGTGATCGATATTCTGAAGCAGCCGCTTTTCCCACCGCCTGCGGCTCCGCCGCCCGCAAGCCAAGGCGAGTCGAATTCCAATCCGAACCCGGTGCCGCCGGGTGCCACGCATGGTGTTGCTCCGGGATCAGGAATCACACCGAAAAACGTGCGGCCGATGAGCGGGGCACACACGCCCAAAACGCCAAACTAGACGACGAGCCGTTAAGAAGTTGGCGTTCAGAACTCGACGTGGAAGCGAAGGCCCGGAACGGTGACGGGGCCGCGATCCTGGTTGTAGCCAGGATTATTGATGTGCTGAAGATCGAAGGACGCGAAAAAGCCTCGCCAAAGATGCGCGGTGTAGAATCCCTCCACGATTTTCTCGGGACCATAGGTAAGGCCGCCATCTCCTAGCAGGAAGCCGAGCCCGCCGAGCGCGAGATATTCCTGGTGGGCCGCCACGATTCGATTGGCGACGAAGACAGCGCCGGCGCGGTCATTGTGGCGATGCCAGGAATCGCCCTTGGTGAACGCGCCGAGTTCGAGGGTGCGGTCGTCTTCAGTGTAGGCGAAAGACTCATTGTGACCGTCGCTCCAGCCGAGGCGGCCGAAGATGCCTATCTGCGAAGTGATTTCCTGCTCAAAATTTAGCCCGAAGCCGTATTTGTGGCGTCCCTGGATGCGGGTTGCAACTATATCCGGGGGAGAGGTTCTTGGTCCGGCGAGATACTCGTTGATCGCCTCGCGATAGTTGCCCATATCGGCGTGGTTGAGGTAACTGAGCAGGCGCAGCGTGCCAGCGCGATGAGCGATCATTTTGCCGCGCGCTTCGAACTCGAGATTTTCGGACCGGGCGCGGGTAATATCCGCATCGAGATGGATGCCATTGGCCACTTTGGGCATCAGAGCTTCGGCGAAGCGGACGGTCCACCAATGGTCGTCGTATTCGATGAGGACTCCGTCGGTATAGCCTCGGGTATTGGCGGCATAGTCGTAGGTCCCATTGTTATCGACGGTCCAATTGAGGAACTGCAGATGACTGTCGGAGCCCCGGGTATTCAGGTCGAAGAAATCGGCCAAATCGAATTTGCCGACGCGGAGTTCGATTCGCCGCGCTGGCAGCGACGTGGCGAGGTGCAGCTCATCGCGATCGGATTCGATGAGCTCGTCCGTGAGGGGAACGATCTGGCGCAGCATCAGCCGAGCGACGTAAGGATCCTGGCTGAGAGTTGTGTTGCGCACTACGTCGAGATTGGTAACTCCAGCAAGGCCTAGGGCATTGCTGATGCCGTGGCCGCCAGCGCTTTCGATGTCCAGAAAGACTTCGGTTGTGGGTGTGAGCTCGTAGCCGAGATAGAGTGTGTAGACCTTGGAGGTGGCATTTTCGGGCTCGGAGCGGAGGCTGTTCGGCCCGCTGTATTTGGCGGGGAATGAGCCGTGCCACTGCAAGACGATGTTCGCCTGGCCGGAGATCCCGTAGCGGGAAGCGCTCGAGTGGGGAAAAAGCGTCACCGGATCGGCCGCGGGCTGCTGGGGCGAGGCTTCAGGATGGGAATCAGGCGTCTGCTGGTTGCCCGGTTCCGTGCCAATCTGTTCGACCTGGATATTCTGCGGAGGCGTTTGAGCAGACGCCAAACGAACTACGGCGAGGCACAAAACGAGAAGGGAGAAAGACCGCGACACGAATTTGGGAAAAGAGCGCTTACCGCATTTTGCAAAGAACATTTGTGACGGCCGCCGATTTGGAAATTGGAAGTGGACCACAGTTCGCGGCGGGCCGCGTTAAGGCACCGTTACAAGAGTTCTGACTTTACCCTGCGTTGACGCCAGGGAGGATCGCGAGATCGTGAAGGCTTGCGCGCCGATGGCCAAAAACGCGGGGAAACAAAGAATCACGTAGCGCGGTTCGACCGATACTTGCTGCGTCAAAAACGCAGTACGAATGAATACAAACGCGAACAGCATCGCGATTTGATAGCGCGCGCGGCAACGCCACGCGCCTGCTATGGCGAGACCGAGGTAGGCGAGATTCAGCAGCCCGAAACCGGCGGTCACACCGAAATCCCAGGGATTTTCGCGCCATTTCTCTACGGGCGGCCACAGTTCTCCTGAGTAGCGGAGGGTGCGCACGCGCGGCGCGAGCCACATGGCCCCCACGCGCTCGACGGGAATGACGAGGTAGGTGCGCAGGGGATGGCGCGCGGTTCTCTCACTAGTGAGAAGCTCGAATTCGCGATCCAGCAAGGGGGACATTTTCAAGTCACCGTTGTAGCTGGTGAGGAGCGTGGCCACACGATTGCGTTCGGCCACGGAATCGAAGGCAGAAGCGGGCAGACTTTCGACGGGAATGGGCGCATTACCGAGCTTCCAGGGCACTAGGTAGTCGTCCTCCGGCCGCACCATCCAGGTTCGCGACCAGGCGAAGAAACCATAGGGAATAAAGTCGCCCTCGATTTCGGCATAGCGGGGAGCGAGAAACTGGATGCGACCCAGCGTGCGGGCATTGCGTGCGGCCCATGGCAACAAAGGCAGGAGCAGGCCGACGGCCATCCAAGAGATTGTGAGAATCAATTTCGGCCAGTCGACGCGGCGGCACAAGCGGACTGCGAATATGAGACCGGCGGCTGCCAGAACGAGCGGCATCTCCGGGCGAACGAGAGTGCCGAGGCCGACCAAGATGCCTCCTGAACCAACCCATCCCACGAATGAGAGAATGCTTTGCGACGATGCCGAGTTGGGACGCGCGATGAACGGATGGTCGAGGAGCGAGATAAAAATCAGGATAGAGAAGGTGGTGAAAAATATGGCGAGGGCTTCCGTCAGCAAAATCGAGT
This sequence comes from uncultured Acidobacteriota bacterium, assembly GCA_963702375.1. GTDB lineage: Bacteria > Acidobacteriota > Terriglobia > Acidiferrales > UBA7541 > Palsa-295. The sequence goes on from CAVPCI010000003.1 coordinate 306,743, forward strand.
CGTAATTCGCGGTGAATGGGCATAGCGCCGCAGTCCAAAGAGCCGCGGTGGCGGCCTTTCGTCGCAGGGAGGCTGGTGCGAGACGGGCGGCGATTGCGGCGATGCCGAGACACGTGAGTAAACCGACGATCGCCTGAGCGATGAGAACGGCTCGGTGGCTTGGTCCGAAGAAAGCGTAAACCGCGGCGATAAATGCCGGGTATCCGGGGACGCGCATGTCGGAGGGCATCAATTGACCGCCAAAGAAGAGGCCGTAGATGCCGTTATAGAGCA
>CAVPCI010000004.1:0-135789 GCA_963702375.1 uncultured Acidobacteriota bacterium
TCGGTTGCGGTCATCGCCGCTTACGTTCCCGCGCGGCGCGCGATGCGCGTCGATCCCATGGTCGCCCTGCGCCACGAATGATTTTCGTGGAAAGGAGCTAGCCTATGTTTTCTCGGTTGCGCGTGTGGGCTTCCCGCATCCGCGGCTTCTTCGTAGGCCATCGCCTCGACGAAGATTTTCAGCGTGAGCCTGCCTCGCACCTCGATATGCTCACCGAGGAAAACATCCGCCGCGGCCTCCCGCCCGACGAAGCCCGCCGCCAAGCGCGTCTCCGCCTCGGAGGCGCCGCGCAACTCCGCGAAACACAGCACGACCTCCGCGGCCTCCCCTGGCTTGAAACTCTGCTTCAAGACGTCCGCTTCGGCCTCCGCATGCTGCGCAAGAATCCCGGCTTCGCCGCCGTCGCCGTCATCACTCTCGCCCTCGGCATCGGTGCTACTACTGCGATGTTCACCGTGTTCGATGGTGTGCTGCTTAAATCGCTTCGCTATCCCGATGCGCAGCGGATCGTTGCGATTGATACGCAGTGGACCGATTCCGGCAAGGTTTTTCCCGCTACAGCCGGCGGTGACCTGGAAGACCTTCGCGGCGCGACCGATTCCTTCCAGGCCTTCAGCTATTACATCGGCGGAGAGATCGGTGTCCAGCTTAGCCGGAGCGCCGAATTCGTCGGCGCCTATCAAGTTGATCCGCAGTTTTTCCGCGTGTTCACGATAGCGCCTTTCGCGGGCCGGACGTTCGTGGCTGGGGATGCAGGCCGGTCTGCGGTGGTGAGCACAGGATTCGCTGAACGCAATTTCGGTTCTGGACCCGCAGCACTGGGTCAGACGCTACAGATGGACCACAAAGCCTACGAAATCGTCGGCGTCACACCGCCCATGTTTCAATTCCCCCGGCAGGCGCAGGTGTGGGCTGCAGTTTCGCCCATTCCGCAGAACCGCGATCGCTCCGCTTACCGCTACTACTCCATTGCCAAATTGAAGCCCGGCGTTTCGTTGGCGATGGCGGACGCCCACCTCCTTGGCATTTCCAACCGCCTGGCGGCTGCCTTTCCCGATAGCAATCGCAACAAGGCATTCGTAGTGCAGCCCCTTCAGGAGCATCTCGTAGCGCCGGTCCGCACAAGCTTATTCCTGCTGATGGGTGCGGTTGGAACGGTGCTGATCATCGCTTGTGCCAACGTCGCCAATCTCATGCTGGCGCGCGCGACTTCACGCGTACGCGAATTCACCATGCGATCGGTACTCGGTGCCGATCGCAAACGGCTCGTGATGCAATTGCTCTGCGAGAGCATAATCCTCGCTCCTGCCTCCGGCCTTATCGGGCTGGGCCTCGCCTCCTGGGAGAGCAAAGCGCTGCTAATGCTTGGGGCGCGCTTTCTTCCAGCCCCGCTGCTCGTGGACATTCACTTCGATTGGCGCGTGCTCGCCTTCACCTTGGCCACCTCGCTTCTCACCTGCATCTTATTCGGCATCGGGCCGGCGTGGCAGGCGGCGCGCGTGGACTTGCATGACGCGATCAAGCGGGCCGGAACGAGCGGTCTTTCGGGCGGCGGTCCATCTCGGCTGCGGGATTCCCTCGTGATAGCACAGATTGCACTCTCATTGGCGCTGGCCATTACGGCGAGCCTGTTCTTCCGAACGATCCTTGCATTACACGGCGCTGGACTGGGCTACCGCACCGAAGGCATTCTGGTTGCCTATGCGGATGCACCCGCACGAACATTGCCCGAGGCATTAGAGGCCGGCCGCTACTTCGACGATCTGTTTGCGCGATTGCGCCAGATACCCGGAGTGATCTCAGCGGCCGGCGCGATGGGACTGCCGGCTGGCCAGTACAGTTCAAATGGTTCCTTCGCAATAGAAGGTAAGCAATCGTTCGGCGGTGATTTCCGAAAGCTTCCGTACGCCGGCTTTCGCCTCGCCAGCCCCAGATATTTTGCGACCATGGGCATTCCATTGATCCGCGGCCGCGATTTTGACGATGGCGATCTTTATGACCGGCCCTTCGTCGTGATTGTTAGCGAGGCGCTCGCACGCCAGAACTTCTCGAACGAAGATCCGATCGGACATCGCATCATGTGCGGCCTAGACTCGAACTTAAAATGGATGACAGTCGTAGGAGTGGTGGGCGACGTGCGCCAGAGCTCGCCTGCGGCACAGCCGGGCCCCGAGCTTTACATGCCATTGCGCCAGCATCCGTTCATGGCCAATGAGGCAGAAGTGGTAGTGAGGACTTCGGCCAATCCCGCATCGTTGATCCCAGCGGCACAGAAAATCATGCACGAAATGAATCCGGATGTGGCAACTAAGTTCACGACTATGAATGAGCTGGTCAGCGATTCGATCAGCGGTCAGCGTTTCAGCACAGCGCTCGCCTCCAGCTTCGCCGTATTGGCTTTGTTGCTCGCGCTATCGGGCATGTATGCGGTCGTAAGCTACGCGACGACACAGCGTACAGCGGAGTTCGGCATGCGTTCTGCATTGGGCGCGCAGCCTGCCAACATCATCCGCCTCGTCGTCGGCGGCGCAGCCAGACTGGCGGCAGTCGGCGTGGTGGTCGGTGTGTTGCTCTCGATTCTCGCTGGGAGCCTGTTTTCGTCGATGCTTTTTGGCGTGAAGAGCGTCGATGCGCCCACATACGCGCTCGTTATTTCCATTGTGCTTCCTATCACTCTTTTGGCAGCGGCCTTACCGGCCTGGCGTGCTTCGCGCGTCGATCCCATGGTCGCCTTGCGCCACGAATGATTTTCGTGGAAAGGAGCTAGCCTATGTTTTCTCGGTTGCGCGTGTGGGCTTCCCGCATCCGCGGCTTCTTCGTAGGCCATCGCCTCGACGAAGAGTTTCAGCGCGAGCTTGCCTCTCACCTGGATCTGCTCACCGAGGAAAACATCCGCCGCGGCCTCCCGCCCGACGAAGCTCGCCGTCAAGCGCGCCTGCGCCTCGGAGGCTCCGCGCAACTCCGCGAAACGCAGCACGACCTCCGCGGCCTCCCCTGGCTCGAAACTCTGCTTCAAGACGTCCGTTTCGGCCTCCGCATGCTGCGCAAGAATCCCGGCTTCCTTGCAGTTTGCGTGACTGCATTGGCATTCGGGATTGGCGTAAACACCGCGATGTTCAGCGTGCTCTACGCCGTCGTGTTGAAGCCGTTTCCCTTTTCGCAGCCGGATCGCATCGTCGTAGGATGGAAGACCGACCCCGCCAGAGGCGTTAATGACGCGGAACGCGGACTCATTGAACTCTCGTATCTCGACTGGAAGGACTGGAGCAGCCAGTCGAAGAGTTTCGAGGATACGGCCGCTATGCCGACGACCAGCAACGGCTACAGCTACACCATAACCGGCAAAGGAGAGCCCAAGCAGATTGAAAGTTCGCGCGTGACGGCAAACTATTTTTCCGTCCTCGGCGTTACCCCTCTCTAGGGCGTTCATTCAGGCCGGAAGACGATCACCTCGGCGCCAATCCAGTCGTGGTTCTCACCTATCGGTTTTGGCGAACTCAGTTCGCAGCGAATCCACGGATCATAGGCGCCAGCCTCGCATTGGATGAAACGGCATTTACAATTATCGGAGTTTTGCCCCGCCAATTTGTTTTCCCCCAAGGAGTCGACGTCTTTACGCCTTCTCACCACGGGCGACCCGGCCTCTGCCCGGGCTATGCTCGAAAGCCGAGGCGCAGTCTTTCTCCAGATCGTGGGGCGATTGAAGCCGGGCGTTTCACTGAAGACCGCGAATACCGAGTTGAATGCCATCGTCGCAAGAGTTGCTGCAGAGCATCCTGAAACCAAGAGTGAAGGACAAATCGCCGCACTACAAACTTTGCCGGACTACATTACCGGCACGAACAAAACGTTGATCTATTTGCTTTTCTCCGGCTCCGTAATTTTGCTTCTGGTTGCGTCGATAAACTTGGCAAGCCTTCTTGCCACGCGAGTCGCCGGCCGCAGCGCTGAGATCGCTGTTCGAGTAGCATTGGGCGCGGGCAAAAAGCGTCTGCTTAGACAGTTCCTCACGGAAGGCCTGATACTTTCCGTAATCGGCGCCGCAGCCGGCATTGCTGTGGCCTTTCCTCTGGTTCGCGTAATCGCGCGCCTGGCGCCACCACAAATTCCGCGTCTTGCATCGGTCGCTATCAACGGCTGGGCTCTCTCCTTCGCAAGTGCCTGTCTCATCCTGACTGCACTGCTCTTTGGCCTAACGCCGCTCGTGCTCATCCGCGAGCATGGATTGCAGACCGTCATTCGCGACGGCAGTAGCAGCATTTCAGGTTCCATGCGCGGTAGCAGAGCTGGACGAGTATTTCTGATGGCGGAAATATCCGCGACCTTGGCGCTCGTAGTCTTGACCGGCACTTTCGCGAAAAGTTTCCGCAACCTTCAGAAGGTGAATCTCGGCTACAAACCCGATCACGTGTTTACCTGCGCCGTGTTCTTAAACCCGATTCGCTATCCGAATGTTCCCGCTCGCCGCCGGTTCTTCCAAGACCTGATGGAGAGACTTCAGTCGAGGCCTGAAGTGATAGCCGCAGGAGCGCTGGTTCTGAGGCCGCTGGAAGGTTCGGTTGGATGGTACTCGGATTATATTTTGCCCGATGAAACACCCGACGAGGCGCGCCAGAACCCTCGCGCCAACTTCGAGGTGGTTACTCCGTCGTATTTCAAGGCGATCGGAACGCCCTTGCTAGCGGGCCGAACATTCGACCAGGACGAGGATGAATCCAAACCCCTCGCGGCGGTTGTTAGCGAGAGCATCGCGCGGGCCATCGCTGGCACGCCGTCAAAGGCGCTTGGCCGGCATTTCGCGCTTGGAAATCGCGGAAGCGGAGATTGGACCATAGTTGGAATCGTCGCTGATGCCCGCTACAGGCGGCTGAATCAAGTCAGCGGCAATATTTTCCTTTCCTACAAGCAGTCTGGGGTTCCCCTTCGCTACGTCGTCGTGCGGACGAGAGTCGATCCTTCGGCAATAGCCCCAATCGTGCGGCGCGAAATCTCGCAGATTGACCCCTCACAATCCGAAGGCGAGGAAATCACCATGCAAGAGCTCGTGGACGTGGCTCTCGCGCAGGATCGTTTCCACAGCAGGATGCTCCTGTTATTTGGTGTGACTGCTCTTTTTCTCGCCGCCGTCGGCGTATACGGCCTGGTTTCCGATTTCGTAGTCACGCGAAGAAAAGAGATCGGGATTCGGATGGCGTTGGGAGCGCGGCCGGCGGGGATCGTCAGTCACGTTCTGCGATCCGCCCTTCTGTGGATTTTATCGGGCGAGATCATCGGCATCCTGGCCGCGACAATCTCAACAATTGCCATTCGCTCGACGCTGTTTGAGGTAAGTCCTATCGACGTGCTTTCGATTTGCAGTGGTTGTGCCGTCATTCTTATCGTTTCGTTCATTGCGTGCGTGGTTCCAGCTTTGCAAGCGGCAAGCACCGACCCTAGCCAAGTTTTGCGACAATAAATGACTCTTGCGGAAAGGAGCTAGCCCGATGTTTTCCCGGTTGCGCGTCTTGGCTTCCCGCATCCGCGGCTTCTTCGCACGCCATCGCCTCGACGAAGACTTTCAGCGCGAGCTTGCCACCCACCTCGATCTGCTCACCGAGGAAAACGCTCGCCGCGGCCTCCCGCCCCACGAAGCGCGCCGCCAAGCCCGCCTCCGCCTCGGAGGCGCCGCGCAGCTCCGCGAGACGCAGCATGAGCTCCGCGGCCTCCCTTGGCTCGAAACCCTCCTGCAAGACGTCCGCTTCGGCCTCCGCATGCTGCGGAAAAACCCCGGTTTCACCACCGTCGCCGTCCTCACACTGGCCCTCGGCATCGGCGCCAACACCGCCGTCTTCAGCATCGTGAACGGCTTTCTTCTGAGCCCGCTCCCCGTGCCCCACCCTGAACAGATCACCGCCCTCGCGCTACAACAGAAAGATGCCCCTCTTGGGACGTCTGGATTGTCCTATCCCGAATTCACCGATTTTCGCAACCAAACCGCCAATACCTTTTCCGGTCTATTTGCCAACGTTCTGAGTACCGTCGCGCTCCGTGCGGACGGCAGAACCGATCAACTGTCGATTTCCTATGTTTCGGCGGACTTCTTCACCACCCTGGGTTTGAAACCCTCCGTCGGTCGTTTGATTCTCCCAAGTGACGGAGAAGCGCTCGGCCAGCCATCTCTTCTAGTTCTTGGCAATTCGTTTTGGCGGAAACGGTTCGGCGCCGATCCCGCCATCGTCGGTAGGCGGGTCCGCATAAGCGGAAAGGACGCCACGATCATCGGAGTGGGGCCAAACGATTTCCGCGGCATGTTCTCCCCATTCGAAATAGACGCGTATCTGCCACTCGGCGCGCTCGCAACCAACGAACCCGCCGACCATTTCGCCATCGATCGTGGAGAAAGAAGAATCCTGGCGTTTGGCCAGCTGAAGCCGAATGTGACTCTTCGTGAAGCGCAGAACTCGCTCGACGTAATCTCTTCGCGACTGGCTGAAGAGTATCCCGCGACGGACGGCGGCACGCGTGTGCGTGCAATTCCAGAGAGACTGGCTCGACCACAGCCATACGCAAACAACGCTTTCATCATAATTGGTGCCCTGTTTTTGGCTTTTGCGGGGCTCGTGCTGCTGCTTGCGTGCATGAACGTAACGAACGTTGTGTTCGCGAGTGCTCTCGTCCGCCAACGCGAGATGGCCTTGCGGGCGGCTCTGGGCGCAGTTCGCAGCCGGCTGGTCCGCCAAATGCTCACCGAGACCATTCTGCTCGCGCTGCTTGGAGGGGCGGCAGGGCTGGTCCTGGCAGCTTCGGCGAAACACGTGGCTCCTACGGTCCATTTGCCGGATTTTCCGCTCCGCCTCGATTTCAACTTTGATTGGCGGGTCTACACGTATGCCCTCGTAGCCGCAGTGCTCGCGGGGATCGGCGCCGGACTTCCGCTCGCTTTACGTGCTTCGCACGCCGACGTGAATGTCACGTTGCGCGACGAGGGACTGAGCTGGGGTGGCGGAAAACATCGTCTTCACAGTGATTTGGTGATTGCGCAGATTGCCTGTTCCTTGATGTTGCTGATCGTGGCGGGGATGTTTGTGCGCAGCCTCCAGCACGTTGAAGGCGCGTATCTGGGCTTCGATCCCAACAACGTTCTGAATGTGATTGTCGATCCTTCTGAAAATGGTTACGACTGGGCGCGAACGGTGAGTTTTTATCGCGAACTCGAAAACCGCGTCCAGGCACTGCCGGCCGTTCAGTCCGTGAGCCTCGCTGAGAGAGCGCCCATCGGATCATTCCCCGCGAGGATGCCCGTTTTCAACGACTCTCAAGTTGTCAATCCGAGCCGGCAACCTCCCTCGATCTTGTTCAACGCTGTCGATTCCGGCTATTTCGACACGATGAGGGTCCCGCTGCTTCGCGGCCGCCCTTTCGCCGAAGCCGATAATGACGCCGAGCCACCGGTTGCTATCGTGAACGAAACCATGGCCAGAAAATTCTGGCCTCACGGAGATCCCATCGGCCGAATCTTTCGATTGCAAAGCGCAACGGGAACGCCCGTCGAGGTTGTCGGCGTCGCAAGGGACGGAAAGTATCAAACCGTGGCCGAGGATTTTCAGCCCTACTTTTATGTGCCGCTCGCTCAGCATTACGTCTCCCGTCGAGTGTTGGAGATTCGCACTCGCGTTCGGCCTGAATCGCTCATGCCGGAAATTCAACGCGAAATACACGGTATCGCTCCCGACGTTTCAATCATCGATTTGAGGACGATGAAGCAGTCGCTCGAGGCGGGCACTGGATACTTTGTTTTCCGCCTCGGAGCATCGCTTGCGGGTCAGATGGGAATTCTGGGTTTGATTCTCGCAGTGATGGGAGTGTACGGCGTGGTTTCGTTCGTGGTCACGCAGCGAACGCGGGAAGTCGGCATTCGCGCGGCGCTGGGTGCAAGTCCCCGGAGCATTGCATGGCTGGTCATGCGCCGGGGAATGGCGTTGGTGATAGCTGGCGTGGTTGCTGGCGCCGTTGGATCTTGGGCCCTCGGGCGCGCGGTCGGCCATCTGCTCATTGGCGTCCACTCCACTGATCCTGTGATTTACGGCCTGGCGGTCGCGGTATTGTCGTGTGCGGCGCTGCTCGCGTGTTACATTCCGGCGCGGCGCGCGATGCGTGTCGATCCCATGGTCGCCCTGCGCCACGAATGATTTTTGCGGAAGAGGGCAGCGGGACGCGGCGGCACATTTCGAAGACGCAATGGTGTTCAGAGAGTTCGCGAGCGGCCGCCGCCATGATTCTTTTTGAGGATGGCCGCTAGGATTCCTTGGGGGATTGTGATGAAGCCTTTGGTCTTTGCTCTCTGTGTTGTGTTTGCGTTCGGCGATCTGAGCGCGCAGACAACTGCCTGGCAGCCATCGCCGGGACATACGCAAGTGCCGATATGGCCGGGGGCGGCGCCTGATGCGCAGCCTCTCGCGGGGCCGGAGTTCGTTACAACGTCGGGGAAGGAGGAGTTGATTGCCGGCAGGCCGGATGTAGCGGTGAGCAACGTTTCGCGGCCTACGATGACGGTCTATTCGCCGACGGGAAAGAATACGGGGGCTGCGGTGGTCGTGTTTCCTGGTGGGGGCTATCAGATTCTGGCCATTGATCTGGAAGGCACGGAGGTCTGTGACTGGCTGACACAGAAAGGGATCACCTGTGTGCTTCTGAAATACCGCGTACCGGGCAACGGACTATATCCGAAATCGGCACCGTACCCGAAATCGGGACCTTATCCGGAATCACCGATGGCGCTGGAAGATGCCCAGAGAACCTTGGGGCTGGTGCGTTTTCACGCAGCCGAATGGCGTATTGACCCTCACAAAATTGGAGTGCTCGGGTTTTCGTCAGGCGGACATATGGTGGCAGCGATGAGCACGCATTTCGCGAAGCGTTTGTACCCATCTATAGATGCGGCCGACAAAGAAAGCTGCCGCCCGGACTTTGCAGTAGCTATCTATCCAGGACATCTGTCGCTTCCCGCGGCGGAATGGGATGCCAGCCAGGGTGCCAAGAAATTCGTGGTCTCTCATCCGGCGAATGCCGACAAAGATCTCGGGTTGAATCCGGATATTCGTGTCACGAGCCAGACGCCGCCCACGTTTTTGCTGCAGGCTGAGGATGACCACGTGGACAACGTTGACGACTCGCTGGCTTACTACATTGCGCTGAAGAAGGCGGGCGTTCCCGCGGAGATGCATTTGTATGCGCAAGGCGGGCATGCGTTTGGGCTGCGGCGCACGGACCTCCCAATAACGAGGTGGCCTCAGTTGGTGGAAACGTGGCTGGGGACGATGGGGATGATTCCGAAGTGACTCGTATTTGAATCGGTTCATTCGAGTTCAGAGAGTTCGCGGGCGGCCGCCGCCATAATTCTTTTTGAGGATGGCCGCCAGAATCGCCAGCGTGGCTAAGAGCCTGATAAAGTAGACCCAGGGACTTCCTTCGTTGTCCCGCGCAAAAATGAAGAGCGTGGTCCGGTCAAGTGCCTCCAACAAGAAAAATGCGGCGAAGGCCAGGAAGAGAACATCCCGCGTGCTTCTCCAGAATTTCAGAAAGAACACACCGGCCGTCGTCGACATCATCACCGTGATTCCCAATAAAAATGCTTGGACTCGAGTCATTGGCTTGTCCAGATCAATCCGTATAACAGCAGCGCTATGGAAATGACGGTAGCGGCGAGCCGGTAGGAATATAAATCCACTTGCGGCAGAAGGATCAGGTCGATAAAGGTAATGCCGTTCGATGCTCCCAGGCCTGCGAAGCACAATCCGCTCCACAGCAGCAGCTTTCTTTTGCCCGCCGCATATCCGCGGAGAAGCAAGACGGCGCATAGGAAACTGGTAAGCGCGCCAAGGAGGTATACGGCTTCGGCCATATTTACTCTGGATCCTTTGTAAATCGAAAAGCGCGCGCGAAATCCCGGACCGCGGACGACCCTTTGGAGTGAATCAGGTTCGAGATCCTAACAATCTGATGGCGATATGTCGCGTCAACCATTTCTATGATTCCATTTCTCTCTTGGGAGCTGGTCTCGTAGCAATACGTCTCCGCCGCATCGGTAACGGCAACAATCAAATCGCCACGCTGCAAGTCGGCTAAAAGCTCTCGCGCAATTTTTGTGTCTACGTAAAGCCGGCGCGCCAGTTCCTCCGGTGACCATTGTTTGGGGCGGCTGTTCCACAGGAGGAGGAGGGCCTCGAGATGAGACACGCCGTCAATTTTCTCGAGAATGAATTCGTCAACGCGGCGCTGTTCTTGATCGCTTTCTGCCATTGCCCGCGCAATCTCAACAACGCGCGATGATGCCACTTTCACTTGCGCAAATCCAATGCTACTCGCTACCGTGGTAGTGTCGTTTGAAATGTTCGGAGCCGATGATGACGCAGAAAATTGAAGTGGAGGCTGTTAGCGAGGGAACGTTTCGTGTTCGCGTAATTGAAGGCAAGAGCGAAACGTCGCACACTGTGACGCTCAAGCCGGCCGATCACGAGCGAATCGCGGGCGGCAAAGTCGAGCCGGCCGAACTTGTGAGGATGGCGTTTGAGTTTTTGCTGGAGAACGAGCCCAAGGAATCGATCCTGGGACGCTTTGATTTGCCTCTCATCGGCCGGTATTTTCCGAGTTTCGAGCCCGAGATGAAGCGCCGTATGGCCGGCCGCTAGGCATGACGGAACCGCACCGGTAACAGGCAGATTTGGTCCCGCAACTACCGTTTGAGCCTCTTTAATGTTTCAAGTTAGAAGGATTCTCTGTTTCAAACTAGAAGTAAAAATCGCGGCGTTTTTTCGCTTTTGTTTCACTCAGGCTAAAGTCCGATGAGCGCCTGTCCGCCAGAGTAAACGGTGACCACCCAGATTCACGATTGCAGAAGTACGCCTCCCGATTAGAATCTGGATGTGGGTGGAACGCTTGAATTTACGCTGCTGATCGCAGCCGGATCGTTTCTGGCGGGGCTTCTTGGGTCGCTAACGGGGCTGGGCGGCGGAGTGATCATCGTGCCGCTGCTCACGCTTCTTTTTGGCGTGGACATTCGGTATGCGATCGGAGCCTCGCTGGTCTCCGTGATCGCGACGTCGTCTGGCGCCGCGACCGCTTATTTGAAAGAGGGATTTTCGAATATCCGCGTTGGCATGTTCCTCGAAGTGGCGACGACGATCGGGGCGGTGTGCGGCGCGTATCTGGCGACGCGCATACCGACGGCCGCGATTGCGATCATTTTCGGAATCGTGTTGTTGTACTCCGCGTGGATTTCCGTCAAGCCGGAAGACGAAGTGCGCATCCACGAACAACCCGGACCCCTCGCGCGGGCGCTCAAGCTGGACAGCAGTTATCCGACGCCTGAAGGCACGGTGGCTTATCACGTAACCGGAGTGCCGCTGGGATTTTCGTTGATGTATTTGGCGGGAGTGCTTTCGGGATTGCTGGGAATCGGGTCCGGGGCAGTGAAGGTGCTGGCCATGGATCGCGCGATGAAGATTCCGTTCAAGGTTTCGACCACGACGAGCAATTTCATGATTGGGGTGACGGCGGCGGCCAGCGCGGGAATTTATTTGCATCGGGGATACATCGATCCGGGGCTGGCCATGCCGGTGATGCTGGGCGTGTTGTTGGGGGCGTTAGTGGGTGCGCGAATTTTGCCCGAGGCCAAAGTAAAGACGCTGCGGATTGTGTTTGGCGTGGCGATTGCGGCCGTGGCGATCGAAATGATTGTGAAAGGTGTTCGCGGGAATTTGTAGCGGCGTTTCGCGAACAAATTGTGCGTAGCAGCGGATTGGTGCGAGGTGAAGATGGCTGATGTTCATGGCTTGAGCGAAAAGAGGTTTGAGGCGCTGATTGGGTTGCTGTTGCGTACGGGAGTGGCGCTGGCGGCGACGGTGGTGTTCGCGGGCGGCGTTTTCTATTTGACGAAGTATGGAGGCTTGAAACCCGACTACAGAATTTTTCGGGGCGAGCCGAGCGACTTGCGATCGATCGGGGGGGTTGTTGAGGACGCGATTTCACTGCATTCGCGCGGGATCATCCAGCTTGGGTTGCTGCTGCTGATCGCAACGCCGATCGCGCGCGTTGCGTTTTCCGTGGCCGGATTTGGATCCGAGCGCGACTGGCTTTACGTGGGAATTACCTTGGTGGTGCTCGGGGTGCTGATTTACAGTTTAGCAAGCAGTTGAAGAAAGCGTTTTACATCGAGCTAGGAAGGAACATGAAGCGTTCACTTTGCAGCGCCGCTGTGCTGGCATTCATTACCTTCCTGATTATTTTCGTGTGGGGCCCGCGGGCCCGCGCGCAGACGCCTCCTGGACCCATTCGGCTGGAAGTGGACGCGTCGCACGCACCGCAGAAAATCTTGCACAGCCACGAGCGAATCCCAGTGCGAGCGGGGCCGCTGGTCCTCTATTACGCCGAGTGGATTCCGGGTGAGCATATGCCGGATGGCCCAATCGGCGACGTGGCCGGTTTGAAATTCACGGCGAACGGCAAAACGATTCCGTGGCGGCGCGACCTGGTGGACATGTTCGCGTTTCACCTGGATATTCCAGCGGGCGTGGAATCGCTGGATGCTGATTTAGATTTTCTGCTATCCGCGCCAACATCGGGATACTCGGCGGGCGCGTCGGCGACGGCATATCTGGACGTACTCAGCTGGAATCAGGTCCTGCTTTATCCGCAGGGCTACGCGGCGGATCAATTGACGTTTGCGCCAAGCTTGCGAATTCCCGAGGGGTGGAAATTCGGTACGGCCCTGCCTGGTCCGAAGGAGAATGGCTATACCGTCGATTTCGCGCCCGTCCCTCTGAACACGCTGGTGGATTCACCGGTGCTGATGGGACTTTATTTTCGCACCATTCAACTTACGCCGGGGAAAACTCCCTCACATGAAATCGACATCGTGGCGGACGACAGCGCGGCGCTGGCCATGACTCCCGAGACCCAGATGCATTTTCACGACCTTGTAGAGCAGGCGGGCGCGCTTTTCGGATCACGGCATTACCGCGATTACCACTTTCTGCTGACGGTGAGCGATCAAGTGGCGCACTTTGGGCTGGAACATCACGAATCGAGCGACGATCGTACGGACGAAAAAAGCCTGATCGACAGCGACTCCCTGATCTATTTTTCCGATCTTCTGCCGCATGAATTCGTTCATTCGTGGAATGGGAAGTATCGGCGGCCGGCCGACCTCGTCAGCACGGACTATCACCAACCCATGCGGGACGATTTGCTTTGGGTGTACGAAGGGCTGACGAACTATTTAGGCGAGGTGCTCACAACGCGCAGCGGGCTTTGGAGCGCGCAGCAGGGGCGCGAAGAGCTGGCGCGGCTGGTGTCCGTATACTCGAAGCGACCGGGGCGGGATTGGCGGCCGCTGCAGGATACGGCGGATTCAGCCGTCTTCCTTTACGGAGCCGATGCGGAATGGGCGAACTGGCGCCGCAGCACGGATTTTTACGAAGAAGGAGAGCTGCTGTGGCTGGACGTGGACACTACACTGCGCCGCCTGACCAAGGACAAAAAGTCGCTCGACGATTTCTGCCGGATTTTTCATGGCGGACCGGGCGGCAAGCCGGAATTGAAAACGTACACGTTCGACGATATTGTGACCGCATTGAACAGCTTGGCGCCTTACGACTGGAACGATTTCCTGCGGACGCGCCTGGATTCTCCCGCTCCTTCGACTCCGATCGAGGCCATCGAAAACAGCGGTTGGAAACTGGTGTACAACGACAATCCCAATGAAATCGAGAGGGTCCGCGAAACGGTACGAAAAACGATCGACCTAACGCAGTCCATCGGACTTTTGCTCGGGGAGAATGGCCGGATATACGATGTGATTTACGATGGCCCGTCGTACAAGGCTGGGATCGGTCCGGGGATGAAAATCACCGCAGTGAATGGGAGCGTGTATTCGCCGACCGTTTTGAAGGAAGCGATCGAAGCCGCTCAAGCAACGACGAGGCCCATCCAGCTGATCGTTGCCAACGGGACTGAGGTGCAGACCTACTCGGTGGACTACCACGACGGCATTCGGTATCCGCACCTGGAGCGGGACGAGAGCCGGCCGAATTACCTTGAGGAGATTCTCCATCCGTTAGCGCCCAAGTGAGAACGGATGCGAACTGGCTGGGCATCTTCGGAGATAAATCATGAAGAAATTCTTCCTGGCGTTGGGAGTGGTGCTAATGCTGATCGGCGCGGCAGCCTTAATCCATCCAGAATTGAAGATGCCGGCGCAGCAGCGCGAAGTGGACGTGCAAGGACAGAGGCTAATTATAAACACCAGACGGATCGTGACGGTGCCGGCCGTATTGAGCGGGATTGCGATCGTGGCAGCCGCGGGACTGATTTTCGCCGGAGTGCGGAAGAGCCGAGTGAGCCAAAGTGCCAAACCTACTCAATGAAGATACAGAAAGGGGCGGATTAATCCGCCCCTTTTGTGTATCCAGGCTGGGCTTGACGTTACCCCACTTGCGCGGCTTCCGTCCGGCCTCCGAACCTGACCTCATTCACTTGGTTGTTGTTAGAGAGAATTTCAGAAGACTTCGCCTTCTTTTGGAGTTGCACCCAATGGCAGGGAACAGAAGCAATCACCTTGCCGTCCTTTAGCACGTTCAGCTGGCTCTGATCTTCCCTCGCTTCAAGGGTGTAGTGCCCCGGCTGCAGCTGGGTGTTTCCGATGGTCGTTGCCTCAGCGGCGTCGAATGCCGCTGAGTCTTTGTGAGATGAAGCTGAACCGGCCCAGACGGGGGCGGTGAGAATCACTGTCGCTACTACAGCGCCGAAAAATTTCGGTTTAAGAGACATTTCGTAAGTGGCCTCCTGAATCAATGATGAGTTCCCTTTCGCGGAACGGGATTCCGAACCGGCGGGAAGAGCGTCGTTTGTTGATCTGGATTTCGGCGCTCAGTACTCTTAGATGCAGGTTTTTCGAATGGGAACTAGGAAAGAACCACTGAAAATCATGATCCTCAAAGCCCGCGAACGCGTGGCAAAGCGCGAAGGGGAGAGCCTAGCCACATCGCCCGGGCAAAGCCAGGCGTAAGTAGGAACCACAATTGACAGGGCGGGACGATCGGTGACATTGTGTGGCCCTAATTCCTCGGAGGGCTCCGATGCGGCCATCGAGGCGCAACTGTCTATGTGCATTCCTTGCTCTGCTGGTATTTTCGCCGCTGTTCGCTTCGCGATCACACGCCGACACTCTGACTATCACGAGTTCGCCGCCAGGCGCGACCGTCGAAATCGACGGCGTTATCGTGGGCATGACTCCATTCCACATGAAGGTTCCCGGCGGCTACTTCCATAAAACCAGGACCGTGTTCGGGCATACCCTACAGCACGAGATGACCTTGCGGATATATAAGGATGGCTACACGTCGCAGGACCTGAGACTGACGGAAGGCCCTTTCGCATGGATTTCCATGAACGGGCGGACGGAAGGCCATTACTGGCTGCTGAAGGCCAATCATATCGAAGCGACGCTGGAACCTGTCTCAACGGCATTCACGGGCGCGGTGAAAAGGACGGCCACGCGCGCGAGCGAAGGGAATGCAGGAGCCGAGCTGCCGACGCAGGAAATCGTGGAGAATGCAATTCCCGCGGTGGTACGGCTCAGCAGTCCGGAGGGATGGGGAACGGGTTTCCTGATAACGGACACCGGCGTGATCGCGACGAACCGGCACGTGGTAGAGGGGCGGAATTCCATGACGGTTCGCTTCTCAGACGGAACACAGCTGCTGGGAAAAGTGATCTACACCAGCCCTGCCGGCGGTCCGGACGCCGCGCTTGTGAAAGTGGACGGAAGCGGCTTTCCGTATCTGCCCCTTGCGGACAGCTCCGAAGTTCATCCGGGCGAAACGGTGATTACGATTGGAAATCCGGAGCGCGGCCTGCCCGATACGGTTACGAAGGGAATCGTGAGCGCTGTGGGCCACGATCCCCTCGCCGGAAGCGGAACTTGGGTGCAAACAGACGCGCCTATCAATCCGGGAAACAGCGGCGGCCCGCTTCTGGATAGTCGCGGCGCCGTGGTGGGAATCAACACTCTGCAGATGCGCGACCCGGAAAATCCGGACGCGATGTTGCACGGAATGAGCTTTGCGCAAAGCTCGCACGACTTGCTCGAGATTCTGGAGCGGTTCTATCCCCGCAGGAGAGATGTTTCCGAACGAGCGGCTGCCGCACCTTCAACTGCTGGAAGTGGCGAGCTTGCGGTATCGTGCGACGTGATTGGTGCGGAAATTTATGTGGACGGAAAATTCGTCGGGCAAACTCCATCCACGCTTCAGCTTGCGAGCGGCACTCACCACATCGAAGTGAAGTCCGAAGGCAAGCGAGGTTGGGAGCGCGACCTCGAAGTCCTGAAAGACAGCCAACTCACGCTGCATCCCGCGCTCGGAGGATCGCGCTAGACCGCGAGTTTCGCGGCCTTCGAGGGCTTTTTGGCGCGGACGAAGGCGCTGATAAATTTGCCGTCAACCTGCGAGGCGATGGAGTTTGCATCCAACCCCGCCGCGGCCAGAAATTCCCGGGCATCATCGAGTTTGTAGATGCGCGTAGCCTCGATTTCAATGGATTCGAAATGTGCGGCTTGAAGCTCTTGGCGGTACCCATTTTCCGTAAGCGCGCCCGCAACGCAGCCGACCCACAGCTCGATGCTTCGGCGAATCTCCGGCGGCACTTCCCCACGCACCACCACATCGGAAATTGCGAGGCGGCCACCCGGCTTGAGAACGCGGAAGGCTTCGCGAAGGACGCGGTCTTTATCGCCGGAAAGATTAATGACGCAATTGGAGACGATGACGTCCACCGAATTTTCCGGCAGCGGAATATTTTCGATTTCACCCTTCAGGAATTCGACGTTGGCCAAGCCGGATTTGCGCTTGTTTTCCTCGGCGAGGGCCAGCATCTCGTCCGTCATATCAAGGCCGAAGGCTTTTCCAGCGGGGCCGACGCGGCGCGCGGATAGAAGCACATCGATCCCGCCCCCGGAACCGAGATCGAGAACCGTTTCGCCGGGCTGCAAATTCGCGAGCAAGGTGGGATTGCCGCAACCGAGGGAAGCTTGCAACGCGGCCGCAGGCACCACTGACGCCTCGTCTCCGTAGAGATTCGAGGTGATCGGGTCGCAGCCAGCGATTGAGGACGAGGGGCTCGTCCCGCAACAGGCTGAACCCTGGCCCGCGGAGACACGTTTTGCGGCTTCACCATATTTCTCCCTCACTATTTCGCGGATATTTTCGGAAGCCATTTGGTTACTCCTTTTCTTGTGCGGCTAATATTTTAGCGCCGTGCGCGAAGACGACGTTTTCGGCTTCGCGAAGCAGATCGGGAGCCAGCCAACGGAAGAGAAATGTTGCGGCCAAGGCTCCTAAAAGCTGCGCGATGATGAACAGCGGCGCGTCGATGGGCCGGATGCCCGCAAAGGTGTCGCTCAGCGATCTCGCAATGGTTACGGCGGGATTTGCGAAGGACGTGGAAGCCGTGAACCAGTACGCGGCGGTAATGTAAGCGCCGACCGCGAAGGGTATCGCCGTCGACCGGACGCGCGCGCATCCCCAAATCACCGATAGCAAGCCAAAGGTGGCCACGAATTCACTGAAGAACTGGGCGCCGCCGCTGCGAACGTGGCGCGAGATAGAAATTAGCGGAAGGCCGAACATCAGGTTTGCTGCAATGGTTCCGGTGAGTCCGCCGAGAATTTGGACTGCGATGTACTGCGATCCCTGCGTCCAGGTGAGGCCGCGCTCGAGCGCGTCCGCCAGCGTGACGGCGGGATTGAAGTGCGCGCCGGAGATTGGACCAAAGGCCAAAATTAGCGCGACCAAAACGGCGCCAGTGGCGATGGTATTCGCGAGAAGCGCCAGAGCGACGTTGCCGCCGGAAAGCCTTTCGGCCATGACGCCGGATCCGACCACCGCTGCCACGAGAAATGCCGTGCCGACGAATTCCGCAGTGAGGCGCCGCGCGAAGGACTTTGTCATTGCAATCCTATGCGATCGATTTCGCGCTTGATGGCGAGCGCATCAAGGCTGGAGATCGGCAACGACAGGAAGAGACTGATGCGACGGTCGAGAATCATGAACGCGTCGCGGAAGGCGCGTTCGACTTGCTCGGGCGTGCCGCGAGTGTATCCGGGATCCGGAACGCCCCAGTGCGCCGTCATGGGCTGGCCGGGCCAGACGGGGCAGATTTCTTTGGCGGCGTTGTCGCAGACGGTGAAGACGAAGTTCATTTTGGGCGCATCGGGCTCTGCGAATTCGCTCCAACTTTTGCTGCGCAGTTCTTGAGCGGGCAAATGGGCGAGTTCGAGCTGCCGCAAGGCTCCAGGATGAATAAATCCCGCCGGGTGACTGCCGGCACTGTATGCGGTGAACGTAGGCCGCCCTTTTTGGCTAAGGATTGCTTCGGCCATGATGGAACGGGAAGAATTCCCAGTGCAAAGAAAGAGGACGTTATAGGTCGGGGGCATGGGGTGCTACGTCCTTTAGCCGATCATATGCGCCTACCCGCATACGAACCAAGTTAGGGTAGAGGAACATATATGTCAAGGCGAATATCTTGTATACTTGCAGCGTGCGAAGAGAGCGGACGAGCCAATCCATGGACATGCTTTTCCGCGCGCTGGCGGACGCCACGCGGCTGCGCCTATTGAACCTGATCGCGGACCGGGAGATTTGCGTCTGCTATCTTGTGGAAATATTGCGGATCAGCCAGCCGACAATTTCGCGGCACCTCGCGTACCTACGCCGAGCGGGAATCATCGAGGCGAGGCGCGAGGGGAAGTGGATGCACTACCGGCTGGCGATGCCGAAGGATCGGGCGGCCGCGAGCATATTGCGCGAGACGCTGAAACATTTGAAGCAGAAGCCCGAAATGCGCAAGGACAGTTCGCGGCTCAGCTCCGCATGCTGTGCGCCGCGGAAATATGAACTGCCGCAGGCCGCCCCGCAACCGACGGTGCTGAAGCTTGATCTCTGAAGGACGCGGACAGAGAATGCGGAAACCGAAGTTCTTTCTTTGACTCTCGAAGTCTTCTCTCGTATGGTAGCGCGACGCGGAACCGGCAATTGACGTTTTAGCCGAATCAGCGAAAAAGGAGGGAATGGCCATGAGCAGCTTTTGCCGGAGCTGCGGTAACCCACTCGACGAAGGGTCGCGATTCTGTGGCAAGTGCGGAGTGCAGACCAGCCAATCGCAGCAGCAGCCGGCTTCGAGCGCATCGCCAACTCCGGCGGCACCCCCCGCGGCGGCGACGCCAAAGAAGGGACTGAGTACCGGCGCAAAGCTGGGGATCACGGCAGGTGTGATCGTCCTTTTTTGTGCAGGCGCGGCCGTTGCGGGCATATTCTATGCCGCCCACCGGGTGAGCCAAAAATTCCATGAAATGAAAGCCGAAATCACAGGTGGGACGGATACCGGTTCTGCCGCAACTTCCAGCTCAGCCGCGAGTTCAGGAATATCCAGGGGCGCCGGCGACCCCTGCCGGTACCTCAGCAAGCAGGACGTAGGCGCGGCGATCAGCATCGAAATCGTGAAGACCCAAGCGGATAGCGATTCCTGCAGCTATCTGGCAAAAGGGAACGCCAGGGACATGGCTGCGAAGCACGCCTCCGCCATTGTAGGAGCGAAAGGCGGAAACAAAGACACCCAAAAGTTCGCCGAGCAATTTGCCGCAACGATCTTCAATTCGATGCCGCAAGACAAACAGGACACGACCGACGATGGTTCCGGTAACGTCCCCGTCCTTGTGATTGGCGTTTCCGATTCTCCGAACGCGAGCGCGGAAATGAAACTGAACGCGAAGGTGCTGGGGAATCTAGGCGGACAAGGCAGAGACCTGGACATTGGCGATGAAGCGTTTTCTTCCAGCGACGGCTTGATCATGTTCCGCAAAGGCGGAAAGGTGATTCGAATCATGTACACGACGTGTCCGTGCGGCACGAAAGATGTAATCCCGTTGGCGAAGAAGTTGGCGGATTCGTTGTAGGCGAGAGGGTTGAAGGAGCATCAAAGAGGGCTGAATTAGTTCAAGAGGAGAGAGGCAATGAAACTATGTTTCGCGAGAAGACTGTTGTTTGTCATATCCGTGTGCGGCTCTCTCGTCCTCTCGCTGCCGAGCTTGGCGGGCGAATCCAACGACAAACTAACAGGATTGGCTCTTCATCCCGGTTTGACGTTTCAACAGGAAGTTGACTCGCCAGTCTGCGGTAATGCCGCGCAGATGAATCTCTACGATGCCCCCGGAGATGCAAGCCTGGCGGAGTACATCACCTGGTACAAGCAACAGCTCAAAGGTTTCCATTATGTGCACAAGGTGTGGATGGACCGGCCGCAGGAGCTGTTCTACGGCCCCGAGGGTACAACAGCTATCGGCATTACCGGCCTGCCCACGGGCGACGGCGTGTTCGCCGTGGCGTACATGAAGATCTCGTCCAAGTTAACGACGCATCAGATGGATGCGTTTAGCCCGGACAACCCATCTTGCAAATGAATGCGCGGGCGAAAACGGTACCCCTTTCACCAGATCCATCTTCACTTTTTACTTCTACGTACTTTCGCTTGAGCACCCGCAGGTGCTTTCCTCTTTAATTTGATCTGATTGTAATCAACAGCGGCACGGACGAGATTTTTTAGAGCACGCTCATTAATTTTATCGCCTTCGAACAAATCTATCGCTCGCCACGCGTTGCCTTCGAGGCCCGCGTTGAAGACCTTGTCGGGATCTGGGAGGCGCGCCCCGTGGGAAAAGGTAAGCTTTACCTTATCTTTGTGAGCGTTGCCGACCGCGATTATTCCGTCGCGAGACCACACCGGGCTTCCCATCCACTTCCATTCCTCGATTATCTCCCGGTCGGCCTCAAGGATGCTCTTGCGGACGCCGGCGAGCGTTTTGCCGCGCCAGTCTGCGAGTTTTGCGATCAGTTGGTCAATACGTTTCGATGGATTCATTGTGGCGGTACGCAGATTAGACCCTTAGCGAGCCACGGAACGCCCTACCAGCATAGTAAGATTCCGCGCCGTTGTGATAGACGAAAACAGTGTCGTAGCGGCGATCACAAAAGAGGGCGCCGCCCAGTTTTCTGATATCAGCAGGCGTTTTCACCCAGCTCGACGTTTTTGTGTCGAACTTTCCAAGTTTCTGCAACTCTCGATATTGTTCTTCCGTTAAAAGCTCAATGCCCATGGCAGCGGCCATACCAATCGCGCTATCTTTCGGTTTATGTTCTTTTCTTGACTCCAGCGCTTCACGGTCGTAGCAAATATTTCTACGGCCTTTAGGACTTTCCGCTGAGCAATCATAGAAAATGTATTCACCCGTCTTTTTGTCATGACCAACAACATCCGGTTCACCGCCGGTTCTTTCCATTTCATTGAGTGACCCCAGTTTTTCAGCATTAGCTTCCAGGTTCACTTGTACCTTAGTCCATTCAAGACCCTTATGGCGGTTCGCGTTTTTCTCAAAACGGGGTTTCAATGCTCCGAGTAGCTCTTTGCGTTGCTCTTTAGAAAGAATTACGTTTGACATAGTTCTTTATGTTAATAAGAACAAGTATTTCGTTCTTTTGGAAAAACTGCGCCAGTCACCCCGTTCGTTGATCCTCTCGTCGACTAATGCAGAGGCAGATCCCGGCGCTACAGGTCTTTTCATGTACACCTCCAACTCTCGCACCTATTCTAGCTTGTCGAAAAAGAGATAAAGGGCCGCAATCCGGCCGTCCCGGGCAATGATGAAATCAGTCCCGGCGTAAGATGGCGCCTCGCCAGGGCGGCCCGAAACCCATGGGACGCGTCCGCCATTGCCACATTCCTCGGGCTCGGCAATTGGCTGATAGCGAAAGTCAGGGTGAGTAGCTCTGATTGCGCCCGCGATGCGATCGATCTCGTCGCGGCCACGGTAAACGCCCTTGCTGGGATCGTAGAACACGCCATCTTCGGTGTAGAGCTCGTCGATGGCCGCGCGCCGGCGCGCCGGGTCGTTTTCACCGAAGACGTCGGAAAGATTGCGGATCAGCAAGGTCGATATGCCGTAGGACATGGCTCGTATCCTCTTAGCAGGGAGTGCAGCCACTATTCGATGAGAAAATCATAGAGGCAGATTCCACCGGCACAGGATTTTTCGTTTTGTAGTTTCGAGTCTCGCGCCTAATTTAGCTGCGCTCAGCGTAACGTGCAACCTGCCGTCCTAGCCGGAACGGCGCTTCGTCGAGTATTGCATCGTCCATACGGCTTCGTCCTTCTCTGGTGAATACTCTCGTCCATCCCATGGGGTTCCGCAGATGTGCAGGTACGCGTATGGCGTGCCCGCGAACATGATCCACGCGCCCGCATCGCGTACTGTCGTCGGCAGGCCAGAGTGCTTCGAGTCGAAAGGCCAGAGAATCATCCAGTGCGGGCCGATCGGAATTGCAGGGCTTGTCCTGTCTGAAATATGCGTATTGCTATGCTGCGTTGCGCCACACAGCATGTAGCAGAGCCCTGGCGCTTTATTCGTCGGCCGTTGTTGACCCGCTAGGGCGTCCTTGAACCACTGCATTCCTAGCTGATCGACGCACATTGGCGGGTCACCGATCTTGTTCTCATCGCCGGGCGTGCAGATCCATTCATTCGTACCCTTTCGCAATACTTCCGTAGCGTTTCCGGTGTGGTCCATCTCGGCCACGGTCGCGTCGCGGGTGATCTCCGGCGGCCCTGAGCGCATCGCCCGTGCAATCTTCACCGCGCGAATCATTTCGTCACTCGATTTTGGCGCAGACTCATCTGACGGCAGCATAGCGATGGCTGAATTGCTGTAGCTGCCCGAGGCACCTTGATCCGCGAGTAGCTTGCCACTAAGTGCGCACATGACCGCTCCGAAGAATGCCAAGCGCCCCACTACAGAGCGACGCGAAATATTGGCTCCCGCGCCGTCGTTGGCGTCATATCCGAGGGCCTCTTTTCCATATTTCCACATGTCTGTCCCTCCTGGGTATTATCGACCTGCCTGAACCGCAGCTTACATTCGATGCAAGAGCGATCCAAACGGGTCTGAAAACTATCGAAGTTTTGGCTAGGTCCCAGTGGGATGATCGGAAAAGAGTGTTGTCATTTCCAGCCGGGGACTTCAACACCGAACTGTTTTGCGTATTCGGCGTTCAATCGCTGCCAGCCGCCGAACTTCATGGCCTCGGGGCCGACGATGCGGCCGAGGGGAGTTCCGCTGAGAAGGTGGTCCAGAACATCGAAACAGATGTGCCACCCGGCAGCACCCATTGAGATGAAGCGGCGACCGATGTTGGTCCACAGCGTGAGGCGCGTGCCGCCAGCAAAGGCTTCGAGCTCCCAGCGCATATCGAAACTACCCCAGTTGTACTCAAGCGCCTTGGGAGCGTCGGCTCGCGTCACTTTTGCTTCGGAAATATGCGGCGTGGGAGCTCCCGCCGTGGTGAGCTTCACCGTGGCGCCAACCGTATCCAGGCTCCTATCGGCGTCGAAGGGCGCCCACTCGCGCAGATGCGCCGGGTCGGTTAGCGCCTGCCAGACTTTTGCGGGCGAGTGGCGCAGTTCTCTGACGAGAATGAGCGTCCACTTGTCTTCGTCCTTTCGTATCTGCGCCCCGCTGGCTGGACCCGGTGCGTAGTGCTCGCGATCGGTCATGCTGAAGGTCAGCCCTGCCAGCGCATCAGCTGCGTGACCTGAAGGAGATTGCCGCAAGTGTCGTTCAGCATGGCGATCTTGGAGGCCGTCACGTCCTTTGGCGGCATGGTGAACTCGGCGCCGCGCGCTTTCATGCGCTCGTAATCGGCCTGCACGTCGTCGGTGAAGAACATGGTCGCGGGCTGGCCCTGTTGGAATAGGGCCTGCTGGTAGGCTTTGGCGGCCGGGTTGTTGTTGAGGGCCAGCTGCAGTTCCGTGCCGTCCGGGTCCTCTGGTGAGGCCACCGTCAGCCAGCGAAATGGGCCCTGACTGAAATCGGCCTTCTTCACGAAGCCCAGCACTTCGGTATAGAAGCGCAGGGCCTTTTCCTGGTCGTCGACGTACACGCTGGTCAGTTTGATTTTCATCGGTTTCCTCGTATTGTCACATTCGCGGGCGCTGCCGCGTCACTACTTCTTCCTTTTCCGTGGTGTTGCCCTTTTCGTTTGAGTTGACTGATCCATGCGGTCGAGGTGGCGTTCGAGAGCGTCTACATGAGCGGACCAGAACCGACGAAACTGAGCCAGCCAGACATCGAGCTCCTGAAGTGGTTCAGGTTTCAGCCGGTAGAGACGGCGCTGCGCGTCCACTGTGGATTCCACGAAACCGGCATCGCGCAGCACTCGCAGATGCTTTGACACGGTAGGCTGCGGCATACGAAGCCGGCGCTCGATCTCTCCAACCGACTGTTGTGACGAGACCAGGAGGCTCAGTATGGCGCGGCGGTTCGGCTCCGCAATGATTTCGAAAACAGATTCCACTCTCTTCATATACTCCATAGAGCATATACGTGTCAAGGCATATAGAATGCGGACCGCGCATTGACGGAAGCGTTGCCTGAAGGCTAGAATCTGCCGCAGTTGGCGCGGCGAGACAGGTTAAGTGCATCGGAATCGGCGGCCCATCGACCTGACGATGCGAAGTTCTCGCTGACGACCAAGTCGACGTCCAACCGACCCCACTTTCTCGTAGAAACGCTTGGCCCGACCAACGTCTTTAGCGGATAACGGTCCGCTAGCTTTCAGCCAAGCCAATCAAACAGCAAAGGAGGAATGAGCCATGAAGACAATGCTATCCGGGGTGATGGTGATCATCGCGCTAGCGCTCGCCGTATTGGGCAGCAGGGCTGTCTCTGCGCAGGACAAGTACACTCTGAAAGTGCCGAATGGGCTCGCGTTCTCTGAGTTCAGAGGATACGAGAGCTGGCAGGTTGTCTCCATCAGCCAGGACGGACCTCTTGTTGCTGCGATCCTCGCTAATCCTTTGATGATCAAAGCGTACGAGGAAGGTATTCCGGGCAACGGGAGGCCTTTCCCCGACGGCGCGAAGATGGCGAAGATCCATTGGAACCCGAAAAAGATGGAGACGTTCCCCGCAGCAACCGTGCCAGGCACCCAGCATGACGTTGACTTCATGGAGAAGGACAGCAAGAGGTTCGCGGACAGCGGCGGGTGGGGATGGGCCGTGTTCGACTATGACGCTGCTTCCGATGCGTTCACGCCCGGGACCTTGGCCGGCAGGCCGCCGCAGGGGAACGACGCCAAATGCGGGTTCGCGTGCCACACGGCCGTGAAGACAAGAGATTACGTTTTCACTGCGTACGCGCATAGATAGAATTCTTGAGAATTTGGAGGCATCCACGTGAAAACGGTTCTCCTGCTGACAGCTTCTCTGGTTGTTTGCGCATCGGTCGCTTCAGGTCAAGCAAAGATTCTTACAAGCGATCCCCTGACCGGACTTCCGTTGATGCCGCCGAGCGATTCAGCAAAAGCAGTTCGGAAATGAACCCGTAAAAATGCCGGATACAGAAGTTTGCAAAAGCAAGATGCAGGGCGATTTCTACAAGGTCTACGATTACTTCTACAAAGACAACATCAAGCTGACCGATGCTCTCGCCTGGTACACCTCCCATTTGTCGGGCTTCAAAAAAACCGAGATAAGCAACCACTCGCGAACCATCTTTTACAAACCGGACGGAACGATTCTGGTGATTCTGACTTCCCAGGCGGGCACTGCGGACGGGATCACAAATGCAGGCAGTGTAACGTATGAACGCTACCAACCCGGCATTTCCGAGAAAACAATTGTCAGTTTCACGCAAAAGCAGATTGTCTGCAAGTGACGAACCGGTCCGAGTCCGGTCTTTGGTTGCAGGAGAATTCGTTCAACTTTTCTCGAAAGAATGGCGGGGACGACGAGACTCGAACTCGCGACCTCCGCCGTGACAGGGCGGCGTTCTAACCAACTGAACTACGTCCCCGCGAGGTGATACAGTGGTGGGCGGTCAGCGATTTGAACGCTGGACCTTCCGGGTGTAAACCGGATGCTCTAACCGCTGAGCTAACCGCCCCGCCTCCCTATTCTAGCTAGTTACGCGAATTCTCACTAGCGGAATTCCCACCGTTTTGGCGGCTTCTCCCTGCACGGCCCGTTTTTCGGCGTTCATTGTGTCGGCGGCAACTCCGTTGTGTCTCGCTTGGTAGAGGGGTACGATGCGCGAGGCCGAGATCGAAGCAGAGATTCGCGTTGCGATCTTTCCATTGATTACGGTGAGGCGGGCATGAACAAGATGAGGTCTGGCAGCGCAAACGGTGAGACGGCGGTCGGCGTTCAAAATCGCCGCGCGATGCTGAAATCGGCATTGCTGGGTGGCGGGGCGGCGGTGGCTGGGCTTCTCGGAGGTGCGCTGGTGCAGGCCGCTCCGACGCGCGGGGAGCAAGAGGCTCAAGAGAAAGCAGATCGCGCCACGCGCGGGATGCCAGCGCCGCACATTCAAGACGTCGGCGTGATTGAGGTTGGGGGCGGCGGCAACAATGACTCAACGGTTGTGAAGGTTACGACGGATCAGGCGGGACTCTACGGTTACGGTTGCGCCACGGCTACTTTCCCCGGAGGCCGCTCCAAACTTGTGAAGACGGCCGTGGAGCAATATCTGAAACCTCTGGTGATGGGCAGAACAACCGACCGAATCGAGCAGATTTGGGAACTCTGCTACATGAGTTCCTACTATAAGAATGATGTGGTTCAGAACTGCGCTATTGGCGGCCTCTGCGACGCGCTGTGGGACATCAAGGGCCGGCAAGCGGGAATGCCCGTCTACCAACTGGTTGGCGGAAAATGCCGCGACGCGGCGGACATTTACCTGCACGTGTTCCTGGCCGCGCAGGATGCGAACAAGAAGCTGATTGAAAATTCAATGAAGCTTGTCGATCAGGGCTGCCGGAACTTGCTGATCGCGATGTTCATTCGAGACGGGGCCGTAAACAATTTGTATGGACAGTCGAAGTTCGACGACGGCTCCGTGCCTTTTGATCGCGACAAGGAAACTCGCAAGGTTCTAGCGGCGTGCGAGACTTTTAGAAAAGAGATGCCGCCGGAAATCGGCCTGGGCATCGACGTACATTCGCTGCTCGATAGCATACGAGCGGTCGAGTTCTGCAAAGATGTGGAACCGTTCAAATTGTTCTATTGCGAAGACCTGTTTCCGCCGGAAGAGTCCGGCCACTATAAGATCGTGCGGCAGATGTGTACAACGCCGCTCGCGATCGGGGAGCTATGGAACAACCCGCATGAGTGGCAGCCGCTCCTCGAACAGCGCCTGATCGACTACATTCGCCATCATGTTTCTCATATCGGCGGGTTCACGGCCGCCCGGAAAGTGGCGGCGTTTGCCGCTAATTATGAGGTGAAATTAGCCTGGCATGGCGCTCCCAACTCCCCTGTGGGCCATATGACCAATCTCACGCTCGATCTGACCAATCCTAATTTTGGCATTCACGAGCATTTCGACTACACGCCGCTGGTCCGGGATGTTTTTCAGGGCTGCCTTGAAGTGAAGAATGGCTACGCGTGGATTAGCGAAAAGCCCGGCTGGGGTATCGAGGTTAACGAAGCGCTCGCCGCAAAACATCCCATCATCGACGAACGTCCCAACGAGATGCGCACGCCCGATGGTTCCGTGATCAACGGAACGGGCTAGAATTCGTTTTCCCGCCCGCGGTGTACTGTGCGTAATGGACCGGCGGCTTCAATCCGCGAAGACTCTCCCGTTTTACGCCGGCTCGTCCGGTCTCGCGACCAACTGCGTAAATTCGGACGTTCCCAGGATCCCTCGCAACGTTCAAAGCGACGCGCGGTGAAGTGAACTGGCCCGGCATCCGATAAGGTACTGAAACCTACCTGTACCTCAGTACAGGTCAAGGAAAGGCCTGTACCACGGTACAGGACGTCGATGCGGCGGACTGGATGTTAGCTGATTCACCGCGAGGGGCGAAGCCAGCGCCCACGCCGCTGCGAATCACATGCTACTCTGCCCTTTGCCGCAGTTCTAGTACTGCGGGCGCACAACTATGTCTTCCCGGCTCGGCGAAATTCTAGTCAAGGATAGCCTGATCTCCTCAGATCAGCTGAAGCAGGCGCTGGACTATCAGAAGAAAAATGGCGGTCGCCTGGGCACGTGCCTGGTGAAGATGGGGTTGGTAAGCGACGACGACATCACGGCGGTTCTCTCCCGGCAGTACGGCGTGCCATCCATCAATCTTAAATTTTACGAAGTGGATCCGGCGGTGATCAAACTCGTGCCGCAGGAGACTGCAGTCCGCTACCAGATTGTGCCGCTATCGCGCGTGGGATCGACGTTGACCATCGCAATGACCGATCCGACGAACGTCTTCGCCATGGACGACATCAAGTTCATGACGGGATTTAACGTCGAGCCGGTGGTTGCGTCGGAAACGGCGATCAGCGAGGCCATTCACAAGTTCTACGGCGAAGTCGAGAGCGTCGAAGAACTCGACAAAGTGATGAAGGATCTGACGGGAGAGGAAGCGGACGCTCTCGAGCTCGCGGCAGAAGAAACGGAGATGGACCTTGCGTCGCTCTCAAAGGCCGCCGAGGAAGCTCCGATCATCAAGCTCTGCAATCTGATCCTCACCGACGCGGTAAAGCGGGGCGCGAGCGATATTCACGTGGAGCCCTACGAAAAGGAATACCGCGTGCGCTTCCGCATCGATGGAATCCTGCAGAACGTGATGGCCCCGCCCATGAAGTTAAAAGATGCGATGACCAGCCGCATCAAGATCATGTCCAAACTGGACATCAGCGAAAAGCGGCTGCCGCAAGACGGCCGCATCATGATCAAGTACCTGAGAGACGGAAAGAAAAAGGAGCTCGATTTCCGCGTTTCGACCGTGCCGACGCTCTTCGGAGAAAAAATCGTTTTGCGGCTGTTGGACAAAGAAAACCTGCGACTGGACATGACCAAACTCGGTTTCGAGCCGGAAGCACTGGCCAAATTCGAGCGGCAAATCCTGAAGCCGTACGGCATGGTCCTCGTCACGGGCCCCACCGGATCGGGCAAGACCAATACTCTCTATTCATCTGTGGCGCGGTTGAATACGCCGGAAACGAACATCATGACGGCCGAGGATCCGGTCGAATTTCAGCTTCCAGGAATAAACCAGGTGCAAATGAAGGAGCAGATCGGGTTGAACTTTGCGTCGGCGCTGCGCGCATTCCTTCGGCAGGATCCCAACATCATTCTGGTAGGAGAAATTCGAGACTTCGAGACCGCTGAAATCGCCGTGAAGGCAGCACTCACCGGCCACCTGGTCCTTTCCACGCTACATACAAACGATGCTCCCTCCACAATCAGCCGGTTGATGAACATGGGAATCGAACCGTTCCTGGTGGCGACGTCCGTGAACCTCATTTGCGCGCAGCGGCTGGTACGCCGCATCTGCGTTCAATGCAAGGAACCGCTGCAGATACAGTCGGAGGCGCTGACGGAGGCGGGTTTTTCCGCCGAAGAGGCGGCGAAGATCACGGTGCAACACGGCAAAGGATGCGGAACTTGCAACAACACGGGATACAAAGGCCGCGTGGGTCTCTATGAAGTGATGGAAATCAACGACGAGTTGCGCGAGTTAATTCTCGTGGGAGCGTCCGCGCTGGAATTGAAGAAAAAGGCGATGGAACAGGGAATGATCACGTTGCGGCGGAGCGGTTTGCAGAAAGTTGCATCGGGGCTTACGACGATGGAGGAAGTTCTGCGCGAGACAGTTCTGTAATCGGAGGAGAAAATGGCCGGCATCACATTGAGCGAACTTTTGAAGAAAATGATCGAGATGGCCGGGAGCGATTTGCATCTCTCGACCAACAGCGCCCCGCGCGTGCGCGTGCATGGAAAACTGCGTCCCTTAGACATGCCTCCCCTCACGGCCGCCGACACGAAGGCGCTGGCTTATAGCGTGCTGACGGACGTGCAGAAACACCGACTAGAAGAGAACCTGGAACTCGACTTCTCCTTCGGATTGAAGAGCCTGGCACGGTTCCGCGGCAACATTTTTCATCAGCGAGGCGCCGTGGCCGCCGTTTTCAGGACGATACCCTGGGAAATTAAGAGTTTCGACGCGCTCGGGTTGCCGCCGGTGGTACGCGGCCTTTGCGACAAGCCGCGCGGGCTGGTGCTGGTCACGGGGCCAACGGGCTCGGGAAAGTCCACAACGCTCGCAGCGATGCTCGACAAGATCAACAATGAGCGCGACGAGCACATGATCACGATCGAGGACCCGATCGAGTTTCTTCACAACCACAAAAAGTGCCTGGTGAATCAGCGCGAAGTACATTCGGACACGCACTCGTTCGCGAATTCCCTTCGCGCCGCGCTGCGGGAAGACCCGGACATCGTTCTGATCGGCGAAATGCGCGACTTAGAGACAATCGAATCCGCGCTGCGCATTGCCGAAACGGGACACTTGACCTTCGCCACCCTGCACACAAATTCGGCTGTATCGACGATCAACCGTATCGTCGATGTTTTCCCCGCCCATCAACAACCGCAAATCCGAGCGCAGCTTTCGATGGTTTTGGAAGGAATACTTTGCCAATCGCTGCTGCCGAAGATCGACGGACGCGGCCGAGCGATGGTCATGGAGATATTGATACCCACGGCGGCCATTCGGAACCTGATCCGCGAAGACAAGATTCACCAGATTTATTCGGCGATGCAGACAGGAACGGGAGCAAGCGGGATGCAGACTTTCAATCAGAGCCTGGCGAACGCTCATTCCCAGAAGTTGATTACTTTGGAAACCGCGCTCGCAAGATCGTCGAATCCAGACGAATTACAGGATTTAATTAGCCGTGGGGTGACGTCGCCGCCCGCTGGCGGTCGGACTCCCGTCCGACGGTAATCGAAGAGATCGACGAAGGAGGTAACACATCATGCCGGTTTACACATATCGCGGGACCAATCGGGTGGGCGCCCCGGTCACCGGAGAACGCCAGTCGCAAAACAAAGCCCAGCTGGCGGCGGCGTTACGCCGGGAAAATATCAACGTGAGCAAGCTTTCCGAAAAGGGCAAGGAGTTCAACATCCCCGTGTTCGGAACAGGCGTTGATTCCAAGGAGCTGGCCATATTTACCCGCCAGTTTTCGGTGATGATCGACGCCGGCTTGCCGTTGGTACAGTGCCTCGAAATTCTGGCGGGCCAACAGGAAAATAAGACATTCCAAAAGATCCTGAACACCGTGCGAGGGTCCGTCGAAGGCGGAGCGACGCTTTCGACTTCGATGAAAGCGCACGAAAAGGTTTTCGATCCCCTCTATTACAACATGGTCGAGGCCGGTGAGACCGGCGGTATTCTGGACACGATTCTGCAGCGTCTCTCCACTTACATTGAAAAGAACGTCAAACTGAAGCGGGCTGTGAAGTCCGCGCTGATCTATCCGATCTCAGTTTTGGGGATCGCCGCCTGCGTAATTATCCTGCTGCTATGGAAGGTCGTGCCGATCTTCGTCACATTGTTCAATGGCCTGGATGTGACTCTGCCGTTGCCCACCAGGATCGTCATCGGGCTTAGTTATTTTATCGGCAGTATTTATGGCCTGATATTACTGGCCCTTTTCGTTGCGAGTGGCTTTGCGGCGAAGTTTTGGTACGGAACTCCGCAGGGTCGCCTTACCATCGATACTTTAATCTTGAAACTTCCGGTGGTAGGACTGGTGATGCGCAAAATCGCCGTGGCCCGGTTCACGCGAACTCTGGGCACACTTATTTCGAGCGGCGTCCCCATTCTCGAGGGACTGGACATTACAGCCCGCACGTCCGGAAACGCCGTGGTGGAAAGGGCAATTTCGCAGACACGGAAGGCGGTTGAAGCCGGCCGTTCGTTGGTCGATCCATTGAAGGAAACGGACGTTTTTCCCGGGATGGTGACGCAGATGATAGGCGTCGGCGAGCAGACGGGCGCGATGGATGCGATGCTGCAGAAAATCGCGGACTTCTACGAGGATGAAGTGGATGCCGCTGTAAAGGATATGCTGACAGCCATCGAGCCGATCATGATCGTGGTGTTGGGCGTGATCGTGGGCGGCGTGGTTATTTCGATGTATTTGCCACTATTCTCGCTGATCGGCAAACTGGCGGGACACTAACCTGCTCGCGCATCACCGCGACCGCGAAATCTCGGATTGGACCGCTCTCGTGGTCGATCCAAATCGAGTTGCCGGATCGCCGGGCAGCTCGATCGAGCGGGGAGAGCAAGTATCGGATCCTGGATGGAGCCTACACCCAGCATAAATGAATGGTTGCCCTGGCTGGGCCGCGTTCGCTTTCTCGTAATCACTTTCCTAGTAGCAGGGATCATCGCCGTTCGCCAATGGATGCCGACGCCGTTTCCTGTGCGGACGCTCCTCGGCTTATCCGCCTTGTGGTATCTCCTCGCGACCCTGTATTTGCTCATGCAGCGTGGTGTTCCGCGGAGTAGATGGCATGCCCCGGTTCAAATCGCCCTGGACCTGGGAATCATCACCGGCATCGTTTACGCCAGCGGCGCCCAGGACAGTTATTTTATCTCGCTGTACCTGCTTGCGATTCTGATGGGCAGCATCCTGTTCTCCCGGCGGGGCACTTTCCTGGTGGCGGGATTCAGCTTCGTGCTTCTCGGTTGCATTACGGAGATCACCTATTACGGAATCATCCCGCGCACCACGATTTCAACTCCGAGTCCGCGAGCGCTTGAGTCTTGGCTGGGAAGCAACCTGTTTGCCTTTTTCGCCGTGGCGTATTTGGGCAGCCTGCTGGCCCAGACGATTCAGACCAAGGGCGTTGAACTCGAGGAAACAAATGAGGCGTTGAAGGATCTGCAGGCCTTTAACAATGACATCATCGAGTCCATGCGCGGCGGCTTGCTTACCGTGGATCTTGAAGGACGCATTTTGCTGATTAATCGCGCGGGAGCGGAGATCACGGGCCATGGATTCGGGCTGCTCCGCGGAGAAAATGTTGCCGACGTTTTCCCGGGCTTCTGGCCGGTGGAACTGGATGAAGGAGGAAATCCACAGGCGCTTCGTAAGGAAGTGGAGTTCCGAACTCCCGCCGGAGCCACGCGATTTCTTGGCATTTCGATCTCTCCGCTGCGCACCGGACAAAATCAAGCCAGCGGATTCGTTTTCAACTTCCAGGACCTGACGGAACTCAAGCGGCTGGAGCATGAGGTTTTTACAAAGGAACGCATGGCCGCTCTGGGGCGGCTTTCAGCGGCCATCGCCCACGAAATTCGGCAGCCTCTGACGGCGATGACCGGAGCGCTCAAGGAGCTGGCGCGGTTCGCGCCGCTCGAGGACGACGACAAAAAGCTGGTTCAAATTGTTAGCCGCGAATCGCAGCGCTTAAACCAAATCATCACCGAGTTCCTGGATTATTCCCGCGAAAAGTCCTACGCCTTCGCTGACGTGGACATCCTGAGCCTCATCGAAGAGACGCTCGTCCTGATCGAACGCAACGCGATTGCATCCGGAAAGGTTCAAATCGAACGCCACTTCGCCCAGCACCCACTTCGAGCTCGCGCGGACCGCGACGCAATGAAACAGGTTTTTTGGAATCTTTGTAACAATGCCCTGCGAGCAATGCCCGACGGCGGCGTGCTTTCGGTTCGGGCGGAAGCTGTTCAGAACTCCATCCGAATCTCGATCCGCGATACGGGAACGGGAATGGAGCCCGGCGCATCCGCCCGAATCTTTGAGCCGTTTCAGTCCGGGTTTCCCGGAGGAACGGGGCTGGGACTCGCCATTGTTTATCAGATTTTGCAGGCGCATCGAGGACGCATTCGAGTGGAAACGGGGCTGGGAAGCGGGGCGGAATTTATCGTGGACCTGCCTCCCGCCGCGAGCGGCGTAACGCACACGCCTAAGCGCAGCGCCGCCCTGCAAGCAGTAGGAAAACGGTAAAACACCGAAATGGCTCATCTATTGATCGTCGACGACGAACCCTCGATACGCGAACTGCTCGAGATTAGCTTCCGAAAAGAAGGCCACAAAGTCGAAGTGGCGGCCAGTGGTGATGCGGCAAAGCGCCAGATGGCCTCGCGCATGTTCGACATCGTGGTCTCAGACATTTGCATGCCCGACATGGATGGCGTGGAACTTTTGCGCTATTGCAAAGAAGTTTCTCCCGCAACCGTCTTCATCCTGATTACCGGAGTTCCCACGATTGGTACGGCTATCGATGCGGTGAATTTCGGCGCCGATCGTTACGTGATAAAAGGCGACCGCCTCCTCGACGAGTTGAGGCCCGCCGTTCAGCATGTTGCCGAGAGCCTGGCGCTCCGGAAAGAAGCCGGTTATTTACGCCGCGAACTCAGGCGCCTCACGGGACTGGATCACATGATCGGCACGAGTCCCAAAATGCGCTCGATTTTCGAGTTGATTCAGAATATCGCGCCGCAGTCCAGCCGTGTTCTGATCACCGGGGAAAGTGGAACGGGAAAGGAGCTCGTCGCGCGCGCCATCCACGAGAACAGCGCACGCGCCAAAAGCCCGTTCATCACCATCAATTGCGGCGCCTTCCCGGAAACCCTGCTGGAATCGGAGCTGTTCGGTTACGTTAAGGGCGCGTTCACCGGCGCGAACGATAATCGGCGCGGACTTTTCCATGCCGCTCATACCGGCACGCTCTTTATGGACGAGATCGGCAATATGAGCGTCACCATGCAGGTGAAACTCTATCGCGTGCTGCAAGAAGGAAAAGTGAGGCCCATTGGGAGCACCGAAGAAACCGATGTGGATGTCCGCGTGATTGCAGCCACGAACAAGGACTTCGAGAAGGAGATTGCCGAAGGGCGCTTTCGCGAAGACCTGTACTATCGTCTGAGCGTGATTCCCATTCACCTTCCACCGCTGCGCGAACGTCGCGATGATATCCCCCTGCTCGCGCGAGAGTTTTTGGGGCGTTTCGCGAAGTCCATGTCCAAGAACATCGAAGGCATCGAGCCGGAGGCCATGCGCCGTCTCGAAGTATACGACTGGCCCGGAAACGTGCGCGAACTGGAAAATACGATCGAACGCGCCGTCGCCTTGGAAGCAGGCCATCGGATTTCGTCCGATGCCTTGCCTGATAAAATTCGCAATCATCATCAGGAATCGATTCCAAGCGCAGCTCACAATGGAAATGGTCCAGCTCTCCCGGCGGAGGGCCTGAACCTCGAAGAACACATCCAGAAGATCGAGCGGTCCTACCTGCTGGCCGCGCTCGAGCGGTCCGGCGGCGTGAGAACCCAAGCGGCGAATATCCTGAAAATGTCCTACCGTTCCTTCCGGCACTACGCGAAGAAGTACGGCGTCTAGCTGATGCTGGATTTGGAATATCGCATCTCGATGGATAAATTCATCTTTGGACAATCACCTCCAGTTTGGGCCCGCAATCTCGCGCCAGCCAATGCAATAATGAAAAGACTCGTTCTGCAAGGCTCCGCATAGGAAATGAGCGTGCAAGCATCATGACGGTTGCCACGTGGCGCGTAGCTCGAATCATCCTGACGTTGTTGCTTATTTTAGGTGGCGCCATGCTCGCCTTCAGCGCGCGCTTCTACAACGAGGCGTTGGTGGATGGATTCTTTGCCTTTGCGCTCGCCAGCGTGCTGATTATCCATCTGACGATCCGCCCCAAATGGCCGGATGTTCTGCTCATAGTAGCCATCACTATTGCCCTAGGCGGCGTTGATTTCCGCTTGCTGCACTACGCGCCGAAGTCGATGGCGTGGCTTTCGTTTGTCGGATTGAGCAGTTTCCTGGTCCTGGCGGTCCGGACGGTCTGGGCCAAAGAAGCGGGCGCGTCCAAAGCATTGCTTTGTGCATGGGTACCGGCGGCCCTGTTCGTCATTTCCGACTATTTCGCTTCGACAATGCTCGAATGGACTTCTGCCGCGCATCCCAAGACGTTGGACCTTTACTTGCTCTCCTTCGATTACAGCCTGCGCGTTCAGATAGTGTTTATTGCGGGCCGAATATACCGGTCGCATCCTTGGCTTCATAACGCGAGCCTCCTGGTTTACGTTGGGCTGGCGATCCCTATTTCTCTGGTCTATGCCGGACTCCTGGTTCGCTTCAGACGGAAGGCCTTTCCAGCCATGCTGGCTTTCTTGATTACTGGCCCTCTGGGGATTCTGTTTTACAATTTGTTTCCCGCCTGCGGCCCGCACGCGCTGTTCCAGCAGGGCTTCCCGTTCCATCCCTTTCCGATGGCCGCGGCACCTAGGCTTCATTTGGAATCGATGGTTGTAGCAGGGCCACGCAATGCCATCCCCTCTCTGCACATGGCATGGGTTCTGCTAGCCTGGTGGTATTCGCGCGGACTGTCGTGGCTCGAGCGACTCATCGTGCTAACTTTCCTGGTATTCACCGCATTTGCCACGCTGGGCACAGGGGAACATTGGTTTGTGGATTTGATCGTTGCTTTTCCTTTCGCGCTTCTCATTCAGGCAATCGCCGCGTATCCTTTGTCATGGAAAAACGGTCGGCGCGCGGCAGCCTTTCTTTTCGGACTTCTGTGTACCCTTAGCTGGCTGATCATGCTTCGCTATGGCGCAAGCTTCTTTTGGACCTCGGCCCTCGTACCGTGGGCACTTGCCGCAGCGACCGTAGCGCTAACCATGGTTCGCCACGCGAAACTCGATCGCGCCATAGATGCCGCCGAGTACACCGAGAATCCCCCTGAGCCATCAGCCGAGCTACGAAGCGCAGAGATTCCCATGGCGGTCAGCTAGGGTGGGCCGTCACCGAACGCGAAATTGCGGTTTTCTGGTGGGTGTAACCGAGAGAGCATCCCTGAGTCCATCCTCGCGCTGAATGTCATGACCGGCAGCCAAAATTTGTCAGTTTCCTTGCTCTCAGGGGTATCTTGCCTCGTGGGCTGCAGGTCTAGCATCGTACTGAGCGCTTGGATACTATAGATAATATGAGAGATAACTGATGTGCCCTAACGGTAAAACCCAAGGGAGCCTCACTGGCATCTCTCTTGCGATATAACCCGCGTACCCCGCCAGGGAGTACAAAAAGAGATTCTGGAGCGATGCTCCTAGGAGAGACAATGAATAAGAAACAGAAGGGTTTTTCGCTAATTGAGTTGCTGATCGTCGTGGCGATCATTCTGATCATCGCGGCCATCGCAATTCCGAACTTGCTCCGGTCGCGAATGGCAGCCAACGAAGCGTCAGCCGTCGGTTCCATCCGCACCATGAACACTGCGGCGATTTCTTTCTATTCGACTTACGGCGACGGCTTCCCGGCTGACATCACGTCAATCGGGACCACCGGTACCGGAGCTGCGAACTGCAAGAACGCCGAGTTTATTGATAGCGTGTTGACGTCGGGAACAAAGAGCGGATACACGTTCAAGCTCCTTCCGGGTGCCGTTCCGGTCACCACGACTCCGGTTGGTTGCACGACCGGTAATTCGGACGGTTATGGCGTGATCGCGACTCCAGTCACCGTTGGCACCACTGGCCAGCGCTCCTTCTGCTCGGATGGATCGGGTGTAATCCGTTACGATGCAACGGGTGCCGTATTCACTCTTACGGCGTCGGCGTTGTGCTCGGCGGGAAGCGGCGTGTTAGGTCAGTAAATCGGCCATTCGTTGCGGTTCGATCTGCGGAGGGAGGGTCACTCCTCCCTCCGTTGTTCTTTAGGAAAGCGGAGAATCGAAATCATGCGAGCTGCGGCGAAAACAACTCAAAGGCGGACCGAGACGATGCCTGGCCGCGGCTTCTCTCTGATCGAGCTCCTCATTGTTGTTGCAATCATCCTAATCATCGCGGCTATTGCGATTCCGAATCTTCTCCGTTCCAGACAGTCGGCAAATCAGGCGTCGGCCGTCGCGAATCTGCGGACGGTATCGACCGCCGCCGTCTCATACTGGGTGACGTACGGCAACGGCTACCCAGCCGATCTACCGACGCTGGGTGGTCTGGGCCCCGGAGCAACCTGCAATGCTGCAGTTCTCATCGACGAATCGATTGCTACTGCTCCTAATCAAAAGAGCGGATATCAATACGCACTAAACGGTGATCAGGGTAACGTGACGAATCCACCCCCCGCGTGCGCTCCGGGATTTGTGGGATATCTTGCGACCGCAGTGCCGTTAGTCTTAGGCACAACTGGGAATATCAGCTACTGCAGTAGTGAACCGGGAATCATTCACTACGACACTAGTGGAGTCGTGGCTGCGACTTCGGCCGTTTGTGACGCCCTTCCAACCTTAAATTAAATTAGTCCGTGATCCGGTCGGCCGCCGACCTTCCGCTTACATTTCGCAACGAGGAAGCGCCCGCAGGTGGGCGAAAGACGTATTCGAACCGGCTCTTCAACCTCAGGATTCTGCTCTCGACGAAATGCCATGACGCGGTTGCTAAGGCATAGCACGCAGCAAAAGACATGACCAGCAGGGCGGCCTCGGCCACGATGGGTGAACGAGGGAAGAGCATTCTACCAACCCCGTAAGCGGCCCCAAAAGTAAACACCGGAACATGCACGAGGTACAACGCATAGCTTATTTTCCCCGTATATCTTAGAAAGCCCACCTTCGAGAACGCTTCGGTGGTGATCGCCAGGCACAGCATCCCCGCAAAGAACGCCGCCACAAGGCTGAAGAATGCCCAGTGGCCCGGCTGAACCCATGCCAGGGCAATCGTGACCGGAAGTGCCAGTCCGATGACCATGATGCCAGCCAGCCGCACGATACGTTCGTCGGTTTGGGGTATCCAGAGCGCCAGGAACGCCCCTAAACTGAGCCCATCGAGCCGGGTCAGCGTATTCATATAGATAGTCAAAGGTGCAATCAACCCGACCATGACGGACCACCTCAGCGCCATGGACAGGAACAACGCGGACAATGCCAGAGGTTTCAGCGTCCGCCGTGGTGCCAGCCAGACGATCACGGGCCAAACCAGGTAAAACTGCTCCTCGATCGCCAGGGACCAGGTAACGCGAAGCGTGTCGAAAGCCTGCCCCTTCAAAGTTAAATTCTGCAAAAAGAACGGGAAAGCTTGCCACGGATGGCAGCGCTCGAAGATGGAAACCTTCAAGGTGGGGTGGACCATCGGCAGCAGGACGAAAGTAAACAACAACAGCAAATAGTACAAGGGCCAGATCCGCAGCGCCCGCCGCGCATAGAAATTTGCGAAGTACTGGCTGGATTCTTTACTTCTAACTAGAATTCCCGTTATCAGGAAGCCGGACAGGACGAAAAAGAGGTCAACCCCCGTATACCCGAGATTGATAATTGGCCTCAGGTGGAGTCGCGGAACGATGTCCTCGACGTGGTACAGCATGACAATCAGAACCGCCACGCCGCGCAGGACGTCCAGTTGAGGGATATGTTTCGGTAACTTCACTCTCGCGCACCCTGTCCGCTGAGGTGAACGGCCATTTTCTTATCCTCTCAGGTCTCGCCGCGCTTGCTCACTTTTCCGGCCGTCCGCTTTCCTAGGAGACACTCGCACGCTTCGTTTGATCGCTCGGCGAAGGTGAAAATTCTCTCGTTTCCTATGCTCGTGGCACTCGCTTGCCGTTGTTGCTAGAATCTTCCTGAATGCGTGCGTTGATCTGCCTCTTTCTCTTGGCCTCCCTCGCCTCAGCCAGCGATTTCAAGCCAGTTCGCCAGGCGCTCGAAGCGCGATACCAACACGCCCGGACGCTGAGGGCGGAATTCTTCGAGCGCTACTCGGATGGCAGCGGCGGCGCGGCGGCTGAATCGGGAGTCGTTTACTTCTCGCGGCCGGGGCGAATGCGCTGGGAGTACGAATCGCCGGAAGAGAAGCTTTTTCTCGTCGATGGCAAGAACGCGTGGTTCTATGTCCCAGCCGATCACACGAGCAGCCGCGCCAAAATCAGGGAAAGCTCCGATTGGCGCACGCCGCTGGCACTGCTTGCCGGCAAAACCGATTTGTCCAAGCTCTGCCGCCTGATTGAACTCACAAGTGAAGATTCGCCCTCAAAGCATTCGGATCTGCAACCGACGGCTGGCGATGCCGTGCTGCGGTGCATTCCCCGAGGCTCGGACGAAGCAGGATCTGCGGCCCCGGACGTGCTGCTGGAAGTCGATCCCGAAGGCTGGCTGACCCGGATCGTGATTCACGAGGCCGGGAACGTTCAGACGGAATTTCGGTTCGGGAATTGGACGGAAAATCTGCCGATTCCCGAAGCGAAATTTCATTTCCAGCCGCCGCCGGGAGTTGCGATCGTCGACGAAGAGTCTCTTGCCGGCGAGATTCACTAGTCGCGGCGCCCCGCGACGTCATCCCCTAAGAAATGCCGCGGTTTCGCGCAGAAACAGATCTAATCGGTCGTGGTGTACCCAGTGCCCCGCGTTTGGAACTTTCACGAGGCGCCCATTGCGGATCGCGGCTCTTCTTGGATCTCTCTCCGGAACTGGGAGAAAACTCTCCAGGCCCCAGAAAAACAATACCGGGCAGCTAATCCGGCCGTAGATTTCGGCACAGTCTTCGACTCCATGGCCATAGGGAGAAAACAGGCGAGCATAATTATCGAATTTCCAGATAAGCGAACCGTCAGGTTCCCAGTTCGTCCCGTGTAGAGTCAAATGCTGGGCCACTTCATCCGAGAGATGCGGATTCGCTTCCTTCATGCGCGCGATTGCCGCTTCGAGGCTTGGGTACGTCTTCGGCTGGCGCTTCTCAATTTTGCGGATCGACTCGATCCAATAGCGCATCTGTTCCGACGCGGGACCGTGCACGCGGCTGTCCAACGGCGCTCCCAGCCCCTCGATTGACACGGCCTTAAACGCCCGGTCCGGATACACCCCGCAGTAGTGCAGGACAATACCGCCGCCGAGCGAATGGCCAATCAGCCGGATGGGAAAATCGTCGATGATATCCAACAGAGCGGATAGGTCAAGCACGTGCTCAGCGACGCTATACATTGCGCCCGGGGCCCACGCGCTGTTCCCGTGTCCGCGAAGGTCGAGCGCATAGACGTGGTAATGCTCCCGCAGCGAGCGCGCTACCCAGTCCCAATTCCGCGCATGATCCAGTCCTCCGTGTACGAGCACCAGAGAAGGCTTGTCATCGTCCCCGTAGTCCCAGAATTGCAGCTTCAGGCGATCCGAATAGAAAAAGTGTGAGATAGGTTCCATTGACCCGCGTGTCAGGTGGAGGAAATCGTCATTGAGTTCGCGCGCATGGCCGAGGCGAGTGTATGCATGAATTCGGCGGCACGAACTCCATCGACCACTCGATGATCGCAGGAGAGCGTTACCGTAATCATTGGACGCACTTGTGGTTTTTGTTCAACAGCCACCACGCGATCCACAATTTCGCCGACGGCGAGAATCGCAGCCTGCGGTGGAACTATGATTGCCGTAAATGCGGTGACGTGGTACATGCCGAGATTGCTGATCGTGAATGTCGCGCCGCTGATGTCGTTTGGGCGAAGGCGGCCAGCGCGGGCGCGGTCGGCAAGATCGCGGCGCTGAACTGCGATTTCAGCTAAATCGATTTTATTCGCGTTGCGAATGACGCCGGTAACGACGCCGTCCTCAACCGCCATGGCGACGCCGATGTTGATCTCCTGGTTGAATCGAATCGCCTGCCCGTTCCAACTAGCATTCAGACGGGGATGCTTTTCGAGCGCGCCCGCCGCAGTAGAAATCAACAAGTCCGTGTGAGAGAGACGCACGCTATGCGATTCTTCGATCGATCGTGATAGTTGCGCCCTTCTCTCATTCAGGCTGCTCGCCTCGATTTCACGAGTAAGGAAAAAGTGCGGGACGGTCGTCCAACTCTGAGTCGTCCGCTCAGCCATCAGCCGTCCGGTTGAACTCAGGGCCTGAGTGCCTGGTGCGGCGCCACCGACGGCCGATGTTGTCGCGGCCGTCAACGGAGTCGGGATCGGTGCGGACCCGGCCGATTCGGCAGCGGCAAGAATATCGGCCACGAGGATTTCACCCTCGCCGCCTGATCCGCGTACGCGTTCAACGTCTACGCCGCGTTCCTGCGCAATCCGGCGCGCTTTTGGGGAAATTCTGATCCGCTTCGTGGCGGCGCGACCTTCCGAAGTTTGAGGCGCTTGGGAAGTTGTTGATGACGGACGGGGCGCGCTACCGAGGGCCGCGGGGCTGGATGGTTCGTCCGCGGGAACGGACTCGCCAGATCCGAGAATCCACGCGATCGTCCGGCCGACTGGAATTACATCACCCGGCTGCGCTTTCACTCCGGCAAGAACGCCGTCGGCTAGCGCTTCCACTTCGACGACGGCCTTGTCCGTTTCGATCTCGAGCAGAATTTCACCCTTGGTGACGGCTTCGCCTTCCTTCTTCCGCCAGGAGACAAGTGTTCCCGTGTCCTGCGCCATTTCTAGTGCGGGCATTACGACGCTGATAGGCATGTTGGATTCGATGGAGTAACTGGCTAGTCGCCGCGAGCTTCCGATTTAGCGCCGGCCTCAACCATTTCACGGACGTGCACGCTCGGCGCCGCTTCCGTTTCGCGCGTGGTCGGAAGCGGACCATTGACTGTGTAATAGCGCTGGCCGGCGACCAGCAATTCTTCGGCTGGAAATCGCGTGATCACTTCGTGGCCCGTTTCCGTAACCACGATCTCTTCTTCGATTCGTGCGGCGCTCCAGCCGTCCGAAGAAGGCCAGAAGGTTTCGAGCGCGAAGACCATACCTGGCTTCAGTTCATAATGTTGATCAAGCGAAACCAGACGGCTAATCACCGGCTTTTCCCAAATGGCCAGACCAATACCGTGACCAAACTGGAGCCCAAAGCACGCTTCTTCGTTGGCAAATCCGAATTCCTGAGCTTTCGGCCAGACCGAGGCCACCTGCGCGGTGGTGCGCCCCGGACGGATCAGCTCGATGGACGCGTCGACATACTCTCGGCATTGCTTGTAGGCATCCA
The DNA here is from genome assembly GCA_963702375.1 of uncultured Acidobacteriota bacterium. GTDB lineage: Bacteria > Acidobacteriota > Terriglobia > Acidiferrales > UBA7541 > Palsa-295. Next base: position 42,872 of record CAVPCI010000004.1, read on the forward strand.
CCATGGCGTGCGAGGCGTATCCCACGCTGAACGTTCGGTAGTAGCAGGTGCGATATCCCATATAGGAATGCAGAATGTCGTAGTAGACAGGATCGCCAGGGCGCAGCACGCGATCGGAGAAGACATGGGGATGCGGATTGCAGCGCTCGCCGGAAATCGCGTTGACTGCCTCGACGTATTCCGAGCCCAGGTCGTAGAGAACCTTGCTCACCAGGCCCACCGCTTCGTTTTCGCGCATGCCCGGCTTCATAGCGCGGTAAAGCTCATCGTAGGCGGCATCGACCATCATCGCCGAATGGTTGAGGAGCGCGATTTCATCCTTCGTCTTGATGACGCGGGCGTCAGACATCAATTGTTGGCCGTCCACGATGCGAATCCCCTGCTTTTGAAGGGCGAAAAGGATTGGTGGTTCGATGATGTCCACGCCCAGCGGCTCTTTTTCCAGACCGAGTTTTTCCAGTTCAACCTTGATTTTTTTGGCGACATCCTCGGCACGCCCCATTTCCGGGGACATCGCGCCACGCAACAGACCTATTCCTGCGCGCGAGCGGTCTCCGAGCCAAGGGCAATGCAACTGATGATGCTTTGCGGCTGAACCAAAATCCCAAACGATGGGCTCGGCGCCCCGCGACAGGAGCGTGAAGCGGCTGTTCTTGTCCTGCGCCCACGTGCCAATGTGCGTCGCCGTGATGTAGCGCACATTGTTCATGTCGAAGCACAGCAGCGCGCCGACATCGGACTTTTCGAGCAGGCTTTTTATGCGGGCAAGGCGCTCCCGGCGCAGGCGGTCAAAGTCAATCCGCTGCTCCCAATCAACTGCCATTGTTCCGTGGGTCGGTAGCGCCATTTCAGTTCTCCTGTTCTAAATGCGAGACGAATCCTCAGGACCCGCTACACAATGCGCGGGCCGCATCGAATACCATTTTCTCCGTTGGCACCGTGACGTCCTCGAGGGGCGGAGAGAACGGAATCGGGACGTGCATTGCGCCAATACGCTTTACGGGCCGATCCAGATAATGGAATGCACCCTCGGCAATGACTGAAGCAATCTCCGCCGTCACACCGTATCGAGCGTAACCTTCGTCGACAACGATCGCGCGCGACGTCTTCATGGCGGACTCAATCAGGGTTTTCTCGTCCAGCGGCCAAGTTGTGCGCGGGTCAATCACTTCGGCGCTGATGCCCGTTTCCTCGAGCATCTTAGCTGCGCCGAGGGCCACTTGCACCATGCTGCTGGTCGCAACTATGGTGATGTCATCTCCGGACTTTTTGATGTCGGCCACGCCCAACGGGATCGTGTAATCCTCCGCCGGCACCGGCCCTTTCAGCCTGTACATCATTTTATCTTCGAAGAAGACCACGGGATTGTCGTCGCGAATCGCGGATTTCAGCAGACCCTTGGCGTCGTAGGGAGTGGAGGGCAAGACAACCTTCAGTCCGGGAATGTGGCTGAACCACGCGTGGAGGGATTGTGAATGCTGCGCGGCGGAGCGCCGCGTCGCCCCCAGCGTTGTCCGCATCACCATGGGAACTTTCCATTTGCCGCCCGACATGTAGTGAACCTTCGCGGCTTGGTTAGCCATCTGGTCCATGACGAGTGCGATGAAATCGCCGAACATTATATCGACCACCGGCCGAAGCCCGGTCATCGCGGCGCCGATTCCCAGGCCCGTGAAGCCCGCTTCGGAAATCGGCGTATCGATCACGCGCTCAGTGCCGAACTCCGCCGAGAGCCCGGCGAGAACTTTGAAGACCGTGCCGGCCTCGGCAACGTCCTCGCCCATGATGAATACGCGCGGATCGCGCCGCATCTCTTCGGCAAGCGCTTCTTTGATTGCCTCGGCAAAAGTCAACTCGCGCGGCGCTATAGATGGTTCCTGCAGTGCGCTTTTCATCTCACGCGTAGACATTTTGCTGGACCTCGCTCGGGTCGGGGTACGGCGCCGCTATCGCGAACTTGACCGCTTCATCCATATTCGATTTAACCTCAGCTTCTATGCTGGCCAGAAGAGCAGGGTCGGCATGATTCTCCGCAATCAGCCATTCCCTCAGTAGCTTAATCGGATCGCGTTCGGACATCCACTTCTGTTCTTCCTGTTTGCTCCTGTAGTATTCCCGATTCACGTCGCCAACATGATGGCCGCGGTATCGGTACGTATTGCAGAGGAGGAAGGCGGGCCCACCCTCTCGCGCGCCCTCGACAATATCTTTCGCCGCGGCGTATACGGCCCGCACATCCTGCCCGTCAACACTTTCGGCATGAATCCCAAAAGCCCTCGGCCGGGCCAAAACGTCGCCGGCTGTTGTCTCCGAATAATGCGTGTATTCGTTGTAGGTGTTATTTTCGCAAACGTAAATCACAGGCAGCTTCCAAAGCTGCGCAAGATTCATGGTTTCGTAGAGCACGCCTTGGCCAAGCGCGCCCTCACCGAAGAAACAGACCGCGACGCGACCGTTTCCAAGCCGCTTGGCAGAGAAGGCCGCGCCGGTCGCGATGCCCGTGCTGCCCGCGACAATCGCATTCGCGCCAAGATTGCCGGTCTCGGGGTCCGCGATATGCATCGATCCACCTTTTCCGCGGCAGTAACCTGCCTCTTTCCCCAGCAATTCCGCAAACATTCGATCCGGTGAAGCACCCTTTGCCAGACAGTGACCATGGCCGCGGTGCGTGCTTGTGATGTAGTCATCCGATCGGAGCGCGGAACAAATGCCCACGGCAACTGCTTCCTCGCCTATATAAAGGTGAGCGAGCCCCGGCATCAACGTGCGAGTGTACAGATCATTTACCTGCTCTTCAAAAAGACGGATCGCCACCATTCGCCGGTACATCTGGAGCCATTTCTCGGCCTCGACACCGGCGACGGAAGTCTTCTCGACGATCTTCGTTTTTCTTGTCATGGCACTCTCGGAACCTTCTCCATTAGAAACAGAGCCGCCAACAGATGCTAGTTCAATCGCGCCCGCTCTCCGCGGTGAGAGCGCGAACCGCACCAGTGTACTAGGCGAGATTTAAGCTCACAAGTCTGCCCGGGTGTTTCTCGATTACTGGCCATAGTCGACTCGGCCAGCTACCGAGGAGCGCCTTCTTTGTCATGCCGCATCAAATGCACCCAGTCGCGTTCGAATCGAAAAACTTCCTTCGCTGGCGGCAGTGGCGCTTGGGTTTCGATCCAGCGTACGGGCTCTGTGCCGGCATTCTCAAAACTGTGGATACAGCCTACGCCGGTCCAGATAACGTCTCCTGGTCCCAAGTCATAGGCCTTGCCGTCCGCGGTCGCGCGGACGCGGCCTGCCACAATTAAATAAGATTCCTCAAACGTATGATCGTGCGGATCTATTTTTGCGCCAGGAGAATATTGAATCAAAAATAGCGATTGATGGATCGCTCCGAAGGAGCGGTCCACAAACATTTTAATTGCCACTCCGGTCGTTGGGTTGAAGCCTTCCATTTGAGATGGCCCCCCCGGGCGAGGCAATTTTGATTCGTCGAAGTGACCGAGTGGCCCTTCGGGTGAATTGGGGGCGCCAGGCGACGCCGGCGTGGTGACATCATGGCCGAGGAAAAACGTATCCTGGCTGTGGCCGACCGGACGCGGTTGTGGCGCCTGCATTTCGAGCCACCGAACAGGCCTGTTGCTCGTGTTGCGCCAGCTGTGCCGCACGCCGGTACTAACTAGTCCAAAGTGGCCCGGGCCGAGAGCATGACTTCCCTCGCCGATTTGGACGGCAACAGATCCCTCTAGAATGTAGAAGCTTTCCTCAAAAGAGTGGACATGCGGTTGAATCAATCCTTGAGGTTCTAGAAAACAGATCCCCACGCCCATGTGTACCGAACCCATCGCACGATCCACATATGTGACACGCCGGAATCCTGTAGTATATTTCGCGTAGCCCGGCGGTGTCTCAGCGGCGCCTTCATCAATTCTAGATACGTAGTGCATGTTGGCCTGCCACCTCGATTATCTGCTCGAGTCTAGGGGAACACGAACCGGCCCGCTTGCGGAAAATGTATGTTTGTGAGCAGAATTGCGACGTCTCGTTTCTCTTTGGTGCAACTGCCGCCGACGGGAAGTCCGTTAGCGTATCGGCCACGGCAAGGAAATAGCGGCGATGTCGAAGCTCCATAAGACATACCTCGATATAGTCCTCGCATCGTATATCCTAAAACTCTGGTTTCGGGTACGAAGAATGTATTTTACAGAATACTGCGCTTGATATAGCGTCTAGGTTCTTTGGGCGACAAAATGCTTTTGACAGCAGAAGGAGCTACTGCGAATGAATTATCGAAGCTTAGAGGAAGTGTTACAAACGGTCGAGAGTCCAGTCAAGCTGTTGCGAAATTCTCAGATAGGACCATATGCCTTTCCGGTTGTGCGTCCGGAATTTACGAATTGGAGAGATGAACAACGTGCATGGAAGGAAACCTGCGCTCTTTTCGACCAGTCTCACCACATGACCGACCTTTATGTGGAGGGCCCTGACGCCCTCAAATTATTCTCCGATCTCGGTATCAATAGCTTTAAAAACTTCAAAGTCAATCAGGCCAAGCAATTTGTTGCGTGTAACCATAATGGCCATGTCATCGGTGACGCAATTCTTTTTTATCTCGACGAAAATAGATTCAACCTCGTCGGGCGTCCGCCGGCTCACAATTGGGTACAATACAATTTGGAGACTCGCGGGTACAAGGCATCGGCGGAGAGAGATGAAGGTCGGCCGTCAATCAAGGCCACCGAAAGGCTTTTCGATACCAGATTCAGGGCCCAAATGCGCTCCGGGCTATGGAGAAGGTTACGGGAAAGCCTACGCCGGATATCCGGTTCTTCAATATAGGCGCATTCACCATCGCGGGTCGGAGTGTCCGCGCCCTGCGTCATGGCATGGTCGGGCAACCTGGATGGGAATTGTTTGGTCCCTGGGAGTATGGCGATGAAGTCCGCAACGCCATCGTTGAAGGTGGCCAAGAGTACGGAATTCGGCAAGTAGGCGCTCGAGCTTACCCCACTACCTGCCTCGAATCGGGATGGATTCCATCTCCCCTTCCGGCGATTTATGCGGGTGAAGAGATGAAGGCATATCGGCAGTGGCTGAAGGCAACGAGTTATGAAGCCACGGCCTCACTCGGAGGCAGCTTTTACTCCAACGATATCACCGACTATTATCTGACCCCGTACGACCTCGGCTACGGGCCTTTCGTCAAATTCGACCATGATTTCATTGGAAAAGAAGCCCTCGAAAAAATAGCAACCAGCCAGAAGCGGACGAAGGTAACCCTTGTCTGGAACGGCGAGGATATCAAACGCGTCTGCGGTTCCTTATTCGAGGGCGGCGATATCTTCAAGTACATAGATACTCCGCTGGCCAACTATTCCACGCTTCCCTTCGATAAAGTATTGAAAAACGGGAAGTCCATTGGCGTATCCACCTACACCGGCTACACCTATAATGAACGCGCGATGATCTCGCTGGCCGTTGTGGATAACCAGCATAGCGAGATCGGTACAGAGGTCACGGTCGTCTGGGGCGAAGAAAATCGCGGGTCGCCGAAACCCACGGTCGAGCGCCACCGGCAAGCTGAAATCCGGGCGACTGTCGCATCTGTCCCGTACGCCGAGGTTGCACGCGTCGCCTATCGGCCCCACTGAGCCGACATTCGTTTAGGAGAGGATTCGATGGCATACATATTTCATGAAAACGACCTGCCGAAGCTGATCTCTGCGGTGCCGGGCCGCGAGCGCACGTTCTTCGTCAATAAGGAGCTCACCAAAATCGACGATATGCTGGCGGGGATCATGCACTACGTGAAGGGGGCTTCCTCGCCCTATCATCTCCATAAGAATTGCGAGCATTTCTATTTCATCATGGAAGGACAAGGCACTGTGGAATCGGAGGAAGGAACGCGCGACGTGGGCCCGGGCGAATTAGTTTTCATTCCCGCCGAGGCGAAGCATCGCTTGCGAGCCTCCAAAACGCCGTTGTTCTATTTCGAATTTCAAGCGCCGAACCGCTTCGTCACCACGATTCCACGGGACACCCGACGACCTTCGCTGGAACCGCGTCGAGGGCGGCGTCTGGGTTCAGACCTAAAGCCACGGTCGGACCAAAGGAGAGTTCATGCTGACTTTCATCGATACGAACAAGCTTCCCCGCAAGAAAGCAGCAGAGGGTGAAGTCACGGAAGTGCTGAACCGGGAACTTTGCGGCGCCAAGAATGTTGTCGCGGCGCTGCGCTGGCTCAAATCCGGAGAGAAATTCAGCGCGGCTGCTTCGGACAAGCACCAACTGCTCTACCTCATGGATGGGAAAGGAAGAATCCACCTCGACGGGAAGAATTATGACGTCTCGAAAGGTGCCGGCGTCGATCGGGGCCATCGGAAAGCGCGACCATCGAGCCGACAGCGGGAACCTCACTGAAAGTCTTCCACCTGATGGTTCCGCAGATCCCACGATGACGATCTAGGATCGGCCGGGGCCACGGTTCGAGCTGTCCCACTCGTGGTAATTCATTCTACTCCGTCGCTCCCAACTACCCGTTCACACTCTCATTGTCCGGGACGCCGGATGTCGCGGAGCGCTTGCCGTTCCTCGCCGTTCGGATCATCGACGACTTCGCACTCATTGTTGAGAATCATGGTGGCACGCTGCTTGGTATTGAATGCCGGCCAGTTCGGCAGACCCTTGTGGCTTGGGTTCCCGGTGCGCGCAAAAGCAACCCAAGCGCTGCTAATCTTGTCTTCCAGAGCGTAACGTTCCTGACCGGAGCCAGTCATAGCCGTCGCCAAATCGACATTGTCAAAGACAAATGGGATTTCGAGCGTGTGAAACGTCCTCAACTTTCCGTCCCGCACCGGCGATTTCCAGGTGAAGTAATACATGTAGACCGGCGCCACTCCTTGGTTCGCTTTGCGCTCAGCTTCAGTCAGCACGCCCGTTCGAAACGTGGCGTCCGATGCAAGTATAGATAGAGATCAGTATTGCTGATCTTCGGCCGGCCCTTACGATAAGCATCAATCAGCCGAGTTACTAAGTCATCGTCAGCGGTGCGCAAGGCTTGCTTGAGGTGCGCGCGCAGGGCGTCGTCGTCCATTGGATCCAGCGGCGTGCCACGCATAAATGTGACCTCATTTTCAACGGAGCCGATCAAGAGCGGAACAGTTGCCGAGATTTCCGGCGCATCGGGATCGAACGGATTCCTCGGCAGCGAATGCCCATCCACCACGGGCGCCAAGCGGAGAGCACCGCCGCCACCCGCACCTCCGTTGCCCATTGCCATGACGAGTTGCTCCGCAGGCATCTTCTGGACCTCGTCGATCTGATTGGGCTTCATACCCAGTGTTGCGAGAAATGCTTCAGCCGACTTCGTTGCCTCATCTTTGGGCACACCCCTGATTGCAGAGGCGCTTTCCACAACGGCTCGATGGAACAGCCCTTTGGCAGACGGCATCGCCATCAGTGTGCTGACTTTTCCGCCGCCGCCGGACTGCCCAAAGATCGTCACGTTGCCCGGATCTCCGCCAAACGCCGCAATGTTGTCCCGCACCCATTCCAGCGCAGCAACGATATCGAGCATCCCAACATTGCTCGAGTTTGCATACTTCTCCCCACCCAGCTCGGCGAGATACAGATAGCCGAACACGTTGAGCCGATGATTCACCGTTACGACTACGACATCGTGCCGGCAGGCCAAGTTCGCGCCGTCATAAATAATGAAAGCACCGGATCCTTGTGAGTACCCGCCGCCATGCAGCCACACCATGACGGGTCTTTGGCCTTTCCCTGGCCCAGGCGTCCACACGTTCAAACGCAGGCAGTCCTCGCTCGACGGTTCTCTCCGATCCACAGCGGCCACTTCGGGAATCAAACCCGACGGGCCTTGAGGCGACCTCGAACCGAACTCCACAGCCTCGCGCACGCCCGTCCAAGAGTCCGGTTTCGAGGGCGGCATGAAACGCCGAGCACCGGCGGTTGATGCACCGTAGGGAATCCCAAAAAATGCGCTGACTTTGTCCCGAGTTATTCCCCGAACTCGTCCCGCAGCAGTGCGTACGACGGCGCTCGGCGATGCACACCCAAGATCCTGTGCCCATGCTTGATGGAATGCCCCGCCCGCGAAGAGACTGGCCGTCGCCGTCGTGCCATAACTGAGAAAAGATCTTCGGTCCATCGTCGTATCCCCCTAAAATCTGAACCGCCCGGAGCCTCATGTTCGCTTGAGAGTTTCTGAATGAAAACTCCGCGTCGCGGCGAACCCTGTCATCTAATCCACCGCAACATCAAAGTCCAGTACATTATTCGATTTATTACCACCTCCGCCCTTTATCAAAAAAAATCCCGTGCGAGAGATGTCAAACCAAGGGTATGACGCACGAACTGCCACCGCGGTTCGATAACTTTATGATTAAAATAACTTCATGTTCTTGACATCACTACCCCAGCGGCGTAAAGCTCCGCCAACATGGCAACGGGAGTAGTGTTGGATATTTCAACTGATCGAATAACGTGCAACACGTACTGATCGGGCATTTGGCAAGGTTATACGGGTGGGCCATCCGCGATGTGAGTTTGAATTAATCGAAAGATCGTTGCGCACTGCCTTAACGGCGCCTCTTGACCTCGCGTTTCTCGGCCTTGGCGCCGCTAAAGTTTTGCGAAGACGTCTTGGGGGTGATGATGGACACGTTCTTGTCGTCTTTTTGTTTGCGGTGCCTTAATGCTAAGAAGGCATTTCAGGTCCTCGGTCTCAGCTTGGGAGTGTTGCTGCTCTGTCTCCCTGCTTTTTCACAACTCAATCTCGGAAGCATCACCGGAACCGTCACGGACACGAGCGGCGCGGTGATCGCCGGCGCGACCGTGACCGTCACCGACGTGGAACGGGGCGTCTCGCGGACCTTGACCACGGATACGGCCGGTCAGTATTCGGCTCCCAGTCTTACCCCTGGCAGCTACTCCGTGCGGGCCGAGTTCGCGGGCTTCCAAGCGCTGAACCGGACTGGGATCACGGTGGGAGTTGGCCAGGCTGTCCGGGTGGACCTCTCAATGCAGCCGGGCGCTCAAACGCAGACGGTGACGGTAACGGAAGCGGTGCCGCTTATAAACACCACCAACGAGGTGTTGTCCAGCACGGTGGAAAGCGACCAGCTCACCGAGCTGCCAATTAACGGCAAACTCTACACGAAGGTGCTGGACTTCCAGCCCGGAATCCACGCGAATCCGGGTGGGAATTCACCGAACTACTCAACCAATGGCGCCAGTATCCAGAGCAATTACTATATGCTCGACGGCGTGGAGAACACCAACATATTCGTCAACTCTGGACCTCTCATCGGCGCGGCCACCAGCAGCGACGAGCTGACGATTTTGCCCCAGGACGCCGTCCAGGAAGTCAACGTAATGACCAACCCCCCTGCGGAATTTGGGTGGTTCCAGGGCGCCGTCGTCAATGTCGGTCTGAAATCGGGGACGAATACCATCCACGGGACGGCCTACATAGACGCGCGCAACAACAACTTGGATGCGTACGATCCTTACCTGCACGGGATGCCGGACCTGCCGAAGCAGCCGGATGATTTCAAGCAGTTCGGCGGATCCATGGGCGGGCCGATCAAGAAGGACAAGTTATTCTACTTCGGCGCCTTCGACGGACTGCGATATACCGTTGGAATCGGGACGCACGCAAACGTGCCGACCGTCAATGGCGGGGCCGTGGATAATCCCAATAACAGCGTACCGCTTGCCATCGAGGACTTGATCAACAACCAGGGCATTTCGCCGAGTCAATTGAGCCTGAACCTGGCGGACTGCACGGTCGCCGGCGCGGCGCCCAACGCAGCAGCCACTTGCGGGACGAAGGGCGTATTTAGAAGCAACTCACTCCAGACACAGAATGTTGGCGTGCCGGGAACCTTCACCGGTCATTCGAACAACGTGATCGGAAAAATCGATTATCACCTTAACGACAGGAACTCGATCAACGGCGAATATTTCTTTGGCCAGGCAATTACCAGCACACCGAACGCCGGCGAGCCGTCGTTCTGGAACAACCTGAACGTCAGCCGAACGCAAATGATGCGCGCGGTTTGGATCGACACTCCAAATTCCAACTGGGTGAACGAAGTCCGGTTCGGCTACAACCGCTACAGGCTGGCGGATGGCAACGCGGAATGCCTTGGGAATGCAGGCCAGCCGGATTTTAAGGCGCTTGGTTTCATTTCCGGGGCGAATCCTCCCTCTCCTTTCTGCGGATTCCCGGTTGTGAATTTTACCAGTTCGAGCCTTACCTCCTTTGGCGCGGCTTTCCAACTTAACGATCAGGGAGTATTCCAATATACCTACACGGCGTACGACAACGCTTCCTATACGCGTGGCAAGCACAATTTCAGGTTCGGGTTTGAGTTCCATCACAGCAGGTTCCGCGGGATCGGCGCTCCAGGTTTCCTTACCGGCGTTCTCAATTTTAACGGTGGTGTCGCGTCCCCAACCTCCACGGATTTGCAGGATTTCCTTGCTGGAGCAATCGGCGCGAGGCAACCAAATCCTGGTAAACCCCCAGCAAGAGGACACCACTCTTGGGTTCAACCGGGAAGCCCTCTATTTTTCAGACGATTTCCGGGTGAGTTCGAGACTGACCGTGAACCTGGGGCTGCGCTACGAATTGGAGCCGGCGATTCAGATAGACAATAACAGCGCGGGCAACTTCAGTGCGTCTTCGCCAACAGGCATGGTGCAGCAACACGGCAGCCCTCTGTATCAGTCCTATTACAAGGCTTTTGCCCCACGCGCGGGCTTCGCCTGGGATATTACGGGCAAGGGAACCACGGTGCTGCGGGCTGGCATGGGCGTCAGCTACGATACGCCACAGGTCGACGACTTGGTCGCAGCGAGTTTCGGCGCGGGCCTCAACACCACTCCCACTGGGTTCGCGCTCTATAACGACAGCGGCTTGGTGTTTCCCGCTTCGACGAACCCGCAGGCCGTGAAAACGGGCATTCCTTCCATCCCGGGCGCGGCATTGAACTGGGCGGTCAACGTCCCGGTTTTTCCCGCGAATCTGAGTTCCGACTTGGCCTGTGGCACCGGCAACCCCTTGATCACGACACCGGGTGGCACTACGCCCTCGCCATGCACGCTAAAGGCAAGAGGCACTGTAGTTAGGCTCCCGAACGGCCAGATGTCTATGAACACTTCTAATGTGCGGTCCCCCCTGTTCACGTGGACGCTGGGCATCCAGCATGCCTTTCGGGCCAACACGTCACTGACGGTGAATTACGTGGGCACTCACGCGTACAATCTGGCGAGCGAGATCAACATCAACCAGGCGGTACCGGGAGACACGGCGGGCGTCCAGCAACGTCAGCCGTATTTCGGCCAGTTCCCATGGTTCAACGGCATCTTCGTATATGGTCCAGCCGGGTTCTCCAATTATCACGCCCTGCAAGTGACCTTCGTTCAGCGGAATTTCCACGGACTGACGCATGAATGCGGCTTATACGTATTCGAGGGACTTGGCCACTCCCAAGGGCGGCAATGACCCTTACATAACGAACAGTCAGTGCGTCAGCGTGCGACTATGGACTTCAAACGCCCAAACACGACCTGGGCGTTACGCTCGTTTACGCGCTTCCGGGGATGAAGGCACCGGCGCAGTTACTAGAGGGTTGGCAGATCTCCAGCGCCATCAACGTGCAAAGCGGAGGGCCCTTCAGGGGGAATGATAGCAGTGACGACTTCGCTGGAGTCAACGACAACAGAGGGCTTTTCGGCGGCACCGCCGAGCCTTGGTCTCTTTACGGAAAAGCAAGCAATTTCAAGTTCGGGGGACTTGCAGCCCCTTCCGTGCTTCGGGTCGAGCTTTCTTTTCGCCGTTGTAGGTGGCTGCAACCCAGTCCTGCCGGCAGCTTGCATCAATGCGGCCAATGCGGAACCGACAAACCCGTCGGTTCCGGGCTCCAGCGGAATGGCTTCACTCACCGCAAGCTGGATGCTATATGTCCCCCAACGGCAAGTCGGTGATCATTCCGCCGGCTCAGGGCACTTTCGGCAACATGAGGCCGGGTGTGCTTATCGGCCCAGTTTTCCATGAGTGGGATCTGTCGGTCCGTAAAAACGTTAAGGTCAACGAGCGGCTCGGGCTGGAGTTCAGCATCGCGGCCTTCAACGTCCTAAATAACCACGCCTACTCTCTTGGATTTACGGGCGGCATCGTGAACCTGCCGTTCCTGTTCGGCATATCTGGCGGGCAGCCGAACGACGGCAACCCGGTCAACGGCACCGGCGGCGCTCGGCAAGTGCTGTTGGGTTTGAAGGCCACTTTCTGAACGGTTCTACAATCTAAGCTTTCATGAGCCAATCCGCGGCTTGTCGCGGCCGGTGGTTCGCAATTCGCTGCCATGCAGCCGGGGTGGTGCTCGCCCTGGTCCTCGCCGGATGCAGCGGAAAAGAGTCCGCTCCAACGCAGCAGTCCACACCCGCTGCAGCGCAGCAATCCGCTCCAACGAAGGTGGTCGATCCCGCCACCGTCGGAACCATCACTGGCACAGTCACTCTCGAAGGAACCCTGCCGGCAGCGCATGAGATTATGCTGAGCGGCTCGCCGGGATGCGCGCAATTGCATTCCTCGCCATTGATCTATCCCGAAGTCGTCACCGGCGATCACGGCGCGCTTGCCGATGTCATCGTCTACGTGAAATCCGGAGTCGAGAACTATCGCTTCGAAGTTCCGGCAGCGCCCGCCGTCCTTGATCAGAAGGGCTGCATGTACGAACCCCACGTCCAGGGGCTCATGGTGGGCCAGAAGCTCAGCGTGACGAACACGGATCCCGTTCTGCACAACGTCCTTATGCTGCCGCGCAAGAACCTTCCCTGGAATAAATCGCAGCCGATCGGCTCGTCGCCGATCGAAACCTCGTTTGATCATCCGGAACTCGCCGTGAAAGTGCTGTGCAATATTCATCCATGGATGTGCGCCTACGTTTTCGCCTTCTCGCATCCTTATTTCGACGTCACGTCGAAGAAGGGCACATTCGAATTAAGGAATCTCCCGCCGGGCACGTACACGATTGAAGCGTGGCAAGAAAAGTACGGCACGCGGGACCAAACTGTGACGCTCCCCGCCAGAGGAACGAAATCCATTTCGTTTGCGTTCAAGGCCGGTCAGAACTGAGGCAATCTACAACGCGCCCCACACGACGCCGCGGTTCACTTCTTAGGCGGATTAGCTGGGGGTGCGGTCGGGGCCTCACCACCGTTGCTAGCCGGCGCCGACTGGAGAAAGTTGTCGAAATTGACTCCGGGCGGTGGGGGCAGTACTTTGCCTGGGTGAGTTGTGAAACCAATTATGCGGCCCATAAATATGATACCGATCCACAAGGTGAGCGACAGGACCGCAACGGTCTTGCCCGCAGGAGGCGCTGACCGAGCCTTATCCCAGCGATGAACCGTTCGGCCCGCGGTGATCTCGAAAGCAAGCATGTTCACGCCAGCGAGTACGAGCAGCAACATTTTTGTCCTGAAAAAGGGATTGTGATAATAGATTTGGGCATTTGTACTGAACATCGTTAGTCCGGTCGCCACGGTCAAGGCGAAAGCGGCCCACGTCCACTTCAGGATGTCCGAGGCCATCCGCTGGAAGGATCTCTGAGTCGAAGCAAGTCCCAACAACCGGAGGTCTATGACCGCAATGGTGCCGACGACCAGAGTGAAGCTGATAACGTGAATCGATTCGATTATGGGAAACATCCAGATCGAATCGCGAATGGTAGTGGCGAAGCGAGAAGCCTCGATCAACTTGAGAAACGCGTCGATTTGCATGGGGGCTCTGTTTCCAAAATGTTAGTACTCTGATGTCGCGGGCGACCAAGAACCCCAGATATGGTCGTAAGCAATCAGGCGTCCCAGCACAATAATGAACAGAAAAATCAGGAACGTTAGTATCGCGAGCGACTTAATGGATCTGCGGTTGACCAGCGTTTCCCACTGCTGCTCGTGTTTCGGAACCTTAACCAGAAAAACGCTGGAAAGCACCGTGCCCAAAGCCACGAAGATCATTTTCGTCCAGAACGAGAAGTTCACCAGTTCACGCGCAGGCTCCGCGATTATCATCACGATCCCCGTTACCAGTTGCAGGCACAATCCGCCTGCCAACCACGGTCCGAACCGGTCTGTGGTCTGGCGCAGCGTTTGGTCCGTCCCCGCCCATCCCAGAATGCGGAGAACGATCATGAATGCGGACCCGATGATGATTGCAATGCCAATAATGTGGATGGATTGAACGCCCGGGATAAGCCAACTCTCGTGAACTCGGAACATGTGGCTCAGCGATGTTTTGGCCAGCCACTCAGCAAATCGACTCACATCAGCCATCCTTGGTTGATTCGTCTGTATAGAGCCATATCTTTTGGCCTAATGCCTTCGGCAGGCCGACATCCGCCGCGCCGCGGTCCATGGATGAATATAAGGTTTAGAACCTTCCACTGATAGTCGCCATGCCGGAAACAGTGTCACACGTCTTACCTGCAGCCGGGGGCGTTCTCCAAGGACATTTGTAAATCGGGCCAACCCGTGATCCAAAATTACCGCCGGTTCGAAGGGGATTCATATGCACGGTAAATATCGTCCCCGCCTTGAACGACTCCGCGGTAATTCCTTGCTGCGCCACCGCTGCGGCACCCGCCATCTCGACGCCCCAATCGATCAACTGCCCGTCTTTGTCCTTCTCAAGTTTGCCGTCGGGCCCGATCAGGTAGAAGTGCAGCTCAGCATGATTGGCCTGTGCGATGAACTGGTGAGCTACGCCAGTTAACACGAGCACTTTGGTCTGATCGTACATGGCGAACGAATGATGTGCGAGCGTCGGCTTTGCGTAAATACCTAGTGCTAGAAATGCGATGCATACTGCTATCACCCAGCTTGTTGTCAGTGGTTTTTTCATCTTTGCGCTCCCCGTTTTGTGTGGCGGCCTCAAGCTAGCGGGCGTGCCTGCGCGACCGCTCAACTCCTTACTTCTTATCGCTATTTAATTGTTCGAGTATGTCTTGGGGCACCGTATTTTCGTTCGGCGTATTCTTCCACCCCTTTTCGAAATACTTCACCCAATCCTGGGCCCAGGGCCGGCCGTAGTAGTCCACATAGTCAGGATCGTCGGAGGTAAGCTGAGTGGCCCTGCCATTTATGTTCTTGATGTTGCTCAGGCACTCGATATACGTGTATCGCATATTCGGAGAGTCCAATAGCGCTATCCGACGATAACGATAGGTGGCACGCAACGGTTGGACGAACGCGTCAGGGTCATAAAATATGGTTTCCTGATCGAGTCCTACGTACTTCCCACTGGCGTCGTTTACGGGCTTCCAGATTTCTACCGTCTCCATCTTGTCGCTATTTTCAAACATGGAGTGCGATAGATTCCAGGCTTGAACATGAGAAGTCCAGGTAACCAGCGTGGTTCCGTCCCAGAATCCAACCGTCTCCCCGTACCACTGCTGGACCTTTTGGACAGGCTGCCTTCCGATCCAAACCTGGCGCAGGAAGTTAGCCGCGATGCCAGATAAGAACTCGGCACTCCAAGGAGTAATCGTGAGCTGAAAGTCTCCGCCTCGCGAAGCCTGAGCCCACCAGCGCAGGAACCCTTCCGGCCAGCAGAAAGAGGCTTCCCATTGCGGCGCGTTGTCCACGACCTCGTGATAGTTGTCCTGAACCATGCGCGCTTGGTACTCCGGAGTGAGTAAAGACAGAACGGTAGGAACTTGGGTGACGGTCCCCCAAATCCACTCGGCCTGAGTATCCGATTGCATGTCCCGCGTATACCATCCATCCCAGTCCGGAGTCGTTGCCTTGGTATAGACGGTGGGACCACCCTTTGCCTTCGCAGCCGCCAGCAACGCATCGTACTGCTCCTTCGCTGTCTTGTACGGGTAATGGCTCACAAGCTGATCTCGCGGAACATCCCACTTGCAGTCGCCCCACGCCGCCGATTCTGGCGTTCCCCCCGGACCAAAACGGCGTGCGGTCCACATATCCGTTAGCTGGCGGGGTGTATTGCACCGAAAATAGCGCGGGTCCAACCAATACTTCTTATCCAGATAGAAGTTCTTCGACTTAAACAAATCGATTGGCAACGCCTTCATTCCTGCGGGTGGGCCATCGAAAGTTGGAGTGCATATGCTGAGCGGCCCGATGACGTTCGTATACGGTCCGTGTGGTCCGGAGAAGGCGTTACGGGGAAATTGAAATTGGCCCCGCGCCCCCTGTGCCTCTGCGCACTCCTGCTGCGCCTGCGGGTCTTGCTGCTGCGCACTTTCCTGGTTCTGTGCTGCTGAGATGGGAGACATCCAGGTAAGCGCGCCCACGACCAGAAAGGCAAACAAAACTACAAGCAGTCTACTCCTCATTATGGCTCCCCCTCTGCAATGGACGTGCGGGATCATGTGTCGGTTGCCGAAACCTGGTGAGAATTAAACTCATCTCTGTCCGGGCCTTTTTTGCGTGCGAAATGAACATTGACACCCGTGCCGGGATACGCTGCCCAAAAGTCAAAGTCAACAGGAAATTAATTAAGGAAAATTAATGAATGCCTGCGGCGCGAACTGACAGCGCGATATCGATGGAGTGGAGTACATTCGAGGCTAACATAAACGTCCTGGAGCGGAGATGACCGGCAGGAGCGGAAGAAAAGTTATGAAGCCATACTGTTGGGTTCTAGTGGCAACTGTGGCCTTTCTTGGAACCGGGTGTCGAAAGGCGTCATCTTCCAAGCAGCCGCCGCAGCTCTTGAGGCCCGCCTATATCAAGGACATTATGGATTCCATGGTGGATCCCAGCGGAGAGTTCGTGTTCCAATCGGTCCAGCAGATCTCGGACGAGCACGGTATCCGCGAAAAAGCGCCGCAGACCGATGCGGATTGGGAGGCGGTCCGGGAGCGCCTCATCGTCTTGCTTGAAGCGCCGAATCTCCTGGTCATGCCTGGCCGCAAGGTTGCGCCCCCCAACGTTACATCGCAGAATCCCGGAATTGAACTTGAGCCAGCGCAAATTCAGAAGGCAATAGATGACAACCGCTCCGTCTTCATTCGCCGGGCACGGGGGCTTCAGGACGCTGCGGCCGTGGCGATGAAGGCAGTCGACGCAAAAAACAAGGATGCTCTATTTCAAGCAGAGGACGGCATCGACAAAGCCTGCGAGAGTTGCCATATACACTATTGGTATCCGAACGACCAAAGAGCTCGCGCAATCGCAGAGTCAGAGGGAATCACTTACTGACGTAAGGTTCGCTGGCCTCTATTTTGCCCGATCCTTCAGGCCTTGCGCGATCACCGGCAGCTTGTAAACCGTAGCGGCGGTGTGCTGCGGGCCTTGACGAATCGGCTGGCCCTTCTCATCGTCCGCGCCGCTTCCCACGACGTAGAGCGTTTGCTTGTTGGCACCCGCAAAAGCGACGCTGATGATCCCTCGCGGCGTCGGGATCACGCCGAGATGTTTTCCGGTGTTGTCAAAAACCTGAACGCCGGCGCCGGAACTCACGTACAGCCGTCCCTTGGAATCGACCGCCATGCCGTCCCCGTAGTTGCCTTCCGGGAGCATTGCGAAATCGCGGCGGTTGCTGAGCATGCCAGGCCCTTCCACGTCGAAAGCGACGAGCGCGCCCCCATTGGTGACGTAGAGAATCTTGTCGTCCGGGCTGAAGGCGATCCCGTTAGTGCGGATGTCGTCAGCCATCACAGTGACTCCCTTGGGGCTGGCGTAATAGAGGCAGCCAGTCGTGAAGTATGCGCCCCCATGGCTGTCAGCGGCGAGATCGTTTGGCCGCACTGTCAGCACGGTGCCGTCGGTCCACTTGTCGGCTATCACCATGCGTTCTGGCGCGAGCTCGGTGATGGCGTTCACGATCGACGCTTTATCTGGCTTGGTCGATCCGGGTCTCTCCGTTCGGTGCGCGCCGTAGAGGCGGCCCTGCCGATCCATCGATAGTGATCCCACGCCTTTGGCATCCGCAACGGCCACGGATGTCTGGCCGTCTGCGTTGATCTTGAGGACCGTATCGTAGTCTTCCTGCGCAACTAGCACGCTACCGTCTTTGTCGGGGATGATGCCGTCAGCGCTGTTGCCACCTTCCTGCCAGACTTTCGTCCAGGTCCCGCCTGCGGCCACGACGCCCGGGATAGCCGCGATGGCTACGCTGCTAGGGGTGGGCTCCGCCGCTGGTCCCGGGCCCGGTCTCGTAGGTCCCCGCGCGCCCGCGCTAAACAGCTGGGCTGCCTGCTCCACCGTCGGCATACACGTTGGACCTTGCGCAGCGGCAGGTGCCGACGTGAGAGCTTGGCCCAACAAGAGCGCAAGCGCACAAATCCACGACAAAGCGACGAACGCCGTTCTGTGTCTCATTTTGCCTCCAAGAAAGGGAACTAGAGGAAGTGGCGGAGAGGGTGGGATTCGAACCCACGGTTGAGTTTCCCCAACACTCGCTTTCGAGGCGAGCTCTTTCAACCGCTCAGACACCTCTCCGATTCGCGGACGCTTGCGTAGCTTAACAAACGTTTCTACTGCTAACAACAGCACGGCGGTTGCGTTTTCCGCGGCGCGACAATCTTCCAACGCGAACGTGGACGGTCTGGCCCGCGGAAGTCGCCTCCGATTTTCGTGACGGGTAGACAGGACACCTCTCCTTTCTTCTCATCGAGTTACGTGGATTTCTACTCGGCAGGTGTGTCGAGCAGAAACGCGAGCGTAACCTCGGTGCGGCCTACGGGGCAGAGGCCCCGTCGAGATTAGCGGCGTGCATGTTTCGCGCATCGCTCCAATGTTAAGGCGGATCGCGGGTCGCACAAGGATGGATTCCTGTGGACTTTCGCCGACGCAGCGCGCTTGGCCGGATGATGGAGACTGAATCGTTGAGGGCAGGCTATTCTTCGTTGAGCAGGGTAACGAGAGGCTTCTTGTGTTTGGGAGGCTTGGATTGCTTGTTCGGAATGATGCGCTCCGGCGGCGGTAGGCCGACGCCTCTACGCGCGCGGCGGCGGGCTTCTCGGGCGACGTTCAGGCGCGGCTTTTTCTTCCGAGGCAAGGCGCAACTCTCCGGAATTAGGCAGCAGAATAGCAGAAATGGGTAATTAACGGCGCACGGCGCTAGCTTTTGGTTGTGGCGGCGGAAACTTTTCTGCGGGCGAGGTCGAGGAGCTTGGCATCGGTGCAAACTTCGTAATACGCACGCGCGCCCTGCTCGCCAATTTTGCCGCCGGGCAGCAACTGATGGACAAAACCCTTGCGAATTACGACCGGTTCGAGCGATTCACCAAGAGGCACTTCTCCGAAATAGAGCTGCACGCGCTCCTTGCCCCAGGGAAGAGGGAAATTGCCGCCGACGGGTGTCAATGAAATTTCACGCTGAAGCTTCTGAAAACCTTCTTCGTTGAGCTCGATGCCATTCAGATTGTAGCGGACCAGAAGCTCCTCACCCTCGTCCGCCGTGGCGTCGTCCATCAGCGTTTGCAGGAGGTAGACATTGAAAGGAGCGGGATTCGACAGAAAGAGGCGCTTGGCCATCTTCGAACAACTGGAAAGGCGGTCCGAGAGATTGAGCGCGCGCGAAATCATGATGCGAGAGTCGGCATCCATCCAAAGCGAGGGCGCGGAATCCTGAAACGCGACGCCCACGCCCAACTCGAGCGCCGGAAGGTTGCCGGACTTGGCGCGCGCATTGTAAGCCTGGGTGACGGCCAGGATTTCGCGCGCCAGCACGCAGGCGCGGGCCACGGCGCGTTGGGTGGCCCGAGTCGACTCGTTTTCATAGATCGCCAGGATGATGGCGTCGCCTTCAATGAAAACTTTGGCGGCGCCGAAACGTTCCAGCATGCGCTTCACGGGCTCGTGCAGGGCCATGCTGAAATGCGAGGCGGGATTCATACCGCGTTCCAGCAAGTCCTTGGTGATGCCGGTTGAACCGCGGACGTCGGCTTTGATGACCACGTGGTTGATGACTGGATCGTCCGCGGGGCGGCCCTCATCCGGATGCAAGAACTCGTAGAGGCTCTTGTTGGCGCGCGAAAGGTCGCGGGCGCGCTCCGAGTGAACCAGATTGATGCGTTCCATCCAAGCAGCGACCTGCTGGTAGTTGCGGCGGTCGCGGCGCAGGCGCATCAAGTCTTCGGCGAACTGAAGGCCGACCGCCAACGTCTCCTGCGTGCTGCGACGGCGAATGGCGCGGGAGGATTGCTCAAACTTTTTCATCGACGCCTTGCGCGCCGGAAATTTTTCCAAAATCTGCGCCACGCGTTTGGCTTCGTCCCGAACAACAAGGGCCTTCTTCAATTGCTGGAGGTGAATCGGAGGGCAATATTCGGCCGCAATTTTGCGCAGTTCGTAGCCCGCGAGCACGTGGAAGAGCAAGTCGCGTTCCTCGAGCCTGTGGATCCATTCCTCAAGAAGGTGGGCGCGGATTTCCGCGGCGGCCGGACTTTCATCCACTCCCGGGCTGGTGTCGAACAGGCGGCGGGCGTTCGCGGGCTGATTCAGATAATCGCCGAGGCGGCCCTTAAATTCCTCGTTCAAAAACTCCATGCGCTGCTTCGCGGCAGCGATCTGCGGCGCGAGTTCCTCCAGACTTTTCTCCAGAGAAGCCGTCTTGCGGCGAAGATTGTCCATCTCGGTGTGCGCGCCGGGATCCTGGGCCGCCTTGCGCTTGAAGATCGAGGGGAACGAGTGGTCGCCTTCACCGGCGCGGCCGGCGGCTTCTTCGTGCTCTTCCTCGATGAGCGCGAGTTCAGCATGCAGAAGGCGCGCCTGTTCGAGCAGGCGTTCGTGCAGCTTGCGGGCCTTGGTGAGCTCTTCGGCGCTGTCGCCGGCATTGTCGCCGGAAAGAACGCATTCGCGGACGATATCGAGAAGCAAGGCGTCGAAAGTCTCGAAGCGATCGGGATCGTTGATAAAATTGCCGAGAAGCACGTAATGTTCGAGAAAGAGATGCTCGTCGTTGCCGCCTTCGACAAAAAGGAAGCGGTTCTGCAGCAGGGGATACATCTGGTCAGAATCCTCGCCGAAGAGAGCGAGCCGCGTCCTGGCGATGATGGTGTCTTCTACCTCGCGCCAGATGCGGCACAGAGTCTCGCCAACCTGGCGGATCACGTTTTTGCGGTCGGCCTGAATCGCCGCGATCTTGGAGCGCATCACGTGGGCCTGTTCGCTGTGCTCGAAGAGCTCGCCGCGGCCGCGAATCCAATCCTTGCACTCGACCAGGATGCTCGAAAATTGGTTTCCGGTTTCCTGGGTGATGAATTTCAAAAGCGCGAGGTGGTGGAGAATGTCCGTCTCGGCGGATTGCTGAAACTTGGCGCGGGTCAGCGACTCCTGCAGAATTTCCGTGAGCAGCTTGCGGAACACGGAATGCTCGGGAGGCTTGGCTGGCTTGCGTCCCTTTTCGTTCCCGTAGGGCAGGTTCACGTTCACGACCTGCCGCACCAGGTCGAAGAGGTAATTGCGCGTGAATTCCACAAAACGCGGGCTCAGAAAGACGTCATAATGGATGTTATCGACTCCGACAGTCAGGTTGGCGAGCCGAATTTCGGCGGAGTACGGCTCAAGCTTCATCCGGGCTGGATGGGCGGCAGGTGGCGCGGTACGCGTTTCCAGCATCGAAAATTCTGCAATCAGCTAAAGTCTTACTGTACCGAACAAAAAACGCCGGGCGCAATGGAGCCGGAGCGAAAGCGTCAACGTCCAGACGTAGCAGGGAGTCAGATATGCCTTCGGGCGCCTCGTGGGAGCACTTACCATCGAGCTACACCGCCAACAAAGACGAGTACTTGCCCATACCAGGCATTTCCACTTCGCAGCCTTCAGCGAATCCAGCGGCGGCCGGGAATTGGGGGCCGTGCCTCTACCTAGGACCGTCGGGACAACGTTGCGACAAGCCCGCGCTTGAGGAGGGCTTCTGCGCTGTCCATTCGCCCGGCTCCGCCGCGGCGGTCACCCCAAACCGGAAGCGGGTGCTGGCGGCCGTCGCCGCAATTGCTGGAATCCTCTGGCCGTATGTGAACGATGTGGTGCGCGAAATCATCCGCTGGATGCATTCGCACTAGGATCGTCAGCGCGCTTCTGGCACCGGATGCGATGAGGAGGCGCCGCTCGATTAATCAGACGGAAGATCAAGCCTGCCGCACGATTTCCAGCTAAAATGTCGGGCCATGTCGAAACTACTTGAAGGCAAAACGGCCATCGTACTCGGCGTGTGGAATAAGTGGAGCATTGCGTACGCGATCGCGCAGGCGTTCGCGCGCGAAGGCGCGAAGTTACTCCTGACCTACCAAAATGAACGCGCGAAACCAACCGTGGAAGAATTAGGGCGCGAACTCGGCGCGGCTGGATTTTTCCCGTGCGAGGTGCAGCAGCAATCCGACATCGATGGCCTGGCTGAGGCGTTGAAATCGGCGGGACACACGCTGGATGTCGTGGTCCACAGCCTTGCGGCCGCAAAGCACGAGGAGCTGAATCAGCCGTTCCTGAGCACATCGCGCGACGGATTTCAGCTAGCCCTTGATGTGAGCGCGTATTCGCTAGTGGCGATTTCGAAGGCGCTTTCACCGCTGATGACCGGCGGCGGAGCGATCCTCACCCTGACATATCTGGGATCGACTCGCGTGGTGACCAACTACAACGTGATGGGCATCGCGAAGGCCGCGCTTGAAGCAGAGGTGAAATATCTGGCCAGCGAGCTCGGTCCCAGCAAGATACGCGTGAATGCGATTTCGGCGGGCGCGATCAAGACGATTTCGGCGCGAGGAGTGAAGGATTTGTCCAAGATGCTGGAGATCTCCGCGCAGCGCGCGCCGCTGCGGCGCAACACCGACCCAGCAGAGGTGGCAGACACCGCCGTGTTTCTGGGCAGTGATCTGGGACGAGGCGTCACCGGAAGTATCATTTATGTGGACGGTGGATTCCACATCATGGGCCTGTAAGAACCAGGCGAGATCGTGGAATTCCCAGTTCGTAGAAACTCACCGGCTGGCGAACGAAACGTTCGCCTCATCCGAAATTACAATGCGGCGCGTGTCATCGGAAACGTGCTCCAGCTGAACACGAATCACCGGCCAATCCGTGCGAATCGTCAGCTTATCGGGCCATTCGACGATCACCACCGCCGCCTCGTTGAAAATATCTTCCAGGCCGAGCGTGTCAAGATCGTGTGAATCCCCGATGCGATAGAGATCGACGTGATACACGCGCGATCTGCCATCGTATTTGTGGACCAGCGTAAAGGTCGGGCTAGTGACTTCGTCTTGTTCAGCAGCGCCCATTCCGCTAGCAAGGCCCTTTGTGAGGGTGGTCTTCCCTGCCCCCAGATCACCGGAAAGCAAAATCAGAGCTGGCGGCGCTAACTGGCGTCCGATTTCGCGGCCAAGCTGAATGGTTTCTTCAGAGGAGTGCGTGGTCCACTCGCGGCTAGGCACGGCCGCACTCTGCATAGAATTGCCTATAGGCGCGCGGAATTGCGCGGATCACGTCTGAGGCCATCAGCGGCGCCTCGCCGCTCTCGGCGTACGCGATATCCCCGGCGAGACCGTGGAGATAGACGCCGAAGGCGATGATTTGCGCAAATCCGAAATAATTTACGCCTCGCCCAAACTGCGCCACGAGTCCGGCAAGCATGCCTGTAAGCACATCGCCTGTGCCTCCTGTCGCCATTCCCGGGTTCCCGGTGGAATTAATGTACGAGGGCCCGTTCGGCATAGCGATGACCGTTTGCTGCCCCTTCAATACGACTACCGCGTTCCAAGCGCGCGCCGCCTGCTCGGCAACCTCAACACGCCGAGCTTGCACCTCGGTCACGGTGCATCCCACAAGTCGAGCCATTTCGCCTGGATGGGGTGTGACGCAGAGATAGCCGTCGGAACGTCTCAAATCCGACGCGCGTCCGGAAAACGCATTCAGTCCGTCCGCGTCGAGAATGATGGGAACAGACCGGTTGCCTACAATCGCGCGAACGAATCTCTGAGTTTCCTCGTTCGTTGTAAGCCCAGGCCCAATCGCAAGTGCGCGTTTGCCTTTGAGAAGCCCGACGAAAAGTCCGCCCTCAAGTGATTTTTCGGAGATCGAGCCGGAGAGGGTCGCTGCCAGAGGTTCGGTCATGATCTCAGGAGTTTGTGCAGCGATGATCGGCAGAACCGGGTCCGGCGTCGCTACGGTCACAAGGCCCGCTCCCGACCGCAGGGCAGCCCAGGACGCGAGAACCGCCGCACCGCTTTTGCCTACCGATCCCGCCACGACGACGGCGTGACCGTATTCGCCTTTATTTCCTTCGATATGTCTTGGGAGAGAATAAAACACAGACTCATCGGCGTCGCTCCAACGAAGGTTTCCCTTCCCCAGTTCGACCACGAGGTCTGGAGGAGAACCGATTTGACGAACGTGGATGTAGCCCGCGCGTCGACTGCCCTCGCCTATAACAAGGCCCGGCTTCGGCGCTGAGAACGTGATGGTGTGGTCGGCCATGATCGCCGCGCCTTCCACAGCGCCCGTATCCACCTGCAGCCCGGAAGGAACATCCACGGCAATCAGCTGCGTCCATGGCTCGCGATTGTTGACGGCGTCGATCACTTCGCGCAAGCGACCGTCAACAGAACCCTTGACGCCAGTTCCGAGAAGCGCATCGATAACCAGGGAGCTCGGAGACAGGTCCGCGAAGAACTTCCGATCCAGCACCTTGTCCGCTTGCACCTTGCCGGTCTTCCGCCACCGGGCCAGATTCTTGGCGGCGTCGCCCTTCATCTCACTCATCTTTCCGATAAGGTAGACTTCCGGCTTCGCGCCCATTTTCTGAAGGTGCCGCGCCGCGACGAACCCATCGCCGCCATTGTTGCCTTTGCCGCAAAGCACCAGGATGTGCCGATGCGTAAAATTCGGGAATCGCGCTTGGACGAACTCCGCCACGCTTTTCCCGGCATTTTCCATCAGGGTCAGGCCGGGCACGCGGTATCGCGCGGTCGTTAGCCGATCCACTTCCCTCATTTCCTCAGCAGTCAGAATTTTCATAAGTGAAGGCTCATGGTCGCGCAGTAACGACAAGATCAGCGCAAGAAAGGGACAGTATAGTCAAAATACTCCACTGGCCCTAGACGCCTCGCGATTTTTGGCTGTTGCCAGACGCCACTCCGGTAGAATGCCGCTGGAGATACCTCAATGGCTGCGTTCCCTGGCATCGATTTCCTCGAGTTCGATTCCCTGCTCAGCGATGAAGAGAAGTTGGCGAGAAAAACCGCGCGTCAGTTTGTCGATGAGCAGTTACTTCCGATTATTGCGGAGCATGACCGCGCGGGAAAATTTCCCATCCAGCTTGTGCCGCAGATGGCGCAGCTCGGATTTTTCGGGGCGAGCCTAAAAGGCTACGGCTGCGCGGAAATGTCCAATGTGGAATACGGACTGGTGACGCAGGAGCTCGAACGGGGCGATTCGGGTTTGCGCAGCTTCGTATCGGTACAGTCGGCGCTGGTGATGTATCCGATTCACGCGTTTGGGTCGGACGCACAGAAGGAAAAATGGCTGCCGCCGCTGCAGCAAGGAAAAGCAATCGGATGCTTTGGGCTCACGGAACCGCAATTCGGCTCCAATCCCGGCGGAATGCTGAGCCGTGCCATGAAAAAGGGCGATAGCTACGTTCTTGACGGCGAAAAAATGTGGATCACCAATGGCTCGATCGCGGATGTGGCACTGGTTTGGGCAAAATGCGAAGACGACAAAATCCGCGGCTTCCTGATCGAAAAAGGAACGCCGGGATTCAAGGCCTGGGACATTCATGGCAAACAATCTTTGCGGGCGTCGGTGACTTCCGGCCTGGCCATGACGGGCTGCAAAATTCCCGTGGCAAACGTGCTGCCCGGCGTCGAAGGCCTGAAAGGGCCGCTATCGTGCCTCAATCAGGCGCGGTATGGGATCGGATGGGGCGCCATCGGCGCGGCTATGGCTTGTTACGATGCAGCGCTCGGCTATTCCAAGCAGCGCAAACAATTCGACAATCGCCCGATCGCGTCGCATCAATTGGTGCAAGAAAAGCTGGTTTGGATGATCACGGAAATTACCAAGGCACAGTTTCTCGCTTTGCAAGTCGGGCGATTGAAGGACCAGGGCCGCGTGCACCCGTCGCACATTTCGATGCTGAAAATGAACAATGTATGGATGGCGCGCGAAACCGCCCGCACGGCCCGAGAAATTTTGGGGGCCAACGGTATCGTGGACGATTCATGCATCATGCGCCACATGAACAATCTCGAATCGGTCTACACCTACGAGGGAACCCACGATATCCACAAGCTGGTGATCGGCGAGCGCATTACGGGTATTTCGGCCTTCGTGTGAACCCGGCTGCGTCCCGCGACTTTTCATTTATTGGGATGCGCAACGTTTCGGCCTGCATTAGAATCGCCCGGCACTTCCGGGTAGGGGCACAGCGCTCACTTTAGGGGGGATCCATGGAACAGGAATTGAGCCTTGAATATTTGCGTGTCGTCGAGCGAGCGGCCATCGCTTCTGCCCGCACGATGGGCTTGGGCGACCGGCACCGGGCGGACCAGGTTGCGGTGGAGGCCATGCGCACGGAGATGGACACGGTCGGCATGGATGGCACGATCGTAATTGGCGAAGGCGAGCGGGATAAGGCGCCGATGCTCTTTATCGGAGAAAAGGTGGGTTTGGCCTCTCATGATAAGCACCACCAATATCCTGCCGTGGACATCGCCGTCGACCCTCTGGAAGGAACGAATCTGTGCGCTACCGGGGAGCCAAATGCCATCACAGTTCTCGCGGCAAGCGAACACGGCGGACTGCTCCATGCGCCCGATCTCTATATGGAGAAGATCGTCGTTGGGCCGCTGTGCCGGGGCGCCGTCGATCTCGATGCACCGCCTGAAAAGAATCTCAAGGCGATCGCCAAGCGGCTCGACCGCAAGGTGAAAGACTTGGTGGTGACCGTGCTTGACCGGCCGCGCCATGAAAAGCTGATCGCGGATATCCGAAAGACGGGCGCGCGCATTCGGTTGATATCGGATGGCGACCTCTCGGCCGGAATCAGCGCCGCCGTTTCGGACATGGGCGTGCACGCCGTGATGGGCACGGGAGGCGCTCCTGAGGGTGTGCTCACGGCCGCGGCGCTGCGGTGCCTGAATGGCCAGATTCTGGGTCGGCTTGTCATAAAGAAACGCGAACACCGGGAACGTGTGGCGAAAATGGGCATCAAGGATCCGAACCGCATTTACGATACGGCCGATCTCGCGCCAGGCAAGAAGATCATCTTCGCCTGCACGGGCGTAACGCCCGGAGGGCTACTGCGCGGCGTGCGATTCTTCGGCGGAGGAACGCGCACCCAATCGCTCATCATGACGTACGAAGATCGGCAAATTCGCTTCATCGACTCCGTGCATCTGGAGAAGGGATCGACGGACGTGCGCGTGCGCTTCTACTAATCCGCGGCCGACTCAGCCGGGGGCGTTAATCGCGCCCCCTCGCCAAGTGAAAGCGTGAGGTTAAGGTCCGATATTCCGGGACCGCTGCTAGCGGTGCATTGCGGCACTAGAGTGGGTGCCGTGACCCGAGGCATGGCCCTGGCTCTGCCTGCGAGCAATCTGGGGCACTCGCTCTGACGGCTGGGGCGCAAGCGGGCGCGTGATCTGATTTGTGCTCACGTGCTCGCTAATCGCCTGCAACCTCTTCAGAATGCCCTGCCATTGCGCCCAATCAAGTTGACGCAAGAAAGGCCGAAGGCCCTGAATGAACGGATCCTCCAAGACGGTCTCTCCATTCGATTCGGGCACGAAGAAACGGTTCAGGCCGACACCCAAAGCTTCGGCGATCTTCTCGAGAGTGCCGAGGCTGGGAGTCATCTGCCCGCTTTCGATCCTCGACAAATATGAGCGGGAAACGCGTGAGCGAGCTTGTAGCTGACTCTGCGTCATGCCGCGCGACTCTCGCAACTGTCTGATGCGCTGGCCGATATTCTCCACAGTTTCGCGGTTAGGCCAGTTCTCAAACAATTGGCGATCGTCCCCCGGTAAATCCTGAGGCGACGGCGTCGGAATGACGAACGTCACCCTTGGGGGCAGCAAACGCAGACAGCGCCGACAGTTGCCTGTGCGTGTACGGTATTGAACTAATCCGCAAACCTGACAGCGGATCACTTCGCGATCGAGCTCCATGTTAGCTGCTATGCCATCTTTTTCCGCCACCGGTCTCCTCGCAGACTATTCCCGGCGATGCGAAAGGGGAGAAACTCACGAACAGGGGAAGGCAGGAACGGGCGCGCGAGTCATTCTCCATAGTGTGCCAATTCCTGTCAAGCCCTAATTTGTCACTTTAGCTGGGATCTACAGTTTAGCCCCCGTGCCCCGGCGATTGCAACGCGGACGGGTTCTTGTCGCTGCCCGGACCCGCGGCGAGGACCGTACGCTACTCGCGGCCTGAATATCGCATCTCACAAGGTGCTTTGCGGTGGTGTGCTATGATCACGAACGTTCGTCCTCGATGTGCTTCGCCTTGGGGGGATTGGGTGATTAAATGCGGCAAGATAGCACTCGGCTTTTGGGTCGCGGTGTGGATCACACCGCTACTGGCGCTGGCGGGTCTTCGCCAAGGGCCGGCGCTGACGCTTCCTGGTGTTCTTGCGCAAATGGACTCTGTTGCCAAAGATTTCCACAGCCTTTCGGCGAGCGTCGAACGTACCAAGGTCACGGTAGTTGTGAATGACCGTTCAACAGAAGAGGGCACCGTTCTCGTCAGAGGCGAAAAGATGTTGCTGCAACTGAAGGCCCCAGACGAACGCACGATCCTCAGAACCGGCGACAATCTTTATATCTACACTCCGGGGCTAAAACGCGTCGAGGAATACAACCTGGGCAAAAACCGGGACTTAGTGGATCAGTTTCTGCTACTCGGATTCGGAACAAAAGGGACGGAGCTGAAAAAGGGCTATTCGATCAAGATGGCGGGCGAGGATAGAGTAGACGACAAAAGAACCATCGAACTGGAATTGACGCCGAAGTTGGAGTCCGTGCGCAATCAAATCTCCAAAATTCAACTTTGGGTGGATGAATCGACTTGGCTTCCAGCCCAACAACGGTTCGACGAAGCGGGCTCGGGGGACTATTCCATAGTCCACTACTCAAAAATCATTCTGAATCCGCCCATTTCGGATTCCGAGTTCAAACCTCACTGGCCGAAGGGAACCGAAAAGATCAAGCCCCAAGGCTGAGCTACTGGCTTCGTCGTTCCCCCAGGTCGCTTCGCCCGCAATTCGCTCTTTCGCCCCTTTTTGGCTCAGCCCTGTCCATCGCAAGGACACCCTCCTTTCGATTTTTCTTCCGGCCGAGCCAGGCTTCTGTTTGTAAGCATCATGAGAATATTTTCATCAAGGGCCAATCACGGTCCAAGATTAGACTCATCAAGGGTGAAGCCAAAGTGATGGAAAATCCGCCTCGGTTGGTCGAAAATAAGGGGGTTACACTATAGGGCACCAGGAATTGGCGGCAGGTTGACGGGGCGTGCAGCCTCCCGCATATTCGGACAACCGGAAACTAGGGTACTCATACCGCAGTACTTGGGGGCAGTGTTATGGGAGCTCTTCCGCAACGTGATGATCGGCCGGCTGTTTCGCCGATGCGCGAAGTTGAAAGCCGTACACAGTCCGTAACAGCCATTTCGGGAAAACCTGGGCCGCGCCGCTTTGCTCGCGTTCCCACACACGCCATAGGAGTGGCGGATGAACGTCGCCGCTACCCGCGAGCTTCGCTTTCGCTACCCTTACGCCTGACACGGATTGGCGATAAGACCGAACCGTTCCCCGTGACGCTTGTGACCAGGAATATCAGCTCGAGCGGAATCTATTTCCTGGCACCTCGCGAGATGCAGGCGGGCATGGCCATTGAGCTGGAAGTTGCGCTGGTTGATCGGCCGCTGGGTTGCGGTCGCGTCCAGATGTGCACTGCCGCTCACATCGTGCGCTGCGACGAAACGGATATGCCGGGTTGGAAAGCGTACGCCGCCAGCTTTGACGACTTCGCTCTCCGGCGAGACGATTCTCTGCCGAGGCGCCCTAACTACTTCTAATAGAAGAGGAAGCGGCGCGGTTCGATTCGCGACATCAAGCCAAGTATTTCTCCAACCACATCGTACTACGCCTATAAGAGCTGCTATCTTCTGCTACGATCCTCCCCTAATGGCCCATCGCATATTCGCAACGCGAGTTGTTTTGCTCGACTGGGACGGAACACTGCTTGATTCCTACGCTGCCGACAAGAGCGCCTATGTCGCGATGTTTCGCGCGCTTCGGATCGAATGGGGAGTCGCCGAGATCGAGCGCCATTATTCTCCCGACTGGTATCGAGTGTATCGCGCAGCGCGTATCCCGCGCTCGAGTTGGGTGCGTGCAGACCGGATCTGGCGAGCCGCGTACCGCAACCAACGCCCCCGCTTGCTCCCGGGCGCACAAAAGGTGCTGCGCGAACTGGGTCGACGGTTCGATCTCGGCTTGGTGACCAGCGGCAGCGGGGCGCGTGTCCGCAAGCAGCTCCGGGAATTCGCTTTCCGGGCTTACTTCCGCGCCTGCATCTGCAGCGAAGACGCGCCGCGCAGAAAGCCGCACCCTGCGCCTCTGCAACTTGCTCTCAAGCGCATGGGTGCCCAGCCAGCAGAGTGCGTGTATGTGGGTGACACCCCGGAAGACGTTGAGATGGCGCGGCGGGCCGGCGTACGCGTGATCGGCGTTCTGGGACCGTTCCCCACCGCGATTCGCCTGCGCGCCGCCTGCCCTGACCTGCTGTTGCGCTCAATCCAGGAGTTGCCCAAGCATTTGGGGGTATTGGCGCAGTCCGAGGATACGAGGAAAATCTTTACACGAGGGGTCGAAGTCGCGCAAGTACCTGTTGGTGTAAAGAAAAATCGTCTACGGTGAGGATGCCATATTCGCCGTTTATCGAACTTTTGAGCCTCAGGCCTCAGCCATCGCCGCAGACTTCCACTTCCGACTCCCAACCCTCCGCCTAACGTTGGTGTTCAGATGAGGATTCACTCGAAGGGTGAGCCGCGGAGGGCGACGGAGGACCGCCTTGCGGGGCGCCGGAAGCGGGTGCCGGGGCCGGGCTGAGTTTGAAGTCGGTTGCGCGAATCACGAGGCGCAATTGAAGCGGATCGGCGTTGGGCTGATCGATGTAGTCGTCGGAGGTGGTGTACGTCGGCAACCAATACTTGCCCTGAAAATTTTCCCGATAGGTTTCGAAAAGGCTAAAAGGCAGTTTGTTTCCCATGCCTGAAAGCTCGCTGACGAATTCTCCGTAGGTCTCGACAATCGCCAGATCGTGATCGTCGACAAAAACGACTCCTTGGAAAAGGCGCTGGCTCCGGCTCAACAGCTTGGGCTTCACCTGAAAAACATAGGTATTCAATTCGTCGAGCTTTTGCTGTCCGGCGTAGAGGAAATCGTAGTTCCCGATTTGATCGGTGGTGAGAAAGAATAGCGGCAAGCTGACGATGGTCCGGACGTCTTCCAAAGTGTAGTTCGTCACCTTCAGAGTTGATTGAGGTTGCTTGGTCACACGCCAGAATCGCTGGCCATCGGGCCGCGTGTAGTCGTAGCCGGTGACCGTGAACTTCCCCCCGTTATCGGCGAGTTCCTCTATGCGAATCGCCTCCGTGAAATCGTAAGTGTTGTAAGCGATCTTGGCCGCGTCCTCGTTTGAGGCGAACCTTTGGATGATCTCCTGGGCCGGAAGGGGCGGAGGTCCGGGGTGCGGCACCGATGGAATCCGCTTCACTTCGAACTTCGGAGGCGGCGCCATCGGACCTTGATCTTGCGCGCGGGCGTTGAGAGAAACCGCGAGGCCAGCGGCGACCAGCACCCCGGCGGACATCACCCGCTTGCAGAGTAATCTCATTTGAAATTTTAGATGCGCCTTGCGTGCGCGGCGTTGAATCAGGCGCGCTCTTTCCACAAAAATATCACAGACTTGGTAACGGGACCGCAAAAAGGGGAATCCTAAGCCGGAGGGCTCTGCTAAAATCGCGCACTCGCGGCCAGCGGGCAAATCAATTGTGCACAAAAACAAGAACGCCAAGCGCTACTACGTAAGCGGGACGGTGCAAGGCGTCGGATACCGGTATTTCGCGGAACGCGCAGCGGCGCAATTCGGAATAAGGGGCTACGTGCGGAATTTGCGCGATGGACGCGTGGAAGTATACGCCATTGGCCCGGCGGATTCGCTGGCGTCTTTGCGCGAGCGCCTGGAGCGCGGGCCGATCGGGGCTTCCGTCGAAGAGGTGACTGAGGAAGACGCGCCGATCGAAGCGCGGTTCCAGCTGGGCTTTTTCATCGAATACGACGGCTGAACAAAAGAGGCGCTAATGGACGATCTGAAGAAACTGATCCGCGAAATCCCTGACTATCCGAAGCCGGGAATTCTGTTTTACGATCTGACCACGTTGCTTCAGGACCCACGCGGATTCCACTCGCTCGTCGATCAACTTTGCAGCCACTATGAAGGAAAGAAAGTCGATATTGTCGCCGGGATCGAAGCGCGCGGATTTATTTTTGCGCCCGCCCTCGCGTACCGCCTGGGCGCCGGTTTCGTTCCGGTGCGCAAGCCAAAGAAGCTTCCTTGGAAAACCACCTCGATAACTTATCAGCTAGAGTACGGCAGCGATTCGCTCGAAATCCACCAGGACGCGGTGCGGCCGGGTCATCGCGTTCTTCTTTGCGACGACCTGCTGGCAACGGGCGGCACTGCGGCAGCCGCAATCGGCCTAATTCGCCAACTGGGAGGTGAAATGGCCGGTGCTGCATTCGCGGTGGAGTTAAATTTCCTGCGAGGGCGCGCGAAACTGGCGGGAGTTGATGTCTTTTCACTGCTGAAGTATGACAGCTAAGAATTGAGAGTTTGCAGGAAAAAGCTAAGACCGGACCGCACGGCGCTGGCGGACAGCTTCAAAAAGCATCACGCCTGCAGCCACGGACACGTTGAGCGAGCGGACCGGTCCGCTGGTGGGAAGCGACACGAGAAAGTCGCAACGTTTGCGGGTCAGCTCGTGCAGCCCCTCGCCTTCGCTGCCAAGGACAATTCCAACGGGCCCTTTCAAATCTACTTCGGTGTAGCTTTTTTCGGCGCGCTCATCGAGGCCCACCAACCAGTAACCCGCTTCCTTCATTTCTTCCATCGCTCGGACAAGATTCTTGACGCGTGCGACGGCCAAATGCGCGAGCGCGCCCGCGGACGCTCTCTCGACCGTGTCGCTCAGCCCGGCGGCACGCCGCTCGGGGATGACGACGCCCTGCGCCCCTGCGGCGAGCGACGTTCGGACGATTGCGCCCAAATTGTGGGGATCTTCGATGCCATCGAGCAGGACGAGCAGTCCCTGCGCTGTCTTCGCGCGCAGTAGATCTTCAAGCCCGACCGCGGGCTTGGCAGCGGCGAGCGCGGCGACACCTTGGTGTTCACGTGTGCCGGCGAGACGGTCCACCTGCCGACGATCCTCGAAGCGCACTGGCACTCCGTGCGACTTCGCAAGCCGGACGATCGTCTCCACACGATCCCCGTGGCGTCCCCGGGCGATCACAATACGGTCCAGCGGACGCCCTGCTGTGAGCGCCTCTTCGACCGCATGGAATCCCGTCATCCAGTTCATGTGTTGGTTTGGGCTTCAGGAGCCGGCCGCTTAGTGCAGACGAATGGTGGCAATCGCATGCGCCGCGATAGCTTCTCCGCGCCCAATTTCGCCGGTGCCCTCGTTGGTCTTGGCTTTTAGGTTGATCTCGCCCACTGTAATGCCCAGGGATTTCGCCAGTGCGGCACGCATGGCGGGAAAATACGGCCCGAGCTTGGGACGTTCGCAGATCACAATCGCATCGGCATGAACCACTCGAAGCCGGCGATCGGCAAGCATTTTGCGAACGTGTTCCAGGAAGATCAGGCTAGAAGCGCCCTTCCACTTGGGGTCAGTGTCTGAGAAGTGCGTGCCGATATCGCCGAGGCTCGCCGCTCCCAAAAGCGCATCGCACAGGGCGTGGCTGAGCACGTCGCCGTCGGAATGTCCCTCCGAGCCTTTCTCGAACGGCACTTCAACGCCGCCGAGCATAAGCTTCCGTCCCTCGACCAAGCGGTGCAAGTCGTATCCGATGCCAGAGTAGGTCACGATTTCACCGCTTGGCGTTCCTGTTCCAGGTAGAAGCGCGCGAGGTCCATGTCCGCGGGGCGAGTGATCTTCAAATTGCGTTCCGAGCCGAGCACGACGAACACATCGTGTCCGAAGCGCTCAACGAGCGCGGCCTCATCCGACGCCGTAACCCCATCTTCCTGGGCTTTGCGAAAGGCATCGCGGAGCAGGGTGTAGGAAAAGACCTGCGGCGTCTGCGCGAGCACGATCCGTTCGCGCGGAATCGTCGCCGAAACCAGTGCGACATCCTGCGGCAAGCTGGAGCGCTTCACTTCCTTCACCGTGTCGATTGCGGGAATACCGAGGATGGCGGCGCCTCGCGAGCGCACTTCGACGATCAAGCGATCGATCTGCTCGAGCGTCACAAAAGGGCGCACTGCATCGTGCACCAGAACAATCTCCGTAGAGGGGTCCACTTGCGCCAGAGCGTTCGCCACGGATTGCTGGCGCGTATCTCCGCCATGAATCACGCGAGCGGGCCGCCCCAAGGCAGCCTTGGCTACTTTGTCCTGCAAAAAAACTACGTCGTCGCCGCGAGTGGAGATGAGAAAATCCGTGATCGCAGTGCAGGCAGCCAACCGCCGCAACGTGAAGATAATCAATGGCATGCCGTCCAGCTCGAGGAATTGTTTCAGCTGATCGACGCCCATGCGCGTGCCCAATCCCGCAGCGGGCACAATTGCAGCAATTCGGCTCATCGGAGCGTAATCCTATCGCAATACAGGAGTCGGGGGCGAGACAAAGGGTTTGGCACGTTTTCTAGGAGCGGCCGGACTCGGGATAGAGCGCGCGCGGCGGACGTTCCCCGCCACCCGGGCCGCTTTCGGCGCGACTTCCCTGCGGTTCCGCGGATGGAGCGCCACGCTGCGCCGGTTCGCTGCGGTCATCGTAGCGCCCGAAGATCATTTTTCCGGCCGTCGTTTGGTGGACGGACGTGACGCTGATATCGACAGTCTTGTTGATCATCTTGCGCGCCCCGTCGACCACAACCATTGTGCCGTCGTCCAAATAAGCAACACCCTGATTGTATTCCTTGCCTTCGCGCAGAATAAAAACACGCATGGTTTCGCCGGGCAGAACGACCGGCTTCAGCGCGTTCGCCAGCAAATTCACATTCATGATTTCAATGCCCTGGAGAGTCGCCACCTTATTCAAGTTGAAATCGTTGGTGACGACCTTTGCGTCGTAGCGCTTGGCCAGTTCGATGAGTTTCATATCCACTTCCGCAATGTGCGCGAAATCGTCTTCGGCGATCTGCACCTCGAGGTGTGGCATTTTCTGGATGCGCTGCAACACTTCGAGCCCGCGGCGGCCACGCTGCCGCTTCAGAGGGTCGGCCGAATCGGCGACGAGTTGCAATTCGCGCAGGACGAAGTGAGGAATGATGATCGTACCGTCAAGAAACAGGGCCTCGGCGATATCCGCCACCCGGCCATCGATGATCACGCTGGTATCCAACAGCTTGAACGAATGCTTGGTGTTGCGCTCACTGCCGAAGACGCCGCCGAAGGCTTGCAGGTTCAGCATGTCGCCTTTGTTCGCGCCCAGCACCAGGCCGATGTAGGTCATCACCAGAAAAATTCCGAGGCTGAAGAAGGATCGCGTGCTTACTGGGATGGTGGTATGCGTAAAGATCAATGAGATTAAATATGCGCCGAGAATCCCAAGAATGGACCCGACGGCGGCGCCAATAAGCCTCCGAAGGCTTGCCTTGCGCAGCCGCAATTCGAAGAGAACCACGGCGATAGCGAATAGGAAGCCGGCAAGCGCGCCATACGGCCCCGAAAGGTCAAACGGCCGGAAGTGAAAGCCGGCCGCGGTGCAGACGATCGTGAAGATTGCGCGGAATGCCAGCATATCCCAAAACGTGCCGACGCTGTCCCGGTAAGGGCGCGAAATCAACGCTGGCTTGGAAGGCGGCTGGCTTGGCGCTACGTCCGGGGGAACTCGTCCGGGAGCATTAACAGTGCGTGGCATCGTGGCACCTTATGAGGTATGAAAATCGGGCCTCTTCGACCCATTAATTTATTCGCCGACGATCGGTAGAGCATCGTTTGGCGCGCCGGATATAAAATCGACTTCACTGGAATTGAAAATAATACCTCTAGTATAACACCGCGTGCAAATCCAAGTGAACCGAGTTTCCCGAAACATCTCTCACAGGTAATGTCGCGGCACACGGCGGCCCAGCGCACAGAGGAGATCCGACGTAACCGTGCCGATCTCGCGAGCGACGTCGGATACTTGAATTGCGGCTTCGCCGTCGCGGCCGTAGATGGTGACGATATCGCCTAGCGCGGCATCCGGCACATCGGTTACATCCAACGTGGTCAGGTCCATCGAAATCGTGCCGACAAGCGGCACGCGCTTGCCGCGCAAGAGTGCGCAGCCGCGATTGGTTCGCTGTCGCAGGATGCCGTCGGCGTAGCCCGCGTTGATCACGGCTATCCGCGATGGCCGGTCGGTGATGAAACGCGCGCCATAACCTACCGGCTGACCCGGCGGAAGATCGCGCAGCGTGATGATGCGAGCGCGAAGAGAAAGGCTCGGCTTGATCGGCAGCTTTTGCCGCACTTCCTGCCCCTTGTCGGGAGGATCGAACGACTGATAGTAACCGTAGAGAATCGCACCGGGACGCACCATGTCCGCCCACGTGCTCGGCCGCGCGCAGATTGCCCCGCTATTCGCCATGTGAACGATTCCTGGCGACACGCCGAGCGCGCGAAGACGATCCAAGCACTCGCGGAATACTCGTTCCTGTTCGTCCGTTTGACGCGCGCTGAAATCCTCCGCCGAAGCGAAATGCGTGAATGTGCCTTCGAGTTCCAGGTGACGACACTCCGCGAGCGCGCCCGCAAACGAGTCAAGCTCCGAGGGCGAGATGCCCAGCCGGTTCATTCCGGTGTTTATTTTCAGATGAAATCGCAGGCGAGATTTGACGCGCGCCGCCTTTGCCGCGCGTTCGAGATGCCGCACATCTTGCAGGCGCGTCACGCTGGGAGTGAGACGGTTCTTGATGAATCGCGCCTCTTCCCCCGGCCAGAATCCCGTGAGAACGAGTATCGGTTTGCGAATGCCCGACTCGCGCAGTTCAATGCCTTCATCGCCGCAAGTAACGCCAAAGCGATTCGCTCCCGCTCTCTGCAGCGTCTTGGCAACCGGCACGGCTCCCATGCCGTAGCCATTCGATTTCACCACCGCCAGAATTTCAGGCTTCGGTCCAATGTGCCGGCGAACGACCTTCAGATTGTGTTCGAGCGCCTTGAGCGAAACTTCCGCCCATAGCGGCCGTCCCTGGACTCGAATTTGCTTTGCCATGTCTCTTTAGGATGCCAGACCGCAGCCCAGCCACGCGAAACATTTCGCCGCAAGCGTGCCTCCCGAGTCACCCGATTTCTCGTACTTTGACACCGCCGAGGAGCAACCGTTGCTACGAGGCAATCGAAGTAAAAGAGGGGTTCTGTCTGTCTGATTCGTCTCCAGAACACGGAAGCTGTGCGGTTCTTAGGAGGTGGGACCTCAGCTCACACAAAGGCCGCTCCGCGGTCCTTAGGAGGTGGGACCTTCAGGTCCCACAAAAAACCCCATAAATGAGAGGGCTTTAGCCCCTGAAGAAAAATGCCTTCCCTCGCACTCGGATTAGGACATCACCGATTCCAAGTAGCAACAGCCCGGAGATGGAGAGACCGTCGGCCTCCTACTGCTTATCGAAAACCCTCACGCTGCTGTCGGGTTTCCCGCTGGCATCTGTTCCCTTGGTTGTAATCGTGGTGGTTTTTCCATCTTTGGAGGCCACGACCCGGGCCGTCAGCACAACTTTGCCACCCCTTTTTGCCGTCACTTCATAAGTGTTAGTGTTAATGCGCTTAAGCGCTAAGGTGTCGGCGCCGTTCGGCGTTCCCATTCCGGTCAGTGGATAATCCTTGCTATCGTACTTGGCGGTGTAACCGTATGCGATGCGGCTGCCATCGGCGGCCGTGCCCTCGTAGCTCCCCTTGACGCTGTCGCCTTGCGCCACTACGACGCGCGTTTCATCCTTGGGTCCCGGATTGGGACTAGCCTTCGATCTTTCTGGGTCCATTTTCCAAGTTCCCACGAAAGGATTTCCTTGGGCCTGTGCCAGTCCCGTCCCGGCCAGGCAGAAAACGATAACGACCAGAGTTGCCATGAATCGCTTCATTGGTGTCTCTCCCTGTCAAGTCTTGCTGGGTCCGGCCTTGGGCCCGCAGCCGGTTGGTTTTCACGCAGGACACTACGGTGGCGCCGCGATGGAGTCAATCGAAATTTCCGGTATAACCTATGTGACTCGCGCATCGTACGCGCCAAGCAACCAGCCAACCGCGCAGTGCCTGAGATTGCGCGCTCACCGGAGAAGTGAAGGCGGGTGCCGCTCTCTTTCGCTCCGTGTCTTCTAACATGACGTAAGGCGCGCGGCTAATACCACACCAGCATTAGCACAGGCCGGCCCTCCGCAGAAGCTACTCTTCCCCGCTGGAGCTCCAGGCGTCGGGCGCGGCCTCTTCGAAGCGTGTGTGGCGGCTGAGGAACACAAAATTCAAGTTGCCGGTCGGTCCGTTGCGTTGTTTCGCGATGATGATTTCCGCCTTGGCTCGATCTTCTTCCGCCATGTCCGTCTTGTAAAAATTCGGGCGGTTGATGAAAAGGACGACGTCCGCATCCTGCTCGATCGCGCCCGATTCCCGCAAGTCGGCAAGCTGCGGCTTGCGATCCTCGCGCTCAGGAGCGCGCGTCAACTGGCTGAGCACCACGACCGGAACCTTCAACTCCTTGGCCAGCGCCTTCAAGGCCCGCGAGATGCTCGACACTTCTTCTTGGCGGTTGCTATTCCGCCGGTTCGTTGAAGGCACAACCAGCTGAATGTAATCGACGATCACAAGTGAAAGTCCGCGATCGCGCTTCAGCCGGCGCGCCTTGGCTCCCATCTCGAGCACAGTCGATGAGGCGGAATCGTCGATCCAGATGGGCGCCTCGCCAAGCTCCGCGAGCGACTTGGTCACCTTGCCCCAGTCATCGCGATTCATATGTCCGGTGCGAAACTTGTGCGCATCCACGCGCGCTTGCGACGCCAGCAGGCGCAGCAGCAGAGATTCCTTGGACATTTCCAGACTGAAAATCGCCACCGGCTCCCGCTGTCGCAGCGCGACATTCTCAGCAATGTTGAGTGCCAGTGCGGTCTTCCCCATCGACGGCCGAGCCGCCAGAATAATCAATTCGGACGGCTGCAGACCGGCAGTCTCGTTATCAAGGCCCGAGTACCCGGTTGCCAAGCCGGTGATCCGGCGGCCCTCGCTGAAAATTCTCTCGAGTCGATCGAAGCTCTCCTTAACTAAATCTTTCACGCCGATCAACCCGGCCTTTACCCGGTCTTCCGCCAATTGGAAGATCGTTGACTCCGCGCGATCGAGAATCACATCCGCATCGTCGCCGGCCGCCAGCGCTTGCTCCTGAATCGCGGACGCGGAATAGATCAGGCTCCGCAGAATGGCCTTTTCCTTCACGATGCGCGCGTAGTGATCCACATTCGTCGCGCGCGGCAATCCGTCGGCAAGTTGCGAAAGGTACGCCACGCCGCCGGCGGCTTCGAGCGCGCCGCTTCGTGCCAGGTCTTCCATCAGCGTGATCGTGTCGATGGCCTGCTGCTTCTCGGCGAGCTGCACCATCCGCTCGAAGATGTGCCGGTGCTGCGGAAGAAAGAAATCCTCGGAGCGCAATTGCTCCACGGCGGCATTCAGCGCGTGATTATCCAGCAACACGGCGCCGAGGATGCTGCGCTCCGCCTCCAGATTGTGGGGCAGCGGCCGTTCGATGCTGACATTTGTGGGCATCTAGATGTTCGCCTTATCTTCGCCGAACGGGCCTTTCCGCGCAAGGGGCCAATTTCGCTCCTCCCAACGCCGTGTCGCTCGGCCCAGGTCGCCGTTTTCGTCGCGCAACAACTGTTTCTCGCGCCGCTAGCCTGCTTAAGGGAGCAAGGTCGTGCTCCCGTTGCCGAGCAAAAACGCCCGCGATCCGCGTCGAGTTCGCCGCAAAAAAGTTCGTTGATTGCGAAAGCTGGGACGAGTGTGCTCGCACAAGATGCAAGCGTCAATGACAGGTCCCTGTGGACTTTTTCGGAAAAGTGGAAAACGGCAACCCGACAAGGATCGCCGTCCAAAAGAGCGAGGTGACTGAGGAACTTTTGTTGAGTCTGGCCTACCGCTGTGCGCTCTAAGCTTCTTTCTTGACGCTGAGCTTCACGTTCGAAGTAATTTCGCGGTGCAGCTTCACGGGAATTTCGAATTCGCCGACAACTTTGATGGGATCAGCCAGCGCGATTTTGCGCTTCTCGACGTTAAAGCCCTTCGCCGCCAGCGCCTCGGAAATATCAGCCGATGTGACCGAGCCGAAAAGCTGATCGCTTTCTCCCGCCTTCCGCGTAAGTTCGAGCGAAACTCCCGCCAGCAGTTCGGCCAGTTTCTGCGCATCGCCTTTTTCTGTGGCTTCCTTCTTCGCAAACGTGGCGCGCATTTTTTCCAGCCGCTTCATGTTGCCGGCGCTGGCTTCGAGCGCCAGCTTCCGCGGCAGCAGAAAATTCCGCGCGTAGCCTTCGGCCACTTCGATGACTTCGCCGCGTGTGCCGAGCTTTTCGACATCCTCTTGCAAAATAATCTGCATGATCGTAGTCCTTGTCATCCCGAACCCACCCACGTGTTTTGCGGATGGAGTGAGGGATCTGCTTTAGGTTCCGACGACGCGAGGGTTGCTTACAGTTCCGCCGCGAACGGCAGCAACGCGATATTTTGCGCCCTCTTGATCGCTACGGCCAGCCATCGCTGGTGCCGCGCGCAGGTTCCCGTCATGCGGCGCGGCAAAATTTTTCCGCGCTCCTGCAGGAACGGCGCCAGTATTTCCGATTTCTTGTAGTCAATATAGTCCGACTTGTCCACGCAGAACCGGCACACCTTCTTCTTCCGGATGAAACTCCGCTTCCCTCGCTTCGCGGGACCACCCGGCCTGCCGCCTTGCGGACGCGAACCACCCGGCCCGCCAAACCGGCTTGGCCCACCGTGTCCCGGCGGCCCGGAATGTCCGCCGGAATGTCCTGATGACCCGCCCGGCCCGGACGTCGGTCCGGAAGATGCACTTGGCGCTGCGGGAGGCGCCTGCGGTACGTTTTCGTCTGCCATTCGATTTCTCCTAAACTAGAAACTACGGCGTGGCTGCAGCCTGTTCGCCGCTGCCGGGCATTGCCGGAGCGGGAGCGGGCGCGACTTTGCGCGGACGACGAGCGGCGCGCTTATCGCGATGTCTCTTGAGCTTATCCTGTCGCTTCAATTCCTCGTCCACTCGCACCGTCAAGTACTTCATCACCGCATCGGCAACTCTAAGCCGGCGCTCGAGCTCCTTCACCACCTCGCCGTGAGTGGAACGCACCACCAAGTACACGTAAAATCCCTCGCGCAAGCGCTGTATTCGATAAGCCATGCGCTTTCGGCCCCACTTCTCCGTCTTCTCGATTTTGGCGCCTTTCTCTGTGGCGGCATGTTCGAGTGTTGCAATCACTTTGTCGACTTCCGGCTCCGGCGTATCCGGCCGGCAGATAAAGATCAGATCGTACTGACGTTCTTCCATATGCCCTCTCGTTCCTGGCCTTCCTGGCGGCGACAGCCAATTCCCTACTCTGAAGTTTCCTCGTCGGCGGTCGCCTTGCGATTGAATCGCGACATTGCCTTCTCGACGCCCTCGGTCAAGACCGACTCCACTGCATCTACTGCCTCGACCGCCATCTCTTGAGCGATCCGCCGCTCCTCGCGGCCCATGGTGCTCAGGACGTAATCTCTGCGGTCGCCCCAAATCTTTTCCGGCCGGACGCCCAATCGAATCCGCACGAACTCATCCGTCCCCAGCGCGCTGATAATCGACTGCAAACCGTTGTGCGTGCTGTTCCGGCCTTTGTCCCGAATCCGCAGCATGCCCCACGGCA
Source organism: uncultured Acidobacteriota bacterium (assembly GCA_963702375.1). Taxonomy (GTDB): domain Bacteria; phylum Acidobacteriota; class Terriglobia; order Acidiferrales; family UBA7541; genus Palsa-295. The sequence goes on from CAVPCI010000004.1 coordinate 85,023, forward strand.
AATCCACTTCATCGATCAGAACGATCAGAGCGGCCGGCTCACACTCATATCGCTCGGCCAGCATTCGCACCGCGACGCCGCTCAGATTCATCATCGTCTGCGGCTTCGCGACGATCACTTCCTGGCCCGCTACTCCGCCGCGTCCAATCAGCGATTTTGCCTCCGGACGTGTGACCCGGATTCCAGTCCGCTCCGCCAGCGCATCCGCGGCCAGGAAACCCAAGTTGTGCGGCGTCCATTCGTATTCGGGCCCCGGGTTGCCGAGTCCAACGATAAGTCGCATGGGCGAGCTGGCTCCTTATGCGCCCGGCACTTCGGCACAACTCGCTTACTTCTTCTTTTCGGGCTTCTCCACCTTCTCGCTCTTCGCCGCCGGCTCCGCGCCGCCCTCGGCCTCGCCTTCCTCTTCCTTCTTGCCCTTTTTGATCACCTCGGGCTCGGCCGGTGCCGTTTCCGCCGCGACGGCCGCTTCTGGCGCCGGTTCCTCTTCCTTCTTCAGCATTACGACGTGCGCCAGCACGCGCTGCGGGTCGGTAAGCAGCTTCACCTTATTCGCATCGATCGGCAGATCGCCGGCGCGAAGCTGTTTGCCGATCATCAGCTCCGTCACGTCCACTTTGAACTCTTCCGGAATATCGGCCGGCAAACACTCGAGCTCCACTTCCCGCGTGACCATCTCGAAAATGCCGCCTTGCAATTTCACGCCTTGCGGCTCCCCAAACGTGTGTACCGGCACGCGCACGCGCATCCGCACGTCCATCGCAATCCGCAGCAAATCAACATGCAGCAGCGCGCCGCTTAGCGGATCAACCTGCCAATCCTTCAGCATGGCCTGCTCTTCCTGGCCTCCGGCAACCCGCACGGCAAAAATCGTGTTGTGGCCCGATTCCGACCGCAGAATTCGCGCCACCTGCTTCGCATTCACCGCCAACGACACGGAGTCCTTGCGTCCGCCGTAAAGCACCGCCGGCACCATGCCTGTCTGCCGCGTACGCCGCGCCGGACCCTTGCCGCGCCCCTCGCGAACCTTTCCTTCAACCGTAAACGTCTCCATTTGCTACCTCACACTCGCTATATAAACAATTCACTGATCGAAGTCTCTTCGTGAATCGACTGTATTCCCCGCGCCAGCAGCGGAGCAACGCTCAGAGTCTTGATCTTCGGCAGTTCCCGCGCAGCTTGGCTCAGCGGAATCGAATCCGTCACCACCACTTCTACTATGTCCGACTTTCGAATCCGCTCAACCGCCGGGCCGGAAAGCACAGGGTGCGTGCACGCCGCATAAACCTTTGATGCGCCGTTTTCGAGCAGCGCTTCCGCGGTTTTCACCAGCGTACCCGCGGTGTCGATGATGTCGTCGATCACCAGCGCGGTACGGTCTTTCACCTCGCCGATCAGATGCATCACTTCGCTCACGTTCACATCGATTCGGCGCTTATCCACGATCGCCAGCGGCGCATCCATTCTTTTCGCGAACAGTCTCGCCCTCTCCACGCCGCCGGCATCGGGCGAAACCACGGTCACCGGGCCCAGTTGCTTCTTCTGAAAATATTCCACTAGCACGGGCGCGGCATACAAATGATCCACTGGAATATTAAAATATCCCTGAATCTGTGGCGCGTGAAGATCCAACGAAAGCACGCGGCTCGATCCAGCCGTCTCAAGAAGGTCCGCGACCAACTTCGCCGAGATCGCCACGCGCGGACGATCTTTCCGGTCCTGCCTCGAGTACGGGTAATACGGAATCACCGGCGTAATTCGCCAGGCCGACGCGCGCTTGAATGCGTCAACCATAATGAGTAACTGCATCAGGTGCAAATCCACTGGATTCGCGCAGGGCTGCACCACGAACACGTCCGCGCCGCGCACATTCTCGAGAATCTGATAGCGCGTTTCGCCGTCCGAGAATTGCCCGTGTTCTGCGCGCCCTCGCGGCACTCCCAAATACGAGCAAATGGAATCGCAAAGCGCCGGATTCGAGGTTCCGCAGAAGACTTTGAACTTCTGGTCGGCCAAAGTTCTCCCCTATCGGGTCACACTCCAACCCATCGCACGGCCATACTTTTCCCTGGAAACAGTTTCAGCGACGAAAACCGAATCTTCCGGGAACGCCCGAGCGGCTCGGCGCGCCTGCGCTGGGTTTCGGAATACTCCAAACACCGCCGACCCGCTACCCGCCAGCGCGGCATTCGCGGCTCCTCGCTTGAGCAATCCGTCCCGGATTTCTCCAAGGCGCGGATAGCGGCTGAAAACAGGGCCCTCGAAATCGTTGGAGACCCTGCTCTGCCGGCTCCAGCACAGAGCGCAGAACCCCCAAATATTAGGGGGTTTTGGACTCGTTGTCAACTCTGCCGACATCCATTGATAGGCTTCCTTCGTGCTCACCCCTATATTTCGCGGCGAAACCACGACGATCGTTTGCTTCGGCGCATCATCCAGCGGATAAATCTCGTCGCCGCGATTCACGGCGAGAGCGCGCCCACCGAAAAGAAAGAAAGGCACGTCTGCGCCCAGGCCAGCACTGATTTCCATCAATCGTGGCAGCGCAATCTTTTCTTTGGTCAGGCGCAGCAGTCCGATCAGCGCCGCGGCGGCATCGCTGGAGCCGCCCCCCAAACCGCGTGCGACAGGAATTTTCTTGTCCAGGTAAGCCGCGATGTGACCCTCGAAGCCAATCTCGTTGACGATTGCCCCAATCGCACGCATCACCAGATTTGTCCTGTCTACTGGCAGCTCCGGGTCGCTCGACTCCATGACAATTTCGACACTCCCTCCCCGCCTGGGAGTGACCGAAAGTTTCAGTGTGTCGGTCAGTGAGATTGTCTGAAAAATCGTGCGCAGTTCGTGATAACCGTCCGGACGGCGGCCGATCACGTGCAAGCAGAGATTGACCTTTGCAAACGCCGGCAGGCGTAGCGTTCGTTTCTCAAAATTCATCCGGGGAGCTTACTGCGGTTTCGCGGAATCCGGAGAGGATTTCTGCGCCAGATGCTTCTTCAGCGATCTCAATTGCGCTTCCAATTCGCTCACTTTGTCGGCCTCATAATCGGCGGGTACCGCCTTCCGCCATTCTGCCAGCGCCTGCTCGAAGGTCTCTGCCGCCCGCTCGTTTTGGCCAAGCTTCAAATAGACGTCGCCAAGATGACTGAGGATCGTGGGATCATTGCCTTGACGGTCAATAGCCCTGTGCAGGTTTTCTTCCGCTTCCGCAAGCTTGTTCTGCTTGTAGTAAGCCCAACCCAAGCTATCGAGGTACGCGCCGTTATTCGGCTCCTGCTTCAGTGCCCGCTCGATCAAGGATCCGGCTTCGTCCAAGCGAATCCCGCGATCCGCCAGCATATAGCCGTAGTAGTTCAATACCGGCGCATTATCCGGATTCACCTGCAGCACCTTGCGAAACTGTTGCTCGGCTTGGTCGAATCTCTTCTGCCGCTCGTAAATGGACCCCAACAGAAACCAGGCGGTTTCCTTGCCGGAATCCCCGTGAGCCATCTGCTCGGCCTTCTGCGCCGACTGCTCCGCTTCCGTGTATTTTCGTCCGCGCTCCTGCACCTGGGCGATATCGACATAAATTTCCTGATCGGCGTCGTTTCCTTGCAGCAAACCCTGGAGAAGCTGCGTCGCGGCTGCGGTCTCGGTCTTCTCACCGTAAAGCATAGCCAGCGTAACCGTCAGTTCGGGCTCTTTCGGGTCCCCGTCGAGCGCTTTCTTGGCTTCGGTGATTGCCTGGTCGATATTGTGGTCCTCGCGATAGGTTTCGATCGTGAGCGTCTCTGCCCGCTTCTGCGAATCTCCGCCAAGCTTCCCCATCTCTGCATACGCCTCGAGGGCAGCAGCGTAATTTCGCTCGCCGCGATACGCGCGGCCCAATTGCTCATAAAGAATTGCCGACGCGCTGGAATTGCCTCCGCCGGACTGGCTCTTTATCCCGGCGATCGCATCCGTAAGCAGCTTCACCGCATCGTCGTAATGCCCCTGGTCTTCATCGAGCAGCGCTTGGTTGAAAAGAATTTCGAGGCTCCCGGGCGCGAGCTGTTTCGCACGCTCCAAACTCGATTGCGCCTTATCAAACTGGCCCAGTCGCCGATACAGCTGCGCCAACCGGAGATGATTTTCCGAAGTTCCGGGCTCTAACTCCACCAGCTTCTTATATTGCTCAAGCGCATCGGCATACTTATCCTGCTCCATCAACGCTTCGGCAAGGCCGTGCCGGTGCCCCGCGTCGTCCGGATCGAGCGTGACCGCCTTGCTGTACGCCGCTTCGGCTTTCGCATAATCCTTCGCTTGGGAATACGCGCTGCCCAAAAGGTCGTAAATGTCAGGCGAAGCGGAATCCTCGGACGCCTGGGTCAGCAGATCGATGGCTTCCTGCGATCTGCCCTCATCAATCAGAAGCTGGCTCAACTGTTCGAACGCGGCGCCATTTTCAGAATCCTTCTGCAACACCTGCCGCAGGATCTTCTCCGCGTCCGAGTGGTGATTTTCGAAGCGATATAGCCGGGCAAGCCACAACGCCGAATAAGCATCGTCCGGCTCGATCTTCAGAATCGCTTGAAACTGTTCGATTGCCTGGGTAATGTTCGCCTGTGGCACTTCGCCAGCGCTCGCTTCCCCCAATGCGCGGACATAAATCCGCGCCAGCAGTCTGTGCGCGTCCACGTTATCCGGGTCGATTTTCAGCGCCGCTTGCGCCTCTTCCGTGGCCTCGCGCATGTGCCCCGATTTCGCATGGATCTCGGCCAGCCGTTCCTGTATCACGGCCGAACCCGGATCGATCTCAAGCGCCTTTTTATATGACTCGATCGAGTCGTCCGCAGACTGCGATTTATTCGTGGCTTCGTATTGCAGCTCTTGTAGGTGGCCTAGGGTGAAATAATAGTAGGCGTCCCCCGGCGCAGAGCCGGTTGCGGCTTTAGCGCCAGCCGCCGCCTGCGGTCGCGCGGGAGCTTGCGCCATCGCCAGTGGCGCCCCGATCAAAATCGCCGCAATGCCCGCACTAAGAATCGCTTTCATTCGCCACCAATCACCAATTATCGTACAGCCAGAAGGACGCGTCAAAGCTTTCCGGGCCGGCCGGTTCCGCTCGCATTCACCCCCAGCACGTAAATCGACGTAGGCATTCGGAACTTCGGCTCCTCTCTTGCTATAGTCGTGGTGACTCTACAGCCCTTATGGAGTGCAATATCCATCAATCGGCGGTGGTGGCCCTCGCTGCCACGCTCGTCCTGCTGAGCCTCGCGGCTGTTTTATCCGCGCAAGAGCCTACCAATACCGGCATACAAACGCTCCCGTCGTCCGCGGCTACCGCTGCCTCGACTGTTCCTTCTGGACCGCTCCTCCAGCCGACGCTCGCCAATTTCGCGTGGCTCGCGGGCGAATGGCACGGCACTTGGGGACCTCGCCTCGCGCTTGAGGCGTGGACGCCGCCGCATGCCGGCGTGATGCTCGGCTCGTTCCAGCTTTCGGAGAACGGCAAGACGTTGGTTCTCGAGGTGTTCACGCTCACCGAAGAGGACGGCACGCTGAAACTGCATATACGCCATTTCACGCCTTCACTCGTCGCCTGGGAAAAACAAGACCCCGTCGCCCTGAATTTACAGAGCGCCGACGCGAAAACGGTCGTATTCGAAAATCCGGCCGATGGTGAACCCAAGACCGCCGCCTTCACGCGGGTCGACGCGGATACGTACCTCTCTCGATTCGAACTCGCATCGGAAAAAGGCGATCCGCATATCACGCAGATCGTTTATCACCGCCAGACCGCCAGCTCGCCGCCAAAACAGCGCAAACATAAGCCCAAACCGTAGGCCCCATAGTTCCCAAACAAAATTCTGAACCCATGCCGCGATGGCCGAACCCAAACCCCTCAAATCCGGGAACCCTAAGGTCACCAGGGCGCAGCTTCACATCGGTCCAGCCGGATGGTCGTACAAGGATTGGCAAAGTATCGTCTACCCAACTCCCCGGCCGCGCGGCTTTCACGAAGCTACCTATCTTGCCGAATACTTCAACACCATCGAAATCAACACTTCATTTTATCAACCGCTGAAGCCGGAACACTGCAGGCAGTGGATCGACCGAGTTTCAGCGAACACCGAATTCCTCTTCACCGCCAAACTTTGGCAGAGATTCACTCATCAGAGCGACGCAACTCCGGAAGAAGAGCGGGAAACGCGCGCTGGTTTCGACGTACTGCACGACGCCGGAAAACTCGGCGCGGTCCTGCTTCAGTTTCCTTTCTCTTTCCATCAGACGCCGGACAACGTCGCCTACCTGAAACGTTTGGTCGGCCGCTTCCACGATTACCCTCTCGTCGTCGAGGTACGCCACGCCTCCTGGAACGAGCCCGCCTTCTTTCAGCTTCTGCATGAAATCGGCGTGGGCTTCTGCAACATCGACCAGCCCCTGATCGGCCGTTCTCTGAAGGCGTCGGAAATCGCTACCGCGCCCGTCGGCTACATCCGTCTCCACGGCAGGCGCTACGACACTTGGTTTAGCGACGACCCCGAGCTTCCACCCCATGAACGCTACAACTATCTCTATTCGCAAGCAGAACTGGCGCCTTGGGCCCAGCGCATTCACACCGTGCAAGAAAGCAGCCGAACAACATTCGTTATAACCAACAATCACTTCGAGGGAAAAGGCGTGGTCAACGCGCTGCAACTCATCAATATGCTAACGCGCAAAAAAGTGAAAGTTCCCGAACCTCTCCGGCACCACTACCCAGAACTAGACGCAATCGCCGACGAGCCCCCCAGCGAGCCCACATTGTTCTCCTGAGGTCCGCCCCGATATCAAACGGAGAGCGTAGCGAGCGGGACCAGCCATTTTGTCAGCCGATTCGCCACTGCCATGATCTCAATCCCCAGTTATTACCTTCAACCGCGACTGCCGCTGCGTAGTCACGCCCGACCGGAAGCGCCTGCAGCGACCAACCGGACTCACCTTTGCTCAAAAATGCCGCCCCTTCATCGGGAGCGAGCGAAACCTCGAAGCCCCGCAAGGAAATTTGCAAGCCGCCGCCGCGGGCTTTCACGTAGGCTTCCTTCCGGGTCCAACAATCAAAAAAGGCCCGAAGCCGCTGGCTGGCGTGAAGTGAGCGAAGTTTGGCAACTTCATTACGAGAGAAGAACTTTTCTTCAATTCCGTCTTCGACGAAGCTCGAGTCGATTCGTTCCACGTCGACTCCAATTTCGCGGTTGCGCGTTACGGCATAGAGAGCAACGCTGCCGGAGTGAGACAGATTGAATCGTAAATCACCGTCGCAATCGTCTGCGAGCGCTGGTTTCCCGAACGCGCCGTAAGAAAACCGCAGCGCGCTAGCCGATCGCCCAAGATAACGGGCAACAATGTCCCGAAGAATCCCCCGAGAGGCGATAAAACGCCGCCAGTCTCCCGCGAAGTGGAACTTAGCGGCGCGCTCACGTTCGTCGGGAGAGAGCGTATCTTCCACGCCGCACAGTTCGTGAGGAGAAAGGTCGAGATTCGCGGTCCAGATATCGACCGTATTCCCTTCTAGCGTCAACCGGCACTGCGCTCGGCTCAATACTCGAGCGCAGTTCATCGGTCGCCCGAATTGCTGCGATCTGTCGAGCGTGCCGCCGCATTTTCCAGCGAGACGGCGAGCCGGTTCGCCAAGTGTTGAACGTGAGGCTCGAAAAAGATTCCCATATGCGTGCCGGGAACCTCATGCGTCTCAACCGCGCCTTTTACAACGTCCTTCCATCCGCTGAGTGCCGCGTCTGACTTTGTATCCGCGCGCAGGAGGGCGACCCTGCCGGCATAGGGCTTGGGCTGGTACGTCGTCCCAACGAACTCTAGAATCTGCCTCAGATCCGTCAGCTTAGTGCTATTTCTGCGCGCGCGCGCCCGGACGAAAGGCTCTTTCGCGCGCCGAATAGCTTTTCGCCAGGCTTCCTTCAGGACTTCCGCTGCATAGAAGACCGCCTCGGTTTTCTTCAGCTCTCGCAGCTTTACAATTCTGGAGATTGCGCGCCGCCAGAGGGGTTTGCGCGAGACCGAGTATGGATTCCGCCGAAAATAAAAATGATTACGCGCGTCAACGATGGCCAGCAGCTCAACCTGCTGCCCTTGGTCCAGAAGCTGCCTCGCAGCTTCATACGCGAGCATCGCATTGTCGCAGAATCCTCCAAGGAAATACGGCCCTTGGGGACAGTAGTCGCGAATCGCCCGAACGATATAGCCAGCGAATTCTTCCAGCGAATACGGCTTGTGCAACTGGCCGACGATCGACTGGTCGAAGTCCACGCACAGTATCGGCTGGTCGGCGCCGAGGTGCTCCGATATAGGTCGCCAGAGAAAGCCCCAGCGAATTCCGAAAAAGGGCGGCTTGGATCCCGCCGTTTGAATGGGAATCACCTCAGTGAATTGAGCGGGAGCACTCGCCTTGCGCAGAGCGCCGGCAAACAGCTCGATTGTGGGTGCTTCAAAAACCGAGGCAAAAGTCATTCTTCGACCAAATTCTCGTTCAATTCGCGCGAGTAGCCGAGCGACCACCAACGAGTGGGCTCCCAGGTCAAACAAGTTGTTGCGGATGCCGACTTTCTTGATCCCTAGAACCTCTTCCCAGATTCTTGCCAGACGAGTTTCCAAGTCGTCGCGCGGAGCGACGAAGCCGATCGCCGACGACTCGTCTTGATCAGGCATAGATATAGACAAGGCCCGGCGGTCAATCTTTCCATTCGAAGAGAGGGGCAAAGCGTCGAGGAACACGAGGGCGTCCGGAATCATATACGCCGGAAGCTTGCGTTTCAGGTGCTCCCGCAATCCGGTGGCAGTCACCTCCGGGCGGGTTTCGGGTACCACGTGGGCGACCAAGCGTTTGTCGCCGCGCGCGTCGTCGGAGATGGAAACCACCGCCGCGCGGACGTTTGGGCAACCACGTAGCGCGGCCTCGATCTCACCTGGTTCGACGCGGAATCCCCGGATTTTAACTTGCTGGTCGACCCTGCCGAGATACTCGATATTCCCGTCGGGCAGGTAGCGGGCTAGATCGCCGGTTCTATAGAGACTTCCCGGTTGTCGATCATTGAACGGGTTCGAGGCGAACTTTTGTTCGCTTAGCTCTGCTTGGTTCAGATAGCCGCGGGTTATTCCAGCTCCGGCCACGTGGAGTTCGCCGCGGATGCCTACCGGGACCGGCTGAAAGTGAGAATCGAGAATGTAAATCTGTGCATTCGCGATCGGCCGGCCAATCGGAACCCGAGCAAAGCGCGAACCGGGCTCGCAACGGTATACGCTGCTCCAGACGGTAGCTTCCGTCGGTCCATACTCATTGAACAGCACTGCATGCCGAACCAAATCGTAATGGCTTTCCACCAGTTCCTTCGAACATTCTTCGCCGGCCACAATCGCCGCGCGGAGTGACGAAACTCGATCAAGCGAAGCTTCCTTCAGGAGTTGGCGATAGAGAGTTGGCACACAAAGCACGTGCGAAACATCGTCGCGAATCATCAGCTCCACAAGGCCGGTCAGGTCGCAGCGCAATTCGTCTGGGGGCAGCACCAGCGTGCCACCCGTAGTGAGGGTCCAGAAGATTCCCGCCAAGGAACTGTCGAAGGCAAACGAAGGAAGCAGCAGAAAACTGACCACGGGGTCTTTGTAGTATGTGCTGCGGGCTAGCGTCGAGTTCACCAGGCCGCCATGCGTGACCTGCACCCCTTTTGGACGCCCCGTCGAACCCGACGTATAAATTATGTAGGCGAGATTGTCACCGCCCACTAGAGACGACGCGATACTGCTGTCTCGCATGGATCGAAGTTGTGGATCCGTATCGAGGCAGACCACCCGCGCGTTGTGCTGTGGCAACTGTGGCTCCAGCGCAGCTGTGGTCAATAATATGGGCGCCCGCGTCTCGCCGAGCATGAAACTCAATCGATCCGCTGGATAAGAGGGGTCGAGAGGCAGGCAAGCCGCGCCGGCTTTGAGCACGCCGAGTAAGCCCACGATCATTTCGGACGAGCGCCCAAGGTAGAGGCCCACCGGCGTATCCGGCCCCGCACCCAGATTCTGCAGATAGCGGGCGAGCTGATTGCTCCGCGCGCCGAGCGCACCATAGGTCATCTCCTCGTCTTTGAATTTCAAGGCGATGGCTTCGGGAACCCGGCCTACCTGAGCATCGAACAACTCGTGCACGCACTGGTTTTTTGGGTATTGGACTCGCGTGCTGTTCCAGTCCACCAAGATCTGTTGGCGTTCTGAGTCCGTCAGTAATGGAAGTTCCGCGATGCTGCGATCCGGCGCCGCAACCGCACCCGCTAGCAGAGTTTGCCAATGCTGGATCAGCCGCGCAATCGTCGAGGCATCGAATAGGTCGGGGTTGTACGTAATCGGCCCGGAAATCGCATCCGGCCGCTCGTCGAGGACGATGGTCATATCCAGCTTTGAGCCGCCGTTCGAAACCTCCTCGGTGATAAGCTCCCACCCCGGCGCAAATGCGGGCACTTTGGGCTGCTGCGAAAGAATCAGTTGAAAAATCGGATTGCGGCTGGGATCCGGCCGAAGGCCCAAGTCCTCCACGATCCTTCCGAATGGAACCTCATCGTTTGCCAACGCATCGAGCACGGTGCCGCGCACCTGACGAACGAGTTCCCGAAAAGTCGGATTCCCCGAAAGGTTGATTCGCAGGGCCAGCGGATTGACGAAGTAACCGACCGTCGACTCGGTCTCGGAGCGTCGCCGTCCTGCCGATAGACCTCCGATCATAATATCTTGTTGTCCGGTGTAACGACTCAGCAAAGCCGCGTATCCCGCCAAGCACGCCATGTACGACGAAATGCCCTCTTGCCGGCAAAAAGATACCAATGGTTCGATCACCTTCGAATCAAATCTGAATCGGTGGATCGCTCCGCGATGAGTTTGATAAGCGGGCCGGGCGCCTTCGTTCGGCCATTGCAGCGCGGGAAGTTCGCCGGAGAGATGCGCACGCCAGTATGACAACTGGCGGGACCAATCGTCAGTCCCGAGAGCCTTCTGCTGCCAGTAGGCGACGTCGCCGTACTGCAGAAGTGGATCGGCAAGGGGTGAAGGCTTTCCTGCCGAAAACGCTTCGTAGAGCGCCGTCAATTCCGGCAAGAGGACACGATAGGCGCTCACTGCGTCAAACACAATCTGATGAAACGTCACATACAGCCGGTACTCTTCATCTTGCGTTCGGACGAGTGTGGCGCGCAGGAGCGGCCCTTTCTTCAAATCGAAGGGTTCGTGCGCGTCTTGGACCGCTAAAGACATTGCTTCGATGGCTCGCTCAGACTCCGATAGACTCCGAAGATCGATGCTTATCAGCCGGAATTGATCCGAGGCTGGGTGAACCACCTGGAAGGGTTGTCCATCCTTGGCATCGAACGTCGTTCTCCAGATTTCGTGGCGCCGAATAATTTCCGCAAGGCAACGCTTGAGAACCGCGACGTCGAGTGCGCCAGTCCGGACGATGGTTATCGCTTCATTGTAGACGGAATTATTGCCCGCCATTTGCGAGTGCAGCCACACCTGCTGCTGCGAAAAGGAGAGCGGAATCGGCTCTCCCGGCGGCCGACGCGGAATGCGCCTTGGGGCTGTCGACGCTCGGGCCTCCCGCTGGCGCAAGTACCCATCGATCGATTTTCGATTCGCCTCGGAAAGCCGCCCGACGTCCGGGATGGGATTCTGCACGCTCATGCTTGGTGGTTCGCTCCCTCGTTTTTGTCGCTATTGCCCCGTTTGTATGAATCTGACAATCGCAAGTGCGGCTGCGAAGAAAACCGTTTGAGCAACATCTCCAGGTCCGTTAACATCTGCGCGATCGTTTCCTCTCGAAATATGTCCGAGTTGTATTGGGCTCTTCCGATCACGCCATCCGAGCAATCTATAAAGGCGAGGTAGAGATTCCACATTGTTCCGCCGTTTCCGGCATCCATCGACGTAACGTCCCATTCAGGGCGGAGTGCTTCCGGAACCCGCGGCTGGAGGGAGATGGCTACGCTGAAAGGCAGCGGATCCGAGGACCCGCTTGCCACGCCCAACTTTTTCGCTACAACTTCGAGAGGAACTTCGTCGTGAGAGATAGCTTCGGAAACCACCTCTCTGGTCTGCTGCAGCAGCTCACTGAAGGTCGGATTCGAAGAGAGATCGAATCGCAGCGCCACGGGGTTCAGGAAATATCCCAGGAGTTCTTGCAGTTCGGTCCGTTTTCGGCCGGCCGGTGAAAGAGTGCCCACCAAAATATCCTCTTGGCTTGTGTAATCCCAGAGCAGCGCGACAAATCCAGAAAGAAGCGTCATAAAAAGTGTGACGCCTTCTCGCTTGGCAGTGGCTCTCAACGCTTCAGAGACCTTGCTGGTGAACCCGAATGGGCGAATCAGTCCGCGGTGTGAGCAGCTCTTTGCCCGATCCCAGCCTTTGGGCCATCGCAGCACGGGAAGCTCGCCGGCAAGCCGGTCGCTCCAATAGCGCATCTCTTCGCCAATCTGTTCAACGTTTTCCTGGCTTCGTTGCCAAACGGCATAGTCGGCAAACTGAATTTTGGGCTCCGGAAGCGACGGAGGATTTCCCTTCGAGAAGGCCCGATACAGTGCCGCCAACTCCGTAGGCAGCACTTGATACGCCGATACACCATCGACAATGCTCTGGTGGGCGATCAGCACAAGCCGGTGTGACGACTCGGTGAGCCGAATCAGCAGAAAACGCAGCAGTGGGCCGCGCCTCAAATCAAAGGGACGTTCGGTCAGCTCCGCCACGGACCGAAGCACGCGGCCTTCTTGCTCGGATTTCGAAAATCCTGTGAGATCGAGCAAAGGCACATGCAAATCGCCCGGCGCCGGATGAACCACCTGAACGGGGCGGCCATTCACTTCCTCAAACGTTGTTCGCCAGATTTCGTGGCGGCGGATGATCTCCAGCAAGCTGCGCTCAATGACTGCCGCATCCGAGGTGCCTTTGCGATGAATGGTGATCACTTCGTTGTAGAACGGCGGCTCGTCCGCGCTGTGTTGAGCGCGATAGAAAAGCTGTTCCTGAGCAAACGAGAGAGGCGCTGCTCCAGCGGAAGATTGCCGATGGCTCGGCGGGGCGGATACGGATGCAGGTCGCCGCACGTCGCGCAGATACTTGTTGAGGCGTGCGCGTTCGGTCTCAGAGAGAGAACTTGCGGTTGGAACCGGCGCTCTTTGACTGTTTATTTTGGCTGGGTTTGGCAATGTTCAGTGAATTTCTAGGTTGTTGGCTGCGACTTGCGGGTCCCGGAGCCGATCCTTCGGCAGAAGGATCCTGAAGGTCCAACAATGAAAATCCCACTCGCCACTTGGTCATGGCAAGAACCACCCGCCAATTGCGAAAGCAAGTTCGATACCAATTATCTGCGCGGCAGTCCAAAGGGTTTAGCGTCAAAAGGAACGAAAAAAGACCGGATCCGTGGTCGCAAATTGTCGATGCCGCCGCAAGTTGTCGTTTCGCTGTCTCGTGCGAAGCAGAAATGTCTTACCATAAACAGTAATTCCCCTCGACGGCCAAACTGTGGAATGAAGCGGGAATTATTTCCCACTACGTTCTACAAGCCCTTCACTTTCAATATGAAAAGGATGGGTTAAGGCTCTCAATCTTGGTACCCCGTTTGCTAGATACTGCCTGTCGGCGCTTCGAATGCCCATGCTCGTGCCTCGTCCAACTGCCGGACCAAGGAGAATCTGCTGAAGCCGAAAACAAAAATCAACTGGAGAACAACCAGGAATGGCTAACCCAGCCCAGACAGGCAACTCCGAAAGTGGACTTTGGCGGCCGGCGTTCAAAAATGCCGAATGGCGACGTGCGACATGGAGCGATGATTCCGCCGCGTCGCAGAATACTTTCATTCCACAACTCTTTTCCAACCAGGCAGAGGCCGCGCCTCAAGCGCTGGCTGTTGCCGCTGGAACCAATTCACTCACCTATCAGGAATTGAACTCTCGCGCGAATCGCTTGGCGCACTATCTTCAGAACTGGGGTGTTGGACCGGAAGAAGTCGTGGGACTGTGCCTGGAGCGCTCACTGGAATTTGTGGTCGCCGCTTTAGGAGTCTTGAAGGCTGGAGGTGCCTACCTTCCCTTCGATGCAGCCGCTCCCACAGCAAGAGTCGCTTCGCTCTTGGCCGACTCGCAAGCTTCCGTGTTGATTACCACGCGAACGATAGCCCGTCGCCTGCCTGCGGGTTCTTGGCGTGTGCTGGCAATCGACGCGGACTCGATTGCGATCGCCCAGTGCCCATCTCATTCGCCCGCTGTCGAATTGAAGCCCGAAAATCTGGCTTACGTAATCTACACATCAGGTTCATCCGGAGAACCAAAGGGCGTCGAAATCACTCACCGGAGCCTCTCGAATCTCGTCTCTTGGCATCGAAGTGCGTTCGGAGTGACTCCGTCCGACCGGGCCACGCAATTGGCTAGTCCCGGCTTCGACGCCGCGGTCTGGGAACTGTGGCCTTATCTTGCAGCCGGAGCGAGCGTGCATGTCGCCGATAAGCTCACGATCGTGGCGCCGGCTGAACTGCGCGATTGGTTGGTGTCGCAACGCATCACGATTGGTTTCGTTCCCACCGCGCTCGCGGAGCAGTTGATCGCCCTCGATTGGCCGGCGCCGGTCGCTCTTCGGTTCTTGTTGACCGGGGCCGATGCGCTGCGGCACTATCCGCCGCGTAATTTGCCGTTCGCTCTGGTAAACAACTACGGTCCCACGGAGTGCGCTGTCGTAGCCACATCTGGGATCGTACCATTCGTCTCGTGCCCCGATTCTGCGCCCCCAATTGGTCGGCCCGTCGCCAACACTCAAATCTACATCTTGGACAAGAACCAACAAAAAGTATCGGCGCAGGTCGCCGGAGAGTTGTACATTGCGGGGATGGGATTGGCGCGAGGTTACCGTAACCGGCCGGATCTTACGGCTCAAAGGTTCACTCCAAATCCATTCAGCTCGCAATCCGGTTCGCGTATGTACAGGACCGGCGACCTCGCGTGTTATTTGCCCGACGGTCAGATCGCATTTCTGGGCCGAGTGGACGATCAGATCAAAATTCTTGGCTATCGCATCGAACCAAACGAAATTGCAAGTGCACTCGATAGACATCCCGCCGTGCAAGTCAGCGTCATCGTTCCCCGGGAGGACGTTCCCGGCGAAAAGCGCCTGGTCGCATATCTGTGCCTGGCGCGTGATTCGCAGGTCACGGAACGCGAATTGTCCTCTTTCATGGCCAAGTCTCTGCCTGCCTATATGGTGCCCAGCGTGTTCGTTTGCGTAACCTCGTTTCCCCTGACCGTCAACGGCAAGATCGATCGTTCCGCGCTCCCGGCGCCCGACGCGACAAACACCTTGCGAGACAGGATTATCATCGGTCCGCGAACGCTCGTGGAGGAGCAGTTGTCTGCCCTTCTTTGCCGCTTGTTGCATCTCGACAGCCTCAGTATGGAAGACAACTTCTTCATGCTAGGCGGCCACTCCCTGCTCGGTACTCAGCTGATCGCGCGTATTCGGGACGTGTTTGACGTTGAGATCACGCTCAGGGTGCTGTTCGACAATGCCACCGTCGCCGGGATTTCGGCCGAAATCGAGCGGCTCATCCTCGCCAAGTTGGACAGCGAAGCCTGCGCGACAGGGGAGAGCGCGTCCGACGCGTACGCACCGGGGAACTAACCTTGAAGGGCGATGGGAACACCCTCGCGCCGTCTGACAAACCTGCGCCGGCTCTGAGCCTATATCAGTTGCTCGACCCCGCCGTGCTGGCGGATCCCTACCCACTATTCCGTCGCCTTCGGGAAGAGGACCCTGTTCACTGGGACCCCTTTCTGCACGCCTGGGTGGTTACTCGATACGACGACGTTCTGAGGGTCCTGCACGACTTTTCCGCTCAACGCACACCGACGCCCGAGCAATTGGCTTCCATGGGACTTGCTCACCTGAGCCCCATCGCTCGCGTCATGGTGAAGCAAATGCTCTTCCTGGACGCTCCTGCTCACACTCGCCTGCGCAGCTTGGCATCATATGCCTTCACGCCCCAGAGGGTTTCAGTTCTCCGAACGCGTATTCAGGAGATCGTTGAATCGCTCTTGGACGCCGTGCACTCCGCTGGCCGGATGGATATGATCGCTGATTTAGCCGAGCCGCTCCCGAATATCGTTACCGCGGAAATGCTCGGTGTTCCAGTCGAAGATCACCGGCAGCTCAAGGCCTGGTCTACGGATTTCGCAGAGATGCTCGGCAACTTCCAGCACAATCCCGATCACGTGCCAAAGGTCTTGCGCGCCGTCGAGGAGATGACTGCCTACTTCCGCGAGCGCATCCGGGAGCAGCGCACAAATCCGGCGGAGGGACTAATTCACTCGCTGCTCACGGCGAAAGTTGATGGCGACTCTCTCACCGAAGAGGAGGTCGTAGCCAATAGCATCGTGACCATGGTAGGCGGCCAGGAAACCACCACCAACCTTATCGGCAATGGCATTCTCGCCCTTCTGCGCAATCCCGGCCCGCTTCAGATGCTGCGCAACGATCCTTCGCTCGTCCCCTCCGCCGTCGAGGAGTTGCTCCGATACGATTGCCCCAGCCAGCACACTGCGCGCTTGGCTCCCGAAGACGCGATTCTCGGCGGCAAGACGATCCGCAAGCGTCAGGCGGTCATCGCCGTCATGGCTGCGGGAAATCGAGATCCCGAGCGCTTCTCGGATCCCGATAGACTGGACATTACCCGCAAGGACAATCGTCACCTCGCCTTCGGCTGGGCCGCTCATTTCTGTTTTGGCGCAGCGCTCGCGCGCATCGAGGGACAAGTTGCTCTCGAAGCAATTCTGCGGCGCATGCCCAACTTGAAGCTCGAGCCTACGCCCCTGGCGTGGCGTGCGAACCTAGGTCTTCGCGGGCTCACAGCTCTCCCCGTCAGCTTCTAGAATTTGCCGCTCTTCGCTCCTGCCTCCGCTGCCCTATCCCCGTAACCTACTAGTTGGATATAATCGACCCGCGCTAGCGCAGAGTGAGCCATGACGCCGTTCCCGGTAAGAACCAGTTCAGGAGGATTTTCAAAATGAAGAGACGTGCATTGCTGATGGCGCCGTTGGCCGTGCTGGCGCCCTGCGGGATAGCAGAAGCGATAAAATCAACATTCGCTTCAGTTGCGCATGAGCGTTTGGAAACGGGGGAAAGAGAGCAAGGTGGCGCGATGGGAGGATCGACTGTGGTGTATGAACTGCGGATTTATCACGTGGTCCCCGGAAAGATGGAGAACCTCGTAGCCCGCTTCCGGGACCACACGATGAAGCTTTTTGCGGACCATGGAATCAAGAGTGTTGCGTATTGGACTGCGCTGGAAGAGCCAGTGAAAAGCAGCACCTTCTTTTACATTCTGGAGCATCCGAGCCGGGAAGCGGCCACAGCGAACTGGAAGGCCTTTCAAGACGATCCGGAGTGGAAGAGCGTGAAGGCGAAATCGGAAGAGAATGGGAAATTGGTGGAAAAGGTTGATTCGACGTTTTTGACACTGACGGATTTTTCGCCGCACTTGGGGTAGCTACGCTTTTACAAGACAAAATCCATACCCATAAACATCATGCTCGGCTCCTCCCTTCCGAACTTTTGCGGCGTGTTAAACTGTCCACCGCGGGGCTGTAGCTCAGATGGATAGAGCAGCAGTTTCCTAAACTGCGTGTCGGGAGTTCGACTCTCCCCAGCCCCACCAGCCTTCGCCCGCGCAGCTTGAGAAGGCTGTCGCACCGTAGCCCAAAGGGCGAAGGCGGACACTGTATCCGTTGGCTTCGGCTCGGCAGGCCAGCCGACGGGCGAACGCTGTGGCGCCGTAGCTTCAGCGAGGGCGTACTCGCGTATGAAATATATTTACATCTTGGAGAGCCTCGCTGAATCCGGACATTTCTACACGGGCATCACAGATGATTTGAAGTCTCGCATCGCTCCGTACAATACGGGTGCCGTGACTTATACTAGGAAATATCGTCCTTGGCGCATCAAGAGCTACGTCGCGTTTACGGATGAAGCGCGCGCTTCAGCATTTGAGAGGTATTGAAATCAGGTTCGGGCCGCACCTTCGCGAAGGCGCGACTGTAGAACATTCCGTCTCCCGTCCAAATCGAGGTTTTCATCCGCAGTCTTTTTGGTGGGCGGGACAACCACTGGGACGCCTCTGGTTGAGTTGACCGCGGATTATGCATTATTGAGGAAGTCGCAATCCGATTATGTGCATTCGCTTGCACGTTGGATAAGGAGAAGCTGCGGGAACTGTCGGCAGAGCGATCATTTGTCAACAACTTACGTCGGTCCGAGCAAGCATGTCCTGTGGCAGCAGATTTGCACCCTGAAATGCGAAACACACTGCAAATTTGGAGGAGTTCGTTATGCAAGCTGGACTTCATTTGCGCCTGGGCCTATTGGCGCTCGGCGCGCTGTGTCAGACCGCAGTGCCGGCGTTCGCGGACAGCGTGAACTTCACTGACAGCACGTTCAACCTGGCGAATTACACGGAGACGGCTACGTTTTTGTCCAGCACTGGCGATTCTCTCAGTGCTGACCAATGCTCCAGCTGCGGTCATCCCGGCAACGCCCTTCAGATCACAACTTTCATTAAGAACAAGAACGAGACGACGGCTATCGGATTCGTTGGCAACACCTTCACCATCAATCCGGCGGTACAGGGTACGATTACGTCCATCGACGCTTCCGTGGACAAGGACCTGACCGTCAGCCCATCGGATATCGGCGGCGGCAACACCTTTCACCCCTTGATCGAGCAGGACGGAAACATCTACATGGCGTCAATCACGGGTCCAACCGTCCCGCCACCAGGTTTCACGACAGGTTACAATACGATCTCCGCAACCGGCTTGCTCGCAACCGACTTCCTCCAGTTTGACTTCAGCACAGGAACTTTCGGCACAGCCAATCCCAATTTCGGTGGCGACGCTATGTCCTTCGGCCTCGGCCAGATCTTTGGCAGCGGCGGCAACACCAGTTTCAACTTGGAAGCGGACTACGACAATCTCGATATCGGCGTCAACGGCGTCACCAGCGTCACCGGGGCCGTACCGGAGCCGGGGACGTCGATGCTGCTCGGCGTCGGACTGTTCGGCCTGATCGGTTTGACGGCCGTCCGCCGGTTCCAACTAGCTTAGCTCCAATCACGGTGACGTTCGGTCAGCTCGAGGGAAATCCGTTTGGGGCGCCCAGCCCAAACCTCCTTCCGCTGCCGTACGGCAGATTGATCGCTGGATTTAATTTCCCATTCGATGTCGCGCGCCTCGTTTCGCGTGCCCGCGATGCGCGCACATTGAGCGACGAGCGGTCCTTCATCAGCGCCGCTCACTTTACGTGGCTTGACTCCCGCGCCCGCACAGACTATACGTAACATTGAAGAGGAAGCACGGGACTTCCGAAGCTGAAACGGATTCGTGCATGAATAGCCGCGCGGTTGTGCTGTTCCTTGCAATCCTTGGAGCGACGGTATTTGTGCTGCCGGCGCAAGCCCAACGGCAGTTCGCCTTTGCGCCTACTCCCGGTAATCGAACAGGGCCAGCCTTCTCGCAACGCCGTGTCATGGGACGCGGATTCGTGCGCCAGCACCGCGCGCGCCGCTATTTCCCTGGCTCGCTGTATGCGCCCTACTTCTATCCTGACTACGACTACGGTTACGATTCCGAACCGCCGATAACCGAAGCGTCTCCGCCTCAGATCGGCGAGCAAGTCGCCCAGCCAGTCTCTCCGGCGCTCGTTCCGGCTCCGCCCGATTCGGTGGTGCTCGAACTGCAAGGCGACCATTGGGTGCGCGTCACAAACTACGGTCAGTCCCAGACAGATGGCCCCTCCGGCCAGCCCGAGCCGGGACAAGCACCGAGCCCGCAGACCGCCGCCCCACGCCGAATTCAGGTCTCCGAGCCGCCTGCTGAGGTTCCGGCTGCCATCCTCGTCTTTCGCGATGGGCACAGGGAAGAAATCGAAAAATATACCGTGGTAGGAGCGACCCTATACACCAGCGCGGACTATTGGAGCAGCGGTTCGTGGACGCGAAGAGTTCAGTTGCGTGAGTTAGACGTTCCCGCAACTTTGAAACTCAATCAGGAGCGAAACGCGAAGTTTAGTCTGCCCGCCGGACCGGATGAAGTAATGGTTCGGCCCTGAATTTCTCTCCTTGGCTCCGCTCAGGGCCACGTCCAAAATGAGGAATTAAAATTAGGTCGCAACAATCATGCATCTGCACCGAATCACCCGGGGGCTTGCCCCTGCCTCAATACGGGTCTAGCACATCGGTCGGCCAATGATGCACCCAGTGTTTCCTTGCTTCAACGCCCAACACCTTTCCTGACCACCCGCAAGAACACCTCAGCTCAACGGAGCTGGCATCGACTTCTTCCACGTTTCTGTTGCCGCTCGCTACGGCTGATGCAACGGGGCATCCACACTTCGAACACTCGAAGAGAAGCACGTGGACAAACGTCTCCGGAATCTCTGCCATTTGTCGCCTCCATCCTTGGAGCCTAACGTCAGATCCCCTTCACGCACATACTGCAATCGGTGAAGATCGGGTCAAAAACCGCGTTAGAAAAGACTGCGGGTGTCGCGTCCTTTTTACATAGTTTTTCATTGATAATTAGGACTTCTACTCCCCAGACGCCCTATTTCGATATATAGTTGCCCACCTACCGGGGAGCACACATGCCACTGGATTCAGCAGCAGTGCCAACGTCCAGTCTAATTTTGCAAACGCGGCCGTGGGACGACGCCATGATCGTCCAATGTAAGGGGCGCCTGACCGCGGAGCATTCGGAAGCCTTGAAGGTACACGTGCGAAATCTACTTCCCGCCACTCGCCGAATCATCCTCGACCTCCAGGAACTCACCCGCATGGATAGCTCCGGCCTCGGCGCCATCGTCGGCCTCTACATCTCGGCGAAAAAGTGCGGCTGCGAGTTGGTCTTGATCAATTACAACAAGTCGATCAAGGATCTCCTCGGTCTCACCAACCTGCTCTCCGTGTTTGAATCCTGCGCCCAATCCGGCATGCGATTGCCTTAACCTCGAACCCTCCGTCACCCTGAAAGTCGCTTCGCCCGCCATCGAAAATTTGGATCGCTGCCATCGGATACGAACCGTTGACACCGCCTTCGACCGCCGTATAATCGTGGCTGCCCAGCATTTAGTAGAGTAGATACCCCTTGATGCCTCCATACAATTTGGCGCTGTGCCTTTTTTTGGGCGGCAATCCTCTCAACTCTTATTGGCGGCATCTGGTCGATCCCACATTTCGCGGGCTTTACCAGGCCAACGCCTTCGATCTCGCCATCATGATTCCGTATTTCTTGGTGATGGTGGTTCTGGCGATGTACGGAATTCATCGCTATCACTTGGTCTACAACTTCTACAAGAATCGCAAAAATATCCCCGGCCCGCCGCCGGAAATCGCGGAATGGCCTAAGGTCACGGTTCAACTTCCGATCTACAACGAGCGCTACGTGATCGAGCGCCTGATCGAGACCGTCGCGCAATTCGATTACCCCCGCGAACTCCTCGACATCCAGGTTCTCGATGATTCCACCGACCAGACTCAGCAGGTCGCCGGCGATTGCGTCGAGCGCCATCGCGCCCTCGGCATACCCATCACCTACATCCATCGCGACAATCGCGAAGGCTTCAAGGCTGGCGCGTTGCAGGAAGGACTGAAATCCGCAACCGGAGAGTTCGTCGCCATTTTCGACGCGGACTTCATCCCGCCCGCCGATTTTCTCCGCCGCACCGTCCCCTATTTCCTCGACCAGAAACTCGCTATGGTCCAGACGCGCTGGAGCTACGTCAATCGCAATTACTCCACGCTCACGGAAGTGGAGGCCATCATGCTCGACGGCCACTTTGCCATCGAGCACTCGTCGCGCTATCGCAGCGGTCTCTTTTTCAATTTCAACGGCACCGCGGGCATCTGGCGCCGCGCCGCCATCGAAGACGCCGGCGGCTGGCAGCACGACACTCTCACCGAAGATACCGACCTCTCCTACCGCGCCCAGATTCGCGGCTGGCAATTTCTCTATTTGCCCGAAATCGAGTGCCCTTCCGAGCTGCCCGTCGAGATGAACGCTTTCAAGTCTCAGCAGGCGCGCTGGGCCAAGGGACTGATGCAGACGGCCAAGAAAATCCTCGCTCGCGTCGTCCGCGCGGACGTTCCTTTCGCGGTGAAATCCGAGGCCTTCTTCCACCTCACCGCCAACATCAGCTACCCGCTGATGGTTTTCCTCTCGATCATTTTGCTTCCCGCCATGATCGTGCGTTTTTATCAAGGATGGTTTCAGGTGATGGTGATCGACCTGCCGCTCTTCCTGGCCTCAACCTGCTCGATTTCCTCCTTCTATTTGGCGGCCGAGCGCACCTTCTACCCAAAAACCTGGAAGCGCACATTCCTTTATCTGCCCGTCGTCATGGCCGTGGGCATCGGCCTCTCGGTGCGCAATTCCGTCGGTGTGATCGAAGCGATCCTCGGCATCAAATCCGAGTTCGTGCGCACTCCGAAATATAAAGTGGAAGCTGGTGCGAAAAAGTCGGGTGAGTGGTTAAAGAAAAAGTACCACAAGCGCGCGGGGCTGATGCCTTTTGCCGAAGTTGCGCTCGGCGCCTACTTCGCCGCGGCTACCATCTACGCCATTCAGAACGAAAACTACGCCACGGTTCCCTTCTTCGTCCTTTTCGTCTGGGGTTATTTCTACACCGGCTTCATGTCTCTCGGCCAAACTTACATCGACCGCTTCCGCTTCTTGCGCGGCAGCCGTTCCACCGGCCGCCCCAACCTCATCGGACCTGGCCTCTTCCGCTTTCCCAACCTCGCCGAAGCCGGGTTTGATTCCGAGCCTACGACCCCGATCGCAGCATCCCCCGAAATCAGCGCCATCTCCGCCGACTAGCCTTCATCTCCTGTCTCGCCAATCACCAGCACCGGCGCCATGTCTCCTCGTCGAATGGGCACAATGGCGTGTGGCGCGGCTAAAGAATCCTGTCATGCTTCTGCAGGTTGTGTTTGGCGCAGAGTAACTGAATGTTCTGCGCAGAGAGAGAGGTGCCACCCTGCGAGTAAGGGATTACGTGGTCAAAATGCAGATTCTCGCGACTCCCGCAGTTTACACACGACCCTCGATCCCGCTTCCAGACTTCGAGTTTGACTGCTGTTGGGATCAGGCGATTGTGCGGAAGATCCCGCTCCGGTTCTGGTTGATCGATAGATTCGGTTTCTCGCAACCTTAAACGAAACTTGAAAACCCTTCTTAGATTGCTGGTTTCGAGCCACCCATCTAACAAGTCAAATATTCCATCGAATACCCAGACACCATCACGAATCTTTTCATACACCTTAACTCGCTCAGGGGACGCCACTCCCGCGGCGGTACGCTTGGCGGCGTCGAAGAAGAGTCCGTTCTGCGTTGGCTTACCTGGTGCGAGGTATCTCGGTTGATCAACCTTCTTCGGCTCCACGACGCCTTTTGTGCGGGATACATCGTGCCCCTCATAGATAAGAATTCTGCCATTGTCTTCGATTCGATCAGCATAGGGCGCGCCGCGGCGCAAACTCATTAAAATTAGGCTCACATTGCCCTTCAGGTGGAAGTTCATTCCGCGCTGAAGGCTTGCGCCCTCAGCCTGGCACATCTCGATGTAGGAAATCACCTCGCCGGGACTAATTATCTATGTCCTATGTATGCCGGCAAAGTTTATAGCAGGTGAGAAGTTTCGCGTCTATTCCTCCCGAATTCCGAATCCAAGAAAGTCCACAGAACCTACTTGACAAAACTGAATTGTCCTTGTGCTAGCCTAAATCAGGGCAGACTTTTCGCCTCGAAAGGAGCGGCAATGCGAGAGAGTCCCTCATTAGATCGAGCGGTAGAATGGCAGACGGGTAGCGCGGCCCACGCGCAAGCTGCCGCTCCACAAATTCGAAGGTCCAGCCTCCCCGGTAGATCTCTCCTGGAAGTACCCGAAAGGTTTCGTCCCAAGAGGGCTGGCGCAGTCTACCTTGCGCGGACAAGTGCGATGCCTGCTCGGCACACGCGCCGAGTAGAATGTCTCGCAACTCGCTCAAAACAAAGGATCGGTGTGCACTCTACTCGACACTCTTTCAGAGGGCTCGCAAAAGTGTCGAATCAGCGCTCCGCCAGGCTCGGTGCCCAACGAATGGTCGAGAACCAATGCGCCACAGGGGTGCGAAAGTACCTTTTGGGGGGTACGGTTGGGCCATTCCTCTGCGGTATCCGCAAAGGTACCTTTGGAGGCGTCCGGCGCCAAGGTGCGCCGACCACTCTACTCAATGAAAACGGGCACGATACTGAGGAAGCCTTCGAGCTTGGGACTGCGCACCAAGTTTCTGCTGTCTCTGGTGCTGACTACGACGGGGCTGAGCTGCGCCACGTTGCTGGTGGTGCGCCACACCGCGAAAAAACATTTGCAGCAGGAGATCATAACGGACGCCAGCAATTCGGCCATGACCCTGCAACTCCTGCTGCATCAGCGCGAAGCGCTACTGAGCCGGAAAGCCAGCCTGCTGGCAACGCTGGCGTCGGTAACCCTGGACGACGACCCCGCGCTGCAAAATTCGGCCGACAACCCGCTCGATACCGAGGGCAGCGACTTGGTGATCCTGGCGGACGGCTCCAACAAAATTACGGCGCTGCACACCACGAATCCGCGCTTCAAAGCGGCGGACGCGCGGCAATTGGTCCTGCATGCAGCGGGCGAGCGAGTCGGAGCGGATTGGTGGTACGCGGGCGGCAGCTTGTATCAAATCGTCGTCCAACAGGTGAAAAACCGGGCAGCGGAAACAGGCGACCAGCGGGAAACCGTTGTGGTCGGGCGAGAGATTGGATACTCGGCCGTACACGACCTAGGGCGAATCGCGGCAGGAGAAGTGGCGTTCAGTTACCGGGGCGATATCGCCGCCAGCACGCTGACGCCCCTAAACGAAGACGATCTGGGCGCGAAGATGCGCGCCACTCCCTCACTGGGAGACATTTGGATCGGCGGCGAGGAGTTTTATGGCCTCTCCCTGCCGCTGATGAAGGGAGCATCGCCGCCCGCGCGGATTGTAGTTTTGAAATCGTATAAGTCCGCTGCGGCATTCCTGAGCGAAATCAACCGGCTGCTGATCGGGCTTGGAGGGCTGGCCCTAGTTGTCGCCATGTGGCTGGCATTCTTCATCTCCGAAACATTCACGCGGCCGCTGGCGAACCTGGACAAGGGCGTGCAGGCGCTCGAGAAGGAGACTTCAACTTCCCGCTTCAGGCCGGCGGCGATGATGAAGTTGGACGTGTGACGCGAGCGTTCAATCAGATGCGTGGCACGCTGCAAAAAAACGAGTTGCAAAAAAGCAAATTGGAAGATGATCTGCGCCAGTCGCAGAAGATGGATGCGCTGGGGCGCCTGGCGGGCGGCGTGGCGCACGATTTCAACAATCTACTAACCGTGATCAAAGGCCACAGCGATCTGATGATCGCGCAGCTGCAGCCCACTGACCCGTTGCTGGGAAGCGGCCAGCAAATCCGGAGCGCGGCCGACCGCGCGGCCTCGCTCACGCGGCAAATGCTGGCGTTCAGCCGCAGGCAGGCGCTGGAGCCGACCGTCTTCGACCTGAATGTCCTGGTGACGGATATGTGCAAGCTGTTGAAGCGGCTGATTCACGAAGACGTGGAGTTTTCGCTCCAGGCGGGCCCATCGCTGGGAAAAGTGAAGGCGGATACGGGGCAGATCGAACAGGTGGTCCTGAATTTGGCGGTGAACGCCTGCGACGCCATGCCGCAGGGCGGAAAGCTCACCATCGAAACGAAAAATGTTTTGGTGGATGAGAAATACGCGCGGATGCGACCGACCGTGCCGCTTGGAAATTATGTCGTCCTAAGCGTGTCGGACACCGGACACGGAATGGATGCGGAAACCCAGGCGCGAATGTTCGAACCGTTTTTCACCACGAAAGAGAACGGCAAAGGCACGGGGCTGGGTCTTGCC
This sequence comes from uncultured Acidobacteriota bacterium, assembly GCA_963702375.1. Classification (GTDB taxonomy): domain Bacteria; phylum Acidobacteriota; class Terriglobia; order Acidiferrales; family UBA7541; genus Palsa-295. The sequence continues at coordinate 111,006 of CAVPCI010000004.1, forward strand.
ACGGTATACGGCGTGGTGAAGCAGAGCGGCGGATTCATTTGGGTGGAAACGGCGCTGAAGCGCGGCAGCCGCTTTGAAGTCTACCTGCCGCAGGCGCGCCAAACGGCGGAGCCGGCACGAGCGGACAAAACACCGGCCGCGCTCACGCGTGCCACCGAGACTGTGCTGCTGGCGGAAGACGAGGACGCGGTGCGCGAGCTGGCGTGCGAATTCCTTTCCGCAGCCGGGTATCGCGTATTCGCGGCGGAAAATGGCGAGAAGGCGCTGAAGATTGCGGAAACTCTGTCCCAGCCGATTCACCTACTGGTCACCGACGTGGTGATGCCGAGGATGCGCGGAACGGAGTTGGCGAAAAAGCTAAAGTGCCTGCAGCCGAATATGAAAGTGATTTACATGTCGGGCTATTTGGGAGAAGAAGGCAGCGCGGAGTTCGTGCAGGACTCGCAATATCTGCAAAAACCCTTTTCCCGCGATAGCCTGCTGCACCGGGCGGGCGTCGTCCTCAACGAAAGCTCCTCGACGGCCAGTGCAGTTCCCGAACTGCACATCGCGTAACCGACAAATTCGTTTACCCACAACCTGAAGGATGTAAATGGGTATCAGTCGGTGGCGGGGGGAAACCCTTTCACCCATGCCGAAGGTATGGCTTTCGGCCTTCTCAGCGGCTGTCCGTTTAACCGCGTCAAACTCGGTGGCGCGAGCTATCAGTCGCCTCCAAAGAGCATAGAAGGCCGTACGGTCTTGATGTTTGAAAACGCTGAATTCGCTTTGACTTCAGAAGCTTGAAGGGGCCCGAGAACCTGGCCCGTTTTGACGTTCAGGACATACCACCCGTTGGTGTCGCCGTGGTATAACCTGTTTACTCGCCCCAAGATCCAATCTTCATTCCAACCGATTTCTTGCACAGTGCCGTCAAAGACGCCCCCTCCATTCACCTCTTTACCCGGAGACCCCACGTAGTAAGAGGTGCGGCCTTCGCTAAAACGCTCCAAATAATAACCGCCAGAAAGCTGCTTATGCGACTGCCCGCAGCCACACAGCAGAAAGCTAATGGCAGCAGCTGCAAGTGAACGCCTGAGTCCAGTCATATGTTTGTGCCCATTTTGAGAAGGGCCGCGCTGGAGTGGTGACATTCCAAGAATCTGGCCATTCCCCGTACAAGGGCGATCTAAGACTCGCTAAATATCTCGCGCGATAGTAGTGGAAATTGGTTTCGGTGTCGAACTTACGGGCCGTGTAGCGGAAGAAGTTCGTCATCGAACCTGAGGAGTTGAACGATAGCTCTGCTCCAAGCTCCAAAGGTTATTGGTTGAGAAGCGGGATGCTCGATGCACGCGCGGGCTGTGGCATCGACTTCAGATAAGCGAAAATATCGGTGAGGTCCTGGTCGGGAACCACTTTTTCAGTGTAGGGCGGCATCTGTCCCGTGGGATGGCGGACGTAGCTGATCAGGAACGCCAATGAAAGTGGCGGCGGGCCGATACGCGGTCCCGTTGAGGCTCCCTGTCCATCATACCCGTGGCATTGGTAGCACCCATAGGCAACGAAGAGTTTCTTGCCATTCGCGGCATTGCCGGTCGCGGCCTCACCTGCCTGCGCCGCGGGTGCTTCCGATTTCAAGAAAGTGTAAATATCCGAAAGCTGTTGGTCAGACGCAGTGGCAGTCGAAACAGCAGGCATCGTCCCACTCGGCTGGCGGACGTAGCGGATCAGCGTCGGGAGTTCGAGCGGCGGAGGGGCGATTTCTGGCGCGAGGCCCGTGCCTTGTCCTCGAGCCCCGTGGCACGCGGCGCAGCCCGCGCTCGAAAAAGCGCGCTTGCCGCTGTCCACATTCGCAGTGGACGCGCCGGCCGATTTCTCGGCGTCCGTCTGAGCTTGCGCACACACACAGGCGCTGGTCAACATCAACAGAACGGCGATAGACACTGAGAAGCGTCGGAAATTCCTCACCTATTCCCTCCCCGTTCGCACGTAAATCCGAGCACGAGAAAATCGCATCAGCGCGGCTGTGTCACTACATCCACTAACGCGGGACTTCCGCTTTTCACCACCGCAATGGCGCGCTTGATTGCCCCCGCAAGTTCGCCTGGATCGGTCACCGGACCTTCTCCGTGCACGCCCATGCTTTCCGCCAGCTTGGCATAATCAATCGGAGGATCGTTGAGCACGTTGCCGATGCTGGCGCGCGTAATGCCGCGATTGTGGCGGTCCGCCATGATCTGAATCTGCATCAGCTCCTGATGATAGGCGCGGTTATTGTGCATGATTATGAGCAAAGGAATGCGGCTGTGCGCCGCCGTCCAAAGGACGCCGGGCGCGAACATTGCATCCCCGTCATTCTGAATGTTCACGGTCAGTCGCCCGTGCTTGCGGTTCGCCAGCGCCGCGCCCACCGCCGCCGGCAAGCCGTAGCCGACACCGAAGCCTCCCTCCGTACCGATGTAGTGATAGTGCTTGTTAAAATCCCAGAGACGCAGCGGCCAGCGGCTCACAAACTGGCAATTCGATACCAGTGACCAATCCTCGTCCTTGATCTGTGCCCAAAGCTCGGCGGACATCCGCGCGGTGCTCACGGGGCTGGCGTCCCATCCTGGGGTGGCGGCCTCGCGTGCTCGGTCCAAAGCCTGCTGGTGAGCCGCCGCGAGCTTCTTGCCGCGGTCCTCAAACGCGTTTTTCTGATCGCTGGTAATCTGGCGCTTCACGGCTTCGATCAGAGAAGGCAGAGTCGCCTCGGCATCGGCGGCGATGGCCACGTCGACCGGCTGGTAGCGCTGGAAATCCTGATAATTGCTCTTCAGATAGAGATCGTTGGCCGTGATGCTGATGAGCTTCGCGCCGGGCTTGGTTACCGGACGCGCCACCGGATACACCTGTCCATGAACGGAATTCACGGTGCTCCAAAAATCGGTCAGCTCGAGACCGGCGATCACGTCGGCCGTGTCAATTACCGCGCCCGCGCGCTCGGTGTGATTCAACGGATGGCGCGTGGGAAAATTCATGCGTCCATTGCGATCGACTACCGGCGCTTGCAGCAGTTCCGCGAGTTCAATCATTCCGGCTAGGCCCGCGGGCGTCCGGGCCACGCGGTCGGTGACCAGAACCGGATTTTCGGCGGCCACCAGAAGCCGCGCTACTTCGGCTACCGCTCCGGAATCTCCGGTCGGAGGCGAGGCCATGGTCAGCTTGGGAATACTCAGCGGAGCGCCGTCCGGCACCGCGTCTTCCTGCAACTCGTGCCCGGCCACCAGCGCCACCGGCATCATCGGAGGAGTCGTTGCGATTTTGTACGCGCGCACCGCAGACTCGGCAAAGCTCTGCAGCGAGATGGGCTGATCGTCCCACTTCACGAAATCGCGGATCATGGCGGCGGGATCCTGCGCGCTGTGTGTCCAGTCGACTTGCCCAAAACGCATCGCCGCATCGTCGAAATTGCCGAGGATGACGTAGACGGGAACGCGGTCGCAAAACGCGTCGTAAATGGCCATGGACGCGTGCTGCAATCCCACCGTGCCGTGCACGCATACCAGCAGCGGCTTCCCTTCGATCTTGGCGTATCCGTGGCCCATGGCCACGGCGGATTCCTCGTGGCAGCAGGTGATGAATTCGGGACTTTTGTTTCCGCCGTAGTTGATCAGCGACTCGTGCAAACTCCGAAACGAATTGCCAGGGTTGGCGCAGAGATATTCGAAATTCAGTGTCTTCAGAGCATCCACCATGAAATCCGAGCCGGGCCGATCCACGGTTACAACGTCAACGTGAGACGCAGCGTCGGCGAGAGGCGGTTTGGCGAGCGTTGGTGCCGTCGCATTACCGTGCGACGCGCCAGGCGCAGCCGATGCGGCGTGGCTCGCAACGGGATTGGCCGCCAGCGCTGCGGCGGCCGCGGTGCCCGCGGCGGCGGCTTTCAGAAAATCGCGCCGGTTCACCGAATCGTCTTTGGGTTTTCGCATGGCCGAACCTCCTTGTGCCTAACTTCGACGGAAAGATTACTCCCATCCGGGATTTCATGCACCACTCAGTTCGCGGAACGCCGTGCGTCTCTGCGCTGTGCCACCCAGTTCAGGAAGCGCTCCATGCGGGTGCGTTCACGCCACACCAGCCGAAAAAATTTCCAGGCGTCGAGATCGGCCGCTTCGTGGCCAAAGAATGTTTCAAGCCGCCACTGAATGTACGGCGATTTCCAGGGACGCAGTCGGTACCCCCTGGCGATGATCCAGTAGTAGCGCAATGCATTGAACATACGATGTGCATCTATAACGCCGGCGGCTCGCCGGCTTTCTGATTTTGCCTTTGCATCTGTAGCGCCGGTGCCTTCAGGCCGGCATCTCGATCTGTCTAGACCGAGTTGGCTATCAGTTAGCCAACGTCATTCTGAGCGGAGTGTCCCGTGCTTTTGGTGTTGCGCGAAGCGCCGGGACACACAGTCGAAGGATCTCTCTTCGCCGTAGGCCGGAGAGCCCCGCTACTGCGTGCGCGAGACGCGCTGTTCCAGGCGCCGATCCTCACCGCGTAAGTCCATCGATTGTGGCCATGTCGTCGGCACTCAACCGCCAGCCGACCGCCTTGGTATTTTGCTCCAACTGCTCGGGCTTGGTGGCTCCGGCGATGATGCTGGAAACCACTGGATTCGCCGCCAGCCAACTGAAGGCGAGATCGAGCAGCGAGTGTCCCCGCGTCGCGCAGAAATCCTGCAGCAGCTCAACCTTGTGCCAATTCGTTTCGCTGATGTAGCGATCCGAGAGCCGTTTGGTCTTGGCGAGGCGCGTCCCTTCCGGCAATTTGTCGCGCTTGTATTTACCAGAGAGAAGTCCGGACGCCAGCGGAAAATACGGCAGCAGCCCTAGCCCGTAATTCTTCATCGCAGGAATCAGTTCGGTTTCAGGACCCCGCGCGAGCAAGCTGTATTCGTCCTGGCAGCAGATGAAGGCTTGCAGATTTTTGGTGCGGGAAATCCACTCCGCTTCCACCACTTGCCACGCGCGATGATTCGAGCAGCCGATGTAGCGGACCTTGCCCTGGCCGACCAGATCGGTGAGCGCGCGAAGAGTTTCCTCCATCGGCGTTTCCGGGTCCGGCTGATGGATCTGGTAGAGATCTATGTAGTCGGTCTTGAGGCGCCCGAGGCTCGCTTCCACTTCGGACATAATGTACGCACGCGAGGCACCCTTTTTCGTGCCCGCTTCGTCCATGGGCATGCCGAACTTGGTGGCAAGAATTATGTCCTTGCGGCGGGGGCCGAGGATTTCGCCCAGCATGGTTTCCGAAGTGCCGTTGCCACCGTAGATGTCTGCGGTATCGAAAAGCGTGATGCCGGCGTCGAGCGCTTGGTGCACCACGGCGCGCGAATGCTCCAGGTCGATATACCAGCCAAAATTATTGCAGCCAAGCCCCACCAGTGAAACGTGCGGCCCCGATTTTCCGAGAGTTCGTGTCTCCATAACCGCCCCTTAAGCAGCCGACAGTTTACCCCAGGGAGAGATTCCCGTGCTTTGGATCGTCGAGGCAGCGAAAGGGTCGGCGAACCGTCGTGCTACTCTTTTGGCAGGGGTTTGCGGGCGGCCATCCAGAGGGAATCGCTGGTGGGGAGGCGGTCGAAGAGCGGCCGCGGAACAGGCTCGAAGCCGGCGCGGCGAAGCATTTGGGCGAGCGTCCGTGGAGTGAAATAGTTGCAGTGCGCCGGAATGTGATATCCGCACCATTTCTCGCCGCGAATGTGGCGATTCCAGCTTGCGTAGTTCGGCGTTTTCAGGACGGTGACGCCTCCGGGCTTCAGGATCCGAAACGCGCTGCGAAGGCCCGCTAACGGGTTCCATTCGTGCTCCAGGTAGCCGAATTGTGTTACTACATCGAAGGAGTTTTCCCTGCAAACTCGATCTATTATTTGCGTCACCGGACCTTCCAGAATTACATCAGGAGGCAATTTTTGTCGTGAAAGCCGCACTCCGCGCGGGCTCAGCTCGATTCCAGTCACTTCAAAATAGCGCGCGGCAAGCACCAGAAAACCACCATCGCCAGATCCGAAATCAACGAGCCTTCCTCCCCTTTTCCACCGCAAAGTTTGGGCGAGCATGTGGCGATTGGTGTTGGGTCGCAGCGGGCGCAACAGGCGCGAGAGGAACAGCATGACGGGCTGCTTCTGCTTGCGGCGCGCAACTTCCTTGGCATACTCCGCGAGCCAATCGTAATTTTCCGCCTGCACAGAATAGTCGAGCTCGCTGCCGAGAAATACCATCGCGCAATGGAGACATTCGACAATTTCCCATTCGTCGCGCCGCAAAACCGCTTTTCGATCCATCGCGCCGCACAGCGGGCAAGGGCGGATTCTCGCATCGGCCGAATTTAGGTCCGCACACATAGCTGGCAAGGTTCCCAAAGACCCGCGATATTACCAAGCGAAAATATGCGCCGCTTCCAGACGGCGGGAATCGAGTAGAATATTCTCGACAGCGCTTTGACCAGCCGCGGGAACGCCTAGCTCTCGCATCAAATTCCGATTTCGTCACTCACATCTATTTCAGGGGGAATCATGAAGGTCGCACGCTTTCTCGCATTCATCGCTTTCGCTGTGGTTCTGCAGTCGGTGGCTCTGGCGGATACGGTAACGATGAAAAACGGAGACCGCCTGACTGGCACGCTCGGGGATTCCGACGGCAAGGCGGTAACGATTCATACGGATTACGCTGGAGACGTTAAGGTGAATTGGTCCGCGATCAAAGAGGTCGCTTTGACGAAACCGGTATTCGTGGTGACGTCGGATAAGAATGTCATCAGCGGAACAATCGCTCCGGAAGGCGACCATCTTGTGGTTCACACCACCCCAGAATCGGCTGTTGTGGTGCCGCTCGAGAAAATTACGGCCGTTCGTTCCGCCGAAGGGCAGCAAACGTACGAAAAGATCGCGCATCCCGGCTTGTTGCATGAGTGGAAGGGCAGCGCAACCGTGGGCTTCGCGCTCGCGCGCGGCAACAGCGACACGACCGACGTCAATTCGGGCCTCGCTCTGAACCGGAAGATGCTGACAGACCAAATCAAGCTGTACGAATCTTCCGTGTATGCCACCAGCGGCGCCACACCCACCACGCCGACCTCAGGCGTGACGGCTAACGCGATTCTTGGAGGCGCGCGCTACGACCGGAATATTACGGAAAAGATGTTTGCTTTCGCGAGCGCGGACTTCACGCATGACCAGTTGCAGGACCTCACCCTCCAGTCCATCTATGCGGGAGGCCTCGGCTGGCACGCGATCAACCATCCCAAAACGACGCTCGACGTTTTTGCCGGCATCAACTACACGCGTGAAATGTACAACGCAACTGCTTCGTCGATTGTTACTTCCAGCCTCAACCGAAATCTCCCTGGGATCACGGCCGGCGAGGACTTCACGCACAAGTTCGGCGCGTCTTCGACCTTTACCGAAAACTTCACCTTCTATCCCGACCTAACCGACATCAGCCAGTACCGGTTTTCGTTGGACGCGGGATGGGTGACAAAGTTCAATAAATGGCTCGGCTGGCAGATCACCGCGGCAGACCGCTACATCACGAACCCGCCGATTCTGGGCGCAAGATCCAACGACCTGATTTTATCGACGGGGCTTAACTTGAGCTTCGGCCAGTAGGCTTAATCACCTCGCGAACTCCTGGCGGAGAGTTCGGCGCCGCGCTACGACCCCTACCACGTCATCGACGGCAATTCCGAGGACTGCTCGTAAGCCTTGTCCCATCTCGCGCAGGCGATCTCGCATTACAGCATCATCGAAAGCTAGGCGGCGGGGGAATGGGCGTCGTCTATAAAGCAAGGACACCAAGCTCCGTCGCTTCGTTGCCCTGAAATTCCTTCCTGACGGTTTCGCTCCAGACAGGCATACGGTACACAAGGCCCATAACTTTCCCTTTATGACCAAACCGTTGCACAGCCGGCACAAACCAGCGCCCGCAAACCCTTCTTATTCTATCTCTTATAATCGGAAAGGTACGTGCACGATCTTTCATCGAACCGGAACCCAGCCCCAACCGAAACCAACCCAATACTAACTTCAATTTCTTGAGTCTGGAGGCAAGGACAGATGCGAAAGCTACTTGGCTTTCTCTTTTGCGGATTAGCCGCTTTTCTAGTCAGCCCAACGACAGCCACGGCTGATGATATCCTCTACACCGTTCAAGGCACCTACGGAACTGGCTCGTTGGCTGGCGATCCCTTCACACTCACATTGTCCGTTCCCAGTTCCTTGACGGGCTCCTTCTCACCGGATTTGGTCACTATAACTACAACGGCGACGTATTCAGAGGGTGGAGGTACGATCTCCGTTCCAGCTCAAGCTGCTTTCTTCGATACGGCCTTGGGTGGCCTGTTCGACATCGCCCTAGTCAACTTTCCCGATGAACCACCCCTCCCGTTCTTACAGCCCGGGACTCGAAACTTATCTTGTACTAAACCCTGCGAACTCAATACATTCGGGATTTGGGTGTTTTTCGGGCCGCAACTGTTTACTGAAAATTCCGGAGGGACGCAGGTCGATTTCCTGACTTCAGGGACGTTTCCAATCACTCCTGGCCCGTCCGATTTCAGTGGAAGCTTCTTCGTAGTTCCAAATGACGGTACGGTCTCAACAATAGCAGGAGGTACCGTTTCGGCCACGACGCCCGAGCCGTCATCGCTACTCCTTCTCGGAGGCGGCCTCTTCGCGCTAGCCGCGTTGCCCCGTAGGTATCGGCGCTCGCGGCTAGATCCATCATCGGTGTGAGCGGTGGCTGGCGGCTTACGGAAGTGGTGAGTGTTTAGTGATGTGCCGGATGTAAGAGCGAGCGTTTCCGCGTAACCAGCAGGACCCCTAGCCCGAGCAGCACGAGAGCGATTGAACTCGGCTCGGGCGTGCCAACAGGAGTAAACACCAACGAGCCACCGGCCCTGACAGTGATATTAGCAGTGGAATTCAATCCGAATCCGGATGTTTCATTAGTCGTACTGTCATAAACTTGAAACTGACAGATCTCACATGGGGGCCCGGGTAATCCGTCTATGCCAACTTGCCAGGTGTATGTATCTCCAGGGGAGTCGATCGCCGGAAGCTCGATGGTGCCGAAACCAGTAGTGAGTGTCGGCGCTGGGAACGTTACGTCTATCGGCGTCGGCACGGGACAACATCCTCCGGTGAAAGTGGCGGTGTAGGAATCCGCACGGGCGTTGGGTGCCCCGAGAGCCAAAAATGATATAGCCAGGATGATCCAGAAAGACTTCCGCATATCCAGGTACCCCCTCAGAGTGCCCAGAATAGGACAGAACCACTCCCCGTCGGAGTTTTTCGTGCACGATCAAGGCCAATCCCGCTCTGCTAAGACGAACGGACTTGCAAGTCCTGGGTGCCATCCAAGCCCAGGATATTACACATTTCTGTAAGTCTATTACTGGTAACTAGGCGGCCTATTTGGCGCTGGAAATTGAAACGAGGCTCGATTTGGCGGCTGAAAGTGTGCGCTCAATGTCGTCATCGGTGTGAGCGGCGGAGACAAAGAGAGCCTCGAATTGAGAGGGCGGCAGGAGGATGCCGCGCGCCAGCATTTCGCGAAAGAAAGCGGCAAAACGCACGGTGTCCGATTTCTTGGCTCCCGCATAGTCGCAAACGGGATCGGCGCTGAAAAATATGGTCAACAATGAAGCGGTTGCGTTCACCTGCGCCGGGATTCCGGCTTGCTGCAGGGCGACCCGCAAACCTACGGCTAGACGCTCTGCTTTTCGGTTGAGCGAGCGGTAAAAATCGGGCGCTTCCAACTTTGGCAACGTCGCCAATCCGGCGCGCATCGCGAGCGGATTGCCGGAAAGCGTGCCAGCCTGGTAGACGGGACCGGCTGGCGCGACCATGTCCATGATTTCGAGGCGACCGCCGTACGCGGCGACCGGCAATCCACCGCCGATTATTTTGCCGAGCACGGTGATGTCGGGTTGAATTTGGAAAGTACTTTGAGCGCCTCCGTATGCGACGCGAAAACCGGTGATCACTTCGTCGAAAATCAGGAGCGCGCCATCGCGCTGAGTAAATTCGCGGAGAGATTCGAGAAAATTCGGCTGCGGCGCGACGACTCCCATATTCGCGGCCACCGGCTCAACGATTACCGCCGCGATTTTCCCCGCGTGCTGAGAGAAAATCCGTTCGACGGCTGCGGCATTGTTGTAAGGCGCGTTGAGCGTTAGATGGGCGAGAGCTTCCGGGACGCCGGGGCTGGAGGAGATTCCCAGTGTCGCGAGGCCGGAGCCCGCTTCCACCAGAAAGCTATCGGCGTGTCCGTGATAGCCGCCCTCGAATTTTAGAATCAGATCGCGCTTGGTGAAGGCGCGGGCAGCGCGAATGGCGGACATGGTCGCCTCGGTGCCGGAACTGACGAAGCGGATGCGTTCAATCGAGGGAACGGCGCGCGCGATGCGTTCGCCCAGCTCGATTTCGAGCGGCGAGGTGATGCCGTAGCTGGTGCCGCGCCGGGCCTGGTCCGCGATGGCCGCAACGACATCGGGATCGGCGTGGCCGAGGATCAGCGCGCCCCAGGAGCAGATGTAGTCGATGTATTCGCGGCCGTCGGTATCCCAAAGGCGCGAGCCTCGCGCGCGGTCGATCACCAGAGGCGCGCCGCCCACGGCGCGGAAGGCGCGGACGGGGCTGTTCACGCCGCCGACAAGGATTTTTTCGGCGCGTGCACGAAGGTCGCCAGAAAAACGAGGCATGTTCACAGCACGTGATTCTATGCGAGTACCGCAAAAAGGGCTAAAGAAACGTCAGCCACGGGTGGTTCGATGCAGTCTGCTGCAGCGCATTGCGAAGCCAGATTTTTTGATCATGGTCCATCACCGCAACAGCACGGGTGAAATCGTCTTGATCGATTTCCCTCAGATGCTTCGACTTGAAGAGCATGACCACTTCTATCGGTAAATGGCCGCCTGCTTGGGACAAGAAAAAGTGTCTTGATCGCCGTATGTCCCGATTGCGGCGGTATAGCCAATCATTGGCATCGAATTCGTTTAGCAGAACGTCGAGGACTTCACTAGTCGCAAAATGACAGCGCAATTGGTGGACCGGAAGATCCAGCCAAGTGCCATTCCACGCCCTGGCAATTCCATGATCCATAAAGTCGATACGCCGTATTTTGTCTAGCTTCCAGAGAAGCTGCTGTTCGTCGCGTGGTATGGCGATCTCAATATCCTTGTGCGCTCGCGTTTTGCGGCCTAGAAACAAATCAACGGCCCATCCCCCGGCAATCCAGTAATTGCCGGTAAATCCTTTGAGGAGCTGATTAGTTCGAACTATCTCGTCGAACATACTCTGCGGAGCCAGAAGAACGGGAATAAAGCCTAGCAACGGTTCAGCCAGCGGGCTACGTCCTTGGCGTGATAGGTGAGGATGATCGAAGCGCCAGCGCGTTGGATGCCGGTGATGATCTCGAGGACGATGCGCTGCTCGTCAATCCAGCCATTTGCCGCTGCCGCTTTGACCATCGAGTATTCGGCGCTCACGTTGTAGGCCGCCACGGGTACATCAAAGCGGTCGCGTACGCGCGCGATCACGTCCAGATAGGCCAGGGCGGGCTTGACCATGATCATATCCGCGCCTTCGGCGATATCGAGCTCGACTTCGCGGAGAGCTTCGCGAGCGTTGGCGGGATCCATCTGGTAGCTGCGGCGGTCGCCGAACTGCGGCGTGGATTGCGCCGCTTCGCGGAACGGGCCGTAGAACGCTGAGCTGTATTTTGCGGCGTAGGACAAAATGGCCACATCGTGAAAGCTGTTTTCGTCGAGCTTGCTGCGGATAGCAGCGACGCGGCCATCCATCATGTCCGATGGAGCGACGATATCGGCGCCCGCGCGCGCGTGCGAAAGAGCGGCGTCGGCCAGCAGTGCGATGCTGGGGTCATTCAGCACTTTGCCGTCTTTGATTACGCCGCAATGGCCGTGGCTGGTGTATTCGCACAGGCAGACATCCGTGATCACCAGCAGATCGAGCTTGGCCTTGCGGATGGCTTCGATCGAGAGCTGCACCGCACCGGTCGCCGAGGCGGCTTCCGAGCCGGTTTCGTCCTTGCGCTCGGGCAGGCCGAAAAGAATTACGGCGGGAACGCCGAGGTCGGCGACTTCGCGGCACTCTTCTACAATCTGATCGGGAGATTGCTGGAAGATTCCCGGCATGGAGCTGACTTCGGTGCGCACTTTGGCCCCAGGGCAGGCAAACATCGGATAGACCAAACCGTGCGCCGAGACTTGCGTTTCGCGGACGAGGCCTCGAATAGCTTCCGAGCGACGCAGGCGGCGCGGGCGATGAAGTGGGAAGGTCATGCGCGCCTCGCTGGCACCGAGGGATGCTCGTAGCGCCGCGCGATCGCGCCGGCCAAGCCAGAAACCGACGCTTCCTCGGCTTGCACCGCTACGCGGGCGCTGGATTCGCGTATCGAGCGGGCTGTGGTTGGACCGATCGCCACGAAATCAATTCGAGAGGAAAGTTCCTCGACTTCTTTGCCGCCGATTGCGGAGTAGAAGTTTTGAAACGCTGACGGGCTTGCGAAGATCACGGCATCGACTTCGGCGCGCCGGATGCGCGCAAGAATGCCCGCATCCAGATTCGGCGCCGACGTGGTGCGATATCCGATCACTTCGGTAACATCGGCGCCCGCTTCGCGCAGGGCTTTCGCGATGCGCCCGTCACCGCGGTCGCTGCGCGGGAGCAATATGCGGCGGCCGCCGAGCGATTCGCGAAGCTCGCGGGCCAGCGCTTCACCGGTTCCTTCGCTTGCGACGTAGCTCACGTGAAGACCTTCTTCCTCGAGCGCCCGCGCCGTGGACTGCCCCACCGCGCCAATGAAGCGATTCGAGGACTGAAGCATTTCACACTTTATGTCGAGTTGGGCGCAACGATCAAAAATATATCGCACCGCATTCTTGCTGAGAAAGAGGATTGCGTCGAAAAGGTCCAACCGGCGCAGCTGTTCATCCAATTCTTGCCAATCCTCGGGCGGCGCGAAGGAAACCGTGGGAAGCGAGATCACTTCGGCGCCCAAGTGTTCGAGAGCCTTGGCGAGTTCCTGAGACTGTTCGGGCGCGCGCGTGATGACGATGCGCTTTCCCGCCAGCGGTTTGTCAGCGTTGGCCAACGGTTCGTCCCGCGAGGCGGAGGATTTTGTCCGCGCCTGCGCCGATCAGAATTTGGCCGAGGCGCTTACCTACCTCGGCGGAATTTACCAGAGCGCCGCGCGTATCGCGGCGGACGAACTCCCTGCCGTCGGCGGAGAAAACCGCGGCTTCAATGTAAATTTTGCCGTCGGCGAGATGCGCCCACGCGCCGAGCGGCACCTGGCATCCGCCTTGCAATTCATGCAAGAGCGCGCGTTCGGCAGTGATGCAGGCGCGCGTTTCCGCGTCATCGAGGGCGGCGGCTAAGCGTGAAGTGTCGGCATCGTTCGCGCGAGTCTCGATCCCCAACGCGCCTTGCCCGACTGCGGGGAGCATCACATCTTCCTGCAGGACTTGCGTGATACGGCTGCTCAGCCCCAACCGATTTATTCCCGCTATCGCGAGGATGATTGCGTCGAATTCGCCGGCATCGAGCTTCTTCAATCGCGTATCCACGTTTCCGCGCAAATCCTGCGCCTCGAGATCAGGGCGATGGTGGCGAAGCTGCGCTTGGCGGCGCAGGCTGCTGGTGCCCACACGCGCGCCGGGAGCAAGAGTTTTTAGCGTGGCTCCCTCGCGAGAGATCAGGCAATCGCGCGGATCTTCGCGGCGCGTTATCGCCGAGAACGCCAGGCCGCGTGGAATTTCCGTGGGAACATCTTTCATGCTGTGAACGGCAAGATCGATGGCGCCGGCGAGCAGCGCCTCTTCAAGTTCCTTGATGAAGATACCTTTCGCGCCGGATTCCGAACCGATGGCGGCATTCACTTGCGCGACGGGCGCGGACTGAAGGCGATCGCCGGCCGTGCGGATGCGGACGAGTTCCGTCTCGATCCCGTGGTGCTGCGCCAACAAATCCGCAATGTGGTTCGCCTGCCACAGCGCCAGCGAGCTGCCGCGCGTACCGATGCGCAGCCGGTTCACTCCTCGTCCTCGCCCTTTCCGTCATTTTTGTCGAGACCAAAAATGTGCCGGATGGTTTCAATCGCGCCCAGGCGACCCCACATGCTTCTGCCCTGGCGGAGGCGCTGCGCAGGCTCGTCAAGAACGCGGTCGATCAATTCCTCGGTGATGCTGGCGAGGCGTCGCTGCTCCTCCGGCGAGATACCTTCGCCATTCGCGAGGCGTTCGCGCAAAAGCAGTTCACGATGTCTGCGAAACTGTTCGCGAAGATCGTCCACAATCGAACCGGCTTCGAGCGCCACGCGCCACGATTCGAATTTCGCCACGTGTTCGGCGATGATGGCTTCGGCGCGCGGGATTTCGGCTTCGCGGGCGCGTTTATTCTGCTCGACGATTTCGCCGAGATCGTCGATGTTGTAGAGGTACAAATTGTAGAGGTCCGTTGCGCTGGAATCGACGTTGCGCGGTACGCCGAGGTCCACGACAAAAACCGGGCGCCCGTCGCGCGCGGCCAATGCGCCGTCCAGCATTTCACGCGTGAGCACCGCTCCGCTGCTGACCGAGGTGACGATTATGTCCGGTGTGCCGAGAACCTCCTCCAGCGACGCCCAGGCTACCGCTTCACCGCCCATTCGCTCGGCGAGTTCCGCGGCGTGGTTGTGCGAACGATTCGCCACACGGAGACTACCGATACCACGATTCCGCAAATGCTCAACCACCTGCTCGGCCACGGATCCGGCCCCGACGATCAGCGCGTTATGCCCCTTCAGATTCCCAAAAACTCGCTCAGCGAGCTTCACTCCCGCCAAAGCCACCGACATCGGGCGCGCGCCCACTTCGGTTTCAGAACGCACGCGCTTGCCCACTGCGAGCGCGCCTTGAAAAGCGCGGTTCAACATTGGTCCGGTGGAACCATTGTCGAGCGCCTGTCCATATGCCGTGCGGAGTTGGCCTAAGATTTCGGCTTCACCTAACAGCATGGAGTCAAGTCCAGCGGCAACGCGGAAAAGGTGCCGGACGGCGTCAGAGCCAAACCAGCGGTAGGTGCGCCCATGAAGTTCAGCTCGAGGGATGCGATGGTAGGAGGTGAGAAAATCTTCCATTGCGTCGGTGACCGCGGGGCCCGAGGTGGCTGGAACGCCGTAGAGTTCGCTGCGATTGCACGTGGAGAGCACCACGGCTTCTTCGAGAATTCCCCGCTTGCGGAGTTCTCCCGCGGCCTCCAAGGCTTGCTCGGAGGTGAACGCGACGCGCTCGCGAAGCTCTACCGGGGCCGTGCGGTGGTTGCAGCCGATCAGCGCCAGATGAGCGCTGCCTACTGCGCGGCGACCCGCAAGACTTTTCGAGTTGGAAACGCTCGCCATCAGTAGAAGCGGTGAAACTTTGTGAGATACAAATTCACGATTGTATAGCTGAAGAGCACGGCTCCGAAATTCAGCGCGCAGATCACGGCAGCCCGGGCGCCCCGCCATCGCGCGTTGCGCGAAAGCGCCAAATACAAAACGTACGCGGCGATGATTCCGATGGTGACGATCACTTTCGGATCGCCCAAGGCGTAAGCGCCTGTCAGCCGGTGCTCCCAAATGAGGCCGCTCGCCACTCCCACGCCCAGAGTTGCCAGCCCTACATAGACACTGCTGCGTGCCATACGGTCCAGCACGCTGAGAGCCGGGAAACGCCAGAAGACCGCGCTCGACCGGTGCGAACGCAGCATGCGGTCCTGCACCAAGTAAACCAGACTCACTACGAACGACAGGGCGAAAGCCGCGTACGCCCAGGTATTGAGGGTGACATGAAAATCGAACAGCGGACCTCGCGCCTGCGGAGGCGGCGGCAGCGCGCCGGGCGCAAGCCAGCCAAGCAAGGCCATCCATGCCGCCAGCAGAAACGTCACGAAAGCTCCCACCGATCTCTGGCGATGCACGGTCTCCAGGCCCAGATAGGTGACTCCCAAAAGCCACGCAAAAAGCGACATCGACCCAAAAAGATCGTCGTACGGTACTGTATGCATCCCGTGCGAACGCTGGAGCAGCGAAAAATAATGCAGCGCAATTCCGCCGCACAGCAAGAGCGTCGCCAACCGTCCCAGCCACACGTTTGGGACGTACAGAATCCGCGCGTAGCAGCAAAAACTCGCCACATACAACGCGAGACTCAGGTATCCCGTATGATTCAGCATGTGGGGCGGACCTTCCCCGGTCGCGTAATTATAGCGCCAAACCCGCTGTCGCCGGGCATTCGGCACTCTTCAAAAGGCATCTTCTCTCCTTAAGAAAAATCGCAACGATTCGCCGGTTCTTCGTCCCAGGGCCGCGCCGGCAGATTCGACGGACGGTAGCCGGAATCCACGCGAAGTTTTTCGGCTACGCTCGCATGCAGCACGGAACCTTCCGGAATTTCTCTTCTCGCTCCCAGCGGAATGCGCCACTTTTTTCGCCGGGTGGATAAATCGTAGTAAGAGTGCGGCAAAACTTCCAAGATCCACCATTTCCACGTGAGCGAATTGTGCGCTTCTGCCGCCGGGTCGGGCGCAACCGGCGGAGGTGGCGGAACCCGCCCCAGCACCTTCTGCGCTTTTCCCGCGTCAACCAACAATCCAAATGACGCGGCCTCGCAAAGCATCCACTCCAGCGCAATTTGCGATAAGCCACTTTGCAAATCCGGGAAGGAGCCTCCCACATCCGAATGGACGCCCGCGAACCACACTTGCTTCATATTTTGTCCCGGCAGCGCCGCGCCCCATCGCTTGTCGCGAAAATAGCAGCGTCGCTCGTCGATTGAAATTGCGTGCCGGCCGTTCACGATCGCCGGATTCTGCCCCGTGAACGGCAACCAGACCGGGTCCCAAATCCAGCCTACGGAGCTTACCGTGTCCCAAACGCCCACGAAGTGCAGCTTGCAATCGCGGCAAAAAGTTTCCTTGAAGCCCTGCGCCACGCCGAAGGTATGCGTCATGCCGTGCGCTTCGCGAGACGTCCTCGCGTACAGGCGAATAATGTAGGGAATCAGCCCATCATTTCCGGGATGCAGCAATCCGAACATATGCAGAATCCCGCCGAGAACTCGCACCGTGTACGCGCCTCTGCTGAAGCCGAAAAGGAAAATATTGTCGCCGTCTTCGTAGACGTTCATCAGATACCGGTACGCGTCGCCCACATTGGCCAGCAATCCAGCGCCGAACGCCAGCCCCATGATTACAGACCAAGCCTTGGTGAATTTATTGTGCGCCGTCGGCGCGCCCATCGTTCCGACGCCGGGGTGGTAGTAGCCGGTCTGCCGCCGCTCATCGATCACCAACGCGCTGTAAAGTTTCACCACGTTGGAATTGGAATCGCTGAATTCGTTCCCCGTTCCATCGCAGCAGATCACGATATTTTTCGCCATAGTGCTTCTCCGGCGTCCGCATGCGCGCCGCTAGCGACAAGATATCGCTCTCGCCGGTGGCTCCGCTGGGAATATTTCTGTGGACTTGCGCTTCTGCTATCATCGATAGGAATCTCGCAATCCAATGCCTCGAGCCGACGAAAATAAGAAGGACCTGTTCCTGCGCGCCTGCCGCTTCGAGCCGGTCCACCGAGTTCCCGTCTGGATCATGCGCCAAGCGGGGCGTTACCTGCCCGAGTATCAGGCTGTGCGCGCGCGGCATTCGTTCCTTGAAATCTGCAAAACGCCGGAACTGGCGGCCGAGGTTTCCATCCAGCCGTTCCGTGCGCTGGACGTCGACGCGATCATCGTTTTTTCCGATATTTTGATCGTTGCCGAAGCCATGGGATTGCCGCTCGATGTTCCCGATTCGGGCCCAATCCTCTCGAATCCAATTCGCGATATGGCCGCGGTGCGGCGCCTGCGCGATTTCGATCCCGAGCGCGAGACGCGATTTGTCGCCGACGCGATTCGCGCGATCTGCAAAGAAGCCGGCGCCAACGTGCCTGTAATTGGCTTCGCCGGCGCTCCCTGGACGCTCGCCTGCTACATGATCGAGGGCCAGACCCGCGGCGATATTTCGCGCGCCAAGCAGATGCTGCGCGACCAGCCCGCGCTCGTGCGCGAACTCCTCGAGCGAATTGCGCGCGTCACCGCCTTATATCTGAAATCGCAAATCGCAGCGGGCGCATCAGCAATCCAGCTTTTCGACACCTGGGCGGGAGAGCTGACTCCCGCCCAATACGGTGCCTTCGAACTTCCCGCCACTCAAATGATCTTCAGCGCGCTCGGCAGCGTCGATGTTCCCAAAATACTTTTCGCGAAAGGTTCCACTCGGCATCTCGGCAGCCTTGCGAAAACCGGCGCAAACGTTCTCAGCGTGGATTGCAATACCGATCTCGCCGAAGCGCGTCGCAAACTCGGCCCACACATCGCGCTGCAAGGAAATGTGGACCCTGAAATCCTGCTCGGCGACGAAGCCTCCATCCGCCGCGCCGCGCGCGAAGCCATCGCAAAAACCGGCGGCCTGGGCCACATTTTGAATCTCGGCCACGGAATCTTGCCGACCACGCCCGTTGCGAGCGCCAAAGCATTTGTCGAGGCGGGACAAACCGCGCCGGTCCGCGCGTCAATTCCTGCGGCAACCGCGACAAAAAGCGCTGGCGCGAGCCGCAATGGCAAGCTCGACGTCGGTCAAATCTCCGAAGAACTTCTCGCCAAATACAATCGCCCCGGCCCTCGTTACACCAGCTATCCCACCGCTCCGGTCTGGAAGGACGATTTCGGCCCCGACGATCTCGAACAGCGTTACGCCACCGCCGATTTGCGGGGTACGCCGCTCTCGCTGTACATGCATCTTCCCTTCTGCGAAAACCTCTGCCTCTTTTGCGCCTGCAATGTCTCGATTCAGAAGGATAAGAGCGTGGCGATTCCCTACCTCGCTGCGCTCAAGCAAGAAATCGACCACGTCGCGCAAATGGTTTCCCGCAAACGCGCGGTAATCCAGTTCCACTGGGGCGGCGGCACTCCCACATATCTCTCGCCCGCGCAACTCGAAGACCTCTTCGCATACACGCGTGAGCGATTCTTTTTCGCGCCGGACTCCGAAATCGGAATTGAAATCGACCCGCGCGTCACCAGCCGCGCGCATTTGGAAACTCTTCGCAAGCTCGGCTTCAACCGACTCAGCATGGGCATTCAGGATTTTCAGCCCAAGGTGCAGGAGACCATTCATCGCGTACAGCCCTATGAAATGACGCGCGACCTGATCGCAACCTCGCGCGAACTCGGCTTCCAAAGCCTCAACGTGGATTTAATCTACGGTCTGCCGTATCAAACCGCCGCCAGCTTCGAGCACACCGTCGACCAGGTGCTCACTCTCGCGCCCGACCGCGTGGCCATGTTCAGCTACGCGCACGTTCCTTGGCTCAAAAAGCAGCAGGGCGCATTTGCCGCGCACCTGCCGGAGGGACCCGAGAAGTTCCGCATATTTCGCGCCGGCTTGGAAAGATTTCTTGACGCAGGATACATCTACATCGGAATGGACCATTTCGCGCGCCCGGAGGACGAGCTCTCGACCGCCCAGCGCGATCGCACGCTGCACCGCAATTTTCAGGGCTATACGACCAAGGCGGGCACCGACCTTTACGGCATGGGAGTGAGCGCGATCAGCTCCATCGGCGAATCGTACGCGCAAAATCGCCGGGAAATTCCCGCGTATCAAACCGCCGTCTCCGAGCGCGGCATCGCCACCATGCGCGGCTACCGCCTCTCGCAGGACGACATAATCCGCCGCACCGTGATCGGCCGTCTGCTCTGCCACACGGTGATCTCCAAGCAAGAAATCGAGCACGCGTTTGCCATCTCATTTGACGAATACTTCGCTCCGGAAATTGCTAGCCTCGAGGAACCGGCCGCCGACGGTCTGGTCACGCCGGATTCAACCGAAATACGCGTCACCCCGCTAGGACGAATCTTCATCCGCAATATCGCCATGGTCTTCGATCGTTACCTCCACGAGCAGCAAATGGACCAGAAGCCCCTCTTCTCAAAAACTCTGTAGCTCTTCGCCTCGCGCCGTCGCGTCGATTGTCGTTTCGCTTTTGCAGTTGTAGGGGCACAGCGGGAGCAGCGTCCAGGTCGACGGCTAGTCAAGCCTGGGGGATCAGTCGTGCCCGGCAAACATGCTTGGCTACCTATGCGCCAGGTTCACTCGTGCACGGGCTGAAAAAAAACGGGACGCATCTCGCGCCCCGCTAGTCATCCTCTCAATTATCGCAGCCAACGTTACCGGTGTCCTCCTCCGAAACCGCCGTGCCTCCGCCACCATGGAAACGCCGCCTCCGCCTCCAGGAAAGCCTCCGCCACCAAAGCCGCGTGCGCCACCGCTCGTGGTATCCGCCGAAGCCGCGTTCGACGCCCGGCCTCCGCCGATAATATCCGCGCCCATGAAAGCCGCGACCATAGTAGCCATAACCGAAGCCCCAAGGCTCCCCATACGCCCCATAGAAGGCAAATGGTGAATAGAATCCCCATCCGAATGGGCTGTGAAGAGTCCGCGCCGCCGGGTACGAACGCATAGCTGCTCAACCAAGGATCCCAATACCATCCTGCGCCGTACCATCCGGGCCCGTACCCTTCGTAGATCGGCGCCACATCGGCATTCGCTTCCGCCATGTATGACGAACGCAGCTTGCTCCAGTTGTAGAGGTCTCCTTCGTATGCATTCTTATCGAAGCCATGAGCCTGCAAGTTTTCGGCCGCAAGCATCACTTCGTGGCCGCCCTTTAGCTTGGCGCTCCGATCGTTTTCCTGAACCTCTGCCTGCCCGCTAAACACCCTTACGATTCCCTGATCCGCGTTGAAATCGTAAAATCCCTTCTTCTCCAGGCGGGTCGCCGCGTCGCCTTCGTCGATAATCAAACGATTCTCTGGATGTATGTTCGTTACCTCGACCGTCGCCTCGCCCTTTTGAATAGCCACTTCGGTATCCGTCAGGTTCGGCGCAATCATCTTCACTTCGCTGCTATCGCCCACGCGCAGAAACACGCCCGGCGTAAGCAGCACTTCGGCTTTGCCGAGCTGCGTCGTGATTGTCTCCCCGGCGCCAAGCTGTGCCGTTCCGATCGACTTCGAATCCACTGGCTGCGATCCAATCGAAACTTGCCCTTCAACGTAGTTCAACGTTCCCGGATAAGCCGTCCCAGGATGGTCTGATACTCCCCAGGCTGGAGCGCTTAGGATCGCCGCCAGGAACAACCCTGCCGTGCCTTTCAGCGCTGAGTTCCACATTATGTTATGCCTCCATACATATGATGCGTTCTTAGCCTATTGCGATCTAAGGGTGGAATTGCCTTGGGAAAATACAGAACATCCCTTTAAGTTGCTAATAGACAAAGACTTGTATTCACATTGAAAATGCCCCCGAGAAATAGTGTTGCGCGGACGATTCAACTCATGCTAGCTTCAGCGAACAAAAAGCGAATCTGGCGGCCTGGAAGCACAGCGCAGGCCCTTATCGGCCAGCGCTTTCTGGGAGGAAGTTATGGCGGCGCCATCCAACGGTTTGGCCTCACGTTCGCAATCGACCTTGGAAACCGTGGAAGAGGTCCTCGCCACCCTTTCGGCTCGGTATCGCCACGATGACGTCCTCACCGCCATCAAGCACTTCCCCGCGCGCCAGGCCCGCTTCTGCCCCATGCCGTCTTGGGTACGCCACGAACTGGCCACTGCCTATCGCGCCAAAGGCATCGAGCGCCTTTATTCGCATCAAGCCGCGGCCTCTGATTTGGCGCGCGCCGGAAAAGATTTCGTCGTTGTCACTCCCACCGCCTCCGGCAAGACGCTCTGCTACAACCTGCCAATACTCAACTCGATTCTGGAAAATCCGGATACCCGCGCGCTCTACCTCTTTCCGACAAAAGCTCTGGCGCAAGATCAACTCGCGGAACTTCACGACCTCGCCACGCGCCTTCAGGAGCCCCTCTTCGGCGTGTTCACCTACGACGGCGACACGCCCAGCGACGCGCGCAAAGCCATCCGCGAACGCGCCCATGTGATTCTCACCAACCCGGACATGCTGCACACCGGCATCTTGCCGCACCACACCAAATGGATGCGCCTGTTTGAAAATCTCGGCTACATCGTGATCGACGAGCTGCACACGTATCGCGGCGTTTTCGGCAGCCATCTGGCCAACGTGCTGCGCCGTCTCGCGCGCATCGCGCGATTTTATGGTTCCGCGCCGCAATTCATCTGCTGCTCGGCGACGATTGCGAATCCCGGCGAACTTGCTTCGCAATTGATCGAACGCCCTGTTGAGACCGTCGAAGAAAATGGCGCGCCCGCCGCCGAAAAGCTTTTCGTTTTCTACAATCCGCCGATGGTCAATCGGAATCTCGGTATCCGCCGCAGCTACCTGAACGAAACCGCGCGCGTATCCAAGGAACTTCTCGCGCGAAAGCTGCAAACCATCGTTTTTGCCAATAGCCGCCTGCACACCGAAGTGCTGCTCACCTATTTGCAGCAGGCCAATCCGTCGCAGCCGGGCTCGCCTGAACCCATTCGGGGCTATCGCGGGGGTTACCTGCCTAACGAGCGCCGCGAAATCGAGCGCGGTTTGCGCGAGGGACGCGTCCGCGGCGTCGTCGCCACGAGCGCGCTTGAGTTGGGAATCGATATCGGCTCGCTCGATGCCTGCGTGATGGCCGGCTATGCCGGCTCGATCGCCTCCACCTGGCAGCGTGCCGGACGCGCCGGACGCCGCAGCGGCACTTCCTGCGCCGTATTCGTGGCCTCGTCTGCGCCGCTCGATCAGTTCATTGTCCAGCACCCGGAATATTTTTTCGGCCGCTCGCCTGAACACGCCTATGTCCAGGCCGATAATCTGGAAATTCTCGTCAACCACCTGAAGTGCGCCGCCTTCGAGCTCCCCATCTCACCGGACGAGCGATTCGGCGCCGTCGATCTTTCCAATCTCTGCGAGCGCCTCGCCGATGCCGGATTTTTCCATCGCAGCGGCGGCAATTGGCATTGGGTGCAGGAAGCCTATCCGGCGGATACCGTCAGCCTTCGCTCAGTCACTTCCGATAATTTCGTGATTGTGGAAACCGCCGCGGAAGACGATGGCAACCTTGACCGCTTCAAGAAAGGTGGCCCCGAAGTGATCGGCGAGGTGGATTTCTCATCCGCGCTCACCACGGTTCATCCCAAGGCGATCTATCTTCACCAGGGCCAGCAATATCACGTCGAGCGCCTCGATTTCGATCGGCGCAAAGCCTACGTCAAGGCCGTGAACGTCGATTACTACACGGACGCAATCCGCTACACCCAGGTCCGCGTCCTCGAAATCGCCGAAGAAGACCGCATACCCGATTCCACACTCTCATCTGGCGCCGCCAATCCGTCATTTCGAGCGGAGGGGCCTGCCAGCTTTGCACTTCCGGACGAAGTGCGGTCAGGCCCCGCAGCGAGGCACGGGGCTGGCGTCCCAATGCCGTCGCGGGAAATCCCTCTTCGATCGCGCCATTGCCTCCCCCCGCCACAGAGGTACGGGGCTTAGGGGGTCAGAGCTTCCGCAGGGCACGGCTTCAGCCGTGCCGACTCGCACGCACCCCTCTGGGGTTTCAACCCCTGAGGTCCGCCCCGTCGCTAGCAGCGCCTGCCGTGCCCACGGAGACGTTCTCGTTCGCTCCCAAGTCATCGGCTTCAAAAAAGTAAAATTCTTCACCAACGAAAATGTAGGCGACGGAAAACTCGAACTTCCCGAAAACGAAATGCATACCACTGCCTTCTGGATCACGCTTGATCGCGAATTGTTGGAGGCCCTTCCCTTCGCCCTTTCCGACGGACGAGCGGAATCTTCGAGTTGCTGTTCGACCTGGAATCGATGGCTGCGTTGCTCCTGATGTGCGATCGCCGGGATCTCGGCACGGCCGTGGGCGAGCGCCCACCCAGCGCCGGGATTGAAACTGAGTGGCAAGAATTTACAGGCTCGATCCGCGATGTAGCCGCGACCAGAGAATTCTTCGAGCCGAATTTGTACATCTATGACGCGTATCCCGGCGACGGGGGCTTCAGCGAGCCGCTCTACCGTGTCCACGATTTGCTCTTGCGCCGCACGCAGGAGCTAGTCGCGGCCTGTCCATGCGAAAACGGATGTCCGTCTTGCGTAGGACCAGCCGGAGAAAAAAGTGAGCGCACCAAGGAAGCCGCGGGCGCAATTCTGGCGTGCCTGATTTGAACACTGATCTGAGACAAACGATAAACGTTGGCTTCGCGGGCGCGAAAATCGCCGCCCTTCACTGTGTCGTAGAAAAGGCGGAAAATGCTGTCGCCATCGTTCTGGTAATTCTTGGCCGCGTTGATGCCGCCCTGCGCCGCGATGGAATGGGCGCGCCGTGGAGAATCCTGGAAACAAAAGCAGCTAACGTTATAGCCCAGTTCGCCAAGACTCGCAGCCGCGGCCGCGCCCGCCAAGCCGGAGCCGACAACAATGATGGAATACTTACGCTTATTAGCCGGATTCACCAGCTTCATTTCAAAGCGCGCGCTATCCCACTTACTTTCTATTGGACCGGAGGGTATACGAGAATTCGTTCCATGTATCAGATAGAAAACGTTAATACGGCGGCCCGGCAAGGCACGCTGATCGGTATCGAAATGTATCCAGCCACCAGGATGATTGCAATCGCGGCAGCTCCTTTTTTGAGTATGGGAGTGTGGCGCGGATGATTTATTCCGAGAGACTGAAACATGCTCCACGCGCCGTGCCGTATATGCAAGCCGAGAAGAATCATGGGAATTGTCCCGG
>CAVPCI010000005.1:0-404739 GCA_963702375.1 uncultured Acidobacteriota bacterium
GCCGATTGCGCCCAAACCAGAGAGGTACACGCACACAACACAGCGAGGCAAACCAACAGGAAAAGAACGAACTTCGGACGTGCGAAATACTTGCTCATCACCCACCCCCATTTTTGGCAACACCACCCAAACCCGAAGCCGACCCAAGGGACAACAACCCTGCTTCAAAGTACTTCCTAAAATTACTTGTAAGGGGGAGTATCACATCGGGAAGAGGGGTGTCAAGAAATAATTTGTTCGAGGTACAATTCCCGGGCCTTGCCGGGTGGTGAGTTTCGCGCGGGTTACCTGGTTTCCTAGGCGTTCCAACTGGCGGAGCAGATCGTGCAGATCAGCGCTTCTGGCCGACCAAGCCGGCGATCGTATCCATTAGATCGAACTTGGTGAGGACCTCGAGATTGCCTGTTTCCATTTCGACGAAGACGGCGGGGCTTTCATGGCTTAGCAGGTGAGTAACCCGCTCGACTGGAGCGTTGGCGGCGACTTGCGGCAGGGCCGTACCCATCACCTCACGGACAATCAGTTTGCGAAGTTCCTTCCCCTGCAGGGCGAGATCAGGATTTGATCCTCGAAGACAGTGCCGATCGAGCGGTCGTCCTCGAAGACGGGAAGCTGGGAAATATCCTGCTGCTGCATGGTTTGAAGAGCCTGAAATACGGTGCGATTCGGGCCGACGACGATGAGGTCGCGCGTCTTACCGTTCTGGCGCTTCACGCGGATACAATCGGCAGCGGTGAGCGTGACTTCCGTATCCGCGTAGCCAAGCTCGCGCATCCAGCCGTCGTTAAAGATTTTGCTAAGGTAACGTGTGCCGGAATCCGGCAGCAATCCGACGATAAGATCGCCCTTATGGCAGTCTTTGGCCAGGCGCAGGGCCGCGGACACGCAGCCGCCTCCCGAGCCACCGGTGAAGATACCTTCGCGCTTCGCGAGCCGCCGCGCCCACAGAAAGCATTCTTCGTCATTTACCTGAATGATATCGTCCAGCACCGAGAAATCCATTGTCCCGGGGAGAATGTCCTCGCCGATCCCTTCGACGACGTAGGTGCGGGCCTTGCCGATATTGCCGGTTTTCCAATATTCGTAATAGAGCGAACCGTACGGATCGACGCCAATTACTTTCACTTTGGGGTTCTGTTCCTTTAGATAACGGCCGGCGCCGCTGGCGGTTCCGCCCGTACCCAGACCGCAAACAAAATGCGTAATTTTGCCTTCGGTGTCTTTCCAGATTTCGGGACCTGTGGCGCGGTAGTGCGCGTCGGGGTTGGCTTGATTCTCGTATTGATTTGGGTAGTAGGCGTTGGGGATTTCGCGCGCGAGTTTTTTCGCTACAGAATAATAGCTGCGGGATCTTCAGGTTCGACCGCCGTGGGGCATACGATTACTTCCGCGCCGAAAGCCTTCAGCAGATCAATTTTTTCGCGCGACTGCTTGTCGTTGATGGTGAAGACTACCTTGTAGCCTCGCACGGCCGCCACTAGCGCGAGTCCCATGCCCGTATTGCCCGAGGTGCCTTCGACGATCGTCCCGCCAGGACGCAACAGGCCTTTTCGCTCGGCTTCGTCAATCATGTGGACGGCGATGCGGTCCTTCATCGAACCGCCTGGATTGAGATATTCGGCCTTAACATATACTTCGGCGGGCACATCCTTGGCCACGCGATTCAGACGGATTAGCGGCGTATCGGCGACGGCTTCGAGGATGCTGTGGCACTTCACGACTGCGCGTGCTCCTGTGGCTAGGCGGCTCGGGTGTAGCTTAGAGGCTTCGCGAAAGAGTGTCCAGCGGCAGTTTGTGAATGGCCGAGGACGATCCGGCGACGCAGCGAAACCAAAACCCGCTGGGCGCGCGTGCTATGCTTTTGGCACCGTGCCGCGCATGGGGCCCGACGCCGAGTTCGTTTTCTACGACGGTCACTGCGGATTGTGTGACCACGCCGTGAGGTTCGTGCTGAGGCACGACCGGTCAGGCCGCGCTTTTCGCTTCGCTCCGCTGCAAGGCACGACCTATGCGTCGCGAGTTTCGGCCAGCGGCGCGCCAAATTGCCGGACACCATAGTTGTGCTGACGGAAGATGGCGCTACGCTCACCCGCTCGGATGCATTCGTTCACATATTTCGGCGGCTGGGCGGCGGCTGGAGGACCTTGGCGGGCGCGCTGGCGATGATTCCGCGGCCTCTTCGCGACTTGATCTATGACTTCATCGCGCGAATTCGGTATCGCATCTTTGGCAGGCGTGACGAACTATGTCCGATCATGCCGCCTGAGTTGAGCGCGCGCTTCGATCCATGATCGTCAAACAGGCTTACGCGGAAAGCTGACAATTACACGGGAGAAACAATGAAACGAGAAAACATTTCATCCGACGACCGTGGGAACCGATCATCGGCTATTCGCGGGCCGTCCGCATGGGGATGTACGTCCATGTTTCGGGCACGACCGCGACGGACGCGCAGGGCCAAATCGTGGGCTCCGGCGATCCCTACGCGCAAACGATCCAGGCCCTGCGCAACATCGAATCCGCGTTGGCGAAGGCGGGCGCGCGGATGGCCGACGTGGTGCGGACGCGCATGTTCGTCACCAACATTGCGGATTGGGAGAAGATCGGTCGCGCGCATGGCGAATTTTTCGGCGAGATTCGTCCGGCGACGGCCATGGTTGAAGTAAGCCGGCTGATCGCTCCGGAGATGCTTGTGGAAATCGAAGCCGAGGCAATTATAGGCGAAATCTAAGGCGCGCCTTTAGTGCCGCCGTGCAATTTGCGGTTGGGCCGGGCAGAATTTGCCTGCTGGCACCGGCGCTATCCATTGTAATTGATTGGTCAGCAATGGCTTGCGGGATGCGGAGTTTGGCTCTTCGTCTGCTGCGGGTGGGCGGGAAGCAAACCTTCAATAGTGCGAGGCCCGTTTTCCCCCTAATACACGCGCGGGTCTCGCACACCTACCTTTTCTTCTTCGACGATGCAGCCATCCATTAGGTGAACGGTGCGATCGGCAATGCCAGCGTAACGCGGGTCGTGCGTGACCATACAGATCGTGGCGCCTTCGCCGTGCAGTTGGCGCAGCAGTTCCATCACCGCTTCGCTATTTTTCGAATCGAGATTTCCAGTCGGCTCATCGGCCAGCAGAATGGACGGCTGACCAGCTAACGCGCGCGCAACCGCTACACGCTGTTGCTGGCCCCCTGAAAGCTGCGATGGATAGTGTTTTGCCCGGTGCGCCATTTCGACTCGATCAAGCACTTCCTGCACGCGTTTCTTGCGCTCCGCCGCGCCCATGCTGCGGTAGGTTAGAGGCAACTCGACATTTTCGAAAACCGTGAGATCGCCGATCAGGTTGAATGCCTGAAAGATGAAGCCAATCTCGCGATTGCGAATGCGCGTGCGGGAGGCTAGAGAAAGCCTTTCCACCGGCTCGGCGTGAATCCAGTAATTGCCTTCTGTCGGCGAATCGAGGAGACCCAGAATCGATAGCAGCGTGGACTTGCCGCAGCCCGAAGGCCCGGCGATGGAAACAAATTCGCCGCTCTTGATGTCCAGTTGCACGCCGCTGAGCGCGTGGGTCTCCACTTCCTCGGTGTGAAACACCTTGCTCACGCTTTCCAGGCGAATCAGCGACTCGGCTGTGGCATTCATTTTCGCTCCTCTCGTTGCGATTGAATCATCGCGCTTATCTCAATTCCACGCGGTCGACATTGTCCGACGCGGACATGTCCGACAAGATCACTTCGTCGCCGACATGCAAGCCCTTGCGAATTTCCACGGAATTCACGGATACGCGCCCCAGTTCCACGGGAGTGCGCACCGCTTCCTTGCCGTCGTCAACCAGCTTGAACAGGCCCACCGTGCTATCGGCATCGCCGTGCACCGGGCGACCCACATAGAGCACGTCCGCGAGGCGCTCGATTTCAATCGTGCCTTCAACGCTCAGGTCCGGCACGGCGCCAGGCGGCAGCGGACCATCGAGCTTTACATCCACGGTGCGCGTACCGTTCACCACCGATGGATCAATGCGCATCACGTGGCCCGCAATCAGGCCGTTGTGCGTATCAATCGAAGCCTTTTCGCCGATCTCGATGTCCTTCGCCTGCGTCTCGGCAATTTTGAGCTGCGCCTTCAACAGCTTTGGCTGGGCGACACGCGCGAGCGGCGCTCCCTGTGCTACCTGTTGCCCCACGTCCACGTCGAGCTCTTGCAGCACGCCATCGATGCCGGCCCGCACATGCATCCCCTCGAGCTGCGATTTTTTCAGCGCATCGAGCGCTCGCTTCTGATCGACATTGGCCTGCTGTACGGCCAGCTGCGCTTCGATCGAATTCGCAAATGTTTGTACTTCCTTCTCTGCGAGATCGTTTTGCTTGGCCAGTTCTTCGGCTTGCACCTCGGCGGTTTTCACATCGATCTCGGCCTTCAAACCAAGCTTGCCGAGCTGCTCCAGCGCCTGCCTTTGCATCTCGGCAGTCCGGTATTGCGAAGAAACACTGGCGGCTTGCGTGCGCTTGTCCATGAGCTGATTCTCAAGCTGCGCCTTGGTCTGCAGGTAGGCGGCCTGCGCGCCCTTCAACTGGTATTCGGCATCGAGGGCCTCTTGCTGCAACTGCGGATTGCTCAAATCCAGAATCACGCTGCTCGCCCTCACCGGAGTTCCGGGAAGCAAATAGCGCTTATCGACGCGCCCGTCCGTTGCTGCGGGGATAACCCATATGGTTTCCGGCTCGAGCGTTCCGAGTCCGCGAACGTCACGCAGCATCGGCCCGCGCTTTACGGTGTCCGTCCAAACGGTGGAACGATCCACGGTGGGCGCCGCCGGCTTCAGCCGCGAAAGCGCAGCAGTAATTATGATGACTAGTAGTAATCCGGCTCCGGCGTACATAAAGCGCCTTAACCGCCTCCGCCGTTTTTCTTCTTCCGATCGCGCTATATCCATGAAATCGCCTCACTCATATCGCAGCGCCACCATTGGATCCACCCGCGAGGCCCTGCGAGCAGGAATCAGGCAGGCGAACAATGCCACAACGCTCAGCAGAATCGCGGTCACGACAAACACGATCGGATCCCACGGCTTCACTCCAAACAGTAAACTGCGCATCACTCGCGTCAGCGCGAGACCGCTTGCCACTCCGAGCACTACTCCAATGAAAGCGAGAACCATGCCTTGAGTCACCATCATTCGGCGCACGTCTCGCGGGCTAGCCCCCAGCGCCATACGGATGCCGACCTCTTGCGTCCGCTGTTGTACTGAATACGCCATGATCCCGTAGATTCCGACCGCCGCCAGTAACAGCGCGATGCCGGCAAAGATAGTGAGTAGAGTCATGTTGAATTCCTCCTGCGCGATGGAGTGGGCAACCACTTGATCCATCGACTGGACGCTGCCGACGGGTAACCCGCCGCTGGCGACGCGGAGTTCGCGCTCGAGTTGGGAGGTGAGGGAGTGGGGCTCCACGCGTGTGCGAATTATCCATTGCATCGGGATGAGCGTGGCGTCGAGCGCGGTCAGGCTATCGTTCACCTGCGCGATGGGCACGTACATCGTGGGCGTGGGCTTGTCGTTGAGGCCGTTGTCCCGCACATCGCCGACGACTCCGACAATTTCCCTGGGAGGATCTTTGAATTCCGGGCCCAAGCCCCCTCCGATGGTGATGCGCGCGCCGATTTCATCTCCCTTGGGCCAAAATTGCTTTGCCAGCGCCTGGTTAATCACCACGACCGGCTCAGCGCCGCCGTCGTCGCGCTCGCCGAATGTCCGTCCCTGCAGCAATGGAATGTGAAATACCTCGAAATAGTCCGGCGAGACGCTGCGCCAACCTCCGCCGCCCGAATAGGGGCCGTCGGTTGGCGGACGGCCCTCGATGTTAAAGGGGAGTCCGTAGCCGCCCTCAAGCGGCAGGCAACAAGCCGTGGCCGCAGCTTCAACTCCCGGCAGGCTCTCTAGTCGCTGTCGGCCTTCGCGGACAACCTCCGCAACGGAGGCCGTTTTTTGAAAGCGCACTCCGCGCAGAGACATGTCCATCGTGAGAATGTTGTGCGTTTGAAATCCCGGGTCCACGCTGACCGAATCGTGAAACGTGCGGATCAGCAATGCCGCACCCACGAGCAGGACCATCGCCAGCGCCATTTCGGTCACCACCAGCACGGATCGTGTTTTGTTGTGGTGAATCCCGGCGCCCGAACGCGCGCCGCCCTCATTGAGGGTCGCCACCAGATCGACCTGCGAGGCTTTGATCGCCGGGATTAGTCCAGCAAGCACTCCCGTGAGCACCGAAATCGCCAGCGCAAACAGCAGCACACGCCAGTCCAAAGTGATCGCCGAAGGGTCGGTGATTCGCGGAAGCACGCCACCACCATTGACGTCTCCCGCATTGATAGCCAGCAGCGAACGCACGCCGAAGTAGCCGAGATACATGCCCAGCGCTCCGCCTGCCAAGGACAGTAGTACGCTCTCGGTCAGCACCTGCCGGACGATTCTCCCGCGCCCGGCACCCAGTGCCGCTCGCAGCGAGATCTCGCGTTTCCTCAGGGTGGCTCGCGCCAGCATCAGGTTTGCCACGTTCGCACACGCGATCAGCAGCACGAAGCCAACGGCGCCTAACAGAACGAGCAGGGACGTACGCACACCTGCAAGCCGCACTTCGTAGATGGTCTCGACCGTGAATGCCTGTTTCGGACCCATCTCCGTCGGATACTTCCTGCGAAATTCCTCGGCCACTATTTGCGTGGCAGCCTTTGCCATGGCCAGAGTGACTCCGGGCATTAGCCGCGCCGCGCCAAACAAATCGTTTCCATGATTGCTGCTGTTCGGATCGGCTTGCATCGGGAAGCACATGTCTCCCAAGAGCAGGTCTGGATTGTAGAAAGGAGCCATGACGCCAATCACGGTGTAGTCGGTATTGTCGAGATCGATCGCCTTGCCCACGATATGGGGGTCCGCACCGAATCGGTTACGCCAGAGGCCGTTGCTGATCACCACCACCGGCGGCCCGCCGGGAGCATCCTCCTCTGCGGTGAAATTACGGCCGGCTACCAGTCGAACACCGTAGAGAGAAAAGAAACCCGCCGACACGCGCGTGGCACGGAGTTGCTCGGGTTGGTCCCCTCCAATCACATTGACGCGCAGCGTGCCCGGGAAGCCGTAAAGCGCGGACTCCTGGAAGATCCGGGGCTGCTCGCGCCACATCATGTATTTGGGGATCGAAATGATCGGACTCGTCCCACCGGTGTATGACTGCATCATGACTACAATTCGGTCTGGGTCGGGATAGGCCAGCGGTTGCAGAAGGACTTTGTCCACCACGGTGAAGATCGCGGTAGTCGCGCCGATGCCCAGTGCCAGCGTGAGCAAGGCAACCGCCGTGAATCCGGGATTCTTCCGGAGCATGCGGGCGCCGAAGCGCAGGTCTTGGAATAGCGTTTCGAGCCACGGCAAGCCACGACGATCGCGAGAACTTTCTCTCCCTTGCTTGCCGAACTTGGTATTCGCTTCGCTCATAGCGGCTCCAACCCACTACTGCCCATGAGCCCGTTCCAGATTGTTAGCCAATTGGCCATCTATATAACACGGAAATCTGCGGCGACACGCCTTGGGGGGCCGCCGCCGTATGTTACATCGTGTAACACTAAGACGCCAGTGTGTCAAGAAACAAATCTCTCAACCAAACAAGCTTTGCCTGGGCACACAAAGATATGCGTTCCGGGCTGAACCCCTCCCGTGATCGTCAGCCAACTCGCGATCGCGCCGCGCCTGAGCGTCACGCTGCGCCCGCATTCGCTTGGCCGCCTACAATCCAGCCGTCGGCGAGTTGAATGATGCGGCTGCCGTATGCGGCCCACGCGTCGTTATGCGTCACCTGGATAATCGTCGTACCTTCCTCGTTGAGCTTCCGCAGCAAATCCATGATCATTTTTCCCTGGCTTGAATGAAGGCTGCCGGTGGGCTCGTCCGCCAAAATCAATTTCGGCTTGCCAATCACCGCGCGCGCCACGGCCACCAGTTGCTGTTGCCCGCCCGAAAGCTGATTCGGATACAGCGACTTTTTGCCGACGATCTGGAAGCGATCGAGAATGTCCGCCACCAGCGCCTGGCGCTGCGATTTCCTGATATCGCGGTACGACAACGGCAAATCGAGATTTTCCGCGACGGTAAGATCGTCGAGCAGGTGATACTGCTGAAAGACGAAGCCAATGTATTGCTTGTGCAGCTCGACGCGCCGCCGATTGTCCATCTTGTGCACCGCGTGCTCGGCCAGGAAGTATTCGCCTTTCCAGTCACCATCCAGCATTCCGACGATCCCCATCAACGTGGACTTTCCCGCTCCGGACGGTCCCATAATCGTAACGAAGTCCCCCTCGCTAATTTCTAGATCGATGCGGCGCAGCACCCATGTCCGCCCAGCGCCGGATTGGTACGATTTTTCAACGTTAGCCAGCTTGATCATTCTTCGCGTCCCTTCTTTTTCCAGCCACTCGCGACTAAAATTGCTTTCTGCAGTTCCGCTTTCCGCCTCCAGCCTCCAGCCTCTAGCTTCCAGAACTCACTCATGCCGCAGGGCCACCATGGGATCGACCCGCATCGCTCGCCGCACGGGTATCCAACACGCCAGCAGCGCCACGCACACCATCACCAGCGCCGCCCCAGAGAAAATCCAGAAACCTGCATTGCTGGGGCCCGCAGCGAAACGCGCCATGGCGCGCGTCATTGCCCAGCCGCCTATGAGGCCCACGCCGACTCCCGCCAATACGATGGTCAGTCCTTGGCGGACAACCAGCCTCAGAATGTTGTGGCGATTCGCTCCCAGCGCCATGCGGATGCCAATCTCGCGCGTGCGCAGTGCCATTGAGAAGGACATCACTCCGTAGACACCCACGGTTGCCAGCATCAATCCGACGAATCCCATTACTCCCGCCATCGTCGCGCCGAAGCGGTAAACGAAATAACCGTTGGGGCCGTTGAGGGCCTGCTCCATCGTTTCGGCATCGAAGATCGGCAAATCCGGTGCGAGTTTCCTGATTTGCTCCTGCACGTCCAAGAGCAACGATTGCGGAGGAACACTGGAACGAATCTGCAACGTTCGCATCGAAGTGAAAGACTGCGCCAATGGGAGGTAAAAAAACGACTGAGGGGATTCCCCCATGAGCATGTATTGGCCGTTTCCCGCCATCCCGACGATTTCCACGAAGCGTTCCTTCGGGCCCACCACCCGAAAGCGCTTGCCGATCGGGTTTTCGCCGGGCCAGAATTTGCTTGCCATCGTTTGATTCACGATCGCCACCGGCACTGCGGTTTTATTGTCGGAATCGGCGAATGCACGTCCCCGCAACAAGGGCACTTGCATCGTTTCGAAATATGCCGGATCGACGCGGTTGAAGAGGGCGATGGGCGGCTGCTGTCCCGCGGGCAGTGGATGTCCTTCCACTTCGATTTGCCTGCCGTCTGTGAAGGCACCCATGGGAAAGTTAAACGAGAGGCTCGCCGCTTGCACTCCGGGCAGGGCACGGACCCTGTCTTCAAGTTCGCGATAGAGCGCGTTCGTGCGAGCTTCGTCGTAGCCGATCTCATGCGGGTCGACGATTACATTCAAGAGATGATCGGGATTGAAGCCCAGATAGGACCGCTCGGCGCGGTGCAAGCTGCGTACGAAGAGCGCTGCGGCGATCAGCAGAGCCAGCGAACCCGCCACCTGGACAACCACCAGAGCGCTCCGCACCCGGTGACGATTCGCCCCGCTGGAATCGCCTCGCCCCCCTTCGTGCAATACCGTATTCAGATTCGCGCGAGAGGCGCGCAAAGCCGGCCAGAGACCGACAATGAACCCGGTGAAAAGCGCGGCCCCGAGGGTGTACGCAAAAACCCTCCAATCAAAGCTAAAGTCGAAATGGAAAGGTGGGTTGGTCTTGGGCAGCATCGAGCTGACCGAGCCGCTCGCCCAGGCGCCCAGAATCGCTCCTGCCGCGCCACCCAGTATCGCCAGCAGAATCGCCTCCGTCAGAACCTGGCGTGCGAGCCGCCCGCGGCCGGCTCCGAGCGCGGACCGGATGGCCATCTCACGCTGGCGCACCGTGGCGCGGGCGATGAGGATATTACCCACGTTCAAGCAGGCTAGAAGCAGGACCATCCCAGCCAGGAGCAGGAACAGTCCCGCTACAGCCGGAATCATGGTTCCGACGTCGGGCGAAGGCCGGGACAGCGTCTCCGGTACCACCCGAACGGATACGCCTTTGTCCGCGTCCGCATACTGATTGGCCAGGCGCTCGGCAATCACGCTGGCGACGCTTTGCGCCTGCGCCACTTTCACGTCGGGCTTCAGCCTGCCCATCGCCCTCAGGGCTCGCATCCGACGATCCGTGAATAAGCCCTCCACCTCCGGACCCGGCACGAACATGTCCAGCGGCAGATAACCGTCCATATCCAGGACCGAGTAGGTTCCGTGAAACCCTTCCGGGGCAACGCCAACAATCGTCACCGGGTTGCCATTCACGCGAACTTCTTTGCCGACTACGCTCCGATCCCCGCCAAACTTGGTCTGCCAGTACGAGTATGCGAGCACGAGATACGGCGCATCGCCGCGGCTTTCCCCTTCGCCCGGAAGGAACAGTCTTCCGAGGGCGGGCTTAAGCCCCAGGGCCGAAAAGTAGTTTCCGGTAACGCAGCTCACCGTGATCTGGTGGGCGCGGCCGTCAATGCTCAGCCCAATAGGGTACGGCGCATATGCGAACAAATCGGAGAATGCATCCGCGCTTTGCTTGCGAAAATCGCTTAGATCCGCATAGGAGAGGTTCGTCACGCCCAGGGGGGCTCCCTGCTGGTGGCTCGCCAGCACCACAATCTGCTCCGGATGGGGCACCGGTAGTGGACGAAAGAGGAAACTATTCACCACGCTGAACACCGCCGAATTCACCCCGATGCCCAATGCCAGCGTGAACACTAGAATGAAAGTCAGGGCTGGAGCTTTAGCGAGCATGCGCAGGCCGTAGCGAACATCTCGGATCAGCGTTTCAAGCCACGGCAGGCCTCGGCGCTCGCGGTAACTTTCTTTCGTCTGCTCCACGCCGCCCAGCTTGATCAGCGCTTGTCGCCTCGCCTCTTCCGGCGCCATTCCCGCGCGCAAATTGTCCTCGATGTGCATCTGGAGATGGCTCTCCATCTCATCGGCAAGGTCGCGGTCGCGCCGCTCTTTGCCGAACAGCCCGCTCAATCGCGCGATCCACCCTCGCAGCCAACTCACGACATTCCCTCCTTGTGATTGCCACAGCGCATCACTCGTACCTCAGCGCGACCATCGGATCAACACGCATCGCCCTCCGCGCCGGGATGTAGCACGCCAGCAGCGCCACGGCTCGCAGAACGATGGCGACGGTAATAAACGTGAGGGGGTCGGTAGGGCTAACACCGAACAGCATTGTCGTCATCAATCGCGTCAATCCGAATGATGCGGCGAGTCCGAGCCCGATTCCCACCAGCGCCATTCTCCCCCCTTGCCCCAACACGGTGCGGACGATGTCCCGCCGCTGCGCACCTAGCGCCACTCGAATTCCAATCTCGCGCGTCCTTTGCGAAACCGCGTACGAGATGACGCCGTAGATACCGATAACCCCCAGCACCAGTGCCGTCGCTCCCGCAATCCCCAGCATGACCAATGTGAAGGCAGTTGCCGCCATCGAGCGGTCGTAGATGTCCTGCATAGTCCGCACCATAGCCAGCGGGAGATTCGGATTCACCGACCAAACCGCCTGGCGCACTTCGTCTAGGAAGGCTTCGTTCCCGGCGCGCTTGCTGCGGATCGAAAACGCAACCGAGCGCACGATATATTTGGAATCTCCCCAGAAATTCTCCATCAGGAACGGCCAGTACACGATCGTGGGGGCCTTCTGCTGAACACCGTCGTCGCGCACGTCCTGTACCACGCCTACGATTTCCCGCCAGTCCGGAGCGCCCCGCCCGGCTATGCGGATTCGCTTGCCTACGGCTGCGGCCGGTTCACCCCACAGTTCGCGCGCCATGTTTTCGGACACCATGGTCACAGGTCTGTGGTCGTAGATATCGGTCTAGGTGAAATCCCGCCCAGCAGTCAATCGTGTCCCCATACTCCCCAAGAAGCCGGGTGAAACCCACTTGAACCGGCGAACTGGAGGGAACTGGCCGGCCGGGTATGTCTTGTCTTCCGCCCAAACTGCATCCCCGCTAAAGAACCCGTCCATCGGCATCGAGCCAGAAAACGCAACGGAACTGACACCGGGGATTGCTGCAATCTTGTCCCGAATGGCGTTCTGCATTCGAGCAACCTGTTCCGGATCCCGTACTTGAGATTCCGGGATCGAAATTCTAATTGTCTGAAGCTCTTCCGGCCGCAAGAATCCCGGTTGAACGCTGCGCATGGCCTGGAATGTGCGAATCATCAGGCCAGAGCTCACCAGCAACACCAGCGCCAGGGCCACCTGGATTACCACCAAGACGTCACGAGCCTGATGGCGTTCCCGGCTCTGGCTCGCCGTGCGGCCTCCGGCGCGCAGCACCGTGGCGGGGCGCGCTCCAGCGTACTTCCATGCCGGGACCATTCCAAAGAAGAGGCCGGAAAGCATTGAGGCGCCAAGAGCAAACGCCAGCACGGATCGATCGATTGAAATTTCGGCCAGGCGCGGCAGGTTCGCTGGACCAATAGCTATCAGGAGCTGCAGCCCGCCGTACGCCAGACCCAGGCCCACAACCCCGCCCAGTAGTCCAAGAAGGAGACTCTCAGCCAGCAACTCCCGTACGATCCGGCCACGGCTCGCCCCGAGTGCCGCGCGGATAGCCATCTCCTGCCGTCGCCCGTCCGCCCTCACCAGCAAGAGATTCGCTACGTTCGCGCAGGCAATCAACAGGACGATGCCGACTGTTCCCATCACCACCCACAGAACACTGCCTGTATTTCCTACAAGATCCTGTTTCAAGGGTTGGAGGTTCGGCGCGATTCCCAGGCTTTCAAATGCCTGCCGTGTAGCTCCCGGAAACGGCGGCCATTCATTCACCCAGATCGCAAGCATCCTTTGTACGTCGGCGTTCGCCTGAGCCACCGTTACCCCCGCCTTCAGCCGGGCGATGCCTGCGTCATTGAATTGGCCGAGGAAGGCTTGGTTGCGGTTGAAGCGCAGTGTCAAAATCATTTCCGGGTCAACGTCGAGGAACCGAAACGATCGAGGCATCACTCCGATGATTTGCCGAGGCCTCGAGTCGATTGTCATTACGCGTCCGATCGCGTTCTTGTCTCCGCCGAATTTTCGCTGCCAGTAACCATAGGACAAGATCACGGGCTCAGGCTCGGTGCCGTTGGGAGAATCATCTGCAGCCGAAAACCAACGTCCGAGAACCGGTGGCACACCAAGCGCCTGCAGCGTGCCGTAGGTGACTCCGAGAGTGCGCACCTGCTCGGGTTCTCCCAGCCCGGTGACGCTTGCTCCGCCGAACGAGTACAATCCGAAATCCTGGAAAGTCTTGCTCTCCTCCCGGTAGGTGAAGTACATGGCCGGCGAAGTGGGAAGGCGCCCGCCCCCGAAGTCCAACCCTCGGGCGGCGTGCCAGACGGCAACCAATCTGTCGGGGTTCGGATACGGGAGAGGCTTGATCAATACTCCATTCACCACGCTGAAGATCGCCGTGTTCGCGCCAATGCCGAGGGCGAGAGTGAGGACGGCAACGAACGTGAAGCCGGGATTCTTGCGCAGCATGCGCAGGCCGAAGCGAACATCCTGCAGTAGCGTTTCGAGCCACAGCAGGCCTCGGCGCTCGCGGTAATTCTCTTTGGCTTGCTCGATGCCACCTAACTTGATCAGCGCTTGTCGCCGCGCTTCTTCCGGAGACATTCCCGTGCGCACATTTTCCTCGATGTGCATTTCGAGGTGGCTCTCTAGCTCCTCCGCCAGCTCGCGGTCGCGCCGCTCCTTGCCAAATAAGTCGCCCAATCGCAAGAACCACGCTCGCAGTATGCTCACCAACATTCCTCCCGCTTCCGGACCGCCGCGGATTACGGCTGCTCTTCCGGCGACAAAAACCGCGCCAGTATCGCGGTCGTTTGCACCCAATCTTGCGCTTCCCGTTCAAGCTGCTTCCGGCCGGCGCGCGTAAGCTTGTAATACTTCGCGCGGCGATTTTTATCTGATACGCCCCATTCCGACGAAATGTAACCTTCCTGTTCCAACTTCAACAGCGACGGATACAACGTGCCGTAATTCACGGAAAGCAAATCTCCGCTGGTCTGCTCGATGCGCCGCGCGATTCCGTATCCGTGCAGTGGCCCCAGCACTTCCAGCGTTTTCAGCACCATCAACGCGAGCGTTCCCTGCCACACATCTTTTTTGTCCGCGGTCATTGCAGAATCTCCTATGGGAAACCCATAGGCATCCTGCCACAAGACCTATGGGGATGCAATAGGAAAGAGAGGCTCGTCATTCTGAGTGGAGCGTCCCGGGCTTTTGCTGCTGCGCGAAGCGCCGGGACGCAGGACGGGGCCCCCAGGTCGACGGCTAGTCGAGCCTGGGGGATGAGTCGAAGAATCTCTCTTTGATTTACCGCTAGATAGCAGCTAGTGGCGCGAAAGGACCGGACTAGGAGGACGCGTCCACGCTGGCGCGGATTTCCTGCCAACGCTTGGGGCGCTTCTTCGCATCGAGGACTTTTTTGCGGAGGCGAATCGACTTCGGCGTCACTTCCACATACTCATCGTCAGCGATAAATTCAATCGCCTTCTCCAGCGTCATGTCGCGCGGTGGAATCAAGCGGATGGCTTCGTCGGCGGACGACGATCGCATGTTCGTTTGCTTCTTCTCTTTCGTGATGTTCACGTTCATATCGTCTTCGCGGGCATTTTCGCCGACGATCATACCCTCGTAAACTTCCACACCCGGCCCGACAAACATTTCGCCGCGCTCCTGGATTCCCCAGATCGCGTACGCAACAGCCACACCCGGCCGGTCGCACACCAGCGCGCCGGTAAGGCGCATGGCCATGTCCCCCGCATATTCGGTCCAACCCTCAAGCAGCGAATGAATCAGCGACGTGCCGCGCGTATCGGTAAGCAGTTGGCTGCGCAGTCCGATCAACCCGCGCGAGGGAATGCTGAACTCCATGCGCACGCGGCCGGAATGATGATTCACCATCTTTTTCATTTCGCCGCGCCGGCTTCCAAGCGATTCCATCACGATGCCGATGAACGTTTCCGGGCAATCGACAATCAGCATTTCGAGAGGCTCGAGACGGCGGCCATTCTCGGTGCGAACCACGATCTCCGGCTTGCCCACCATCAGCTCATATCCTTCGCGGCGCATGGTCTCGATTAAAATCGCGAGTTGCAATTCGCCGCGTCCCAGCACGCGAAACGCGTCGGTCGCGCCGGTGTCTTCCACGCGCAGCGAAACGTTGGTCAGCAATTCCTTCTCGAGCCGTGCGCGCAAATCCCGCGAAGTGACGAACTGCCCCTCCCGCCCCGCAAATGGCGAAGTATTAATCGTGAAAACCATCGTCAGCGTGGGCTCATCAATCGTAAGCGGCTCGAGCGGCGCTGGATTCGCAAGATCGGTAATGCTCTCACCGATCTGTATTCCCTCCACTCCGGCTATCGCCACGATGTCGCCCGCCGAAACCGTCTCAGCCTCGTCGCGCTCCAATCCGCGAAACGTAAAAAGCTTCGTGATTTTCGTCGGCTGAATTTTTCCGTCTAGCTTCGAGATCGCCACTTCGGTGCCGCGTTGCAGCGTGCCCTGAAACACACGCGCGATAGCCAGTCGTCCAAGAAAATCGCTATAGTCAAGATTGGTAACCTGAATTTGCAGCACGCTCGCCGGATCGCCCGCCGGGGGCGGAATCGACGCGACGATCTCCTCAAAGAGGGGCTCCAGTGTCGTCGAATCGTCGCCGATTTTTCGGTGCGCCACGCCGGTCTTCGCATTCGTGTAGATCACCGGAAAATCGAGTTGGTCCTCCATGGCGTCGAGATCAATAAAAAGATCGTAGATCTCATCGAGCACAACTGCCGGACGCGCATCGGGCCGGTCAATCTTATTGAGCACCATGATCGGCTGCAGCTTCGCGGCCAGCGCTTTTTGCAAAACGTAGCGGGTCTGCGGCAGCGGCCCTTCGCTCGCGTCCACCAGCACCAGCACGCCATCCACCATGCGCAACGCGCGCTCCACCTCGCCGCCGAAATCGCTATGCCCCGGCGTGTCCACGATATTGATTTTCACTCCCCGATACGTAATCGCCGTATTTTTCGCAAGAATCGTGATGCCGCGTTCGCGCTCCAGTTCGTTCGAGTCCATAACCCGCCGGGGCACTTCCTGGTTCTCGCGAAAAATTCCGCTCTGGCGCAGCATTGCGTCCACGAGCGTCGTCTTCCCGTGATCCACATGGGCGATGATGGCGATATTGCGAATCGGCGTTGTCATTGATTACTCAGGACCCTTGGACAAGACGACTTTTACCAAAAAGAGGGCTTCCGGTTTTCTGTCGAATTGA
The DNA here is from genome assembly GCA_963702375.1 of uncultured Acidobacteriota bacterium. Taxonomy (GTDB): domain Bacteria; phylum Acidobacteriota; class Terriglobia; order Acidiferrales; family UBA7541; genus Palsa-295. Next base: position 16,481 of record CAVPCI010000005.1, read on the forward strand.
TTCTTTCATCATACCTGAAATTCGAACCGAGGAGGCCGGCGGTTCTCTAGAGTCTATCGCGCCGCCAACTGTGGCGCCGCATACTCATAGGCGTGACCTAGAAACGCTACAGCTTTCCCCAAAAGGCAAATACGACTGCCCCGAAAATCAGCAGGAACGACACCGCATAATTCCATCGCAGCCGTTCACCAAGATAAAAATACGCGAAAAAGACAAATACCGTGATCGTCACGGATTCTTGAATGATCTTCAGTTGGTATCCGGTAAACTGCCCATATCCAATCCGGTTCGCTGGAACCTGAAAGCAATATTCGCCGAACGCGATCAGCCAGCTAACCACGATCGCTTCCAATAGCGGCGCGGAGCGGTGCTTCAGGTGCCCGTACCAGGCAAACGTCATAAATGTGTTGGAAATGAAAAGCAGAATAATCGTAGTCATGTCGCCATCTTAAACTGCGCTTTCGCCAAGGGGCAACACAGGAGCAAGCACATTAACAAAGGCGCGGTGTAAATCTTGCAGGGCACCTCCTGGTTCTCAAACGCGACAGGAAATGTGTCAAGTTTGAAGCACAAATTACATCTATATAGAAACAATTTAGGGCTCCTAAAAGGGCATCAACCACCCGGATACGGTCATAAATGATTGGATTCTCGCCGGGCTGATTTGCAACCTCAGCTTGACACTCTTCCGAGGAAAATCTAAGATCGAGGCGAACAAAAAGCGAAATAAGAAGACGTTCCACTGCCCCTATGCGTTCAAAAACCTCGGCATTGCGCTTGCAGGTTGAATCCGCTCTCACCGCGCGTGTATCCAGTCCCTTCCAGTACCGCGACCGCCCGCTTGTAGATGCCGTATCCGCCGGGATTCCTTCCGTGGACATTGTTACTGGAGGATTTCCCCGAGGAAGTTTGACGGAAATTTATGGTCCGCCGTGCTCGGGGAAAACCAGTTTGCTGATTTCCGCATTGGCGTCGAGAACCGCGGCGTCGGAAGTATGCGCTCTGGTGGATGCGCGCGATGCGTTCGATCCGCATTCCGCGGAGGCAGCTGGTGTGAGTTTGAAACAACTGCTCTGGGTGCGCTGCCGGAATGTGGATCAAGCTCTTCGGTCCACCGACCTGCTCATTCAGGGGGGCGGCTTCGGTTTGATCGCTTTAGATTTGGGCGACACGCCGCCGAATATTGTCCGCTACGTTCCTCTTCAAGTGTGGTTTCGCTTTCGGCGAGCCGTGGAATCAACTCCCACAATCCTTGTTCTTCTGGAGCAGGAATCGAATGCCAAGACATGCGCTTCTTTGGTTCTGGAGCTTCGCGCACAAAAAATGCGATGGTTGCAAACATCGGGGAGCGCCGCGGAGATCTCTTTGCCGCATTCACCGGCATGCCTGCTCGGCGGTTGGAAGAGCCATGCGGAAATCATTCGTTCTTCGTTGAAGCAAAAAAACCGGGTGTTGGTTCCGCGGGATCATCTTTTTTCCGATATAGGAAGCGACGGCGCGGATTTTGAAACGGAATTCTTTGGAAATTATTCACACGCAGAACGCGGCAAGCCCAGCGTAGGAGGAGGTTCGAGACCAAGGTGAAGATTTTCATCTGCTCCTTTGCCTCTCCGTCCGGCCGCCATGGCATTCGCTTCTATTTTCGTCCCTCATTTTATGTTGCAAGCGGTTGTGCGCACCGATCCCGCTCTGCGGGAACGCGCGCTTGTCCTTATCGACGGAAATCCGCCATCGAGCAGCGTTGTGGCGGTCAACGAAAGAGCCGTGCGGATGGGAATCGAGCCGGGGATAGCGAAAGCGAATGCGGCGCAATTTGCCGGCGTGGAAATTCGTCCGCGCTCTCGAGTGCAAGAAAAAATCGCCCATGCAGCATTGCTCGATATCGGCTGGTCGGTCTCTCCGCGAATTGAAGACGCCGCCGAGGACGCGATCGTTTTAGATTTGGCGGGCCTCACCGGCATGTTCGGTCCGGAAAAAGATATTGGAACCCGCCTCGACGCCCTTTCCACCGAATGCGGCTTGTCTTCGCACATCGCTATCGCCTCAAACATAGATACAGCCCAAATCGCCGCACGAGGTTTTCCTGGAATCACCGTGATTCCGCCCGGGCAGGAATCTCAATACTTGAGCGGCTTGCCCGTGAGCGTTCTTTCCTCTTCCGCGGAAATGGCCGAAACATTGAGCCGCTGGGGCGTACGCACTTGCGCGGATTTTGCCAACCTGCCGATTTTGCAGCTTTCCGAGCGCCTGGGGCAGGAGGGAGTGCGGCTGCACGCGCTGGCGCGCGGCGAAAGTTCGCGCTCTCTAGTGATTGCCGAAACCGAACATTTTTTCGAGGAAGAAATGGAGCTGGATGATCCTGTCGAGGAACTCGATCCGCTGTCGTTTCTGCTGGGCCGCCTGCTCGATCAGCTTTGCGCGCGTTTGGCGGCGCGATCCCTGGCAGCGGCCGCGATTCGGGTGCGCTTCGAGCTGCAACCTTCCTTTGAAAATGCGGTGAATATCCGCAAAGAAATATTTCGCGAGAAAAATCCACCCGGTTTGTATGAAAAGGAGCTGCAACTTCCGCTTCCCACGCGAGATTCGAAAATGCTTTTGAAATTGCTGCGGCTGCGTTTGCAACTGAATTCGCCCAATGCGCCGATTCAAAAGATCGCGATTGCGGCGCATTCCGCCAGGCCGCGGGCGACGCAAGGAGGATTATTCCGTCCGAGCTTTCCCGACCCGGAAAAACTCGAACTTACGATTGCGCGCATTGCTCAGGTGGTTGGCGAAGCTAGCGTTGGCGCGCCATCCTTGGTGGACACTCATCGGCCCGCGGAATTTCAGATGCAGCGGTTTTTCACTCCGGAGGAAGCTGGGGATAAAAATCGCCGTCATAAGGTTATTGTTGCTGCTCCTTCCAATCCAGAAAGGCAAAGTGCGAACTCCACAACTTCCGTAAGCTTTCGAGTTTTTCGCCCGCCTGTTCCCGCAAAGATCGAATCCAAAGCAGGATGCCCTACGCGCGTAGTTTTCCGAGGATTATCCGGAGAAGTGTCCGCCGCATCCGGCCCATGGCGCACATCGGGCGAGTGGTGGCAGGAAAATTTCTGGCAACAGGAGGAATGGGATCTGGAGATTCATTTCCATCCCTCGGAGCGGAGCGATCCGCACGCGAAATGCCATCCCGATTGCGGTCTCTATCTCTTCTATTACGACTCGCCGTGCGGAAGCTGGTTTGCGCGGGGGATTTACGACTGATGTATGTGGAACTTCATGCGCGGTCGGCCTTCAGCTTTCTCGAAGGCGCATCCTTGCCCGAAGAATTGGCCGGCGCCTGCGCGCAACACAATATGCCGACGCTTGCGTTGCTCGATCGCGACGGCGTCTATGGCTCGCCGCGTTTGCATCTGGCGACGAAGAAGCTTTCCATTCGCGCCCACATCGGCGCCGAAGTCACCTCTGCCGCGGGCTGGCGCTATCCCCTGCTCGTCGAATCGCGCGAAGGCTATCAGAATTTGTGCCGCCTGATTACTCGCATGAAGCTGCGCGCCCGAAAAGGCGAGGGCAGCGCGCTACCGGAAGAAATAGCCGAGCTAAATAGCGGCTTAATTTGCTTGACGGGCGGCGACGAAGGCCCGCTGGCACATGTTCTCGCGCAAGGCGGCCTGGACTCCGCCATGAAATGCGCCGAAGAGCTTTGCCGGACGTTCGGCCGGCAAAATGTTTACGTCGAACTTCAGCGCCATTTCTCCCGCGAGGAAGAAGCGCGCAATCAGGCTGCAGTCGCAATCGCCAGAAAATTGAAATTGCCCCTGCTCGCAACCAATGGCGTCTGCTACGCGCAGCAACAGCAGCGCGAGGTTCTGGATGTTTTTACTTGCATCCGCCATCACCGCACGCTCTCTACCGCGGGCCGCTTGTTGAGCCGCAATTCCGAACGGCATTTCAAAACGCACCAGGAAATGTCTTCTCTTTTTTCCGATCTTCCCGAAGCGATTGCCACAACCGAGCTTCTCTCCTCGCGCTTGCGATTCACGCTGAACGATCTCGGATACAAATTCCCCATTTATCCTATTCCCGATGGCGATTCCGAAATGCACTTCCTTCGCCAGCGCACGCACGAAGGCATGATTTCCCGCTACGGCGCGGAGAACGAACGCGCGCGCCAGCAAATCAATCGCGAGTTGGCGTTGATCGAGAAGCTCGATCTGGCCGGCTATTTTTTGATCGTCTGGGATATCGTCCGCTTTTGCCGCGAAAAAAACATTCTGGTACAGGGACGTGGCTCCGCCGCCAATAGCGCTGTCTGCTATTCGCTCGGCATCACCGCCGTAGATCCGATCGCGATGGACCTTCTTTTCGAACGCTTCCTATCCGAAGAACGCGGCGAATGGCCTGACATAGATCTCGACTTACCCAGCGGCGACCAAAGAGAACGCGCGATTCAATATGTTTACGAGCGCTATGGCAAATTGGGCGCGGCGATGACGGCGAACGTCATCACCTACCGCGGCCGCTCGGCAGCCCGAGAAATCGGGAAAATACTGTCATTCGATCCGGAAACGCTCGGCCGCCTTGCGAGTCTGGTCGGCTCTTGGGAGTACAAAGGGCCAACGGACACGCTCGATCGGCAGTTTCGCGATGCGGGCCTCGATCTTCAGAATCGACGCATTCGGAAATTTTTCGAACTTTGCCAAGCGGTTCAGGATTTGCCGCGCCATCTCGGGCAGCATTCCGGAGGAATGGTGGTGTGCCAGGGGCAATTGGATTCTGTCGTCCCGCTCGAGCCCGCGACCATGCCCGGGCGCGTTGTCGTGCAATGGGACAAGGAAGATTGCGCCGACATGGGCATCGTCAAAGTAGACTTGCTCGGGCTCGGAATGATGGCCGTGCTCGAAGATTCCCTGAAAATGATTCGCGAATACCATGAAGAAGAAATCGATCTGGGCCGTCTGCCGGCAAACGACAAAGCCGTCTACGCGGCGCTACAAAAGGCGGATACAGTCGGCATGTTTCAGGTTGAAAGCCGCGCGCAAATGTCGTGCCTGCCGCGACTGCGCCCGAAATGTTTCTATGACATCGTCGTGCAAGTGGCGATCATTCGCCCGGGGCCTATCGTGGGGAAAATGGTTCATCCATATTTAAAGCGCCGCCAGGAACGAGAGGCGGTCGAGTGTCTTCACCCTTCGCTAGAGCCTGTGCTGGCGCGGACTTTGGGAGTGCCACTATTCCAGGAACAATTGCTGCGTATGGCCATGATTGCGGCGGGATTCACCGGAGGCGAAGCCGAGGAGCTGCGGCGAGCATTGGGATTCAAGCGTTCCGAAGCACGGATGAAGGAAGTAGAAATCAAGTTGCGGCGCGGAATGCAAGCCAAAGGAATCACGGGAGAGACGCAGGACAAAATCGCTCAGTCGATCGCTTCTTTTGCCCTCTACGGATTTCCCGAATCGCACGCCGCCAGCTTTGCGCTGATCGCGTATGCCAGCGGCTGGCTGAAATGCCACTATCTGGCTGCATTTACCGCCGCGATGCTAAATAACCAGCCGATGGGTTTCTACAATCCGGCAACGCTGGTGAAAGACGCACAGCGCCATGGATTAAAGTGCAAGCCCATTGACTTGACGCGCTCCGATTGGAATTGCACGCTGGAAACGATTCCTGGTGGCTTTGCTCTGCGTCTGGGAATGCGTTACGTGAAGGGTTTGCGCGAAGCGATCGCGCTGGAAATTGTGCGCCAACGCGAACTTCGGAAGTTCGCATCGATTGACGATCTGAAGCAGCGCATCCCCGACATACAGAAATCCGAACTGACGGCGCTCGCCGAAATCGGCGCTTTGAATTTTGTATCCAACCGGCGCGGCATCCATCGCCGCGACGCTCTCTGGCAAGTAGAACGCGCCGCTCGCCCTGCCGGCCCCCTGTTCGATACCCCAGAAACGACGCTGGACGAAACGGAAGCCGAATTCAGGAGCGACCTTCGAGAGAAAAACGCCGATCAGGAGATCGGCGCTCCCAGGGAATCACCGCTGCTGCCGATGACCGCCGGAGAAAGGCTCGCCGCCGATTTTCGCGGCACAGGAATCACCGTGGGACCTCATCCCATGGCCTACCGCCGCGCCGAAATGCAAAAGCAGGGAGTGCGCCGGGCCACCGAGCTTGCGAAGCTCCCCGATGGCACGCACGTGCGCGTCGCAGGAGCGGTGATTGCCCGCCAGCGTCCCGGCACAGCCCACGGTTTTGTTTTTCTCAGCCTGGAAGACGAAACAGGAATCGCAAACGCGATCATCACTCCGCAGCTATTTGAAGCCGATCCAACCGTGGTGGTGCATCATTCATTCTTGCTGATAGAAGGGACGCTTCAGAATCAGGAGAACGTGGTCTCGGTGAAAGCGCAGCGGATTCAGCCATTGTCAATCATGAACGCGGAAACCGCGTCCCATGATTTTCACTGAGAGCTAGCAGCCGCCTTTGGGCAAGTCGTCCTTCCATCCCAAGATTGCCTCGGACGTGTCACGCGAGGCCCCCAGCTTGTCGCGCGCGGCCGCCCAACGCTCGCGCACCAGCCGCGATACCGGCGCATCGAGTCCCACCGCTTCACCCAGATCCGCCGCGATCCTCACATCTTTCGCCATCAAGCCAAGCGCAAAGCCGGTCGCGAACTTTCCACCGAGCACGTGTTCTTTGATCATCACCTCGGTCGTGAAATTGCGCCCGGTTGAAACATTCAGAATATCCACCATCACATTTTGATCGAGACCAAAGCGCTGGCCGATCAAAAGCGCCTCCGCCACAGCCGTGTATCCCGCGGCTGCGATGTAGTTGTTGAGCGCCTTCATGGCATGGCCGGAACCCAGCGGACCCGTTTCGAATAATTGCTTTCCCATGGACAAAAGCAGCGGTTTGGCGCGCTCGATCGCTTTCTTATCGTCACCGCCAATCATGATTGCCAGAGTACCGGTCTTCGCGCGCGGCACCGCGCCCGAAACTGGCGCATCGATCAGGGCGACCCCTTCCCGGTCCAGAACCTTTCCAAGCTCGCGCGTTCCCATCGGTTCCGACGAGCTCATATCGATCACCAGCGCGCCCGGCCGCAGCGCCTTGGCGAACGCGCCGCCTTCGTCTTCCAGCAACACTTGCCGCACGATTTGTCCGGTCGGCAGCATGGTGACGGTAATTTCGTTCGCAGCGATCTCGCCCACGCTCGATGCCGCGCGACAATTGTGCTCGCTTGCGAACCGCGCTCTGCGATCGGCGTCCACATCGAACACCGTCAGCTCGTGGCCGGCCGCAGCAATATGACCGGCCATGGGCCAGCCCATGTTTCCGATGCCAATAAAACCTACGCGCATGGCGTTACCGCTCCTACTCGAGTCCCAATTCCTTCAGCACTTCGGTTGCGTGGTTGAAGCTGTCAACACCCGCCGGCACTCCCGCATAGATCATGCTGTGAAGCAGCACCTCGCGAATTTCGTCCTTGGTGAGGCCGTTTTTCACCGCGCCGCGAACATGCCCCTTCAATTGAGTGGGCTTGTTCAACGCAACGAGCAGCGCCATGGTGAGCATGCTGCGCGTCCTGCGGTCGAGCAGCGGCCTGGCCCAAACTTCACCGAAACAATAGCGGGTGACCATTTCCTGCAGCGGCCGCGTAAAATCCGTGGCGGACTCCAAAACCTTGTCGGAAAGTGCCGGCCCAAACATGTCTCGCCGTATTTGCAACCCGGTGGCGAAGTCCTCTTTCTTATCCGCAGAGGCTCCTTTCGGCGGCAGAGCTTGCGCGTCAAAGTGGAGGATGGTCACGCCGCCGGTCGCGTAGTTGGCCACGTCCGCCGCCACCTTCTGTCCGATGGGCGACTGCATCGCGGCGCCCATGGCCGCCGCGTCCGCAAATTCGCCCTCCCAAATGCAAAAATACGGCGAAGGACTTCCCACGCCTTCCACCGCAAAAGTATGGCGGCTAGAAATGAGCCCGGGCATTTGCGCGGCGAGCGGCAAATGTTTTTCCACGTAGTATTTCTTGAAGTGCGCGGGATCTTTCGGCTGCGGGTATAGAGCGAGTACTTTGTGCATGTTGGTTGATTCTCCTCAGAGGCGTCTTTGCCCGGATCGGAATTCTGGAACAGTTTTGAAACCTGAATTGCGAATGCTTGGCTAAAGCTTAAAAACTCTTCGTGCGTTATCGCCCAAAATGTTGCGCTTGGCCTGCTCGGTCAGAAACGGCAGGCCCGCGATGCGCGCGGGGACGTCGAAATCCCAGTGCGGCCAATCGGAGGAGTACATCAACTGCGTCTCCGCGCGCACGGCCTTGAACGTCGCTTCCAGCATGTGCGGCATCGTCACTTCGAGCGGCTGGGAGGTGAAAAACATGTCCGCGATGTATTCGCTGGGCAGGCGCTTCAATAGCGGCGCGTCGGACTGCCGCATCAAATATTCGTGATCGAGCCGCTGCATCATGAACGGCACCCACGCTAGCCCGCTTTCAATCCAAATTACTTTCAGCTTGGGAAAGCGTTCGGGCAGGCCGTTCACGATCCAATTCGTCATGTGCATCATGTTGCAGGTGACGAACGACATCGAATGCACCGACAGAAAGCGATTCATCGTGGTCGTCATCGTGTCGCCCCACGTCGGGCCGGCGTGAAATGCCAGCGGCAGGCCGCGTTCCTCGAGCTCCTTGTAAACTCGCATATACATATTCTTGTGGACGCCCGCGTGGCGCTGGCTCGTGATCATGAAGCCCACCACTCCCGGGGTTTCGCCAAATTCCGCGATCATCTTCATGCAGGCGTCGGGATCGTGGAACGGCAAGCAAAGCAAAGTCTTCACGCGCTTCTCGCGCGGCAGAATCGTGTCCGTGAACCAGCGATTGTAGGCGAACGTCATCGCAGTAACGATGTCCGGCTCGGGATGCAGGCCCATCTCCAGCATCGGCTGCGGAAAAACCACTTGCATCTTGATTCCCATCGAATCCATCGCGCGCCGGACCAGAGTCAAATCGCGATGCTCGTCCGTTTTCTCCACGTACTCTCCGAGTTCGGCCTGGTGCGGGATGCGACCAAAAACATCCTGAAACGTCAGTCCAACCGGATGATTGCTGAACGCCAGTTGCTTCGCGTTCGGCCAGTTCTGCGTCATCGATATCGCGTTGTGCCGCAGCACGGGGTTTTCAAGCCGCTGCAGGATTTCGGACCACGAATCGAATTCCACGTGATGCGCGTCCACATCCACGATGAAATAATCGTCCAGGCGGTAGCGCTCGATATCGCGGCGCGCGTTCGCGAGTATTTCGCGCGAATCGGTGCGCGTGGTGATCTGCTGCACTTTGTGTTCGGTGGCGTTGCTCACGCCATTGGCTAATTCGGTTTTGCTCATTGTCTTACCCCCACCAGTTCGGCCGCTTGTCGAACTTTCAACGATTGCTCCCCGCCGTGCGCGAAAACCACAGCGCCAGATCGAATGGGTTCAAATGGTGTGCGCGCAGCAAAGCGCACGCGACCACCATAGCCTCGGTGGTCGAAACCGTGGCATCGATCACCGGCACATCCGATTCGGCTTCTTCCGCGGAGGTCGCGTAAAGTTTCACGGCGCCGCTCACCAGCGCAGTCACGTTTTCTCGCGGCACACTGGCCACTTCGCCCGCCTTCACGGTTTCCTCAATCCTCTCGCTCAATTGCGCTACCAGGGCGGATAATCGCGCCGCTTTCTCAGACGTTGACATAAATCCCGTCGGCCGCTTCTTCCACAGCCACTCGGATCAAGCGGGCCGCCGGCCGCCCTGGATGTACGCCCGTCTTGATGTCGTATTCGAAGCCGTGCCACGGGCAAACGATATGCGGGCTCGATTCATCGAAAGCGAACCCGTGGCTTTCGCCGCCGCCATTGATCACTTCGGTCACGCGCGGAATAATCTTCCCCTGGCAAACTGGCCCGCCTTGGTGCGCGCACCGATTGAGATACGCGTGGAGTCTGCCGTCAACGCGGAAAATTCCAATCGTCGTCTCGCCGACGTCAACTACCAGGCGCCCGCCTTCCGGCACCTTCTCGCCGGTCCCCACGTAGACCCTCTGCGATGTGGCTGGCATGTTGCCCCCCACGGGCCGCTTCTGAAAAAGGGCGCCCCAAAGCGCCCGCCCTGCCTAAATCGCGGCTATTGTATGTTGAGAACTGGGGGTTATCAACTCACACGAAGTGGTCCATCTGTGGTATACTTCCTTTGCGCTTAATACAGCGGTAGTGTGGTGTGGTTGCTCTCGTCGGTTATCTGCTGAGAATGCCCCGCCTTTAGTCCCTTCCGAAGTCTTCAGCGTAATTTAAAACAAGGAATGGAACTGCAGCTTAAGTGGCTCGCTTGGAGTCTATCCGGCGCGCCGCAACCCGCAGCTTCCAAATAGAAAACACTTAGACAATGAATAGTTTTTCAGAATTACCCATCTCGGACTACACCAAGCAAAGCTTGGCGTCCGCCAGTTTTTCAATCCCGACCCCCGTGCAAGCTGCGGCAATTCCGCACGCGCTTGCCGGCAAGGACGTGCTGGCCACCGCTCAAACCGGCACGGGCAAGACGCTTGCGTTCCTGATTCCCGTGATGGAGCAACTTCTCCAGCACAAGGTTCCGGGAATAGCTGCACTTGCTCTTGTTCCCACGCGGGAACTCGCCATGCAAGTCGTCGAGCAGTACAACGCGTTGCGAGGCAAACAGCTTCCGGCCGCGGCTCTGGTGGTCGGCGGCCTCTCAGAAGGCCAGCAGATTACCTCGCTCCGTCGAGGCGCCCGGCTGGTAGTTGCCACTCCTGGCCGGCTCGAAGATTTCCTCGATCGCAAGCTCGTGAATTTCGCTGCCTTGCGCATCCTCATCCTGGATGAGTCCGACCGCATGCTGGATATGGGCTTCCTTCCCGCGATTCGCCGGATAGCATCCGTGCTGCCCAAAAATCGGCAGACCCTCTGCTTTTCCGCAACGCTCGAAGCGTCCGTCGCCCATCTGGTCCACGATTACATGCGGCAACCGGTGCGCGTTGCGCTCGGTTCGACGCTGAAACCCTCAGAAAATGTGCGCGTGCAGGCTTTCGAAGTTGCCTCCGATCGCAAACAGGAATTTCTCGAACGCTTACTCGCCAAGGAATCCGGGCGCTGCCTCATCTTCGCTCGCACCAAACGCGGAGCCGAACGCCTCGCTCTCAGTCTAAGCCGCGAAGGTTTCTCCGCTGCCGCGATCCACGGGGATCGCTCGCAATCGCAGAGAAATGCCGCTCTCGCGGGCTTTCAACAGGGCCGCCACAGAATTCTTGTGGCCACCGATGTCGCCTCGCGCGGCATCCATGTCCAGGACATCGCGCACGTAATCAACTACGATCTCCCCGACCTGGCCGAGAATTTCATTCACCGCGTCGGCCGGACAGGCCGTGCAGGCGCGCAAGGTCTGGCCTCCACTCTTTTCGGGGCCGATCAGCGAGGAGAATTGCTCGCCCTCGAGCGCACGCTCGGTATCAAGATCGAGCGAATGAAAATAGCCGATCTACCGGAGCGAAAGTCGCGGAAAACGCCCGACCTTCAGCGTGGCCTCTCGGCTGCGAGATCCAGAATCAGCAGGCTCCCCGGCGAAATCCTGCAGGCCCAAGCCTAATTCGTTCACTCCTCATCAAGGAATGAAAAGTTAGACTCGACCGAAGGCCGGAAGTTGACGCTTCCGGCCCCCTCGCCTGCTTGACTGCTCTCTTCTCCGTTTCCGTTTCCCTTTCGCATTCCGACTGGTCTTACGGTATATATGGCCTGCAAATTCGCTCGCCCCTGACTCCGAACCCCGACCAGGAGACTTGCCGCCATGTTTGAGCAAAGCCTCAATCCGACGGGCCACCTCTGGTTGACGATCCTAGCCGCCCTCGTCCCGCTGATTGCTTTGATCCTCATGCTTACGGTTTTCCGCATTACCGCGTGGCTCGCCACGATCTTCGCGGGCCTCATCACCGTGCCTGTGGGAGTTCTTGTGTGGCACGCCCCGCTCGCGAATATCTTGAAGTCCTATCTGTTTGGAGGCCTCACCGGAGTCTGGGCGATTGATTGGATCACATTCTGGGGCCTGATTATCTTCAACACTCTGGTCCTCACGGGCGATTTTGGCCGGTTCAAGAACTGGATGGTTCATCACGCCACGGCGGACATTCGAATCCAAACCATCATGCTGGCGTGGGCCTTCGGCGCTCTCTTGGAAGGACTGGTAGGATTCGGTTATCCGTGGGCCGTGGTCGTCCCTATTTTGGTGGGACTCGGAATCGCCGATCTCGAGGCCATCCGCGTGGCGGCACTGGCCAACAATGCGCCCGTCTCGTACGGAGCACTGGGCACCCCCGTCATCGGTCTCGCGGCCGTCACGGGTCTGCCGCTGATGGCCCTTTCCGGATCGATTGGCAATGTGGTGGCGATCCTCGCTCTATTGCCGCCGTGGGTGCTGATCTATCTAGTAAGCGGATGGGACGGAGTTGTGGAGGCGTGGCCCCTGGCGATTGTTGGCTCGTTATCCTATATCGCCGGACAGTGGCCGGTGGCGCACTATCTCGGCCCTTATCTTCCCGACCTCAGCGGCGCTCTCGTTTCGTTCTGGGTCCTGTTTCTTTTCGTAAAGGTGTGGCGGCCAAAAACGATTCGCGGTTTCGGCGGCGCCCCGTTGGAACCCGCGGCCGTGGTTTCAGATGGCTCCGCACCGACTTCGGCGCGGGAAGCATTCTCGGCGTGGATACCTTACATTGTGCTCACCCTTGTTGTGGTTGTTTTGACCGGCCCCTGGTCCCGTCTTCCGGCCATCAGTTTGTTTAAACTTTCGGTTGCCGCCAAATCTTCGGTTACGGGGAAGCCGCTCACTTCCGTATTTAACTTCACGCCCCTAAGCGGCGGAACTTCGATCCTGGCTTCCTGGCTCGTAATCCTGCTGATCCTCCGCCCCTCCGGACAGATTCTGAAACAGGTGTTCTCCAAGACATTCAAGCAAATGTGGGGCGCGCTGCTGGTCGCATTTTTTATTTTCGCGCTTGCCTATATTTTCGTTTACACCGGAATGGCGAATTCGCTGGCCTATGGTTTCTCCAAAATGGGAGTTTTCTTTGTGGTGGTTGCGCCGATCCTCGGCTGGATCGGCGTCGCTCTCTCCGGAAGCAACACCTCCACCAACGCGATGTTCGGGCCAGTGCAAATGGTGACAGGACGGCTCTTGAATTTGCCGGTGCTGCTGTTGCCGTCGCTCAACTCAGTGGGAGCAGAAGTTGGCAAGCCCATTGCACCGCAAACGGCGAGCGTGGGCGTTTCTACGAGCAAACTGGTGCGCAGCGAGGGCCAGGTAATTCGTCACAATATGGGATGGACCTTGATTGTTCTCGCCTATCTAATCCTGATCGCCGTGGTCATCTACCACTTTTTCCCGAACTCAATGTCACTCGGACAGACGGCTACGAAATGAGCGCCGTCGGATTAGTGACCGCCATTCGGCGAACGTCCGGCGAGCTGAAGCCGGCATCGAGCATCTTTTGGGCGAACATCGCAAAACCTTCCGCGACGGGCGGATTAATCGTCTGCCCCAGATCGGTTGAAAGGATCACGCGTTCCGGGCCAACCTTGCGGACGCTGTCGAAGTAAGCGTCCCACGGAGCTTTGTTCGTGTACATGGTGGTGAAGCAGTGCTCGATCATCGCGCCCAGGTCCGCGACTTCAACCTGCTCCTGCGCGGTCATATTCTGCGATGGGAACTCGGCGTGCGTAACGATCACTCGCTTGAGCCCCATCTCCTTGGCGGTTCTCACCAGCGCATGAATTTCTTTTTTGCTCAGGTGGCCGGTGGCAAGAACCATGTCGTGTTTGCCAATGAGCTCGAGGCAGCGGCGAGCAATGTGGGTCACCTTGCCGTCGGTGCCGATCACGGTGAGAGGTGGCGGCGAAATGCCCGTCGCCGAAAGCTCGCGCTGTATCTTGGCCCAGAAGGGCAGCTTGTCGGTAGGACCGTCCGAGCGGCCCGCGGTTTCGTTAGCCGCATCCACAGTGGGCATCCACACGATCTTGTTGCCGGAGCGGCCCGCGATTTCAAGCGCAACGGGGTTCAAGCCGCCCACGCTGTGGTTCAGAGTGATCGCGCCGAAAGCCGTGATACCCGGGCTGGCCTTGGTCACCACTTTCGCTCGCTCGTAGGTGGGCGCGTAGTGCGACTTCAGCACGAAACCCTTGAGCTTGTGCGCGAGAAACTCCTTCGCAAGATCCAAATCGTCAATGCGGCGGGAAATTACGTCCGGCGCGACGTGCACCTGCAAATCGTAGCCGCCTTCGATCGCTTGCCACGCGGCATCCGTCACTCGAACTGGGGCGGCAACTGCTTCTACGGCCATAATGGCGTTCTCCCTAAGGTTTCAATTTTTCATTTCACGGCGGCCAGTAATACATAAGGCCAACCTCCACTATATATCCGACCTGCGCCCCGCAAAAGTCTAGAGCTGCTGGCCGGCGAGCCAGGCGCTGCCGCGCGCGTAAAGAGCCTCGACCTCCGGGCCGGTCAATCCCGGCATGTCCATTTTAATTTTGTAACCGATCTGGGTTTGCAGATAAGCGAGGTGGCGATAGCCTTCTCGAAACGACATCAGAAGTTTCTGATCGAGGCTGAGTTTGGCCGCGGGATCGACGGGATCCATGCGGTCCTTCTCGTAAATCGGCTGGCGCAGAACCAATCCCCAACGTCCCCCGCGCTTTTCCCAGAAATCGACGAAACGCCCCGTGCAAACGACGTCGCACATTACGTCGTGGACGGGAGCGCGCTGAGAGATCGTCATTTTAGTCTGTGAGAGAGCGCGGTTGCCCTTCACTTCGATTGAGCTGCCGCCGAGGAAGTGCAGGATACGCACACCCTTCGCGAAACCCTGTTTGCTCATTTCGATAAATTCGTCGGCAGTGCCCTGGGTCCACGTGGCCATCATGCGGCCGTCGTCGTGCCAGAGTCGGCGGAACTCCTTCCACATTAGGGCGTCTCGCCAAACAACCCAGTTTTCAATCATCTCGCGAATCGTCAACCGCTCGATCATTTCGTCATTCATTGGAACTCCCACGTCGATACGAAACTGCCGGAAGAGTGTACACCGATCCGCCGCTCTGACCTTAGCCTCGCCTCGAAGTGTGCGAGGTTGGGGCTATTCGCCCTCGCCCCATCACTTCGCTTGCTTGATCGTTAGTGGATGATCCTGGTGGGGGTGGCCGGGCGCAGTACGAGGATACGAAGAAAATCTTTACACAAGGGGTCGAATTCGCGCAAGTACCTGTTGGTGTAAAGAAAAATCGTCTACGGTGCCGATGCCAACTCGGGGATAAACTAAGATTTTCGCATGCGCAAGGCGCGCTACAGCCCGCGTCGCTCTTCACGAAGTTCTTATCAATGTAAGGAAAGCTTTGACGTCCAAGGGGGCAGTAAGCGGAGAAATCGAACATTTCAGCCGCCCCTAGCTACAACTAAAGTATCGACGAAGTGCGCTTCCGCCGCTTCGCGCTACTTTGTGGGCTGCCACAATTCGACAAAGCCGCCGACGTCGGGATCCTGCAGCATCACCGCGCGGCCGTCCTTCACCTTCACGATTCCTCCATCCGAGACGGTTTTGGCACCCGCTTCTTTGGTCTTTGCGTACACCGCGTCAATGTCGGTCACCTGATAGCCGACGTAGTTGACGTTGATATCGGCAAAGTGCTGGTCCGGTGGCTGCTTGTCCCTGTTTTGTGGGGAGCCGAGCAATTCGAGCCGCACATTTTGATCGGTGGTGGCCTGGGGATACCAACCATTGAGCATGGTCATTCTTGGCGGCTTGCCGTCGGCGGCTGGCGGAGGCAGCGGTGGATAGTCACCGCCCAAAACGCCCTGATAAAACGCAAGCGCCTTCGCGGGATCAATGATATTCAAGCCGATGTGGTTGAAGCCGGCCTGCTTGCCGAGCCTTTCGATGTTTTGCTGAGTCGCCGTGGAGTTCGAAACCTTAGGCCCTTCGGGAGGGGCTCCAGGAGCGGGCGCCATTTTCGCGAATAGCTCGATGAACCATCCATCGGGATCCTGCACGAATACGAATCTGCGCGGTCCGTTCGCCGGCCCAGCCGGAAATCCCATCTGAGGGACGACAAGCATGTTGACGGCCTTGAGCTTATCCATTACGGGGTTGCAGTCGTCCATCACCGTCACGTCCATGTGCCCGGCGCCAAGGTCCGAAGACGTCAGCTTGCTCCAGTCCTTGCGGTCGATTCCGCGATATTCGCGCAAAATCAGCGGGAATGGTTTATCAGACACCGAGCTCGGCATGTTAATGATCGCCGTTCGTGACTCGGCGCCCTTTGTGCCGCCCAGCGCGTTCGCTATCTTGTCGACTTTCCAATCGGTTCTGCTCGCCACTGGATAACCGAGCGTCTCGTAGAACTTGACCGTGGTATCGAGATTTCCGACCTGGTGGCCGTCGAATGCCATGCCGAGCACCAGTGGCGATCCAGTGTCCGCTGCGGTGTTCGCCATGCGAGCCGACGATCGCGCGAAACCCACGGCTGCCATCGCGACCGTAAGAACACCAGCCGCCGCGATAACGCCGAGTTTGCCTACTCCCGAAGAATTCCCTGTTCCCAACTTTTTCATGAACATTCCCCCCGTCTATTGTCCGGCATCCAGTGCCCAATTGCCGGGCGATCCTACATGCTGCTGGATTTTACACCGGGCGGCCTAATTCATAGAGACGGGCTTTTGGCCTTCCGGGTTTCACTCTGGAGGAGATGAGCTTGTCAATTCGTTCGTCACGGGTTAGCGTGTTTCCTCCCATGACCATTGATGCTGCCCATGCCCCATCTGTAAGACGCGCACGCCCGAAGCGCTGGTACGCGCAGCTTTGGGTATACGTGCTCACCGGGATGATGCTGGGAATTGCTCTGGGCAAGTTTTATCCGAGCGCCGGCGTGCGCATGCAGCCGCTTGGCGACGCCTTCATCAAGCTGATCCGCATGCTGATCGCGCCCATCATCTTTTGCACCGTGGTTCACGGGATCGCGCGGATGGTGGATGTGGCGCGGGTCGGGCGCGTCGCTCTGAAAGCGATCCTCTATTTCGAGGCGCTTACCACGGTCGCATTGGTAATCGGACTTGCCGCCGTCAATCTGTGGAAACCCGGCAGCGGGATGAATGTGAATCTCGCGCACGTGGATACGTCCGCGGTTCAGCCCTATGTGGCGCATCCGGGCGGCACCAGCGTGACGCAGTTTCTGGTGAATATCATTCCGAGCACATTCGTGGGCGCCTTCACCGAAGGAAACGTTCTGCAAGTGCTGCTCGTTTCCGTGCTCTGCGCTTTTGCGCTGATTCAAGTGGGCGAACGCGGCAAGCCAGTAGTCAATTTCGTAGAATCCGCATCACAAATGCTATTCAAAGTGGTGGGAATCGTGATGTGGACCGCGCCGATCGGCGCGTTTGGGGCGATCGCCTTCACGGTGGGCAAGTTTGGCGCAGGATCAATGGTCTCGCTGGGCAAGCTGCTCGGTGGCTTTTATGTGACCTGCCTGATTTTCGTGTTCGGCGTGCTGTGGCCGGTCGCGCACTGGTGCGGCTTCAGCATATTCAAGCTGATCCGCTACATCCGCGAGGAACTTTTAATCGTGTTTGCAACGACATCATCGGAAACCGTGTTGCCCCAATTGATGGAGAAGCTCGAGCGCCTGGGCTGCGAGGAGACCATCGTCGGCCTGGTGATCCCGACAGGCTATTCGTTCAATCTCGACGGAACCTGCCTCTACCTCGCAACCACAACCGTATTTTTGGCTCAGGCGACGAATACGCACCTGGGAATCTGGCAGCAGCTTGCGCTTCTCGCAGTGCTGCTCTTGTCCTCAAAAGGAGCGGCCGGCGTTGCCGGCGCGGCGTTCGTTGTCCTGGCGGCGACGATTGCTTCGACCGGAACCATACCGGTGGCGAGCGTGGCGTTGGTGCTCGGAATTCACCGGCTCATGTCTGAAGGTTTGACGCCAACGAACGTGGTGGGGAATGCGGTCGCGACGATCGTGGTTGCAAAATGGGAGAACGCGCTGGACGAAGAGCGCCTGCGCTCCTTTCTCGAAGGCGGCCTGGAATCGGCGCCTGTCGCGGAACTAAGCCTTTGACGTGGCTTTGGCCGCCGAGTTGAGGATTTTGTCGAGCCGGTCCAACACTTGCATGGCCGTGAGGCACTGAGCGACGCTGGCGTTCGGCTCGCGCTTTTCCTTGATGGCGGCGAAGAACTCGCGGTCCTGCAGCTCGATGCCGTTCATGGAGACGTCCACGTGGGAAAGGTCGATCTTCTTGTCTTCGCCGTCCACCAGATCGTCATAGTAGGCGATATAGGTGCCGTTGTCGCAGATGTAGCGGAATCGCGTGCCCAGCGGCCCTTTATTGTTGAACGAAAGCGACAGGGTGCAAATCGCTCCCGATGGCACCTTCATTACGATCCCCATATCCATGGCGATCTTCAACTCGGGATGCAAGGGGCCCTGCACCGCATAGCAATCTGAAACTAATTCGCCGGTCTGATACTGGAACAGGTCCACGGTGTGGCAGGCGTGGTGCCAGAGCAGATGATCGGTCCAGCTTCGGGGCTTCCCGGCCGCGTTCATATTCGTGCGCCGGAAGAAGTACGTCTGCACATTCATCTGCTGGACCTTGAGCTCGCCAGCCTTAATCTTTTTGTGGACGTACTGATGGCTGGGATTGAAGCGGCGGGTGTGACCGCCCATGCAAACGACGCCCGTTTCCTTCTGCACCTTTACCAGACGTTCTGAATCCGCCAAAGTGTCCGCGATGGGAATTTCGATGTGCACGTGCTTGCCCGCTCGCATACACTGTTCGCCCTGCTTGGCGTGCATCCCCGTCGGGGTGGCGAGGATCATCGCTTCAAGCCCGGGCTGTTTCAGGCTCTCGGCGAGATCGCCGGTCCAATGGGGGATTTTGAACTTCTTGGCCACTTCCTCGGTGGCAGCCTGATTCCCGCCCGTTAGCGTAATGACTTCTATGCCCGGAATGGCGGCCATGGCCTCCAAATGCTTCACGCCGAAAGCGCCTTGCCCAGCGACACCGACCTTCATATTATTTCCCTCACTCTGAATTTTGGATCAGTGCCGTTGAAAGCATGTGGCGCAAACCGCAGCGCCAAACGGGGATTCCCTCTTCATCTTGGGGACAGACTTGACACCGGCACAGCGAAGCTGCTCGCGAGTTACTAAGCGGCGCCAGCTTTCTCCACTTCTGACTTGGCGGCGCGAAGCTTGCGCAACTCGGCGTGCATGCGGATCACAGCCATCCACATGCCCAAGGGATGCGCGCCCGCTTCGACGAGCGGATGGACCTGCCCGTCTCTGAACTTCTCGATGTCATCGTCCTGGAGAGTCTCCAGCACCTTGGCTTCCTCGGGCGTCATGCCGTATTCCTTCGCAACCGAAGGCAGGTCGTGCACAAGGCGCAGCCGGAGCTCGCGCTTGAACCGGCTATCGTAGAGAACCTTGTTCAGCTTGTACGCCGCCGGAGAAGGATGCTTGTAGAATTCGTAGCCTCCCTTGAATTCATATTTCTTGGTCGCCTCGGCGCCTTCTTTGGACGGGCCCGTTCCCTTGAGCGGCATGAAGCGCATCACCGCATGGCCGTGATGCCACGTCGGTTGATACGTGACGAGTTCGCCCGGCTGGTTTCCGATCGCGCCGAACATGATCATCCACGAGAGCATCTCGGTGTTGCCGACCTCGTCCAACTGCTCGTTGGTCAGGTTGATGAGGGCCTGGTGATTTCCCTTCTCCATTTGGGAGATGGCCCAGTAGTCGAAGTCGAAATCCGGCTTGGGGTATTTCCAGGTGCCGGGAAAATGCGACATTCCGCCGCTGGCGACGATTGCGACTTTCTCGGGGCGGTCGGCAATAATTTTGCCGATCGCTTTGCCCAACTCCGCGCACCGCTTTGCCGTCGGCAGGGGCGGGAGATACGCGTTCACGAAAATCGGCACCACCGGAATGGGGCGCTTCTCGATCACCCATTCGTACACCGCCGCGAACGCATGGCCGAGGACCGCGTCCTGCGAGTAGCCCAGGTCGAAACCTGCTTTCATGAGTTTGTCGAGCAGGTCTTCAGTCAGCGCCTCGTGGATTTTCAGCTCGTACTTCCGGCCGGCAAATTCCGCGTGGGAATACTCGCCGGACAAGATGGCGAAAGTTGGAACGGAGCTGAGGAAGAACGTTTCGAGATGGTCGCTGCCGATCACGATCACGGCATCGGGCTTGGTTTCCTCCAACTCCTTACCTATCTGGCGCATCGCCGCAATGTCGGCGTCGAGTTGCTTGGGATCCTCGCTCGGCGGACGGTCAAAAAGCTGCGGGGCGTGCACGGTAGCGTATGCTGCGACAATTTTTCCCATGGTTAGTTACCTCGTCATTCCTACCTATTTAGAACGCGCTGCAGCCGTTCTTCGTTGCCCAAACCTTGAGTTCAGAGCGTAACGCTCGAGGCGAGCCGATGCTGCAATTGTTGCGGAAAGCGGCTGACTTCGTCAAGCGAAACCGTGGAAAGCCGAGGGCGCGCTGAGTCCGCGTTACGTCGTGAGTGGGTCGGCCTTTTCCACGTCAATTTCAAGGTCCTTGATCGCCTGTTGGACCACCGAAGCTTGAATTTTCCCCTCCAGCAACAACTCATGGAGAGTGGCCAAGGTGATGAAGCGCGCGTCCACCTCAAAAAAATTACGAAGGGATGTTCTGCTCTCGCTGCGCCCAAATCCGTCCGTGCCGAGCGAAGCCAGCCGCCTTGGCATCCATCGGCTCACCAGATTGGGCAGCGCCTTCAGATAATCCGTGGCGGCCACGAGCACACCGGGAGCGTCGGCGAGGCACCGGGTGATATAGGGCACGCGCGGTTTCTTGGTTGGATGCAACAGGTTCCAGCGCTCGGCCTCGAGGCCGTCACAGTAAAGCGCCTTGTAGCTGGTGACGCTCCAGACGTCGGCGACGACGTGGTATTTCTCCGCCAAAATTTCCTGCGCGTGGAGCACCTCGCGAAGGATGGCGCCGCTTCCGAAAAGCTGGGCGCGAAGCTTGGACTTGGCGTCGGCGGCAGGCTTGTAGAGGTACATCCCTTTCAGGATGCCTTCGCGCGCGCCGTCCGGCATGGGAGGCATCGCGTACGGCTCGTTCATCACGGTAATGTAATAGAAAATGCTTTCGCCCTTGTTGTACATGCGATCGATGCCGTCTTCGATGATCACCGCGAGTTCGTAGGCAAAAGCGGGATCGTAGGCTTGTAGCGTCGGTATGGGAAGCGCGAGCACGTGGCTGTTGCCGTCTTGGTGCTGAAGACCTTCGCCTGCCAGCGTGGTGCGGCCGGCCGTGCCTCCCAAAAGGAATCCGCGGCAGCGCGTGTCCGCCGCGGCCCAAATCAAATCGCAAACGCGCTGCAATCCGAACATCGAGTAGAAAATGAAAAAGGGAATGGTGTTGATTCCATGGGTCGCGTAAGCGGAACCGGCAGCAATGAAAGAGGACATGGACCCGGCTTCGGTGATTCCCTCTTCGAGGATCTGCCCGTCCTTGGCCTCTTTGTAGTAGAGCAGCGTGTTCATATCGACGGGTTCGTAGCGCTGCCCTCGGCTGCTATAGATTCCAACCAGCCTAAATAGGGACTCCATGCCAAAAGTGCGCGCTTCATCCGGAACGATGGGGACAACCAATTTGCCGATTTCCGGATCGCGCAGCATCTTCCGCAGCATCCCGACGAAGGCCATGGTCGTCGAAACTTCCCGGCCTTCGCTTCCAGTCAAAAATTCCTCGAAGAGTCCGCCGCGATCGCCCACCAAGGCTTTCGAGCGGACTTTGCGTTGCGGCACGTAGCCGCCAAGCTTTGCGCGGCACTGCCGCAGGTACTGAATCTCCGGGCTGTCGTCGGGTGGCCGGTAAAACGGCACCGTGGCGATTTGATCTTCGGTGATTGCCAGGCCAAAGCGCTCGCCAAAGTGTCGCAGAGTGTCTTCGTCCACCTTCTTCTGCTGGTGGGTGACGTTTCGTCCCTCGCCTGCTTCACCGAGGCCATAGCCTTTGATCGTGCGAGCGAGGATGACGGTCGGTGAGCCTTTGCGTTCGACCGCTGCCTTATATGCCGCGTACACCTTCTTCGGATCGTGTCCGCCCTGACGCAGCGTGCGAAGCTGTTCGTCCGAAAGATTCTCGACCATCTTGAGTAAGCGCGGGTCGGAACCAAAAACATGCTCGCGGATGTAGGCCCCCGACTCGACAATGATCTTTTGATATTCGCCGTCAACCATTTCGCCCAATCGTTTCGCCAGCAGGCCGTCAACATCCTGTTCGAAAAGCGAATCCCAATCGGACCCCCAAATGACCTTGATGACATTCCACCCGGCGCCACGGAACGCCGCCTCCAGTTCCTGAATAATGTTTCCGTTACCGCGCACGGGTCCGTCGAGGCGCTGGAGGTTGCAATTGATCACAAAAATCAGGTTGTCGAGATTCTCCCGAGAGGCGAGAGTAATTGCACCGAGAGCCTCCGGCTCGTCCGTTTCGCCGTCTCCCAGGAACGCCCAAACCTTTGCGTCCGTGGCCGGTTTGAGACCCCGGTCTTCCAGGTAGCGGTTAAATCGAGCCTGGTAAATCGCCATGATCGGGCTCAGGCCCATCGAGACGGTGGGAAATTCCCAGAAGTCAGGCATTAGCCAGGGATGTGGATACGACGATAGGCCCCCACCGGGCTTCAGCTCGCGGCGAAAATTTTCCAGCTTTTCCGCGGACAGGCGGCCCTCGACAAACGCGCGTGCATACACGCCCGGCGCAGCGTGTCCCTGAAAATAGACCGTGTCGCCTTCAAATTCTTCGTTGCGTGCGCGGAAAAAATGATCGAATCCTACTTCGAAGAGAGTAGCGACCGACCCATAGGTGGAGATGTGACCTCCGATATTGTGCTCCACGCGGTTGGCTCGGACGACCATGGCAAGAGCGTTCCAGCGGACCAGGCTTTTGATTTTTCGTTCGATCTCCTGATCGCCGGGGAGGGCGGGCTGCTGGCTCACGGGAATTGTGTTCACGTACGGCGTATTCGCCGTAAACGGCACGATCACTCCGGCCGCGAGCGCTCTGTTGCGAATTTCTTGCAGGATTCTGGACGCTAGCCCAGGCTGGCCCTTCTCCACGACGGCGTCGAAAGATTCAATCCATTCCCATATCTCTTCGAGCTCATCAACCTCTGACGGATGCGCGATAGGACCGACGACCATTGAAACCTTCCTTACTTGGATTCCGTGACGACCGCTTATTTTTTGATATTACTAGGATACACCTCTTTTGGCCCTGGAATCCGCGAATGCGTTGTGTTTCTAAGGAATGTTATCGGCGTCCAAGCAGGAGGACTAGGGCTAGAGGTTCGATTCGAATGCTCGCCGTTGCGGCCATGGCGATACGGCTCGCGCAAATTCTCCGCGCATTAATCTCCCTTATCGGTAGCGTAGCCCTTGGCCGCCCAATCGGTGTAGAAGTTCGTGGGCAGCAAGAGCACACGCAGACGCGAGAAGCCCATGGCTTGCAGCGCTTCGAAAGCCGGACGGAGATTGGGGCAGTGCGTGAGCGGACAGCAGCCACAGTACACGACGAGATTCGTCGATTTGGGAATGGTGCCGGCCCATTTTTTCAAATCAATCAGACCCTGGGGCGTCGAGGCAGGTCCGTGGAAAGACGCTCCGGGGATGTGCCCACCCTCGTAGAGAAAGTGCGGTGCGACACATACCACGGTTGGCTTACTGCTGCCCGAGAGTTCCTTCGCGAGCGCCGCGGGATCGACCGTCTGATCGGTTGTCCACGGATCTGGTTTCGGGGACTGAGCGGATTGAGAAGGAAGAGTAGGCGACGCCGTCGCACGGCCGGCGGCAGAGTTCGCGCCAGCGATAAAGAGACATGCGGCCACCGCCCCAAGCAACAAAACAGCGAGCGCGGAATTAAACAGAAGCTTCGTCACGTAACTCTTGCCGCCAAATGTCATCGGCCGCGATTGTCTCACGTTCAGTGGCCGCAAACGACACACAACTGCGATCCCCATACGTCGCGTCAAACTCTCACAAGTAGACTCACGCAAGCCAAGGCCGTCTGGCACCTGCCCGACGGTTGTACTATGATTCGCCCATCTTTAATGCTTTCCACCACATCGGGAGGTTCCATGTCTGTTTCTTCGGCGCCAAGCGCAACGAGCCCAAACTTTGTAAGTGACATCATGCAACTGGCCACCGGATGCATGTCGACGGCCTGCCTCCATGCTGCCGCGAAACTGAAAATCGCCGATCTTCTCGCCAGCGGACCAAAAACGGTCGCTGAGTTGGCCGGAGCTTGCGGCGTGAAAGAAGACGCCCTGTATCGTGTTTTGCGCGCGCTAGCGTCCGTCAAGGTGTTCCGCGAGACCGCGGCGCGGACGTTCATCAACACACCCATATCCGAACAGATTCGGAGCGACGTTGCAGGATCTGCCCGCGACACGGTAATTTTTATCGCCAATCCGCTGCACCTGCGCGTTTTCGGTGAGCTTATGCATTCGATCGAATCGGGTGAAACGGCATTCAAGAAAGTGACGGGCCTGGATGCGTTCGAATTCTTCCGGCAGAACACAGAGGAGAACCGCGAATTCAATGCCGCGATGACGTCGATTACCACGAGTTTCATCCGGCCGGCACTTGCGGCCTACGACTTCGGCGAATCGGGCACGCTTGCCGACATTGGCGGCGGCCACGGTTTTTTGCTTACGGCAATCCTGCAAAAGCATCCCGGGCTTCGCGGGATCGTCTTCGACTTGCCGCATGTGGTGGAAGGCGCGAAGCCGCGGATTGAATCGTCGGGCGTCGCATCGCGCTGCGAGATTGCGGCCGGCGATTTCTTTCAGGTTGTTCCGCGCGCCGATAGTTACGTGCTCAAATCCATCATCCACGATTGGGACGAGACCCGGGCCGTCACCATCTTGAAAAACTGTGCTACAGCCATGCGCGGGAACAGCGGCAAGGTGATCCTTTTGGAATTCGTGATTGATCCGGGCAACGAGCCGAGCATGGGCAAATGGATCGATTTGGAGATGCTGACAATGGCTGGCGGGCGCGAGCGCACCGAAGCAGAGTACGCTGAACTCTTCGCCAAAGCCGAACTGAGGCTCACACGAGTGGTTCGCACTGCGTCTCCGCAGTGCGTGATCGAGGCGGTGAAGGCATAGAGGAGCAACAGAGCCATGAAGACCAACTATTGGGCGGTCCTCGTTTGCGCGATCGCGTATTGGCTATTCGGAGGCCTGTGGTACGACGTTCTTTTCAGCAAGCAGTGGATGGCGCTTGAACACATGACCGAAGCGCAAGCAAGCTCCGCGAATCCGGTGTGGATCTGGCCCTTCATTCTTACGTTTCTTTTGAACCTGCTGATCGCATTCGTGCTGGCGCAGATTTGCATCTGGCGGAACGCGAACACGGTGGCGCGCGGGGCCGCCATCGGAATCTTGCTATGGATTGGAATCGTGGGGCCAATCGTTTTCACAACGTACATGTACGAGATGCGGCCGAAGGAGCTTTTTGCGATCAACGAATTCTATCCGCTTGTGGGGCTGTGCCTGATGGGAGCGATCCTGGGGGCGTGGAAGAAAAAGGCCGCGTAGCGCCGGCCATCGATCTCAGCACGCGCCCTCGCAAGGAAGCGTGCGAGTGTTCGCCGTTATGAAGTCGGGGTGATGTTGGCCTTCTTTTGCTTGATGGCCTTTACGCGTTCCACCAAGTTGTCCGCTTCCTGCAGATCGGCGTCGCGGGCTGAAGGCGTTGTCTCCATGTCCGCCTTCTGGCGATACACGAGGTTCAGATAGGCCATGGCGTCGTCGTAGTCCGATTTCAGGCTGATAGCCTTTTGAAGATTGGTGACTCCATCGTCGACGATCGAGCCGTATTTGTCGGAGTACTGCCGGGCGAGCACGGGCGGCATCGGATCGGTTTCCTTGATTTGCTTCTTGGCCGTTCGATTGTACGCCTCGCGCATGTCCTTATTGGCGCGGTAGGAAAGCGACCAGTCGATCACGCCGACCCAGTAATAAGGCTCGGGATCGCTCGGCTGAAGCTGAATATGCTTTTCGTGATAAGACTTGGATTCATTCATCTTCGCTTCGTCGAATGGCGAACCGCCCATGTTGTAAAGGATGGAGCCGATGCCATCAATGGCCGGCAGATTCTCCGGGTTGTCCTTAAGGATCGCTTTGTATGCCTCAACGGCGGACTGGCCGTTGCGAAGATTTTCGGGTGACGGCGCGCCGGGAATGTACTGATTGGCATAGGCCGCAGCAAGGTAGAGCTGCGCATTGGTGAGCGTGGGATCGTATTGCTGCGCTTCTTTGAAATCCTCGATGGCCACGTCAAACTGCGCGTTCTTGTAAGCGTTCACGCCTTTATTAAGTTTGTCGCGGGCGCGGAGCTTGTCGCAGCCCGCTCCCGCGGCCAGTGCAGCCACGACCACGGCCACGGTAAAAAAAACAGAACACTTACGCTGCATTCCCTCTCTCCTTCGGACGATGGCTACGCCAGCACGGAATTGCCGGCGGGCATCAAACCAACCACGCAACGCTACTGCCCCGCCTCGATTTTGGCGGTGATGAGGCCCACGTGATCGATGCCCGATCCGCGCATGATATCGATGGCACGCGCGACCTGGGCAAAATCGATGTTGTCATCGCCTTTTATAAAAGCGATCTTGTCCGCACGCTCCTTGAAGATGTCGAAGAGGCGCGGTCCGAGTTCCGTCCAACTGCTCTGATCCTGATTAATCATCAGCTTGCCGCCGCTCATTACCTGGACCACGATCGTCCGCTGGTCGGGTTCCGTCTGTTTCTGGTTGGGCGGCGGCGGCTGCGGAACCAGAGTCGGCAAGCCCGTCGGCGTTCGAGGCGTAATCACCATGAAGATGATGATCAGCACGAGCAGCACGTCGATCAGAGGGACAATGTTGGGCTCGGAGACTGGTCCTGAACCGCTACCGCCAACTGACATTCCCATGGTAAGACTCCTTAAAAAATAGTGCTGATTGCGTGCGCCGCTAGTCCGAGCCAGTTGGCGGCGGAGGTGGTGCGCTCTTGTTCGGTGGAACCTTCTCGGTTAGCAGGCCCAAGTTCTCAACACCTGCCGCGCGTACTTCGTCAACCGCTTTGACCACGTCGCCGTATTTGGCGCGAGCGTCTGAACGAACGTACACGGTTTTATCCAAGCGTCCGGTAAGCAAGTCCTTCACGTCGCCGGTGATCTCGTTCAAGCCGATTTCCTTGTTGCCAGGACTTAGAAACAGCCTGCCGTCCCGCGTGACCGCAACGATGATGGCATCGTCCCGGTCGGCGTTGGGCATCTTGTCGGCGTTCTCGGCCTTGGCCATATCCACGGGAGCGCCGTGCTGCAACATCGGCGTGATCACCATGAAGATGATGAGTAGCACCAGCATGATGTCCGCCATCGGGATCACGTTGGGAGCGGCCATCACCGGCGGTGCTTTTGGTTTGTATCCCATTGTTACTTCTTTCCGCCTCGCCGCGTGATGAAGTAGTTGATCAGCTCCATCGAGGAATTGTCCATCTCGACGTCGAAGGCTTCCACACGATTCGTGAAGTAGTTAAAGGTCCAAACGGCAGGCACGGCAACCAGCAACCCGAGAGCCGTGGTCACCAAGGCTTCCGCGATACCGCCGGCCACTGCCGAAAGACCGGTAACCTTGGAGCTGGAAATGCCCTTGAACGCGTTGATGATCCCCATCACCGTGCCGAAGAGTCCGACGAAAGGCGCCGTGGAACCGATCGTGGCGAGGCCGGAAAGACCGCGCTTCATTTCGGCGTGGACGATGGCGACCGAGCGTTCCAAGCCGCGCTTGGCCGCTTCGATCACTTCCTCGTCACTTACTTGAGCCGAAGCCGCCTGGAATTCGGAGAGACCCGTCGCCACAACCTTGGCGATGTGGCTCTTCTTGTTCCGCTCGGCGATGGAGATCGCTTCGTCGAGCTTATTGTCTTTCAGCGCGCCGGCCACCTGCTGAACGAAAATCCGGGATTGCTTCCGCGCCGCGCTGTACATCAGCGCCCGGTCGATCATGATGCCCACCGACCACGCGGACATGATGAACAGAATAAAGACCACGGTCTTTGCCGGGTACCCCATGTTATGCCACATCGTAATCAGGTCCCAGCCAACCTCGGGAGCCTGGTCTTGAAACATCGCCAGCAAGCTGGCTAGTAATACGTTCGCAAGCATCACGTCGATCCTCCTCCGTCCCTGCCATCGATCGCGGCAGTTATTCTGCCGGTCGCCAATCCCTGCCCCTTCCAGATGAGTCAACCACTTCATCCCGCATCAAGTCTGCATCCGCGCGGGCTCGGCCCTTCTTTAACTGCCAAGCGAGAAGACCACTTGAATGGTGGTATCCACTTCCACGGCCTGACCATTCAGTTGCGTGGGTTGGTAGCGCCACTCGTGCACCGCGTCCATCGCGGCCCGCATCAGCAATGCCGGACCGGAAATGTACTGAAGCTCTTGAATCGTGCCGTCCTTGGCAATAATTGCATGCAACATCACCGTGCCCGAGACATGCGCGGTCTTCGCGATCGCCGGATAGACCGGCAGCACTTGATGGACTAGCTTGGCCGCCGCTACGTTGCCGCCAACGCGGATGCGCTGGGGTGTGGGCTTCGGCGGAGGCGGGGGGCCTCCGCCGATAGTTCCTCCCAAAACGTCTCCGGTACCTCCGGGAACCCCTACGCCACCTGCCACTCCGGCGTTTACGTCGGGGGCCTCATCCTTGATCATCTCTACTCTTTTGGGAATCACGGTGGGCGCAACCATCTTCTGCGGCGTGACGATCTTCGGCCTCACGATCGGCTTCACGGGCGCTGCCGGTGGAGGTGGGGGCGGGGGCGGCGCCGGAGCCACCAGAAATGTGTTCAGCATTCCCTTGGGCAGCGCTTCCGTATAAATCAGCGGAATCAATATCATTACGCCCACGATCACGCCCTGAATTATTGCGGACATCGCCACAGTCCACGGCTTGTTCGTTTTACTGCCGTGTGCACTGGAAACAACCAGTTGATCAAACATGTGATTTACCTCCTTGCGACCGCCGGCACGCGCTTTTCGGCGGCGGATCCGACGCGCACGGACGCTCCCTTCCCACCATGATACTTATTCCAAACTACAACAATCGGCGCCGCGATGCCAAAGCTGGAATATGTTCCTACCACAACTCCCACTACCATGGCAAAAGAGAATGCGCGAAGAACCTCGCCGCCCAACAAGTACAGAACCAATACAGTAAGAAACGTCAAACCAGAGGTCAGTATCGTGCGCGAGAGCGTCTGATTGATCGATTTATCCACGATCTCCGTAAAGGACTCTCGCCTCATAATCCGCAGATTTTCCCGGACGCGATCGAAGATCACGATCGTATCATTCATCGAATAGCCGACCAGCGTGAGCAAAGCCGCGATTACCGTAAGAGAAATTTCGTAATGAAAGAGCGAAAAGAAGCCAAGCGTGATCAGCACGTCGTGAAACACCGCGATCACGGCCGCAGCACCATATACCCACTCAAAGCGGAACGCAATATATATGAGCATGCCGCCCAGCGCGTAAAGCGTCGCGAGGAATGCTTGACGCCGCAATTGCGATCCTACTTTCGGCCCCACAATCTCGGCGTCACGAATGGCGAAATCGCTCAAGGAAAAATTATTCGCCAACGCGGCGGTCACCGAAGAAGCGGCGCCTTCCACATTTTTTAGCTCGTCAAAATTAGTAACGATGCCTCCATGCTCCGTGTCGCGCGCAGTAGTGAGGCGGTTTGCAAGTTGCGTGTACCGATCCGCAGCGGTAGGTCCCAGCGAGAGCGGGTCTTTCTGCGTAAGGAAGGCCCCCAGCTCGGACGGGGTCACAGAATTGAAATCTGGCTTCCCTGAGTTGTTAGTGCCAAAAGTCGCGTGCAAAACATCGAGAATCTTTTGCTTCCCGGCGTCCAGAGATTCGTCGCTCTGTTTCTGCTCGAGGCCGATCACGACGTCGTTCTGCGAACCCACCGCGCGCGAATCGCTGATCCCCTGAATGGTGCTGTTCGCTAGCCCCGCTTGCTGAAGTCCTTTACGAATCCGATCGATCGGCGGCTTCCCGGCAAAGCGGACGTATACGAGGGTGCCGCCGCGGAAATCAATCCCGTAGAGCGTCCCGTGATCGGCGACAACCCGCTTATAAATCGAGACCCACCCAACGGCGAGCAGAATCAGCGACAAAGTGACGAAATACTTCGCCCTTCTCATCCAATTGATGTTAACGCCGTGAAAGAATTCCATGCCGAGTCCTATCCGTCTATCTTTGACACCATCAATCAGCGATTTGTGCCCTGCAACCGTCTCGGACCAGGGATCAGTACCAGAACCAGCTAAATACTCAACTGAGCTTGTCGGTCCATCCGTGACAAGTGGTAATCAAATATCACTCGCGACACGTAAATAGAAGTAAACAGGTTGGCTATCAAGCCGATGGTCAAAGTCACCGCAAATCCCTTCACAGGCCCAGTACCGAATAGAAATAGAAAGGCGGCGGACACCAAGGTCGTGATGTGCGTGTCGATGATGGTGCGAAAAGCACGATCGAATCCCACATCGACGGCTGGCGCGGGCAGTTTGCCGTTGCGCAGCTCCTCTCGAATGCGCTCAAACACAAGCACGTTCGAGTCCACACCCATGCCGATCGTCAGCACTACCCCAGCGATGCCGGGAAGTGTCAGCACAGCTCCCGCAAACGCCATGAAGGCTACCAGGATCAGCAGGTTCAATAGCAACGCCACCACCGCATTTACGCCGCTCAGGCGGTAATAGATCACCAGAAAGATCATTACGACAATCAAGCTGCCAACCGAAGCGCGGACACCTTCGCGAATCGAATCCGCGCCAAGCGATGGACCCACCGTGCGTTCCTCCAAATACTTGATCGAAGCCGGCAACGCCCCAGCTCTCAGAACGAGCGCCAAATCCTTCGCTTGGTCCTCAGAAAAATTGCCGGTGATCTGCCCGTTGTCTTCAATACGGCCGCGTATCGTGGGCGCCGTGTACACCTTGTGATCCAGCACGATGGCCATGCGCTTCCCGATATTCGTTTCGGTGAAGGGGCCAAAGCGGGCGGCAGCTGCCGTCGATAGGTGGAAGTTAATTTCGAATTGTCCCGGGTAGTCGGTGCTGGGTTGCGGAGTTGCTCCCACGAGGTCCTGACCGGTGACGATGGGTGCTCGGTCCAGAATGTAATAGACCTGCTGGTCCGCAGCCGAAGAGTTATCTGACCGGCCCGGCACGATCTCGGTGCCTTGCGGACGCACGCCGCCATGTGCAGCCAGAGCGGCGATCTCGGATGGATACGTCTGATCGTCGGCCACCAGGGTCAGTTCGAGCTGCCCGCCCGCTTGAATCACAGACTTCGCCCGCGTCGGATCACCCTCGCCAGGAAGTTGCACAAGGATTTCGTCGTCGCCGCGACCGGTAAAGGCGATCGTCGGTTCTGTAAGACCCAGTCCGTTGATGCGGCGCGTGATGGTTTCAAGCGACTGGTCCATCGTCTGCGTGCGGAGATCGGCGATTACCGAGGGCTTCAGCGTCAGCAGATAGCCATTGCTTTCTCCCGCAGCGGGAGAAGTGCCCCAGTCGGTGAGCTGGCTATTGATCAGGTCGCGGAAATCCGCGGAAGTTGCCGGATCGACATCGCGAACCAGGATGTGCGTATCGTCCACGCGGCGGATCTCGCCAAAACCGATGTGCTTGTCGTGAAGCTGCCTGGTCAGCAGATCGATGGTCTGATCGCAACGCTGGCCGATCGCTTCCCCAACCTGCACCTGCAGCACAAGGTGGCTGCCGCCCTTGAGGTCCAGTCCCAGCTTGATGCGGTCGGCAAGGTTCTGCTTCACCTGCGCCAAGGAAGTGGGGAAAGCAGGCAGGCCGATCACGCCATAAATGCAAAGAAGGATAGCACCCGCAATTAAAACAAACTTCCACTTGAGCTGGGAATTCATGCGAGCTCTCTAGCTCTCCTTATTTTCGGCCTGGAGCCCCGCGATGGCGCTTCGCGAAACCTTAATCTTCACCTGCTCGGCGATGCGCAACTGAACCGCATCGCTCTCGAGTCCCACCACGGTGCCGTAGATGCCGCCATTGGTAATTACCTTGTCGCCGTTTTTCAAGTTGCTGAGCATCGAGGCGACCTTCTTTTGGCGAGTCTGTGCGGGACGGATCATCAGAAAATAGAAAATCCCGATGATCGCTATCATGGGGACGGCAAGCCCCAAAAATGGATTCGATTGGGTTTGAGCTTGGGCGAGCAGAAACACACTCGCACGAGTGGCCATTCCAGCCATTTCTATCATTGCGCCTTTTCCGCCGCAGCGGCGCCCGCCCAAACCGGCAGGCTAACGGGACCTACTCACCGAAGATGCCGCTCCGTTCTTTACCGCGCCTGGCGCCCGCTTGGGTTTGCCTGCGAGAGGCGTGCCTGAAGGTCAGAACGGAGTCTTTCCAGCTTCCCAAAACGGATAGCCTCTCGGATTCGCCTCATCATGTCAAGGTAAAAGTAGAGATTATGGTGGGTGTTCAAGATGATTGAGAGAAATTCTCCGGTGGAATAAAGATGGCGCAGATACGCGCGAGAATAACGCCGGCACACCGCGCATTCGCATTTCTCATCAATCGGCCGCGAATCGTTTGCATAGCGCGCGTTGCGAATCAGCAAACGCCCTTCTGAAGTAAAAAGACAGCCGTGGCGCGCGCTGCGCGTGGGAAGCACGCAATCCATCATGTCCACGCCGAGGCTCACGTAATCGGCAATTTGCTCGGGCTTGCCAACGCCCATCAGGTAGCGCGGGCGTTCGACGGGAAGGCGCAATGCCGCAATGCCTGCAATCTCGCGAGTCACCTCATGCGATTCGCCGACTGCGAGTCCCCCGATCGCGTATCCCGGAAAATCTAGATCAACCAGCGCGTCCGCATTCTCGCGCCGCAGTGCCGGATGTATGCCGCCCTGCACAATCCCGAATAGCATCTGCCGCTCCCGATCTCCGCAGCGGGCGAAATAATCTCGCGAGCGTCGCGCCCAATCGAGCGTTCTCGCGGCCGCCTCGCGGGCCCGCAACTCAGTCGATGGCGCCTCGATGCACTCGTCAAGCACCATCGAGATGTCCGCGCCCAGCGCGATCTGAACTTCCAGCGATTTCTCCGGCGAAAGAAAATGCTCCGATCCATCCAAGTGCGAACGGAACGTCGCACCTTCATCGGAGACTTTCCGCAACGCGCTCAGGCTGAAAACCTGGAATCCTCCGGAATCCGTCAAAATCGGGCGAGCCCAGGACATAAATTGATGCAGCCCGCCCAGTCCGCGGATCAGTTCGGGGCCCGGCCGCAGGTAAAGATGGTAGGTATTGCCGAGAAGAATTTGGACGCCGAGGTCTTCCAGGTCTTGCTGAGTCTGGCCTTTTACGGTGCCCGCCGTGCCCACCGGCATGAATGCGGGCGTTTCGATTACACCGTGAGGCGTCGTGAGGCGCCCAAGGCGCGCGCCCGTCGGGTCCGTTGCGAGAATCTCGAAGTGAAAACCCATTCGGGCGAGTGTATCAGGAGAAAGCGGCCGTCAAGCCTGTCCTCACCAGCACATACACCACCCACAGCGAGAATATCCATGCGAACGCTTTGGCGAAGGATAGCTTCTTCGGCGCCGCCGCGCTGTAGCCGATCGCTAGCAAAATCATCACCCAAAACGAAAAAAGATCCACGGGCGTCAGCATGGCGACCAGCCACTTTGGAGAATTATCGGCAAGAAATGCTCCTGCATTCGATGCCACCAGATTCTGCAAATCGATCGTCGCTGGGTCCTTGACGAGCAACACCACGATGCCCAGCAGCCCGGAAATCACATTCGGCATCCAGGAATACGATACGATGCCGAGCGACGTCTTGAAGTTGAATCTCGTCCCGCCCAATCCGTTTAAAACGCCGAGAAAAATCCCCGCAAGCACCAGCGCACCCACAAAGGGCGCGGTGATCACTTCCGCGTACGCTACTCGCGGCGTCCACTTGAGCTGCGCCTCCATCGTCCGTTGCTGCTGCTCCGCTGGCAATTGCTGAAAACGGCTCGAGTTCGCCACCTGTTTATCCAGGTAGCTGCGCCACCCGACTCGATGGCTGAAAAGCGCCACCACGACTAGTGCCAACAGGCAGGCTAGAATTACCGGCGGAAGCCAGGTGGGGCGCCGCGCAATCGACTCGAAAGTTTTCCGCGGGCTGAAGAGCGCCCCCGCCATTCTGCCGATGGCGCTCGAGGATTCTGGTGCCTCGACGGCTACAACCGGGGAGCTGGACATTTCTTTTCTCCTCTGTTCAGGGAATACGGGCTGATCTCTTCCCTTACTTACGGGCGGTACGACGAAAAGATTACGCGGTAAGCCATTATTAATAGCGGTTCAGCACGCGCGTGATACTGGGCGAGACAAGCTCGTAGCGGATATTGCGCCACCGAATTCGCCGCGTCAAGAGCGACGCAATGAAGTTCCACGTATAGAGGAATGGCACCACAGGCGCCAGCACGATCCACACCCAGCTCCACTGGTTGAGCTGATCTCTCCATTCGGGCAGCATCTCGACCACCGCAATCGTGCGAAGCGCGCCCTTTATCGCCGGAAGCAAAACCACCAAAAACGCCATCAGCGCAAACTGCACCCAAGGCTCGCCGCCCGCCATCGTCACCACAACGACCACGGCCGCGTAAATCAGCGTAAGCGAATAGCTCACGTTCGCAGCCGCGCCCATCAGCCACCGGCGGGGAGAATACACCCGCGCGATTAACATTTGTCGGTTCGTAAATTCGAACAGGCTCGCGGGCGTCCACGGATGCGTAGTCGCGGCCAGGCATTCCGGACAAAACAAAATCGCCTTGCCGGCCGCCTCGAGAGTGCGCGTCAATGCCAGATCGTCGCTGACGGCCCCCCTCCACGCTTCGAGGACTTTTTCTTCATCGAAAGTCTTCCGGCGGATCGCAGTGCCGCCTCCCCAGCAGAAATTCTCGCGCGGCCGCCCCAGCAAGGTTGCAATCGCGCCGTTCCATGCCGATGCCAGTGCGCTTGAGAGTCCTCCGGAACCGATTGAACGGCTCGGGATAATCCATCTGTACGCCGTGGTCGCTCCCAATCGGGCGTCTTGCAGCGGCGCAATCAGCTTGGCCAGCCAGCCTCTCGAAAGCCGCGCATCCGAATCCACGAAGACCAGAACTTCGATATTCTCTGGCAGCGACTCCACGGCCTTCTTCAGATTCTGCACTTTGCCGCTGCAACCCTCGGGAGGACCGGCGAAAACAATATGAACGGGACGCGGGCTCGCCTCCTTCACTTCCCCGGCGATTTTCACCGCGGGATCGCGCTCGTTCGCAATCGAAAAATAGATTTCGTAATTCGGATAATCGAACCGCGTCAAAGCAGCCAGATTTTCCTTCAATCCGGGCTCGATCCCTTTGCACGGACAAATGACCGCGGCCAGCGGCGCGTAAAAGCCCGCGTGCGAACGCAGCCGCCCCCGCACCATCCGAAACCACTCGAGTCCGTCCCAAATCGAATAAAGCCCGAGCGCGATCTGCATCACAATCAGGATGTAGAAGACGTAAACCACTGCCGCGAGGATAGCAAAAACTGCAAACGGGTGGCACCTCAGCCGCTCGTTGACTTGCTGAATCGTCACCTGTAGAATCCGCTGAAGTTTACGTCGCTTTTTCCGATCACCCCCACTGGAGGAAACCATGTCTACCGCGGCCCCTCAACCCCTCAACGAAGCCAAGCTCCACGAGTTCGTGATGAAAGCTGTCGGAGAAATGGGCGCGGCCATGAATGCCGTCCTCATCCTCATCGGCGACAAACTGGGACTCTACAAAGCAATGGCCGGAGCCGGACCGATCACGTCTGCGGAGCTTGCGGCAAAAACCAAAACGACCGAGCGATACGTCCGCGAGTGGCTTTCAGCCCAGGCGGCGGGCGGCTTCGTCACCTATGATGCAGCGTCTGGAAAATTCACTCTCCCACCTGAACAGGCGATGGCGCTTGCCAATGAGCAGAGTCCCGTCTTTCTTCCCGGCTTCTTCCAAATGCTAAGCTCCGCCTTCGCGGACGAGCCGAAAATCTCGGAAGCCTTCCTCACCGGCCATGGCGTGGGCTGGCATGAGCACGATCATAGGCTCTTCGCCGGAACCGAGCGCTTCTTCCGCCCGAACTACCGCGCCCACCTGATTACCGAGTGGATTCCAGCCCTTGGCGATACGGAAGCGAAACTGAAAGCGGGGGCGAAGGTTGCCGACGTCGGTTGCGGTCTCGGAACCTCGACGATCCTGATGGCCGAGGCCTTTCCGAAATCCACTTTTGTCGGTTCCGACTATCACCCGAAGTCCATCGAGATGGCGAGGGAGGCCGCAGCCAAGGCCGGCGTAGCGGATCGTGTAAAATTCGAGGTCGCGAAAGCGAAGGACTATCCAGGGAAAGGGTTTGACTTCGTTGCATTCTTCGATTGCCTGCACGATATGGGCGATCCGGAGGGCGCCGCGCGCCATGTGCTGGAAACGCTCGCCCCCGATGGCGCGTGGATGATCGTCGAGCCATTCGCTAACGACAAGTTGGAAGATAATTTGAATCCGATTGGGCGCGTTTACTACGGTGCTTCGACAATGCTTTGCACGCCCGCCTCACTATCGCAGGAAGTGGGACTCGGGCTCGGCGCACAGGCCGGCCAAGGGCGGCTGACAAAGGTGCTGACTGCAGCCGGGTTCAAACGCGTCCGCCGCGCCGCTGAAACGCCGTTCAATATTGTGCTCGAAGCGCGCCCGTAGTTTCAGCGCGCGCGACGGGAGAATATTTTCCGCAGCACTCGGTCGGCGGCCGCATTCAATTCAAGCTGAAACTTACCGGCGGCCCGGCGAGCCTGCTCCATCAGCGAGGGATCGAGCAGCAGAGCCACCCGGTCGACAAAGGGACCCGACGCCCGGCCGCGTCCGGCGTGGCCGTACTGGCGTCCTGAATCGGCGGCAGAGAGTTTCTCGTACAATTCTAGATCGTGCCAAAATTCCCGGGCGTCCTCGTCCGTCCAGTCGAGCGATTGTCCCAACGCCACGAAAAACTCCTCGCGAAAAAGATCCAGAAAAGGTATCGCGAGCTCGAGGTTCGCTTTTCTTTTCGTCGGGCGCAAACCGGCTGCTTTCTTTCCCCTCTTTTTCTTCCGCGGCGCTTTTGCGCCTCGCACCGTCACGCTTACTTTCAGCCGGGCGGGAAGCGCCGCTTCAATTCGCAGCACCGTCGCCAAAATCGACTCCCGGCGAATCGTCTGCAACTGTTCGCGGTAAAAAGCTGGCTGATCGGCGCGTCCCGGCCGTCGATTTTCAGCCGCATACATGTCGAGAAACCGCGGTACCATCTCGTTGCGATCGAGCGTCGCAAGCAAGATCGCGGCCGCTTCGCGTGCTCGCACCACGAGTTCTCGGGGACGATAGGGCATGAACGGTTCCACGGCGGCAAAGCGCTCGGCGTGGCTATCACTTAGGTACGCGAATGCGGCTTCGGTCGCAACAGGAAAGGCTTTTCGGGCGCTAAAACAAAAGGCCCGGACATTTCTGCCCAGGCCCGCATTGCGCTTCCCTCAACTGATCTCGCTGTGGACTTGACCGAGTTAGTGTACTGGGCCTGCGAGCGGACGATCTTCCCGTCGCGCGCCCCCAGTCACCGGCCGTGTCGGCTTTTCGAATTTGCCCAACGCAATTTCGAGCGCCTGCTCCGCGGTGCGAACGAAATGAATCTGTACGCCCTCGAGTATTTGTGGCGGCAGATCTTCCTTCACGTTCAGCTCGTTCTCCGACGGCAGGATCACCTCGCGGATGCCCGCGCGCTTCGCTCCAAGAACCTTTTCCTTGATCCCGCCCACCGGCAGCACGATGCCGGAAAGTGAAATTTCGCCCGTCATCGCCACGCGTGGCCGAACGGGACGTCCGGTGAGCAAGCTGACCAGCGCCGTCACCATCGCCACGCCCGCGGAAGGCCCGTCCTTCGGAACCGCACCCGACGGCACGTGGATGTGAAGGTCAAGCTTGCGGAAAAAGTCCGCATCGATGCCGTAACGCTCGGAATTGGCACGCACCCAGCTCAACGCTGCGCGCATGGACTCCTGCATTACCTCGCCCAGATGCCCGGTCATTGTAAACTGCTTTCCGCCGCGCATCTTGCTGGCCTCGATGAAGACGATGTCGCCTCCCACCGGCGTCCAAACCAACCCCACCGCGACACCCGGTTTCTGTACGCGCTCTTCCACTTCCTTTTCTAGGCGGAACTTCGGAATACCCAGCGCCTCGCGAATTACTTCCGGCGTCACCTCCAGCTTTTCCATCTTGCCCTCGGCAATTCGCCTGGCTTGTTTGCGCACCAGCGTGGCGATCTCCCGTTCGAGATTCCGGACGCCCGCCTCGCGCGTGTAGTGGTGAATCAGATCGTGCAGCGCTTCGTCGGTGAACTCGATCTGCTCGCCCAGCTTGATCCCATGCTCCTTGGTCTGGCGTGGAATCAGAAAGCGCTTGGCGATGTGAATCTTTTCCTCCTCGGTGTAGCCGGGGAGTTCCAGAATCTCCATGCGGTCGCGCAGCGCGTCCGGAATCGGGTCCATCCAATTCGCCGTGGCCACGAATAGCACCTTTGACAAATCAAAGGGCACGTCCAAGTAGTGATCCCGGAACGTTGAGTTCTGTTCCGGATCGAGCACCTCCATTAGTGCCGCCGACGGATCTCCTCTGAAATCGCGGCCCAGTTTATCCACCTCGTCCAGCATCAGCACGGGGTCCATCGTCTCCGCGCGGCGAATGCCCTGTATGATCTGGCCCGGCAGGGCGCCGATGTAGGTCCGACGGTGGCCGCGAATTTCAGCCTCGTCGTGCATTCCGCCAAGCGATATGCGAACAAACTTCCGGCCCATCGCCCGCGCGATCGACTGCCCGAGCGAAGTTTTTCCCACTCCCGGAGGTCCCACGAAGCAAAGGATCGGACCTTTCATCCCCGGCTGAATCTTCTTCACCGCGAAATAATCCAGAATGCGCTGCTTCACTTTTTCAAGGTCGTAGTGATCCTCGTCCAGGATTTCCTGTGCCTTCGCGATATCGATTTGCTCTTCGCCCGTGCCGGAAGTTTTGTTCCAGGGAAGCGAGGTCATCCATTCCAGATAGGTCCTCGAAACCATGTACTCGGCGGAAGCGGGAGTCATCTTCGCCAGCCGCTTTAGCTCGCGGTCGCACTCCTTTTTTGCCTCGGCGGACATGCCAGACTCTTCCGCCTTTTTGCGCAGTTCTTCCACCTCGGACTGGGCGTCATCCGATTCGCCCAGTTCTTTCTGAATGGCTTTCATCTGCTCGCGCAGCAGAAATTCACGCTGGCTCTGGTTCACCTGCTCCTGAACCTGATCGTGAATCTTGCTCCTCAGTTCCAGCACTTCCTTTTCCTTGGAAAGCTCATTGCTGAGCGTTTCCAGGCGCTTGCGGACGCTGAATGTCTCCAGCAGTTCCTGGCGCACCATCGTGTTCAGCGACGGAAGCGTCGAGGCGACGAAATCCGCCAGCCGCGCCGGCGTATCGATGTTACTGGCTTCGGTTTGGAGATCGTCGGAAAGCTGCGGCGAACGCGCCACCACCTCCTTGAATAATTCGAGCACGTTGCGTTCGAGCGCCGTCAGCTCGGCGTCGCGTTGATTTTCCAAATCCGGCTGCGCCTCTACGCGCGCTCGCAAGAAAGGCTTCAACCCGATCACTTCGAGCACGCGAATGCGCTCCAGTCCCTCCAGGAACGCCACCACGTTGCCGTTGGGCATCCGCACCATCTTGTGAACCTTGGCGAGTGTGCCCACGCCGTGAAGATCGGTGCCCGTCGGAATCTCGACTCGCGGGTCGAGCTGCGCCACCACGCCGAGCAGCTTTTCCGGCCCGTCCAGCGACTCCAGCAGGGCTAGCGAACTCTCGCGCCCCACTGGCAACGGCATCACCGCTCCTGGAAACAAAACCGTATCTCGCACCGGGAGAATGGCTAACTCGCCGGGAATAACTCTTGTTGTTGTGGCCACTTTGACCCCCTAAAGGCAATTTCGCCGGGGCGGGCTGAAACGCCCCCCACTCAAACTAATCGGCTGCCAACAAACTTAGATGCACGGCGCCGCAAGAAAGATTTATCTCGTTTCCGAAGTTATTGTCAGGATAATTGAGCATGCTACACTCACAAACCACAAAATGCAATAGCTCGGTCCCTTACTTATAAGCCTATAATTAACAGATGCTTAGCCTGCCGCCAAGTCGCGCGCCAACCGGATAGCCCCCTCCCGATCATTCACTGTTCCGTCTAGCTGGGCTTCTTCAACCCGCTCCAAAATCGCCTTGAATTGAGGCCCCGGCTTCAGTCCGAGACCTATCAAATCGTCCCCGTCCAGTAGCCGAGGCGGTCGGACCTGCTCCGGCGGGGTCTCGGCCAGAAAGCGGCGAACGAACTCATAATTATCCAGATGGCCGTGGCTCGAAAGGCAGTCCAGGCGGTGCAGTTGGAGATGCTCTTCGAATCGCGGCAAGCGGACGAACCGCTTGAGCGTCGCGGGTTTCATCTGCGGGACATCCTTGAACCGCATGTGATTGGCCACCAGCGCCGCGATCTGGTCGGTATCGTCGTTGGAGAACCGCAGGCGACGACAGATCTCTTCCGCCATTCGTGTGCCGATTTCCGCGTGCTCGTTAAAGCGTATGCGGTCGCCCGGACCAGAGGGCGCTGTAAAGGTCGATGGCTTGCCAACATCGTGCAGCAGAACG
Organism: uncultured Acidobacteriota bacterium; assembly: GCA_963702375.1. Classification (GTDB taxonomy): domain Bacteria; phylum Acidobacteriota; class Terriglobia; order Acidiferrales; family UBA7541; genus Palsa-295. Next base: position 57,358 of record CAVPCI010000005.1, read on the forward strand.
CCCCACGCTAGCGTGCGCGGGCACCCGGCGGGTAGACCTTCAATCATCATCAGCGTGTGCGTCCAAACGTCTCCCTCCGGGTGGTATTCCGGCGGCTGCTCCACGCCTTTCATGCGCGCTACTTCAGGTAAGAGCTCGGGCAGTAGGCGTGTTTCATCCAGAAGCTCGAATGCCCGCCGGGCCGCGCCCTCGGTCAGCAGCTTGGTAAGTTCGTCGCGAAGCCTTTCTGGCGAAACCTGGTGAACCTGCGCCGCCAGCGTTTGGATGGCGCTGAAAGTGCGGCCTTCGATCGCGTAGCGAAATCGGGCGGCAAAACGCACCGCACGGACCATCCGCAACTTGTCCTCGTTGAAACGCTCGGCCGGACGCCCGATCGCGCGGATGATTCCCGAGCGCAAGTCGCCCCGGCCGCCGACGAAATCGAGCACTTCTTCCGTCTCTGGATCCAGAAGCAGAGCATTCACCGTGAAATCGCGCCGCTTCACATCTTCTTGCGGCGACTTCGCATACGTCACGTGATCCGGATGCCGTCCATCCGAGTAACCCACGTCCGAGCGAAACGTTGCGACCTCCACTTGCAGCCCACCGCTTCCCTCGGAATTTTCCGTGACCACGATCACGCCGAATTTCGCGCCCACCGCGAGGCTGTTCGGGAAGAGTTGTTGCACACGATCCGGAGTCGCATCGGTGGCTACATCGTAGTCCGCAGGTTCGCGTCTCAGCAGAATGTCGCGCACGCAACCGCCCACAAAATACGCCTGATGCCCCGCTGCTCGCAGTGTTCCGCAAATACTTTCGGCGAAGGCGCGCGCTTTCGTGTGGCTCGTCATGATGGCCGCTCATCGCGAGGCTTGCGATGCGCAAGTGATCCACCCAGCTGGAGCTTGGAAAAGCCGAATCGGTCGCGCAGGCGGTCGGTCGTGCGCGCCAGCCGTTCAAGTTTTTCGCGCCGGCCCGGATCGAGAAGATCAAGCTGGCCCGACCCTGCCGAAAAAGAAGAGAACGCGACGCCGACCAGGCGCAGCATGGCGGAACCGTTCCACGCGCCGGAAAAAAGCTCGCGGATCGCGCCAAGCAGCACGGCATCCAGATCGCACGGCTCCGCAAGCGTGTGACTTCGCGTGATGGTTCTGAAATCGGTGAATCGCAGCGTCAGCGTCACGGTCGAGGCGTGAAGCCCGGCGTCGCGCAGGCGCTTGCAAGCCTTTTGGCTCAGATGGCTCAGGGCGGACTGCAATTGCTGCCGGTCATTTGTGTCCTCGCCGAAAGTCTGGTTATGCGAAATCGACTTGGGCTCGGCATCGACGAAAAATTCGTAGGAATCGATCCCGCGTGCCTTCCGATACAGTGCCGTGCCCCAGCGCCCAAAGGAATCCTCCAATTCCGCGAGCGTCGGCGCTTGCAACTGCACGATGGTCTCAATGCCCATCGCCTTCAGCGCTGATTCCGTGACCCTGCCTATTCCCGGAATCCGCCGCACAGAAAGGGGAGCGAGGAACGAAGCTTCGCTGCCGGGCGGCACCCAAACGAGTCCCCGCGGCTTGGCTTGCTCGCTCGCCACCTTAGCAACGAGGCGCGTCACGGCGAGCCCTCCGGAGCATGGCAGTCCAGTGACCGCCGTGATCTCGCGGAGAAGTTTGTGCGCTGCGCCAAGCGGAGGTCCATGCAGGCGCTCGGTGCCGGTCAAATCGAGATAAGCTTCATCGATCGACGCCATTTCAACCACCGGCGAAAATTTGGCCAGGATTACTGCGACTCGGTCGCTCCATTGGCCGTAAAGCTCATGATGCCCATCCAGGAAAATGGCTTGGGGACACAATTTTCCGGCGGTGCGCAACGGCATCGCGGAATGAACGCCAAACTGCCGCGCCTCATAGCTGGCGGAGGTCACCACGCCGCGCTGATCGCGCTGCCCTCCCACAATCACAGGCAAACCCTTCAGCTCCGGACGCGCAAGCAATTCCACCGACACAAAGAAGGCGTCCATGTCGATGTGCAAAATCGAAGGCGCCGACTCAATTGCGAACGTCTCTGGCGCGGTGCGCTTCGCTCGAAATTGAGCCAACTTGGGCATGTTCCTCAATATAGCTCCAGATCCCGATGAAGTGGGCATTTTCGAAGTCCCAAAGTGTGACGAGTAGAACGGGCCGCCGTGCTTTGTTTCCAATCACTTAGAGCGGTTTCTACTCGGCAGGACTGTCGATTAGAAAAGTAGCGGCGGGTGCGCCTGACGCTGGCACTCACGCGGCCGAATGGCCGGTGATCCAGGTTCCGGCACACGCCTCCGTGTTCTTTTGCCAGCGTTCTGTCTCGATGCGCGTTTCTTATCATCGCGAGACTACGTTAGCAGGGCCCCAAAGAAGCGCAAAGACGAGATCCTGTGGACTTTCCGCATTGGCCGCGCCTCGCGATACCGCGGCAGTAAAATCCATCCGGCGCGAAATGCAATCTGACTTCTATTGTCCGTGCTTCCGACGTGGCGGCTTTACATACCCTTTCGTGGACAACTACAGCGAATGCCTCATCGCGTGGAGCATCGCATATTTCTAAAGTCGTAGAATGGCGAGAGAATTAGCGGAGAACGAAACGGACGAATGTGTCGACCGTAGAAGGGAAACATCAAAGGAGCTACACCCCAGCGGCAGGCTTCCATTGGCTTTTGCCCCTCTTTGATCTGGTCACCAAACCGACGGGGGCGGACCGGGCTCGAAGCGCTCTGCTGGAGCAAGCCGAGCTGCGGCCGGGCCAGCAAGTGCTGGACATCGGTTGCGGCACGGGCACTTTGGCGATTCTATTGAAGCGGCTACATCCTGAGCTTGAGGTGGTCGGCCTGGATCCCGATCCGAAAGCACTCGCCCTAGCAAGACGAAAGGCGCAACGAGCGGCAGTCTCGCCCCGCTTCGATCGGGGATTTTCTGAGGCGCTTGCGTATGCGGCGGATTCCTTCGACCACGTGTTTTCTTCCTTCATGTTCCACCACTTGCAGAGCAATCAGAAGAAAGAGACTCTCCGCGAAATCCGCAGGGTCCTCAAACCCGGGGGCTACCTGCATCTGCTGGATTTCCGCGGACCGGACACCGGGGATACTCGCCTGGTGACCCGCTGGTTTCACTCACGCCGGATCTTGAGGGACAACACGGAGAGCCATATTCTCGCGCTCATGGCTGAGGCTGGATTTGCAGATGCGACAACGGTCCGTCGCCGGACCGTTGTCTTTGGTTTTGTCCATGCCGCCTACTACCAGGCATGCGTGCTGAAGTCGCGGTTCAGCAAGGGCCCCGCCGAGCCTTCTTCGGTTTCCCGGCGATCAACGCCGACGATGAGGCGATAGAGTTCAAGCCTAACTCTTCTCTCCACCGCGCGCTTTACTTTCCCTGGATGGATACGAGTTCGACCTCAAAGATCAGGGTAGCGTTGGGAGGAATCACTTGGCCCGCGCCGCGCTCGCCGTACGCAAGCTCCGCGGGAATGAAAAGCTGCCACTTCGATCCCACGGGCATCAACTGGAGCGCCTCGGTCCAACCCTTAATTACCCGGCCCACGGCGAACGTGGCAGGCTGTCCGCGCTTGTACGAACTGTCGAATTCCGTGCCGTCGAGAAGAGTGCCCTTGTATTGGCAAACGACCGTATCGGTCGCAGCGGGTTTGGGCCCCGTGCCCGCAGTCAAGATTTTGTATTGAAGGCCGCTCGGCAGCGTTACGACGCCTTCCTTGGTCTTGTTCGCGGCAAGGAATGCTGCGCCGGCTTTTTGATTCTCGGCTCCGAGCTCCTGCATTTTTGCCTCCGTGGCCTTCTTTACCTGGTCCTGCAATTGGGCAAGGTCCGCAGTAACTTCTTCGTCGGTGAGGAGAGGTTTGCCGCCGGACAGTGCATCCTTGAGGCCGCGCGCGACGGCAGCGGCATCGAGGTCCACAGGTTGCTTGCTCAGGCCCCGGCCGATATTCAATCCGAGGGCATAGCTGGACTTCTCCTTGTCGGTGGTGAGGCCCGGCGCGGTGTTGGTTTTGGCCGCAGACGCAGCGCTCTTGGTTCCAGGGGCCGTGTGAGGCTTCGCCGCGGGAGTTTTTGCGGCGGTAGAAGGTTGGGAATTTGCATCGGGAGGCTGCTGCGCAAACGAACTTCCAAGCAGCAGCGCGATACCCGCCAACAGGGTTACCGTTGTTAAGGACAATTTTCGCATTTCGCTATTGTGGCACCCTCGCGACGGCAGAGCAAATCCGCGCCCATAAAGAAAAACCCTGCGACGGGGTGAGGTCACAAGTTGGAAACGAGGCCTTTTTTTCTGCTGCAAAGACGGGCGGCCTGAACGATACTATCAACCGTCCGCCGGGATTACGACCGCAGCCAGCCGGAAACTTCACACACAATCAGGGTGTCGGCGCATTTCCCTGCCTCGCCCACTGCAGAGGCAAAGCGAAGTGCGTGAGCCTATCATGGCCGGCGATCTGCGGCCGGACCAACTGTCTCTCAAGAGGGGGCGGCGAAGATTATGAATATCGGCAATTCTGGAACCGGGCGAATCGGCCCATTTGAGGTGTTTTACCCCGCCGAATCCGCACCACGGCGGGCGCGGCACAATGAAGACCTCCCGGGAAAACTATTCGTCGTGGAAGGAATCGACGGCTCCGGCAAGTCAACGCAGCTCAGCCTGCTGCACAAGTGGCTCGAGTCAAAGGGCTACGGAGTGATCTTCAGCCAGTGGAACTCCTCGCCGCTCGTGAAGGACACCACGAAGCTCGGCAAGAAAAAGAAAATGCTCACGCCGGCGACCTTTTCGCTGATTCATGCCACGGATTTCGCCGATCGAATCGAGCGCAGCATCTTGCCGCTATTGAAAGCCGGGGCGGTGGTGCTTTGCGACCGTTACATTTATACGGCTTTCGCGCGGGACGTGGCGCGCGGAATGGACCGGCGATGGCTCCGCGATCTCTACGCCTTCGCCGCGAAGCCCGCGGTTGCTTTCTACTTTCGCGTTCGACTTGAAACGGCCATCGGACGCCTGGTTGGCGCGCGCGACGGATTCAAATTCTACGAAGCAGGAATGGACCTCGGGTTGAGCGACGATCCCGAAGAAAGCTTCCGGATTTTCCAGGGCCGGATACTTGACGAGTACGAAAAGATGATTCCGGAATTCGGATTGACCGTGGTGGATGCGACGCTTCCCGTGGAAGTGCAGCAAGCGCAAGTGCGCCGGATCGTTAGCAGGCATCTTGAAACTGCGAAGGAATTGAGGATTCGACCATGAGACAAAGTTATGGAAAGCAATTGCCCGGCATGAACCCTTTCGATCTCGCCGGAAAGCTGATTGTGATCGAGGGAACGGACGGCGCCGGACGCACCACCCAAATCAATCTGCTGAAGCCCTGGCTCGAGGAGATGGGCCATGCCGTGCTCGATACGGGCATGACGCGCTCACACCTCGCGGGCGAGGGCATTCGCCGCGCGAAAGAGGGAAACAATCTCGGCCGCGTGACCCAGAGCCTGTTTTACGCCACCGATTTCATAGACCGCCTCGAGAATGAAATCATGCCCGCTTTGCGCGCCGGATTTATCGTGCTGACGGACCGGTATATCTATTCGCTGATGGCTCGAGCGATCGTGCGCGGCATGGACGCGGCATGGATTCGCAGCATCTACACCGTGGCGCTGGTGCCCGACGCCGTTTTCTACTTGCGAGTCGGCATCGAGGAGTTGATTCCTCGTGTCGTTTTCTCGCAGGGCTTCGACTACTGGGAGTCCGGCATGGACGTGTTCCCCGGCCACGACATGTATGAAAGCTTTCGCAGTTATCAGGCCGCGCTGCTGGCGGAGTTCGACCGGCTCAGCGCGGAGTTCAATTTCGAAACCGTGGACGCCTCCGGTAATGTTGAGATCGTCTTCGCGCAACTCAAGACCAAAATTCAGCGCATCCTCGAGAGCGATTCGCATGTCCGCGTATATTTCGAAGGCACATGTCGAGCCCGTGCCGCCTCCGAACTACCGATTCGAGAACCCGTTCGTATCCGCGCTCGTCGCCAGCGCACTCAAAGAGCCAGGATTCACGCTTCCAACCGCCGTCCCAAATGATTCAAACGGAAATGGAAACCGGCACCGCGGCCGCAACAGAAATAGCCGCGCTCGCGAGAGGCAAACTTAGCTACAATGTTGGCGGGCGGGGGGTTTCCGACTTCAGATCACAGCCCTTCAAGCCAATTAGAATATGACCTCGGAGCACCACGTCCGGACATCGTTCCGGCTTGCCCTCATGTGCCTGCTTGTTTTCTGCTGCGCGCGGGTGTGGGGCGCGACAGGGGGGAGCATCTCCGGAACTATTACGGATCAAACGGGCGCGGTGATTCCCGCCGCAACGCTGACGCTCGTGAATCTCGATTTGGCAACCACCTATAAGGCGACTGCCGACGCGCAGGGATTTTATTCCTTCCCAAATCTGCCGGTGGGGCGCTACGAGCTAGCTATCGAAGCCACCGGATTCAAAACACAGAAGAAAACAGGGCTCGCGGTCGATGCGGACGCAGCCGTACGCGTGGACGCTAAGATGGAAGTAGGCAACAAAACCGAGACAGTCACCGTGACAGCCTCCGCGGCCCAAGCCCAAGCGCAGGTGGACACGGTGGCAACTCACCTCGGCGAAGTGGTGCAGGCAGTACAGATTACTTCCCTGCCGCTAAACGGCCGCAGCTACACCGACCTGCTGGCAATTCAGCCGGGAGTGAGTCCCGTGACCACGCTGACCGCCACGTCCGTGATCATGTCCGGCGTTACGGGAACGATTAACCCTTCCGGTGACCTAAACCCCGGCGATGTTTCCATCAACGGGCAGCGCGAATCCTCGAACGGATTCATGGTGAATGGCACGGACGTCCAGGAACACATGAACGGAGGAACGTCCGTGATTCCGAACCTGGATTCGATTCAGGAATTTCGGGTGCTAACCACCAACTTTGATCCCGAATACGGAAACTACAACGGCGGAATGATCAACGTAGTCACTAAATCCGGCAGCGACGCCTATCACGGCAATGTTTTTGAGTTTCTGCGCAACACTTCCCTTGATGCGAAGAATTATTTCGCGGATACGCGCGGCGTCTTCCGGCAAAATCAGTTTGGCGGCACCATCGGCGGCCCAATCAAGCGGCAAAAGCTCTTCTTTTTTGCCGACTACCAGGGAACGCGCACAGCGCAAGGCGTCACGTCGCCGGTTACGTCCGTGCCGTCGCTGGCCGACCGCACCGGCGATCTTTCCGACGTGGAGAGTTCGCTCACGGGAACTGTAAGCGGGCCGGCGGTCGCCGGCCTGCTCACCAATGAACTTGGCTACCCCGTCTCACAGGGCGAGCCCTATTTCACGCCCAGCTGCACCAGCGCCAATTGCGTTCTTCCGGGCGGGCAGATTCCGATCAGCGCTTGGTCGGCTCCCGCCACGAATCTCTTGCAATACATTCCCAAACCCAATCAGTCTGGCAATGTCTTTTCGACCGCCGCCTTCGATGAAACCGTTCGCGACGATAAAGTCGCCGGGCGGATGGACGCCAATGCGGGAACGGGCCAGATTTCCTTCTACTATTTTCTGGACAACTATCGCTTGGACAATCCGTATCCGGGCGCCCAGGGAGGCGCCAGCGTCCCAGGATTTGACGCGTTGACGATTGGGCAAGCGCAGCTTTTTACTCTTGGTTACACCCGCGTATTAGGAGCCCAGACCGTAAATGAATTCCATGCCGGCTTGATCCGGAATTCGAACGATATCGGCCAGCCGCACGGCGGTCTGGGCGTCACACTGGCGTCGCAAGGATTCGTAACCGGAGCCGGCACTCCGGGGATTACGGTGCAAGCGCCGCAATATGAAGGTGTCGAAAATATCGTGTTCCCCTCATTCATCATCGGCGTGCCCATCACGAATACCATTCAATGGAACAACACCCTTTATTTGAGCGACTCGATTTCCAAAGTAATCGGCGCGCACACGCTTAAATTGGGCGCCCAATTCCATGCCGATCAAGTGAACGAGCATCCCAACGCCACCTTCAATGGCACGTTCAATATTCTTGGTACTGAAACCGGCTCGGCTTTCGCCGATTTTCTTTTGGGCGTTCCCAGCAACTTCACGCAATCCACCGGCCAGCCTTTCCATCTCCGAAACCGCTATGCCGGCGCCTTTCTCGAAGATAGCTGGCGCGTCCGCAGCGATCTGACCCTGAATCTCGGCGTGCGCTGGGATCTCATCATGCCGTGGTGGGAGAAGAACAACAATATTCAGACGGTGGTGCCGGGCGAGCAATCGGTTCTCTACCCCAATGCGATTCCCGGATTGGTGGTGCCGGGCGACCCGGGGATTCCCTCCACGTTATCGCCATCCAAGTATCACAATTTCGCGCCGAGAATCGGCTTCGCTTATTCGCCACACTTTGACCGCGGGATTTTAGGAACGATCTTTGGCGGGCCGGGCAAGAGCAGCATTCGCGCCAGCTACGGAATTTTCTATACGGCTTTTCCGGGTCTATCGGCCGGCATCATGTATTCCGTCCCGCCATTCGGCTATAACTATCTCAGCCCTGCGCCGCCGCTTTTCGCCACGCCATTTATCAATGCCGGTGACGGCGTGCAAAACCTCAATCCTTATCCGATCACGTTTCCGCCCAATACTGTTTCCGCCAAGAATCCGTACACCGCATTCAACTGGGCGGCAGTCACTCCCATCAGCGCCGATCCGTATTTTTACCATCGCAACGCTGTCCCCTACACAGAGGACTACATGCTCTCGATTCAGCGGCAGCTTACGTCGAGCATTCTGCTGACGATGAGTTACGTGGGCAACCAAGGGCACCATATTCTCGCTTTACTCCCCACAAACGCAGGCGATCCCTCGCTGTGTTTGAGCCTCAGCCAGCCGAGCGAAGTGGCTCCCGGCAGTTCCACGTGTGGACCGTACGGTGAGGATGGCGCCTACACTTCCGCGTCGGGGCACGTCTATCGGGGAACCAGAGACATCGGACTGGGATCAAGCCCCGCTCTGTACGGGAACTATGGAGCGACCACGGCGCAGCGAACCATCGCCAACTCGAACTACAATGCGCTGCAGACTAATCTTCGCTACGTGGGCAAACGAACCACTTTTCTTCTCGCCTACACCTATGCCAAGTCGATCGACCAGGCCTCCAACATCGGCGAGCAAATTAATCCCTTCGATCCCAGGCTCACTCGTGTCATTTCTTCCTGGGACATGCGGCACAATTTCGTCGCCACTTACACGTACGATCTTCCGTTCGAACGGCTCTTCGGCCATGCAAACCGCCTTACGCAAGGATGGAGCATTTCCGGGACGACTCGTTTTGCCAGCGGTTTTCCGGTCACGCTTTACGACGACTCGGATAATTCGCTGCTGGGCACGCTCGGTAATGGCGTGAATAACAATCTGCTGGATACGCCCGCGTTTACAGCCGGCCCGCTCAAGATCAATAGGAATCCCGGCAATGGAAAACCCGCATTCAACACGTCGCTATTTCAGCCGGAGGCGCTCGGCCAATTGGGCAATGCGCCGCGGCGATTCTTTTATGGCCCGGGCATAAACAATTTCGACATCCAGCTCACGAAAAATGTGCCGCTGGCCGAATCGAAATCTCTCGATTTTCGGGTGGAGGCGTTTAATGCCTTCAATCATGCGCAATTCTATGGATCGGCGGCCGTGGATGGCAAGGTGAATGACACCACGTTTGGCACCATCGTCAGCGCAGCCGATCCTCGCCTGATTCAAGTGGCCGCAAAATTTATTTTTTGAGGGAAGATGCAATCACTGCTCCGCCTGAGGGTTTGCCATTGATCACAAATTTCATCACAATCCTGGAAGTGGCGCTGATACCGAGCGCAATTCCGTCCCGGGCGGGATGAGTTTCGGCCACGATCATGTCGCCGGGCATCATCGAATTCCTCGTCCAGCCGGCGCGAGACATGGTAAACGGAGAGGCAAGCTCCAGCGTCCAGTGCTGCACATCGCCGTTCTCGGCTTTCACATCCATATGAACCAGGCAATGCGGATTGCCCCAATCGAAGCCGGATACCGTTCCGCTTAGCGTGATGGTCTTCGCTAGGTCGTAGCGCGAGGTCCCGTGATGCGCAAATGCCGGGCTTGAAATCGCAAGGAGCAAGACCGCTGCGGGCAGGTATTTCGGCAGCACAGCTCTCATCTGATTCCTCGGCACCTTCTATATACACTCCCGCGCTTGCAGCCGCAAGCCCGTCCCTCGGGCGTTCGGGAATTTGTCACGCGAAACCGCCAATCGTGCTCGAAGCGGCGCGGGTTGCCGCGTGCGAGTCGCGGTGCGATAATGAGGCCGCGTTGCGGCGCGATCACAGGCCGCCGCGCTCGTGAGTGAGGACTTATGGCACTGAGGGATACGTGGATTGAAAGTCGTTCCGCGGCGATGAACGGCGGCGCGAGAAACTTTTCGCAGATGCATTTTGCGCGCAAGGGCGTCGTCACCGAAGAAATACAATACGTTGCCTTGCGCGAAAAAATCGCGCCGGACAGAGTCCGGGATGAAGTCGCTCGCGGTCGCGCCATCATTCCCGCCAACATTCACCACCGCAACCTCGAGCCCATGGGCATCGGCGTCGCCTTCGGCTGCAAGATCAACGCCAACATCGGCAATTCCGCCACTACCTCGAATGTGAGTGAAGAACTCGAAAAGCTTCACCGCGCCGTGCACTACGGCTCAGACACGGTGATGGACCTTTCGACCGGCGGCGATATCGCGATGATTCGCAAAGCGATCATCCAGGCGTCGCCCGTGCCAATCGGCACCGTGCCGATTTACGAAGCGCTTTCGCGCGTCCGCCGCGCCGAGGACTTGACTCTCAGCGTGATGCTCGAAGTGATCGAAGAGCAGGCCGAGCAGGGCGTCGATTACATGACCATCCACGCGGGTGTGCTGCGCGAATTCCTCCCGCTGGTGCGAAACCGCATCACCGGAATTGTCAGCCGCGGCGGCGCTTTACTCGCGCAGTGGATGAGTTTCCACAAAGCGCAAAACTTCCTCTACGAAAATTTCGAAGCCATCTGCAAAATTTTCCAGAAGCACGACGTCAGCTTTTCGCTCGGAGACGGCCTGCGCCCCGGCTGCCTGGCCGACGCGAGCGACGAAGCGCAATTCTCCGAATTGCGCGTGCTCGGCGAACTCACGAAAAAAGCCTGGGAATATGACGTGCAAGTGATGATCGAAGGCCCCGGGCACATCCCGATGGACCAGATCGAGCTGCAAGTGAAAAAGGAAAACGAGCTGTGCTACGACGCTCCCTTTTACACCCTCGGCCCACTGGTCACCGATATTGCGCCCGGCTACGACCACATCACCAGCGCGATTGGCGCGGCTATGATCGGCTGGCACGGTGCGTCCATGCTCTGCTACGTCACGCCGAAAGAGCATCTTGGCCTACCGAATGCGGACGACGTTCGCCAGGGCGTAATCGCTTACAAAATCGCCGCGCACGCTGCCGACGTGGCCAGGCACCGTCCGGGCGCGCGCGATCGCGATGATGCGCTCAGCTATGCCCGCTTTCTATTTGACTGGAACAAGCAGTTCGAATTGTCGCTCGACCCTGAAACTGCTCGCGCCATGCACGATGAAACGCTCCCCGACGATTTCTACAAGGAAGCGAAGTTTTGCTCGATGTGCGGGCCAAAATTCTGTTCGATGAACGCCACCCAGATCGCGGAAATCTACCAGGGTCACGATCAGAAGGACCGCGAGGCCAAGTTCGCCCAGCTTTTGGCAAAGGTCTCTGGGGAAAAGAGCGTTTCAACCGCAAACGGCGACTAATTCAGCCCGCAGGCCGAAGGAGCGAGCGATGGCATTTGTGCGAGCGGCGCGAAAAGATGAAGTCGCGCCAGGGACGATCTGCGAGTTTCAGGTAGCCGGCAAGCCCGTCGCCGTCGCCAATGTGGCCGGTAAGTTTTGCGCTCTCAGTAGTATATGTGCCCATCAGGCGGGCCCTCTGGGCGAAGGCGAACTTGAAGGCAACGTGGTCACCTGCCCCTGGCACGGCTGGCAGTACGACGTCACCACCGGCAAGGTCGTCGCCAGCCCGTCGCTCGGGGTCGATACCTATCCGGTCGAGGTGCGCGGCGAGGATATCTTCGTGGATGTTGGCTAGGCGGGCCGGCGACGGGCCGCTTCCCACCCCAAAGGGCAATCCTTCCCGACTTTTTGCTCTTTAATGGAGATTTCCGCACATTTTTCCAGCACTTCCGTGTATAGTTTCGCGCGACACTTCTTGACGGATGACGCAACCTCCCCCAAAACCCAAGCGGTGGCTGCTGGCCGTTGACCCACGGGTCTACCATTGGGATACCCTCTTCGTGAAGGGTAAAGAGATGTGGAGACATGCCGGGAGTCGCCCAGATGCCGCGCGGCAGCTCAAACAAGTCCACAAAGGTGACCGCGCGTTGTGCTACCACGGAAAGCCCGAGCATTCGCTCTACGCTCTCGCCGAGGTGACCCGCGATCCCTATCCCGACCCGCACGACGCGGACGCGAAAAAGTACGTGATGGATCTGCGAGCCATCGAACGATTGCCGCGAGTGGTGAGGCTTGCCGAAATGCGCGAGAATCGCCTGCTGCGAAAGATCAAATTCCTGAAGAACACCCGGCTAACCATTTGTCCGCTGACCGACGAGGAGTATGCGGAGATATTGCGAATGGCCGGAATCGTCGCCTCACCCGGCATCCCGCTCCCCTGAAGTACGCCCGCTGCTAGCAATTTCCGAAAGAAAAAAAGCCACGCCACAGCCTAGCCAACAAAAATCACGGCAAAGCCGTCGATTTGCGGGGATGCAAATCCTGCAGCGCGGCCACTTCAACCGCATGGCCGGCCATTGCACGAATCCCGCGGGCAGCGGCGCTGGCGGCGGAAAGAGTGGTGATGCAAGGCACGTTGTAGCGGACGGCAGCGCGGCGGATCGAGCGTTCGTCGTAGAAGGACTCGCGGCCCAGCGGCGTATTGATCACCAGCTGGATTTTTCCCGTCTTGATAAGGTCCACTACATTGGGACGCCCCTCGTTCACTTTGAAAACCGCCTCGACCTCGATTCCGGCCCGGGTGAGCGCTGTGGCGGTGCCGCGCGTGGCCAGGATCTTCAGTCCCGCCGAAGCCAGATCTTTCACCACGCTGGCCACTTGTCGCTTGTCGTGATCGTTTACGCTGATAAAAACAATGCCCTTGAGCGGAAGGCGCTGACCTGCCGCAAGCTGCGCCTTGGCAAACGCCAAGCCGAAAGTTGACGAAATACCCATCACTTCGCCGGTCGAGCGCATCTCCGGGCCAAGAATCGTGTCGATTCCGCGAAATTTATTGAACGGAAAAACCGGCGACTTCACGGCGTAGAAATCGCGAACGGCGAGTTCCTGGATTCCATTCGTCTGAATCACTGGGAGATGGATGTCCTTCAGCTTGCGGCCGGTCATCAGGCGCGCGGCAACTTTCGCAAGGGGAACGCCGGTCGCTTTGCTCACGTAAGGCACGGTGCGCGAGGCGCGCGGATTAACTTCCAAAACGTAAACCGTATCGTGCTGGATAGCATATTGCACGTTCATCAGTCCCACCACGTGAAGCGCTTTGGCGAGCCGCGACGTGTAGTCGCGGATGTGCGCCAGCACCTCCGGTTTCAAGGTGACCGAAGGTAGCACGCAGGACGAATCGCCGGAATGAATGCCGGCTTCCTCGATGTGTTCCATGATTCCCGCGATCACAATATCCTCGCCGTCGGCAAGAGCGTCCACATCAACTTCCGTCGCGTTTTCGAGGAATTGATCGATCAGAACCGGCCGCTTCGGATCGGCGATGCCGCCAATCTGCACCGCATGCGTCACGTATTCTTCGACGGTCTTCAAATCGTAGGCGATCACCATGGCCCGCCCACCGAGAACGTAGCTAGGCCGCACCAGCACCGGAAGCCCGATTTCGGTGGCGGTGGCGACGGCCTCCGTCGGGGTGAGCGCCGTGGCGCCGCGCGGCTGCGGAATGTTTAATTCCGCGAGCAACGCGCCGAATCGCCGGCGATCTTCCGCGAGATCAATGGATTCCGGATCGGTGCCGATTATTTTGGCTCGATTACGCTTTAGCTCCAAAGCCAGATTCAAGGGAGTCTGCCCGCCGAATTGCACGATCACGCCCTGGGGTTTTTCGCGTTCGAGAACGGCCAGCACGTCTTCAAGCGTGAGCGGCTCAAAATAAAGACGGTCGGACGTGTCGTAATCAGTCGATACAGTCTCGGGATTGCAGTTGATCATCACCGTTTCGTAGCCGTCTTCTTTGAGCGCCAGCGCGGCATGGCAGCAGCAATAGTCGAATTCAATTCCCTGCCCGATGCGGCTGGGTCCGCTGCCCAGGATCACGATTTTGGGGCGATCCACGGCGCCGGATTCATCTTCCTCTTCATACGTAGAATAAAGATACGGCGTGAAGGATTCGAATTCCGCGGCGCAGGTATCGACACGTTTGAAAACGGGGACCACGCCGAGTTCGTGGCGGCGCGCGCGGACCGATGCCGATTTCACGTTCCACAGCTTGGCAAGCTCCTCGTCACTCGCGCCCGAGCGCTTTGATTCGAGCAGCAGTTCGCGCGAGATTCCGCGCAGCGAGCTGGCGGCCACGCGCCGGTCGAGCGCGACCATTTCCTCCATCTGGCAAATGAACCACGGATCGATCTTGGTGAGCGAGCAGACTTCGTCGCGCGTCATGCCGCGTTCGAGCGCTTCGAAGAGCCAGTGAATGCGATCCGGTCCGGGCACGTGGAGTTTCTCGCGAAGCAAAGCGGTGGTCACTTCCGCCGGTGCGCGCCAAGCCGTGCTCGGCTCCAGCGAACGAATCGCCTTGCAGAGCGATTCCTGAAATGTGCGGCCGATGGCCATCACTTCACCGACCGATCGCATCTGCGTGGTCAGCGTGGTTTCGCTTCCGGGAAATTTTTCGAATTGCCATTTCGGAATTTTTGCGACCACGTAGTCGATGCTCGGCTCGAAGCACGAAGGAGTTTTACGCGTGATGTCGTTCGGAATTTCGTCAAGCGTCATGCCCACGGCGAGCTTGGCAGCAATTTTCGCGATGGGGAATCCGGTGGCTTTGCTCGCAAGCGCGGAACTGCGCGAAACGCGAGGATTCATTTCGATCACCACCATGCGGCCGGTTTCAGGATCGATCGCAAACTGGATATTCGAGCCGCCCGTCTCCACGCCCACTGCGCGGATAATCGCGGCGGCCGCGTCGCGCATGCGCTGGTATTCTTTGTCGGTGAGCGTCTGCGCGGGCGCGACCGTGATCGAGTCGCCCGTGTGAATTCCCATGGGATCAACATTCTCAATCGAGCAGATCACCACGAAGTTGTCGCGAAAATCGCGCATCACCTCGAGTTCGAATTCCTTCCAGCCGATCACCGATTCCTCGATCAGCGCCTGCCGGACCGGGCTGGCATCGAGGGCGCGCGCGATGGCGTCGCCAAATTCTTCATGGTTGTAAGCGATCGAGCCGCCCGTGCCTCCCAGCGTAAACGAGGGGCGAATCACCACGGGATAGCCAAGCTTATCGGCCAGATCGATGGCTTCGGGAATATTGGTGACAACAGCGGAGGCGGGAACTTCGAGGCCAACTCTTCGGCAAACGTCCTTGAAAAGCAGCCGGTCCTCAGCAATTTTGATCGCGTCGAGCTGCGCGCCGATCAGCTTCACTCCGTACTTTTCGAGGATGCCCGCTTCGGCGAGCTCAACGGCGAGGTTCAGTCCGGTTTGGCCGCCGACGGTGGGCAGCAGCGCATCTGGCCTTTCGGCGGCGATGATGGCTTCCAGATATTCCTTCGCCAGCGGCTCGATGTAGGTGCGGTCGGCGATTTCAGGATCAGTCATAATCGTCGCAGGATTGGAATTTACGAGTACGACTTCGTAGCCCTCCGCGCGCAAGGCTTTGCAGGCCTGCGTTCCCGAATAATCGAACTCGCAGGCTTGGCCGATCACAATCGGCCCCGAGCCGATGATCAGGATCTTCTTGATGTCAGTGCGTTTCGGCATGCGATCTTTTCGATTGGAGGATTTCGCTGGTTTTTGGCGATTAGAATTGGATCCGCTCCTTGTTTTCAGCGAGTTGCAGCGTTTCTACTCGCCGCGTTTGGCGATTAGCCGATGGCCTCTCGGCAAGGCGCCTGTGCAGGGATGATCCGCCTGTCGCCGCCATCCTCTTCTGCGCCTGCAATTCGCGAATCATGGCGATCCATCTTAGGGAGTGGCGGCAAGCGGCGCAAGCGGTTGTTGTGTAAAGAATTGTTGCAACTTCAGAATCGCCGCACCTCGGCCGCGTGACCGCGAACCTCGCTTCGGGAGACGGAAGAACTCATCTCGCAGCCGCTTTCATCATCGCGATGAAATCGTTGAAGAGGTATCGCGCGTCGTGCGGGCCGGGAGACGCCTCGGGATGATATTGGACGCTGAAGAGCGGGAGCGAGCGGTGGCGCATGCCCTCGTTGGTGTGATCGTTCAAATTTACGTGCGTGATCTCGACGTCGCTTGATGACAACGAATCCGGATCAACGCAGAAGCCGTGATTTTGCGCGGTGATCTCCACTTTCTGCGTGAGCAGATTTTTCACCGGATGATTCGAGCCGTGGTGTCCGAATTTTAATTTGAAGGTGCGGCCGCCGAGCGCCAGGCCACAGAGCTGATGTCCCAGGCAGATGCCGAAAATGGGGACGCGCCCGAGAAGCTTTCGAATGTTTTCGACGGCATAGGTAACCGGCTCGGGGTCGCCGGGACCATTCGAGAGGAAAACGCCGTGCGGCTTCAGCGCCAGAACGTCGGCGGCGGAAGTTTGGGCGGGCACCACCGTAACGTCGCAACCGTGATCGACCAGCAGCCGGAGAATATTTTGCTTGATGCCGTAATCGTAGGCGACAACGCGATAACGTGTTTCATTCTCTCTGGGCTTTACCGGGGAGGCGACGCTGCCGGCGCCGTTTCCACGGCGCTTTCCGTTTGTCGAGCCGCCATCCGCCGGAGAATCGCCAGCGGCAGCGGCGCTAGTAATCGGCGCCGCCAGATCGATCGAACCGCACGTCCAATCATATTTCTTCGCCGCGGTGACGCGGCTGGCGAGTTCCTGGCCGGCCATGGTGGGAAGCGCGCGAGCCTCGGCGATAAGCTGTTCGGCGGCTGCGCCGTCCGTAGAAATAATCCCGCGCAACGCGCCAACATCGCGGAGATGCCTCACCAGCGCGCGCGTATCGATACCCCAAATTACCGGCACGCCGTAGCGCTCAAGATATTGCTGGGCGGATTCGCGCGACCTCCAGTTGGAAGCCAGCACGGAAAATTCCCGGACAATGAGCGCCTCTATCCAGGGCTTTGTGGATTCTTCGTCGTCCAGGTTCGCGCCTACATTTCCTATGTGGGGATATGTGAGGCAGACGATCTGCCCGGCGTAGCTGGGATCGGTGAAAACTTCCTGGTAGCCGGTTAGGCTGGTGTTGAAAACGACTTCACCGCCGCGGCGCGTGCGAGCGCCCGCCAGGCGTCCTTTAAAAACTCGTCCGTCCTCGAGCGCGAGCGTTGCGCATTCAGCGAGGGCCTCGTTCAGTGTGTCCTCCAGAAAATGTGAAGAATGTCATTTCGATGCGGCGCTGACCGTCGAAGTGGAAGTCAGCGAACCGAAGTGGTCCGCGGGCCAGTAAGCGAATACAGCCTTGCCGTAGATGAATTGCCGCGGAACCGGACCGAAAACGCGGGAGTCATTCGAACTGTCACGATGATCGCCCATCACGAAGTAATCGTCCGCCGGAATGCGGTGAGGCGCGTACGTGGATCCGTCCAAGTAGCTCGCTGGAACATACTGATCGGCCAATTCCTGGCCGTTGATGTAAACATGGCCGTCGCGAATCTCCACGGTTTCACTAGGAAGCCCGACCACGCGCTTGATGAACGATTTCGAGCGGTCCAGGGGATACCAGAAAACGATCACGTCGCCGCGCTCGATCGGCTCGAAATGATAAACAAATTTGTTGATGAAAATGCGCTCCTGATCGCTGAGGAGCGGATTCATGCTCGTGCCTTCCACCTTTACCGGCTGGTACAGGAAAATCATAACCACGATGGCGAGCCCCAGAGCGACGGCAAGATCGCGCGTCCAACTGCGCAGCTCGCGCCGCAAAGCAGGCGGCTGCTGCACTGGGTCAGACGGGTTCGCCGGGCCGGAAATAGAAGCGTCGTCCATATCTCAATACATTTATTTATATCATGCCTGCCTAGATAGAGCCAAAGAAGGCGGCTGAATGTTCACTTGGATGCTATTCATCGCGGCGGCGCCGCCTCTGGAGCCGCAAAAGTGGCGTCCATGAGCAGCGCGGTCAGCCTCTCGTGGTCGGACACCGGCGGATGGCAGGCCATTTCAACGCAGACCAGAGCTTGCGGCGCCGCTGCGTCGAGATGAGGAAGCGTTTCTCGCAACGCGGAAGGCAAATTGCTCGATGCGAGCCTCTCGGGCGTGACTCGCAATACCGTCTTTCCGAAACGATAAACTTCATGCGCGGCTTTCTCGAGTTCCCCAGCCCTTGGATCGTCGGCCGCGCCCGTGATCACAACCTGCAGCGGATGACGCGCATGCAGCAGCGCCGCGAGCGCGTACGTTCCGGCAAAAAGCCCGTAGCGCGGGATCAGCCCGATGAAAGCCTCCAAGGTTTTGGCGGCCCACTGATGATACAGAGTTTCTCCGGTGAAACTGTAAAGCCTCTCGAGGACAATCGTCGCAACCGAATTTCCGCCGGGAGTGGGCGAATCCTGAAGTGGCTTGCGACGAACTTCGAGTCCGCCCATCGGCGCAGCGTCCTTCGCGCGGTCGAAAAATCCACCGCCTTCCGAATCGCCATATCTTTCGACGGCGAGACGCATCGCGCTCTCGGCAGCGTCAAAATAGCGCGGCTCAAGTGTCAGCTCGTAGGCATCGAGCAGCGCGGCCGCTGCAAGAACTTGATCGTCTAGCGAACCTTCCAGGCGCGGCCCTCCCATGCGGTGCAAAAATCCCTTGGATTCATCCCACGCTTCCGCGAGCATGCGATCCAGCGTCTTCAGGGCGAAATCGCGGCAATCGGACCGCCCGAGCACGCAGGCAGCATCCAGATACGCGGAGACGAACATGGCGTTCCAGCCGACATACAGCGTCTGATCGATGGTCGGAACCGGGCTGCGCCGCCGGCGCGCGGCGAGCAGCTTTTTTTTTGCGCGAGTGAGAAGCAAACTCGCTCCGTCCACGCTGATGTTCAACTTGCGCGAGATATTCTCCACGCTATCGGCGACCCACAGAACATTTTTCTCCGGGTTATGGTGCATCTCCCCTTGCGGAGCGATATCGTAATACCGCTCGACGACTCGCCATTCTTCCGGCGCGAGCTCGGCGCGCGCTTCCGCGACCGTCCACGTGAAATAGTCGCCATCATCGTCCAGAGTTTGGTCCGCATCCTGGCTGGCGTAAAAGCCTCCGTGCTCTTGGTCGGACAGAACTTCGTTTACCCAAGCGATAATGCCTTCGGCGGTTTCGCGAAAAAGCAATTTCCGGGTGACCTGAAAACCATGCAGAAAATTCCGGAGCAGCTCGGAATTATCGTACGTCATTTTCTCGAAGTGAGGGACGCACCAGCGCTCGTCGACCGAATAGCGGTGAAATCCGCCGGCGAGTTGGTCGTACACGCCGCCCAGTGCCATGCCTTCAAGCGTCCGATCGGCCACGGGCAGCAATTGCGGATTTCGTGTGGCCTGAAAACGTTCGAGCAACAAATCGACGGCGCTGGCGTGCGGAAATTTCGGCGCATCGCCGAACCCGCCATGTGTTTCGTCAAACTGGCGCAACGCGGATTCGATCACCGCGTCCACCACGCGTACGTCGAACACTCCGCGCGCGCCCTGAAAAATCTCCGCTTTGGCGACGGCTTCCTCGAGCGCCAGCGCGGAATTATTCACTTCGCTCCGACGGCTTTTGAACGCTTCTGAAACGGCGTGGAGTATGCGTTTCAGCCCGGGCCTGCCGCCGGCGTCATCCGGCGGAAAATATGTGCCACCAAAAAAAGGTTTGCCGTCCGGAGTGAGAAAAGCGGTGAGCGGCCAGCCGCCCTGGCCGGAAATAGCGCTGACGGCGGATTGGTAGCGCGCGTCCACATCAGGACGCTCGTCGCGATCGACCTTCACGGGAATGTAAAGCTGATTGATGGCCGCCGCGATTTCCGGATTTTCGTAGCTTTCGCGGTCGATTACGTGGCACCAGTGGCACCACACCGCGCCGATATCGAGCAGGATGGGTTTTGATTCGGCACGCGCTTTTTGAAATGCCTCCTCGCCCCATTCGTGCCAGTCAACCGGCTGATGCGCCGCCGAACGCAGGTAAGGGCTCGCTGAATCCCTGAGCCGGTTCTCGTGTGAGTCCGCCATCGCTCTCCGACCACATTAGCACGATCCCACTTCCGTGCCAGTCCGCGGCCTTTGAAGGAACACCAGGTTCGGGGGCTTCATACCACTGAAGCAATTGCGGTGGAGATTATCCCCAAGCACGACTACAATCACGCCTTGAAGCTCGCCACTTTATACCGGCTTCCGCGAAAATTAGTCGAGTCATCGTGGAGGTGCCCGATGCGCTTGCTCCGGAACAGCTTCACCCTTACGAAAATGCTGGTTCCGGTCGCTATCTGCGTGGTCGTTTTGTTCGCGTCCGGTGACTCTGCCGGACAGACCAGCCAAAAATCTTCCATGCCATCGGACTCCGAAATCCGGCAAATACTTGTCGATCGGGTCGACACGCAGCACCAGAGTGTCGGCATCGTCGTCGGAGTGATTGAGCCGGAGGGGCGCAGGGTAATCGCTTACGGGCATTTGGAGAAAGGCGACCCGCGCCCTCTCAATGGCGACACGATTTTCGAAATCGGCTCGGCGACAAAAGTGTTCACGTCACTGCTACTGGCCGATATGGTGCAGCGCGGCGAAGTTGCCTTGGACGATCCGGTGGCCAAATACCTCCCGCCCAGCGTCAAAATGCCGGAGCGCAATGGCCGCTCGATCACGCTTGTTGATCTTGCCACGCATACATCCGGCCTGCCGCGCATGCCTACGAATTTCACTCCTAAAGACATCGCGAATCCGTATGCAGACTATTCGGTCGAACAGCTCTATCGATTTCTTTCGGGCTACCAACTGACGCGCGATATCGGCTCGCAATACGAGTACTCGAATCTGGGCGGCGGGCTGCTCGGACACGTGCTCGCGCGACGCGCAGGGATGGATTACGAGACGCTGGTGCGCTCCCGCATCTGCGATCCGCTCGGCATGAAAGATACGCGCATCACGCTGACGCCGGAAATGACGGCCAGGCTTGCGGTAGGCCACAACCAAGGGCTCGAGCCGGTTGAAAACTGGGACTTGCCCACACTCGCAGGAGCGGGGGCCCTGCGGTCCACAGCGAACGACATGCTGACATTTCTGGCGGCAAATCTGGGTTACACGAAGTCGCCGCTCACACCGGCGATGGCCGAGATGCTGAAAGTGCGGAGGCCTACCGGCCAACCGGGACTGGAAATTGCTCTTGGCTGGCACATCTACACAATCAACGGCAAGGAGATCGTTTGGCACAATGGCGGCACGGGCGGCTACCGTTCGTTCATGGGCTTTGACCCAAAAGCACGCATCGGCGTGGTGGCGCTATCCAATACGTCCACAATGGTGGGAGTTGACGACATCGCGCGGCATCTCCTCAACGCGAGCGTTCCGTTGGCGCCCGCGCCGAAGCTGCACAAAGAGGTTCCGGTCGATTCGAAAATATATGACGGTTACGCAGGAACCTACTCGCTCGCCGCGAATTTCATTTTCACGATCATGCGCGAAGGAGATCACCTGTTCGCGCAATTAACCGGGCAGCCGAAAGCTGAGATTTTTCCGGAAAGCGAACGGGACTATTTCTACAAGGTTGTTGATGCGCAGATCACCTTCGTCACAGACAGCCAAGGCAAAGCGACCGAGCTAATCCTGCATCAGAACGGTCGGGACGCGCATGCGAAGCGATTCGAAGGCGAGCCGCCCAAGCCTAAAGAGCACAAGGAAATCAGCGTTGACCCCAAGCTATTCGACGGCTACGTCGGCAGCTATCAGCTTGCTCCAAACTTCGTTCTCACCGTCACGCGCGAAGGAGATGGTCTGTTTGTCCAGGCAACCGCCCAACCAAAATTCCAGGTCTTTCCCGAAAGCGAGCGGGATTATTTCTACAAGGTCGTCGATGCGCAGATTACTTTCGTGACCGATAACCACGGCAAGGCGACGGAGTTGATTCTGCATCAGAATGGCGCGGATCTGCCCGCAAAACGCGTGGAGTAAGGCTCAAACCGGCTACTGAATGGGGTTGCTGTAGCCAGCGTCGCGAGGATCGATGGGTTTTCGGCCGGAAAAGCCCTCGTCCTGGCGATGATAGAAACGGATGCGATCCTCGCCGAGGCGCCAGCAGAGATACACGTCCTCGCCGTTCATGCGCGCGGGAAAATCGAGCAGGCCCACTTCAATATCCTTCACGATGCACCCCGTGGAATGAATCTGCTCGATGGCCGCCTCGATAATTTCGGCCAGGCGATTGCGCTCGAGCCGGCGGCTGGCAGTTTTTTCGTAGGAAACAAGCAGACCGCCCGAACGCATGATGCGTTCGCGAAGAGCTCCGAGCTCCTCATCGAGTTCGGCCAGTTTGCGGCGCGATTCGATGGTTTCGATCAGCACCGGCTCGATTTGGGCGCGCAGGCGCTCCGCCTCGGAGAGCGAAAATAATTTGGATTCGTTCGGTTCGTCAGCCATACGCCTCTAGCCCGGCACAAAACGCATGACGAAAAGCTCATTCATCATGGCTAGTATTTCAGATGCGGGAAGCCGCCAGAAGAGCGTAACATCAGCCGCCAATGGATACCATCGTGCGCGAGGGCGGCAGGAAACCTGGCTCGTTGATGCGATGCCCTTTCTCTTTCTGCGCCACAATGTCGCAGATCCGCTCGCGAATTTCGCGGTCGCTTGAGCCGTCTCGCAGCAGCGACCTCAAATCGTGATCGTCTTTGCTGAAGAGGCAGGTGCGGAGTTTTCCATCGGCGGTCAGGCGGATGCGCGAGCAGAAACCGCAGAAGGGCTGCGAGACGGGAGAAATCAGGCCGATTTCGCCGCGCCCATCGGCGAACCGGTACTTGCGCGCCGTCTCGCTGCGTTCATGAGCCACGGGAATTAGCGACCACTGCGCCGAAATCCGCCGGTAGACCTCGTCGCCGGGAATGAAAAGTTCGCGCGACCACGCGCGATCCGCATCCAGCGGCATAAACTCGATGAAGCGCATGATCAAGTCGCGATCGCGCGCGAAGGCCGCGAAAGCCTCCACCTCGTCGTCGTTCACGCCGCGGACTAGAACCGCGTTCACTTTTACCGGCCGCAGCGCCGACGCCTGCGCCGCATCAATCCCCGCGATCACTTGATCGAATGTTTTTGTGCGCGTGATGCGTTCGAACTTTTGGCGGTCCAGTGAATCGAGGCTGATGTTGATGCGGTCCATGCCCGCGGCAACCAGGCGATCGCACCGCTCGGCCAGCATGTAGCCGTTGGTCGTCATCGAAAGATCTTCCACGCCGAGCGCCTTCAATCGCGCGACGAAATCCTCCACCCCGGGACGAACCAGCGGCTCGCCTCCGGTCACTCGAACCTTGCGAATTCCCATGCCGACGAAAATGCGCGCCAGGCGCTCGTACTCGTCCCACGCGAGCAGGTCCCGCGCCGGCATATGCGTTTCCGGATTGGCGGAGCGGCAATAGACGCAGCGGAAATTGCAGCGGTCTGTGACCGACACTCGCAAATCGGTGATTCGGCGGCCGAATTTGTCAGCGAGCAGCATTCAATTTTTTGCCCCTGCAAAACAAAAAGCCCAAATTCACGTTTGGAATTTGGGCTGCACGCCGGGCTGTAATCTATCCGCCTGGCGTCCCCCTCTCCAAACGTAGCGTCCCAGTTTCATGCGGGCTCGCCACACGGGAGGAACGAGCGTTTCCGCTCGAACCCTTAGCCCCAAGCATCAGGGCAGCGCCTCCAGTCCATCGGATTTCTCTCCGTTAGGCTTTGGAGGTCGGAGAACTCAAGCAAGTCTACGCTTTGCGCCGGGGCTTAGCAAATCGCGTAGGTTTGGCGAATATATACGGATCACATAGAAACAGTTGGTCTTATGCATACGCTTCCGAGCTTGAGCTAGCTGCGGAACCGGCCTGCGTGCCGAATCTCCTTGCGGTAATCGGGAGCGGAAATTTCGACGGTCCGGCACATTTCGTAGAGCCGCGAGCGGATGCGCCTGCCCACCCGCTCGGTCAAAGAATCATCCAGCATCGGAGCCCGCATGCCCGCCACGCGCGGCGCGCTGGCAGGAGCCGCGCCGTTCGCCGCCGCTTCCGAATCGAGAAAATTCGTCGTCAACAAAGTGACGCGCTTTTCGTTATAGCGCGTGTTCAGCACGTGCCCCACAGTTTCCAGCGCCCACAGCGACGGCTTGCTCGATCCCACATCATCCAGCACCAAAATATCCGCCTTCAACACGGGTTCGAGCACACTCATCTCCGTGGACTGGCTTTCGACGCTGTAACTATCCTGAATTTCCTTCAGCAGCTCGCGATAGTCGTAGAAAAGACCGCCGTGTCCGCGAAGCACAATTTCCTTCAAAGCCGCGACGGCGAGATGCGTCTTGCCCACTCCACACGGTCCCATTAGCAGCAAGCCGTGTTCGTCGCTGTGCATCTCGGGTACGGGAGAAAATTCCTGCGCGAAACGCTGGACGATCAGCTTCGCCTGCGCGAGGC
The DNA here is from genome assembly GCA_963702375.1 of uncultured Acidobacteriota bacterium. Classification (GTDB taxonomy): domain Bacteria; phylum Acidobacteriota; class Terriglobia; order Acidiferrales; family UBA7541; genus Palsa-295. Next base: position 82,221 of record CAVPCI010000005.1, read on the forward strand.
TGCGGCCCCACGCATCCAGCTGCGACCGGGGGATATTTTCGATTTCATTGTCCGTTTCGTAGTTCTCGAAATCGCAGTGGCGGTATCGCTCAGGGACGCGCGCCTTCGCCAGCATGCGCTCGGTGCGGTCTCCCTTTGTGCAATCGCACGGGACCGCCCAAACCATCTTCGGCTCGCCGCTTGCCGCGCCGGGCCGGGCCGATTCTTTCGTCGCCAGCGCCTGCGCGCCTTCCGTAGTGCGCTCAACGACTTTCCAGCCGCTGCCCAGGCAAATAGGACAATCCGTTCGCGCCATTTCGCAAGCATATGCGGCCCACCCCGCCAGCGCAAGACGCCACGCGTGTGCAAATCCGCGCGACCTGTGGAATCTCAGGCCCGCTATTCGCTCGCCTTCAGCGCGTGCGTGCCGTGAGTGATAGCCGCCCCCGCCCGAAGCGCCGCCGCAACGACCACTGTTTCGGAAATTTCTTCATTTGATGCTCCGGCCTCGCGCGCCCTGCCAGAGTGAATCTCGATGCAATAGGGGCACTGCGTCGTGAACGCCACCGCGAGCGCCAGCAGTTCTTTGTACTTCACGGGGATCGCGCCGGCCGCCATGGCGGCTTTGTCGAAGGCCCAAAATGCCTTCATTCCCTCCGGGGCGCTGCCGTCCATCAACTTGAGCTTGCCGAGATTCTTCATATCGTACATGGCCATCCTCCGTTTGGTGGTTTCAAAATCTCATTCGATGCCGGGACTCTTCGAGAGGTTCAACCGTATCCGGAATTTGCCTCGTTCGACGTGGGGATGAGAACTAGTTGGTCGCGGCGATACCCGCCGCATTGTCACTTTTGCACTCGAATGGCGTGGCGCGGAGCGGCGCGCACGATCGCGTTGCGCGACCTGCGCTCGTCTGGAACGCCCATGTTCCGCGCCACTTCGTTGCGGACGAACTTGGTGAAGGCTTCCATCTGCGCCTGCATCTCGCTCATTTTGTCGCGCATGTTGAGGATAATTTCGATGCCCGCCAAATTCACGCCCATCTCGCGCGTCAAGTTGAGGATCACTTCCAGCCGCTCCAGGTCCCCATCGGTATAAAGCCGTGTGTTGCCTTGCGAACGCGACGGCTTCAGCAAGCCCACGCGTTCGTAAAGCCGGAGAGTCTGCGGATGCAACTGATACAGTTCCGCGACCGCGCTGATCATGTATCCGGCTTTTGCTTTTTTCCTCGGCCGCACTGCCATTTTCTTCTCCTGAGCCCGAGTGAGTACCTCAAACGGTCGCGCGCGCAAAAATTTCCTGCCGTGGGTCTTCTGGATCCAGCTTGCTCAGTTCCTTCAGCAAGTTTCGCACGCGCTCGTCTTCCGGCTTGGGCACCACCACTTGCACTTCCATGATCTGGTCGCCGCGCTTGCCCGTCTGGCGCATCGAGGGCGCTCCCTTCTCGCGCAGGCGTAGCTTCTTCCCGCTGCTAGTTCCCGGCGGAATGCGCACCTGCGACCGCCCATCGATCGTTGGAACTTCCACTTTGGCCCCCAGAGAAGCCTCGGTCACGGTCACCGGAATCACCGTATACAAATCGTCACCGCGCCGCTCGAAAAACGGATGCGGCTTGACGTTCATCACGATGTACAGATCGCCCGGCGGCGCTCCGTTCGTGCCGGCATTGCCGCGTCCGGCCACGCGCACGCGCGATCCCGTCCGCGCACCCGGTGGAATGCGCACGTCCAGAGTTTCCATCTTCGAAACGCGCCCCTCGCCTCCGCAGTTGCGGCAAATCGTGCGCAGGTGTCCGCTGCCGCCGCACCGCGAACAGTTCACTTGGAAGCGCATCTTCCCGCTTACCTGCGTCACGTGTCCCGATCCTCCGCACGCAGGGCAAACCTTTTCCTCACCCTGGGATCCTTGGCCATGGCAAACGTTGCACACATCCAGCCGCGTGAAACTCAGCTTCTTCACCGTCCCGCGCATAGCTTCGGCAAACGTGATGTCGATCTGATATTCCAGATCGCTGCCAGCCTCGCGTTCCCTCCCAGCCTGCGCCGCGCCCGCCCCGCGAAAAAACTGGCTGAAAAGGTCGCGAAAACTGGTCCCGCCCGAGGCGCCTTCCGCGCCCGCGCCGCCAAAATCGAATCCCCCGAAATCGAAATGGATATCCTGCGGAGCCGCGCCACCGTAGCCCGCTCCCGGTCCCGGAGCGCCACCTGTCCCCGGTGTATTGAATCCAAACTGGTCGTACATCTGGCGCTTCTTGGCGTCGGAAAGCACCTCGTACGCTTCCTGGATCTGCTTGAACTTTTCTTCCGCGGTTTTGTCCCCGGGATTGAGGTCGGGATGATATTTACGCGCCAACTTGCGATACGCCGCGCGAAGTTCCTTCACCGGAGCCTTCCGCGGAACTCCCAGCAGCTCGTAATAGTCTTGCTTGGTTGCTGTGGCCATTTTTCCTATTTGAATTGAAGCGTCCACCGCGCCCGCGATATCTCCATACGTGCATAAGGGCGCCTGCGGTTGCAGACGCCCCTATCACACGAATCCTGCCGGCTCGCGCCTCGGGCCGGCACGGCGAAAACGCCCTGAGCGTTTTTCAATTGGGCTTCTTTGATTCGTCCACGTCCACAAACTCGGCATCCACCACGTCGCCTTGTCCCGGTGGGTTGCCATTGGCGCTCGCTGAACCTTCGGGCCCCGGTTGTCCTGCGCCGCCTCCTTGTCCCGAAGAGCCTGCAGCCGCCTGCTGGCTCTTGTAGAGTGATTCAGCGATCCGGTGCGACGCCTTGGTCAAGCCGTCGAAAGCCGCGTTTAGCTTTTCAAGGGTGCCATCCGTAAGAGCGCGCCGCGCTTCCTCGATCGCTTCCTCGGCCGCCTTCACGTCTGCCTCGTCCAGCTTTTCGCGGTTTTCCTTGGTCAGCTTCTCCGTTTGGTAGACAAGGTTGTCGAGCCGGTTGCGCGCCTCAACCTCCGAGAGCCGCGCCTTGTCTTCGGCCGCATGCGATTCCGCTTCCTTCTTCATGCGCTCGGCCTCTTCCTTGGAAAGACCCGTGGAAGCTGTGATCGTGATTTTCTGCTCCTTGTTCGTGGCGTTGTCTTTCGCCGAAACGTTCAAGATGCCGTTCGCATCGATATCGAACGTCACTTCAACTTGCGGCACGCCGCGCGGCGCCGGTGGAATTCCGATCAAGTGGAATTTCCCCAGCGATCGATTCCCGCTCGCCACCGGACGCTCGCCTTGCAGCACGTGAATTTCAACCGAAGTCTGATTATCCGCCGCAGTCGAAAAAGTCTCGGACTTGCGCGTCGGGATCGTGGTGTTCCGCGGGATAAGGACAGTTGTCACTCCGCCCAGCGTTTCCACGCCCAGCGAGAGAGGCGTCACGTCGAGCAGCAGAATATCTTTCACTTCTCCGCCCAACACGCCGCCTTGAATGGCCGCGCCCACAGCAACCACTTCGTCCGGGTTCACGCCCTTGTGCCCTTCACGCCCGAAAAGCTCCTTCACCAGCTCTTGAATCTTGGGCATGCGGGTCTGACCGCCGACCAAAACCACCTCGTTGATTTTTCCCGGATCGACGCCCGCGTCCTTCATGCACAGTTTGCAGGGTTCCACGGAGCGGCGAATGATATCGTCCACCATCGCTTCCAGGCGTCCCCGCGTCAGCTTCTTCACCAGGTGCTTTGGACCGGAAGCGTCCGCGGTGACGAACGGAAGATTGATTTCCGTTTCCATGGTTGTCGAAAGTTCGATCTTGGCGCGCTCGGCCGCATCACGCAGCCGCTGCAAGGCCATCTCGTTGCCCTTGCCGCGCAGATCGAGACCTTCATCCTTCTTGAACTCTTCGATCAGCCAGTCGACGATGCGTTGATCGATGTTGTCGCCGCCCAAGTGCGTGTCGCCATTGGTGGCTTTCACTTCGATCACGCCTTCGCCGACTTCCAGGATGGAAATGTCGAATGTCCCGCCGCCAAAGTCGTAAACGGCGATCGTTTCATCCTTCTTTTTGTCGAGGCCGTAGGCCAACGCCGCTGCGGTCGGCTCGTTGATGATTCGCTTCACGTCCAGCCCGGCGATTTTTCCGGCGTCCTTTGTGGCGGTCCGCTGCGCGTCGTTGAAATACGCGGGAACGGTGATCACCGCTTCCGTTACTTTCTCGCCCAGAAAATCTTCCGCGGCGGTCTTCAGCTTTTGCAGGATCATCGCCGAAATTTCCGGCGGGCTGTACTCTTTCCCTTGGGCCAAAACTGCAACATGATCGCCCTTGCGCACCACTTTGTAGGGGACCATTTTCATTTCCTCATTCACTTCATCGTAGCGGCGTCCCATGAACCGCTTGATGGAATAAACAGTGTTCTCGGGATTGGTGATCGCTTGCCGCTTGGCAACCTGGCCAACCAGCCGCTCACCGCTCTTCGTAATGGCCACGACCGATGGCGTAGTTCGCGCGCCCTCCTGGTTGGGGATTACGGCCGGCTCGCCTCCCTGCATCACCGCTACCGCCGAGTTGGTGGTGCCGAGATCAATACCTATTATTTTGCTCATGGAATCAACTCCTGAACCGGGCGAAAGCTCGGTCGGATTAAAGTAGGCTCAAACACGTGTCATTCTACATGTTGAGCGTTGCATTGTCAAGATTGTTGTGTGTCTGTATCGCGCTGATTATGCGGGCCTTCTCGCCCAATACCACCGTTTTCCATCCGCTCGGTGAACTCATGGCCGTTTCCCGCCCGGGCACCTGCCAGCGAACCAACATCACCGCAAACGCATCCTAAAGTCCTGGCGGCGCCAAAATCGTCCTCGTGCTGCTAAGCGTTGGGATGCTCGCGCGGCGATTCGCGCTACAATGCCTGCAATAAAGTCTATTTCGATTTCGGGAGGCATATTTGAACTACGCATCGGATTCATCTGGCGCAAACGCGCCCAATCGGTCGGCTAAACGCCTCCGGACGGCGTGCACCCTGGCCGCGATCACGGTCTTGGAGCTGGCATTTGTATCGTTGGCTCCAGGGCAGACGCGCGCGCATGCGAAAACCGTGTCCGCTCGGAGCGCTCGCTCCGAGGCCTCGACCGCGCCGCTGAAAAGCTACGGATCGAGCAGCGCTCCCATCACCATGGAAGTGTTCACCGATTACGAATGCCCGTCCTGCCGCAGTCTTTACGAAAATACTCTGCGTCCCATGATCAATGACTACGTGGCCAGCGGAAAGGTCTATCTTATCCATCGCGATTTCCCTCTGCCCATGCACAAGTATGGATACGAGGCGGCGCGCTGGGTCAACGCCGCAGCCCGCGTGGGCCAATTCCAGAATGTCGAAGCGGCTCTCTACGATAATCAAGACGCGTGGGCAGCCGACGGCAACATCGAAAAATATGTCGCTTCCTCCATGCCCGCGGCGGAGTTCAAGCGCGTTCAGAAACTTATGACCGGGTGCGAGTATCAGCCCCCCGGCACGGCCGCCGTGCAATCCTGCACTTTCGACACCTACATCAACGCCGATCATGATCTCGGGATGAAGATCCCGGTGCAGGCCACGCCAACCTACGTGATCACTTACAAGGGACAAAAACTACCGGCAGGCTCTGGCGCGGTCTCCTGGCCAATTCTGAAGCAGTTCTTCGATTCCCTTCTGAGCCAGTAGTAGAGGGGTCGGTTCACAAACAAAAAAAATGAGCGTCGACGCGCGCGTCAAACTGGGGAAAATACTGCTGGTTGTGGGACGCATCGCCCTGGGAGCCATTTTTCTGATCGCAGCCTACGGCAAGCTAAAACCGCAGTACGCCATGCCGTGGTCCACACACTCAATAAAAATGTCCGTTTCCCTGTTCGCCATGCAGGTGGACTCCTATCAAATGCTGCCGCCGCACGCCGTGAACTTCGTCGCCCACGTCCTGCCATTCTTCGAAGTGTTCCTAGGACTTTGGCTGCTCAGCGGCATCGCCTTGCGCTTCTCATCCATAGTCGCAACCTTGGCGTTTTGCGGCTTCATGGTCGCAATCTTCTCCGCCTACCATCGCGGCTTAGGCATCAATTGCGGATGCGGAATAGGCCCCGTCGAACAGGTCGGCCCCGGCGCCCTCATCCGCGACGGCCTGAAGTTTCTCCCGCTCTCCCTCGCCGTAGTAATCGGCTCCCTCTGGCTCCATCGCAAATCCCGCCCGGTCCCCATACCTCAAGGCTGACGCGGCCTCGAGTATCTCGTTCAGTGACACTAAGAGAATAATGAGTGACTTATTTGGTCGGAGGGGCCAGTTTTGGACGACCAAGCCGCTCGATACCTACCAACCGTCCTCCGAATGGCTCGAACATCAGTCCATACTTGCTGCGGATACCATTGGGCAGCTGCGCATCCACCTCGATATCCCAAAACATTCCTGCGAATGAGCCCACGTGATCCGTGGACAGCCCGTTGAACTCTACAGATTTGATTTTTAGACGTCCGAGGACCCTTTCGAATCGGTCTAAGTGAACTGATCGCAGGAACTGTTCCTTGTCAGCTGGGCCGTAGAGCGCACCCGCCTTCTTCAACTCCTCGTAAGCCTTCGCGTCTGACCACTCCGGATGCGATTCGATAAGCTTTTCAATATACGAGTTCTGTGCGGAATGGATGATATCGGAGCCATCAGCCCACATCTTAAAGATATTTCCTTCATCGTCGAACCACACGAGTCCCTTCATGAGCGCAGCGTTGGGCGGAGCCGCGACAGGCTTCCCGGTGTGCTGATCCAATGTCGGATTGAACGTCGCTTCTGGATCGAAGGGCGTTATTTCGAATCCGACTCTGAATAAGTTCCGCCACGAATCGTCAATGGGTTGCCCCACGGATAGCTTCATGAACCTATGTTTGCCGAAAAGCTCTGGATACGCGACCTGGAGTAAGCCGTGAACCGTCGTCACCGGATTCTCGGGTTCACGCGAGCTGGTTGCGTGCGACAACGTAGGCCACGCCCCGTGGGCAAGCGTCGCAATACATAGGAGCACAGTCAGCCCCGCTCTACTTGAGTTTGACATTGCCATCTCCGATCCATGTGTATGGTTGTGTGATTCCCACGGTTGGCAGGTATGTATTCGTCTCCTGGACCGCGGCCTGGGCCGTCATGCCCTTCACTGTCATGTCATAGAGGAATTCCTCCCATGCAACAAAAGCATATCCAAGGGAAACTGTGGCAGAAGGGTTTGAGGGCACGATCATCACCTGGCCAACAGACTGGTTATTGATGTTCCAGAGTTGTTCGAAGGCTGGCCCAATGAAGCAAGCCCCAATGAATACGACCCGGGCCTGGGTGGTGATGCGTGTCACGCCGTGGTAATCGGCTCCTTCTGGCTCCACGGCAAATCCCGCCCCGCATCCGCCCCCGAACCATCTCCTGCGCCTCAACCTTGACCGCCCGACCTACCATTCTTTCCCGCACCGTGTTTCCCATCTGGCGGCAAGTTGAGATTCCAAAGTGCTCTCTGAGCCGCTATTTCGACGCAGCCCTCCTGATGAAATCTGCGAGTTCGCGATCATGTCCATTCACCTCGTAGTCGCGGAGCGCGGCCTTCGCCTTAGGAGAGCCAATTAAATTCAAGGCGTACACAGCCTGCCAGCGTTCGTCTCGATTGCCGTGCGCGAGGAGCCGCTGCAGCGTAGGTATAGCCGCGTCGCCGATCTGGACGAGCCCTGTGGCGGCCGGACTTGCTTGGAGAGACTCATCATGAGATAGACCCGTGACTCCATCATCTGTCCTGAAACTAATCCACTTGGCCAAAGCAGGCGCTGTGTCGACGATCTTCAGCTCTCCCGCCAATTGCACGGCGTTGTACCATTGGAGACGCATCACATCGTGCCACTGCGGTCGCGGGTCTCTAGGGCCGGCCTCAATCAGTAATGGCAAGTGATGGGCCAAGTATTGCCTCGCTCGGGCATCGGTGTTCCCGAGCTCTAGCAGTTGTGCCGCAGCCTGGCCGCTTGTCTGTCTCGACTGGAGTTCTTGGAAGAGTTCCGAAACCGTGCGCCGCTCTTGGGCGACAACGTAGTGAACTCCTGGCCAAACCGAACAGCTCACGACTGCAATGACCGCTACGAGTCGTAGAGAGACTCGGCGGGTGGCCCAGGCTTTCGCATTTTTTTGGTCTTGGCTCATTGCTGAACACCGCAGGAATGATACCATCGCCGATACTTCACTTGAGGGTATGTCGTTACGGGTGCCCCATCGTCGCGGTTTTTGCGAGGGTGGGGCTGTTGCATTATGCCCAAGCGCCTCAAACGACGGATTCGGCCATCTCCACTCCATCACGTTGTTGTTATCGTCGGCTGCCGCTGCTGGGCTCCGCGTACGCTCGCAACGTCTCTGTGCCGGGTGCCGCACCCCACGCACCCTTGCGCAAGCAACTTTCATCGACACATGAACTACGACACCAGAATTCGCTAAAGGCGCGAATGATATTCTCGGGCGCTGCACTCTTTCGGCTTTTTCGAAAGGGTGCGGTTTTTGCCCCTTTTCTCCCCGAGATTAGCCGACAGTTTCTCCCGCTCTCTCTCGCCGTAGTAATCGGCTCCTTCTGGCTCCATCGCAAATCCCGCCCCGCTCCCGAAACCGCCGCTCCCGAAACGTCAGGATCCTAAACTTGGGGCACCCGGCGACTGAGAGAAGGAGCCGACAACGTCATCTAATCAGCCACCCAGTATTGCTAACGGATTGTGGCAACGATTCGATATCGAGACGGTCATTATCCAGGCGTACGGTTACAATTGAACCTCGGAGGTATCGAATGCGAGCGACAGGTCGACCGAAACTTTTCTGGATCGGGCTGTTGATTTACGTTTTCAGCTTCTTTCTAGTGGCTGTCGCGGGTCAGCGCGTTCTCTCCGGCCCGGCGCGCGGTTATCACTGTGCGTCGTACGCATTCCTTTTGCCGTTGCAGGCACCGCGCGGTGAGTCCCTGACGCACAACCTCCTTGAATTCATTTCGCTCCTCATCAGCGGTTGGATTAATCCGGTATTTCTCATAGCCGTCGCTCTCTTTTTGAACGGACGACACAAACGATCGTTCACCATCTTGAGGGTTATCATTTTTCTAATGATCCCCTTCTGTTGGATCGTTTTCTTCTACGAGGGCCTCTATCCTCGGGAGGGTTACTTCCTTTGGATCATGGCAATGTTGCTGGTTCTCTTTTCGGACAGCCCGATGCACAGGAGCACGGAGGTCGGTGTGTTATCCGCCGGGTGCCCCAGGGTTTAGCCTCTGACCTTTCGGGTGCCCCATGCTCGTTTTGTGAGCGAGGGCTTTTTCCTGCTGCGATTAGGAAAATCGGAAACTTAGTCGCCGGTAGCGACCGGAGTGGAGACGGCCTTTACTACTGGTGCTACGTTGCGCAGATAGCGCCAGGGATTCACGGGAGTGTTGTAGATGCGGACTTCGTAATGAAGGTGCGGCCCGGTTGAACGGCCGCTATCGCCTTCGTAACCGATTACGTCTCCAGCCTTCACGCGCATTCCGGCCTGGACGTTGAAAGCGGAAAGATGGCCGTACAACGTGGTCACTCCAAAGCCATGATCCACCACAACCACGCGGCCGTACCCGGCCCGCTGCCCCGCTTCCTCGACCACGCCGTCGCCGGTCACGTGGATCGCATCGCCGTAATGAGAAGCGATATCCAAACCTGAGTGGAACGCGCCTTCCCCGCTGAACGGATCGAGCCGTTCGCCAAAGTGCCCGGTAATTTGCCCCAGCACCGGCCAAAGCGTCGGTGCGATGCCCAAGGTGCTCAACTGTGACGCCGGGAGGAGCCGCATCCCACCGTTGGACATCGAAACGGCAGTTACATTCTTCGCAAGGTAGCTAAACTCGTCCACCGATTCCTGGAATTCAGCGTCGGGTCTGTCCGAAGCATCGGTGAGGTCGAACGCGGTTTGATGGAAGCGCGTGATCCCATAGGCCATCGCCACTTCACCCGCCAGCGACTGCAGGGAATTCAAGCGTGTGTTGGTGTCCTTCACCTGGCTCTGAAGCTGGACGTACTGCTTCTTGAGGCTGTCTTGATCTCGTCGAAGCGAATTATAGTTCGTCGCCTTCCACAGCATTCGCGAGTAGGAGCTCATCGCTACGGCGACAGTGACGGTGCCGACAACCGCAAGAATTGCTACGGCATGCAGCAGATAAACGGGTACGCGAACTCGTTTGATGCCGCCCGAGTCGTGAGAAGCAATGAAAAACGTGTACGACTTGCCTTTCATGCTTTAAATTTCACCCGTTTGATTTTTCGCCGGCCTGAAACCGCTGCCTAAGATTGCGGTTAGCGATTCGCGTGCAACTTCGGTCAAGAGTTTGAACCGAGAGCCTTGGTCCGAAACCCAGGCGGATTGTAGTCAGCCCGACCATCGGCGTCAATGCCGATCTTCCATTTACACAGCTGGGCTCGCTTCGGTCCTGGCGGCACTCTATAATCCGAGTGCCCCCTTCTGAAACTCTACCCGAAACCGGCTAAGTGTTACAACTGTACAGAGGGACAGGAATGGACCAGGAAGATCAACTGATCGAAAGGGTTAGGCGCGCAATCCCTTCGCGCGAGGGCGGCGGCTTGCGGCTGGGAATTGGTGACGACGCTGCAGTTGTGTCTCCCCACAAGGATTCAGAGTGGGTTCTGAGTTGCGACGCGTTCCTGGAAGGCGTTCACTTTCTTGCGAACAGCCATCCGGCGGATTCTGTTGGCTTTAAAGCGCTCGCGCGCGCGACCAGCGACCTGGCCGCCATGGGCGCCCAGCCGCGTTTCTTTTTGCTTACTCTCGCGCTCCCAACCGCGCGAAAAGGAAAATGGTTTGAAGAGTTTTTGGAGGGAATGGGGCGCGCGGCGCGAAAACTCGGGATGACGATTGCTGGTGGAGATTTAACTTCAAGCTCGAAGGTTTCGATCAGCGTTACGGTGCTGGGAGAGGTGGCGCGCGGGCTTGCAATTAAACGGGTTGGGGCCCGGCCCGGCGATATTTTGTTCGTGAGTGGAAGGCTGGGAGCTGCCAAATTGGGCCTGGAATTGATCGAGTATGGAGCATTAACAACAGCAATCTCGAAACAAAAAACGTACCGCAAACTGCTGCAACCGCACCTTTATCCGCAAATTCGCGTCGGTTTGGGCGCTTGGCTCGCTGCCCGGCAGGTCGCGTCAGCCATGATCGACATTTCGGACGGACTTTCGACCGACTTGGCGCGGTTGTGCGCCGCGAGCGGAGTGGGAGCGCGGGTTTGGGCCGAGCGAATCCCCTGCCTCGCGACGTCGACCGGGGAGACGGGCCGAGCCGTATCCAAACTCCTTGCAAAATTAAAATCAGACCCGCTGAAAATGGCGCTGCACGGCGGCGACGACTACGAGTTGCTCTTCAGTGTCCCTCGCCGGAATGTGCGGCGGCTGGGGCGCGCGCCGGGATTCTCCGAGATCGCGTCCATCGGTGAAATCGAGCGTGGAAGACAAATCACGCTCGTTGATAAAGACGGGCGATCGAAGCGCCTGCGCCCGGGCGGTTGGGATCCGTTCGCAGGGAAACGCTAGCGCTCCACTTTTTCGCGCGTTGCGTTTTTAAGCTATTGAGGCGAGGTTGGCTTGGAGCGTTCAACAGCAACCGGGACCGGCGGCGGTTGCGGCGGCTTTGCCGATTCAGGCTTTGCTGGCTCCGGTTTGGCCGGCTCGGGCTTTGCCGCGGACTCAGGAGGCTTTGGCGGCGGGGGTACCGGCGCGGAAACTTGGGTTAGACCTTGCTCGGCGGCGTCGGCGGGAGGAGCCGTATCCGGCGTATCGACTTGAACCTGCTGGGTCGGCGCGATCTTTTCGAGCGGCGTCACGTTGGGGAATTTCTCGACGGGCATTCCCTCCATGGCTTGTTGCATGAACTCGAGCCAGATGGGCAGAGCGACCTGAGCCCCTGTTTCTTTTTTGCCGAGGGAGATGCGCTTATCGTCGTTGCCGACCCACACGCCGGCGGTGATCTGCGGAGTGAAACCGATGTACCAGCCGTCCGTGAAATCATTGGTGGTGCCGGTCTTTCCGCCGGAGGGCCGTCCGAGCTCCTTGGCGCGAACGCCGGTGCCGAACTGAACCACGTCCTCGAGCATCGCCGTCATCGTTTGAGCAACTTGCGGCTCGAGCACGTCAGTGATCTTGGCACGCGGCTCCTCGAGAATGGCTCCGTCATAGGATAGGACCCGCCTGATATCGTGCGGCTCAATGTGAATGCCATCGTCGGGAAAAACGGTGAACGCCGAGGTGTGCTCGAGGAGCGTTAAGTCAGCGGCACCGAGGGCGAGCGGAAGATAAGGCGGCAGTGGACTGGTGATGCCAAAGCGCCGCGCCAGCTCCACGACGTTTTCGATGCCGACTTTATCGAGCAGGCGCACGGCCGGAATGTTTCGCGAATCGGCAAGGGCACGGCGCAAGGTGATGCGGCCTTCGAATTTTGCGTCATAGTTATGCGGCGAATAATTTTGGCCGCCGCTGCGGAAGGTGACCGGCTCGTCCACGACGGTATCAAACGGCGAGGCTCCTTGCGCCAGCGCCTCGGAGTAGACGTAAACCTTGAAGGAGCTGCCCGTCTGGCGAAGAGCCTGCGTGGCGCGATTGAATTTCGACGTTTCGAAATCGTAACCGCCGACCATGGCTTTAATCTCACCCGTGGAATTGTCTATGGCGACCAGAGCGGCCTGCGCGGCGGGAACTTGCTCGAGTTCGACTTGCGCGGCGGTGCCGACGATCTGCTTGATCTGCACGGTGGCGAGGTCGCCCAGTTTTAGTAAATCGGTAGCTGCTTTGTGGCCCGTCCAGGAGTAATCGGCCGGCGTGAGGATCGCGCGATAGGGACCGATTTTGATCCAGGCGAAGGTGGGCTGAGCGGCGATGACCAGGCCCGCGATGTAGTCGCCCTTTTGGATCGGTCCGTGCCAGTCGGGGTTTTGATAGCTATCGAGCGCGCCCAAATGATCGCGAAGAATGTTGGGGAGGTTGCCGCGCCAGCCGTGACGGCGATCGTAGGAGTGCAGGCCGTCGCGAAGAGCCTGGTCCGCAGCTTTCTGCATGGCGACGTTGAGAGTGGTGTAGACGCGTAAGCCTTGCTCGTGAACGGCGTTGGTGCCGTAAGTCTGCTCGAGATATTGGCGAATGTCCTCGACGAAGTTGGGCGCAAGATCGTTCCGCTGCGACTGGATGTGGAGTCCCAGGGGTAGGCGGCTTGCGGCGTCGGCTTGTTGCGCGGTGATTTTGCCGTCATGGGCCATCAGCGAGAGGACCAGATTCCGCCGCGCCAGAGTGCGCCGCGGATGATTGACTGGCGAATAGACGGGTCCGCGAATGATGGCGGCCAGCATTGCGGCTTCGGGGAGAGTCAATTGGCCGACGGGCTTGCTGAAATAATATTCCGAAGCGGCCTCGAAGCCGTAGTTTCCGGAACCCAGGTAAATCTGGTTGCAGTACATGGTGAAAATCTGGTCTTTGGTGTAGTGACGCTCGATTTGAAGAGCGAGGATGGTTTCCTCGATTTTGCGGTGGAAGCTGCGGTCCGAGCGATTCAGAAAAAGTCCGCCGGCCAACTGCATAGTGAGGGTGCTGGCGCCTTCGGCAACACGGTGAGAGACGATATCGCGCCAAGCAGCTTCGAGCACGCGGGGGAAGTCCACACCCCAGTGCTCTTCGAAGTGCTGGTCTTCGGTGGTGAGGATGGCGTCCTTCAGAACTTTCGGAATTTGGTTGTAGGTGAGGAGAATGCGCCGCTGAAGAGAGAAGGTTCCTATGGACTGGCCGTCGTCGGCATAAAGCTCGGTGACAACGACAGGGCGGTAATCCTCGAGGGCTCGAATTTCCGGGAGATCACTTGAATAGACGAAGAGCAGCCCGACGGCCGCGCCGATCCCGATAGAAAGCAGCAAGAGGAACGCGAAAGCGAGGCGCCCGAACAGAGTGCCGCCGCCGATCCTCATGGTGGCCCGGTAGAATCTCTCTTCCATGGAGGAGATATTCTATCGCATCGCGGGTTGGGAGTCGGGCTGGGTTGACGAATCGGTTTCCGACATGCGATGCGCTGAAGCGATCCGAAAGCGGATCTGTCAGTGGCCAACAAACGCGCGGTTAGTCGCTTTGGTCGACCAGTGAAATTGTGTCCCCCGCGCGCATCTTGCCGGGGCGAACGACGGATGCGTAGAAGCCGCTCAATCCCCACTGAGGGGACGCAGGATCACCCCCTTGAGCCTGCCAATCATAGGTAGCAGCCTGAATGCCGGTGCCGTATACACTGAGGGTGCCGCAGGGCAAGCGCGTCTGGACCAGTTCGATAATCACCTCACCCGCGCAATAGCGTTGGCCGATTCGCAAAGAACGGCGTTCGAGGCCACGCGTGGTTATGTTCTCCCCCAGAGCACCGTAGAAAACTGGAAAGCCTTGTGCCACCAGATCGTCGATCCCTTCGGCCGTGACGAGCAGGATGGCTTTGCGCGGCCCCCCGTGAAATGGATACCGCCAAGCGTCACCGACAATCCCATTGGGAGTAACGTCAGCTTCTGGGATGGGACGTTTGGGCACGCCGCCCTTCGAGGTATTAATTTGAAGGACGATTCCATTTAATCCCTGAAGTGACATTTAGCAGAGTCCTCTTCACGGCTTGGGGCCAGCGTCTCGGCGTTCTGGTTGACTCGCACCAACAATATTCCCCTCGGTGTCGAGGAAATAGACGATGGTTCCGACCGTGGGAATATGAAACTTCGGCGCCACGATTTTGCCGCCGTTCGCTTCAATCGCACGGATCGTCTGATCGAGATCGTCAACCGTGATGGTGCACTCGAAACCGATCATCTTGGCGCCCGGCATGAGCTCGCGGCGTTCCTGCAGGCCGCCGATTTCCGTGGGCTGCTCTTTACCAGCCTTAATCAGATAGAAGTTGGGCGGTCCCCAGGGCTGAAACTTCCACGGAAAGATTTGCTCATAAAAGCGCTTGGCGCGCGGGACGTCGTCGGCGTTAATGGCGAACCACATTTTGGAGGCTCCTTGTTAGGCGGTCGATCATGTGCTGAGTCTAGAACAAGCGAAATGAGGTTGTCTTGCGCTATATTGACAAAGAATGTCGCTAAGTCGCCATCCCCGGCAACTGGCCGCGGAACAGGAACCCTTTCTGACAGCGCGGTCGCTGGCCACGAATTACAGCGGCGGGTATGTGATCCCTTTGCACACCCACGGCTGGCACCAACTGCTCTACGCATCTAGCGGGGCGATGACGGTGTTCGCGGGCCGGATGTCGTGGATGATCCCGCCGGGACGCGCGGTCTTCATTCCCGCGGGCGAGAGACACTCTATCCGCATGTGGGGTCTGGTGTCCATGCGATCGCTTTATCTTCCGGCAGATTTCGGGCCCTCGGAAGCACAGATCAACGAGTGCCGGGTGATTTCGGTGACGCCGTTCCTACGCGAGCTGATTCTGAAGGTGGTTGAGTTGTCTGGCCTCGATTCGAGGATCGAAGCCGAGGTTCATCTGATGATGGTTCTGATGAGCGAGATCGGCGCCGCGTCAATTGAGCCACTGGCGCTGCCCCTTCCGACTGACTCGCGGGCACTGGCCGCGGCCACCCGCATCCTGAAAGATCCCGCCGATGCGACAACGTTAAACGAGTTGGCGCGTGAATGCGGCGTGAGCCCGCGCACACTCGAGCGTTTGTTCGGCGAGGAAACCGGGATGCGATTCAGTATGTGGCGGCAAAAGGCGCGGATGCTCGAGTCAGTCCGCCTGCTGGTGGAAGGTGATTCCGTGACCAATGCCGCCCTGGATTGTGGGTACTCCAGCGTGAGTGCGTACATCGCAGCATTCAAGCAAACGTTCGGATATACCCCCGGTGCTTTGCTCGCAGGACGAGACGTGGGTCCAGGGGATTCTGCGTGAGGCCGCCGCAATTTCAAAAACGCTCCCGGCAGGCCGCCCGCCGGCGTCTGAGCCTTTCAATTCGCCCGAGTTGAGGTGAGGCAATGAAGTGCAAGCACGGTCACGCGCGAAGGATCTCTTGGAAGTGAAATGTTGCCGATGCTTACATCGAAGAGAGATTCCTCGGCTGCGTGTCCCGGCGCTTCGCGCAAAAAGCAAAAGAGCGGGACACTCCGCTCGGAATGACGCCAGAGCGTGAGGGTGACCCGGCTCTTTATAGATAAACGGATGCGCTGGGGGCCTTGCTTTTTGTATCATGCGTGCAACCGGAAGGTACCGGGCCAAGTAACCCAAAAGAAGAGGGGGAATCGAAATGCGGAAAGCGACAATTATTCTGTTGTGCGGTATTGCGGCTCTGTTCGTGGCATCCGCTGTTTCGTCACGATCTACTACTCAAAACAGCTACGGCGAAGATCGGGCCCAGATCGAGGATCTTCAGGGCCGTTACATGTTCGCACTGGATTTCCACGATGCCGACACTTACGCCTCAACGTTCACTGAGGATGGGGTGCTCGATTACGGTCCTGTGGTGAAAGGCCGCGACGCGATCAAGAAGGTGATCGCCGATATGGGCAAACGCGTCCCGGTTCAGGCGGCCCAGGATACTTCCGATCAGCGTCCCGTCGTGGGACGTCACAACATTTCGAACATCGTCATAAAAATCGAAGGAAACAAGGCGGAAGGGAGAGCCTATTGGTTCCATTACGGAAATAACAATCCCAAGCGAACTGCCAGTCTCGATTCGTTTGGCCATTACGAGGATGAAATGGTCAAAGTGGATGGCAAGTGGCTGTTCAGCAAACGAAAGATTTACAACGAACAAGTGGATAAGTGGGCCTACCATGGCGGGAATCCGGCCTGGTAGGAATCGAGTGGCGATCGCATACTGCGTGGAATTTTTCGTCGGCTTCGAATATTAAGAATCACGTTGCCGAGGAGCCGGCATTGGACATACGGTTTTCCGATCACAGGATGTGCCGCTCACATGCGGAAGACGCGCTGTATGGTCTGCCGGATTCGATGAAGTCGTGATATGGGGTACCGGAACACCTAGGAGAGGATTCTTATACAGTGGCGAGGCCACCGACGACGATCATTCAACACCCCCAGCAGGGGCGTGTCGAGGAGGTCCCGGTATTCTTCCCGGTCCCGTCTCGGAACAAACCTCTGAGGTTCGTAGTCCCAGCAGGTTGGAATGTCGCGCCACGGCGGCTCGAAACTCCAATCCGCGATAATCGTTCCCGATGGACGATCGGTCTCGAGGCGCAGGGCAATCGAAAATCCCATTTCCATCGCGCCGAACATATAGACGCGACTCAGGGTATATCCGCCCAATTGCCGGACGCGGGGGGGATTGCGCTCGGAGGTCGAACGATCGGCCAGAGCGTCGAGGTAATCGACCGGACAACCACCTGCAACCAACTCGGCACCACGCTGGTAAGAAACAAATAAATTCTTAGTCATCTTTAAGCTCCTATGAAATGAATTAAGAAAAAACATCAAGACCTCAACAACCTCAAACACCGGGGTCGGCCGACGAAAGCTCCGCCCGGATTCACGAGCCTGTCCCGGAAATCGCTTCTACCTGCCACGGCAGTGCTAGTGCCGCGCAGAGCGGGCACTCGATTCTCGCTGGGAGGTCGCGCAGGCTGCGAACACCGTACCCGGCTCCAAGCTCGTGAATCCTTTGGCGTGAACCATGGGAGAGCACGAGCGCCTTCCGGCCTCCTGGCATGAAATCCGTGTGCAGGCCCAGACCGCGCAGCGTCCAACCCGTATCCTCTGGCGAAACCTGAAGTGTCTCTCCGCGGCCGCGCAGCACTGTGTTCACGCCCGCAGTCAGCTCGACGACCGGAAAGTACTTTCCGGTGGCCCACGGCATCGCGCCAGAAGAACCTCAAGGACAATAGCCTTCAAAAGAGATGCATGACTCACCCGAATTTCGCTGTCAACCGGCTTCAATAAGGACACGATCCGCGCTTGCAGCTGGTCGTCATCAACAACGCAGGCGCCGAGGCTGTAGGCAAGTTCCTGCATGGATGCCGTGAATTGATTAACGTCAAACGCTGGTGCGCGCAGTTTGGCGACGTTCCGAAGTCGGTAGTTCAGCAACTGGGCCTGGAATTCAGTGGCAATCCATTCCGAGTCTGAAGGGCTCATCAGGGGAATGTAGCCACGCGAAGCAGAGAGAACCAGCTCAAGCGGGAAACCGGCACTTTCCGGGTCGCGTAGCGGTTCACGCGCGAACACAACTTTCGCACAGCAGGTATCGATAAACCTTCCGCCCAGCGCGGTGACAGCCCCGCGCCGAGTCGATGCGCGCAACAGATTCAACAAGCGGGTCGAGGACCGGAAAACTTCCGTCATCAGCGTGGGCTGGAGATCCAAAAGTGAACGAACTCCCGTGGCGGAGATGCCATTCACGACAAGAGTTCGCCGGCAGAGCAGGCGGAGCGCCTGCGCCAGTGACACGGATGTTGTCGTGGGCGGGCAGACAACCCACAGCAATGGCGCCAGCGGCAAAGAGTCGACCATCCAAGTCGCAAATATAAAAAATGTCGCTAGCTGCGCGACATCGTGGGCCTCGTGCGTCACCTGCGAAATCAGGCCAGAGATCTTGGCGAACAACTCGCGGGTGGATCCATACTCCGCCACATGGCTCGGCAGCTGCAGCGAGCGGAGGATTGCAGGATCTATGCGCAGCTGGACGAACGTTTCGCCATCCCGCACGAACTGCCTCGCCGTTTCGGCGGACTTCCCGTCCCAGATCAGAAAGTTAATTTCTCCGCTGGGAATTCGGACCAGCTCCGGACCCAGTATCCCGATGACGAGAGCCTGCGCGTGTCGCACGAGACCATCTACCGGAGCCTGTTCATTCAAGCGCGGGGAGTATTGAAAAAAGAGCTGACGGATCACCTGCGGTCGAAGCGGCGCGTGCGCCGCTCGCGACATGCAACGGTCAGCGGACAGTCACGAGGTCAGATCGTCGATGCCATCTCGATCCGCGAAAGGCCTGCGGAAGTGGAAGACCGAGCGATTCCAGGCCATTGGGAAGGCGACCTGCTGAGTGGCGCCAAGAACAGCTACATTGCGACACTAGTCGAACGTCATTCACGCTTTGCCATGCTGATCAAGGTGCCGAGCAAAGAAACGGAAGCTGTGGTTGCTGCCTTGAGTCAGCATGTTCGCAAACTCCCCACTACGTTGAAACGCTCGCTGACGTGGGATCGCGGACTGGAGATGGCGAACACAAGGATTTTACGGTAGCTACCGATGTGCAGGTCTACTTCTGCGATCCGCAAAGTCCCTGGCAGCGCGGCACGAACGAAAATACCAATCTGCTGCTGCGGCAATACTTCCCTCGAGGCACCGACCTGTCTGGCTATTCTCAAACGCAGCTCGACCGCGTCTCGCTGCGCTTGAATCAACGTCCGAGAAAAACCCTAGGTTTCCAAACTCCTGCGAATAGACTTCAGGCGAGTGTTGCGTCGACCGTCTGAGCCGGCACCGTTAATCGGGAGTTCGAGTTGTTGGCATGCCCGCCGACGTTCGAGGGCGCTTTCAAGTAACGCTTTATTAACGGGGCACCGAGATTAACAGAACACTGCTGAAGTCGGGTGCTAGGCTGGCTTTAGAGGCTTGTCGCGGCTCACCCAATGCAGGTCCACAACAATACTCGCGAAAATACCTTGTCGCGGAAGTCGGCTAGGACGCCGTACCCGGGAAAGTGGGCGCGCTCACCTAGGGCTGTCCCCAATTGGAACCAGGACGAAATCGATTACCCAAGGCGACTGATGCTCAGGTTTTCACTGTTGCGCCCTCTTCGGCGCGTGATAGTTGTAAATACGCTTTCGCTGCTGCTCTCACTAGCATTACCAATGCAGAAGAGTTGGGCCCGGACCGCGCAGGCCGATCAGGCCCTCCCTGAGGGTCTAAAACAATTGAGCCTCGAACAACTCGGCAACGTCGAAGTGACCAGCGTATCCAAGGAGCCAGAGCAGCTCAGGAAAACTCCGGCGGCGATTTTCGTAATCACCCAAGAGGATATTCGCCGTTCCGGAGCCACGAGCGTGCCGGAGGCGTTGCGGCTGGCGCCGGGGGTCGAGGTGGCTCAGGTTGATTCAGACCACTGGTCCATCGCCATTCGCGGATTCGCAGGGCAATTTTCCAAATCCTTACTCGTTCTAATTGACGGCCGCAGCGTTTATACGCCTCTGTTTTCGGGCGTCTACTGGGATGTCCAAAACCTGATGCTCGATGACGTAGACCGGATCGAGGTGATCCGCGGGCCGGGCGGAACGATCTGGGGCGCCAACGCCGTCAACGGCGTGATCAACATCATCACCAAAAGCGCGAAAGAAACGCAGGGCATGCTCGCCACGCTCGGTGGCGGGACCGTGGATCAGGGCACGGGCGCCGCTCGATACGGCGGATCGGTGGGCAAGAATTTCGACTATCGCGTCTACGGAATGGGTTTCATCCGCGGTCCCGAGTTCCACGCCGATCAAGATGGATTCGATGACTGGCGGATGGGCCAGATGGGCTTCCGCACCGATTGGAAGAAAGGGGATCGCGACACGTTTACGGTGCAAGGCGATCTCTACCGTGGTGTGACTGGGGAGCGAGTTACCATCGCCACTTTCACACCGGCCGCAGAGATCACACCGGACGACAACGCATTTGTCTCCGGCGGCAACATCGTGGCCCGGTGGCAGCACGAGACGGGCGAAGGCTCCGACATCCAGTTCCAGACGTATTTCGATCGCACGAACTTTCAGGACCTTGAGCTCGGCGAGACGCGCGACACGTTCGATTTCGACTTCGTCCGACATCAGACGATCCACACCGACCAGAAACTCACTTGGGGTCTCGGGGCGCGGGTTAGCCCCAGCAACTTCATTCAAACCTCCGCAGGTGTTGATTTCCTTCCGCACCGGCAAACTGACAGCATCTACAGCGGTTTCGTGCAGTACGAATTGCCGATCGTAGCCGACAAACTCGCGTTGACGGGCGGCACGAAGCTCGAACACAACAATTTTAGCGGCTTCGAATATCAGCCCACCGTGCGGCTACTATGGACGCCGACCGACCATCAATCCTTCTGGGCGGCACTGACTCGGGCGGTGCGCACGCCTTCCCGACTGGATAAGGATGTGGAGTTCGCGATCTTCGTGACCGATGCGCCTCCTCCGGTTTATTTTGATATCAAAGGGGATCCGACTTTTCAGTCGGAGCGATTGCTGAGCTACGAAGTGGGCTACCGCACGACAATCACACCGCGGCTGTACGTGGATGTCGCGTCTTTTTACAATATCTATCACGACTTGCAAAACTACGGCCCGCTGTCGCTGGCCGTGTCGTCAACGCCGCCTCCGTTGCACTTGAATATCGTTGTGCCCTATGCCAACGGCATCGAAGGCCACACCATCGGAGCAGAAATCGCGCCGGATTGGCAGATCACGCACTGGTGGCAGGTGCGAGGCTCCTATTCCTACTTGCACATGGCCTTGAGGGACGCGCCCGGGTTCACGGACACCGGGAATATACTCGGTTCTTACGCCGGATCGAGCCCCAGCCATGGCGTGTTCGTCCAATCTCTCTTCAGTCTCCCGAAACGATCTGAGTTTGATCTGAAGTATCGCTACGCCAGCGCGCTCCCAGCGCAAGCCGTGAAGGCTTACGGAACAGGAGATGCACGGTTCGGGTGGCACGCTACCGAGAATCTGGAGCTTTCGGTTGTCGGAGAGAACCTGTTTCAACCCCGGCACGCGGAATTTGGAGGAAACCCCGGACCGCTTGTCGAGCTTAAGAGAAGCGTCTTCGGAAAAATAACGTGGCAGACGTCCCGGGAACGACACCCATGACGCGGGTCCACGAGGCAAACGACTCGCGGCACACGTCCTCGGGGCACGTGCACTCTTGTCAGACGCGCCTTTTGGGAGGGCTAGCGGCTATCCTATCCTGGCTCTTATTGGCCACCCCGTGCACGTGGGCTCAACGACCAAAACCCGGTGAGTTTCAGGTCAAGGCAGCCTATCTCTACAACTTTGCCAGATTTGTCGAATGGCCTAGTGAAAGCGCCACCGATAGGGACGCGTCTTTTGAAATCTGTGTCCTGGGCGCGGATCCATTCGGGCCAGCTCTGGATGCGACCCTTGCGGGTGAAAGCATAGGCGGTAAGGGCGTGATGGCAAAACGGATCTCCAAACCGCAGGACGTGGACAGTTGCCGAGTCCTGTTCATCAGTTCCTCGGAGGCAGACCATCTGAAGGAGGTTCTGGCGGCGCTCGACAAGACACGCGTTCTGACGGTCAGCGACATCCCTCGCTTTTCGGAGCGAGGCGGCATGATCGGGTTCATCTTGGAAGGAAACCGTGTGCGCTTCGATGTCAATCTAGATAGCGCTCAGGAAGCTGGCCTGACTTTGAGCTCCGAGTTGCTCAAAGTTGCGACCAATGTCAGAAAAAGTTCTCACTCGGGAGATTTGTAAACGATGCGTAAGTTCAAAGACGCTTCGATCGCAGACAGGCTGACATGGATGAACATGTTAGTCAGCGGCACCGCACTCCTGTTGGCGTGCGTGGCGTTTATTGCCTATGACATGGTGACTTTCAGAGCCACGGCGGTGCGCAATCTTTCAACGCAGGCGCAGATAATCGGCGCGAACAGCGCCTCGGCTCTCCTGTTCAACGACCCACAGTCCGCGGAAAACACTCTGTCAGCCTTGAAGGCTGCCCCTAATATTTTGTCGGCGGGCATCTATACGCCAGACGCTCAACTTTTTGCCTCATACTCGCGCGCCCCGAATGCTCCGGTTCCCGTGCTTCCCCAACCGGCCTCTGTTCGGACAGAGACGCACTGGATCAGCGGGAAGCAAATTGTATTAATACGTTCGATCGTGTTTGGAGGGAAGCCGGCCGGGACGGTCTACATCAGGTCCGACGTTTTAGAATTGGATCAACGTCTGGAGCGGTATGTGGGAATTGCCGCCATTGTCTTATTCGTATCGCTGCTGGCGGCACTCCTGGTTTCATCGATATTTCGAAGAGCGATTGCCGAGCCCATCGTGCGCTTGGTGGAGATTGCGCGAAGCGTTTCTCGCGATAAAAACTACGCAATCCGCGCCACTCCCATTCAGGGTGCTGGCGAGCTATCGATCTTGATTGACGCCTTTAACGAGATGCTGGTGCAGATCCACCGACGTGATAGCGACCTGCAAAAAGCTCAGCGCGAACTGGAGCAACGCGTTCAGGACCGCACCCAAGAGCTTGCAGCTGCCAATAAGGAGCTAGAGGCATTCTCCTACTCGGTCTCACACGATTTGCGAGCGCCCCTGCGAAGCATCGACGGGTTCAGCTCGGCACTTCTCGAGGACTATGAGGAGAAGCTCGATTCGCACGGCAAGGATTACCTCCATCGCGTACGCTCCGCGACCCAGCGAATGTCGCAATTGATCGACGATTTGCTGAACCTCTCTCGTGTAACAAGAAGTGTGATGCATCGGCAAAGAGTCGATCTTACGATTTTGGCCAAGTCTATCGCGGACGATCTTCGCAAAGAAGATCCCCAGCGTAGCGTCGAATTTTCGATCGCCGAGGGTCTTGAGGCTGAGGCAGATTCCCGACTGCTCAGGGTCGTCATGGAGAATCTCCTCAGTAATGCATGGAAATATACATCCGCCCACGACCGCGCCCGAATCGAATTCGGCCAGGTCGAACACAACGGCCGGCCGGCCTATTACGTGCGCGACGATGGGGCTGGATTCGATGCGCGTTACGTCGATCGTCTCTTTGGCGCCTTCCAGCGGCTTCACGCGGCGACGGAGTTCCCTGGCACCGGGATCGGCCTTGCCACGGTTCAGCGAATCATCCACAGGCACGGCGGAGAGGTGTGGGCTGAGGGGGCGGTCGAAAATGGCGCGACATTCTACTTTGTCTTGTGACGGAAGCGTTCGCGGAGGAGGCGAATACAATGGACAATAGGGCCATTTTACTAGTCGAGGATAATCCGGACGACGAAGCACTGACGCTGCGAGCACTGCGAAAGAACAACATCCGCAATGAGGTCGTGGTTGCACACGACGGTGCGGAAGCGCTCGACTACCTCTTCGGCACCGGAACGCACGCTGGTCGGAACATCGAAGTTTTACCCCAGGTAGTCTTGTTGGACCTAAAGCTTCCTAAAATCGATGGTTTGAACGTTTTGCGACAGCTACGCGCAGACCCACGTACGAAACTGCTTCCCATCGTCATTCTGACATCTTCCAACGAAGAGCAAGACCGTATCACCGGCTACGACCTAGGCGCAAACAGTTATGTCCGCAAGCCCGTGGACTTTAATCAGTTTATCGACGCGGTTCGCCAGTTGGGTTTGTATTGGCTGATTCTCAATGAGCCGGCGCCAACGAGGAGACTATAAAATGAGCATCCCCCTTCGGGTTTTAATCGTCGAGGATTCCGAGGACGATACCATGTTGCTGTTGCGGGAATTGCGGAAGGGAGGCTTCGAGGTAACACATCAACGAGTGGATACGGGCGCTTCGCTAAGCGCTGCGCTGGAGCTGCAGGAGTGGGATCTCGTGATCTCTGACCATTCCATGCCCCATTTCTCGGGGACCGCCGCCTTAGAACTCTTGAGGGCCAAAAGAGCCGATGTGCCTTTCATCTTCGTATCCGGCACGATCGGCGAAGAGACTGCCGTAAGCGCGCTTAAGGGTGGCGCTCAAGATTACCTCATGAAGACCAACCTGAACCGCCTAATTCCCGCTATTCAGCGCGAACTAAAAGAGACGGCGGAACGGGTCGAACGAAAGCGCTTGGAAGAGCAAGTGCAGCAGTTACAGAAGTTTGAAGCGATCGGACGGCTTGCAGGCGGAATCGCACATGATTTCAATAATGTGCTCGGCGCAATCATGGGCTGGGCGGACCTAGGCTCTGAGGAAGCCCAGCCGGGCACCCGTCTTCACGAGCGTTTTCGCAAGATCCGCGAACAGGCCCAGCGGGCGGCGAGACTGACCTCCCAACTCCTGGCCTTCGCTCGTCGCCAAATCTTGCAACGGCGGAGAATCAATATCAATGACGTCGTCGAGGAAGGAACGAGCCTCCTACAGAGGGTTATCGGAGAACACATCGAGGTTCGCCGCCTTCTCGCGGCGGACCTTCGCGTTGTGTCGGCAGATTCCGGACAGATTGATCAGGTGATTATGAATCTGTGCTTGAATGCCAGGGATGCTATGCCGAAAGGCGGACGATTGACAATCGAGACTTGCAACGTTGAGGTTGGGGAGGACCTTTGTCGCGGCTACGAATATGCGCGCCCTGGAAATTACGTCTTGCTTTCCGTGTCGGACACTGGTGTTGGAATGAATGCCGCAACGGTAGAGCACATCTTCGAGCCCTTCTTTACGACGAAGGAGATTGGACGAGGAACCGGCCTAGGACTGGCAACCGTATACGGCGTCGTGAAGCAGCATGATGGCATCATTACAGTCGATAGCAGACCGGAGATAGGAACTACGTTTCGAATCTATCTTCCGGCCGAGAGTGGCGCACCGGAACGGCTCGAAACCGAACGAAACGAGAACAGCCGGAAGGGCACTGAGACCGTCCTGCTAGCCGAAGATCATGATGGGCTTCGGGAAGCAGCGCAGGAGATTTTGGAGGGGCTAGGCTACAAGCTAATTGTTGCATCTGATGGGATAAAGGCCGTCGAGTCCTTCAAGATGAATTCCGACAGAATAGATGTGGTTGTCCTGGATGTGGTGATGCCTGGGCAAAGCGGTCCCGAGGCATATGCGCAGATGTGCGCGATTCGGCCCAATCTAGTTGTGGTTTTCACGACCGGCCACACAAGCGAAGTAACAGTCCTGGCTTCCATGATGGGACAAGGCGCTTCGGTACTCCAAAAGCCCTATGATTCAGCGGATCTTAGTCAGACGATTCGGGGCGTACTCGATAGAGAATATGCCGCACGATCTCGTAGATGATAGGAACTGCTGGACCGCGCCGGCATGGCACACCGGGCGACGCACAACCCACGCGACTTTCGGGAGGCTGGCAGCAGCGACAGAGCACTGTAGTAAATTCGTAGTAGTTATCGCCGGCAGCCGGCACCCCTTACCTTTTTTGGTTTGAAGAGGTTCCGATGGTTTGGCCGTTCGGATCGGAACCCTTCAAAAGGGAGCAACTGTAGTAGAATTGTAATTGTGAGCCAGCCAAAGAACGAAGCTTGTTAGGGTTGGCATCGTGCGAGTTCCCTAGAAGTCCGCTTGTGAGAATTTTGAAGTGTGGTCGATTGAAAAATCAAGCTTCGCTTACATTATCAATGCTTGGAACGAGCATGTTCGCAAACTCCCCGCTAGGCTGAAACGCTCGCTGACGTGGGATCGCGGACTGGAGATGGCGAAGCACAAGGACTTTACGGTAGCTACGGATGTGCAGGTCTACTTCTGCGATCCGCAAAGTCCTTGGCAACGCGGCACGAACGAAAATACCAATCTGCTGTTACGGCAATACTTCCCTCGAGGCACCGACCTAGCTGGCTATTCTCAAACGCAGCTCGACCAGGTCGCCCTGCGCTTGAATCAACGTTCGCGAAAAACCCTAGGATTCCAGACTCCTGCGAGTAAACTTCAAGCAAGTGTTGCATCGACCGTCTGAGCTCGCAGCGTTAATCAGGAGTTGATTATCGGTTGCTAACCGTCCGCACCCGCCACAGAGACGGCGATTCCCGCGATACTGCTATTCTGGCATCGGCGCACAATCGGTCGTCAGTGTTCTTCGTGGTTTTCAGTACAATTCGGTTCATGGGCCTGAGCACCAGTTCCTTACCACGGACTCACATACCTCAGATCAGTGGCTCTGTTCTCCTCGACACCATTAAGGCGGTCAAGACACGGCAGGGCGATCAGGAATTCGCAAAAATCCTAGCGCACCTACATGGCGAAGCGAAGCTAATTTTTAATGCGCCGATCGAATCAGGGAGATGGTACCCGGTGGATGCATTTGTCAGTTTTCTAGAAACCGATATCCAGGAAACCGCCGATGGTGACCGCAGGGTCCTTATCGAACGTTCGAAGAAGGTAATCGCTTTCTGGCTTCCCGCTCGACGGCGGCCGTCAGATCTTCAATCGTCGGATTCACGGTCCAGCAACTCCAGCAACTCTGCCGACGTCGACTGGCCCAACGCCTGCAGTTGATTCATGATCCGCGTGCGCATCTGCACCAACTGATGCCGGTGCCACAACAGTTGTCGCAAATCTCGATTCTCCGGGCTCGGTACCCAAATTTGCGGGAAGTTATTTTCCAGCATCAGCCGGCGCAGGAGTCGAGCATCATTGCGGTCGGTCTTCTGCTTTTTCACTCGCTTCGCCTTGATCTCCGCGGGGTCGCCGATCCACAGCTCGAAACCTAATTCAGCGAGTAGCCGCTCGAACCAGCGTGAATATCCGGTAGCCTCCATTCCCACCCGCACGCAGATTCCTCGCTGCTTCAGGTCTCGATAGAATTTCTCTGCTTGTCCGTCACTGTGGCTTAGTTCCTGTTCACCACACTCACCCGTCTCTTCTACAACAAATGCAATCTCCTGAAAGCTCGGGTGGTAATCTACGCCTATAATCACCATGTTCGGCTCCTTCTTCCCGAGCCTGCGGTCGTCGATAAACCACAGTCTACTCAGGTCGAGGAGCCGACATTGTTATGCAATCAAGTGGCTACTAATACCCGTGTGCCCAAAAACCCTTCTCTGCCCAGAATCCTAGTCCGTGGCTCCGGAATCGTTAACAATTCGCTTGCCCAAAAGTGCGCCGCCGGACGCCTCAAAAAGAACTGTTTCTGGGCACTCGTTTGATAGAAGACACCTAGACGCCCATCCTCAACGGTCGACCAAATTTCTTCGAGGTTGTTGCCGGAACCAAATGCCGCGGCATCCCAATCCTTGATTTCCGAATCACATTGACCTTATGATTGCAAGTGTCTGGCTGCAGGCCATTTGACGGTCAGAGTATTCGGGTTTTCAGAAAGCTGCTTGGCTGAACCACGTGGACATCGAGCTACAAACTGACCGATCGTTGCCGGTGACGCGTTGTCGAGTCCATTGTAACTCCGTCGGCATCCGCGTTCGTGCGGCGGCAGTAATAGTTCTACTCTTCGCAGTCGCCGCGCTGACCACGCTGGCCAAAGACGGCCTCTACTTCCCCAGAACGAGCATCGCTCGGCATACTTCCGATTCGACGAAGATGGTGACGAGCCAAGCCTCCGTCGTGTTCCTCTGTGAAGAGGAAGCCGTCGCCAAGGCCTGCCCACCACCGCCGGTCCGGGACGCGCTTCCGATACCGACTGCAACAGCTCCTGCACGCGAAATCGGCGTTGTGATTTCGATGCAGCATCGCTCTCCTCCAATGCTTTCCACCCTTTAGTATCACTGCGCCACGATTGATTTAATTCACAGTGGTTAGGGGACCGAATTCGTACGATTGCCGGTCCCGGGCCCTAGCAAAGTAACTTGGGGACACGAGGCTTATGCCCATAACTCCGCTATCGCCGGGCGAGCTGGAGCAGCTGCGGCGAATCAGTACCTGTGTGGTGGCGAGCGCCATCGAGAGTTTTCGGCTTCGCTTGCCGAACACGGGATTCGTTCACTCCAGCATCCGCTGCATGTTCCCGGAGCGCGCGCCCGTCGCCGGATACGCGGCGACGGCCAGAATTCGAAGCGCGAGTCCTCCAATGGAGAGCCGCGGCCACTATTACGAACGCACGGATTGGTGGAACCACATTTTGAGCGTGCCGCAACCCCGCGTTGTCGTGATTCAAGATATGGACTCTCCGCCAGGACTGGGAGCGTTTGTGGGGGAAGTGAATGCGAGCATTTTGCTCGCGCTTGGGTGCGTCGGCATGGTGACAAATGGAGCGATTCGCGATCTGAACGAGGTGCAGCTGACGCGGTTCCAGGTGTTCGCGGGCAACGTTTCTGTTTCGCACGCTTACGCGCACGTGTTCGACTTTGGCGGAACGGTAGAGGTGGGAGGAGTGAAGATCAAACCAGGTGACCTGCTTCACGGAGACCGGAATGGCGTTCAAACGGTTCCGTTGGAGATCGCACCGAAGCTTCCGGCCGCTGCGCACGAAATTATCCTAAGGAGACAGCGGCTGATTGGACTGTGCCGTTCAAACGAATTCACGCTTGAAAAGCTGCGCCAAGCAATCGCGGAGCCGGATCCAAAGCCATGAAAATTCATGTGCCCAGTTGTTAAATCTCGGTTCGAATCGAGCGAAGCAATGCGTACAGCACACCCCTGTTTCAGCAACCGTCCCACGCTAAAAAGGTACAAGGGTTTCGCAACGGCAGTTCTGATCGGGCTTCTATCCGGCTGCGGACGAGCAGCGAAAGTGAACGCCAGCGATGCCGGCAGTGCCCTTCCCGTCGCAGTGGCTAAAACCATGAGGCGCAATTTGTCCAGCACATTGGACATTGCTTCCGAATTTGAGCCGTACCAGGAAATCAATGTGTATGCCAAGGTCTCGGGGTACATCCAGAAGCTCGACGTCAATTGGGGAACGCATGTGAAGCAAGGACAAGTGCTAGCGGTGCTGGAAATTCCCGAGCTCCAACAGGAGCTTCAACTGGACGAATCCACGGTTAAGCGCGGCGAGCAAGACCTGGCCCGCGCGAATGAGGAACTCATGCGGGCCAAATCGACATACAACGTCGCGCATCTGACATACACGCGCCTTGCGGGAGTGCAAAAGACAAGGCCCGAGCTGGTGGCTCAGGAAGAGGTGGACGTCGCGCAGGGGAAAGACCTGGAAGCCAGCGCAGGCGTGTCTGCGGCTGAGGATTCGGTTGCAGGTTCGGAGCAGGCGCTGGTAGGGGCGAAGGCTGCGTACGAGAAAGACAACGCGATGTATGGGTATGCGCGGATCACCGCTCCGTTCGATGGAGTTGTAACTGAAATCGACGCTTACACCGGAGCGCTGCTTCCGGCGGGCACGTCCTCGAATAAAGGAGATCAAGCGTTGTGCCACTTGGCGCAGGACAGCTTGCTCCGTCTGGTGATACCGGTGCCGGAATCTGCCGTGCCGACTATAAAGATCGGAGGTGGGGTCGAGGTTCGGGTGCCGGTACTCAATAAGACGTTCCAAGGAAGAGTGGCGCGCGTGTCTGATGAAGTGGATCTCTCGACGCGAACGATGCGCACGGAAATCGATGTGCCGAATCCGCATCTGGAAATCATCCCGGGAATGTACGCCGAGGCATCCTTGGTGCTGAAGCAGCGGGCGGACGCGCTGTCGGTTCCGGTACAGGCAATTGACCATCAGTCAGGTGGCGCAACCGTCCTTCTGGTCAACCCGGAGGACCAAGTCCAGGAGCGTCCGGTCCAGCTTGGGATTGAGACTTCTGATCGGGTGGAAGTGCTTTCGGGGCTCAATGAAAATGATCTGGTCGTGGTCGGAAATCGCAGCCAACTGCGTCCTGGGATGAAGGTTCAACCAAAGCTAGTTTCGAACGCTCCGACCAGCGGAGGCATGTGATGTCCGGCTTCTCGATCCGAAATCCATACTTCATTGTTGTAGTGTGCCTGATTGTCGGGGTGGTCGGCACGACGAGTCTCGTGCGCATGCCTGTGGATTTATTCCCCAGCATCAATCTTCCGGAAGTTGTGGTGGCCACTTTTTATAACGGCATGCCTCCAGAGGACATTGAGACGGAAATTACCGGGCGCTTTGAGCGGTTCTTCACGCTAGGCAGCGGAATCGAGCGCATGGAATCCAGATCGCTGCCCGGAGTCAGCATCATCAAGGTCTATTTCCAGCCGGGTACTAACTCAGACTCCGACGTGGACGAAATATCGAATCTGGCGATGGCGGATTTGCGGCGGCTGCCGCCGGGAACCCTGCCGCCAGTGGTCGAGAAGTTCGACGCATCCAGCTTGCCTGTCTGCCTGATCACGCTACAAGGCCACGGGCTGGACGAAACGCACCTTCGCGACCTGGGACAATTCGCCGTGCGCAACCAGATCGCTACGGTTCCGGGAGCTTCCGTGCCGCCACCCTTCGGGGGAAAGTACCGCCAAATTATGGTCTACGTGGATCCGGCGAAGCTACAAGCCTATCAACTGAGCCCCATGGATGTGGTTCGAGCGGTGAACACCGCCAATTTGATCTTGCCCGCGGGAGACGTGAAGATCGGCCCGTACGATTACAACATTTACACCAACAGCCAGTTTCCCGACGTGCGTGAAATCAATGGCCTCCCTCTGAAAACCGTCGGCGAATCAAGCGTCACTGTCGGGGACGTGGGCCGCGCCGAGGACTCGCACCAGATTCAGACGAACATTGTGAGGGTCGACGGCCAGCGCTCAGTCTATCTGCCGATTCTGAAGCAGGGCGGCGATACCAACACCATTCAGGTGGTAGACGGCGTGAAGAAGCTTATCGGCAAGTTGACCGATATCCCTAGCAGTCTCAGACCGCGTGTGGTGTTCGACCAGTCGCTCTATGTGAAGAGCGCAATTGAGACGCTGCTTCACGAAGGAGGGGTGGGCTTGCTGCTGACCGCCTTGATGGTGCTGATTTTCCTCGGCAGCACGCGCGCCACAGTGGCGGTTTTCCTATCGATTCCGCTGTCGGCGCTGGCCGCGATGATCGGCCTCTATTTCGGCGGCAGCTCAATCAATTCGATGGTCCTCGCAGGTTTGGCGCTGGTGTTCTCGCGGTTAATCGACAATGCCGTGATCGTGCTTGAAAATATTTTTCGGCATCTGGAGCTGGGCGAGTCTCCGGAAGTAGCTGCGGAGAAAGGCGGGCAGGAAGTATCACTGGCGGTGCTCGCGGCTACCCTGACGAGTGCGGTCGTGTTTTTCCCAGTGACATTCCTTTATGGGGTGAGCCGCTTTCTCTTTTCGGCGTTGGCTATGGCCGTTGTGCTGGCACTGTTCGCTTCCTATGTGGTGGCCATGACGGTGGTGCCGCTATTCTGCGCGCGGTTCATCAAGTCGCCTTCCCATGTCACCGCGGTCGAAGACGGTTCCGAACCGGCGTTGTCGCCGGCACCGGGACCCCGCAGCGGAATATTCGGCTGGGGTGAGCGATTCAACGAACGGTTTGGCCAGATGTTTCATCGTTTCCTTGAGGTCTACGAGCGCTCCGTGCGCCGTGTACTCGAGCGCTCAAAGACGGTCGTGTGGGGAATTTTAGGAGCGTTCGTTCTCAGTCTCGCTCTGTTTCCATTTCTCGGTTTGGCATTCTTTCCCAGAACGGATGCTGGCCAGTTTGTGATCAACGTAAAGGCGCCCTCTGGAACCCGTGTGGAAATCACCAATCAGGAAATCGCCCGAGTGGAAGACATCATCCGTAGGACGGTCGCTCCGAAGGATCTCAAATTGATCGTTTCGAACATCGGCGTTATCCCGGGCTTTTCCTCGATCTATACGTCGAATTCGGGACCCTATACCGCGACCGTTCAAGTGGCGCTCAACGAAGGGCACAGCGTCAGCAGTTTCGAGTACATGAGCCAGGTTCGCCACAAGCTGCGGGAGGAGATGCCGGAACTAAGCACCTTCTTCCAATCCGGGGGCATGGTCGACGCCGTGTTGAATCAGGGATTGCCGGCGCCGATTGACGTCCAAGTAAGCGGATCAAACCTGGATTCGGATTTCTCGGTGGCCGCTCGCTTGGCGGGAGAGATTCGGAAAATTCCTGGGGTGAGTGACGTATACATCCCACAAGACGTCGATTACCCCTCTCTTCAGCTCAACGTGGACCGGCTGCGGGCGAGTGAACTCGGGCTGACCCAAAAGGAGGTTGTGGACAACGTCATCACCGGCCTTACCTCCAACGGAATGATTGCTCCCAGTTACTGGATCGATCCGAAGACCGGAAATGACTATATGCTGACGGTGCAGTATCCCGAGCAGGATGTCCACAGCCTGGCGGACTTGCGCGACATTACGCTGCGCTCTCCGGAGGCGCAAGCGCCCGCGTTCTTGGATGCGGTCAGCAAAATCACACGGTTCAGTTCTCCCACTGAAGTAGATCACTACCAAATTCAGCGGTCTTTCGACGTCTACGTAAATCCCGCGACGGAAGACCTGGGAGGTGTTGCCAGTGCTGTACGCAAAATTGTAGCGGCAGCCAACCTGCCGCAGGGCACGCGGGCGAATCTGCGAGGGATGGTTCAGGGGATGGAGGATTCGTTCCGCAGCTTCGCAATGGGACTTTCTCTTTCTCTGGTGCTGCTCTATCTGATTCTGGTGGCGCAGTTCCGCTCATTCCTGGACCCGGTGCTCATCCTTCTGGCCGTGCCGACTGGGATCATCGGAGTGTTGCTGATTTTGCTGTTTACGGGGACGACCCTCAACGTGATGTCGCTCATGGGATTGATCATGATGGTCGGCATCGTGGTCTCCAATAGCATCTTGATCGTGGAGTTCGCTCATCGTCTGGAAGAAACAGGGATGTCGGTGCGCGACGCTATCATCTCTTCGTGCCGCATCCGGCTGCGCCCAATTCTAATGACGTCACTGGCGACGATCATCGGATTATTCCCACTGGCCCTGAAACTAGGAACGGGGAGCGAGCAGTATGCGCCCCTCGCGCGTGTGATCATTGGCGGCCTGATTACGTCCGTGGCCTTGACGATCTTCATTGTGCCAGCTGCTTACTTGCTCGTGTATCAGCGGCGCACCGAGGCGCATGCGGCAGCGGAGGACGCGCGATGAGCATACGAAGTCGACTGATATTTTGTTTCGTTTTTGCCGCAATCAGTTGCGGAGCCGCGACCGCCCAAGGCGTGCAAAAACTGAATCTGAAGGAAGCGGAGGCCATCGCCATTCAGAATCACCCCCAGATTCAGGCGGCCACCGAATTGGCGCAGGCGGCCAAGGCGCAGGTTACGGAGGCGCGCTCTGCCTACTACCCGACGGTCAACGGCAGCCTCACTGGAGCAGATGCGGAAAACAACAGCCGCATCACGGCTGGATTCTTGAACAATCCGGTCATTTATGAGCGTTACGCCAATGGACTGGCGGTGAATCAGCTCATCACCAATTTTGGGCGCACGCACCAGCTCGCGAAGAGCGCGAATCTCCACGCCCAAGCCCAGCAAGAGAATGTTGTCACTTCCCGCGCCTATGTTCTCCTTGGAGTCGACCAAGCCTACTTCGCGGTTCTTCGATCGCAGGCGGTTTTGACCGTTGCCCAGGAAACCGTCAAGGAACGCCAGCTTGTTTCTGATCAGGTGACAGTGCTTGAACAGAACAAAATAAAGTCTGGATTAGATGTGAGTTTCGCCAACGTAGCGCTGGCGCAGGCGCAGCTTCTTTTAATTCAGTCTCAGAACGACGTTGATGAGTCGTACTCTCAGTTATCCGAAGCGCTGGGTTATGGAGAGCAGCGGACATTCGAACTGGCTGACGAGCCTTTGCCTTCCGCGCCGCCATCGGACTTCACCGATGTTCTGCAGCAAGCCCTGAAAAACCGTCCTGAATTGATAAG
Source organism: uncultured Acidobacteriota bacterium (assembly GCA_963702375.1). Lineage (GTDB taxonomy): Bacteria > Acidobacteriota > Terriglobia > Acidiferrales > UBA7541 > Palsa-295. The sequence continues at coordinate 116,610 of CAVPCI010000005.1, forward strand.
CCTCCGTCTCGACGCGAACGCAGCGCAAAGCTACGCCACGGCGGAACGGGACTTGTGGTTCCCTACGATCTCGGCCGCGGGCGCAGCGGGACTGACTCCCTACGGCGCAGACCAACTCGCATCCCGCTACGCCGCGGTAGGATTTGACGTCAACATTCCGATCTTTAACGGGCACTTATTTGGGGCGTTGCGAAGCGAGGCTAGCGCCCGGGCGCGCGCGGAGGATCAGAATCTTCGTGATCTGCAAGATCGAGTGGTACGCGACGTTCGTATGGCCTGGTTGAACGCCAATGCAGCTTACCAGCGGCTTTCCGTGACCGACAAGCTACTGGCGCAGGCGAATCAAGCCCTGGATTTGGCCACGTCGCGGTACAAACTTGGACTCAGCTCGATCGTCGAATTGAGCGAGGCGCAATTGAATCAGACGCAAGCCCAAATCGTTCAAGCCGGAGCAAAATACGATTATGAAGGCCAGATTTCGCTTCTTAAATACCGGACTGGACTGCTGCAGTAACTCTCTTTGCGATACAGGACCAGATATCTCAAGCGATTGTCAGCAAACTTCAGGCATAGCTCAGGGCGGATAGGCCAATATCCAAGGGCCACCCGGCGAATATCGACGCCTACGATGCATATCTCAGGGCCGCTACCACTACGCGAAGCTGTTCACCCAGCCCACTGCTGATGCGCTTGCCTGCGCCCAGACTTTTTATGAAGGGGCGATCTCCCTCGATCCCCAATATGCGCCTGCTTATTCAAGGCTGGCGATGTGCTACTTCGTAAGTTCCCCAGCTCGCACTAGGAACGGCGGGAATGCTGATCCCTCAAGCAAAAGAGGCGGGCCCCAAAGGTGTGTTTGTGGGCAAAGAAATTGACGGATTTGAGCTGCGCCAAATCAACTACTTACGGTCCGAACTGAAACAGGGTTATTGGGCACCCGGGAGGACACCATGGTGGCTGCCCGCCTAGTACTTACTTGATTTCATAACAATGTCGGCTCCCTCGACCCGAGTAGACTTTGGTTGCATGACGACCAAGGCTCGGGAGGAAAAAGCCGAACATGGTGATTATAGGCGTGGTTATCACCTAAGCGATCAGTACATCGCGTTTGTAGATACAGAAACCGGGGAGAGCGGCGAACGGCGATTGAACCACAGCGATGGAGAGCAGAGAAGTTCTACCGAGAACTGACCGCTCGAGGAGTCAGCGTGCGCCTGGGGATGAAGGCCACCGGATATTCACGTTGGTTCGAGCGGTTGCTGATGGGACTACGAGCACCGGCAACGAAAACTGCCGTTCTTGGATCAACAATAGGATTACGCCCATGCGACACTCACTCAAAACGATGTGCGCTGCTGGGTCGGTGCTCGTCGTCGCGCTTTCATCAGTGGGTCGCACACACGCGCAATACCAAGACGCCCATGCCGATTCCGAGGGGAAACGACAACTCGGCGAAACGCCACAGTCGAAAAATCCGATTCGCGCGCGCGTGAACGAAGTCATCGTCCCCGTCACGGTAATCGACAAGAACGGCCAGTTTGTGCTTGATCTAACGCAAAAGGATTTCAAGGTTTTCGATAAGGGAGCGGAACAAGAAATCAATCGGTTTGACATCGATGCCGACCCGCTGGCGGTTGCGCTGGTTGTCGAGGCCAGTCTTCGGTTACAGGCGATGGCGCCGGTCATTCAAGGAATGGGAAGCATCTTCACCGAAACGGTGATGGCGCAAAGCGGCGAAGCTACCGTGCTCACCTACGGTTCGACTGCCGATGTGAGCCAGTCCTTCACGCAAGACCACGACGCGGTTGAAAGAGCGATCGCCGCCATTCAATTTCAGTGGTCAGACAGCAATCTCTACGACGCTATGGCAAAGGGCGTGCAGCTTCTCAGAAACCAGCCGGCTCCGTATCGGTGCATTCTTCTGGTTGTAGGCGAATCACAGGACACGCACAGTCATGCGAAACTGAGCCAGGTGTTGCGCGATGCGCAGCAGGCGAACATTGCTATTTATACGATCGGCCCCAGCAGTACGGCCAGTGATCTTCGCTATGGGAAGGGCGAAACGCCCGGACAGCGTCCGCCGCCGCAACTCAAGTTGCCGAAGCTTCCTCCGATCGCAGGGACCTCGCCCTATACGGCACTTGCGATTTGGCTGCTCACGCGCGGGACGAACGAAATCAGCAATCATCAACTTGCTGTCGCGGCGGCTTCCACGGGCGGAGCCCATTACCGAGCCTTCCACGAGGAAACCATACGCAAGGCGCTCGATCGAATTGGCGGCGAACTGCACGTGCAGTACGTACTGGGTTATGCTCCGAGTACCGATCCGGACGCGGGTTTCAATGAAATTAGGGTCGTTGTTGCGCGCCCCAACGTAGCACTGAGAACACGCCCGGGATACTTCGGCGTTCCACAATGACGAGTCCTAGGAATCGGTGAGCCGAGATCGTCGATGGATCCGAGCATTAGAGAACTACCCGGTTAGCGAACCGACCGTAAGGTCTTCGCACCACACTGGGCGTCAATAACCGGTGGCGTTGAACCCTACGCGGTCTGTCGTGTCAGTGAATAGTGGCAGCCGCCCGGCTGGCAGGTGTTCCTGTGGGTCCGAATGCTCGAAGACTTTCAGAATTCTGTACGTCGTGGAGCGTTCGGCCGGTATTCGACTGATAGTCCGGATCATGGCGCGCAGTTCACCAGGGGTGATGCTCTCTCCGAATGCTGCTCCCGCGGATTTCGAGATGCTTTCCTCCATCAGCGTACCACTGAAATCATTGGCTCCCGCTTGGAGGCACTCCAAGGACAGCTCGAATCCCATTTTCATCCAAGAAACTTGGTATTGCGGATGTAGCCGCGCAACAGGACTCGGTAAGTACCGCGACGGTTTGTTTACTCTCCGTCGTGGCCACATCGCAATTCGGGCACTTCAGCACGTTCCCACGGTGGATCCTCCCGCGATTGCCTGCGCGCGGGCGTCGGCGTAAGATGCGCCCTAGTGGCTGATTCCTCGCCCATCGTTGGACGGACCATCTCGCATTACCGCGTGTTGGGAAGACTCGGTGGCGGTGGAATGGGCGTGGTCTGCGAAGCCCAAGACCTGAGCCTCGGTCGGCATGTTGCGCTGAAGTTCCTTCCTGAAGACACGGCGAAAGACCTGCAAGCGCTCGAGCGCTTTCGGCGCGAAGCGCGTGCTGCTTCCGCACTGAACCATCCGAACATCTGCACGATCTACGAAATCGCTGAAGATGGTGGGCATCCCTTCATCGTTATGGAGCTGATGGAGGGGAAGACACTCAAGCAGATGATCGGAGGCAGGCCCCTTCCTGTGGAACAGGTGCTGGACCTGGGTGCGGAAATTGCGGACGCCCTGGAGGCAGCGCACGAAAAAGGCATCGTCCACCGTGACATTAAGCCTGCAAATATCTTTGTGACGAAGCGAGGACGAGCGAAGATTCTCGATTTCGGCCTGGCGAAGCTCACTACTGGCGCCGAAGGTGTTGGCGTTTCCGCGATGGCCACGGCAGCCTCGGGAGAGTTGCTGACCAGTCCTGGCAGCGCAGTGGGCACCATCGCGTATATGTCACCGGAGCAGGCGCGCGGAGAAGAGTTGGATGCACGCACGGATTTGTTCTCGTTCGGTGCGGTGCTCTATGAGATGGCGACGGGGCGGATGGCGTTCCCAGGCAGCACTGCAGCCGTCATGCATGACGCGATTTTGAATCGAGCGCCGATTCCTCCATCAAGGCTGAACACGGACTTGCCTTTGGAGCTAGGAGGAATCGTCAACAAGGCCCTGGAAAAAAACCGCAAACTGCGCTACCAGAATGCAGCGGACATCCGGACCGACTTGCAGCGGCTAAAGCGCGATTCAGATTCGGCGCGGTTGCCTACAACGACGGAGGCCAGGGCTTCATCACGTTTTGGAAAGCGCTGGAAGATTGTCGTCCCTGCTGCCATAGCGGTCGTGGCGCTTGCCGCGGGCGGGTACTTATATTTCCACCCTAAGCCGAGGCTATCCGAGGAGGACACGCTTGTGCTGGCCGACTTCACCAATACAACCGGTGATCCCGTCTTCGACGACACGTTGAAGCAGGCGATTTCCGTCCAGTTAGCGCAGTCCCCATTTCTTAACATCCTCTCATATGCGAGAACTCGCGCCACCCTCAGGTTGATGGCCAAGCCGTTAGATACCAAGCTGACGCCGGACGTGGCGAGTGATCTCTGCCAGCGCGCAGGCGGTAAGGCTTACATTTCAGGCTCGATTTCGAACTTGGGCAGTCAGTATGTGATCGGTCTCGATGCCACCAATTGCAAAACTGGCGACCCCCTGGCACAGCAACAAGTGACGGCGGAAAACAAGGAACACATCCTAAAAGCCCTAGACCGAGCGTCGATCAAGCTTCGGGAGAAGCTCGGTGAATCGCTCAGCACGGTCGAGAAGTTCGACGCTCCCCTCGATCAAGCCACCACGCCTTCTCTCGAAGCCTTGAAGGCGCTCTCCGTCGGAGTTAAAACTCTGCAGGAGAAAGGCAGCGCGGCGGCGATTCCCTTCTTCAATCGCGCCATCGAACTTGACTCTAATTTCGCTGCCGCTTACGAAGCCTTGGGAATTTCGTACTCCAATCTCAGGGAGCCTGGTCTGGCCACTGAGAACCTGCAGAAGTCTTTTGACTTGCGCGATAGAGTGAGCGAGAGAGAAAAATTCCGCATCTCGGGTTCCTATTACCTCCTCGCCACCGGTGAGCTCGAGAAGGCCGTCCAGGTTTACGAACTGTGGGCCCAGGCCTATCCACGCAACAGCGAACCCCTCGGTAATTTGGGCGTTGATTACACCTACTTAGGACAATACGGAAAGGCCATTAGCGCGAGCCTCGAAGACCTCCGCTTGAATCCGGGCAGCGCGGCGGCTTACACCAACCTCGTGAGTCTCTATCCGGCCGTGAATCAGCTCGACGAAGCGGACCTCACATATCAGCGGGCCATAGCACACAAGGTTAACAACCCGTTCCTGCATGGAAATCGCTATGGAGTGGCCTTCCTTGCAAACGACACCGCTGAGATGCAGCGGCAAGTCGCTGCGGCTGCTGGCAAACCAGGGGAAGACGTGCTTCTTTCTTTCCAATCCGACACCGCGGCATTCTACGGGCTTCTGGCAAGCGCGCGCAGACTCTCCCAGCGCGCCATCGACTCCGCTAACGCCAGTGACTCAAAAGAAACCGCAGCGGCGTGGCAGATGGATGCCGCCCTGCGTGAGGCTGAGTTTAACAACCCATCGCGGACCCGCCAGGAAATCGCCTCCGCGCTCGCCGAAGCCCCCACTCGGGATGTAAGCGTTCTCGCGACTCTGGCATTGTCGCGCATCGGAGATGTCGGTCGGGCGGAGCGCATGGCACACGATTTAGGGGAGCGCTTTCCCCTCAATACGGCTATAAGTCGCTATTGGTTGCCCGCCATTCACGCCTCAATCGAAATAAGACGCAAGAACCCGGCAAAAGCTCTCGAAGATCTCCAGATCGCAGCACAGTACGAACTGGGTATGCCGCTTCCGCAGTTCGAGGTCGGAGGGTCGCTATATCCCGTGTACATTCGTGGCGAAGCGTACCTTTTGCTACACCAGGGCAAGGAAGCAGCATCGGAGTTCCAAAAGTTCGTAGACCACCGCGGGGTCGCCGTGAATTGCCCACTGGGTGCCCTGGCACGCCTTCAGCTCGGCCGCGCCTACGCAGTACAGGGCGACACCGTCCGATCCCGGGCCGCCTATCAGGATTTCTTCCAACTGTGGAAGGACGCCGACCCCAACATTCCGGTCCTTATCGCCGCCAAGTCCGAGTACGCGACGCTGAAGTAATTTCGCACGCCAGGTGGAAAGAGAACATAGATCTCCCGGATGGACATCGATCTCCGAAAGTCGCGTAGTTTGGAGCTGCCCGGAATGTTGGGTCTAGTGGCCGCATAACGCGCTGCCCTTTCGTAGGCCAGAGACGGCACCGAATCGCTTCAGACCGGACTCATCCATTCCGAGGGGCCAGCCCGAAACGCACAACGCACACAAATGGCTCCGCAACATACTTAACTAGGCACATGCCGAAAGGCAAACTGCGTATCTCTGAACGCGCTCGCGTATGCTGGTAATCACGTCAGTCGTCGAGGGTGCCTACCCACTCTGGCTATGAGTTGGTATTTCTACACGCAAGCAAAGGATAAATGAACTCCACGGATCAAGTAATTCCGGTCCTGGTAGTTGATGATTCGCCAGTCGCTCGCAAATTGGTCGAGCATGCCCTCCCACGAGACCGGTTTTCGATTCTCTCCGCGAAGACGGGACAAGAAGCTCTAGACCTTTTCGCAGAGCACCGCCCAGGCCTCGTCATCACGGACTGGCTGATGCCGGACTTGAGTGGAATCGAATTGTGCCAACGTCTCCGGAGCGACTTTCCGGATTGCTTCGCCTACATCATCTTGCTGACCGGAGTCTCGGAGAAATCAAAGGTGGTACGAGGGCTGCAGGCGGGCGCCGACGAGTATCTCGCCAAGCCGTTCCATCCCGACGAACTGTTGGCGCGAGCCGAGGCGGGACAGAGGATTGTGGGGCTTCACCGAACGATTGAGGCGAAGAACCGCCTCTTGGAGGAACTAGCGCTAACCGACGCGCTGACCGATTTGCCGAACCGACGTGCGATCGAGCAGTGGGGAAAGCAACAACTGAGCGGCGCGAGCAGGCATGATTTCTGTTTTACTGTCGTGGTAGTCGATTTGGACAAATTCAAAGCTGTAAATGACACCTATGGACACGACGCTGGAGATACGGTCCTTAAACGGTTCGCGGAGATCCTCACGGCCAATATCAGACAAAGCGACATGTGTGGCCGCCTGGGTGGAGACGAATTCTTGTTGGCCCTGACCTATGCAGACCGGGCTGGAGTCCAAGCCGCAATCGAACGCGTACGCGAACAGCTCCAAACCAATCGATTCACGTTTGGGGGTCACGAGGTCTTTGTCACCGCAAGCTTTGGTATCTCGGACTTTCGTCGCGGCGAGACAACAGATCTCGCCCAGCTTGTCAAAGAGGCTGACGACGCTCTGTACGCAGCGAAGCGGCTAGGCCGAAACCGGGTCGAAGCCGTTCCGGCCGCGGCCCACTAAAGCAAACTTTCTCTTGCGGAAAAAGGGCTTGGGAGTGCCTCTTGACGCAGAACCTGGGCAGCGACTCACTCGCTCCGAAGAGCCCCTAAAGCAAGGATCCCTTCAAAGCTCAACTTGCTAAAACTAGGAGACTTAAGTGAGTTCGTTTTGCAGTTTTCGATAGGTTTTTAAGGGTACTCCTGTCTCCGCACCCAGCTAGCCAAAGACAAGCTTCCCTCTTGCACTTCTAAATGGTCATGTTAATATGGCCATAGACACTAGGAGAATACCATGAAGCACATGCCCGCCGGCGAATTTAAGGCGCGTTGCTTGTCCGTTATGGACGATGTCAACGCCACGGGCGAGCCGGTCATCATCACGAAACGTGGGAGGCCAGTCGCAAAAGTAGTGCCGGTCACCTCAAAGAAACAAGATCTTTCCGGTTTTATGGCCGGAGAGTTCGCGATCGTCGGGGATATCGAGTCTCCCGTGGTTCCTCTCGAGGAGTGGGAGGTAATGCGGAGGTGATCCTACTCGATACGCATGTTTTGATCTGGCTGGCGAGTGAGCCAGCGAAGCTGTCGAAAAAGGCTGGCGACGCCATTCGCAGAGCGAGCCAAGAAACCGGAATCGCGATCTCTGCGATCACGTTATGGGAGCTGGCATGGTTGGTCACTCATGACCGACTGGAGATTACCGGAACGGTGGAGGCCTTTGTCGAGAAAATCAGCTCGCGGACCGCAATCAGGCCGATCACGGTACAGGTTGCCGTTCTGGCCAACCAGCTTCCCGCGGATTATTCTGGCGATCCTTGCGACCGACTCATCGGTGCGACCGCGTTAGTCGAGGGCATGGCTCTCGTAACGCGGGACGCGAGAACCCGCGCTTGCAAGCAAATCGAGACTATCTGGTGAGCGCCGCTCAAGAACTGTCGCCGCCGCACTTCTTCTGCCCCGAATTCGTGGCGCATGTCGCTGCCGCCCGATGCTGAGCGGCCTCGCGGCGTTTATGCCAGGAAACGTTCACAATGTTCACTACGTTCACCGAGTCTTCTGTTAGCGCAACTCAGATGCCCGGCAGAAATCGCATCGCCGCCTAGACTCAGCTGTAATTTGTGGAATGTTATTGTCAACTCCGTATGTCGCGATCAGTTCGTGAATGAGCTCTTGTGCCTTTCGATCAAGGGTCACGACCCAGCCGGTGTTCGTTCGCTGGCGATCGGTCAATCCGAAAGACGTCAGGGCAGCACCGACTCTGCGAGGGCTGACTCGAAATCCTTCGCCGGCGGATCGAAGGCTGGAATTCACCCCGGACGTTAAGCGGCTAACTGCCATCGTTCCCTTCTCGGACGGCATGTGTATCCCGAGAAAAAGTGTTTGAAGAACAGCAGCCTGAAACCGAGATAGCGGTTCGCGATTGGACTTCTCTTGCATTTTGAAGAGGTTGACCAAGGATTCGCACATCTGCGGGTCTTCACACATGGGCAACGCGAGTGCCTCGTAGAGATCCCGGGCGCGTGAGTACAAGACTTCGTCGTCCCGAACCCTTCGGCATCTTCAGCGTCCTTGCGCCGGGTTCAAACCTTCGCATCAAAATGCTGTGCACCCGGGTGCGCGATTGCCGCGCCTGCGCTCAGCTATTCGCCTTTTCTTCTCCGTGATAAGCATAGAGTCCTGGCGAGGTCAAGAATCAGGTACGCGCACGCTCAGAACTCTGGCCGTTCGGCATCCGATTCTGGGGGCAACAAGGTGCCCGCGATGGCTGTGCTTTTTCTTGCCGCGGGGTTGTGATGTCCAATCTCCCTCGCCGCTGTTTATCTGGAATGGGTTTCCGACGAGGACTTACTTAACGGCGCCAAGGTCGGCGAGCCCGGGTATTTGGATTTTAGAATGATCAACTTGAAGGTTGCTTTTTCTTCCGTTCCTTCGCCCATCGCACGCGAGCTGCGTTCCTCGCGCCACTGCATTCAAGATGGTGTTGCGCAACGACTACAACCAGATCAACGCACCGCACCGACCAGATACAAGACCACTACGATGAGAAGAACTGTTCCTACTATCCCCATGCCCCCGCGTGCGCCCCATCTGGAATACCCGTAATAGCCGCCGCCTCCGCCGAACAAAAGCAACAGAAGGATGATTAGTAGTAGCATGGATAGTTTCCTTTCGGCTTTTCAGCCGTGATTCCTGCCATGGACTTCACTTCGCACTCTCTTTTCTTACGCATGACATGTGTGGCCTGCGTCACGGTGTTGCGCCGCCGGGCTCTACTTCTCTGAGTGGTTCCTCGGAGACTGCTTATTCAGCGTAGCGAGCAGCAGTCTCGCCGAGGCCGGCGCATGAACCTTGCTATCGATCACGATCTGCTTCGCAGATACGCCTTGTCCGTAGATCCTCCCGTTCCCGTCGCCATCCGGCCTTAGAGTCGAGCCTGCCAGAGAGATCCCGGCGAACAATCCCCTGGCGCGCGAATACGACAGAATTTCCGCGCGCAATGTGACATCCGTGTCGGCTGTAGCGCTGCGACCCTTCGGTCCGGCTGCAGCAGACACGTCGCCGCCGAGTTTCACCTGGCTGCTGAGAATCGCACTCGCCCCGCGCTTGTTCATTACCAGCAAGACGAAATCGGTGGCCTGCCCGCCAATCTGAAAACCAAAGCTCGCGCCCTCAAGAGCCATCATCGCCGGCGCGCTCCAACGCCCGTTGAAATCGGGCCCACTCCGGCACGTCATCACGCCTCGACCGTAGCTGCCCCCGACGATGAACGCAGCTTTCAGGACGGAAGGCAAAACGATGACACATTCGGCCTTGTCCAAAATGTCCCGCGGGATATCGTCGGGGACATTGAGGATCTCGACCATCACCTGACCCGCGTTTTTGATGCGGTTGTTTTCGTCTTTTTGGGCAGAAGCAGGTAGGCCTACAACTCCAATCAAAACGAGTAGCAATAAGATTCTTCTCATCGGCGTGCTCCCTTGAAGCCTTCCGGCAACGATAAAGTTCCGGCGTCAGCGAACATTGATTCCTTCCTCTGCTGACACTCCGTCTTTTAGTTCTTCGCGCTGTGGTTGTCGGTGACAGACGTCACAAGCTTAAGCGACCTGCCCGAGCAAACCGTAAAAAAAGAGACAGTCCGCTTCATTCGGTTTTCTGGCCCAGGAGCGCGGCTGAGATCGCAATAAAAGAGTCTCCTTGAAAAGCTTCGTGGCGCTAGTATCCGCGTTCTGTGATTCCCAATACTGTCCCTTAAGGGACGTCCCCGATCTGGTGACTGCTGGGCGAGTCGCGCTGCTGCCACTGCAACGATCATCGGAGTGATGGCCAGATCTTGTAGCAACATTGTTGACACGTTAAGAACAGCCGGATATCCTGTTGATACAATGTAGTCACAAGGAGATTCTGCGACATGAGGACCGTGGTCAGGAAATGGGGAAACAGCGCTTCGGTACGAATTCCCGTGGCCGTTTTGCAAGCGGCTCACTTGGACCTGGATGAAACCGTCGACGTGCGCGAGGAATCAGGTCGTATCGTCATCGAACCGGTGCGGCGCAAGGAATACAATCTGACCGAACTTGTAAAGGGGATCACTCGCGAGAATCTTCATGCGGAAGTCGCTTTTGGCGGCCCTGTCGGCAAAGAGGCATGGTAAATGGCGCGGTCTTATGTGCCCGATGCTGGTGATATCGTTTGGATCAGCTTCAGTCCGCAAGCGGGACATGAGCAAGCCGGACACCGACCAGCGGTTGTGCTGAGCCCGGCCGTCTACAACGCAAAGACGAGTCTGATGGTGTGCTGCCCGATGACGACGCACATCAAGGGTTATCCGTTCGAGGTTGTTGTTGCTGGTGAAAGTCCCGGCGCGGTTCTCGCCGACCAGGTCAAGAGCCTCGATTGGCGTAAGAGGCGGGCCAAGCGCAAAGGGACGATATCGCCGTCCGAGCTGGCGGAAGTACGCGCGAAAACTTCGGGCCTTGATAGGTTGACCATCATAACGAGGCCCTTCTGCCGACAATTCCTGATTAGGATGTTCTCCCGCAAAGATCTTCGTGGTCACCAGAAAACTCTCTGTGAACATTTAGTTCGAATCATCTGAAGGAAGAGCTCGTACACAAGTGAAGGTTGCAGAAAATTGACAGGACTTAGTCTATTGGACTAGACTATGTTTCAAGAGGCAGGGCATGAAAAAAGAGGTTAACGTTCATGAAGCCAAGACGCAGCTCTCGCGGCTCCTTCAACGGGTTGCCGCAGGTGAGGAGATCGTGATTGCGAATCGTGGTGTTCCGGTGGCGCGCTTGGTCTCTGTTCACCAGGCAAAGGCACACCGGGAGCTGGGAATTGAGAGCGAGCACTTGAAGGTCGCAGACGACTTTGACGCGCCACTCCCGACGGCCTTGCTGGCCGCCTTCCAGGGTCTGGAAAGGAATCCGAAGCGTGGGAAGAAGCGATGAAATACCTGCTCGATACGAGTGTGTTTCTTTGGGCCCTTGCTGTCCCTGGCAAGTTAAATCGGAGGGCACGAGATCTCCTATCGAATGGGCGTCAGGGATTGTTCTTGTCCGCTGCCAGCTCCTGGGAAATCGGTCTTAAATTTCGACTCGGGAAGCTGGAACTACCTGAGCCTCCCGCGAAGTGCGTTCCACGGTGGATGCTGAATTGGGGCATTCGCGGTTTGGATATCTCGCATCTGCACGCACTCGCGGTCGGCGACCTTCCTTTGCATCACCAAGACCCATTTGATCGCATTCTGATTGTCCAGGCACTGACGGAAGAAATGGTGTTGCTGACTGCAGATCGAATGTTTGAAAAGTATTCGGTCAAGACTCTTTGGTGCGGAACATAACCCCGCAATTGTATTTCGCTGCTGGAGGTTGACCGGCCTCAGAGTGGATCCCATGTACGATCTGATGCGCCGCGACGCGACCCGCGATTTCACCACTTGCTTCGCCATGTCAGTTTGGGATCTGGCCGACTCCATGCTAGTCGGAGTGCTCTTTCTTCTGGCGGGAGAGTAAACGCTGGAGATACTTGTCGAGTCGTGCGCGGGGGATGATCCTCGCCAGCGAGAATGTCGCAGATCTGGTTGCGGGCGCGGTAGATAGTCGAAGAAACCTGCTCTGTGACGGGTAGTTCCTCCTCGAGAAAAACTGGAGGACTACTTTCGTCCACTTGATGCGAAGGTCATCTGTGCGGTAGAACGCTGCTGTCATCGTCAACTCTCAGGGTGTCTGATGGGCCATGCTATTTAAGCGACGGAGGTCAGATTCTTCAGACCTGACCCCTTTAGTCCCGCCCATGGGAACAGGGAGACGGGTTTCTGGAGGCTACCGGCCTTGCAAAGGAATCCTCCGTTATCCTACACCGAAGGTATACACAAGATGTTCACAATGTTCACTATGTTCACTGTCATCTGCAAGGAGCCCGAACAGCCCGAACGCAAGCACCAGAACCTCCTGCCTGTATGGCGACGACAAGGTTCCGGAACCCGGGTGTGCCCAGTACATAACAGAGCTTGCTTCTAGACCTTGGATCCCTTGATTTCCTGACAAAAATCGCATCGCTCCTCGGTCTTCGGCAACCAACCAGGAAGAAAATCAATGCCATACGCGGTGACCAGCTGGTGTGTCTGCTTCCTCGTCTTTCGATCAAGTTGCACAATCCAGCCCACATTCGTGCGCCGGCGTTCGGTCAATCCGAGAGACGTCAGCGCAGCACCGACAGCGCGTGGGCTTACGGGGAATCTTTCGCCAGCGATTTGAAGGGCCACATTTACGCACGAGGTAAACCTTTTAAGGGTATAGGCGGAAGACTGGTGTGCGACTGCAAAGAGAATTTGAAGAACGGCAGTTTGAAGTGGAGACAACGATTCACGATTGAAGTTCTGCTGCCCGTCGAGGAGCGATACCAATAACTCGCAACTCTGCATGTCTTCGCCGTTCGGCAATGCGAGTGCCTCGTAGAGATCTCGCGTGCGAGAGTGCAGCCGATCGTCGCCCTGAACCTTGAGCAGCTTGAGCGCGTTGAACCTTTCAAACCTGGCCTGGAGAAATTGCCGCTGGAGATCCTCCGCAGCGTGCAGGATCTCTGGATCTGCGGGCCTTGTCAGATCGACCCGATAAGTCTCACACAGAGGAATTACGATGCAGCGACTGTTCAAGGCGGCATCATTGGGCAGTTCAATCCACGAGATTACCTTCGGACCGAATGTTTTGTAAGATTCATGCCGGCGAAGGGCCACAGTGTCACGCGTGGTGCCTGTTCTCAGAAGATGAAAAAGACTCCGCGTTTCTCCTGCGGTGCCGGTTTCATCGATCAGAAGGGTCGGCGTGAGCTGATCACAAGCTGCATAAAAAGCCGCCGATGTTATGTCTGTTGTCAGCAAGCTATGCCTGCAGAGCAGGCTGAGAAGTTTGAGCGCAGTTGACTTTCCGGAGCGAGGCAAGCCAAAAAACGCAACATAAGGTGCCACAGGCAATTTCTCGATGAACCAAGTACTCAAAATAAAGAATGCAAGCAGAAGTCTATAGCGCCTGTGAAGATCCAAACATCGAGACAGGATAGAGTCGATTTGGGAAAAGAGCGAGGCAATCGAGCCGTACGGTTTGACGCCTCGAGGCAGCCGAATGTGCCTGATGATGTGTTGCCCCCGGGGAATCGGGATGAGCACCCGGTTTCCATGTCGAAATCGATCCGTGAAGCTAACCTCTCCATGTTTGTAAATGGCCAGTAGCGCTCTCGACGAATTCTTCGGATCCTCGATGGCTTCGACCAGGCAGCCGTCTTCGAGTTCGGTGAAATCCGTTTCGACAACTGCCGGTGAAACCACAGACCGGTGACGCTGCCCCCGGACTGCGCTCATATCTTCAGCAGGCCAAACTAAAGTTTGACCTGATCCTTCGACAATTTCCTTTTGTTGTTGCATGCGTTTCCTCCTATCAAAAAAAAGGGGCATGGGGTTTGCCCATGCCCTCGTTAGAAATCTTCAATGGGTCGCCGCGCATCGGAAACCCATCCATTTCTACCGGTTGCAACTTTGTAAAACACAAGGCGGCCGGTAGTGCGCCCGACCGTAATTATATCACACGTCCGGCGACCTTAAAGCTCTCCATGTAAACCATTTCAGATTCCATTGAGGCTCGAGAGAGAGGAAAACACTCCGGTTTGGGGTCGTGTTCTGTTTCGACCTCGCCGTCGGCTGTGCCGCGAAAACTGCCGCGGGCAAACCGTCTTTAGCAATCGTCGAGTCCCCGCTACGATTCGATGCACAGCAAACAGCGCAAGACGGCAGATCTAATCCGGGATTTGTCGTGGACGTCGAGGCTCGCACCATTATCTAGTTCCTATCTCCCTCACCTGTTAACAACCAATCGACGCTTACCCGAAAGCGCTTTTTCACCAAAAACAGAATGTCCGCGGGAGGACTTGCGACTCCTCTCTCATATTTCGAGAGTTGACTTTGGCTTACCCCAAGCTCTTTAGCGAATTCCTCTTGAGTCAGATGAAAACCCCTTAACTCGCGCAGGCGCCCACCTAACGCCTTCAAATCGGGACTTACCCGTTTAGTGACTTGAACCTTGCTGCTTGACATCATAGTCCCATTAAACTATAATAGTTCACGTGAACTATAACTTTAGGAGATGCACAGATGCCTCTGAGTCAAAGGGCCAAATCAAAGCTTGCCCGCACCAATTTCGCGGACGCTAAAGCCTTATGGCCAGAGCAGTGCTCGAAGCTCATTCTTAAAGTTCTCCGGGAGCTTACCACAACGTTCGGTTTTTCTGTCGCTTCGGGCGAACTTAGAATCATCGATCGCCATTGGTACGTGACTCACAGCGGGTTGTTGCGGCTGGCGAACCGCCGCTTATGTAACAGTATCCGAGTCGAACCGGTCCTACAGTTTTCGAATCCGACCGCCAACCGTTGGGTCTTCAAATCTACCGTTCACAAGTCCCGTCACTCGCGGGGTTTCGTCGGATTCGGCGATGCTGATCCTTCAAATGTCTCTCCGCTGGTCCGTGGCGCTGAGATGCGCGTTGCCGAGACCCGAGCCGTCAACCGGGCTCTCCGAAAAGCCTACGGAATCGGGCTGTGCAGCGTCGAAGAGCTGGGGTCGTTCTCGACTCCGCAAAAACCTGTCGCGGCCACAACGCACTCAAATGGTCATCACGGGTCAAACAGCTCTAGCAACGGCCAGCCGCGGCTGCGCGACCAACTGTGCCTTCTGATTCGTCAACACAACCTCGACCCGACACTCGTGAAAGCTTACGCTGCCGACTTCTGCGGCACACAAACCCTCGCCGGCGCTACTCGGGATTTGGTTGAGTCTTTCATCTCGCACCTTTCTTCCTCCGCGAAACAAGACCTCGACGGCTTGATCTGCAAGCTCAACTCCTACTCGCACCCTGCCGAGGTGAAGCAATGAAACGTCATATCCCCGGCCTTCATTCGCGACAGCAGGATGCCGATCACCCCCTGGCGGGACTTTTCCTGGTTCGCGTCGAATGGGCCTCCTATCACTGGCATCCACAGAGGGCTTTCCTGCAACTCCGATTCGTCGTCCTGGAACCGCAAGCTTTTGAGCGTCGATCTTTCTCCGGTCGGCTTTACTCGACCGAACGGGCCCTCTGGAAGCTCAATTGGTTCTTGCGCGACTTCGGCTATGACATGGACCTACTTAGCCAGGATCAGATCGACGAGAAAGCATTGATCAGCCTCCGCGGAATCGTCAGGACGACACACGTGACCTTGAGCGGGCGGACCTTTCAAAACCTCGAGGCCTTCGCCCCAGCAGCGGACTGGGAGGAGCTGTCCTGCTCAGAACCCCGCGAGGTACACGACACACAGGGAAACGCGCATGGTTTATAGCTTTACGCAGATCAGCCAATATCTGCGCTGCCCGCGCAGCTATCGCTACCGCTATCTTGACGGCTGGCGCGAGAGGGACACTCGGGCGGCCATGGTTTTCGGCCGCTGCTTTGAGAAGGCTCTCGGCGCTTACTTCGAACAACAAGACTGTACCGCAGCACTGTTCAAAGAATGGGAAGCCTTCCGCGACGCTCCCTTTGAGTACCGGAAGGGAGAATCCTGGGATCGGCTCCTGCACCAAGGAGTTCATCTGCTCGAGAAGTTCGTGCGCGAGGAACGGGTCGTTGTCCCGCACCCACAGAAGAACCTGCAACTCAAGCTGCTTCGAACCCTCGCGGGAGGCAACGAGTTCGTCTCCTATATCGACGCAATCGGTGAGCTCGATGGCAAACACTGCCTGATCGACTGGAAGACTACGACCAGCCGCTATTCGGAAGAGCCCGAAGGGCTTCTGTCTCTCGATCCCCAGCTCATTTGCTACTCCTGGATCAGCGGGATTCCAGACGTGGCCCTCGTCGTGTTCGTCCGGAAGCAGGTACCCGAAATCCAATACCTGAAAGCTACGATCTCAGAAGAGCAGCACAGGGAATTCGGCCGTCTGGTTGAGACGACCGTCCACCAGCTGGAATCTGGGCATTTCTCCTCCCACAGCGGGATCCGGTTCCCGAACAACGGCTGCACGAGTTGCTCTCACCTGGGTCTGTGTCTCAACAACCAGCAACTGATTGAAACGAACCTGATCCGTAAGCCGGGGGCGAGCAACCTTGATTGGCTTGACGAGCTTTCGGACTAACGGATTGCCAATCGTGGCCCCGAAACTCAATCGCCAAAGGGCCGCATTCGTGCTTTCGAAGATCGACGAGATCTTGGCTTGGGATAGATCGGCAGATCAGGAGAGAGACTCGCGATTCGTGGATCTGGGCCGGTATCTGTGCGAAGTTCGGTCCGGACAGTATTGGCGCCTGGACAACTTAAGGTCGTTCGATGAGTTCCTGGAGAAGAAGTTCCCGGAATCCAGGCGTAAGGCCTACTACTTGATGGCCATCCATGAACATTTGCCCCGAATTCCAAAAGCCGAACTCCGATCGATGGGCTGGACCAAAGCCAGGGAACTGGCCAAGGTGGCACGGAGGGAGCGACAGGGGTTCGATTGTGCACCCTGGGTGCACAAGGCCAAAGAACTACCGCGGGAAGAGTTCAGGCGGGAAGTGGAGCGGCATCTGACAGGGAAAGAAACCGAGCCGTGGGAGATCCTCTACTTCAAGGTCTACAAGAGCCAACTTGCGGTGATCGAGCAAGCCCTTGAAACGGCGGGCCTCATGCTCGGACGATCGGGCTCTCGAGGATATTGCCTGGAGATGATCTGTGCGGACTTCTTGGCGGGGGCGAACCTTGAAGACGGCAATCCCAAATGCTTACTGCTCGCGCTGAGCAGGCTCTTCTGGTTGCTTCCTCAGCCGGAGAAAGCAGAGTTCCTAGCAGAAGTGCGCGCGGCATCGTGACTTCACTGCGACCCAAGCGGCCTAGGGTTCGGTTGGCTCCAGACTCCTATCATCAGTTGTGCGAACAGGTGCTCAAGCGAGATGCGTGGCGCTGTCAACACTGCGGGGTCGCGCACGATCTCCACGTTCATCACCTCCGCCCACGGAGCCTGCTGGGAGATGATGCCGCGGAGAATCTTATAACGCTCTGCAACCGATGCCACCGGATGGTACACCGGCAACTCTCTCGACGTCGGTAGCTGAATCCTGGACTTCATCTCTCCGGGTATCGCGGCAGAAACTCGCGGCGTGCTTCGGCTAGGCGTAAAGAAGCGTCTCTTGAAGCGCGCGTACGCCTGTTTGCATATTTCGGCGGAATGCTGCAGCGTATTTCTCTACGACAATACGAAGCTAGCGGTAGCGAAGGTCCCGGGCGGGGAGTGGAAGAAGACGCGCACATCTGCGGGAGCAATCTAGGAAGCGGTGGGGCTGCAACTGGGGCAGAAAGAGAGGACCAAAAACGAACTTCCCGAATCACTAGCTGAGGCGGCGAGGGCATCGCTCAGATCTCCGAAAAGGGCATCTTGCGCACGGTTCGAAGAAATTCGGAAAGTGCTTCTAGGTACTGCCAACCAATTTCTCCTGGACTTCCCAGAGCAAATGCGTTTACATCGGTCGCGTTGGAGACGCGCTTGAATCCCTTCGACACCGCCATCATCTCCTTTCTGAACCATTTTGCGCACCGCTCTTCCAGCCTGGACTACTTCATCATGCTTATCGGCTCCAACCTCCTTATCAATGGCGGCTTGATCACATCCCTGATTTGGTGGGCGTGGTTTCGGCCTGGTGCGAATAAGGTCCAAGACCGCGAATATCTTTCTTACGGAATCGGCGCCTGTTTTGTGGCTGTGCTTCTTGCGCGAGCGCTCGCTGACATCCTACCTTTTCGCGAGAGACCCTTTTTCAATCCTCAACTCCATTTTCAAACGCCCTATTACCCCCTTGAAGAGAGGATGATCAACTGGAGTTCTTTTCCTAGCGATCACGCAGCCCTGTTTTTTGCGCTCGCAACCTGCATTTTTCTCGTTTCGCGAGGCGCTGGAATTCTGGCTTTCTGCCATGCGTTTTTTGTTGTTTCTCTGCCACGAGTCTACGTGGGACTTCACTATCCAACGGACATCCTTGCGGGTGCTGCGATTGGTGTAATGGTTGCTTCCCCGGCAGCAATCGTCACCGTCAGAACGTCCGTGACCCGCCCGGCCATGCGCTGGCTCGAGCGATATCCGGGGACGTTCTATGCATCTCTGTTTCTTTTGACGTTTCTGATCGCGGTCGTCTTCGATCCTGTGCGTAAGATCGGTCTCATTTTCTTCAAAATCTTGGAGGCCGCTCTTCGGCACTTGCACTAGATCTCAGGCATCGATTATTTTTCTCGCGCGCTTCCGCTCGGCTGCCCTGGCCGAAACCGTTTCGTCTCACCCGTCGATGATACTGACTCTTTACGGTTCCTGGTGGAAGAAGAAGTAAAAATCGGCGAACGACGTTTCCTCAGCTCGATTGGGGTCGAAAGGAAAACGATTCGGTAGGTAGCCAGCGGGTTTCCAGCCGGGAGCTCTTTTAGCAATCCAGTCAGTGAACTTGCGGTGTCGCACGTGGGGCGAGTCGGACAGAGCGTCATAATTGCTCGAATAAATAACGACATGGTGTTTGGCCCGCGCAAATAGGGAGCGCATATAGGAATCGAACACACGGTCTTCGACTAGGTGAAAAATGACGTCCAGCGAAAGTGCCAAATCGAAGGCTCTGAGATCCCTTGGAAGAGCCTCTGCCAAATAGAAGCGTTTGGTGGAATCGTGCGCAAATCGCGTGGAACAGCGTTCGATTGAAATCGTCGCCACGTCAATGCCAACGTACTCGGGGTAGCTGGCCAGCTCCAGTTGAGCGCCATCACCACAGCCGAATTCTATGACGGTTCGAACACCCTTCGCGCGCACAAACCCGTTTAGTACCTCAGCCTTGAATTCCGCCAGCCGGCCATAAGAGCCAGCTCCGGAGGTGCCGCCATTGCGATACCGAAGTTGCCAATATAAGGACGAGCCACGAAAAGCGAGGCTGCGTGCGCGCGTAACTACTGGGAGCCGCGCGAACTTTCTGGCGGTCGGTCCGATGACAGGAATTCTCTTGATAAGACTCTTGAGATCATCAGCCTCGTGTGAGCACATACCTCTGTCTCCAGTGGTCTAGCGATGAGGGCTAGTACATATCCGGTACTGATGATGCGGCAACTTCCATTTGCGGACCAACTACATGAGTTTTCTGAAGAGAGATAATCGCGCTTGAAAGCACAGGTGCCAACGACGCGGCGAAAGTGGATGTCATGTGATTTCCGTCCCTGTAGACCACTATGCCGTTCAACATCGGAGAGCATTGACCGGCTCTGCAAAACCTGTCCGTCATGTCGAGGACTGACACATGATCAAAGGGCTGTGCCGCTGAAATCTCGGCCTCCCAAACCGAATTGGCGAGAGCTCGTTGTTCTGGGACGTGGCATGTGTTCGCGGGAAAGAGGAGTGGATGGGTACTCGCGCGAGAAAGACAAATCGGGACATCGATATCAGGTCGAGGCGTGTCGCGTAGAAGGACTGTCAATGCTGCTACGGAATTCAGGCTCCGCAGGGTTGAACGAGTTCCATCCCGCCATTTCTGGATCGAGAGCTGGGCATACGGATCCTCAGAGGAGGGCAGCTTCACGTAGCCTGAGGAGTCGCTGACCAGTACGATGGAAGGCCTAATATTGTAAATGTAGGATAGGGCCTTTGTCCGCCAGGTGGAGCATTCATACTCTTCGCGTTCGAGTCTCGGATTATAGACGGGAACCGTTGCGCTCGGGCATGCGGCTTTTAGCAGAGTCACCACGTGCCAGCGACCCGGGTTGGCGACTTGTATGAGGGCAGGGAGCCACTGCTCCGCGTGAGAATCACCAAAGAGCACTAGTGTCGTCGCATCGCTCGGTCCGAACGAACAAACCTTTAGTTGGTCTATTACGAAACCCGGTGAGGCAATCATGTTCATTGCCGTCACTGTTTGCCGCTGCGTTGAGAAATTCAACCTCTCCTGGCGAGGTCGCAGACCGTTTGCCCAAAGTCATAGAGAGCGTGCCGGCCAGCAGTCCGCCGATTGTTAGGGCTGCCCCGAGTGCGAGTGACAATGTGGGCTTCGCGACCAGCATACGGTGGAATCGAACCGGATTTTCGATCAGTGAATGCGTGCTCCAAGCGATGGCAAGCCTGGTCAGCAAGAGAGGAATCGCAATAAGAGGACCTTGCCTTCCCGGCAGGAGGATACGACCGAATACTAAGACGGGGCCGATGGCGGAGATACCAGGAGTAAGACAGGCCACCCAGTTTTTGGAATACACGGGACCCAAGGAGAGCGAGGAACAGGCCCGTTTGGGACACACTAAATTTCCCGGCTATTAGAATCAGAGTCGTGCCGGCAACGGGTATGAGCGCAATCACACCAGGGAAGCCATGCGCCGGTTTGATGTAGAGTGCGGGCTATGACTCTCAGGGCTGCGCCGATCCACGCGGTGGCGGTACGACGAAGGACTCCTAAGAAGTGCCTTTTCTGAAGAAGCGTTGCAAGGCCTCCCACCGAGAACTCCCACGCCCGAGCGGGGGTACCGAAAAATGCCAGTGGGGGGATAACACGGGTGAGCCACACACTTGCAGCCAAAGACAAAATCGTAACGCCAGCGAATACTCCAACGATTGTCTTGCGAGGCCGGTTTCGCTTCATGCAGAACAATACAAGCAACGGCCACACAAGATAAAACTGTTCCTCAACGGCGAGGGACCACATATGTAGCAGCGGACTCGCTTCTACGCTTGCGCTGAAGTAATCAGTGGATTGCAGCATAAACCAGAGGTTGCTCGCATAAGTTGCCGTGGCGATCGCACTTCTCGATAGGCGTATTACTTCGATCGGCGAGAGCATAGCGAAACCCGCGAAAAGCACACAGAAGAGCATCAGTAACGCTGCAGGCAGCAGCCTTCTGATGCGCCGGGCATAAAAGCGCGGAAAATCTATCTTTCCCAGGTGCGTTCGACCTCAGCCACTAATAAGTCAGTGATGAGATAACCAGAAAGAACGAAAAAGACATCAACGCCAACGAATCCACCATGAAGCCACGGTATGCCCGCATGAAAAGACACGACCAAGAGGATCGCAACAGCCCTAAGTCCTTCGATGTCTCGCCAAAAGCTTGACTGCCGAGCCGGTGAGACGCCGTCAAGCGTAGTAGGTAGCACGGATAAGACTGTAGCTTTCAAAGCCTGTCACCCGAGCAGTATTCAGCAGTTCGGTCGAGCACCAACACTTCAGACCAGGAGAGTTCTGCAGAACTCAACGATTCAACGGAACAGCGGAACCAGAAGAAAAGCCTTATGCGCCCGACTCAGTGTTTCCTGCTGGCGGTCAGGAGAATCGGCTCGCTCCCCACTGGGACCGTGTTACCAGCAATCGGATTTACGATGCCGTTTTCGAGGGTACGGTAAGTCGTGAAGGCTGAGTTTACAGCCTTCGAACTTGTCGTATTCGAGTTCCAAACAATCTGTGCGGCGTCCCCATTCGGGAGTGTGAGCGCGCAGTACCAGGTCGCATCGGGAGATTGCGTGCAAGGCGCCTGTGAACTTACCGAGCCGACGAGCCAATTTTCGAGCAGGCCGTAGGCATTGCCCGCGGCATTCATACCACTGAAGGAGTTCCACAAGGGGCCCCATTGGGGACCGCCATCCCAGGAATACCAATAGAACCGGGCGACGTTTTTCGACCACAAGATGATGTATTCCTGGGCGAGTACGCTGCCTGTTGGGAGGATGTGAGACCAGTGACTCCCCAGCTTCCCTCCGTGACCCATAGCGGCTGGTTACCGATCCCGTATTGCGTCATCAAAGCTCGCGTGTTATCTACGATTAAGGGCAACTGATCGAGGTGAGGACCCACATAAGCGTGGAAAGCGACTATGTCCTGATACGCTGCGCCCCCCGCGGCGTAATAGGCTTGCAGCCACTTAACTACATTTAGCCCGTGCGGGCTTGGGCCAAGTACGAGGGCATCTTTATCCAGACTGTGGATGATATCGTAGGCATCTCGCGCCATAGTTACGAGTTGCGCGTCCGTTCCCGTCCATGTGCAGCGTTTCGTACAGTCCGGTTCGTTCCAGATCTCATAATATTTGATGTGTGCGGTCGGCGATGAGAGCGAATGCTGCACCAGAGCGTTCACGAATGTTTTCCAGATGTTGTCGCCGGACTCGACGTCTGATGGCGGGGAGGCACAACCCATTCCATACCCACAGGGCTCGCTTGGTCTAAGCGAGGCCCAGGTCGGGGTCCTCCCGAACGCATAGAGAACATCCGTATGGCTTGCATCTGCAGCCGCGAGCCACTTATCCAAATTGTTCCAGTTGTACCTGCCGCTGGCTTTTTCAATGTCCTGCCATGAAACGTAATTGTCCCATAGTCGAATGCCTCCAAAAGGCACGGAAGGCCACGTCGCAGAAGGAATAAAATGGTTCCAATTCATCGAAAAGAAAGTACCTGGGAGTGGTGAGGATGATTTAGCAACTACAGCGGTCGAGATGCCTGAGCGACGATTTGTGTCTTGGCTCTCACCCACAGTTGCGATGGTTACGAGCAGCAAAGCTAAGATGGGCACCCGTGGCCAAGAGACGATCCTCCAGTTCTTGCGACCCATCAGCCCAACGCTCGGTGAGAAGATGTTTTTCCCAAAAGTTCCGAAGTGCCGTTCTTAATTGTCATGTGTCAGCAGGCTCACCACGCGTGCTAGGGACTAGACTGCTCGCGACTCCACGAACGTAAACCTACTCTTCAGCCGCAACCACGGAGTCTCTAAATACTTATAGGAAAGGGCTGCTAAAGCTATCGTCAGTGCGAGCGCCACAACCCGATCGGCAACGAACAGGGATAACGCAATCGTCGAGTGGTTTGAACCAAAATGCTCAAAATACTTTCTCGCAAAAGAAGTGGCCGCTAATGCGATTCCGTGGAACACATATAGTCCATAGGAAATTTTCCCGAGATAAACCACGTATGGAGGTATGCCTTTGACAGACGCGCCGAGCAGTGAAAGAAAAATGCAAAGGCAGCCAATGGCGACGAGTTCGTAACCAATCATCATGCTCGAGGGAGTGTGGTGGGGGAGTGGATCCTTAATCAGGCAAGCTCCGCTGGCTGTGACCCAGCACACAGCGCCCGCCATGAAGATCGTGACGCGCGCTGACGTCGAAAAGGACGGGACTTTCCCAGAAAGGTAGATTGCCAGGAGCGCCCCTAAGGAGAAGAACTGAAATTGCACTATGCTATTGAGCCAAACCGTTACTTCAAGGTGCTGCTGATACTTGCTCACGAGTGCGATCGCAATCAGCGACAGCGGCATGCAGACAAACGACACGATTGCGATAGACGTCACTCCGCCTAGCTTAGCGATCGTCGGCCAGACAATATAGAATTGCTCCTCTACTGAAATGCTCCACAGCCAACCTAGCGCGCTCGGGCCAACAGGATTTGCGACAATGTACCAATTGCCGACGAATAGCGCGTACGCGATCAGTTGCCTTACTTCCATATGAAAGAATGGAACTAACGAGCCGGCTACCGCCGCTGCCAGTAGAACTGCGAAATACAGCGGCCAGATCCGCAAACTTCGCCGGACGTAAAATGCTTTTAGATGGACTGTGTTCGTTTGAAGGTATTCTCGCCGGAGCAGTTCGGTAATCAAATACGAACTGAGCATAAAAAACAGGCAGACCCCGAAGTTACCCGCCTCTCTTGTGGCTTGTAAAAGCCGCCACAAAAATCCGGCGGCGCCATGAAAACTCTGCGGCATATGAAACGGCAAACCATGGCAGAAAAAAACACTAAGGAAAGCCACAAACCGAAGTACATCCAACTCCGGATGATAGAACTTAGGCGCCTTAGGTTTTGCGGCTGGCGCAGGCCGCACCGCTACTGCGACAGGTGAATCTGTGGTTAGTCCGATCGCTCCCATTAGCGTTCCGGAGCCGCCAAATCTAACTCAAGATCGAATCATTACTAATTGAAAGGCCAAGTAGAGGCTCACTTCATTGTAAAACGACTTCGGAGGAAGGGGTGCCAAGTTTCAGAATTTGAGATTTCAGCTCACCTAGCTTGATTGTGCCGGTTAGATCCATACAGACTTGATCGGCTCTTAAGTTTTGCAGAATGTGGCGCTCCCGGTCGTTCATTTTCTTCAGCACGACGATAACTCGCGCTTCTTGAACCATCGTCTCAAGGTTATTGGTCAATAATTTCCAGATGTGAGGGATATTTCGCTCGATGAAAGAAAGATTGGTCCCGTGGATCGTCTCCCGCGAGATAGCCGGCTCGTAGATTGTTACATCCAGTCCTTTTCCGATAAGCCTCTCGGCAAACTCAACGGCGGGACTCTCCCGCAGATCATCAGTACCCTCTTTGAACGTGAGGCCGAAAAGGCCAATCACCTTTTCGCCAATGTTCAAGACGTGGTCGATGCAGCTCTCCAAATGGGCTTTGTTACTGGGGAGAATACTTTGAATGATTGGTAACGGAAGTCCTCGGTGCCGCGATTCGGCGACCACCGCTCTCAGGTCTTTTGGCAAACATGATCCACCGAAGGCGAAGCCGGGCTTCATGTACATCGGAGAAATGTTGAGCTTGGTGTCCATGCATACGATTTCCATCACGCGCCGGCCGTCTACGTTGAGAGATTCACTCAGGTGTCCTATCTCATTCGCGAACGAAACTTTCAATGCATGAAAGGCGTTGCAAGCATATTTGACGAGGCATGCGGTTCCGATGTCGGTAAAAACAATTGGCGCGCTAACCTTGCTGTAGAGTTGTGCGACCGTCTGAGCAGCCCAGCTTCCATTGTGGCCAACTACCACCATGGGCGCTTCATAGAAATCGCGGATCGCCGTCCCCTCACGCAGAAACTCAGGGTTGTAGCAAAACTGGAGCTGATCGCCGAGTTTTTTCCCGGCTACCTGTTCAAGAAGGGGAATTAGTTGGCCTTCCACGACGTTCGGCATCACAGTGCTTCGCAAGATCACGACGAAAGGAGCCTTCCTATCGCGAAGGGCAATTCCGATAGAGGTCAAAACGGCGCGCAATGCATCGAGTTTAATTTCGCCTGTGCGCTCCGAGGGCGTGCCCACGCAGACCAAAGCCATATCTGTCGTGCCAATTGCTTCCGCTTCGTTCGTAGTCGCGGTCAAGGTCGCACACCTCCTCGCCTCGCGCAAAAGCTCCTCGAGCCCAGGTTCAAAGAACGGGGCGTGGCCATCAGCAACGGCGGAGACTTTCCGCGCATCAACATCCACGCCGACCACCGTGTGGCCGTCTTGCGCCAAACAAGCGGCCGAAACACATCCGACGTATCCCAATCCGAAGACGCTAATCTTCATGGCCTATCCTTTCTCGCTGCTTCCTCTTAAATGGTGGCAATCGGATGCACAACCTGTGAGAAGTTACGTGTTGCGGTCTATCTCTGAAGGGACGTCCCAGCCTCGGGATCTGCCAATTTCGGCAAGCCTACGTGCGCGGAAGCGCCATAACGCGCCAAACATTCCTTAATTCCTGCTCTAAAATTTTCTACCATGACTTCCATCGTGTACTGAGAGCCCGACTGTCGAGCTCCCGTGCGGAGCTTTGCCATCCAAGCCGGGTTCGAGAGAACTTCCAGAACGGCGTCCGCAAATCTTTCTGCATCGTGCGGAGCCAAGCGTCCATTTTCGCCGTCAACCACGTAGCTGATCTCGGGCGGATGCGTTGCGAGACGAGTGGCTAGCAGAGGCAACCCGGCAGCAAAGCTATCAACTACCGCCAAGCCGGCCGTCCCAGCCAGCAGGAATACGTCAGACATTTTGTAGTACAAAGCGCTTTCTCGCCCGTACTTCGATCCCAGATAGTGAATCCAAGGTTGATTCTCAATGGCGTTCTCCAGCCATACACGATCGGGACCATTCCCGATCAGAACGAGATGAAACCTGGGGCACTTTCGCTTCACCAACATAGCTGTTTCGAGCAAAAGGGGGAGCGCCTTGATCTCGCCGACCAACCCGCAGTACAGACCGATCAAACTATCACGCTTGCCGGTCAACAGTTCTTTCGCCGCCGCGACATCCTCGTCCGGGACTTCATTCATAAGCCTTCGCAGCTCCGCCGTGTCAGAAGCATTTTGTACATTGGTGATCCT
The DNA here is from genome assembly GCA_963702375.1 of uncultured Acidobacteriota bacterium. Lineage (GTDB taxonomy): Bacteria > Acidobacteriota > Terriglobia > Acidiferrales > UBA7541 > Palsa-295. The sequence goes on from CAVPCI010000005.1 coordinate 143,350, forward strand.
GTCTGCCGGCATCCCTTTCTTTTCCAAATATTCCGCGATGGATGCGGTATAGGCAAACCACCAATCGACCTTGGTGAAAAAGCGCTCTTTGAACCATTCCGCTAGCCTCGAACGATCCGGGTGCCTGTTTGGACCAAGCCCCCAGAAGGCAACCGTCTTAAGGCGTAACGCTGACAGGATCAGAAGAATGGGATTGATCAAGTATTTGATTTCGGGACCCACAATCACGACGTCCGCCACGAGAATCTCTCTCCACAAAGCCTGATATATCAAGCGGTTACCGAACCAGTATGCCTTGACCTTATAGCCGAACTCGTCGGGGAGCTCGGCGCCGTCGTTGCGCGCGGCGTGCGCGGAATTTGGGTCGCTATAGGCGACGACCAGGTTGATGCCGTCGTTCATCAGCGCGCGGTGCAGCTGAGTGAAAAAGGGCTTCCGATAATGCTTCATTACCGCCTGTATGATCAGGACTCGGGGCATATGGATGACATTTAATGCGTCGAGTTTGAAGGATCTTTTGCGACAAACTCGAAACAAGAGCGTCGACATCACTGGGCGTGTATGTGTTCTCGATTTGAATGTCGTTCTGGCCCAGGCCGACGTTCGATAGACACAATGCCGTGTCCTGCGTCTCGGGTAATGTTGGGAAATTGAGCGGATGGCTTTCGACCTGTTTTATCATGAACCGCGCTCGGACTGCGTTGACGTGTAGCCATACGTCGTCCGCCGTTGGACACTGCTGTTCGAATCCTCTGCCAGCGCTCTTCAGTGCTTGCAAAAAGGCCGGTGGATAGAGGCGGCCCGAACTACCCACAGCAAAATTAAGAAAGCCGGGCTTTGCCGATTTGCAGGGTCCCCAGGTGCGATACGGAGCAATCGCGCCATCGACAATTGTAATTTGATGAGCCCGGCAACAGTGAATTACCGTGCGGTTTCCATCAAAGCTCTTTACTAGACTTCTCAGCCAGCCAGTAGGATACAGAACATCATCGTCGGCCGTAACCAAAGGTGTTTCAAATGCATCGGTTGACTCAACGAAGGGATAATATTTCTTGTGAGGGCCGTAGTTCGGGGTAAGTTTTATTTCCAGGCCTCTTTCTTGGAGCCTGCGAAGTGAGCGGGGCGGATTCTTAAAGGCCTCCAAGTTATCCAGCCATAAGATAATCCGTGACGGCAGCAGAGATCCGCTTGCGATGGACTCGAGAGTCAGATGCACCGTCTCTATTCGTTTGCCATACGTGGTGAGAGAAACTATGGGGCCACCGGGCGCAACCATCGGTTTTCTCGTCGTCTGGTTCCGGCGAGCCAACCATTTCGCATTGATTCGCGCGAATTTAGCGTCCTGCCTTAGTAATAGAAGCCACAGCCGCCGCAATGATTCAGCAGGCGATTGCATGTTTGGAGCACTAGAATTGAAGAAATCAGTTTGCACTGGAAGATGGGCCACCGACACTATCCGTTAAGCTTTGCTCAAAACAGTTACTCGTGAAGACGTTTCTATCGTCTTGAACCCCAGATCCGCGAGTCCTGACATGAGGGTCTGAACTTTCTCTTCTCCAATCACGTGGGGATGAACCTCCATGATAATCAGCTCCGCAGCGCGAGCGCGTCCGCCTCTCGCATGACCAATTCATATTCCTGACCTTCGATGTCGCAGATCAGAGCGAACTTGTCAAATCGCTCCTCTTGCAAGATTTGGCGGAGCTCAGTCGTTTGCACGGTCACCGGCGGTTGGTGGGCTCCTTCGTGATGCAGCGAATTATTCCAAAAGTCGAGCCAAGGGCTAAATGTAACGGTATTCGCGTTATACGCCAGCGCTCGATTGACGATCTTGAATGAGCAGTGGTTGGCATCTCGATTTGATTTCAGATGTGGAATCGCGAGGGGGTTTGCCTCCAACACTACGTGCGCTGCGGGGGTTTGGAGCAGTTTATTTGTAACGCAAGCGACGACGCCAATACAGCCTCCCAACTCGACCACCGCCCACTCCCTCCGAATATACCGTCGAGCGGCACTCCTCTCGCGGTGCTCGTAGGCGCCGGTAAGAACTCGACTTCATCCGAGTATTAGGAATCTTGTATAAATCGAATTGGCAACCGTCAAGCGAAATGACCTTATCACGTCCCCGAACATAGATGCTGACCTTTACCTTAACGGCTCTGAAAACACTATTAGTGAACGCGGCCAGCCCTTTATTCCTCAACATCCGATAGGCGGCAGATACCTTTCGTGTCGCGGTGCCGATCTTTACCTTGTATTGCGATGCTGCGGATAGGCGTTTCACAATTGCGACCTTAGACGATTCCTGGTCAGACGGACTGCCCAGGTTGCCGCAAGGGAGAAGGATGATTTGCAAATTTTTGTAAATTCCGATTGAGATTTCTCCCGGCCCTCCGGAACCGGCGCATTGCTCTACGGGCAAAAACCCAGCGGCTACATCCAAGAGGGGCCTGTGCGGATTCACTTTCAGCGCGACGGCTTTATCGGTCTTAGACTCGGCTGCAGACCACGTATTCCATTCGCCTCGTACGCAATCAGGTCTGATGTGGAAATATGTTTAAGCTGCGGGCGGAATTTTCTTTTCTGCAGATGGATCAGGAGTTTTTCCTCGCTCACGAATCCTTGACCCGGGAGCCATCTATCTAGGGTGAGCTTTCCTGTTGCCTGATCCTGAGTAATCATTTGCGGAACGAATCGGTCTGTATGCGTCAATCGAAGATCATAGTAACGGTGATCTATGTCTGCGATAACTGACTCATTGTAAATTGGTATCCTTCGGTCCAGGAGAATCTTATATATTCCCAACCACTCATCAAAACGGCAGCTTCTATTGGTAGCCACAACGCTTCGCCAGTCTGCATCCGAGACTACATGGCGAAACAGTGAATTAATGCAGTCAGTGTTTCTGTACAAAGAAAAATTTCCCCTTACCAGCAGCTTGTCGAAATCCACCAAAGCCCGTGCCGGCAAGACCTCTCGAATTCGCCAAACACAACGTCGAAGTCACAATGACCCCAGAAATCAAAACCAGCTAACTCTTCAGAGAAGATCTCTCCAAACATGGGTCGGTAATCACAAAGCTTGTACGGAATCTCCAGGTCGACAGGCCGGCCCAGGACACTGAGAATCGTTCGCGCAGTCCTCCAAGACTTGCCTGAATTCTCTTTACGTTAGACGGAGCGTCGATCGGAAAGTCATGGTCGGAGAATATCACCCAGTTAACAGATGGATTCCATCCACATGACCTCAGAAATAGCCATATGTTATCCGGCCACGGCCCGATCTGGATGCCGATGACGGCGACTGAACTATCGTTACGGCCCCGAGACTGTCCCAGGAGCGGACTGAGAGAGGATTGTTGGCCCTGGTGCATAAATACCTGCTTTCGCCTCCCGGAGGATTACACAGGCTGTTACAACTGTTCCTGACCTAACGGCAACAATTGTACTGGTGTAAGAGATTCGCTAGGGCTCTTGAATGGTTGTTGATCGGTGCCGGTTGCGTTTGTAACCGAAAAGCACGTCGCGACGAATAGGGGCCAGTAAATTGTATTACCTGCGACCAGACTGCCCTCGGTGAATTGGTATAAAATAAAGAAGCCGAATAGATCAGCGGCCACATGGCTTCCCGTTCCACGCCCTGCTGCAAGCAATCGATCGCCCGCCGCCCAGCAACGAGATAGGTGGCAATGAGTAAGGCAAGCCCCGCCAGGCCCGTTTCCAGAGTCAAGTCGATGTAGCCATTGTGCGCGTGGGGCGTGTTCCAGTTTCACTTCTTCTCGTATTCCTGTTGCCGCCTGGGAATCTGCTTCCCAGAAGGCGCTGTATCCGTATCCGTGGATGGATTCTTCGCAATGCTTGATATCGCAATTGCCAAATTCCTACCCGTCCGGTAAGACTAGCGTTCCGGCCGAGAGGGCGGTTACTTTCCAAGTTCTGAAGAAACCAGGTAGATAGCCGGTAAAACCATTAGCGCGCTCTGCCAGGCGGCTACAGCCGACAGCTTGGGTTTCCACCGCAGCGCACCAGAGATTTGAGGAGCGTCAGCAGGCGACGAGGATGACCAATGCGCCCACGAATGGGCCAACGCTATCAAGCCGAAAGCACCTACTATCACGCAGCCAAGAAGCAGGAAGTCTCGGAGCGAGCGTCGCGATCGGCTCAAGGCTACAACCGTAAAAAGAACCACCGTTCGCGCCAAACTCGTTCTTAGCACCCCAGACTCCATGCCATGCCGCTGAATCGAAGTCCGCATTGGGATTAGCGTGGGAAAAATAACTGCGCTACGATGCCTAGCAGCAGGGCAAAACCAAGGACGAGATAAAGGAGGCGCAACTGGTCTCGCACCGAATAGCGACCGGCAAAATCGATACCAATCAGCGTGGTTCCTATTAGCGCGACACCCTTCCGCAAGGTGAGACCAGGATCTTGGGACCACATGCGGAACAAATAGCCAGCACGACGAGCAGCAAGAGGCACTTGTTGGCACGGAACAGCGTTGCAATCTTGCGGAGATGTGGAATCAGGCAAATCACAACGGCTCCATATCAGCAAACCAGAGTATACGCAGCACTGGCGAGCCATCGGTGGCGGCCCGCGGATCCTTGGGATCCACGATGAACGTCTGGAATGCACCCGTCGCCAAAAGCAGAACAACGAGAGTTAAAGCATCGTCGAGAAGTTTGCGACTGATCTTCATACTTGCGCCGGTTAAGAGCTTGAGTGAACCGCCCAAGCATTACGCCCCAATAACTGGGTCGATGGTTGTGCTAGCGCAATGGGTGTCGCCGGAGAGCTCTTTCGATCAAACGAACGCATCGGCATTTGCATTCAGGACGACAGCTCGCGACCTGCGGCAAAGAACGAATACGGAGGCACCGACCCCTAAAGCCAGCAAAGCGTCTGACGCAATGCTGGACCAGGCGGCGCCGCGCCATGAATACAGTGGAATAATCCATAGATTGATCGCGACGTTGAACACCGCAACCACTAATTGAACGAAGGTGCGCAATCCCTGATGCCCAGCACCAGTAAGAACGTTGGAAAAGAAATAGTGCAAAACCTTCAGGAAAGGCAGTACGGATAGCCAGCGGAGCGCCTCGACTGTCCGTGAATACTCCGGCCCCAGAATGTAAGGCACCGCTCCCGCAGAGACCAATAAGGATCGCGCAAATGAGCACGGAATACGCGATCGAGCGCAGCAAAAGCGGCTTCGCATATTTTAAGCAGGACGTAATACCCTCAGCACCCGACCGGAAAAATTGGGCATAAGAGGCCATTAATAGCGATGAAACCGGTGCAAAGCTAACATCGATAAGACGATAAGCCGCGCCATAGATTCCCGTCGCATCCAGAGATCCCAGCCGGGCCAGCATTGTTTTGTCGATATCGTTGTAAATGGTTTGAGCGCTCAGACTGGCGGAGAAATAACAACCCTCGCGTATTTCGGCGATCGAGCGCCTCCAATTGAGGGTGGGAGGCCCAAGCTTCGACCATACCAGCAGACATGAAATGGCGGTTACAACTGCGGTGCTGGCGAAATAGACGTATCCCCACTGCAGTGCAGAAGGGTGGCGCGTGAATCCAATGAGAACGGTCGCTCCAATCAGGCGGCTCGCACTGATGAGAACATTGAGAGTTGCCGTCCAGTTAAGGCGCTCAACAGCCAGGAATGCCTGCGCGCAGGTCGTAATGGTGCTGAGGCCTAAAATGTCCGAGAGTGCTATCAGGATGACCAACCGGATCGGTATATTCGCTGGTAAAACAAAGTGCGAGACAACGAGAACTAGTGCCAAGAGGAACGAACCAAAGCACGCCGTGGTGACCAACGCCCGGCCCCAGTACGCCGCAAAATGGGTCCTGTCGCGCGAGACGTTCTTAACCAGCAGGTTCCCGCTGCCGAGATCAGCAAACGGATAAGCAACCCCGACTAGCGCAACAACTCCGATGAAGGCTCCGTACTTGCTTGCCCCTAATGACCTGGCAATCTCGATAAAGTACAACGCCTGGATGACCAACCGCAGCCCGCTGCCGAGAAACACATAACCCGTATTCCGGGCCAAAACACTTCTGAGTCCGAGTTTTCTGAAAATATCACCCAAGGATTGTTTGCCTAGATCGGAATCGTGTTTTCGTCGGATGCGAACGCTCACCCGCCGTCGAAGAAATCGCCGACTTGAGATTCCTATTTTCGAGTCGTTCCGTTATCCAAAGAGCTGTTCACCGATAGGCGACACTCCGTCTGTTGGAAATCGCAACAGCCTAGATGCCTGCATCGTTACGAGAAACAAATATGCCGGATTCAGGTAGAGGTACCTGCGCCAAAGCCTTCGGGGTTCGCTGGTCAAGCGGAACAACCATTCAAGACCGCGATTCTGCATCCAAACGGGCGCCTGCGGGATCAGGCCCGCCAAAAACGGAAACGCAGCACCGACTGCCAAGATCGGCATCGAAAGAGCTTCGCGGAACTCATAAGCGAAGGTTTCTTGCCGGGGACAACCCAACCCGACCAAGGTGATCGAAGCCCCCGAAGAAACAATTCGATCCGTCAATGCAGCCTTTTCCGCGGGCGTTAGCCGACGGAACTTCGACGGCTCCGCGCCTGCGATCCTGATCCCCGGAAATTTCTGCTCCAGAGAGTGCTTCAAGGCCGACAGAATTTCGGGATTACCTCCGTAGAGATAGATAGATTGGCCCTCTGCCGCGGCCCGCGCGCAAACCTTAAGAGTCAGGTTCGGTCCGTAGACACGATCGAGCAGGTTGGCACCATGGAGCCAGTTCAACACCCAGCGCACGGGTTGGCCATCCGGAACCAGAAGGTCAAAATGGTTTAAACGGAACTTGTGTTCGCGATCCAGCACGCCGGTCATGACTCCGTGAACTGCAAGAGCCGAAACCGCCACTCCGCGCCTCTCGCGAGCAGCCCGAAAAATAAATCCAAGCGCTCCCTCGTAATCCACCACATCCATTAGGATGCCAACGACATTCCTCTTGCCGGAGTTGAGCATTCTCCTCTCCATCGTTCGACATTTAACTCGAATATCTCGCGCAGAATTCCTGGGACGTCATACTGCGGTCTCCAATGAGGATAGTGCTCTTGAAAATGCGAAAGATCGGAGATCCACCAGATGTGATCTCCGCGGCGATTCTCGTCCACGTATTTGTGCTGGAAAGGCTTGCCCGTAATCTGTTCGCAGGTCGATATGGCCTCAAGCATCGAACAATTGCTGAACCGACCTCCGCCCATGTTATAAACCTCACCGCAACGGGGCTTCTTCAAGAACTCGTGGAAGGCGCGAATGAGGTCAGCGCTGTGGATGTTGTCCCTTACCTGCTTCTTCTTGTAGCCAAAGATGGTGTACGGGGTCTCAGTGACGGCGCACTTCATCAAATAGGCAAGAAATCCATGGAGCTGCGTTCCTGAGTGATTTGGGCCGGTTAGGCAGCCTCCGCGAAAACACGCCGTCTTCATACCGAAGTAGCGTCCATACTCCTGCACCAGGACATCCGCCGCCACTTTGGAAACGCCGAACAGACTGTGCATCGTCTGGTCAATCGGCATCGTTTCCGGTATGCCTTTGGCCGCATACGCATGTTCCGGACTTAACTCCCAGCGTGTCTCAAGCTCGACCAGCGGCAGGAAGTTCGGGCGATCGCCGTATACCTTGTTCGTTGAGGTGAAGATGAAGGCCGCATCTTTCGCAAATAACCTGGTTGCCTCGAGCAAAACAGAGGTCCCATTCGCGTTCACTGTGAAATCAACTTGGGGATTGCTCGCGGCCCAGTCATGGGATGGTTGAGCAGCAGTATGAATGACAAGTGCGATGTTTGACCCATACCGAGAGAAGATGCCAGAAACCGCTCCGAAATCGCGAATATCGACTTCGTAGTGACGATAACGTGGAACTTCAGCACGAAGGCGGTCTCGTACCCAGCGGGTGGAAGCGTCTTCCCCAAAGAAAGCGGAGCGCATGCCATTGTCGATCCCGACTACGTCCATTCCTAGGGAGGCGAAATAGGCAACGGCCTCAGAACCAACCAGCCCGGCGGAACCAGTCACGATGGCGATGCTCACTTGTCTTCTCCCAAAGTTGTTTTTATTGCCCGTATCTCAGCGACTTAGGCTTGACACGGCTCAATTTCGCGCTTGTACATCCAACGTTTCTCGGTATATCTGCATGAGCCTCTCGTAGTTGTGCTCGGCCGTATAGAAGTTCTCATACGTGCGCCGTGCCTCTTTCCCCATTCCAGCGATTCGTGCAGCGTTATGCCACGCCCACTCAACCTTTTCGGCGACGTCCATCGCGTCCCCTGGGACAAAATGCATGCCCGTGTGATTGTCAGTGACAATTTCCTGCATTCCTCCAAGACGGGAGCACAGAACTGGCGTACCGCATGCGAAAGCTTCGCAAATAGTCATTGGGAAACACTCATACCAGAGGCTAGGCACCATCAGGAACGCAGCTCTTTTGATCACGTCACGAGTCTCTGCACCGGTCAGCCGACCAGTGAACTTGACCGTCGAAAGATTCTTTTCGCTGCACTCTCTTTCTAGCTGCGTCCGCAACGGTCCGTCCCCAACGATTACGAGCGGGATCGAGGTTGCCAGCATTTCCCAAGCCGCAAGCAGGGTTGCTACACCTTTCTCGGGAGAGAGTCTTCCCACGTAGAGTGCATACTCGCCAGCGCAGTCACTTTCACCGGGGTCAGGGTAGACAAAGTTCGGCTTGACTTGAAGCTTGCCCGGAGGCAATCCGCCGTCGATAAACTTCTGGCGGGCAAACTCGCTGAGTGCCACGTAGCTGTCAACCGAGTCGTTCCATGTATTCGCCAGGCGATGCACTTGAAGCATTAGGGCCACGCCGGCAGTGGTGGCCCGGGAATTGTGATAACAACCGTGCCATACAGAACGCCACAGTCCGCTCGTTGGGCATTCCTCACACAAATGTCCATCGCGAAACAGGCTCCAGGCTGGACATAAGAGGCGGAAATTGTGAAGGGTTTGAATGACCGGCACATGCATTTCTTGGCAGACTTCGTAGACGGAAGGGGAAACCATCATGAATGTGTTATGCGCGTGAACGAGATCGGGACGCTCCGCACGCAGAAGGTCGCGGATATCCTGCCTGCTGCCCTTGGCGGAAACCATGTTCTTTGCGGCTACGAGTCGCTCAAAACTCGACATCCGCTCAAGTTCACGGTTGCTGCGCTCATACGTAACGACCTGGTGCCCGTACCTTTGCAACAGCTGGCACTCTTGAGCGAACACGACATCCTCGCCGCCCGGCTGTTGATAGCTATTGTGTATGACGAGGACTTTCATGGCCGATTCAAATGCAGCTCGGGTGAGCCTCGGTGAGAGAACGGTAAGAAATCACAGTAACGGTGCTTGGCGAGTTGGCAAGAGTTTAGGGCCATCGCTCAGCAAGGCCATGTGCTTCGGAAGCGATATCACAACAGGAATTCCCAGAGTCTTGATTACTTCCCCAGGGTTGCGGAACGAAGAGTCGAGAAAGTCGACCGTGTATCCTAGGCCTAAACTAATCGCGATTGCCGCCATGAAACCGATCATGGCGATCCGGATTGGACTGGTTGCTGGTAACGCTGGAATTACGGGTGGTACGGCTATTGCGACGTTGGCAATCCTTTTTTTGTCTAGGGCGTCAGCCGTGCGTTCCTGTTCCCTCTTTGAAACGTATAGTAAGTAGTTGTCTTCATTTTCCTTTGTTTCTCGCAGCAAGTCCGCCTGTTTTAGCGCTTCCTGATCCAGACCTACCATTTTAAGTTGCATATTTTGAATGCTGCTTTTCCAAGCGACGACACTTGCGTGCTGAGCGGCCAAATCCGCTTGGGCCTTGGCTGCATCCTCCCTCAACAGCTCGAAGGTAGGATCCCGGTCTGTCGTTTGATTGACGTATTGAGTTTTTTGAGCTTCAGCGATCGCGGCCTGTGTATCAGCGATCTCCCGATCAGCTTCTTGTACGAGTGGGTAGCTTGGCTGAAACTTCACCAGAAGTTGAGTCCTTTTGAGTTGCGCAGCCAGGAGACTACTTTGCAATGTCTGAAGAAGAGTGCTTGCGTCGTTCGAAACTTGTTGAGTAGGCGAACGTTCCGGTATTTTCCTCATTTGATCATTATCGTCCCGCGCGCGGCTTTCATCAGCGGCGGCGGCTTGCTCGGCTTGGTGGAGCGACCCGACAGAGTTCGCAAGAACTAAGGCTATGTCAGTTCGCTGGACATCGGGTGCAACCACACCTTGTTCCTTGCCGAAATTTGCCAACCGAGCTTCGGAATCCTCCAAAGCGCTCCGGTATTTGTCTGCTTCTTTTGCGAAGAACTCATAGGAGCCGCTCGGGCGGTGCACCGCAACGTGCTTTTCCAGATAGAGTGTCGCCAATGTGCTCAGCACCCCGTAGGCCGTCTGGGGGTTCGCAGAGGCATAATTGACACTGATGAGGTTCGTCTTTGGGGGAGTATTGATCTCCAGTCTCTTGCCGAGATGTTTGACGGCCAGAGAAATACATTCTGCCTGATCTCTCTGCGGTAAGTGCATCCAAGAGGGTCGTCGTTCCTTCTTTTCAAGTCCGTTCGCGAGGACCACTTTCTCTAAGACGTCCTGGCTCCGAAGCAGTTCCGCTTCGGAATTAATTTCCTCTTCGGTGACGGCGGACGGCTGAGTTACCACTTGGTTGGTAGCTTCCGTGCGTGACCAAGGGGTCAGATCGTTCACGGTTCACTAGGATTTCCATATTCGATTCATATTTATGCGATGCCCCAACCGCTGCCAGAACTGAAACTAATATCAGGAGCGCAAAAGTAACAACGATCAACTGCTTACGCCGAAAGAGGGGCGTAAGCATATCTCGAAGAGTAATGTCTTCCCTGAATTGACTAACCGCCGCTCGCAGTTTCAGGTCACTCATTTGCTGCCTCCTCCTTCTCTTTTTTTTGCAACCTAATTGGAGGCTCCGGCCTTTATCCCTCGAAAATGCTACGCGGCACCGGATCCCTTCAGTACCGCAGGAATCGTCCGTGCCAGAATCTTTATATCGAGCCAGAGCGACCATTCATCCATGTACTGGAGATCGAGTTTCATCCATTGCTCAAAGGGAAGTGAACTGCGGCCGTTCACCTGCCAGAGGCACGTGATCCCCGGTCGCACACTAAAACGCCGGCGCTGCCAGTCCTCACTGAACCCCTTATAGTCCCGAACAGGAAGCGGCCGAGGGCCGACAAGGCTCATATCACCTTTCAAAACGTTGAAAAGCTGTGTCAGCTCGTCAATACTGGTCCTTCGCAGAATCCTGCCAATGGGCGTGATTCGAGGGTCGTTCTTGATCTTGAAAACGGGACCAGATACTTCATTTTGGTGCTCCAGATCCGCGATCATTTGCTCTGCGTTTCGAACCATGGTTCGGAATTTGAAAATCGAGAATTTGCGTTTGTTGAGACCGAGCCGTTCCTGGCGAAAAACGATCGGGCCCTCCGAGGAAAGCTTGATTAACAGCGCTACGACGACAAGGAAAGGGGCCAGAAGAACCAGCAAAACGAGGGACAAAACAATGTCCAGGAGCCGCTTGATCATTAACGACTGCCAATCGCCGGCTCCCGTATGGGCGGAAATGTGATGATCCCCGTCAAATTCCTCAGAACTAGAACGAGCCGTTTTCAGCCCGAAAATGTCGCCGTCGAATCTCATAGTGATCCCGTGCTGCTCGCATAGAGCAGCAACCTCAAACGAGCGTTGGTAGGAGGAGCGCAATGGGAGATACATTGCCAGCTCGTCGACGATGTTACGGCGCAGAAACTCCGGGATGCCAGCATAACCGCAGACCAGCGGAAATCCGGTCTGTCTAAACTCATCCAATCCCTGCCATTCGTCATCTACAAATCCCAGGAGCCGATACCCCAGTTCCGGCTTCGTGACGATCTTTTGCGCGAACTCAATGGCACGTCGGTTTGTCCCCACAAGTAGCATGTAGCGTAAATTGTGGCCATGACGTCGTACGCTTCCCAGCAAGACTCGAAGAACCGTTCGGCATGCAATCATAAGAACAGAGCTGATGCCCCAGAAGAGTATGAGAAAGGCGTGCGTAACCATCGTGATCGGGAACAACACAGCGATCAGTCCAAGGGACAAAGCAGCCACTGTGGTGGCCTTGACGATCTGAACGATTTCCTCATGCCTTGCCGAAAGCCGCCGTGACTCGTACAAACCGCAGAGAGAAAAGATCACGTGCCAGGTCAGCAAGATTGATCCGAAAATGATGCAGTTCGAGAGTTTCACCCGCATCGAGAGGAATTGCCTGAGATTTGCAGTTTGGTTCGAGTGCACAACCAATACGGTCGCCAATCCGAAGGCGATGATAACCACTCCTATATCGAATAGCTTAAAACCGCTCAAAACCAAACGGCGTCTCGCTTCGTTCATCGAGAATGTCTCTTCAAGCTAGCGGTCATCCTGCGGATTCGTTCTACTGGCCGTAACGGTAGGTGGTAGGTCGCAGATAATGCTTCGAGCCATCTCGATTAGAAAGGCAGATCGGTATCACCGATTGTGCCTTCTGCGTTACCGCTGTCGGGACGCTTTTCGGATATCCAATACTCGATCAGGCCGGCTCGACGGTATAGCCAGCGACTCGAATGGAAAGGGAACGCTGAATGAAATGGACGGAAATTATCAAACTTAGATCGTCGTGCTTCGCTAACAGAATCCCCTGAACCCCATCTAGGCTTCCTCCACGAATACGAACGCGCTGGCCAATATTCAGATATGGGTGCGGATAAAAGGGAATGCCCTCGGTGACAATTGTGCGGACGGCGTCAATTTGAGTATCGGGAATCGGAGTTCCCCTCCCGCCTGCTCCGACAAAGCTTTTGACGCCATCTGTGCCCAGCACCGAGATGCGCCCATTCGCTGTCTCCATCTCCTTAAGCCGGACGAAGACGTAGCTCGGAAACAATGGCGAGTGGACCACGCGGGTCCGATCGCTCCACTGATGCTTCGAGGAAAAGAGCGGAAGAAATACGTCAATGTCTTTACGCTGAAGTTCAGCCGAAACCTTCTTTTCATATCTCGGCCAAGTCTGAATTGCGAACCACGACAAGTCGGATTGAGCCACACCAGCACTTACCAAGCTCGATTCCGTCGGCATTTGAAGATTGGACATAGCTTCGCTAAGTTGAGTCACATGAACAGGTGACCCTACTGTCGTCGTTTGCTCCGACCTGCCCCCGCTAGCTCCTCAAGGGCACTTCCGCCGGACTATGCGTTCTCGGCAAGCGAGAACTCGTTCGGCGCCTAGAGCTTGCGATACAGCGATTCCGGAATCGGAAACGTACGCTTGTTGAGCACTGCGCCCAGGACCTGGACGTGTGAAGCACGCAAGCTCTCTGAGACTTTAATAGCCGCGTCCCGCCGAGTGGAACCCGCTTCCAGGACTAACACCAAGCCGTCGCTCAGCTGCCCGAGCGTCAAGGCGTCTGCATATGGAGTGAGCGGTGGAGCATCCATGAGCACAAACTCAAACTCTTTGCGCAGTTCTGCGAGTCGGATTTTGAGGTGTCCTGAACTAAGGAGATTGAGAGAGTCACCCGCTAGTGATCCACACGAGAGTAACCACAGGCGCTCACCCCAAACCGGCTTTGCGAAAGACCGAATGGGCCCTGCGTTCAGCAGGGAATCAGTAAGTCCGTGATGGTTCGTGGTGCCAAACGATGTCGAAAGCGCGGGCGATCGCAGATTCGTTTCAACCAAGCAGACCGGTCCGTGAACGCTATTTGCAAGGATCTGTGCGGCCCGAGCACAAATTTCCGTGCAGCCGTTGCCGTGGTCTACACCCGCAAACACGACCACGCGGGGAGGCCTTTGCGTTTGCAATAAAAAAATCTGTTGCACCAGTCTCAGGACCTCGGCGCCAGTCACCTCATTGAGGTCGAGGGCAGTCACCCCCCGTGGGGCACTCCTTTCATGGGCGTCGTTGTTCCCGATGGGCAGTGTCACCTCGGCAACAACGCCCGCACGAAATACGCTGTCTTTGCCAGCCTTCTGCATCAATTCGAAGTTTTTACTCATTGTTCCCCGGGTCCCGCGGCTGAAGCACTGGAACGTTGGACTTCTCCCGGGCTCGTTGTTAGGGTGGTTGCTTGAGTCTGGCCAAAGCGAATACGGTTGGAATGCTCGAACCAAGAGCGAAGACTTCGCAGTTCCCCCATCAGTTCAGGACCATGAGGGACGAGTTTCGCAATGCTCGCGCGAGAGAGACGCTGATTGAGTGTTAGGCGCGGTGAATCGCTTGCCTTTCCGCTAGGGGCGCTCCCGACCGCAGTAGGCGAGGCCACCGCAATGTCCGCCGATAGCTCCGCAGGTTTTAATCTGCTCCGATTGGCGTGGATTATGGCTAAGCTCGATGCAACCAGGAGCGCACCCGTGACGGCAATCTTTAAGGCTGAGCGACCGAAATTAGATTGGTTCTTGCCAATCGAGAGAGTCGCTGGCGGCGCACTTGTTTGGTTTTCAGCCGGCTTCTCCGGGGTAACAGGTTTTTCCCTCAACGGTTCGAGATCCAGGTCCGCAATAACGTTCACGATTATGGAACGGTCGATAGTCTCGCGGCTTAGGGCGCATCCAAGTGACAGAGCGTTGAAACAGAGATTATTGATGTTGCGAGGGATGCCTTCGCTATGCTGAGCGATCAACTTCCGCGACGCAGGAGTAAACAGAGACGGATTATTGCAACCCGCGACCCACAACCGACGATCGATGTAAGCATTCACCTCCTCTTCAGTAAACGGATCGATCCGGATAACCATAGAAACACGCTGCCGAAGCTGAGCCATTGACGGACTAGCCAGCCGATCGGCGAGTTGGGGCTGTCCGGCAAGGACAATTTGCATCAACTTCATCCAGGGAGTTTCAAAATTCGAAAGTAATCGGACGGACTCAAGGACTTTTTCTTCCATATTCTGCGCCTCGTCAACTACCAAAACGAAACGCCGCCCCGCGTTCATCTCCTCCGTCAGAATCCTGTTCAGCTTATCGTGCATCCCCGGCAGATCCATCGCTGCAACATCAATGCCGAGATCAAGAAGAATGTGGCGGATGAACTCTCGCGAGTCGCAGTCAGTCCGAAATACATAAGCCGTGCGAGCCTTGTCCCGCAGGTAATCAAGATAATGATAGAGCAAGGAAGTTTTTCCCATCCCCGGCTTCGCAATAAGAGCTAAGAACCCCCGATCGGTTTCCGTGCCATAAACGAGCGACGCCAGCGCCTCCTGGTGCTTACTTCCCAGGTAGAGAAACCGCGAGTCGGGAGTGACCCCGAAGGGCTGCTCTGAAAGCTTGTAGTAATCTAAGAACATTTGTGATCGAGTTCTCCGCCAAAACGCAAAATCGCGACGATAGACACAGTTCGGGACTACGGGGTTATGTACGATCCAGCGTTGCCTCCGATCGAATATGGAACATACTTACGAAAATTCGTTATGAACTTTTCGGGCACAAATATCATATCTCCCGGCAACAGCTGCGCGTCCTCGTTTGCCTTCTTTCCGTGCAAGATGTCCTTGAGGCTAAGTTTCTTGACCTCAACCCAGTCAGACGACACGCGGTGAAACAGAAAGACCTGCGTTTTGGCCGTGGGCGCAAATCCACCGGCGATTGCAATTGCTTCCGAGACCGTGGTGTCATGTCGCAAATCATATTGCCCAGGCTTACCTACTTGGCCCGAGACTATGAAAAACGGCTTCTGAAAATCAACCAAAGTGACATTGATTATCGGGTCGTGAAGTATGCCTGAGTAGGCTTTCTTCATGGCCTGGACAATTTCTGGGACAGTCATTCCCTGAACGTGCAAGCTGCCAGCACCCTCAAGATCGATGTAACCGTCTGGCTGCACAACAACGGAGCAACTGGTCGTCGTCGTGCAGCCGGACGGTTGGTTGAATTCCGGAGAGAGAGGAAACGAGATTAAAAGGCCGTCGTCAGGCTGAACTTTGTATCGGGGATTTCGCGGCTCTAGCGCAGGGTCGACAGAACCAGACTTGCTCGAAACTTGGGCAGGAGTTGAAGTGTTTGGCGCCTGACAAAGAGCGGCCGGCACGACAACTAGAGCAATGATTACAACGAATGGTCCTAACGATTTTGCTCGATACATTGGCCCTACCCCTGGTCGCCAGTTTGGTAGCTTTTCATACTGACATGCTATTGCAGCCTCCTGGGATTCACGACCGTCGGTCCGCTGGCAGATTCCGTCCGAAATGCGACTGCAGCGGCAAACCCCTTCGGGATTCCATGTTCTCGATCGACTCGTAACACGGTCCCTTCGCCATGCAGTTGCACGGAACCTCTGCCCCGTTCCAAAGAGGGTAAGTAAACTTCCAACTCAAGGTGAACTCCCGGCTGCGGCGCGACGTCTCCGGTTACGAAGACCCCAGCCGCGCTTATGTCTCGAATCGTTCCTTTTCCTTCTTGTAGCAACCCATCCGGTCGCTCCCACAAGAAAGAAACAGGCGCTCGAAGTCGATAACGCGTCGACATTCTAAGTTCCACCGCCACACCGGAAGGACATGACAAGCTCAAACTTTCCCTCAAAGGGAGCTCATTTGCGGACGCGTATGCGACGCCCTCAGACTAGGTGTGAACCAAAACAGCTACAAGAGTCAGAACGTTTGGATGCTTGAGTTCTCTGGTTCTCACGTATTGCGAGCAAGGCGGCCCCGGAGACTTGCAGACCCTTAAGCGGAAAACGCACAAACTTTAGTTGGAGATGACCATGATCCGCCGGGGTCGGCCTAGATACAAAAGACTAGGAGAAGAACCACTCTATGCCCCACGGTTTCGGCTGGATGCCGCCAGTCCCCAGCGTAAATGTGTCTAAAGATAAAACAATGACTTAGAATCAATAGGAATCATCCAAAATCGCGAATTGACAAGAAAGTCTATCGGAACGTAGGATCGTTACTGTTTAGCTTCAGACCCTGTTGTTGAAAAAGCAAGTCCAGCCCTTGCAGACCGGCGTGGTGACATGTGAGAACAACGTGCAGCTCGGGCGGAATCCCTATCAGTGTAACTATAGCAGATGTTAATTTGATGGCTGCTCGTCTGCTGAGTGATCAATTCAAGCGTCATTCTGATTTTACGGTGGTTTCCTGCGCCGTCGATAGAGATTCGTTGCTAAGGTCAGCGCGGGAAACTAAGGCAGACGTCGCCATCATCAGCGCTGACCTACAAGACGGGCTGTTGGGCGGTCTCGCTGCGCTTCGAGAAATTCGTCAGATAAATCCTGATCTGCGGCCTATTCTCCTACTCGACCGATCTGAGCCGCACCTGGTGGTCGAGGCCATGCGTGCGGGCGCGCGAGGAGTTTTTTCGCGAAGCGACTTCGCTTTTGTCTCATTACGTAAGTGTATCCGTCGAGTTTTTGAGGGGCAAATCTGGATAGGGAACACAGAGCTGCAATACCTGATCGACGCTCTAACCCAGTCGCGACCGTTGCGCGTCGTAAATGCGGACGGGTTGAATCTCCTTAGCCGACGGGAGGAAGAAGTCATGCGCTTGGTTGCCGAGGGGTTGGGAAATCGCGACATTGCAGATCTGCTGAATCTGAGCGAGCACACGGTCAAGAACTATCTCTTCCACATCTTCGATAAATTGGGGATTTCAAACCGCGTAGAACTCGTCTTATATGCAGTCAGCAATCCGAAAACGGCCCTGCCCGCACCTTCTGAGCAAGAAAAGTCTCCGCTTAATACCGCCGACCTAAACGTGTAGAGAGCGTCTGGTTGCGACATTTTATCCGCATCGAAAATGACCCACCTCCCGAGCTTTTTTTTGCCTTTGCCAACTTGCAAAAAAGGGTTTTCAAAGAGCATGACACTTAGAACTTTTGTTCGCAGGGATGGTCCCAGCTTCGCAGTATGAAAAGAAGTGAGCTAGCATTTGGCGAGTTGGAGAGGCATCTGTACTGTATCGGTCACGCGCGCGCAGTAAAAAACCAAGAATTGCAGCATGTCCGGGATCCCGCCTTAAGCGGGACGGCCAGGAGATTCGGGACCCAAGACCCAAGAGGGAACCCCGCGGATTTGCCGGCCCTAATGGAGCAACGTTGAGCAGGAGAAAGAATGCGAGAAATTGCTGAGATGTCGCCGTGAGGCGTTGTTGAGGGCTGCGAGCCGGCGTCCGAGGTCGAACCCTACATGCACTCCTTGCTCGTCAATACGCATTTCTCCCAACGAGGACAGACAAAATTGTCAGGGCAATGATTCGTAGATCCAAGCCGAAAGTCCAATTCTGAAGATAGTACAGATCATACTGGACGCGCTTTTCGATCGAGGTGTCTCCGCGCCATCCGTTCACCTGTGCCCAACCGGTCATTCCAACCTTCATGCAGTGGCGACGGTTGTATCGCCCGATCTCCAGTAGGAACTGCGCCACGAAGTGGGGACGTTCCGGGCGTGGCCCCACGACACTCATATCTCCCTTGAAGACGTTTATAAATTGAGGCAACTCATCCAGGCTTGTCTTCCGCAAGAATGTTCCGAGCGGAGTTCGTCGGGGATCTTCTTCCGTCGTCCAGCGGGTGTCGCTATCAAGAGATGAGTCTATTTTCATAGTACGAAACTTGTACATCCGAAACGGCTGGCCATTTAGGCCGATCCGCTCTTGCGTGAAGAAGATCGGGCCCGGTGAGGTTAGCCGGATCACCAGGGCGATCAAACCCATGAGCGGGGCGGTGATAATAAGAGCGGCGGCCGAAAAGCAGATATCAAAAGCCCGCTTCAGCAAAACGTAGTCAGGAAGATCGGCAGGAGTCGCGGTGAGGTCAAGCATCTGCATCCGCCCCAGCTGAAATAAGCGCTCCCGCACGACGATCCCCTCGCCCAAATCCACAATGGCGCGTATGGGCACCGATAGCTTCTCCAGTGACTTAATAATCGTGGGAATCTGCGAAAACTGAGCAGGATGAACGGCCATCACCGCTTCATCCACTCCGGCGCCGGAGTACAGTTGGCTTACATGTTCCAGTTCGAAAGTGGGAATATCCCCTGCAACGATTTCCTGGCCCGGCAGCCGCACGTAGGCAACGACTTGACAGTGTGCGAAGGAAAGCCTTGTAAGCCGTGAGGCTGCAGAGTGAGCGAAGGCGTCGGCTCCGACGATCAAAATTCGCGTGGGACGCCCCACACTCAATTTTTGACGGTACACGGAGCGAAAAATCGCGTGCAACAAGAGGGTAAGGACGAGCATGGCAATGATGCAGGAAACGAACAGACCGCGCGGGAAAACGTCGTTCCGACCGAAATAGAGCGCGCCGACGAGCAGGACAGCGGTGGCCAAGTTGGCCGACCAGGCGGCTCTAGCGCCGGTTCGTTCCCTAAAGAGCTCGTCGACATTGGTGACCTTGTAATGCTCCGCCATGAAGGCCCAGACGAATGTACCAATAAAAACAGGGCTGAAGTGACCGCTAAGGCCGTACATGACCGGGCGTCCGACCAGAACCATGGAGGCGGCCCAAATATGCCAGCCAACCTCAAAGGCGAGCAAAGGGAGCAGGTAGACCGCCCCTTTCAGAATCAGCCGATAAATCTTTAAGCGGAGCAGCATTGGGAGGACTCCTTTCCGCCTATGAGTTCGTCACGAAAACAGCCACCGCCTCACAGTAACGTGTGATGCAGGAGCGCGGTAGAAAGACTGCCACCTACCTAAGTCCTTTAAAACGCTAACACGAATAACCAATCACCCGCGAAAAAAATAGAATATGGAGCCTACTAATCATCAAAGAGATGATTCTGGCTCAGCCTCCTTTTCAGGGCAAGCGGCAGAAACCGCTCGCGACGACCCAACTCGATGGCCACATACTTCCCGATCGCTTCAAGAACGGACGCCCCCTCCCCGGCCGTTCTCCGGCGATCAAATTTTCGGCGCAACATCTGCCATCCATCACGTCGAAGGGATTGACGGGATCGATGACTCCAGATTCCCAACCGTTGGTAGACGACGCCGATGTCAAAATAGCGCCTGAAGAGCGCTCCGGATGCGAAATCGTGCGAGTGATACACGGCAGCGCGGGGCTCATAGACGATGCTCCAGCCTGACTGAAGAATTCTGGTTGCGATTCCGACGTCCTCAAAGACCTTGAGGTCATCCGGGAACTGGTTGGCCTTCCATACGCTTCTGCGGATAGCCGCATTCACGCTTGAAAAGTGATAGTGCTTATACCCGAGTTTCGCTTCGTCTCCCGGGCGCTTCAGCAAACGTGCCTCACCATAGAGGTTAGCAAAAACCTGCTCACGCTCCGACCCGGCGCCTGGTTTTGCCAACTGCCGGCCGTAAACCGCACCGACCGATGAATCCTGGAAATTATCCAACAAGGCAGCAAGCCACGCGGGGGAAGAAGGAATGGCGTCCTGGGACAAGAACACCAGAAATTCGCCGCTCGCAAGACCGGCGGCAAAATTTCGTGTCCGAGCATGGTGAAATGTCGCGGGAGGAATTTGTTCGATCCGGACTGGATAACTCCGGACGATCTCGAGCGTGGCATCCGTTGAACCCGAGTCCACGACAACGACCTCGATCGAACCCACGTCTTTCTGGGAAAAGACGGCTTCTAGGCAGGCCGGAAGATCACCCGCTCCGTTCTTCGTAGGAATGAGAATAGATGCCTCAATCAAGCGATCACGACCGAAATTGCCCGTCGAAAGGTGGCCTGGGATTTACAGAACCCTCGTGCTGAAGGTCCTTGCGGCTGTTGCAGGGCGGCACTGTTTACCGTAGCACGAAAATAGCAACATTCCAATGATGCCCAGATGCGCCCATCCGATACTACCCGATTCGATCCTCACCTGTCAGCAGAGGGACACTCCCCTTTATTCGATTGGCGCCATCGTCCGGTGGATCGCGCCGATTTTTATGCTTTAAACTTCCGCGATATATAATTCCGCTTTCTCAGCAACTAGAAATGCGAACATTTCGTGGATGAAACGACAATGCATGCCTGGGAGCAACCATCAATGATCGTCAAATCAGGATTGCCGGAGCTGCTTCACCGGGGTCGGATTGGGGCAGGGCAGAGAGGCCTGGCTTGCCTGTACCGCGGAAAATGGGGATTGGACACCCCTGCGAGAGTTATGACCACCGTGCTGTTGCTGTCTTCTTTTCTGACGTTAGCAAAAGCCCAGGCTGCTCATCCCCTGGACAGCAGGGCGCCCAGGCAATCGACTAAGAATGAGGATCCGGGTTTCAACGGCCGCCAATCGCGAACGGATATTCCTACTGGGCAGATACGGTGCAAGAATCTTGAAAAGATTCGGTGCGTTGACGGTGGGGCATCCGGATATCCCACCCTACAAGCTGCGCTCTCCGGGCTGGACCACGGGACGATCCTGATCAGCGACGGGTTCAGGGAAACCATCACGGACCCAATCCTACTTCGAAACGTGCGCGTGATGGTTATGCCTGACGCCGCGCTTACAATTGGGACCGGCGGTAGCATTACGCTCTCGAATGAGGCTTTCTGGGACGGGCCTGGATCAACGCTGCGCGTCAAGAAAACATCCGGAGACGCGGTTATTGTCGTCGGGGGCTGGATAACCCTGAACCTTGAAAGGCTCGTTGGACCGCGAAGCGGAACCGGCAACGGCCTGGTATTCAGGGGCGGCGAGTTCAGCAGAGCCACCATAAACGAAATATCGGGATTCTCTGGGGGTGACGGCGTTCTGTTCACAGGCATTGGCGCCGCGCAGAACACAGTGGAGAATGTGGTGTACGTGGAGGGTAACGTCTCCAATTCGATCGGAGTTTTCTGGCAAGGCGAAGCAAGGAGGGGAGATTTCCCGTGCGAGGACAATCGCTACTACGGCGGCCTGGTGATTGGCAATACGACGGCGCAAGTTCGGTTTGGGGATTCCAATGCATACGGCGGCTATGAGCCTCAATTCAATAAATTTTACGGAGTCGCGCATTCCACAACTGCCGTAACCGCCGTCGTCTTTGAAAATACGACATTGAACTGGTTTGAAGGCTCTGCGCTCCTAACTTCCGGAAGTTCCCCATCCATTCGTTTTTCTAACGCCCCAAACAATTTTGTCAATGCGCAACCGGCACAGACGGGCATTTCGGGCCTACCAAATTCGCTGGTATTTTTCGAGGGTGGCGGTTCGAGGGGTGTGAGTCTCTTTGGAATGAACATCGACAACGAAGGCGGAGACTTCCTGGTTCGAGACGGTACCACCGACGCGGACTATTGGTGGGAGCGGTTCACACCGAGAGGAAATGTGCAATTCTTCGGCGGCGCAGGCGCTCCCGCAAATCCGTCGCTCAATGTAAACGGTATATTGAACGCGCGCACCGCGCCGGGAATTTATACGGCGTCCGGCAAGGAACAGAGCGGCGCGCATATTGTTAGCGATCGTGCAACTCTTTCCGGCCGGACGGTGACGGTGCACTTTTCCAGCGGCGCAATTTTTACCAGTTCGACAAGCTACAGTTGCACGGCGAACGACGACACCAAGCCGACTCCTATCGAGGTTGTTCAAGATTCCGGATCGAGCGTGACCTTTGCGGGAACCTCAGGGGACTCGTTTCAGTACATTTGCGCGGGCACTTGATTGGCGACCGGAGCTTTAATGCGGAGTCAGGGACCCGATTTGGAGTTTCGCGGAGAAATTTTGGCTGGACCGAGCCAGGCCGCCGAAAACCGCTTTGCTTTCAGAGTCAGCCAGTTGCCCTGCATAATCGAGCGGAGGTCCCTGTCGGGAAGGATTTTTCTTTTCCGAAGCGTCTTACGCTTGCGGAGGAGCGATGGGAGGCGGCGAATAACTTCGAACTTTGCTTTAAGAAACGCTCCCCCGACGCCCATCTTTAGAAAATAAATAGCCCCCCCGACCTCATACAGAATTTTTTGAGGTAGGGAACGCAACATCAAGCCGAGCGGCATGTTCTTCAGATAGACAAATTCGATATTTCGTTGAGAGAAGAAAACCTGATCCGCGGGATATTTCCCTCTCGTTGCGCTGAAGCGGTGATAGACAATGGCATGCGGTACGAAGACACATGTGTAACCCTGAAGACAGGCGCGAAAGCTGAAGTCGACGTCCTCGTAGCCCAAAAAAAAATCGGGGTCCAGGAAACCGATGCGCTCAATCATGGCTCGACGATACGCGGCGGCTCCTCCACAAGCGCCAAAGACGGCGCGAGGGGTTGCCCACGCGGGTCCGTCCAATTCATTGCGGCCGAGATCCACTGTCATTCCCGCAGACGTGACCCCGAACCCGCAGTTCTCGATTCGCTGCCGATCATCGAAATACAGCATCTTGCTGGCGAAGCTTCCTGCCTTGGGGAAGTCCCGGGCGGATTCATGAATTTGTTCCAGCCAATTCGCGTCTGCCTCGGTGTCATTATTTAAAAGGACGATGATCTCGCCGCATGACTGTTCAAATCCGGCTATGTTCCCTCCCGCGAAGCCTCGATTTTCGCCCAACGGAATCACCTTCACCTCGGGAAACTGAGCGCGCACATAGTCCGTAGACTTGTCCCGTGAACCGTTATCTACCAGAATGGTTTCAAAGCTACGAAACGTCTGTCGGCGAAGAGAATCGAGGCAAGTGTCCAAGAAATGCCTGCCGTTCCAGTTCACGATGATGACGCTCATTTCCGGCATGGTGGACCGCTTCGGCCCGACGCATTCATCAGCGACTCAGGGCAGGAATATTCAACCTGCCGGTCTCATCCGATGTGCTGTCTTCGGGCCCCAAAAGATATTTACTGAAGCCTTTCAAGAAAATGATCTGGGCAATGATCGGCAGGTACAACCATAAGTTCACAAAGAAAGAAAAGAGCGCACAGAAAAACAGGACCGCATATTTTGTAATTGCATAGAACGATCTCCCTTCGTTGGCTTCCCGATAGGACCACCCGCTCCACCAAACAACTACCCCAGTGAACAGCACACAGCCCAAGAATCCTACGTCAGCATAAATCGGCGCGACAAAGGATAGGACATTGAAAGCTTCCACCTCCGGCAGGTCATCGTAATATGAGATCTTAGGCCGGAACGTGGAGGGCACCAAGCCCAGGACCGAGGAGCCGTTATAAACAGGCACCTGAGGATTCGATACGAGGTTATCAAGGTTCAGGACATTGAAGTAGCCATACGCGTATACCCACACCGCGGCATCGGGCAGATTCTTATACTCGTCCGTGACGCCCGCGATCGTTTTGATATCACCGCTCCTCAGATTGCCTACCACTCCGAAGAGGACCAGAACAACCGCGGTCGCAATCGCGAGATTCCGCAGCCGCACGCGGCCCCGGACAAAACAATAAACTACAAAACTCTCGACGAGCATCGAAACAATGTTCTGTCGAGTGACAAAGATCACGAAGACTGTGAGGATCAAGCTCCAAATCCATAAGTATCCATTTCTCCGGGTTTTGAGATAAAGATAAATGGAAAGAACGCCCAGCGCGTTTGCGAAAGCGTTGTAGAAACCATAGATTCCATGAATTCCAAAATCCGAATACCCAGTGTCCCCGGTCTGTATTCCCCGGATAATCGGCACATAGCCAGCCGTCGCCACGTTAAAGATCGTGAGTGCAACGTAGGAGATCACTAACGCTCGATATCCTCTGGACTTGACGACCCAGGTTTGTTGGCTGCGCCTCCAATGCTTCTCGGAGACCGCGCTGAGGTAGTAAGCGATAACGGCGGAAATCTCCACCGCCAAGAGAAGTGAATACGTCTTCTCGCTTACGGGCCGCGCGTACTTGCTAATTTCCAGCGTGCCAAAAAGCGTGATCCCAATCCAAGGCAGCAGGAGGGCCAGCATAGGATTTAAATAATCGAACTTCAGAACGATGACTGCAATTGGCAGCAAGAGAATGGACCAGGCCCAGAGGAGTGCACTGGATTGGACTAAACTATGAAGAAGCAGAGCTGTAACCAACAACGTAGGGACGAAAGCCCACATGGCTACAGCGGTAAAGTCTTGTAGCCGAATCGCCTGGCGCTCATCCCTCATTCTGAGGTTCCTACAGGTCCGCGGGCAGCGGACCAACCGAGTTTAACTGTCGGCATGCACGTCACCCTACGCACACTGTGCGACGCCAGTCTGCCCGTTGTCGTCGTTACGCATCTGGTCAAACTTTAGATCAAGGCGAAGTAAGGAAGAGGGACGATAAACCTCCCGCCATTCAGTAAGTAGTTCTTTTCGCGCTCCCGAAACTCATCGAGAAAATGCCATGGCAGCACAAGGAAATACTCCGGCTTGGCGGTCCGCGCATCTGCCTC
Organism: uncultured Acidobacteriota bacterium; assembly: GCA_963702375.1. GTDB lineage: Bacteria > Acidobacteriota > Terriglobia > Acidiferrales > UBA7541 > Palsa-295. The sequence continues at coordinate 168,635 of CAVPCI010000005.1, forward strand.
CGAAATGATTGGGATACGGGTACCAACCGTCACTTTGCCCCACTTATCGGTGTTGCGTTCAGATGCGGCCCCTATCAACTGATGGTCGAGGCCAAAGTACTGGAGCATCGTGTTTCCCTTTGTCGACGCACCGTAGACGAAAACCTTCTTGCCCTGGCGTACCTGGTCGCTGATGAATGTCGATACGTCACGCTTGATTCGTTCCAACCAGGCGCTAAACTCCCGATACGTGGCGCTCTCCCCTAGGCCCAGTTTTACTTCCTGTTGACGAAGCGCTTCCACTCTCTCGGCGGCCTGCGCCTGGAGCGTCTTGTCATCCCAAGGGGCGCCGCTGGCTCCGCGATTGCGAATATAAGCTCGGAGGCTGCCCCCGTTTATGTCATTGAGTTCCACATCGACAATCCCGAAATCATGGAGCGCCAGCAGATACTCCAATGACTGCAACGAATAGTATTCCAAGTGCTCATGGCAAATGTTGCCAATGTCGCGCTGCTTGAGCATCGCGGGCAGATAGCTCATTTGCACGACCCAAAGCCCGCTCGGATCCATAATTTCCTTAATATCCGAGACGAACTTATTCGGATCTTCCAGATCATAAAACATAGCGATGGAAGTCACGATCTTGGGTCGGCGGTTCTTAAGGTCAGGGTCGCGATGGAACGCGTCCGATTCGAAGAAATCGTTGACGACCTTGTCCGCCACCTTTCGGGAGAAAACAGCCAAGTTCTCGGCCGGGTCAAAGCCGATTTTGAAAATCCCCTGAGTTTTGTAGGAAGCGAGTAAAGTTCCGTCATTGCAGCCGATGTCCAGCACCGCCTCTCCTGCCCGGAGACTCATCAGCCGCTCAGCGGTACCGGAAATATCAGCTAGAGCACTCCGCATGGTCTGATTGGTGCCCGAGCGATACCAGTAACTCTGGTACATCATTTCTCCCGAAACGGTGTGCTTCAGCTGCAGAAGCTTACAGCGATTGCATAGTACGAGTTCCAATGGCGCCTTGGGTCCATCGGGCTGCTGAGGAGACACGAAGTTCGAGATGTATTGCTCTCCCAGGGAGAACACGCACTCAAGCGATCCTTCGCAAACTCGGCAAGTAGTTCTGGTTATCACGCGTTCTCCCTTTTCCTTCCTGAGAGGTCCTATGGGCCAGGTCGGCGCTGGACTCGGTTAGCCAACTTTTGCCTGATGCTGCCGGCTATCAAGAATCGCTTTCATGTCCGCGTCGACCATCAGTCGCACCAAATCTCGGAATGTGACCTTGGGCTTCCAGCCGAGGACGCGGTGCGCCTTTGTCGGATTACCGACCAGCACTACGCTCTCCTCCGGCCGGCAATTGGCAACGTCCTCGATCACAAACTTCCTATAGTCCAGGCCCACGTGCGCGAATGCCGCTTCGCAGAAATCGCGCACAGATTGGGTCTGCCCGGTCGCAATGACGTAGTCATCAGGCTGTGGCTGCTGCAGCATCAGCCACAAAGCCTGCACATAGTCGCCCGCGAACCCCCAGTCGCGCCGCGCATCGAGGCTGCCGAGACGAAGCTCCTTCGCCTCGCCAAGGCTTATTTTTGCCACCGTATGGCTGATCTTGCGGCTCACAAATTCGAGTCCCCGCCGGGGGCTCTCGTGATTATATAAAATGCCCGAACAGGCGAAGAGTCCCTGCTGCTCCCGGTAAACAGCGCTCATCCAATGGCCGTAGGCCTTCGCGACGCCGTATGGATTGCGGGGGTGAAAGGCTGTCGCTTCGGTCTGCGGCGCTTCCATCGTATTCCCAAACATCTCGCTGCTGGAAGCCTGGACAAATCGTATCTCGGAATCGATCTTGCGAATGCCGTCAAGTATGCGCGCCACCGTGAGTGCAGTTAGCTCTCCGGTCAACGCGGGTTGTGTCCATAATTCGCTGCTTGAGGCATACGCGGCCAAGTTGTACACCTCATCCGGCTTGTACTGGCTCAGGATATCCTCGACCAATGCTTGATTCAGCAGGTCAGTCTCAACGACTTCGAGCTCTTGGCGAATGTGGAGGATGCGGTCCTGATCCGCGTTCAAATTCGGCGTGGTACCAGCCACACGGTATCCCTTCAGTAAGAGGAACTCCGCCAAATACGACCCATCTTGGCCATTCACTCCAGTAATTAGGGCAGTGGGCATAGTGAAAGGAGAGATCCTGACTCTCGTCCTAGGGGGAAAGAAACGGCGGTCATTCGATTGAATCCCCAGAATACTTCACGGCGGGATGGCCCTCGGCTTGTGGGCGCTGCTTAGCTGATTTAAAAACATAATATCGACTATTAGATAAATCTAGAAGGCGCATACGCCGATCAGACCGCCGACAAATGATCGACCAGTAGACAATTCCTAGAAGGTTGGCAATACGACCCGGAAGGTACGCGATCCCTATGGTGATGGCGTACGTCCAGCCGGATTTCGGACGCGGCTCCAGCCACTCGCGGTACTCTTCTATCGAGTAGGTGCCTTGTGCCCTATTTTGCAAAAGGGATTTGGCCTTCCGCCACGGTTCTCTGGTACAAACTTGGAGTTTAACCGAGTCCGGGTAGCCGGTAAACGACCAGATTAGCTCCGGCCACTTGAACATCCACATTTCAAAGCATTTGCTAAACCACATGGCATTGCCATATCGGATCGAGACCAAGGGTTTAGCAATTATGAGAGTATCGTCCGGGAGCGGACTTTGGAATATCACCCCGACATGTACAAAGAACGAACCGAAGTACTTCTTCTTTTCCCTTGCGTCCCACAACTGACGTCGAATGATTACGCATCCGATGAAAGTCAGATAGTGCGCCACGTCCGCCAAAAGAAGGCTGCCTTCGCTTGGTCTATAGACTCGATCCTTGACTAGCGGGAGCCTTTGAGGCTGCAGCAACTTGGATAAATCCGCATTCCGCACCTCGGCGTTCGGGATAATCAGTCCGTACCCGCCCTTGATTGCATCGAGGACCGCTTGTATTGCGCCAGGTTTCAAGAGGTCATCATCGCTGAACAGCCAGCAATATTCGCTTTCCGCTAGACCAACCGCATTCGCGAAGTCGTTGTCGATGCCCATATTCGTGTCTTGCCGAAAGTAGTGCAGCCGCGGGAACGACTCCTGGTATCGACGAACGACCTCGCCGGTGTTGTCTGTGGAAGCTCCATCCAGTACTACGATTTCGACTTGTTCAGTTGCCTGGCAAATGATGCTTTCCAGGGTGGCGCCAATGAGTCCGGCGCGGTTGCGCGTTGCTATGCAGATCGACAGCCTCGTGTTACTCATCGGGTTGATAGTTTTCCGATTACGCGAGGATAAAACGCCATATGCGCGGAGGCAATCGATTCCCAATCAGAAGGCTGTACCTCAATGTTCCCATTACCCTTGCTACGAATATACGTTCGCAGCGAATCGCGCATTCCAGCGATGTCGTCGCATCTTGCGAAGTAGATGTTTCCCGCTGAATCATAACCAGCGCGCTCGCGTGTAGTTGTCAATACGAATGTCCCCTGAATTGCAGCGGCGTGGATGGACGTATTCCATTTTCCGCCGCCATCCCGAAACGGCAATACCACTGCATCGGCGGCGGCCAATAAGCGGCCCACTTCTTCGGCGGGTAGAAATCCCGTCACCGTCACCTTGTCAGCCCAGCGCTCATCGTTTATCCGATCCAGGATCATCTTGTGGTATGCGTCCCCTGGGCTCAGGTCGCAGATTAATACAAGATGGTCCTTTAGAGGATCGGCGATCTCGAAGAGCAACTCAACACGCTTGGCCGGATACGCGAATCCAAAATAGACTACTAAATTGGCTGACGTAGGAACGTAACGCGAACGCACGATAGCTTTCTGGTCTTCGCTTAAGCGGAGTTGTGGAATCGCAGAAGCGTTGGGTATGAATTGAAACTCTTTGTGCCTAATAAGCCATCGATACCATGGCGACATAAAGTCTTTGTAGTTTGGTCTCACTGTAACTAGACCGCCAGCTAAAACGACGTTGAGTATGTTGCGCCTGTGTCCTTCCAGGTGATACTCGTGCCAAGTTTGGACAACCGGCACATTCACCAACCGAAACAGGCTCGGCAAAAGCCAGGGCAGAAACCTGCGCCCATATCCCTGGGTAGGGTATTGGATATGCACGACGTCAGGACGCCAACGGCGCACGACCGTCACGATCGGGAAGACATCGAGCATTCTCCAGCCGCGAGCAATGGGAAAAACCTCGAACTCCCAGCTGCAAGGTGCTGAGGTGGCCGCTCCGTCGGTTAGAACCGCGACGGACGTGTTCGTCCACCTCGCTAACGCTCGGGCAAGATTCGCAGTATAGTCACCGACACCACATTTCATCGGCGGCAGCGAACCAGAAATAAACAGAATTCTCACAAATATCAGTGACCAAGAAAAATCGAGTTATGTTTGCACCCTAGCGTTGTTAGGAGTTTTCTGGAGGGCCAGCCAGGCAAACGTATAATCCTTTTGCGCGCAATTGATGGGCCTATCTTGTCCAGCTAGGTGGACATTGCCATGGGGAGAGAGCCCATACTCCGCTGCCTCATCAAGAAATGCGCGGACCTCATGCTCAGAAAATATCCGCCAGTCCATTCCGAAAAACGTCACGCCGCGCGTATCAATCTTGTCCGGCCAATAATCAAACGAAGCAATAAAATATCCGCCCGGACGAAGTAGCCGGGAGACTTCCGCAAGGAGCAGCTTGCTGTTAAATCCATGCTCGATCACGGAGATGGCGCTAATAGCTTGAAATGATTCGTTCTTAAAGGGCGTATGCATAAAATCTGAGACTTTGTAATGTATAGCGTCAGCGTATGCCATTTCCCTGACACGCGGATTCAGGTCAATGCCGGTTAGATTTAGGTAGCGCAGATGATGCAAGATATGCAGAAGCTCCGAAGCGAATGCGCCGATATCCAGAATCGGGTCCGTTTTTGATAGGTTCTTTTCGACGAAATCCACTGTTTTGAGGATATCCCAGCTTTTTAGCTCGTCGCCGACACTAATGGCACTCGAAAGGCGGAGCTTGCTTGCGAGACGGCGCCACCAAGGGCTAGCAAAGGATATCCTCCTCTCCCGGAGTTGATTCCGTGCCTGATCAATTTCTGCTTGTGATTGCAGTATTTCGACGCTCATCGCTTTTTGCTATGGCCCGACGTTTCGACAAGGCAGGGGCTATGCATCCGAAGTCACGATATAGTTTATACTTCCCAACTGGGAGCGTCCTGCCTTAACCCATTGGGCTACGTCGTCCGGAAGGATCAAGCGGTTCTGCCGGTCCGCGGTCCTGACTTCGTAACCTTGATTCCAAAATAGTTCGAAGGTGGCAGCGTAATCCGGATTGACACCCGCTGGATGAAACTCGTTCAAGCAAATTTCAATCATCCAAGTGGGCCTAGGCAATCTCCTGATGGTCTTTTCCGCTCCCTTCAATACGTTGTATTCGGCCCCCTCGACATCGATCTTGATCAAAAGCTGCTTCCCGCTAAAGCGGTCACCGAGAAGGGTGTCGAGCGTTGTTACGGCAACTGTCTGCCGGGAGCGTCTGGAATACGCCGCCCAACCAGCGAGGAGTGAAGCGCTGGGGCCTGAGGCACCATACAAAATGGCAAGCCCGTAACTAGCCGCCAGGCCTAACGGATACACTTCGGTGTCCATCCAGCCGTTTAGCGACAAACTCGCATAGAGGCATTCAAGATTTCGAAGTTGGGGCTCGATTGCAATAGCATACTTGCCCTCCGAACGGGCCAAACAGGTGTACAAGCCGATGTTTGCACCGACGTCCACAAACACTTCCGCGGTGCTCAAGTTGCATCGAATGATTTCCGTTTCCTCTGCCTCGAACGTTCCCGATTGCATCGCACGGTTCGCGGCATAGTTACTCGCTACCAACTTAAACCCGAGCGGTGTAAGAACAGATCCCTTCCGCTGGGGAAAATAGGTGTTCCACCAATCCGATAGAATACCCGGGTTGAGAGACCTGCGAAGGGCCACAAGAGATGGAAAGCGCTTCAAACGACGTTTCAGGGCTCTAAGGGTCAAGTCTTTGCTCTCAATACCTGCGTCATTACCCACGGCCGAATTAAGGGTGAAGCTAGCGCAGCAACACCCAGGGTACAAAAGAACAGAAGCATTAACGCGCAAACTGCGGCAGGAATCGACATAGATGCGGGAGCTAGTCTCCGATAAGCAACGACGATGAGCACAACGGGCAGCAGCGGCAAGGCAATATCGCCGAACCACCGCCACGTTTCACCTTTAAGTAATCGGCGATGGGTGAGCGGAACGCCAACTGCCATGTAGGCGCCGTTTAAAATGAACCATACAGAGGCAGCACCCACCGGTCCGTACGCTCTGGCCATAACCACGACGGCGGGAACAACAACGATGGTCATCACTATGGTGATTTTTAGACCGATACTCGTCCAGCCATAGGCCAATTGCAAGGCGTAAGGTAACATCATCAGGCCATTCAGTGCCGTTCCGATCACGAGAAAGGTTGCGATTGGCCCGCCGTGATGCGCGACCTCGGGATTCCTGGTCCACACTCGCAGAATGTCAACGGAGAACAGTGCCAGAATGGCCCCTAGCGGTAAGATAATGACCGCCATCATTTGCGTGCAACGATGGTAAAGGTTCCGAAGACCTTCTTCATTGCCGGCTGCCACCAGAGACGAAAAACGGGGATAGATCGTATTAAACACCGCGGCGATTATCAGGGACAAGCCCGCTCCGAGCATCCCTGCAACAGTGTAGTAGCCAAACACTCTCAAGCTAAATAGCTTACTAACGATGACCTTATCTGCTTGGGTCAGGATCAAGGCAAAGGCCGTGATGCCGCTCATCCCCGCGGCAAATCTCCAAATATTTCTGACTAATTTTACGTTGAATCGGGGAGCGCGATCTGCGGGAGGCAAGCTCTTCCAAAAAAAAACGGCCACCAGAAAAGCCTGCACCGCGCTTACGGCCGCCTGCCATAAGAAGAATGCCCGGATGGTGGGCGAGACAAGCCACAAAATCAAAACAGCCCCGCCGTAGGCGAGAGTGCTCTGCGAAATCTTGAGTGTATTGAACAGAACTTGCCGGCCCAAGCCCATCAAGCCACCTTGATAGAAACTGAGCGGCCATTGAAAGAACGCCAGAATGCCCATGATCATTACCGCTTGCCGGACACTCCGGATCGGAAAAGTGCCAGCTTTGATCCAGTGGGTAGCTATGAAGGGTGCCGCAATGAAGACCGTTGCTCCGATTGCAATCCCCACCATCCAGTAGCCTGCTTCAAGGGTACGCACCAAGTCCCGGGCTTCGGCCGCTTTCTCTGGCTGGACTGAGTAGCGCGCCATCTCCCGGTTTACAGTCGGGCTCAGCCCAAAATCCAGCACCTGAAAGAGGGATTGCAAGACAAGATAAAAACCAACCAAACCAAATGCCTCAATCCCCAGAAATTTAATATAGATAGGGATACACACGATTTGCGCGAGGGCTGACCACCCCACTCCAGAAATGTTCGCAAGCAGATCCAACCTGAAGCTGGATATCGATTTGATTTTCAATTGAGTTTAACGAATCCTACTCTTGCCCTCGAGCTGACATCTCGCGAACCAATCGACCACCCAATTGATCGCTGAGCAGCTTTACATCCGCCTCGACCATAATTCTTACCAATTCCTCGAATCTTACCTTAGGCCTCCATCCGAGGACGTGCGCAGCCTTACTGGCGTCGCCTTGGAGAAGGTCGACTTCGGTGGGGCGAAAATACCTCGGATCAATCACGACATGCTTTTCCCAATCAAGGCCGGCGTGCGTAAACGCGCGCTCGAGGAATTCGCGCACCGTGTGGGTTTCACCGGTGGCGATCACAAAATCATCCGGCGCATCGAGCTGCATCATTCGCCACATCGCTTCCACATATTCCGGCGTATAACCCCAGTCGCGCTTGGCCTCGAGGTTTCCCATATAGAGGGTATCTTGCAAGCCCGCACGAATCCGCGCAACTGCGCGGGTGATCTTGCGGCTCACAAAAGTTTCTCCACGGCGCGGGGATTCGTGATTAAAAAGAATCCCGTTGCAAGCAAAAAGGCCATAGCTCTCCCTGTAGTTCACAGTCATCCAGTGGGCGTAGACCTTGGAGCAGGCATAGGGACTACTGGGCCGGAATGGCGTCGTCTCGCGCTGCGGGACTTCCGGCGTTCTTCCGAACATTTCGCTGCTCGACGCCTGGTAAAACTTAGCCTTAATTCCCGTTTCTCGAACGGCTTCCAATAAGCGGACCGTCCCAAGCGCGGTAACATCGCCCGTATATTCGGGTATCTCGAAGCTCACTTTCACGTGGCTCTGAGCACCCAAGTGATATATTTCATCGGGCTGAAGCCGATAGAGCAATTTGATCAGGCTGGTAGAATCGGAAAGGTCGGCAAAATGCAGCAACAAACGAGCGGCACCCTCGTGCCAGTCCGGAAGGATGCTGTCAATTCGAGACGTATTAAAGCTGCTCGAGCGGCGTTTGATGCCGTGTACTTCGTAGCCCTTGGAAAGGAGCAACTCGGCAAGGTAGGATCCATCCTGGCCCGTGACGCCAGTGATAAGCGCCTTTTTTGTCAGGTGAATAATCTCCTTTCTTTTCTCCGCGTTGCACGGACGATTAGGCGTCCGCCGCACCGCTTGGTTTGTTTTCCTTGCGACTCGCAGTGTTACTCCCGTCGCCGGATCCATTTGACGAGAGCCCTGGGAGGCTCGCCTTTACAGTGGCGAGCACCTCTTGCGCGAATGCTTTCCCGGGGTCATCCGAGGCTATACTTTTCCACTCGGCCCTGCCAAACACGAACGCCACTCCGACGGCAAATGCCAGCGCAGCTCCCAGCGTCATGATCAGCAGCCTCGGAGGAAACGACCTCTTCTCCGGAATTTCCGCTGGATCGAGTACCTTGACACTCGGAGTCTCCTTCGCTTCCTCCACTTTGGCGAGTTCGTATTGCTGCGTCAGACTCTCGAACACCGCTTCCTCAACTTTTGTTCCCCGGTACAAATCCGCATACGTCACACCGAGAACCGGAAGTTGCCGAATCGCCGGATAGGTAGACTCCAAGTCGCCACCATTCGGGGCAGACTCGCCACCCGGCTTGCCGCCAATCTTTCCCAGTTGCCGTCGAAGCTCATCCACTCGCGCTTGAGACTGGCGAACCCTGACGTTACTATCTGTGTAGACTTGTTTCAAAGACTCGACCTCGCTTTGAGCGGCCATCAATTTCCCCTCAAGGTCAGCAGCAGCTCCTATCATGGCCCTAGTTTGATCGGGAATGTTGACGGCGGTGTTTTTGCTAGCAAAGTCGCTGAAAGCCTTCTCAGCCGATTCAAGGTCCTTTTTGACCTCCGCCAGCCGGCCCTCTAAAAAAACTCTTTCACGGTGAGCTGAGGAAGTATTCAGGTTGGTAACAACATTGTCCAATTCCGCCGTGTATTCCTGGGCCAGTGCCGCAGCACGCCGCGGACTTCGGTCGGTTACTTGAATGGTGATGATGCCACTCTTGCGGTTGCTCGTTACATCGGTGCGCTTCGCTAGAATCTTGCGCGCGGCTTCCCAAGACCGAGTACCGTATACCCTTCGAAGGTCGAACTTTCGAATTAGATCGTCCTGAACTGTTCGGCTTCCCAAGACGCCAACGAAAAGATCTCCGGAGGTCTTCAATCCAAACAGATCCTCGGTCAAGCCCGCCATTCCCTCTCCGCCTTTGCTGCTAAGGAGAGCTGCAAGCGCTCCCATATTTCCCGACTGGTCGGGCGGCATCAACTGTGTCGTCGATTGATAGCGCGCCGGAATTAGAAGGGCTATCAGCAGGGAGGCAATGAATCCGACCGCGGTCACTTTGAACAGCAACCGTCTATGTTCCCAAAGCAGGCGCAATGCCGCTAGTGACTGTCCACGGCGCCTCCGGTAACCGATCTCCTCAGGGAGAATAATTTCATCGCGGCGAATGAGGCCGACCTCCTGGCTCGGCAAATCCCCAATCATCGGGCGATGAGGGTCTCGCGGCATAGCTTCCTGTTTTTTAACCGTCCTTCCTACGCCTAGTTGTTTGGCTTATCCGCCATTCCATGGCCGGACCACGGCCAAAACGTCAACCCAATCGAGGTGGTCAAATCTGTTTGTCTCGTTTGTGAAATAACCGGAAAGCTCCACCTCTCGTATTGCACTGAAGCCGTCACGCTCAAAGTAGAGTGCAGCCAAAATGATGCGCTTGCTCCCGCGTCTGTGATGGTGCCACCGTGAGGAATCAATTGCTCGCTCACCTTCTCGTGCCGGAAATTGAACTGAAGGTTGTCCTTAGGAGTGAACCAATATGTGGTCCATGCACTCGCGCCTTGGCCTTCGCGTCCGATCCAACTCCCTATCAGATTGCCGTCGTTTGTGTAGCCGCTGAGGAAACGGTCGTTTATGTAAAAGAAGCCGTGCTGCAAGGAAGGCTGAATGGCAGGTGGATCGGTGTAAATTCCCTCCGCGCGAAAATCCAGTTTCGGAATTTTCGGAAGTCGGGGCATGTAGATTCCGCTTATAACGGCAGCCTTGTTCCAATTGCGCCACGGGCTGATCTCGTCGTCCGTGAAAGCATCCCCATAAAGGGTCAGCCAATTCCGCAGCTTTGGAAAACGATAGGTGAAATCGAAACCACCCCGCCGATCACCTGGATCACTCGGGGTTCCCGGCAAAGCGTTGCTTGCGATTGGGAGAATGGACTGGCCGAACTTGTGGAGCGTCATGGGGACGCCTGCACCCGCAAGAATTGTGGTGACGCCCATCCCCATTTCAAAATTCGGCGTCGGCTTGATGCTTATTTTCCCGCCGTCGATGAAGGGTTGGTCGTCCAATGGCTGTGTCCACGAACCCGTGATCCCTGTCAGAGCGCTGCTGACCCAGTTTTGCCCCGTCAGCCGGCCGAGGAAAAATTGGACTCGCACCGGACCCAAATAACGAAAGACACTCGGCAGAGTGAACGGAGTCACTCGATTGATTTGGACCATCTCAATCGGGGCCGCATTACTACTGAACAACATCGGTCCGCTTTTGTCGGGGCCCCACCATTGCTCCTGCTTGCCAAAGGTGATGGCCCAGTCCTCGAACTGCATACCCACATACCCGTCGAGCAAGTCCGCCTGGCCGATCGCCGGTGTCGGATTGCCCGGAGGAATTGCGGGCAGCACGTCCTGAACACCTGCGATTACCTCTCGTGCCAAAAGCGGCAGTGCGGGAGCGGAAGGCGCGTACTGATATTCGGCGCGCACGTAGCCCACCAGCGGGCCGGCGGTTGCCCATCCAGATGCCCCGGCAATCGCGTTCGTTCCCTCTTCGTAGGGCCGACCGTAGTCGTTCACAATCGTCTGGCCGTAGTCATATTTGGCGCCCCCGCTGAGCGGCTGGCCGCTGATTCCGGTCACACGCACGTAAATGGATTCTATCCGCGCATTGCGATTCGTACCTCCGCCCAGCAAATTCAACTCGCGGGCAAATTCATCGTTCAAGTCTTCCAGAATCCGGCTCGCTTCCGCCGGACTCGCGGAGTCTCCGGTGACCTCATCGCTAGCGTCACTGATCAGTCGCGCGCATTCCATGCGCGTCCATGGCCTCTGGCCCAAAAAACCTTCGGGCACATCACCAAGCGCCTCCAGGCGGTCGAGCGCCGGATAAATCCAACTGTCGAGCGGAACATATGGCGATCCCATATCTTTTCGATGATAGGGATGGTCGCCGAGTAGCATTTCTGACGTGCTGTTCCATTCGCCTCCACCTAACTCCGGATCGTGATGCTGGCTATAGACGAATTCCCCGGTTAGCCACCCAATTGCGCTGCCGACCAGCACGTCCGATGTGAAGTGCTGTTTGCCCTCGACACGCGCTGCGGTGATCGCGGCTGCCGCTCCGTAGGCGAGAAGCTTCGGCAAGGGCCCTGGATACTCGTGGCTCAAAACGCTGGCAACTGACCAGGCAGCAGCGGCATGTTCGGACGGAAAGGAATCGCCGCCGCTCCAAAATTCTCCGTTATGGTTGCCTTGAAACGGCCGGTTCCGGCCCGCGGCGTATTTCACTGCCTCGGTGATCGCCAGACTGTCCACTGCCGCCTCTCCGGCCAGCAAGCCCGCCTCCCGTGCGTGATCGTTATCCGTAAAGTGGCCCCACAGGTAGAGCGCTCCGGTGCCGCCGGCAAGAGCGGCGATTCCATAATTCGACAAACTCACGTATCGGTTCTGGGTATGCAGGCTATTCGATATGTGCAGGCTCGTGTCGCGATCTGTTGCAATCATCCCGGCAGTTATTCCACCCAAGGGCACAAGCCAAATGCTGTCCTGCACCCGCAGTCGAGCTGGCGCCGTCCAGAGCCCTTTCTGATCTTGTGCAATGTGCTTCAGAAGCGAAACTCCCAACGAATTCTCGTAATCCTCCGAACTATCGGTGGAGTCCGAAGGTGCGGTCCCAGGCTGCAGGTGCCCATTCGACCGCTCACGGGCACTAGCCGCGGCCGCCTGGCTCGGTCCACTTGAAGCCTTTGCTGTCGTTTGGCAATAACTCGTTCTGGTTGTAACAGTAAAGCTAATTACAGAGCAAGCCAACACAAGTTTCGCCCAATGTTCTACCCTTGCGCCGACCATCAGTAGTGCGTGGCGATGAACACCGTGCTCACGATAGAGGAAGCAACCGATGCCGCCGTAAACAAGTTGGCCCACTGCACGCCGGGGCCGATCGCCTTCTCCGGTACCACCACTGTGTCCCCGGCTTGCAGCACCGATCCAAGAGAGCTTCCAATCCACAACCCTTCCCTTCGCCCAATTATCGAGCCATCCGCGCGAATCACGAAGATCGACTTCCGATTCGCCGTAGTTGTTACTCCACCAGCCTGTTCCAGATACCACTTCACGCTCTTGCCAGGCCGGTATGCAACCGCCGTGGGATTGAAGACCTGTCCAGTGACCATCACGTAGTCGGGACGCTTGGGGATGATGAGCGTGTCCCCGGCTCTCGCTTCGAAATCGGCCGCTTTGTTTTTCCAGCGATCTATGTGGGATGAAATGCGAATCGCGATACGCCCCACGGGCGCGTTCGTCGTTAGCTGCATCAACGTGGTCTCATATTGGCCGAGAGCCATTTCCTTCGCTTGTTTCTGGGCCGGCGTGCTGTCCGGCATTGCCTCCAAGCTTCCCTCGGCGTCCTTCACGCGTAGCACGAGTTTGTTCTGCTCCTTCGTCTCCAGATCCCGCACCTGCACGCGCTCAAGGATGGCGCCATAGGGATAAGCGTCTGGCAAAAATCCGCCCGCCCGCTCCAAAATCGAACTCAACCGCTCACCGGGCCGAATCCCATAAGTCCCGGGATGCTTCACTTCGCCCTTCAGCGTAATCGTGGCGCCCAAATCCTCCCAACCGGGAAGCTGACGAATACTAACCACATCGCCGTTGTGAAGTTGCGCGTTACTTTTCGGATCGCCCGAGAGGGCGGCGGAAATGGCAATCGGCTCATGCTGTCCGGTCAACTGGCTCTGTCCGGCATATTCATACCGCGTCAGATCTCCATCCTCGGTGTCGGCGTCCGGCTTCAGGCCGCCTCCGACGCGGACCAGATCGGCCACCGTCATATTTGTGGTCAGAGGATAGCGGCCCGGGCTCCCGACTTCTCCTTCGATGTACACCACGGCAGGCTGCACGGCGTTCGTGCTCTTATGTATGAGCAGGCGGTCACGCGGCTCCAAAATAATATTCTGAGTCGAATCGCCGGCAAGGGCTTGATTCAATGACACGCTGAAAATCTCCGCTTTGCCATCGGGCATGTACCGGAACACTTGCGCGTCGTCGGTCTGCGCATCCGGCTCCATCCCTCCTGCCAAATGAACGGCGTCGGCCAAATGAATTTGTCCGGAAGTCCGATAGGTGCCCGGCGCTCTCACATCACCCAGAACCGATACAGTCGGCGGATTTTCGAAATCGAAGCGGCTGAAAACTCGGACCGTATCCATTGCGTGAAGAACCGGCGCTTGCGCTGGATTTGCAAGGGCATCTGCGAGGTTGAAACTCTGCACGCTGGGACGGAAATCGGGCGCGTTAAGACGAATGATTTCGGCATACTGCATCGAAGGTTCCGGCAGCAAATCCTTGAACGATGGAATCAAATCGGTCACCCGCATGTCGTCATGATAGGAATACCGGCCGGGACGAATCACATGCCCCTCTAGATACACCGCATCTTCATTACCCTGGCTTATTGGAAATACTCGAATGCGATCGCTGTCCTGTATCTGAAAGGAGTCCAGCTTTTTCGTTGATTCGGCATCGTCGTCCGAAGCGGGAATATTGAGGCTGAGCATGGTGTGCTTGTCGTGGGCAATGGTTCGCTGCACCTCAATATGCTGCAATGTAGCCGTTGGAAGCAGGCCTCCGGCTAGTTCCAGCACACCGGATAAGTCCTTCTCGTCTTTCAGTTCATAAATCGCGGGACGTCGCACCATCCCTTCAACAGTCACCTGTGGACCAATTGGGGGAACCAGAACACTGTCGCCATTTTGCAAACGCTGGATGTCAGACTTCACCCCATGCAGGAGCAAATCGTATAAATCCACGTTTTGAACCAATTGGCCGCCGCGAAGATGCTGCACAATCCGGAGCGATCCTCCCTGTGTGGGGCCACCCGCAATAAACAATGCATTCAGCGGAGTGGAGAGCGAACTCACGTCGTAGGCTCCCGGATTTGCGACATCGCCCACTACATAAATTCGAACCGTTCTCAAGCGCGAAAGCGAAACATCGGCCGAAATATTGCGAAATTGAGTGCGCAGAACCTGCTGCAGATTCTGCTGAACCTCGGCAAGACTCTTCCCGCTTACCAGCAGCGGACCTACCTCGGGCAAGCTGATTCGGCCTTCGCGGTCGACACTTCTATATATCCGGCGCGACACGCCTCCCCACAGATCGATTGCCAAGCCATCCCCAGGTCCCACCACGTAATCCGGACCAGCCGGCAAGTCCATGGGAATCGCATAGGGGTTTTGCGAGTTGTTTTCGAAAACGTCCATGCCAAACCGCCTAGCAGCCGCAGGCTGCGGTGTCGCCTGTATGTACATGTCATAAAGCGAAGGAATGTCATTGTACGGGTTTGGTTTGCGTACCATCGCCGCCGGTTGCAGGAGGGATTGGTTCGGATTCCTCAAAGGGCCGGGAAAGTAATAATTGGGGTAGTAATTGCGGTATCCCTGCGCATTCATCGCCGCCCCGCCCATTTGACCTGACTGCGTCATGTCAAACTGGTTCATGTCGAAAGGATTTATGTCCGTGCGATCGAATGAACCTCCGAGATCACCACCCCCCGCATACTGATCGAGCAAGTTGCCCGTCAATCCGGAACCGCCCGGAGAAACACCGGGCGATTCTCCGTCATTCTGGGACTGCAGCTGCTGCATAAGGGACGACGTCCCGCCTCCTCCGCCGAGCCCCTGTGACTCTAGCGAACCGGGCAGATTCCCGGATAGTGGCGGCGAGAGTTGATCATCCGATTGGCCAGTTTGCATGAGCTGGGCTTGCTGCAGTGTATTGTTTCTGCCCGCTGGTGGTTGTATGAATGGACTCGGCTGACTCGGGCCGAACCACGGGGGCCCGCTTGGAAGCTGCTGTTCGGGCCCTAGCTCCTGCGGCAGTTGCCCCTGTTGCCCTTGTTGCGCAGCCCCTTCGCAGCTCCTGGAATCGCCTTGCAAGCACTTACGCGCCTTTTCATACCGGTCCCGCGTCTGCTGCAACACCTGCGCTCTCTGCTGCTCTTCTTCCTGAGCGATGAATTTTACGCGCTCTTGAATCAGCAGGTCTTGCTCTTTTCCAGCCTCTGACTCCGGATTCACCGTGGGCATCAAATAGCCGTAGCGCTGAAGCAGCTGAGTGACCACGGAACGAAATCGCACATCGTTCTGGAGGCGTTCGAAAATCGCGTCATCGGCCAGATCGCGCTCGGTGATGATTTGGCCCTGGTCGGTCGCATCCTTGGCCACCCAGCGCTTTACTTCGACCATAAGACCCGGATTCTTAGCCAAAACTACCTTGATATCCTCTGCTGATGCTCCTACCTGGGCCAGATTATGGCGGGCGAGTTCTGGGCCGGCGACTGGGTTTTGCCGGGAGACCTGAGCACCGGCGACCGTTGAAAATAACAATAATGCCCACACGGAGTAGGAGAACCGGATTGCCTGCCCGCGACCTCTTTGAATCGCGCTGAGCCGCAGGTTAGTGGTCGCCATCACGGGGATGGTCTCCATGGTGCCTCCTCCATATCTGATCCGGACGACTCATTATGAAGCGAAGCAGTCGGCTAGGCAAAGGTTCAAATGAGCACCCATTGTAAATCATCCGCAACCGGTGGGAGTCGCGGATTCGAATTCCTTGCAACACAACGCCCCCCGATTGTCAGATGCGCGCGTCCCCTTAAGGTTTGCCGCGCACTCTCGTGTGCAGTCTCGGGGATATGGTAGAGTTTCGAGCCGATGCGCATCTTCGTTCTGGGAGCGGGTGGCACGGGCTCCCTTCTAGCCGGGCTTCTCGCGCGCCAGGGGCACACCGTCTGGTGCGGAGATCGCGATGTCGATCGAGCCAACCGGTTTCTCGGTAAGAAATCCAACATCAAGGTGGTCGAGGCCAACGCTCGGAATTTGTGGTCGATCGTGCGGGCGGGACGGGGCGCGAATCTGGTCGTCAACGCTTCGCCCGCCGTTTACAACAAAATCATTTTGCGCGCTGCTCTCCGATTACGCGCTCATTACCTCGATCTGAATTCCCATCTCGTTCACCATCCCTTCCGGCCCGAACAGTTCCGCTTCCACAAGCGTTTCGTGGCCAAGAATCGCGCGGCGCTGATTTGCGCGGGCGCGGCTCCCGGCCTCACCAACTTGCTCGCCCAGCGCGGATCGGAGTTACTCGATTCGGTCGAAGCGATGCAAATTCGCCTGTTCGAAAGCACCGAGAGTAAGGATCCGATTTCCACGTGGTCGGCGGACGTGGCTTACGACGCGGCGATTTCGCGGCCTCGCGTGTATCGCAATGGCCGCTTTGGTCTGGCGAAACGATTCGACGGGCGTGAGAAATTCCGCTTTCCTCCTCCCATTGGCGAGACACCCGTCTATCTCGCCGCGCAGGACGAAGTGTGCATGCTGCCTTACGTGATCCCCATGCGGGAACTGGATGCCAAAATCGGCGGAAATGATTTTGAGCGCTTGCGCCGTTGGTATCGTCAGGGGCGGCTGAATCGGTCGGCGGGAATCGTGCGCAAGCGATTTCCTGATACTTTGACGCCGCGTCGCGTCGCGAAACTGATTCGCGAGGGAGTTTTGGAGAATGCCCGGTTTGCGGCCGCTGTGCTGGTGCGAGGCGCAAAAGACGATCAGCCCTTGCTGATTCGCTGGGACGCGAGCTTTCCCACTCTTTACCAAATTCGCGGGCGCGGGCTGACGTCAACGCCTATTGCCTACGCCACGGCGCATCTCGCGGCGATTTTCGTCAAAAATTTCCCCCGCACCTTCGCCGGCGTGATCGATCCGGCAACCCTGCCGGCCCATACGCGCCGCGCGATCCTTGCGGAGGCGCGCGCCCGCGATTTCCGCATCACTCTGAAGATCAGGCGGATGAAGCCTCGCGAAGAAGACGACGCCTGAACCCGAGGCGCTCGTTTGACCGCGCACCGACCCGGCCGCTATAATTGCCTTTCTGAATAGCTTCCGCAGGAAAACTCCAGAGCGAACCCAGGAGCAGTCATGATAAAGGCAACACTGTTGCGCCCGGGAATGATCATCAAGCACGAGGGCGATCTCCACGTAATCTACAGCGTGGATCACCGGACGCCGGGGAATAAGCGGGCTGCCATGGCCACTAAGATGCGCAATTTGCGTAATGGCTCGATGCTGGATCACCGGTTCCGCGCCGAGGAATTCCTCGACAAAGTGACAGTGGATGAAATCGAATTCGATTACCTCTACAGCGATGGCGAAGGCCATCACTTTATGAACAGCCAGAATTACGAACAGCTTGCGCTACAGAACGACGTGGTCGGTGACAGCAAGGACTACCTCATTCCCAACATGCCCGTGAAGATCGAGTATTACGACGAGAAGCCCATCGGCGTCCTCATCCCCGATACAGTTGATCTGGTCGTTGTGGAAACCGAGCCCAGCATTCAGAAGGCCACGGCCAGCTCGGTGATGAAGCCGGCGAAGCTCGAGACCGGCCTGGTGATCAACGTGCCGCCGTTCGTCGGCACGGGCGACAAAGTAAAAGTCGATACCACCGAAGGCCGCTACATCCAGCGCGTTCAGTAACTCAACTTCGTCAATCTTATATACCCTTGAAGAAATTTATCCGGTGAGCGGTGCTAGCGTGCGGCGGAGGATTTAGCGCCGAAGACGCGCGTGAAAATTGCGTCGACGGCTCGCAACTGCCGTTGCAAATCGAAGGTGTGCGCCAGAGCTTTTTCATCTAAATGTTTTCGGATGTTCTCGTCGGAGGCGATGCGATCGCGGAAGCTGGTTTCTGATTCCCAGGCCACCATCGCGTGCGACTGCACCCATTTGTAGGCGTCCTCGCGCGGCGCGCCATGCTCCACTAAATCCTGCAGCAGTTGTCCCGAGAAAACCAGGCCCTTGGTCGCGTCGAGATTGCGGAGCATTCTTTCCGGAAAAACTTTCATATTGGCCACGATTTCACTGGTTCGATGCAGCATGTAATCCACCAGAATCGTGGAATCGGGCAAGATCACCCGCTCGACGGAACTGTGCGAAATGTCACGCTCGTGCCAGAGTGCGATATTTTCCATCGCGGCCAGGGAATTCGAGCGGACCACGCGGGCCAGGCCGCAAATTTGCTCGCTGGATACGGGGTTGCGTTTGTGAGGCATCGCGGAGCTGCCACGCTGTTCGCCGCCAAACGGCTCTTCCACTTCGCGAACTTCGGTTCGCTGGAGATGGCGGATTTCGAGCGCCACGCGCTCGAGCGATGCCGCGACGATTGCGAGTGTAGAAAGATACTGCGCGTGACGGTCGCGTTCGATCACTTGCGACGTAATCGGCGCCGTGCTCAGTCCCAGCCGCTGGCATATTTTCTGCTCGATCTCCGGGCCGAGGTGTGTGCAGGTGCCTACGGCGCCTGAAATCTTGCCCACCGCCATTTCGCGCGCCGCAGTTTCAAAGCGAGCCGCATCGCGCCGGTTTTCCGCGTACCAGTTCGCAATTTTCAGTCCGAAAGTAATCGGCTCGGCGTGTATGCCGTGAGTGCGGCCGATCTCGGGCGTGTCCTTGAATTCCCAAGCGCGCTTTTCGAGGATTTCGCCGAAGCGCGCAATGCCTTTTTCGATCAGGTTCGATGCATCGCGAACCAGCAGAGCTTGCGCCGTGTCCACCACGTCGTTGGAAGTGAGTCCGTAGTGCAGCCAGCGCCCGGCTTCCGGATCGCCGACCGTTTCCTGCACGGCGATGGTGAAGGCGATCACATCGTGCCGGACCTTCGCTTCGATTTCGTTGATGCGCGCCACGTTGATGCGCGCCCGAGCGCGCAGTTTGGCGGCGGCTTCGCGGGGCACGATTCCAGCGTCGGCGAGCGTTTCCGAGGCGGCCAGCTGGACGTCGAGCCACCGCTGGAATTTGTTCTCGTCGCTCCAGACGCGGCCCATCTCCGAACGCGTGTAGCGCGCAATCAAATCCGGCTCCTTGAATTCAGGTTCCTGGCAGGTGGACTTCCTGCCTCATGATACCCGAAACGGAGATAACTGAATCGGGCCATTCCAAGGCTGAGAAGCTTTGTGGAACGGAAATCTAGATGCCGGGAGTTTTGGCGATTAGGATTCGGCGGCGTCCTTTGTTTGGAACGAGTTGCGCGATATTCTACTCGCCGGCTTTGGCGATTAGATTTCCCCGGGTCCGCCTCGCAGACTCGCGAAGCCTCGGTGTGCAGGCTTGCGCGATTGGTGGCGTCCTGTGTGGCCGTACTGGCTGGAAGGGTCGTGCGCGTCCCTCGCAAGCTCAGTCGCTCGCCCTTAGTACTTCTCCTTGCCCTCATTCGATCTGCACGCCTTTCAGCTTTCCATTGTGATTGCTACTCCACTTTCAAGGCTGCCATTGTGCGAGGACGGGCGCAAGGGGTTGTTGGTGTAAAGAATTTAGCCAAGGAATGGTCACCGCCACTTCTGCTGAAGGACGCGCGTCTGAAATGCGAACCGATGCACCCGGTGCAGTTTCAGGCGGAGCAGCGATCCTCGGGGAGCTGCACTCCCCAGAAGTTGCGAGCGGGATGGAGAATTTCGATGCCCAGCTCGAAAGAGCCGGGTACCTTCGGACTCTTGACTGAGATCACGCGAAACTCGCGAACCTCCTGAGACCTGGCGTGAAGAAGCTCAATGCGCGAGCCCACTGGAGGCAGGAACGGAACTCGAAGCAGCGCTCCATAGCGGCTGATTGAAATAGCTTCGGCGGGAGTGTTATTCGACTGATTCGCTTCGCTGCGCACGACGCTTAATGGAATGGAAATACAAACTCGGGATGAACGGCGACGCTCCAGCATCGCGCGGGCTGTGGCCATGATGAGTTCTCCTCTGTTACCCCGCGACCGCTTGCAGACACTCTACAGAGATGGACACGCCCGAGTCAATGGACGTCACAAAGTTTCGGCGAGAAAGAGAGCGTAATTACCACCTAAGAGCCAGAGTAGGAGGGAGTACGCGGATTGAATGATCAATGGTAGTCGCGCCGTGTCGCGGGGGTAGTTCGCCCGGAAACGCTACCGGGGCACGAAGGCCCGGGAGCGGATAACGAGGGTGGATCAGCGTCTTCCCCTTCTCCCTTGGTGAAGCTCTCAATGGCGTCGAAAAGGCTCTGCCAATTGGGTTTGCAGATAACCTGGGTGATCCCGAATTTGCCGGCCTCTTGCTCCAACGCCGGAATGGTGTGAAGCGTATAGAGGAAAATAGGAACGGAGGCGAACACGTTGGCGATCTCCCGAGCCGCTTCGAGGCCATCCATCACCGGCATGGACAAGTCCAGGACGACGACGTCTGGCCTCAAGTCGATTGTCTTCGAGACCGCCTGTTGGCCATTCTCGGCCTCGGCACAGATCACCCAGCCGTCATGAGCTGAGGTCAACAGGCGAGCCAGGCGGGTTCTAAGTTTTGGGTTATCGTCGGCAAGAAGGATTCGGAGTGCCATGTCAGCCTTATCACTGTTTGATACCCGACCCTCGATGTTTCCGACATACCAGAATTCATGTAAAGACCCCGGCAGAGTCCCCGAGCGTTTCCTTAGCTCGCCCAAGGTGTTCTGGACCTTGAACATCAGAATGAGGCATGGCGAGCGGATACGATCTTCAGGGGGAGCAGCGATTTTACTTTGGATCTTTCGCCGTGATAGCCTGTTTGGGCCGCGCAGGACAATGCCCAAGTGGCGGAATTGGCAGACGCGCTAGCTTCAGGAGCTAGTTCTCGCAAGGGAGTGGAGGTTCGAGTCCTCTCTTGGGCACCATGAATCCGTTCATTGCGAAGGGACTGGCGATAGCGATCAGGAATGCGCTCGTTTTGTCCCTGCGCCCTCTTGCCGACCGCCCGGTCTAATCGTGTGCTTGGCTCCGCTGTTGCGATCCCAGATGATGTAATCGGTGGGCGAAGCCGACGCCAATTCTTGAACTCGCTTATTGGCATCCTCAAAGGTTGAGGCCGCTCCACGCCAGACCACGCCCTCGGCTTCCACCTGAAAGACATCAAAGGGGGAACCCACAAATTCAGGAATCCCACTATGGCCGCGCTTCGGTGCTTGCATTTTCGCTCCTTGCATTTTCGCTCCGCCCATTTTCGATCCTTCGATTCAGAGTCTGCCGTTTCTTCGGCTGTTTGTTTTCATTTGATTGGACTTCTTCGACCTTCTTCAAAACGACTGCCAAGGGGACCTGCTCGAAATGTATTCTTGGTCGCGACACTTTCGGTTCACTCCTTTCAACGACCCAAACCTAGCAGAGGAGAATTCATACGGGTCAGATCTTTAAAAGATCGACGTTTCAATTAGCGAGAGGGGAATCGTCTTTTTAGGGAAACAAACGGATTGAATGCGAATTCCATAGCGTAGCCAGCAACCGGGCGGGACTTTACGTTCAGTACTTTTTATCTTGACACTCATTTTACGTTTGGATACGATAGCGACTCGTTAGTTTAACGATCTTCAATCTGGGAGGACGGTATGGCAAGCACTCGGGCGCGAATCACGCCGGCGCACTTCAAAACAATGGTGCAAGCGGACGTCCCACAGGGCCGGAACGGAAAGCACAAGCTGATCGTTTCCACGATCCTCAAGGATCTTGACCAATTGAAGGCCGGTTCGGCGATCAAAGTGCCTCTTGCTGAATTGGCCGCAACGAAAGAGAAAATACGTTCGGCGCTGAATCGTGCGACGCGAAAACGCGGGATGCATGTTGCGACCGCCACGGATGCCGATTTCTTGTACGTATGGAATGTGAGTGAGTAGCAGATTGAGCTCCGGTTCGCGAAACGTCCAGGCCGAGGGCGCTCAGCTCATATTGCGCGCGGCGAGCAGAGCTTCGGCGTGGAGCGCGCCTTCGGGCGTGTCTTCGTGTTTGAAGTATACAAACACGTCGCCTTGGCTGACGGCCTCGTCCATTTGGAGCGACAAGGCTTTGTTTGCGGCGGCTGAATAGTCTTCCTTGCGCAACCGAAAATAGCGGTAATCAGCGGTGCCCACGTGGGGAGTCTCAATCTTGTCGCTTTCAGCCTGGCAGAGCGCCACATTCACGCGCCGAAGGCGCTCATAGACATCATCGCAAAACCAAGAGACGTGACGGAATTCCATCGCGGCGCGCGTGCGGCGCGGCAGTTGAGCGAGAAAGTTTTCCAGCAGCGTGAGATCACATTTGAGGAACGGCGGCAACTGAAACAGCACCGGGCCAAGTTTACCGGCCTCGCGCAAGGGATCGAGCGAGGCGAGGAAACTCAATGTCGACTCAGCGGACCCGCGCAGGCGCGTGACGTGCGTGATGTTCTGGTGGGCTTTGACGGCGAATTTGAAGTCCGGCGGCGTGGCGGAAATCCATCCTTCCAGAAGCTTTTCAGTGACGCGGCGGCGAAACGTGTAGTTCAGCTCGACTGAATTGAGGCGCGTGGCGTAGTAGCCGAGAAACTTCGCCGACGCCAGCTTGGGCGGATAGAAGCTGGGCTTCCAACTCGCATAGGCCCAGCCCGAAGTTCCCGCATAGATTTTCCCCACTGTTTTTCTCCATATGGAAGTCTGCTAGAAGCGGCACGGCATGCCCTTCCGCCAAGCCGAGAGTCTACAACACTCGCTTGCCGCTTTTGCGATAGTATGCGTGCGTCTGCGCGAGCATGCGGTCGCGCGACGATGATCCGGGAGGTGTTTCATGTGGGCTTCATCCTTCGCGCTCGCTCTTCATGCTGTGACGCCGCAGATCAGTTTTCCGCAGGGCGCGGCGAACGAAGAAATCGCGCTGCGCTGGCTGCACTTTGTTTCGGGAATCATCTGGATCGGCCTGCTCTATTTTTTCAATCTGGTGGGAACGCCTACGTTGAAGACGCTGGAAGCGCCGGTGCGTGTGAAGGTTTTTCCGGCACTGATGTCGCGAGCGATGTGGTGGTTCCGGTGGTCGGCGCTGGTGACGGTGATCGCCGGGATGCGTTATTTCTGGCTGATTCTGGCGGCGGATGCGCGGAACGCCGGGAATCCGTGGCTAGCGTGGCAGTGGATGGGATGGTGGTTGCTGGTTTGGTTCGTTGCGTTCGCGCTGATTTATCCGTTTCAGTTGCCACACACCGGAATCCTGGATAGCCCGTGGGTACGGATCACCGTGATCGTGGTGATTGCCGTGGCCGCATGCTGGGTGGTGCTGGTATTGAACGCCAGCCCGGAATCGTCGAACGCGCATTTATCAATCAGCATCGGCGGCGGAATGGGATTGTTGATGCTGTTGAATGCCTGGGGAATTATCTGGCGAGTGCAGAAAAGATTGATCGCGTGGACACGCGCAAATGCCGAGCAAGGCACGCCGATGCCTCCCGAAGCGGCGCGGCTGGCGCGCTGGGCGTTTCTGGCTTCGCGGACCGGATTCTGGATGTCTCTCCCGATGCTTTTCTTCATGGGCGCCGCCGAGCACTACCCGTTCCTGGGCGCCATTGCGAAATAAGGAAGCTTAGGACCGCCAGCGCAGGGTGACGGGCTCCGCGAGGGGGTGCCGCAGCGGTTGGCCCGTGCGCTGCGATTCCAGGTGCGCCGCTTTCAGTTCGAAATACCAACGAGCCTGGCGATCGGCGTCGTCCACCAGCATCATGCGGTCCTCGTATTGCAAGCCCAGCGACTGCTTCTCAATCACTTCGGTATCCTGGCGGATGAAACGCGGCCCAAGCACGTGAATGATGAACGAGACGATGGGGAACCACGGCAGAATGTTCCATGCGGCCACAAAATCGAGACGGCACAAATCGCGGCGCACCGGCGTGACCGTGGTGCGGCTCGAAAGCCAATAGCGGCCGGCGCGAATTTGTTCGAAGCGCTGATTGGGCAGAACGAAATCGATCATCGTGGTGGCTGGCTCGCCGGTGATGAGCTTTAGGATTTTGTACGGCGCGCTGTTGGCGGAAGGCGCGTGCGGGCTCATGCGAAATCCGTTGGGGATCGGCTCGAACTGCTTGGCCTTGTCGCGAATGCTGCGTCGGCTGCGCCACCACCACGCTTGGTGTACGAACGGCCCGTGCGCGGGATCCATCAGGCCGATGATGCCGTGGTCCACGCTACACGGAAGGTCGGCCCAGAGGTGCGCGATTTTGTAGCGCGGACTAAAGGTCGGCAGCTCGGGCACAGGCGGAATCGGCTTAGCGGCATTCGCATCCGTAGCTGCTGGCGCGCGGCCTTCGGGATTCGTGATGTATGCCCAGATATAGCCGTCGCGCTCCTCGCAGGGAAAACTTCCGGCGAAGATCCGTTCGCACTTCAGCTTCGAATCCGCAGTAAGGGACGGAATGTGGCGGCACTGGCCGGTATGCGCGTCAAATTGCCAGCCGTGGTAGGCGCATTCAACAGACGAGCCGTCGAAGCGGCCAAACGAAAGAGGGAACGCGCGGTGCGGGCAGACGTCGCGCAATGCAAAAGGCTTTCCAGCGGCGTCGCGCCCGATTACCAGCGGAACTTCGAGCAGCATGGCGCGCTGGAGCTTATGCGCGAGCAATTGGTCGCTGCGCAGCGCGGGGTACCAGAAGCCCCAAAGCATGTCGCCAGCGGGATTGCTCGGATTCGAAGGGGTGGAGTCGCTCATCAGCGGCGCTAATCGTAGTATATCCGCTGCCTTAGCCGCAAAGGCCCGGCAAGCCAAAGCCGGTCGGACTCAGATTAGGCGCACCAAACCTGTCCCACAACACCGAATCCCGTGTTTCCCTTCGCGGGACGTGAAGGACCCTCCAAATGGCAATTGGCGACTGCCTACTTCCGGTGAGCTGTCGAACTGCTTAACCTCGGCCAGCCGAATGGCCTGGAGGCCGCTCTCCAAATTCCTTTCCCAAATTGGGACCGTGCCAAAGGCTCCCCACGCTGAGAACCAATCATCCAAAGCGTCAAACCGCCAAACCCTAGGGTTGGCGGTTTGACGTTTTGACGTTTTGGCCAACTGCTCTGTGTAGCATCGCGCCCGGCATTGTGACACGGCAAGCAGCGCTGCCAGGGACGACCGCTCAGCCTTTCGCCAAGCGGCATCGGGTTGGGTCACCGGGCGCTGGAAGCTTGCGCCGTGGCGGCCGGGATGTGAAAGATGCGCTCGGCATTACCGTGGTAGAGCTTTTCCCTTTCGGCCTGCGAAACCGGCGCGGAATCCATGAACTGAACGGCCGGCGCGGACGGCTGATACGGGTAGTCAATTGCCCATAGGACGTTGTCGATGCCCAGCGCTTTGATCGAGAAATCGAGCGCCAGGTGCGACTCCTGCCCGCTCGTGGTGATCACGAAATTGCGCTTGAAGTATTCGCTGGGCGTGAGCTGCGTCTTTGGCGCGCTGCCGCGATTCTGGGCGTTCTTGTTCATGTAATCGAGACGCCAGAGCCAGAAATGCACGGCTTCTCCCATGTGACCGATGCAGATTTTGAGTTTGGGGAAGCGGTCGAACACTCCGCTCACCATCATGCGCACGGCGTGCGTGGAAACTTCAATGCCGTAGGCCCACTGCGCGCTATCGAGGCCATAATCACGAAAAGGCGCCGCCATGCCGTCCGATGGCGCACGCGGGTGGATATAAATGCAGCCGTCGAGCGCCTCAGCCGCTTCCAGGATGGGGAAAAACTTTGGATCGTCGAAGTAATCGTTATTGGTGTGCGAGTTCACGATGAAACCATTCAGCTTGAGCGTCTTGATGGCCCGTTCCATTTCTTTCGCCGCGCGCTTGGGTGAGTGCGGAGCGAACGTTGCGAGCCCGGCAAAACGCGTGGGATGTTTTTGGACGACCGCAGCGAGACGGTCGTTGGCGAGCGCGGCCAATTCCGTGGCGGTGTCGGCGTCAAACATTTGGACGCCTGGCGCGGTGAGGGAGAGCAAGTGCATCGCGACGCCGTTCTGGTCCATGTCGCGCAGGCGCTCTTCCTCCAGATCGAGCAGGCGAGGAAGAAGAGCCGCCATTTGCGGGTGGTCGTCCTTCGGCGCATCGTAGATTCTCTTCACTAGCGTAAGATCCAAACTATTTCCGGGAGCGCGGGCAACGCCGCGCAGAGCCGCCGCCACCTCGGGAATCGAAAAAGCTTCTTCCGTGGCAATGCGGCGTGGAGACTTCAAATCAGCAGCCATGAGGGTTTTTCCTTTCTGCGAAACTATGTTTGCTGTGTCGCGGGTTGGTAGCTTGGCGCGTCCCTTGCGAAAATGCAAGCGCGAGCTGGCGGGTTTACGGCAACAGAGCTAGCGAAAAATGCGGAAACAGGTTACAACGTCCCGGGTGGCATGGGTTCCTGATGAATCGGAGAAGGAGGGACATCATGAATTGGCAATGGGGTGTCAAGAGAGTAGGCGCGCTTGCCGCAGTGGCGGTTGTAGTTGTAGCCATCGGGGGAACGACTGGCAGCGCATTTGGCCAGGCCAAAAACGCGGAGTCGGCGGCCATGCGCATGCAGCAGATTGAGGACCGTCAAGCGATCGAGCAGCTACTGATGGGCGACTATCCGAGGGCGCTTGACTCGGCGAATTGGAAGGCTTACAGCGCGCTCTTCGCGCAGGACGGCACGCTCATCATGCAAGGCGGAGCCATCAAGCGCACCGGGCCTGCCGCAATCGAGGAATTTTTCACCAAGATGCCCGCATTCGGAGGCCAAGCCGCGTCGACGACTCCGTCGCCGTGTCCGGTTCCACCTGGAACGCCGAGGACCATGCATGTGGTGACGAATTTGAGCGTCCACATCGATGGCGACACAGCGACGGATCAGGCTTACTGGCAAACGATCGCGACCCGGGATTGCAAGTCCGTCGTCGCCGGCTCCGGGCATTACGAGGACACGTTGAAGCGCGAGGACGGCAAATGGAAATTCGCCACTCGCGAAATTTTCGACGACCTGCCGCCCAAAACCACTTCTGCTGCGGCTGGGACAGCGGCCGCGCCAAAGCCCTAGCGCATTCGGATGCCTGACATCCAGATCAACGGTTACGTCACCCACTACGAGGACGACGATTTCACCGATCCGTGGAGACCGCGGCAAACAATCGTCATCCAGCACGGCTTCGGGCGCAACTCGCAGTTCTGGCGGCGCTGGGTGCCGATGGTGGCGGGCGACTATCGGGTGATTCGTCGCGATTTGCGTGGCCACGGCGGATCGGGCGATCCGGGGCCCAGCTATCCGTGGTCGTTTGATGGGCTCGTGCGCGACCTCGGCAGCTTCTGCGACGCCCTGCAGCTTGAGGATGTCCATCTGCTCGGCGAATCAACGGGCGGGATGCTGGCCGTGGGATTCGCGGCGACGCATCCGGCACGGCTCCGCTCGCTGACGCTCTGCGCTACGCCTAAGACGATTGGTCCCGCGGCGCAAAAGTTATTCTCGTTCGGCCGCGAATCGTGGCAGAAAGCGTTGCTGGAAATGGGATCGGAGGGCTGGGCGCGAGAGCTGCTGTCGCGTCCCGGAACATTCCCAAGCTCCGATCCCGCGCAAATCGAGTGGGCCATCCATCAATTCGGTAGAGCGTCCGCGACTTCACTTGCCGGCTACAGCACCGTGATTTCGACAACGAATATCACGCCACTGCTCCCACAGGTAAAAGTCCCCGCACTGATTCTCGCGCCGACTCGAAGCGCCGCAACCTCGATCGACGAACAGGAAAGCATCGCTGCGGCCCTGCCTCAATCGGAACTCGTGCAAATCGATGGCGCAGGCCACGAAATCTACATCGATCGCGCGAACGAGTGCGTCGCGGCATTGCGAGGCTTCCTGGCAGGATTGCGGTAAAGCGCTGGCGAACAAGAACAACGGCCGAATCGCCTCGCAGCAAGGGAATCCTGTTGGTTTCATCGGGAACTGATTCCCACTCGTCACGTCATGTGGAAATTCACTCGCACCTCCAACTGCACGGCGGTGGGCTGGCCATCGAGAATCGTCGGCGCGTATTTTCGCTCCGCTACGGCCTTCATCGCTGCTTCTAATAGCAGGGCCGGGCCGCTAATCGCGTGAACCTGAACGACGTCGCCGCGCGCGTCTATGATTGCCTCTATTAAAACTGTGCCGGACACATGGGCCTGCCACGCAATTTGGGGGTAAACGGCCGGGGGCCCGTAAAGCAACTGTGGCTGTTTCATGTCGCCGCTGATGCGAATGGGTCCCTTGGGCTTCTCAGCGACAGGCGCGGGAGGCGGGGGCGCGGGGCCAGTGAGGGAACCACCCAGAACATCACCTGTGCCGCCCGGCACGCCGCCGGTCATTCCGGCGAGCGTCGGAGCCACGGGAGCATCCGGGCTCGTGACGGCAATTTTTCGCGGAATCACCATGGGCGCGGAGATCTGCGCGTGGATAACGGGCTGTCGTGGTATCGTCTGCGCGACGTGCGCCGCAGGCGGAGGCGGAGCAGCGGGCGGTGGGGGCGCTACGAGAAGTGTTTTGTCGAAGCTCGCGAGGTCGATGCCCTGCGAAAAGAACAGCGGCACAAGGAGGAGCGCAACTACGATCGCGGCTTGGGCGGCGAGCGCCGCTCCGGTATGCAGCGCGCGCTTGCTGCGATCGCGGGAGCCAGCCTCGAGAATAGCGTTCGCGAAGACCGGGCCTCGTCGGGAGATAGCCGGCGGTGAAGGCTCGTACGCCCGCTGCGCCCTTGCGCCGGTATGAAAATTCTGCTGTTGAAGAGCACTGCTGCCGTCGGTGAGTGACATTGGTCATCTCCTTTTTTCTCCGCCGGAACGCGGCGGGCCACGGGGCATCCGCAGGATTCTCTTGCGAAATCCGGCGTCCGCCCACACTACGACCGCTGCAAGACAGCGGTGGAAAATCCCGTCTCCACGTGGAAAAGCAGATGAAGCTAGCCAGCTACACCAGGAACTCTCAAACAGTTTGAAGATTCAACGTGGAAAACACAAACTCAAATATCGGATGGAAACAATTGAAGATGATGATTTCGTTTGGCACGCCTGCGGGAATCGGCTGGCCTATGGTCTCGCCGACGACGAACGGAATCCCGAATAGGCTTTTCAGTGCGCTGGTGCTGCATTGCTTTCCATGCGGCCGACGTGCGCCAACCGCTTGGAATCCATCGCGCGGGTTTTGCTAACATAGGGCACGGCTGTACCGGATGAAGGGTAAAATTAAACTCGGAGTGGTGATACTTATCGCGGTGGTCGTGATTGCGGCTGCCGGTGTGACCTGGGGTGTGCTGCATCGTATCAACAAACCCATATCACTGATGGGCTCCATCGTTAAGGAAGATACCGATCCTCGCAAACAATCTCCAATAACGGATGTGAAGGTGAGCGTGGCGGGCAATCTGGCGCTTGCCAGCGTCCGATCGGACTTTTCGGGCTACTTCAAACTGGAACTGCGCCCTCGGCTCAAACGCGGCCAGCCAATCACCCTTCAATTTCGTCATAAGGATTACAAACCGCTGGATCTCCAGACCACGCTAGACCATAAGCTCTATGTGATTCGCATGGTCGCGCTCCACCAGGAATCCGCCGCGCCTTCCAATCGCCCGCTCATTCCTCTCTCCAACGTGTTCGTTCGTTATTCAACGGAAAGCACGACCTCGGACAACATCGGCACGGGGCTTAAGACGTTTCAGGTGGCAAACACGGGCAATACTCCGTGCAATAGCGCGCCATGTTCGCCCGATGGTAGGTGGAAAGGCGCAATTGCTTCCACGTCGCTCGATGCAGGCGTCGGAAACACGTATGACGATGCCCGGCTTTCCTGCATTGCGGGTCCATGTCCCTTCACGAGAATCGTGTCCGACAATTTTTCTCACGGAGGACGATACATCAGCGTATCCATCCTCAATTGGTCGGATACCACCACTTTCCTGCTCCAAGCGGAAGTATTTCGAATCCAGATCACCAATATCGTCCGGGAAAGCTACCCCGTTATTTTCGGCAATTCGCTGAACTTTACTCTGCCAGCCAGCGCGGAGGGTCCCAGCCTGGAAGCCGAGGAAAGCGGACAGAATATTGTCTTCCCATTGGGGCCGTCGCCCGCGCTCAGCTGGGCCGATTGCAATGTGAGGGTTGGAAGGGACCAATCCAAATCGTATCGCTGCGAACTCAAGCCGGGATATCAGTTTCGATGAGTTCGCCGCGTGGGCGTTCTTCCAGCCTATCCACGCGTTACTTTCTCTTTAGCCTAATCCAGTCTATCGTTAAGTACGGAAGTCGGGCGGAACCGTTTATGGCCTGCGGATCCAGATTTTCTCGTGCTGGCTTTCTGTTGTCAGTAGGGATTCTGCTGCTGGCAACTCCCGCGCGCAGCGCGTTCACTGCTCTTCCACCGCCCCAGCCGGCCGCCTCCGGTGATTCTTTTCAAACGCTGGACGACATTCTCCATTACATCTCCGACGATTGGACCGGCTTGAAGCGTTCGCTCACCGACTGCAACACCTACCAGGACGTCAAGACCAAAGGTAAGCCCACGCTGTATCTGCCCGCGGACGTTTCCACTTCTCCCGACTTGGCTCAAATGCAACAACGCTGCCACGTGGAGGTGAAGCATCTCCCCGCCAATCTTTCCGAAGAGGACGCCAGTAAAATCCAGCCCCACGGCCTTCTCTATCTTGAGAATCCTTATGTCGTTCCCGGTGGGCAGTTCAACGAGATGTACGGATGGGATAGCTATTTCATCATTCGCGGTTTGCTTCGCGACAATCATCGCGACCTCGCCAAGGGAATGGGCGAAAACTTCTTTTACGAAATCCAGCACTATGGAGGAGTCCTCAACGCCAACCGCACCTACTACCTCGGCCGCTCCCAGCCGCCTTTTCTCAGCTCGATGATCCTCGCCGTTTACCAGGCGGATCAAGCCGCCAGCCATCCCGATCTTCAATGGCTCGCGCGAGCCTATCAGTTTGCCGTCAAGGACTACGACCAGTGGACCAAACCGCCGCACTTGGCGGGAGACACCGGCCTGTCTCGTTATTTTGACAACGGGGACGGACCGGTGCCCGAAATTGTCGGCGATCCCGCCAATTACTATCGCGGCGTTGCGCAATTCTTTTTGACTCACGAAGGCGAGAAAAGTCCGCATCTGGTTCTGGTCGGAGCCAAGCAGCCCCAACCTGCGGCCTTCCCGCCGGTCTTCGATATCGAGTTTTGCCCTCCGGGCGCGGCGAAAAACCAAAATACCGGTTGCCATCAGGATCGCGTCGAGCTAACGGCCGACTTCTACAAGGGCGACCGCAGCATGCGCGAGTCCGGCTTTGACGTAAGCTTCCGTTTCGGTCCTTATGGTGCGGACACTCACCGCTTTGCGCCCGTCGGTCTCAATAGCTTGCTCTACAAAACCGAAAAGGATTTGGAGCAAATCAGCACGCTCCTCGGGCACGCGGACGAGGCCCGCGCCTGGGCCAACAAAGCCGCGCAGCGGCGCGAAAAAATTATCAAGTATTTCTGGGACCAGCGGCGCGGCATGTTTTTCGACTACAACTTCGCCACCGGCATGCGATCGACGTATGATTACGCCACGACGTTCTACCCTTTGTGGGCGGGACTCGCCTCCGATGACCAAGCCCGCGCTGTGGACGCCAACCTCCACCTTTTCGAGCAGCCTGGCGGACTGGCGATGAGCGCCCATGAGAGCGGCGCACAATGGGATTATCCCTATGGCTGGGCACCCATTCATTTACTCGCAGTTGAAGGTCTGCGGCGCTACAAATTCAATGCTGATGCCGACCGCATCAGCTTCGAATTTCTCACCACCGTTCTGCAGAATTTTCGCCGCGAGCACACCATACGCGAAAAATACAATGTCGTTTCGAAATCCGCTGTGACGCATGTGATCGTTGGCTATCATCAAAACGTCATGGGTTTTGGGTGGACCAATGGAACTTTCCTTGAACTACTGCACGAGTCCCCGGGGCTAGCTGCTCGACTCAAGGAGGAATAAAAATCGATGAGCGCCACTACCGTTTCCACCCCGCCGGGCAGTGCAGGCGGTTTCGTTTACGTCGCGGCTGCGTTCGCGGGCCTCGGCGGGCTTCTTTTCGGTTATGACACCGGCGTAATTTCAGGCGCCGAGCTGTTCCTCAGAAAAGATTTCACGCTTTCATCCTTCGCGCTCGAGGTGATCGTCAGCGGCGTGTTGGTGGGTGCCGCCATCGGAGCTCTCGGCGGCGGCCGGCTGGCCGATCTGTATGGACGCCGCAGGCTGCTGATCGCGACCGCCGTGATCTTCGCGATTGGCGCGATCATTTGCGCCGCGGCCTCGTCGCCCACCGTCCTGATTATCGGGCGCATCATCGTTGGACTCGGAATCGGCCTTTCCTCCGGCACCGTGCCGGTGTACATCTCGGAAGTTTCTCCGCCCGCGGCGCGAGGCTGGACGGTTTCGATCTTTCAACTCGCCATCACCGTCGGAATTCTTCTCGCCTACGTTGTCGATTACGCCTTCGCGGCCAGCCAGGGATGGCGCTGGATGCTTGGACTGGCCGTAGTTCCCGCCGCGGTCTTCGCCGTTGGCATGATTTTTTTGCCGGAAAGTCCGCGGTGGCTCGTAAAAAATGGGCAGCGCGAAGCGGCCCGCAAGGTCCTTGGGCGCATTCGCACCGCCGCAGGCGCCGATGCGGAGTTGAAGGATATTGAAGCGAGCATCCAGCATACTGAAGAGCGTGGGCGCCTTTCCGATCTTCTTCATCCGTCTCTGCGAGCCGCGCTCGTCGTCGGCATCGGTCTTGCGATTCTTCAACAGATCACCGGGATCAACACCGTCATCTACTACGCGCCGCTCATCATTCAATCCGCGGGAATTCCTTCGGCCTCGGGCGCCATTTTGGCCACGGCGGGAATCGGCGTCGTCAATGTCCTGATGACCATCGTTTCCATGTGGCTCATCGACCGCGCTGGCCGCCGCCCTCTGCTCCTCACCGGAATCGCCGGAATGATCGTCACACTATTCGCCCTGGGATACGCTTTTCATGCGCCGATGCACGGCGGCTCGCTCGCTACAGTGGCCGTCATTTGCATGATGCTTTACGTCGCATCTTTCGCCATCAGTTTGGGACCGATTTTCTGGCTATTGATTGCGGAAATCTATCCAACCACAGTCCGCAGCTCCGCCGAAGGTCTCTCCGCCACTTTCAACTGGGGCTCGAATCTTCTGGTTTCGCTCACCTTCCTAACCTTGCTTGAGGCGATCGGCGCGAGCCGCACTTTTTGGCTCTACGGAATATTCGCCATCGGTGCATGGATTTTTTCCTACTATCTGGTGCCCGAAACCAAGGGGCGCACTCTGGAAGAAATCGAGGAATTCTGGCGCAAACGCCACGTCGCGCCCAAGACCACCCGGTTGTAACCCGCGCCTGGCGCGCAATCGTGGCCTTGCCCTCATAGCGGCCGCAGTTCTCTTGTGGCGCCGGCGTCTCGTCGGCTCTCTTTTTTGCTTTCGGTGGAAGCCCCCGCATTTATGCGTGGGAAACAGCGCCGTTTTTAATTGTGCGCTTTAGCGCTGGACCGTCGCGTTTGAATTTGCCGTTGTAGCGGCCGCCTCGTTTTTTAGGCGGGCGCCTTGCTTCTCGGTTCGCGGTGGAATTCCATCGCTCCCATCACCCGCGCACCGGCATCACATCCAGCCGCACCACGATCCCTTCGAGCTCCGGTTTCAGCGCGGGGTAATATTTCATCATCAGCGGATCGTGTCCCGGCACGATGTGTTCCGGCGAATCGGCCAAACGATAGAGCAACTTAAAGCCCTCGAGCATTTCCGCCACGTTGTACACGATCGGAAAAGGCCGCCGCTGTTCGAAATTCGCGTACAGGTGCGTCGCATCGGACGCGATTACCACCCATCCGCGCCGCGTCCACACCCGCGCAATTTGCAGTCCTGCGGAATGCCCGCCCACGCGGTGCAGACTAAGCCCCGCCGCAAGTTCCGCATCGCCATCGTGAAATTCCACTCGATCCGCATAGACGTGCTTCACCATCTCCAGCATATTTTCCAGATCGAACGGCGCACGCAGCGTTTCGTGGCACATGCACCGTCCGGTCGCATACGCCATGTCGCGGTCTTGCAGATGAAACCGCGCGCGCGGAAATTTATCTAGATTGCCAGCGTGATCGTAATGCAGGTGCGTGATGATTACGTCGCTCACTTGATCGGGATTCACACCCACGAGCCGCAGGCTCTCTACAGGAGAGCGCAACCACTCGCGCCGTCTGCGAGCCGCCGCTTCCTTGCCGAATCCCGTATCGATCACGAAGCTCGAATCGCCGCGCCGCAGCACCCATACAAAGTAGTCCAAGTCCGAGGCAAACTCATGCGGATCGGCCAGCAGAAAATTCTCCGCAGCGTGCCGGCCCCCCAGATGCGCGTACCGGATCGCGAAAATCTCAAACGGTTCTATCGGCAAGATGCATACCTCGCGCCGCTATAAATGCCTTCGTAGCGGCCGCCTCGCTTTTTAGGCGAATTCCGTCCTCAGCCCGCTCATCGAATCGCTATGCTTTAGGCGCTTTCTCTTTTTGCTCCGCGAACACTTCGCGCGCGATTCGGAAGGAATCCACCGCCGCCGGCACGCCGCAGTAAATCGCCACTTGCAACAAAACCTCCCGTATTTCCACCATCGAAACGCCATTCACCAGCGCGCCCTTGATGTGCGCCTTCAACTCATGAGGACGGTTCAGCGCGCTGATCATCGCCAGGTTCAGCATGCTCCGCGTTTTTTTCGGCAGCTCCTCGCGTCCCCAAATCGCGCCCCAGCAATACTCCGTCACCAATTCCTGCAAAGGACGGTTGAAATCGTCCGCCGTTTGAAACGCATTGTCCACAAACTCCTTGCCCAAAACCGAGCTTCGTATCTCCCGCCCACGCTCAAAAGTCTTCTGATCCATATAAATCCTCTCTTTCAGTTTTAATTTCACTCCACGCGTCGTCATCCTGCTTGTCCTGAAACACGACGAAGTCAAACGCGCCGCCGCTTTCCCACCATTCTGAAGCCGACGACGAACGTCATCCTCAGCGAAGTGTCCCGTGCCTCCAGCTGTCATCCCGAACCAAGCCGCGTTTTTTGCGGATTGCCTGAGGGATCTGCTGTACGCCGTTGCCCGAGGCGCGAACTCTCAGCCTTTCCCCACCTGCACGCCCGCCCATTCTTCCACCGGCTTAACCATCTCCGTCATGTCCGCGTCAAACCCCTCGCTCGCCGTGGCAATCGACAAAAGCTGCCGCACCGCGCTCCCCACGATCATCGGCACACCCAGCGCATCCGCTTCCGCCATGCACAATCGAATGTCTTTGTTCAGCAAGCCGATTCCGAACCCGTATGCGAACGTCCGTGGGATAACGTGCTGCTTGATTTTGTCCTGCGTGGCGCTGTTGCGCGCCGTTCCCGCGTTGAACACGTCGATCACCAACGACGGATCGAGCCCCGCCTTCACTCCCATCACCACCGCCTCCGACGTGATCGCCATGGCCGTGGCCGACAGCAAATTATTCAGCAGCTTCATCGTCTGGCCCTGTCCCGGCTTGGTGCCCACAAAGAAAATCTTCCCGATGATCTCCAAGATCGGCTTCAGCGTGGCAAACACATCCTCGGGACAGGAAACCATCACCGCAAGCGTGCCTTTTTCCGCTCCAGTAATTCCTCCGCTAACGGGCGCGTCCACGGCAGTGATGCCCTTGGCAGCCAATCCCTCCGCGACCAGTTTCTCAACCGTCGCCCCGGTCGTCGAAACATCGACGAAAATTTTCACGCGGCTGCCCTCGATGACTCCGTTTGGGCCCAGCGCCACAGCTTGCACGATCGGAGGCGTTGGCACGCTGGCAAACACAATCTCCGCAGCCGAAGCGACCGCAGCAGGCGAAGCCGCCCGCTTCGCCCCAATCTCGACGAGCGGTGCAACGGCCGCTTCGCTCGTGTCATAAATCGTAACTTCGTGCCCGGCCTGAATCAGCCGCCGCACCATCCGCGAACCCATTCGCCCCGTCCCCACAAATCCCAAATTCTGCTTCGCCATCAGCCTTCCTCCCGGCCCCTCGATTCACTCGCGCGTCGCTTCGACTTGCGGAGCGCGCTCGCGTAGCGCCGGCTTGTCCTGAGCGAAACCGAAGGACGTCCCGCCGGCTCTTTTCGGCTCGTTCTAACCCGTAAGACGGCACCTTATGGCGCCGATTAACGTTGCGCAGAACGCGTATCATGCCTCATCGGGCCGCCGTCTAGCAATTGATCGCGCCTCCTTAAAATTCTTTACACAACAACCGCTTGAATCGCTTTTCTGTATTAGCTAACTTTGATCGCATGAAAATATCTGAGCAGTTGGAACGAAATGGCGAGTCGGACGAAAGGCCCCGGTCTCCGGAGCTGGTGCGCCCCGCGCTCACTCGCAGCCACCTTTCTACCGGCGTAGCTGGCGCGAAAAAGGCCCTCGTCCGCAAGACTCCTACCAGCCAATTTCGTGGGTTCTCCTCGACACCGCTGCCGAGTAGAATCACTTGTAAGTTACACATAACAAAGGATCGGGGTACAGTCTACCCGACACGAAACCGGGAGGGCGTCGAAACCGGGGAACGCGGCCCGCAGCGTGGGAAAGCAAGGGCGAACGATGATGAGGATAACGATCGATGCCTGAGATGAAAAAACACAAAATGCTGATCGGCGGAAAATGGGTCGATCCGCACTCCGGGGAGTGGTTCGAGTCGGTGAACCCGTACACCGCCAAGCCCTGGGCGCTCATCCCGCGCGGAACCAAGGAAGATATTGACCAGGCCGTGGCCGCGGCCAAATCAGCTTTTTACAGCGACGCGTGGCGGAAGCTCACCGCGACCGCGCGCGGCGCTCTGCTTTCCCGCTTGGCCGATCTGATTGCGGCGGAGGCCGAGAAGCTTGGGGAGATTGAGACCACAGATAACGGAAAACTGATAGCCGAAATGGGTGGCCAGGTGAGATACGTGCCGCAATGGTTCCGCTATTTCGGCGGCCTCGCGGACAAAATCGAAGGCCGCGTAATTCCCATCGACAAGCCCGGCGTATTCAATTTTACGCGCGAGGAGCCGCTGGGCGTGGTTGGCGCAATTACTCCCTGGAATTCTCCGTTGCTGCTGGCGACTTGGAAACTTGCACCTGCCTTGGCGGCGGGAAACACGGTGGTGTGGAAGCCTTCCGAATTCGCATCCGTTTCGGCGCTCACATTCGGAGAGCTTTTCGAGCGCGCGGGCTTTCCGCCTGGAGTAGTCAATATTGTCACCGGATATGGCAATGAGGTTGGCGAGCCACTCATCGCGCACCGCGATGTCGCGAAGGTTGCCTTCACCGGCGGCGATCGCACCGGCGAGCACGTCTACCAACTGGCCGCTCGCGGACTCAAGCGCGTCACTCTGGAGCTGGGAGGAAAATCCGCAAACATCGTTTTCGACGATGCCGATTTGGATGAAGCTGTGAAGGGCGTTGTCTCCGGAATTTTCGCTGCCAGTGGCCAGACGTGCATTGCCGGTTCGCGCGCCCTGATTCACCGCCCCATTCACGACAGATTCGTCGAGAAACTTTTAGCCATGGCTAAGACCGCACGCATGGGCAACCCGCTCGACCCGGCGACCCAGGTGGGACCGATCACCACTCGCCCGCAATATGAAAAAGTGCTCGACTACATACGAATCGCAAAAGAAGAAGGCGCCGTGTGCCGCCTGGGAGGCACGCCCGCCCAACGGCCGGAGTGCGGAGTCGGTTGGTTCGTTGAGCCGACAATTTTCACTAATGTGCGGCCCGATATGCGCATCGCTCAAGAAGAAGTATTCGGCCCGGTTCTTTCCATCATTCCGTTCGACACCGAGGATGAAGCAGTGAAGATTGCGAACGGAACCGTTTACGGCCTGGCTGCGGGAGTGTGGACCACCAGCATCCGGCGCGCGCTGCTGATGTCCGAGCAATTGGAAGCGGGAACAGTTTGGGTGAATACGTATCGCGCAGTGAGTTACATGTCTCCGTTTGGCGGATACAAAAGATCAGGAATTGGGCGCGAAAGCGGGATCGACGCGATTCGGGAATATTTGCAAACGAAAAGCGTTTGGATCGACATCGTGGGCAATGCACCAAACCCGTTTGTGATGAGATAGGACGATTCAGCTCGTCGCTCGCGATGGTCCGCGGCGTGGGACCGAGCGCCGCCGAATCCCATGCCCACCACCAGCAACCAGAAACGCCCTTCGAGCAAGCTGGGCCAGGCAGGTATCAAGAAAAACGGGAGAGCGAAGACGTGAATGCTGCGGACTTGCAGGCGTGGGTGGGGAAAACCGAAACGCGAACGGATCAGATCACCTCGATGCCGGTGGCCGCATTATCCGCGACGCTGGACATGGATGCTCCGACTGCGCGTTCCGGTGATCCGGTTCCGCCGCTGTGGCACTGGATGTGGTTTCTTCCAATTCACAGGCAATCGGAACTCGGTCCGGATGGACACGCAAAGACGGGCGATTTTCTGCCGCCCGTGCCGTTGCCGCTGCGAATGTGGGCGGGTGGACGGTTCGAATTTCACCACCCGTTGCGTGTGGGACAAACCTACACGCGCACTTCGGGCATCCTGGAAGTGCGACAGAAGGAAGGGCGCAGCGGGCCGCTAATCTTTGTGATCGTGCGGCACGAAATTGGTGACACCGAGGGAATCGCGCTGAGCGAGGAGCAGGACATTGTTTATCGCAACTCAACGGCGGGCGAATCGAGAACAGCGCCCGTGCAGGCCGCCCCTGTGTACGCGGCGTGGGAGCGAATGATCCGACCCGATGATGTGCTGCTCTTCCGGTATTCCGCGCTGACGTTCAATGCGCACCGCATTCATTACGACCGTCGATATGCGACGGAGGTTGGAGGCTATCCGGGGTTGGTGGTTCACGGCCCGCTGATCGCAACCATGCTACTGGATTTGCTGCGACGCAAAATACCCGGAGCCACGGTCAAGGGGTTTTCGTTTCGTTCGGTGAGTCCGCTATTCGACACAAAGCCGTTTGTGCTCTGCGGCAAGCCCGAGAGCGACGGAAAAACCGTCTCGCTGTGGGCAAAAGATGTGGCGGGGCGTTTGGCGACGACGGCGACAGCCACCAGAGCCTAGGATGAAATTGACTCCGCTCAGGACGACGGCGCTGCACGGGGTGCCGGCGGATGGTGAGCAAGTAGCCGAGCATCAGCGCCGAGCGCAGCATGCTACCACCTGAGCACGCGAAAGCGGCGCGCTGGGGACGCCGGTGCTGCGCCCCTACGACGGCACGATGACCTAATTATTTTTAGTCGTAATACTGAGGAGATTTTTTCAGCTTGGAGTTGTGCACGTAGTCGTGCTCGATCCACAACTGCGTTCCCGTTTTTTTGCAGTAGTCTTCGATCATCGCGCGGCTGGCGAGGGATTGCTCCTTGTTGTATTCGAATGTGGGCACGCGATTCAGCTTGCGCTCCTCAGGGTAGTGGTAAAGATCGCCCGCAAGCATCACGGGCCCGGTTTTCGCCAGTTTGAGGATCAGGACTTGATGGCCCGGCGTGTGGCCGGGCGCGGATTTAATGATGACCTTGCCGTCGCCGAATACATCGTATTCGTCCTTGGTCAGGATAATGGTCTTGCTGTTTTTCAGGTCGCTATAGTCCTTGGGATCGACGAGCGCCGGAGGCTTTGCGGCGAACATCGCGTCGCGCTCCACTTTGCGCACCAGCCACGTAGAGTTGGCGAACTCGTTCGAATTGGCGATGTGATCGCCGTGATAGTGTGAGTGCGCCAGATAGGTGATGTCCGATGGCGAGTAGCCGATTTCGGCGAGCTGTGATTTCAGCGTCCGCGTGACAGTGGACGGTCCCTGCGTCACCGGCTGCCCGTCACCCTTGAAAGCCGAATCCGGGATTACGCCCACGTCCCACATCAGCGTGCCTTTTGGATGGGCGATCAGGTAGCAAGGAACGGCCAGCTCGGTTTCGGCAAGCTCGTCCTTTTTGAAATTGAACAATCCGGGGTCGAGCCCCTTGATTACGCCGCAATCGAAGACGTACAGGCGGAGCGTCTTCGGGGTGCGCGCGCGGTGGTGCTGCTGGGCGACCGTTGAAGCCACGGCGGCGACGGACAATATCGACAAAAGAAGAACGCCGTACCATCTGGAAGGCTGTAGTTGAGTCTCCATGGTCAACCTCTATAGGTCTGAAATTTTGGCCTGCTAGGGATTCTGGCCCGAAAATATGCAGTTGGAGACTTTGCCCCGTGCAGACTTCGACTGCCCGCAAAAGCTCTAGTGGGCGGCGACGGAGTCCGAATCCGCCCGCGCATCCTCGAATGCCAAGACCACATTCCCCGGCATCCCGGCAGTTACGTCGAAACCGGAGGCAACATATAGCATATTTCCCGAGACGACAGGGCCATTACCGCTCATCGAGCCCCCGTGGGCCTTTACGCCGTTCACCGTGGGGAAATCCGGCAACGTGTCGAAGTCCCAAATGATCTTTCCGTCCTTGGTGGAGTAGGCCCGCAAGTGGCCATCCATCGAGCCGGAAAATACGACGCCGGGAATGGCGGTTACAGCGGCGAGCTGTCCCGCGCTGCATCCTGACTGGCCGAGGCAGGCCGGCTTCGGAGGCATCGTTTTCCAGACGAGCTTTCCGGTGCGGATATCAATTGCCGCCAAACCTCCTGGTGGTGGGGGAGCAGCTCCCAAGGACGTGAGCGTGGAAATATCGGAATTCGCGGCGTAGACGTTGGTTCCGTCCGTGGCCGATCCCCACTCGATTCCTCCCAGCCCGCTGCCCTGGCCCACACGAACCTGCCAGAGTTCTTTCCCACCGTCGTCCGGATCGAGTCCGTACATCACGCCGGTTTTTTGGCCTGCCAACAAAATGCGACGGCCATCGCCCAAATCCTGGAGGATCGGCGACGAACCGAAGTCCACATCGGGGCCCGGCCGCTCCGGGCAATTGAAATGGCGCGGATCGATGCAACCGAAGTTGAAGACATCGTTGGGAGTTTTCTGCTGCACCCAAAGCCGTTTGCCGGTGGCTAAGTCGAAAGCGACAAGGGCGTCCGTGCCCTCGGCCGCCGGGTCCACGTATGCGTCGCCCGTTCCGACGTAGAGAACGCCGCGCTTTGCGTCAATGGTAGGCGCGTCCCAGATAGCTGCGCCGGCGGGGCTGAATTTCGCATGGCTGGCGCCGGGCTTGGACGGACCAGGCGTTTCCGCGATCGCGTAGGCCCTCCAGATTTGTTTTCCAGTCAGCGCGTCGACCGCGACGACGTTTCCGCGAAATGTGCAGCACGGATAGTTGGGGTCGCCGCCGTTCAGTTCCTCGTTTGACGCCAAGGGAACGTAAAGGCGGTTGCGATAGAGCTGCGGCGCT
This sequence comes from uncultured Acidobacteriota bacterium, assembly GCA_963702375.1. Lineage (GTDB taxonomy): Bacteria > Acidobacteriota > Terriglobia > Acidiferrales > UBA7541 > Palsa-295. Next base: position 210,625 of record CAVPCI010000005.1, read on the forward strand.
CCCGTGATCCTCGCCGCACGATGCTGGTCAATTTTCACCTTCCAGGCAAGCGTTCCTTTGTCCGCGTCGACCGCGTATAGATTCGCTTCGCCATCGCCGAAATAGGCCAGGTAGCGTCCCTTGCCCGCCGCGGCTACAGTGATGGCCGTTCGCACCGTGGTTTCGGCCTTGAATGTCCATAGCGTGCATCCGCTCCCGGCATTCAGCGCATAAACCGTGCCATTACCCGATCCAAAAAAAACGTGGCCGGCAACGACCGTCGGTTGCCCGTACGCGGTGCTCGCGTCGGGAATTCCAAACGCCCATTTCAATTTCAGACCCGACACATTGCCGGGGCGGATCGTGGTGAGGGTTTGATAGCGCGAATTCACAACGTCGAGGCCCCAGCCATTCCAGTTCTCGGGATTGGTCGCACCGGCAGGCGTGATTGGTGCTCTCGTGGCACAAAGATTTGCCCTCGATAAAGCTGCTGTGCTCGCAGTATTTGACGAGAGAAATGCCGCGACGGCGCGCCGCTGGGCCTCCGACATTCTGTTGCCGTAAATGACCATCGGGCCGGATTCGAGCGCGCGCAGAATTTCTTCCTGCGATTTTTGTGCGAGCGCGGCGCGGGTGGGTGCGCGGTTTCCTGCGGCTGCCGCGCCTTCGTGACATGCTACGCAGTGGGTCTGGAACAACGCCGCCCCATTCGGCTTATTCTGGGCGCACGCCGACACTGCGGCTATTCCCACCGCGAGGAGCAACAAAAAATTCCGTAAAGTCGGTGTTCCGATCATTCCACCTCCTGAAGCTCCTTTTCACCCTTTCGCCAGGGAGAGTTATATAGAGTTTGCGCCCGCGTCGCAATCGGCGGTCCGGACGACGCGCGGCAGGATCGCCGGTGAGCTATTTTGAGCTTTACAGGATGGCGGCGGAGTCCATATTCTGAGTGACTATGTGGTACGTCAATAAGCTCTTCAATCAGCCGCAGGTGGAATCGCTTTCGGCGAAGGGATTTCTTGTGCGCAGTTCGGGCGGAGTGGTCCGTATCGAGAAATATGGCTGCGGCGCCGAGCTTCGCAAAGAACCCCAAGGCAACTATCGGATGACGATCATTCCTTCCGTAATGTTGCAGGGCCAGTTCACGCATCTTTGGGATGCCGGCTATCAAAAGTTCCTGCTCACGCACGAAGGGCGCAAATACCCCGTCCGCGTGGGCCAACTCGCCGATTTGCGACGCTTCAATGAAGAGCTGCGCACCGCTCTCGGAGTGCCGACCTATTACAATGAAGCCATCGGTTCAACCTGCCACTACAGTGTGTACGATCGCGTGAAAGGCCGCGCCGGCGATGTGCCCGATGAAACCGTTGGCGCGCATGAAGAAGTCGACCACTAAGCCTCTTTGAAATTCCGGCCGCTCGCGGTTCTCTTTCCTCGTGTTGGCGTATGTAGATTTCCGAATAACTCCGGCTCGCCATCCCACGCCGCGTACACAGAGCCAGCCGAGTTCATATACATCCGGCAGTTGACAAAAGTGGGGAATGCAACTATCACCCTGACTGCCAAATAGCCGGCCACGCGAGGCGCATGTGACAACTGAAACGATGGCTCACAAGCGGTTAGGCGGCGTCCTGTTCTTCGGCATCGTTATTCTGCTCGTTTACCTTGTCTACCTTGTGTTTTCGCCATTTCTGGTGCCACTCGCTTGGGCTGGGGTTCTCGTGGTGGTCTCTTATCCGGTGTATGAACGCGTGGCTGGGCGACTCGGCCCGAACACAGGGGCGGCAGCTACCACAGCCGCTATGACGCTTATCCTGATTGTCCCATCCCTGTTCGTAATGATTGCATTTGTCCGGCAAGGCGTGAGCGCAGCGCAGTCAATTCAGTTTGAGGTAGCGATCGGTCATTTCGCGTGGCTAAACGCCATCTGGCTAAAGATTCAGCAGCGATTTCCAGCGGCGAACGCCAGCGACTTCTCGGAATCACTTCGTCACTATGGCGAATTGGCGGCGACATTTGTGGCGGGCCGGATCGGAACGATATTGAAGCACAGTGCCATCTTCTTATTCGATTTGTTTGTGACGATCCTAGCGATGTTCTATTTCTATAGAGATGGCGCGTCGATGGTGGCGCGGCTGAAAACGATACTGCCTTTCCGGAGCTCCTACCGGGATCGGATGCTTGGCGAGACACACGAACTGATCTTCGCGAGCGTCACATCGAGCTTGGTAGCCGCTGCGGCCCATGGGCTTTTAGGGGGCATAGCATTTGCGATTACCGGCGTGAAAGGGCCGATTTTTTGGGGCGTGATGATGGGGTTTTTGTCGTTTGTCCCCCTGGTGGGATCTGCTCTGGTATGGCTTCCGATTTCGATCAGCCTGATGATCGCGGGACACTTGATTCGTGGACTGATTCTGATGGCCTTCTGCTCGGTGATCGTGGGCCTCGTCGATAATCTGATCCGGCCGTGGCTAATCAGCGGCCGAGCGGAAATGAGCGGCCTAGTAGTGTTCATCAGCGTGCTTGGCGGGATCAGCGCGTTCGGTCTACTCGGAGTGGTTTTAGGGCCCATTGTGGTCGCTGCTACGACAAGCCTCCTCGACCTGTATGCTTCCGAGTCGGTATCTACTAATAAACGATTGGAAACCTAGTGGAAACCGATCTGGCGGCGTGTGCTAGAGTAACGGCCCTTGAAGAGCTATTGAACAAACAACCAGTTCGGGGAGTTCAGAATCTCGAAGAGGGCGGGCCACGCGAGGACGAACCTCGTCCCTGAATTCAGGACGCTTTGAGGAAGTCTAGAGATGGCGAGAAACCACCGGCCCCAATACAAGAGCCTGCCTGCCGACAAGCTCCGCTGGCGATGCGATCCCGCCGCGGTCCCTTTCGAGACGACCGCCGAGATCGCGCCGGTCTCCGGAGATATGGGCCAGGAGCGAGCGCTTCGCGCTCTGCGCATGGGCGTGGAACTGACCGCGTCCGGATACAACTTATTCGTCTGCGGGCTTTCCGGCACCAGCCGCGGCGGTATGATCGTGCGCATGATTGAGGACTTGCATCCCCAGACTGAGCCGGCGCCGGACCGATGTTACGTAAATAATTTCAAGAATGCCGACCGGCCGCGCCTGCTGACCCTGCCACGAGGTCAGGCAAACGCTTTCAAGAAGGAAGTCGAGTCGGGGATCGATTTTCTGCGGCGTCGCATTCCGCAAGTGTTCGAGGGCGAACCGTTTCAACGCCAGAAAACCCGCATCGTGGAGCGATTCACGGTAAGGGAAAAGGAGCTGATGGACGACTTCACGCGGAGAATTGCACGGGAGCAATTTGCGCTTGGGAGAATGCAGGTAGGGGCCGTCGCTTTGCCGGAAATTTTCCCGGTGCTTGAAGGTCAGATGGTTCCCATCGAGGAAATCCCCAAGATGGTGCAAGACGGAAAGCTGGAAAACACCGCGGCCGAAGAGATCGAGAGGAAATACGACCAGTTTCGCCAGGAATTCACCGTGGTGTACCGGCGGACGCTCTCCCTTTCGCGCGAGCTAGCCAGCGAAATGAGCTACCTCGAACAGGAGGCCGCCTCCGTCCTGGTCGATGGCGTTATCGAGGAGTTGAAAGAAAAATATCCGAGTTCCTCGATTTCGGAATACCTGGAGGAGGTTCGCCACCACATTCTCGACAACCTCGAGCCATTCAAAGAACGCGAGGGCGAAGATGAGCAGCAACCGGCAGGCGACGGAGGCGCACCGAAGCAGGAGCGTACCGAGCGTGACCCATTTCGCGTTTATGGCGTGAACGTGATCCTCGCGCACGTTGAGAGCGAAAAATGTCCGGTGGTATTTGAGACGATCCCGACCTACGCAAACCTCTTCGGCACAATTCATCGCAGCTACGACACGCGAGGCGGATGGAACTCGGACTTCATGGACCTGAGGGGAGGTTCTCTTCTGCGGGCGGACGGCGGCTTCCTAGTGATGTACGCGCTGGATACCCTGACGGAAGCAGGCGTGTGGCGGACGCTGAAACGAACTTTGAATCACGGGAAGCTCGAGATCCAGCCGGTGGACGTTTTCTTCCCGTTCAGCACCGCGGCGCTGAAGCCGGAGCCGATCGACGTCCACGCGAAGATCATCCTGATCGGCGATCGCGATATGTACGAAATGCTGTACGACTACGAGGACGACTTCAAAAAGATTTTCAAGGTTCGTGTGGAATTCGACGAAGAGATGAAATGGAGTGAAGAAGTAGCTTGCCAATACGGCGGACGCCTGCGAAAACTTGTGGACGACGAGAAGCTGCTGCACTTCGACCGTTCGGCGGTGGCTGCGATTCTCGAGCACGGGGTTCGCCTGGCCGGACGGCGCGGGAAGATTACCACGCGTTTTTTCGACCTCGCCGATCTCGCACGGGAATCGTCGTATGCGGCGAAGCTCGATGCAAGCCAGACCATCAGCGCCGAGCACGTTCGCCGCGCTCTGGACGCAAAGGTGGACCGGCACAATCTGCTCGAAACCAAAATCCGCGAGCTGATCGAGCAAAACCTCGTCTTCATTGACACCACCGGGGGCCGGGCCGGCCAGGTGAACGGGTTGAGCGTGATGGAAATTGGCGGCTACGCGTTCGGTAAACCTGTCCGGATTACGGCGTCGGTGGCTCTCGGCAAGACGGGCATCATCAATATCGAGCGCGAATCCAATCTGAGCGGCCGCTTTCATGACAAGGGCGTGCAAATTATTTCGGGTTATATCCGGCGAGTATTTTCTCAAGACAAGCCGCTGTCTTTAGCCGCGAGCCTATGCTTCGAACAATCCTATTCCGGCGTCGACGGCGATAGCGCCAGCTCCACGGAAATTTATGCATTGCTTTCGGCGCTGGCGGAGCTGCCGGTACGACAGGATCTGGCGGTTACCGGCTCCGTGAATCAACAAGGCGATATTCAGCCCATTGGAGGGGTAAATCAGAAGATCGAAGGCTTTTACGATGTATGCCGACTCAAAGGGCTCACAGGCAGCCAGGGGGTTCTGATCCCGGCAGAAAACATCGACGATTTGATGCTGCGGGACGAGGTGATCGCGGCGGTTGCCAAGGGCCTATTTCATATCTACCCGGTTGCCACAATCGAGCAAGGAATAGAGATCCTTACCGGAGTCCATGCCGGTAAGCGAAATCCTTCCGGGAAATTCGAGCAGGGTAGCGTGTTCGCGAAGGCGGACGCACGATTGAGCAACATGGCCACGACGTTGCGGCGATTCGAATAGCGGCGCCGACGCGAAGGATAACAGGCCGATTCGGCGAACAGGCAGAGTATCAGAGCAAGCGGCGGGTCTGAAGTGTGGCCGTGAGTGTTTGGCCCTTTCGCTGAATGAGGAGTTTGTATTTCGTGCCCGGCTGGCGGAATAATTTACGAATCGCCGCTAGACTGAGGTCCGCAGCAGCTTCGTCATCTACACCGGCGATAACATCCCCTTTTTGGATTTTGACATCGGCTCCCGGCGTCCCAGAGCGTACCTCAGTGACCTCAAAGGTCTTAAGGTTTGAACCTTTTGCAAGGATTGCGAGGCCGCTCATGTCTTCCAAATCGTCGGCGCGAAACTCGCTGCTGGGATCCAAAATCATCCGCTGGTGAGGGTAATCGAAGGTAACGGTGAACCGACGGAGCAGCCTCGCTCCCAGCCGTCCGGCGAGGCGAGAATTGGCCTCAGCCGGCGGATCTTCCCGTGAAAAGACAGCGATGGGATCTCGAATATCGTAAGGGCCAACACTCACTTGCATGATTCTTGCTAACACAGGCTGCTGCACTCCGCCCAATTCAATATCTGTGGCCGGGATCGTTTTTGTATGTGTGAAGTGCAGATGATGCGCTTGCTCGAACTTGCCTGAAATTACAATCGACGCATCAAGGGCAGTATCCACTGCAAAACTGCCGTCAAACGTCTTGCCATTCGTCTCGGTGAATTTTGCCTGCACCACGGGTTCGCCCGAGGACAGGTTCAAATGAAAGCTCTTTCCCCTGCCGGAGTATTGGTAGGTTGCGGGATCGTATAAGCGGACGGTTTGCCTCGCGTAGTCTATTTCGACCACAGCGTCGGCGAGCACGTCATTTCCAATGGTGCCTTCGTACGGCCGGCCTACGTATGCCCCGAAATCCTTCTTTGTGATTTCTGCCAAGGAACCCAAAGAAATATCGACACCGCTCAAATTGAGTCGAGGTACCGGCGTGGGTCCGATTCCAATTTCCATCGCGCGGTCGGGATCAATTGACGATACCGAAGCAGTCGAATCCAACTCGAAGAGACTCGGCTCGCTCTGATTCACATGCACTGGAAGGAAGACAAGACTATCGATGAAGGTTGCGGGAATTTCGGCTGCATTTCCTCCGAAGGTAAATCGAAGTGGCGCAGGAGGCTGCTGTGGAAATGGCGAGTGATTCGCTGGACGGGGCGCGGGCTGCGCGGCCAATCCGACGGTGAGCACGATCAAGGGCACCATCAATGCCCGAAGCTGCCAATTCATCTTGCCCCCGGTGCGATCGAACACGTTGGGATACGTTGGGATTGAGAGTATACGAAACTAGGGCTTGGGAGCCAAATACCCGGCGCGCGCGAAGATACGATACGCCAGCGTTTTCGCATGTGTGATCGCCGACTCTTTGACATTGCCGATCACTTCGACTGTCAACGCGTGGAATTGTCCATCCTGGGCCGGCTGAATGCCCAGGACATACTCATTTCTCAGTTCATAAGCGATCTGGCGGTATATTGGAACGAAATCGCTCGTGGCTTTGGGAAAGTATGCGCGGCCACCAGTGATCGATGCCAGCGAGATCAGCGCCGCATCGGCCTTGGCGAAAATCTCAGAGCTGTCAGCCGGCGGAGATTCGTGCTCTTGTTCCCCATTCGTCCTTGACGCTTTCTTCTTTGGCTTTGACTTGCGGCCAGGACCGCCGCGCAAGGAACCGCCAAGGGCAACTGGGAAAATGACGATGTCTTGTCTGTGCAGCTTCTTGACCAAGGCATCCCATCTCGGCGGAGGCGAAGAATCGAGTCCCGTGCTAAGAAGCACCAGCGCCTTTTTGCCGGTCGAGGATCCGAGCCAGTCCAGCACCGTCGAGATTGAATCGTATAAGTTCAATTGCCCGATTCCGATCGTGTATTGCACCTGGGATAAAGCTGCTAGGAGCGCCGATTTGTCCTTCGTAAAATCCAGCATTCCGTGCGGTGTTGCATCGTAGGTTGCGAGCGCCACCTGGTCATCGGGCGCGAGGCCATCCAGAAGGGCATAGCCGGCCGCGATGTGTTCGTTTTGGATCAGGTACACGGCAGGGCTTGTCTCAAGCATCACGAGAATTTGCGCTGGAGTTTGGACCGGTGAGAAAAAGACGACTGGCTGCTCGATGCCATTATCCAGGACGCGGAAATCGTGCGCGGTTAGCCCGGCGACGAACTTTCCACTCTGATCGAGGACGCTGGCGTCCAATTTTACGAGTTCAGTCGCGGATCGCAGCGGCGGCGTTTGCAGTGAAGACGATTCCTGGGCAGCTGCCAAACGTGCGGAAAAGATACACAGAACGACGACCGCTAACAATGAGAAGCGATCGGTCCCGAGAAAATTTCCCACCTTACTGAAGATACGATTCGAAGTACACGCCGCCGGAATCTTTCCACCATCCACTCAGCGCGATGTGAAGGTGGCGCGAGATTGTATCCGGCTTGAGCCAGCTCAAATCTGGTGGCTGCTGCCCATTCTTTTGCTTAGCGGTTTGCGCGATTTGATCCTCAAGATTTGCGAGCAATTTGTCCCAGGGAATTTGAGTAAGGTCCGAACCGCTCAGCCCGGAGAGTTTTTCGGGAAACAGCGACCTCATGCGAGAAAAGTCCGGGTTGGCTAAAAGGCCGGCTGCCGGCGAGACATCTCGATGGGAACTGAGCCGTTGAACAGTCTCGCGCAACATGGCCTTTCGCGGCGCACCCAGTAACATCTGCGGAGTGACGGCCAGGTAGTAGAATTTCCTCCGCAGCGTCCCCGTTTTTGGGTCTTTGTAAGGATATGCGATATCCAGGAAAGTGGCGGTGCCGGAGGAGTCTTCAGCCACGATCATCGAGCCGGCGACGGCCCGCAGGATTCGCAGGACGGCTTCCGGCTGCCGTATGGTCGCGGCAAAAACCTGCTGCGCGGTGCCATCATCGGAATAAGTGGAGAAAGAAGCAATTTCACCGCTCATCAGGCCAAGCGCGTCGCCGATTGGCATTCCCAAATAGCTTTGGCCAACAGTTTCCATCGCGGAGACGTTGGCGACTTGTTGCGAGCTCAGGGTGCCGACCATAGCGCCGCGCATTAGGGCGTACAAAGCTGCCAGATTGAAGCGTGACATGCTGAAGGTGGAACTCCCGTTGACAACTGTCTCCGTTTGGAAGGCAGTCGTGCTGGGCCCTGCGAGATCGAAGACGCTCCCTGGCGAGGTGTCGCCTAGGACCGCGCCCCTGACGTGCATCGCTTCTCCAGCGAAGCTCACACCGCCTCCGGCGGCGTGAACCCTTTCGAGGTGAATACTCTTGGCGAACTGCGCTGCGGATTTTCCTCCGGAGGGCGGAATAGTCCACTGGTCCGGGTCCGGAATGCGCGCGTACCATTCAAGCGCCGCATCGGACCCGATGAACTTTTGCAGATCACGATACGGCGTAAGCTGTCCCAGGGATGTGGCCTTACCATCGGCGCTGCGGAAGCGGGTGATCAAGCCCTCCACAATCTGTTTTTGGTCGGACGCGACAAAATAACGGGCCGCTTGAGCACTATACGTAACGTTGGCGCCCGCGGCGCGAACCTCCACCGCGGTTCCACCGAAATCATAGGTCGTTACTTGAGAATTCGTCTTATTGCTGCTCTGAGCCGAGGCCTTCCATTTGTCAATGAGGCTGGCTTTTCCGGTTGCATCATAAACGATAAAGAACCCGAAGCGCGGTGGCTGACCATTTGGCCCCGGGGATCCCGCACCATTCGAAACGGCGCTAACCCCAAACACAAGCGGGTTTTCCAGCAGTGACGTGATCTCAGGGAGCCCCAGTGACGCAGTGGGACCTTCGGCCTTTTGATTCCGCTGCTGAAAAGCTGAGGCGAGACCTAACCAAGCGGGGGCAAAAGCCGGATCTTGTAAGAGTTGCAGAACACGATTCTTTTGCTCCGCACCAGAGAGAGAGGCCGTGCCGCGCCAGGCTACGCAAAAAACGGTGTCTGGCGACAGGCGTTCAACAAGCGGCGTTTGCGCCCACAGCAAGGAGCTCGAAGCAAGGAAACCCGCAAATACCGTCGCAAGACACAACCAGTGAGGGACCAAACGACGCATGGGATACATCCACGCCTCCTAACCCAAGAGCCAGAGCTATCGAAACAATCCGCCTACGGATTTTCCAGTAGCATGACACGGGGCGGAAAAAGGCGCTGCAGGAATGTGAAGGTCGCGTTCGTTATTCGCCAACGTGCAACTAGTGACCCGGAGGGTTCCCGGAGGGAGGCGCAGCCGTCGCCGACTTGGGCGTGCTTAGATAGCCCTTCGCGTCGTTTTTCGTAAGGTCAAACACAACGATTTCATAGGGCGCTCGGGCGCCGCGAACGTAGAATTGCACTGGCTCGCCGACGGTCCTGTCCTTCTTCTCGATGGACTTATCATCGGCGATCACGTCAAGCGTAAATCGATAATGTTTTGGATCAACCTTTCGAAGCTTTACCTGTATTGGACCGATGTGATCGGGCGTTTTGGAGGATTTGTTCAGGGTGAACTCAAAAATATCACGCTCGCCGAGGCGCTTCAGCTCTTCAACTTCGTCGTGGTTCCTGGCGATTAGGCCGCTCTGAACGCCAAGGTCGCCCACGGTGCTCTGAAGTTTGTTCTTCGTTGCTTCCAAATCCGCTTTGGTGGCGGCGACATCATTTTGCGTACCGTTCAGTTCGGTGGCTACTTGCCCAAACTTTGTGGTCGTGTCGGCCTGCACGGCACCGAGCTGCTGCCGGAACTGCTGGTCGCTCTTCTGCTGCGCCGTGCGCACGCTCTGCGCCAGGCCGCGCGCTCGCGCTAGCTCATCCTGCGTCAAGCCAAGCTTCTGCGATGTGACGTCCAATTGCCCTTTCAGGTCGGCGATGCGCGCGTTCGTCTTATCGAGTTCGGCCGCCATAGCCTGCGTTTTCTTGTTGGCATCCTCGCGGCTCAGCCGAAGGCCTTGTCGCTGCTCGTAATTCGCGTACAGCAGGTATCCGACCAGCGCAAAAGCAAGAATGAACAGCACGGTTACCCAGCGGGGAACGTAAGACGCATCCGCCGGCGGCATCGCAGCAGGTGTCTCCGGATTCGAACTCATCGGCTCTCCTTGTCTCGGAACGGACGCAACATTTCTGGACGCATTATCTACGAGCGGGCGAGCGAAGTCTATCCTTTGCAAAGGCGAACTTGCCCGAAGGTGTTGGCCATTTGACAACCACGGAAGTGGTCAACCCGCCGCGTGGAGTGAAGTCCCCCGTTACTCGGCACCACTCCGGCTGAACGGCCGCCACGATATCGCGCAATACTCGGTTTACAGCGTTTTCATAGAAGATTCCCAAATTTCGATAGGCCAGCAGATACATTTTCAATGCTTTTAGCTCCAAGCATAGCCGCTTTGGCTGGTACTGAATCGTGATTGCTCCGTAATCTGGAAGACCGGTTTTTGGGCAGATGGATGTGTACTCGGGAATGCGGATCGTGATTTCGTAACCAGGGAATTGGTTGGGCCAGCTCTCAATTTTAGGAAGCTTGGCATCTATTCCTGCGCGAGCGTGCGCGGCAGTGTATTCGGGCATTCGGGGGCCTCTCCCGCGGTATTTTACACCCTCGCGCTCGGTCCAGATTCGACGAAGAACCAAGGCGGTTAACGGACACCATGGTATTGCTTCGACACAGCGATTTCTTTGGAAGTGATGAATTCCAGCAGGGCGGGAACTCCTTTTTGCGTTAGCTCGATACCGCGGCGAATTGCGGGAGCAATCTCGCCGGGCTCGGTGATCCTTTCGCCATAGCCACCGAAGGCGCGCGCCATGGCGGCGTAGTCGCCAGAGATGTCCGTTGCACGAAACCGTTCGGTGGAAATGGGCATGATTGGAATCTCCATGGCCATACTGAAATTATTCAGCAGAATCGAGAGAATCGGAATCCGCTCGCGCACGGCAGTCTCGAAATCCATGCCCGTAAAGCCGATGGCGGCATCGCCCCAAACGTTCACGCAGAGTTTTTCCGGGCAAGCGAGCTTCGCGCCCATGGCAAGGCCCAGGCCGTATCCTAGCTGTGTTGTTTTGCCCCAGCCGATGTAAGTGAGCGGCTTCTTTGTGACCCAAAATGGAGCTAGTTGATCGCGCGGACTGCCCGCATCGTGCGTGATGATGGTATTGGCGACATCGACGGTGTGTTGCAAGTCCCAGATCACACGATATGGAGACAGAGGAACTGCATCGGAGGTTAGTTTCGGCATCCATTCGTTGAGCCAACTCTTGCGGACCGTTGCAATCTCGTCGCTAACGGACGAGCGCGCCGGCTTCTGGACGAGGGATTTGAGCTCGACGAGCAGCGTGTCAAGAGTTAGGCGCGCGTCGCCGATAAGTCCGATGTCGGCGCGAATATCTTTGTTCAGATGCTTGGGATCGAGCGTCGCGTGAATAAATCGCTTTCCGCGAGGCATGGCAATTCCGAAAGTCGTCTCAGTGAAACTGCAACCAATCCCGAAAATCAGATCGGCCTTCTCGAGAAAGTGCGGAACCATCGGCGGGAAAGCATTGCCCCCGGCGCCGAGCGCGAGAGGGTGGTCCTCCGGGAACGCGCTCTTTCCTTGCAAGCTTGTTGCCACAGGGGCACCAAGCAACTCAGCGAGCTCTTTTAGCGATTCCCATGCACGCGCGTAATGAATTCCCTGCCCAGCATAGACAACGAGATTTTTCGCTTCGGCCAGCGCGGCCGCGGCACGGCGGACATCGGCAGGATCCGGGCCATAGCGCGTGCCGACAGCGGGTTCATAGACGAAAGGCTCGGGTACATTTTCCGCAAACAGATCCTGCGGAATCTCTACGAGCGCAGGGCCGCCGCGACCATTGCGAAGATTCGAAAAAGCGCGGCGAAAGACGTTCGGGATTTCGGCAGGAGAGGTGATCGCCTCCGCGGATTTGGTAACCGAGCGCATGCTTGCGACAGAATTGAAATTCGGATCCACATGCGCAAGGCGTCGCGCGTATCCCATCGGGAGTACAAGGATAGGAACCGATTCGCTGTAGGCCTGCGCCACACCGCCGAAGGAATTCTCCGATCCCGGACCGTGCTGCATCGCGAAAACGCCGATCTTGCGTCCGCTGGTGAGCCGCGAAAGAGCGTCGGCCATGTGAAGCCCGACGCGTTCCTGGCGAACGATTATCGGCCGTATGCCGGCGCACGCCGCGGATTCGAGAACGTGGTTCACCGGATAGCCAAAAATAGCGTCAACGCCCTCGCGCTTTAGAATTTCAGCGATTGCTTCGCCAACTTTCACGCTGCAAGCCTCCCGCGGACTATACTTTACTTGACGCGTGTCACGAAATCTTCCGGAAATGCGCGGCGCAGCAAGATGCCAACAAATCTTCAGAATTCCCGGTAGAATGACCTCCGCGGAAATCATTCCCTTGCCATTTCAATCACATTTAGCCGCGCATATTAGGCGGAGCGAGGACGTCCAAAGATGACCCGAGACGAGCGCAGAGTTGCTTCGCCGCGCGTCGTCAACATCGCCGATTTGCGCCGCATCGCTCGAAGACGCCTGCCCAAGGTCGTATTCGACTACATGGATGGCGGCGCGCAAGACGAAGTAACCATGCAGGAGAACTGCCGCGCTTTTCAGGAAGTATCTTTTCGTCCTCGCAATGCTGTGGCGGTCTCCGGCTGCGACCTGCGCACGGAGATTCTCGGCTCGGAGCTAGCCATGCCTTTCCTCCTGGCGCCGGTAGGATTCAGCCGCCTGATATATCCCCAGGGCGAAGTGTGCGGGGCGCGCGCAGCCGCGAAAGCAGGCATCGGATTCACCTTGACTACCATATCGGGCTGCCGGCTGGAAGATGTGTCCGCCGCTTGCGCAGGGTGCCGATGGTATCAACTTTATCTCGTCGGCGGACGCGAAGCGGCTGAGGCGGCCCTTGCCCGGGCTCGGGCGGCAGGGTTTAGCGTGCTCGCGATCACGATTGATACCGGCACGTTCGGTTTCCGCGAGCGTGATATTCGCAACGGCGCCGGGGCGCTGATGGGGAACAAACTTCTGCCCAAAGTGCGCTTTTCCCCACAAGTGCTGATGCATCCGCGATGGTTTGCGGGCCATCTGCGGGACGGGTTCATGCTGGTGCTGCCGAATGTGATCGTGCCCGGGCGCGGACCGATGCCGCTCTCGGAAACGCAGGCGGCGCTGGCGCGGTCGGTGGTCACGTGGGCGGACCTTCAATGGATTCGCAAGTTGTGGGCTGGGCCGATCGTCGTCAAGGGCGTGCTCACTGGCGAAGATGCGAGACGGGCGCTCGATGAGGGAGCGGCTGGCGTGATCGTTTCGAATCACGGCGGGCGCCAACTCGATGGCGTAGCCGCATCGCTGCGAGCGCTGCCGGAGGTTGTGAAGGCGGTCGGCGGCCGCGCCGATGTTTTGATGGACGGAGGAGTGCGGCGCGGGAGCGACATCGCGAAGGCGATTTGCCTGGGGGCGCGCGCGGTGCTGATTGGACGCGCCTACGCGTACGGCCTTGGCGCAGCGGGCGAGGCGGGTGTGGCGCGAGCTATTGCGATTTTGCGTGCCGACCTGGAGCGCACGTTGGCGCTGCTTGGTTGCGAGTCAATCGGAGAGCTGAATCGGTCCTACGTGGATGTCCCCGCAAGCTGGCAGAGACAAATTCCTTAGAGCTGCGGCCCGCCGTAGAGCGGCCGCGGTTCGACCATTTTGCCCGGATTCATCCGATTATCCGGGTCCAAAGCCTGTTTAATGGCGCGCATGACGTCGAGTGCTGCTCCATGTTCCGTTGACAGGTATTTTGCCCTTCCCGTGCCGATGCCGTGCTCTCCGGTACAAGTCCCGCCCATTTCGAGCGCGCGCAGAATAATTTTCTCCTCGAGTTTCTTTGCTTCGGCAAGTTCCGCGGGATTGTCCGGATCGAGGATAAAAGCCATGTGAAAGTTGCCGTCGCCCACATGTCCGACGACCGTCGTCGGAAAAGACGCGCTCTCGGCATCCTTCTTCGATTCAACGATGCAATCAGCCAGCCGCGAAATCGGGACGCAGATATCCGTGGTGAACATTTTGCCGCCCGGACGAATTGCCAGTGTTGCAAAGTAGGCTTCATGGCGCATTTTCCAGAGCGTTTCGCGCTCCTCGGGCGTCGTAAACCATACAAAGTCCCGGCCGTTATGTTCTTTCGCGAGCTTGCGGACGGTCTCCGCTTGGTCGCTCACATTACGCTCGCTGTCGCCATGAAATTCGAAGAATAGGAGAGGCGCGACCGGATAGTGCGTTTTCGAATAGCGGTTGCACGCGGCGATCTGGGCCTCGTCCATCAGCTCGATTCGAGCAACTGCCACGCCGAGTTGAATGGTTTCGATCGCCGTCTCAACAGCGTCTCGAATGGTATTAAACGTACAGCAGGCTGCTGCAACCGCTTCGGGCAACGGATGCAGGCGAAGCGTGACTTCCGTAATCACGCCGAGCGTACCCTCGGCGCCGACAAAAAGCCGAGTCAGATCGTAACCTGCAGCGGACTTGCGTGCAGCCGTGCCCGTCTTGATGATGCGCCCATCGGCGAGCACCACGGTGAGGGCCATTACATTCTCTCGCATAGTGCCGTAACGCACCGCCGTCGTGCCCGAAGCACGCGTTGAGGTCATCCCGCCGATCGTCGCATCGGCTCCTGGATCGATAAAGAACGTAAAGCCCGTATTCTCCAACGCTTTATTGAGCTGTTTGCGCGGCATTCCCGCTTCCACGGTCGCCTGCAAATCCTCGGGACTGATTCGAACGACTTTGTTCATTTCGCGCATGTCAATTGAGATGCCGCCATAAATTGCGTTCACCTGCGCTTCCATGGAAGTGCCCGCCCCGAAGGGAATCACGGGAACTTGATATTTCGCGCTGATCTTGAGGATTTCGCTGACTTCGCCGGTAGAGTGCGGAAAGCAAACAGCATCCGGGAGGGCCGCGGGATGGTACGACTCTCCGTGGCTGTGGTGTTCGCGAACTGAGTCCGCCGTGGTCGCTCGTGTACCGAGCAATGATTTCAGATCGCTTAGGGCATGCTCGATTCGTTCGCGCGTGGGCCGAATGTACTGTCCGCCGCCCGCCAATGCCGCCTTGCTTTCTGTTCTCATATTCGCCGAAAGAAAAATAGTCGCCCTGCTAGAGGTGCACGATCACGTCGTAGTAGAGAACCGATCCGTCGCTCGCAAGAGAGGGTTCAATTCGCAACACTTGAAAGGTACGGTCTCTTAGATCGACTACCGTCCGGCCCAATATATCGTGCGCTTCGCGCTCCAGCTCCGGCGTGGGGCGCGTGGTGCGCTTGTCCCGTGAAAGAGCCACGGCATCAAGCCGGTACGTGCGAGTCTGGCTTCCTACATCCTTGGACACTAGATGCACGCTCGAAGTTGCAATCAAGCCTTGCTTCGGTTCATCGCGGAACCATGATCTCGGCGTCGCCAGCACAAAAACAAGAATGGCGACAACCAGGATGTCGTAGGGCCAGCTCCCGCGCTCATAGGACCAAAAAACCGTGCTCACGACGCCTTGCCAGAGTCGGCCCATCTGACTAGTGCGGACCGGATCCATTCACGACCATTCCATCGCGCATGTGCAACACGCGATTACCATAGGTCGCGGCGTCCGGATTGTGAGTGATCATCACGATTGTTTGGCCAAGGTCTCTATTGAGCTGCCGGAGCAAGGCGAGAACAGCATCGGAGCTCTTGGTGTCCAGATTTCCCGTAGGCTCGTCGGCGAGGACGATCTTCGGCTCGCTGACGATTGCGCGAGCGAGGGCGACGCGCTGCTGTTCTCCGCCCGAAAGCTCCGAGGGTTTATGGCCCAAACGCTCTTTGATGCCCAGCAGCCCAGCCACCGCTTCAAAGCGGTGAGGGTCGAAGCCGTTTCCGTGGATATGTTGGGCCAGAGCAATATTGTGATAAGCGTCGAGCGAGGGTAGCAGATTGAATCTCTGGAATACAAAACCTACCTTGTGGCGGCGCAGCAGCGTGCGCGCCGCATCGCTCATTTCGGTGAGATCGTTTCCATCAAGCAAGACCCGTCCGCGGGTCGCCTGAGCAAGGCCACCGATCACATGCAGGAGCGTGGATTTCCCGCATCCTGATGGCCCCATGATTGAGACGAATTCGCCAGGGAGTACCTCGATACTCACGCCACGCAGGGCCGGCACCTCCACCTTGCCCGTCCGGTACACTTTCCACAGGTCTTCGGTCTTGAGTATTGGCTCCAGGGCCTGCTCCCGCACGAGCGATCATCACCTACGAGGACGGAAATATTCTAGTCGCCTTTCCTATTTCTGCCTATAAGGGATGTTCCGAGCTCCAAAAGATTTGACGCATGGCCGGAGGCGATGCGATAATTTCATGCCTTTATTCTGGCCGCTTCGGCACCTGCCAGCGGGTAGAAGCGCGCAGGGGAGCGGCCGCAACACCTTCCTCGACAATGGAAATCTTGCACAAGCTCGGTGAGCTGTTCCTTGAATCCCTGCCTACGGTCGTCATTGTTCTCCTGTTTTACTACTTCCTGCGATGGGCTTTTTTCGCGCCGATCCAAAAAGCGATGTCCGAGCGCCACGAGCGGATCCAAGGCGCCCGGGCTGAAGCTGCCGCTGTCGAGGGGACCGCGCGGCAGGAGCTCGATCGCTATAATGAGGCGCTGCGGAAAGCGCGTGCGGAAATTTACGGCCAGCAGGAGGCTGCCCGGCAGGTAGCCCTGGAAGGCCGCTCAAAGCTCCTGAAGGCAATGCGCGCGCGCGCGCAGGAAGACGTGGAGACCGCAAAACAACGAATTGCGACGGAGCTCGAGGCCGCTCGTGCCGAAGTCGAGGCTCAAGTGCCTTCCGTCGCCGGAGAAATTGTCCGCAGGATGCTCGAAACACCTTCATCGCCGCACATAGGGACAGCCCGGTGAGGCGCGCCAAACCCTTTTTGTTCGATCTGGGAGTGCGCCTGAGCACTCTTATCCTTCTGGCGGCTGGCCCTGCGATGGGCCAGGAAAATCAGCCTTCCGGGGCCGATTCGGCGACGGGATGGCTCTTTCGCTGGGTCAATTTTGGAATAATTTCAGCGCTTATCATCTATGCATTTTGGAAAGTAGCCCCTCGGTTTCGGAGCCGCAGGGAAGAACTTTCTCGACAGATACAAGAAGGGGCCCGGGCCCGCGAAGCCGCTCAGCGGGATCTGCGTGAAGTTCAAGCAAAGATGGCAGGGATCGACACACTTACAGCTGAATTGCGTGGTGAAGCAAAACGTGCCGCCGAAGCCGAGGCGAAACGCTTGCGCGAACTGGCCAAGACTGAGGCCGGTATGATCGAGCAGGCCGCGAAGGCAGAGATCGCTGCTGCGGAACGCGCCGCACGGATCGAATTGAGAGTATTTGCCGCGCGAAAGGCCATTGAGCGCGCCGAAGGTATGTTGCAGGGGGAAATGACATCGAAGGCCGAAGCGGCGCTCTTCGGCACTTTCGTCGCTGAACTCCAGCGGAGCGCGAATTGAACGGCGCCGTTTCGTCGCGATATGCAGCGGCGTTGACGGACGTCGCGCTGAAACACGATGGTGGCGAACGGATCAAGGCCGACCTCGCCAGCTTTGTAGAAGCCTTCACGGCATCGGCTGACCTCCGAAATTTTCTCGAAACGCCCGCAATAGGGCACGAAGCGAAACAAAAAGTGATTCACAAACTCGCGGAGCGGATGGAACTTGCTCCAGAAGTCCGCAACTTCATCCAACTGTTGGTGCTTCATCGTCGGACAGAACTGCTTCGCGAAATCCAACAAGCGTTTGAATCTGACTTGAACGCCCGGATGGGCATCGCCGAAGCCGACGTGAAATCGGCCCGGGAGCTGAGCGCCAAGGAGAAGGAACGGTTGACCGCTGCGCTCGAGCAGCGGACCGGCAAGAAAATCCAAGCTCGATTCGGCGAAGATAGGTCGCTGCTTGGGGGCCTCGTAGTGCGCGTGGGTTCCACGATCTACGACGGTTCCGTACGCGAGCAGCTCACTCGGCTGCGGCAAAAATTGGAAGCGGAATAGGAGCCAGAAATGGCGCAAATCAAAGCGGACGAGATCACTCAGCTTTTACGCGAACAAATTGAGAACTATCAACAGACCGTGGCCGTCGAGGAAGTCGGTTCGGTTATTTCCGTAGGCGACGGCATCGCGCGCATTCACGGCTTGGACAACTGCATGGCGGGCGAAATGATCGAATTCCCCCACGGAGTGTTCGGCATCGCCCTCAACCTCGAAGAAGATCAGGTGGGAGCCGTCTTGCTGGGCGATTACACGGAAATCGGCGAAGGCGATACGGTGAAGCGCACCAAGCAAATCATGTCCGTGCCGGTCGGGGATGCGATGATCGGACGCGTCGTGAATCCGCTAGGGCAGCCGCTTGACGGCAAGGGCCCCGTAACCACGGATCACCGCAATCCCCTGGAGCGATTGGCGCCTGGCGTGGTCGATCGCCAGCCGGTTCGCGAGCCTCTCCAAACGGGCATCAAGGCCATCGATTCGATGATTCCCATTGGCCGCGGCCAGCGCGAATTGATTATCGGCGATCGTCAAACCGGCAAGACTGCGATTATTCTCGACACAATCTTGAATCAGCGCGGCGGAGACATGATTTGCATCTACTGCGCGATCGGGCAGAAGCGTTCGACGATCGCACAAGTCGTGAAGACACTTTCCGATTACGGCGCTCTCGACTACAGCATCGTTGTTGCGGCCTCGGCTGCGGAACCGGCCTCCATGCAATACATCGCGCCTTTTGCCGCTGCGGCGATGGGGGAGTTTTTCCGGGACAGCAAACGCCACGCAATCTGTTTCTACGACGATCTTTCGAAGCACGCTCAATCCTACCGGGAGATTTCGCTGCTCCTTCGGAGACCGCCGGGCCGCGAGGCATTCCCAGGAGACGTTTTCTTCTTGCATTCGCGACTTTTGGAGCGCGCGGCGAAATTGAACGACAAACTGGGCGCAGGTTCGCTTACGGCCCTGCCGGTGATCGAAACGCAGGCCGGGGACGTCTCGGCCTACATCCCTACAAACGTCATCTCAATCACAGACGGCCAGATTTATCTCGAAGCGGATCTTTTTAACGCCGGCATTCGTCCTGCCATCAACGCGGGCATTTCCGTCAGCCGTGTCGGGGGCAACGCTCAAATCAGGGCGATGCGTCAGGTTGCCGGAACTCTCCGCTTGGATATGGCGCAATATAGGGAATTGGCCGCGTTCACGCAGTTTGGTTCCGAGCAGCTTGACAAAACCACGCAAGCGCAATTGGCCCGCGGCCAAAGGCTCATGGAAATTCTGAAGCAGGATCAATACCAGCCGCTGCCTGTCGAAAAACAAGTCCTGTTGCTCTTCGCCAGCTCCAATCGTTATCTGGACGACATCGAAGTCTCCGAATGCCGCAGGTTCGAACTGGAGATGTACACGTTTGTCGAAACCAATTATCCCGGCGTGCTGCAGGCGATCCGAGACAAAAAAGCGCTCGATGATGCGGTACGCGCGGAAGCTACAAAAGCTCTGGATGCATTTAAGGAACGGTTCCGGGCAAGCTTGCCCGAATCTCATCAGGCAGCAACTGCAGCCTCCTAGACCCGCCGGCGACAATCAATGCCCACACTTCTCGATTATCGGCGCCGCATCCGCTCGGTAAAGAACACCCAGCAAATCACGCGCGCGATGAAGTTTATCTCGGCCGCAAAACTTCGCCGCGCTCAAGAGGGCGTGTTCGCCGCCCGCCCTTACGCCAAAGAGATCCTCCGCGTATTGCGTTCGGCGGCGGCGCGCATGGAATCTACCGCGCACCCCCTCCTTGAGCGGAGACCCGAGGAGCGTATTCTGCTGGTAGTAATGACAGGCGATCGCAGCCTGGCCGGAGCTTTCAATTCCAACGTGATTCGCCGCACGATCGCGTTCTTGCGCGAAAATTCATCCAAGAAAACCCAATTGATTGCAATTGGTAAGAAGGGCCGGGACACGCTGCGGAAGCGCGGCTGGCGCGCGGTCAGCGAGTATTTGAATGTCTCATCGAAGGTGGAGTTTTCCACCGCGAAAGAAATTGCGAACCGAATTGCAGAGCTGTATGCGAGCCGCGAAGTTGACGCGGTTTATGCGGTCTATAATGAATTCAAGAATGTAATGGTGCAAAAGCTGATCACCGAGAAGCTTCTTCCTATCGATCCGGATGTGCTCGCATCGGAAGAAGCTGGGAAAACGTCCACAGGGGCGCCCAAGGACGCCGAAGACTCCCTGCCCCACGATAGGTATCCGAGCGGCCAATCGCTTGTGGATTACATTTATGAGGAGCCCGTGGCCGAAATTTTTAGCGGCCTTGTGCCCCGCTACCTTGAATCGCAGGTCTTCCGCATTCTTCTAGAATCGGCCGCCGCGGAACACGCCGCGCGCATGACCGCGATGGATGCGGCCACGCGAAATGCCTCCGAGCTTATTGACAAGCTCACGCTTCAGATGAACAAGATTCGCCAGGCGGGAATCACCAAGGAACTGATCGAAATTGTGAGCGGCGCGGCCTCCGCGATGTCGTGAAAATCTGCGTCATGATTTGTTTTAGTGAGTGCGCGCGGTAATGTGGACATTGGCGTTTACGAGTTTCGGTCGGAGAGACTATGGGAGCGGAAATGGCAAGCGATAACGCAAAGATTGGACACGTCGTCGAAGTCATCGGGCCGGTTGTAGACGTGCAGTTCGAAGAGCACCACCTGCCACGGATTCACAATGCCGTTCGCATCTGGAGCGAGGGATTCGACATCCCCGAGCCAATGGACATAATAGCGGAGGTAGCGCAGCATCTCGGCGAAGCCCGCGTCCGCTGCGTGGCTATGAAGCCAACCGAGGGTCTGGTCCGCGGCATGAAGGCCCAGGATTTGGGTGAGCCAATCTCAGTGCCGGTGGGACGCGGGACCCTGGGCCGCGTGTTGAACGTCCTGGGCGACCCTGTTGATGGCTTCGGGCCAGTGAAAACAGACAAGCGCTACCCTATTCACCGCGCCGCGCCCTCGCTCGAGGATCAATCCACGAACCTCGAAATGTTCGAAACCGGCATCAAGGTCATTGACCTGATCGAGCCCTACCTAAAGGGCGGGAAGATCGGCCTCTTTGGCGGCGCGGGCGTTGGCAAAACCGTTCTCATTCAGGAACTCATTAACAACGTCGCGATGAAGCACGGTGGCGTTTCGGTCTTTGCCGGCGTCGGAGAGCGCACCCGCGAAGGCAACGACCTGTGGCTGGATTTTCAGGAGTCCGGCGTAATCGAGCCCGGGAATCCTGATAAATCCCGTTGCGCCCTGATCTATGGCCAGATGACCGAGCCCCCCGGCGCCCGCCTCCGCGTCGGACTCACCGGCCTAACCGTCGCCGAGTATTTCCGCGATGAGGAACATCTGGACGTTCTGCTCTTCATCGATAATATTTTCCGCTTCGTGCAAGCAGGATCGGAAGTATCGGCCCTGCTCGGCCGCATGCCGTCCGCCGTCGGCTATCAGCCCAACCTCAACACTGAAATTGGAGAGCTTCAGGAACGCATCACCTCCACCAAGAGCGGCTCCATTACATCCGTGCAAGCAATTTACGTTCCCGCCGACGACTACACCGACCCGGCTCCCGCGGCAACTTTCGCGCACTTGGACGCGACCACTAACCTCAGCCGGCAAATCGTCGAGCGCGGCATTTATCCCGCTGTCGATCCCTTGGCCAGCTTCTCGCGCATTCTCGATCCTCGCATTTTGGGGCAGGAACATTATAGTGTCGCGCGCGCGGTGAAATCCGTGCTCCAACGCTACAAGGAATTGCAAGACATCATCGCCATCTTGGGTATCGAAGAACTCTCCGACGAGGATAAGCAAGCTGTCGCGCGCGCGCGCAAGATCGAACGCTTTCTTTCTCAGCCTTTCTTCGTCGCGCAACAGTTCAGCGGTCTCGAAGGCAAGTACGTCAAAGTCGAAGACACGATTCGCGGCTTCAAGGAAATTGTCGAAGGCAAGCATGACGATCTGCCCGAACAGGCCTTCTACATGGTTGGCACAATCGAGGAGGCGCGCGCCAAGGCGGAAAAAATAGCTGCTGCGGCCTAGCCCGGGGGCTCAAATCAAGGCTGAATGAATGCTACCTGAAAACATCGAACTCCAAGTGGTCACGCCCGAGCGCCATGTGCTGCAGGAGAATGTGCAGGCAGTCGAGATACCCGGCAAGGAAGGCTATCTCGGCATTTTGCCCGGGCACGCCCCGCTCATCACCGAACTCGGCATCGGAATTCTGGCCTATCGCAAGGAGTCCGAAACGCGTTACCTCACCGTCATCCACGGTTATGCGGAAGTTCTACCAGACCGGGTGATTGTTCTAGCGGAAATTTCCGAGCGAAGCGAAGAGATTGATCCCGAGCGCTCGCGCGCAGCTCATGATCGCGCCCAAGCGGAGTTGGCCAAGGCCGGCGCAGGCACTCCCGAGTGGGAACGCGAAAAACTGGCCATCGAGCGCGCCGCAGTGCGCCTGGAGGCTGTTGGAAAGATGGGCAGCGCTCCGAAAGCTCACTCCTAGGTCGTCAGCGCAGCTGCGTCAAAGCAAATCCCGTTAAAATCCCGGTGTTCACCTTTGCATCAGATAGTAAGATAATCCCTTGGGCCTTTGCCCGATCATGGCTAATACCGAACTTACGGTCTATTCAACCACTTGGTGCTGCGACTGCCGGCGCGTGAAGCAGTTTCTCCGGGAGCGCCGTGTCGCCTTTCGGGAAGTGAATATTGACGAAGCTCCGGACGCCGAAGAGCTAGTTCTTCGCGTCAATAGTGGCCGCCGGAAGGTTCCTACGATCGAGGTAGAAGGAAGATACTTTGCCTGCAGCCCGTTTGATCCCCATCAGCTCGCTGACGAATTGAAAATTCCGTTGAATAAATAGTTAGCGGTGAGTCGGAGCAAACGGTCTTCTTCGAACATCAGGAGGCTCTCAGTCCACTGACTCTACGAAGCTCCTCTTCCTGTCCGCTGTTCAAGTATTTCTTCCCGAAAATGAAGATCGTACCCTCTGAAGTAAAAATGAAAACCTTATCGTTTTCGCCCTTTGTCCTCACACCTGGCCACCTGACCCGCCATTCGCAAAAGTCGCCTCTTATCTCGAAGCCATTTTCATCCACGTCTGCTTTGTACACTTTACCGGCAAATTCGCTCCGTCGATAGGCGCGGCTAAAGTACCTCGCCGGGAAGAGAATTCTCATCCCTCCATAAATCCACCACACTCCAGTGACTGCCAGTAGAATGGCCGCCCAGTCCGAGGCTCTTTCGCTCACGGCGACAACAACGAAGAACAAGCCGGAGACAATCCACATCGCCGCGCGTCCAACACGCCTGCGACCGCTATGCAATTTATGGTACAGAAGTTGCGACGCGACATATTGATCGGCCGTGATTTCGTATGTAAAGTGCATCCGGTTGTTCCCGTTCTCAAACAAGGCCCGCGCCCCGTGTCATTACCCCCGCAACATGCAGGTCATCGGTCAGCGCAACCAAATCGGCATCCGCTCCCACCGCAATGATGCCCTTCTTTCCCGCAACGCCCAGCCGCCGTGCCGGAAGCACGGTGGCCATCCGAACTGCCTCGCGTAGCGGTACGCCCAGACCCACGACGTTTCGTAATGCGTGATCGAGGGTCAGCGTGCTGCCGGCCAGCTTTCCTTCTGCATTCCGGCAAATGCTGCCCCGAACGTTCACTTCGAAACTTCCCAGCCGGTAGTTGCCGTCCCGCATTCCAGTTGCTGCGATGCCGTCGCTCACCAGCAGAACGGTGTCGAATCCCTTCGTTCCGATCAGCACTTGAATCGCTGGACCTGCCACGTGGACGCCATCCGCGACCACTTCGGCGGTTACGTCAGGGTCGGTCAGAATTGCGCCCACGATGCCTGGGTCGCGATGCGTGAATGGGCGCATGGCATTGTAAATGTGCACCGCGTGGCGCGCTCCTGCCTGAATTGCCGCGCGCGCTTGTTCGTAGTTTGCGTCGCTATGGCCAAGCGCCACGGTCACTTTGGCCGCCACCGCTGCGCCTATCAGATCCATCGCGCCGGGCAACTCCGGCGCGATCGTCAAAATCCGAACGAACCCATCGGCGGCCTTCAGAAGCTTCTCGAGAATTTCCACCGACGGTTTGGCGATGGACTCAATTGGATGTACGCCCCGCCGGGCTGGGCTGATGAAAGGCCCCTCGAGATGAATGCCGAGAATTTCGGCTGCGAGCCGGCCCGGCTTCGGCTTCTCATCTGGATTTTCATGGCTCCGAATGTAGTGCGCGATTCCCTCGAGGCTGCGGCAGGTATCCTGAATCGGCGCGGTAACCGTGGTTGCCACGATGGATGTGGTTCCATGCCGCGCAACGGTTGAAGTGATCCGGTCGAGCGCGCGGGCGTTGGCCTCCATTACGTCGTGCCCGCCGGCGCCGTGAATGTGCACATCCACGAATCCCGGCACTACGGTCATTCCCGCTGCAAGGTAATCGATCGCGCCCGCGGGAACGCGAACCTCGTCCCGATGCCCTACTGCCGCAATGCGGCCGCCTTCAACGACGATTACCCCGTCGTTGATCTCTTCTTCCGGCGTCAGTATTCGGCTCGCGTGTATGACGGTGGCCGGCATCTTTGCCCTCGGGCCTGTCCAACTTCCTGCTCCATGTATGCTAGAGGAGTTGCGGCGCAAATTCACAGCGGAGCTTGCATCCGTTGCCTTCTCCGCTACAATCAACCTTCGCTCATTTTCGGAGGCAATCGATGGCAAATGAAAAACGCTACGTGGCCCAGAAGCGCCAGCGCCGGCGGCGCAAGACGGCGAAGGCCAAAGTAAAGCTCTATGAACAGGGGAAACTCCCGCACGATAGGCTGCCGTCTCTGGCCAAGAGGTTTCTCAGCCGCAAGATGCGGGCGCTTAGCAAATCCGAATAACCCCACAAAATAAAAGGGCGCTCGCCATTGGCAAGCGCCCTTTCCCTTGTGTCAGCCGCTGCCGCCCCCCCGCCGGGGATGACGGCTTCTGATCGCTCAGTTACCGGCGGCCTGTGCGTGGTTCGAATTCACCTTCGGCACGCTCAGGTAACCGCTGATTTTATCCTTGCTAATCTGATTGACGGTGAATTCCACGGGAGCCCGGCTGCCGTGCGTGAAGAAGTAGATCGGCTCGTTCGCCGAGCGGTTCTTCTTCTCGTACCGGCCGTCATCCACGTAGATCGCCACGGTGTAAAGGTTCTTTTTCTGGTTCACGCCGCGGAGTTCCACCATCAAATCTCCCACTTTTTCTCGCTTGTTTTTCTTGTCGATGGTGAACTCGTAGTAATCGCGCTCGCCCAGACGCCGTAGCTCTTCCACCTCGTCGTGATTCTTCGCGATCAGCGTCCCGAACTCGCCGCGAGTCATATTCAGGTTGTTCTTCGTCGTATCGAGGTCGGTTCGCACGCCGGTCACGTCCGTGCCGAGCTTGTTGACATCGTCAACGCTGGCCTTTGTAGCTAACTCCCCGTTGACGTTATTCTGAAGCTCCGTCAGCTCCTTGGCGTCGTCTGCCTTGATCTTCTTGGTTTGCATTCGTGCGCGGCTCAACTCCGTTTCCGTCAATTTCATCTTGTCGGTAACGACGCTAAGCTCGCCCTGAAGCTGTGCGTTGGTATCTTCGGCCTTAGCCAGCCGCTGCCCGAGCACATCGTTGTCCTGCTTGAACTGCTGATCCTGCGCCGAGAGGCTCCTCTGCAGCGCCGCTGAACGGTTCGAGGCCGTCCACCCCACACCCAGCGCCGCCAGTGATACGATCGCCAGCGCAATCACGACGATTCCGATCCATCGCGGCGCCGGCGCTTCTTCGATTACAGTCTCGTTTCTTTCTTCAAGCATTTTTTCTTCTCCTCCGTGGAAACCCCTTGCTGGTAGTCTAGAATGCACGCGCCGAACCAAACCGGGGAGCCGCCCACGGTCGCTGTAAGGCTTGCGTTAACAATAACTTGTGGAGCGGTAGTGGAAAATCACGCGGCGAAAGGCTCGGTAGCACCCTGCAATTTTTACTTGCAGAACACTGACTTCTACTTAGTTTTAGGCATTACTTTCAAGTTACCTGGTAATCGTCATGTTTTGTAGCCGCGCGATACGCTCCGCAAGCGGAGGGTGCGTGCTAAATAGACTCGAAAGGACTTGCCCTCCGGCAAGGGGTGCCACGATGCAGAGCGCCGCAGTTGAAGGGGAAATGTTCATCGGAATTCTCTTGTTGTAAGCCCCTAATTTTTCAAGGGCGCGGACTAGTCCATAAGGGTGTCCCACCATTTTTGCGCCGGAGGCGTCGGCCTGGTATTCCCGTTGGCGGGAAATGCCTAGCTGGAGCAGCAAGGCCGCCAGCGGCGCAAGGAAAAGCATCAGCAGTGCTGCGATGCCACCGCCCTCGCGATCGTCGTCGCGCCCGCCCCAACCGCCGAAGATCATGGCCCATCGGCCCATCGAAGCGATCCAGGTGATGGCGCCCGCGATGGTTGCTGCGATCGACGAGGTTAGGATGTCGTAATTCCGCACATGTGATAGCTCGTGGGCAATCACGCCTTCTAGCTCTTCATCGTCCATCAATTGCATCAGGCCCTCGGTAACTGCTACGGAGGCGTGATTCGGGTTGCGGCCCGTGGCAAATGCATTGGGCGCCTGCTGTGGAATCACGTAGAGCTTTGGAACCGGAAGATTGGCCTTCGCTGCCAGCCGCTCCATCACCTCGTACAGCCGGGGCGATTGTTCCCGGGTAACGGGTCGCGCCCCGCTGGACATCAGAGCGATCTTGTCGGAAAAGAAATATGCCGTTCCGTTCATGATGACGGCGAAAACCAGCGCGATAGTCATACCTCTTTGGCCGGCAATCGCCTGGCCTGCAAAGAGCAGGAGCAGCGTCAGAGCCGTCAGCAAAAATGCTGTCTTGAAAGTTTTCATCGTCGTGATCCTTTGGATCCCTTTGCTATGCTGCGTCAGCTTTGGCTTTTTGCCGCCCAAACTTCATCTCGCCGGTCTTCGCATCGACATCCACCACTACCGCCTCGCCCGGTTTCACCTCGCCGTCGAGGATCTTCAGCGCCAACGCATCTTGAATCAGCCGTTGAATCGCCCGCTTCATGGGACGCGCGCCATACGCCGGATCGTAGCCCTCGCGGAAGAGCAGCGTCTTTGCGGCAGGGGTCAGACTGAGACTGATCTTTTTCTCTGCCAGAAGCTTCACCACGTGCTCCATTTGCAGTTCGATGATCCGTTCGATTTGGTCTTTGCCCAGTGGCCGGAACAGTACAATGTCGTCAATCCGGTTGAGAAATTCTGGGCGGAAAAGTTCGCGCAACGCTGCCATGGCCTGCGCTCTGGCTTCTTTGGGATCTTTTTCCGCGAGTTCAAAAATCGCCGAGGATCCCGCATTCGAAGTCATGATAATCACTGCATTGCGAAAATCCACGGTGCGCCCCTTGCCGTCAGTTAGCCGTCCGTCTTCCAGAATCTGCAGCAGCACGTTAAAGACGTCGGGGTGCGCCTTCTCGATCTCATCGAGCAGCACCACCGAGTACGGCCGCCGCCGCACCTGCTCCGTCAGTTGTCCGCCCTCTTCGTATCCCACGTATCCGGGAGGCGCGCCGATCATCCTCGCCACGGAGTGCTTTTCCATATATTCGGACATATCCAGCCGCACCATGGCCCGTTCATCGTCGAACAGAAATTCAGCCAGCGCTCGCGCCAATTCCGTCTTGCCAACGCCGGTCGGCCCCAGGAAAAGAAGCGATCCGATAGGCCGATGCGGGTCGCTCAATCCTGACCTGCTCCGGCGGATTGCATTCGCCACGCTGCTTAGCGCCGCATCCTGGCCCACCACGCGCAGCCGCAAACGCTCTTCCATGTGGACCAGCTTTTGGACCTCGCCTTCCAGCAATCGGCCCACCGGAATCCCCGTCCACTTGCTCACGATTTTAGCAATCTCTTCCTCGCCGACTTCCTCCTTCAACATCGGGTGATCTTTCTGCAAGTCTGCAAGCCGGTCCTGAGCCGCCTTCAATTCCTTTTCGGCCGCCGAAAGCTTTCCGTAGCGAATTTCCGCAACACGTGAAAGATCGCCGGCGCGTTCGTAGCGCTGTTCCTCTGCCTTCAGGCGTTCGATTTCTTCCTTCTGTCTGCGGATGCGCGTAATCGCATCCTTTTCCGTTTGCCAGTGCGCCTTCAGTCCATTGGACTGTTCGCGCAGCGTGCTCAATTCCTTCTCGATCTGATTGAGCCTCTCCTTCGAATGCGCGTCGGATTCCTTTCGCAGTGCTTGCCGCTCGATCTCTAACTGCAAAATGCGCCGCTCGATTTCGTCGATTTCCGTCGGCAGCGAATCGATTTCCATGCGCAGCCCCGCCGCTGCTTCGTCAACCAAGTCAATCGCTTTGTCCGGCAAAAAGCGGTCGGTGATATATCGTTCCGAAAGCATGGCCGCCGCCACAATCGCCGCATCCTTTATGCGCACGCCGTGATGCACTTCGTAGCGTTCTTTCAGGCCGCGCAGAATCGCGATGGTGTCTTCCACCGAGGGCTCGCCCACCTGCACGGGCTGAAAACGGCGCTCCAGCGCCGGATCCTTTTCAATGTATTTCCGATACTCGTTCAGCGTTGTCGCGCCGATTGCGCGCAATTCGCCCCGAGCAAGCGCGGGCTTCAGCATGTTGGAGGCATCCATCGCGCCTTCGGCCGCACCCGCTCCCACCAGTGTATGTAATTCGTCGATAAACAGAATAATTTGTCCGTCCGATTCCGTAACTTCCTTTAAAAGGGCTTTCAGCCGGTCTTCGAATTCGCCGCGATACTTCGCGCCCGCCACCAGCGCCGCAAGGTCCAGCGCTACGATTCGCTTTGGCTTGAGCACTTCCGGCACGTCGCCGGCAATAATTCGCTGCGCCAAACCTTCCACAATTGCCGTCTTTCCCACTCCGGGCTCGCCGATCAGGACGGGGTTATTTTTCGTGCGCCGCGCCAAAATTTGCATCACGCGGCGAATCTCTTCGTCGCGCCCGATCACCGGATCGAGCTTGCTCCTTCGCGCGAGCTCGGTGAGGTCGCGGGCGTACTGCTCGATCGCGCGATATGTGGATTCGGGATTCTGTGAAGTAACGCGATGGCTGCCGCGAATCGCCGTCATGGCCTGCAAAATCGCGTCGTGGGTAGCCCCGTGGCGCGCAAGAATTTGGCCGGCCGAATCGCGGGTCGCGGCCGCAATGGCCAGCAGGATGTGTTCGGTTGAGACGTATTCGTCTTTAAGCCGCTCGGCCTCGCTGAAAGCGCTCTCCAGAATCTCATTCGATGAACGGCTTAGCGACTGGTCCGCCACCCCTGAAACTTTCGGAAGCCGTTCGACCTGTTTTTCAATTTCGCCGCTCAGTATCGCCGGCGCCGCTCCCAGTTTATCCAGCAGCGGCCGCACCACGCCGTCGCCCTGGGCAATCAAAGCCCAGAGCAAGTGCAGGGGCTCAATCTGCTGCTGCCCGGAGCGCCCGGCCATCTCCTGTGCCGCTTGCAGCGCTTCCTGCGCCTTCACCGTCAATTTGTCAAATCGCAGCATGACCTGATTTTCTCACTTTGCCCCCCGGACACAAAGGGCCGAGCAAACTGCCTGGCCCTTTGGTGGATCCGGAGTTTCGAGTTAGTCGAGTTAGTTATGATTTGTGACGTTGATTTTCGCCTGTCTCGGCTTCGATTCCGCTCGCTTGGGCAGTTCAACGGTCAGCACTCCGTTCTTGTAGTCTGCCTTGATCGAACCGTTGTCCACCGTGCTCGGCAAGCTAAAGCTGCGGCTAAACGAGCCGTAGGTCCGCTCGACTCGAAGGTAATTGTCCTCTTTCACCTTCTCCTCAAATTTTCGCTCGCCTTTTATGGTCAGTATGTTGCTTTCGATCCGTATATCTAGATCCTTTTCGTTGACGTCCGGAAGGTCCGCTTTCAGCACTAACTCGTTCTCCGTTTCATAAATGTCCACAGCCGGAGCCCAAGTAGTGAGCGCCGACTGATCCGACCGGCGCGGCGATGATCCCTCAAATAGCCGGTTCACCTGCTCTTGGAGAGTCGAAAGGTTGTGGAACGGGTCCCAACGCGTAATGGCACTCATTTCTAACTTCCTCCTATTGATTCTAAAAGTCTTGGTGCATTTAGCGTATTGGAAGCATAAAATATGCGTGCTATATTGTCAAGAACAATTGCTTCGCTAGACCGTCCTTGCTGTCGACAAATACTTCGAAGCCTCGATATCCACGGCCTTGAGCCTTGCTGCTTTCCAGGCAAAGGAGTAATGATCCGGGTTGGGTTCCTGCCTTCGAGGAGAAGCGGCCTTGGAAGACGCGCTAGCTATCCACCGTCTGCATTTTGCCTTCACGGTTACGTTCCACTACATCTTTCCGCAGCTCACCATGGGGCTTGCCCTGTTGCTGGTTATTTTGAAGACCTTGGCGCTGCGTACCGGGGACGAGCATTACAACCGCGCCGCTCGTTTCTGGGCTCGAATCTTTGGCATCAACTTCGCCTTGGGCGTGGTCACCGGCGTCCCCATGGAATTTCAGTTCGGCACCAACTGGGCCCAGTTTTCGCGCGCGGCAGGAGGAGTGATCGGGCAGACGCTGGCAATGGAGGGTATTTTTTCGTTCTTTTTGGAGTCGTCATTTCTCGGCCTTTTCCTCTTCGGGGAAAAGCGCCTGGGACCGAAAGCTCACTGGTTCACAGCAGTGATGGTCTTTTGTGGCTCGTGGCTTTCAGGCTACCTGATCGTCGCCACAGACGCCTGGATGCAGCATCCGGTGGGCTATTCGCTTGGGCCGCACGGAGAGATCCTGCTGGCCAGCTTCTGGGGTTTGCTGCTCAATCCGTGGGCGATCTGGCAGTATCTGCACACGATGAACGGCGCAGTCCTTACCGGATGCTTCGTAATGGCCGGAGTCGGCGCCTTTTACCTCCTCTCGGGACGAGACGAAGCCTATGGGCGGACGTTCGTGCGGTTGGGCGTCATCGTAGGCATTCTCGGAACAATCCTGCAACTCTTCCCTCTGGGCGACGCTCAGGGAAGACTCGTCGCCCGGTACCAACCCACAACCCTCGCGGCCATGGAAGGGTTGTTTGAGACGCAACAGGGAGCACCGGTGGCGATCCTCGGCCAGCCAGACATCCAGAACCGCAGGCTGGACAATCCACTCGTGGTTCCTCAGGCGCTTAGCTTCCTCACTTATCGCCGCTGGAAGGCAGAGGTGAAAGGCCTCGACAGTTTTCCGCAGCAGGATTGGCCGGACAAGATTTCGCTTGTGTACTTCAGCTATCACATCATGGTTGGGCTGGGCACGATTCTTTTGGCCGTGACGGCAGTTGCCGCGTGGCGGCTGTGGCGCGGCCGGCTTTATCAAAGCCGTGCAATGTTGTGGGTGCTAATGCTGTGCCTGCCCTTGCCGTACATCGCGAATACGGCCGGTTGGATCACCGCTGAGGTCGGGCGCCAGCCCTGGCTGATCCACGGCCTGCTCCGGACGCCCGCTGGAGTTTCGCCGGATGTCTCGGCTGGCAACGTCTGGTTCACGCTGATCGGTTTCATGGGGATGTACATGATCTTGGGCATCCTGTTTTTGTTCCTGATTTACCGGGAGATCGAGCTGGGCCCGGAACCGGGAAAGACTGCACTAGCCGCGGCGGGAGGGCATGTGTGATGGGGACATTGTGGTTCTGCCTGGTGGCCTTGATGATTGCCGCCTATGTCCTGCTCGACGGCTTCGATCTGGGCGCGGGCATCGTTCATCTGTTCGTTGCGCGGTCAGATAGCGAGCGGCGGGAGGTTTTGGCAAGCATCGGGCCGGTGTGGGATGGCAACGAAGTCTGGCTCCTCGCAGCGGGCGGAACGCTCTATTTCGCTTTTCCCGCGTTATACGCCTCCGGGTTCAGCGGTTTCTATCTCCCGCTGATGATCGTTCTGTGGCTTCTGATTCTGCGCGGCATTTCCATCGAGTTTCGCAGCCACATTCACAGCCCAGTGTGGGAGCCGATGTGGGACGCGGTGTTCTGCTTTTCCAGCCTATTGCTGGCCGTCTTTTATGGAGCGGCGCTCGGAAATGTGGTGCGCGGCGTTCCGCTCGATGCCCGCGGCTATTTCTTCGAGCCGCTGTGGACCAACTTTCGTCTGAGCAGCAGAACGGGCATCCTCGATTGGTACACGATTCTGATCGGCGTGACTTCTTTGTTTGCCCTGACTCAGCATGGAGCCGCTTGGCTGATGCTGAAAACTTCAGGTGCGGTTCAATTGAAGTCGCGCGCTGTGGCGCGGAGCGCGTGGTGGGGCTTGGTTGCGCTGACGATCGCCGTCACATGGTTCACGTTTCGTATTCAGCCGCAGGTCTCAACGAATTTCGCCGCGCATCCGTGGGGCTACATCTTTCCGGCCATTGCCGTAGCCGGGCTCGCCGTGCTCCGATGGTTTCTGGCGGGAACTGACGGAGTTCGAGGAGAACTCGAGGCGTTTTTGGCGTCCTGCGCGTATTTGCTGGGCATGCTCACCAGCGTGGTGTTTGGCCTGTATCCGTATGTCCTGCCCGCCAGCAGCAATCCGGCCTTCAGCTTGAGCGTGGATAATGCAAAGGCCGGCGCGTATGGATTGAGAATCGGCTTGGTTTGGTGGTTTGTCGGCATCGGATTGGCAACCGGATACTTTATCCTCGTTTATCGCCACTTCCGGGGTAAGGTGAGCGTCGAAACCACTCGCCAAAGCTATTGAGTGCACTCCGTGGAACCCGAATGCACCTAGCTCGAAGGAAATAATGCTCCAAACTCGCTGAATAAGTGGTCGGGGCGAGTGGATTTGAACCACCGACCTCCTGGTCCCGAACCAGATGCCAATGCTAATTGAACTTAGCGGAATCTTGTAGATTCTAAGTGATTCCTGTTGAATCGTTTGCAGCCTGCCTGTTGAAGTCTGTTGAATTCGGCGGGACTTGGGTGCTTTCGCAGTTACAGAATTATCTACAGTCGCGCATAAGTTCGTTTTCTAACTCGTTTTGAGTTTTGGCGAACCACGCCTCTTTTCAATCCGCCACAAGGCGAATCGAGCTATCTCCGACGGGGATAGAATTTTGACGAGGGACAACTGTAGCTCTCAACATGAAGTTGCCCTTTGTTGTTTGCTGAGCGCCACCAGAAACTTGTCGAAAAAGTTTCCGAATTGGGGGTTTGTTGCTACGTTTCGATTTTAAGTGCTTGCTGTCAAGGTCATTGCAAGTCGCTCGTTGAAAGCTCTTGAACGCTTGTGCACTCGCAGCAGATTTATCTACAACGAAATGTACTGACAGCGGGCAAACGTCGCATGATCCACTTCGCGGCAAAAAAAGGTGCAGGAATCACTTGATGTAGACCTCACGAATCGAGCGCTCGGGCCCTCGCGAACCGCTCTCTATTATTCCCGGTGCGGGATTCAATGTTACGCGCCAATTTTCCTTCTCAAAAAACTGCACTAGAATTGCGCGCGTCTTTGACTGGCGACGTACGCGTCTCAGTTCAGCGATTATTGCCTCCTGGTTCGGTCTATCAACGACGCCGTAAACGCGAACGTGATCGAACCGCGTAAGGAACGGAAGACGGATCCCCATATCGCAGAAAACGCCTGGTTGACCGGGCACCGAAATCGAGGGCGGAATTGACCGCTGAGACGCCAAAGAATCAGCAACAAACGCACACTCGCCTGCGTCCTCCGCGCTTTCGAGGGTGCTGTAGAAGTATGCGCACCCGTATATCCCGAGAGCAACGGCGGCTATAAGTCCATACATCTTCCAGCGCATTCTCTTTGTTCCGGCGGTTTCCATGGGAGGCGTTGAAGACACGGCCGCTCTCTTGTCGTCAGTACATCGGATAAGTCGGATACAATGGTATGTCAGGGTTTTGCAAATCGAAAAACAGTGTGCTGGGCCCAGTGCTCCAAGGCGTATCGATACCCCCAGCTGCCAGCGCTCCTCGGACAAAAGATGTACAATTCCGTCCAAACAAGTTGTAGATTCCGGGATTTTGAATCCGGCTATTTATGTACGCCTGGATCGCTTGATCTTGCTGCGGCGTAGTTTGTATAACTAGCGAGTTAATTGCTTCGGCTCTGTTGTCTGTCTGAATAATTCCGGGGTCCGCCAAAAAGGCTATGTTGTAACCATCGTACGGAAAGAAAGGCGTCGGCGTGTGCAACGGATAGAAACCTTCAGTGGTGCTGGTGTTCACGCCGATACCGATGTGACCAAGACCGCCGGCGCCTTGATAGTACGTCACAGTCACATTCAGTCCTGCCGGATCTGTAAAATCAGTTGGTTGATCCATTCCGTAGCGGTAGAAATTGATTCCACCGCCCAACCCGATAGGGTCTTCTGATAGGAACCGTTGGAGCGTTGGGTTGTAATAGCGTGCTCTCAGGAAGTACAGGCCGTCACCGTCGTTCTCTCGGCCGGTGTACTCATATGTGCTGGCAGAGCTACCGCTCGTCGCAGTGTTACCAAAAGGCTCGTAGGTGTATGACGCGAGAGTACTCCCGCTACCATCAGTAAGGGCTAGAGTGCTGCCGAGCGCATCCATGAGGAAGTTTGCCGTGCCTGACGAGTCCGTGCGCGTGAAATATTCGTCCACGCCCCCCGTCAGTAGATTTGCCGTGGGTGTGGTGCCTGCGAGTTCCTGGACAGGGTTCGCACCGTCGTAGAGGTAATTCGTCGTCGTGCTGATGATGGTTTTCGCCACGCGACGGCCGAAGGGATCGTACTGAAAACTCGCCCCGCCCGAATTCATCGAAGCTAGCTGGTTCCGTGCATTCCAGACGTAACTGTTCGTCCCGTCGCTTGTGATGTTCCCATTTGAGTCATACGTCGGCGTCGCGGTCCCCCAGGTTGTCAGCTCGTTCGCGGCATCATAGGCCGTCGGGGAAATCGCATTAGGCAAGCCCGTCGCCGCATAGCTTCCTCCCACCGAGGTCCGCCGCCCCGCCAGATCGTAGGCATAAGTCAAAGTTCCCAGAGTCGTGCTTCCGTTCGTGTACGTTATCCCCGTCAGCGCCGATCCGGAATCGTAGCCATAACTCACGACTACTCCATTCGGCAACGTGATTGATGTCCGCCGGTTCGCATTGTCATAGGCTAAGGATACCGTCGGTGTTCCTCGAGCGATCTGCGTCAGCCGGTTCGCGTTGTCGTACGTGTAACTCACTGCTGTTTGGCCCGTCACAGTCATGCTCGACCGACGATTGGCCGCATCGTAGGCGTAACTCACCGTGCCTTGCGGCGTCGTCTCTTGGGTCATCCGGTCGAGGCCATCGTACGTCCTCGAAATCGTTCCCGTGACCGAATCAACCGTCTGCGTAAGCCGGTTGCCAGCGTCATACGTGTTGGTGATTGTGCTGTCGTACGCCGGCCCGCTCACTGTGTTGAAGCCGGCAAACGTTTCGCGATTCAGGTTGTCGTAGGTATAGGTCGTTACTTTACCGCGCCGGTCGGTGAAGTGCGTCAGGTTTCCATTGCTATCGTATGAATAGCTTTCGCTGCGGCTCAGCGGATCGGTGCGGCCCGTGAGCCGGTCCATATTGTTATACGTGTAGCTGGTTGAGTGGCTCTTCGCATCCGTTACGCCCGTCAGATTTCCGTTTGCGTCATAGCTGAACGATGTCTGTCCGCTCAGAGGATCAGTGGCGGTCAAAACCTCATTCAGAGCGTCATACGTGTACCGCGTAGTCTGGCCAAGAGGGTTCTGTGCCGCGAGTAATCTACCCGCGCTGTCGTGGAACTGACTCGCCGACCGCCCAAGTGGATCTGTCCGCCTACAATTTCATCTACAGTCGCGTAGACGAAAAACCAGAAGGCTCGAATAAGTCGTTGAAAAGAATGGTCGGGGCGAGTGGATTTGAACCACCGACCTCCTGGTCCCGAACCAGGCGCGCTAGCCAGGCTGCGCTACGCCCCGAACTTGATTCATATCCTACAATAGTTTGTTGATGATTGCTTGCTGGGCAACCGGAATGTACGGGTTCCGTGCCGGATTCTTGGTTTAGATAAATCCGCGGATTTATTTAAGGCTCGCCAGGCACTTCAGACTCGCCGGTTTGAGACACAAACTGAGAACGTCGCGATCCTGCCCGGCGCATCAAAATACAAGGCCTGGATTGACCGCCTGTTGAGCCGCCGCTATGGGAATCGAGTGGGCGGAGGCGAGGTTTCGCTTTGCAGAGAGCACTACGCTAGTGCAAAATAATGCTCTCGTGTTGTAGGCACGGGATTTGGCATAGACCTAAGCAATCGACATAGATGCAAAAAAGAGCTCCAGGAGGATCGATGGATAAGCGCAATTCCGTAACGCGAGCCACTTTCGATACAAGTGCTACTACTGAAGCTTCCGCAAAGCGAGCAGTTCGAGTTGACGGTTTTGCGATTTTGGCGGGAGCCACGATCGCTCTAGCTTTTTTTGGCTTGGCTCCATCCGCGCGTGCCGCTGATGACGCGGGCGCCCAGACCTTTAAGTCGAATTGCGTGGTGTGCCATGGCGCGGACGGAACGGGCACGGCAACTGGAAAAAGCCTGAAGGCTCCCGATCTTCATTCCGACGCCGTTCAGAAAATGACCGTCGCACAGATGATCACCCAGATCTCGGATGGGAAAAACAACATGCCGCCGTTTAAGAGCACCCTCACCGACGACCAGATCAAGGACGTGGTCACGTACGTTCGCACTACGTTCGGCAAGAAGAAGTAGACACTTCAGGTTGGCGTCCAGCGCAGATGGGCCCGCTATGCATGATCGGGCTCGTCTGCTTCTTTTATTTCTCGGCTACCGAAGTTTTTCCCCATTTCGAGGCGTCGACGAACTTCATTATCCCGCGTATTCCTTCCCTGAATTCCCCGGCCGGCGTGAGAAGGCTCACGACGAGATAGCCATCGTCCGGAAAATCGTAGAAATGTCCGGGATGCACTAAAACGGAATAGTCCTCGAGCAGGCGAATGGCGAGTTCTTCATCCGATTGCAGGACGGGCACGCGCAGCACCGCGCACCATCCTCCTTCAAATTCGAGCCGCGAAACGAGATTTTGCGGCCTGAGCTCCTCATCAAGCTTCCGCAGATTCTCTTCGATGCGCCGCATGATTTGCGGCTGCATTACGCCGCGCTGAGCTAGCAGCGTGGGCAGCGCGTGCTGTATGGGAGCGTTCAAGGAAAGGTAGGTGTCCGCTATGACCTCTAGACGGGCGATTGCCTCGCGCACCAGCGCATCGGGACCCGCCGCCGCGATCCACCCGATTTTCATTTGCGGCAAACCGGCAATCTTGCTTAAACCGCTGACCACAAAGGCGAGAACACCGGCATCGAATGCGAAACTTCCACATTTGT
Source organism: uncultured Acidobacteriota bacterium (assembly GCA_963702375.1). Lineage (GTDB taxonomy): Bacteria > Acidobacteriota > Terriglobia > Acidiferrales > UBA7541 > Palsa-295. The sequence goes on from CAVPCI010000005.1 coordinate 248,246, forward strand.
GGCGTGCATCGCCTGCGGATATTTTGTAATCCAAAAAAACTTCGTCAACCACCAGCGCCAGTTCGCGCTCCACGCATAACTTTTGCAACTGTTCGGCCTCACTCCTTGCAACGAAGTGACCGGTAGGATTATTGGGATGGACCAGCACGATGGCCCGAGTGCGCGAGCTTATTGCTTTGCTCAGCGCGACAAAATCAATCTGCCAGCCATGATCGTAGACGAGGCGGAATGGACGGAGTTTCACGTCGTGAATCGTGGCAAGAAACTCGAAGAGAGGATAGCTTGGCTGGGCGATCACTACTTCGTCGCCCGGCTCGCACAGCAAGCGAAAAAGAAATGAGTATGCCTCGCTTGTTCCGGTTGTGAGGATCAAATGCTCCAGATCAAGGTGCGCTTCGGAATTCTTTTCGTGATAGTACTGCGCCACCGCGGCGCGCGCTTGCAGCAGTCCTTTCGGTTCCGGATCGTACCGTAAAGCCGCCGGAGCAGTGAGAGCGGCCAGGATTGCGTGCTCGTCATACTGAAAACCGCATGCGGTCGGATTGGAGACGGTTAGATCGAGAATCGGCTTGCCGCCTGCGCGGTGCCGGCGCAAGGCGCGCGTGTATGCGTTTTCTTCCAGCGGCCAATTGGTGCGTTTCGCAAACATGAGGTGATGCCGGGGCTCAGGTATTCAACTTTGACTATGCCATCAGAGGATGCGCTCGTGAGCATAGCCGGCCTCATCGAGCGCGGTCATCAGTTCCCTAACGTGCTCCGGCCCGCGCGTCTCCATAGTGATGTCGATGGCCGTATCGCCCAGCAGCACGCCGTAGTAGGCGCGGTCATAGTTAGTTTCGACGATGTTGCCCTTGTGCTCGGCGATCACGTGCGCGACGCTTTCGAGAGCGCCCGGGTGGTCCGGCAGGTGAATCCTAAGCCTCACAAGACGCCCGTCTTTAACCAATCCGCGCTCGATGATGCGCGAGAGCAAAGAAACATCGATATTCCCGCCGCCGATGAGGACCCCGACCTTCTTCCCGGTTTGAAGGATTTTCCGTTGCAAAACTGCCGCGGCGGCCACCGCGCCCGCGCCCTCCGTCAGCGTTTTCTCTTTTTCGAGGAGCAGCAAAATGGCGTTCGCGATTTCCTCGTCATCGACGGTAACAATGTCGTCGACATATTTCTTGACGATCGGAAACGTGATGGCCCCCGCGCAGCGCACCGCGATGCCATCGGCGATCGTGACTTTAGGCGCCAGAGTTACCAGTCCGCCGTTTTCGAGGGCGGCTTTCATCGAGGGCAGCTTGGATGTCTGCACTCCGATCACGCGCACCTTGGGATTTGTCTCCTTCACCGCGCAGGCCACGCCGCCAATCAATCCTCCGCCTCCAATGGGAATGACGAACACCTCGATCTCAGGCTCCTGGGCCAGCATTTCGATGCCCAGCGTGCCCTGGCCTGAAATCACGGCTTCGTCGTCGAAGGGATGTATAAACGTGAGGCCCTGTTCTTCGCAGCGGCGCAGAGCCTCGTGGCAAGTTTCATCGTAATTCGCGCCGGCAAGAATTACTTCAGCGCCGTAGCCGCGCGTAGCGGACACTTTCACGAGAGGAGTGGTCAACGGCATGCAAATTTGCGCCGAGATGCCCCGCTTCACCGCGTGATAGGCGACCGCCTGGGCGTGATTCCCAGCGGACGCAGCGATCACGCCGCGGCGGCGCTCATCGCTGGTCAGCAGAAGAATTTTGTTCAGCGCCCCGCGCTCCTTGTAGGAGCCGGTCATCTGCAAATTTTCCAGCTTGAAGAAAATCGAATTGTCCGTAAGCCGCGAAAAAGTTTCCGAGCGGACGAACGGAGAAAGAAAGATCGAATCGCGAATGCGGCCGGCTGCCGCCTTGATCGATTGGAGTGTGACCATCTCAAATGCGCCCGAACACCAAGCGCGATTTTCCATTGTATACGCAGGCGGCAGCCGGCGCAGGGCGAAAGTGTGATTTAGTTTTCCGCGAGGCCATCTCAACTGAAACGCCACCGCACGAGCTTCGAAGCGTGCGAATTCCCCGCACCCGCGCCTTGGAGGCTTGGCTTGTGAGCCGTGCGATGGTCGCGTATGCTTCGTGACTCCAGCACATGCGCAACAAACCAATAGTAGGTCTGCCGGGCACCACGGACCACCGGATCGACGCGCTGCTAACGCTCCTGTCTGAAAACTCCACGATTGTGATCAACGGCGCGAAGGTGGCAAAGGAAATCGGCGTCACCAGGCAGCAGGTGTGGCGATGGATTCAGAAACTGCGGACGCTGGGCGTTCGAGTGCAAGGTCATCCCCGGACCGGTTATCACATCGAGCGCGTACCGGATGTTCTGGTCCCTCAGATGCTGGGCGGCCGGCTGCATGGCACGCCGTTCGCGCGACGCATCTACCACTTCTTCAAAATTGACTCGACGAATTCAGTCGCGATGCGGCTCGGCGAATCCGGAGAACCGCACGGCGCCATTGTAGTCGCCGAGGAGCAAACCGCGGGACGAGGCCGCGCCGGCCGAAAGTGGGCGTCGGAAAAATCGGCCGGCATCTACTGTAGCATTCTGCTCAGGCCCTCCATTCCTCCCGCGCACGCCCCGCTTCTTACCCTGGTCGCTGGGCTGGCTGCATACGACGCGGCGGCGGAAGATCTCGATATGCAGCCGGACATTCGCTGGCCGAACGATCTCCTCGTGGGCGGACGTAAGTTTTGCGGCATACTCACCGAGATGCGCGCCGAGCCCGATCGCGTTCATTATGCCGTGATCGGAATTGGCATGAACGTGAATCAAGCGAAGATGCCGGAGCATCTGGCGGATACGGCCACCTCTCTCCGGATTCAGACCGGAAAGTCTCATTCGAGACTCAAACTCCTTATCCGTTTGCTGCACCACCTCGACAGCTACTACAATCAATTTCTCTCTGATGGCGCGGCGCCGATTTTGCGGCGATTCGCCGAGGTATCGAGCTATTTCAAGGGGAAGCGCGTGCAAATCACCACGGCGACCGAAAGTTTTACGGGCGCGACCGCCGGCCTGGAGCCCAGCGGAGTGCTGCGTGTTGCGCGCGACGACGGCCGCGGCATCGTATGCGTCCTTTCGGGCGACGTGACGGAGGCTTCGTAATGCTCTTAGCGCTCGATGCCGGCAACACAAATACCGTCCTGGGCGTTTTTCGAAAGAAAGAGCTCGTCGCCAATTGGAGACTCACCACGGCGCACGATCAAACCGTGGACGAATATGGCATTCTCACGCGCGAGCTTTTCACCCTGGCGGGCCTGGAGCCGCGCGAGATCGGCGGCGTGATCATCAGCTCGGTGGTGCCGCCGCTGAATGAGACGCTCGCCGGTATGGCGGATCGTTATTTCGGGAAGAAGGCTCTCTTCGTTGAGCCGGGAATCAAGACGGGAATGCCGGTCCAGTACGACAATCCGCAGGAAGTGGGAGCGGACCGCATCGTCAATAGCGTGGCGGCATTTGCAAAGCACGGGGGGCCATGCATCGTCGTTGATTTCGGCACGGCCATCAATTTCGACGCTGTATCCGCGCGGGGCGAATACTTGGGAGGCGTGCTCGCACCAGGGATCGGAATTTCAGCGGACGCTTTGTTTGCGCGCGCGGCCCGCCTTTTTCGTGTTGAGATCAAGGACCCGGGAAAAATCATCGGCACCAACACAGCCGCTTCCCTGCAATCGGGCCTGTACTACGGCTATATCGATCTTGTGGACGGCATCCTCGACCGCATGAAAAAAGTGATGGGGCCGAAAACGAAGGTGATTGCCACCGGCGGGCAAGCGGCGCTGATCGGACGCGCTTCGCGCCATATCGAGACGGTGGACGAGTTTCTAACGCTCGAGGGATTGCGGATCATTTGGGAGCGCAATCAATCGGACGGCCAGGACCGGGCGCGGAAATAACCGTCCGGCGGTGTTCGGCTCGATGGAACCCTTTAACTATTTCAATTATTTTACCGAGATCGAGGAATATTTCTGGCGGAAACGCGGCGCGCACCTGCTCGTATCGCCTCTTGACTGGGCGATTGTCGAAACCTGGCAGAAAGCGGGAATCCCTCTCGGTGCCGTACTTAAAGGAATCGATCGCGCGTTTGAAAGTTGGGGCCGCTCGCGCCGCGCCGCAGGCGGACGCCAGCTCAAAAGCCTAGCCTACTGCGTGGATGCCGTGCTCGACGCCGCTGAAGAGGCCCAGGAAGCCGCCGCAGGGGCCGGGCCTGAGGTCAAATCTTCGCGACCGGTTGCGGAGCCATTTTCACGGAATGAATTGAGGAGTTATATCACGCGCAACGCAGCGCGGCTCCGCGAGGCATCTCAGAAACATCGAGCTGCGTATCCCGCGATGGCGGAGCGGCTCGAACACGCCGCCGAAAAACTCGCGGAAACGTTGCCGCTTGCCGAAACGCCTGGCGCGCTCGATCTCGAGGAGCTTGAGCAGCGGCTGACCGTGCTCGAGGACAAATTGACTGCTGCGATTTCAGCGGACGCGGACGAAGGCGCGATGCTCGCCATTCGCCAGGAAATGGATCGCTCCCTTGCGCCTTACCGGCGCAAAATGTCTGCCGGGCAGTTGGCTCAGCTCGAGCGGCAGTACACGCAAAAGCGATTGTTTGAGCGATTCGACGTGCCCCGGCTCAGCCTTTTCTATCTCACGTAAGCGCGGCGCGAATCGTTGTTTTTTTTGCGGCGATCATGGACATCACCATTGAGAAATTGATCTATGGCGGAGACGGCCTCGCGCATCACGAGGGCTCCACTGTCTTCGTGCCCTTTGTGCTGCCAGCGGAGCGCGTTTCCGCTGCACCCGTCGAACGAAAAAAGAAATTCATTCGCGCGCGAGTTGACAAATTAATCGAGCCGGCAGCCGGCCGCGCTGTGCCGCCTTGCCCTCATTTTGGCGCGTGCGGTGGATGCAATTACCAGCACATCGCTTACGAAGCGCAGCTCCAATACAAAACAGAGATTCTTCGCGAAACGCTGCGGCGGCTGGGACACATCGAATGGTCCGGTGAAATAGCCGCCCATGCTTCGCCTCCGTGGGGCTATCGCAATCGCGCACAATGGAAAGTTCGGGCGCTCGACCAACCCGGCCTGGATCCGGTCGCAGCCTCCGCTTCCAGCGAACCTCAGGCGACGAGTCTTCGCATCGGATACTTTGGCGCAAACTCCACCACTCTTCGCCCCGTTGATCAGTGCGCGATTCTCTCCCCACTGCTGCTGAAAACCTTGCTCGCTTTCCGCGACGCGCTTGCCGCAGGCCAATTCTCGCGAAACTTGCGTGAGGTTGAAGCTTTTGCCGGTGTCGACGATTCGAAACTGCTCATAACTTTAACTTTTGCGGGCGGCTTTGCTCCCGCCAAGGAAATTGCGGAAAAAGTCCGCGGAATTGCGCCCGAAGTGGAGAGCCTGCTCCTGCACGATCCAACCCGCGAACGAATGGATCTCGCTGGACCCGGTTTTGTCGAATACCACACCGGTGGCTCATCGTACCGCGTCGGTCACCTCTCTTTTTTCCAGGTTAATCGCTTTTTGGTCGATGAAATGGTCAGCCAAATCGCGGGAAATGAAGAGGGCGGGCGGCTTGCTCTCGATCTTTTCGCCGGAGTAGGACTATTTTCCGTTCCGCTCGCGAAGCGGTTTGATCGAATTGTAGCCGTTGAATCAAATCCGGCGGCAGCGCGCGATTTGGAATTCAATATTTCATCGCGCGTAGAGGGTCGTCGAGGCTCGATCGAAGCGCGCGCCATGGACGTTGAGGCTCTTCTCCAGAAATTCAGAGACCGGCCCGATCTAATCCTGGCCGATCCTCCGCGAGCGGGATTGGCGCCCGTAGTGGTACAGCAGCTCGCCAGAATCAAGCCCGCGCGCATCACCTATATCTCCTGCGAGCCGCCAACGCTCGCCCGCGATTTGGCGGAACTTTTGAAGGCCGGATATGAAATTTCGGCCATCCACCTCTTTGATCTTTTCCCTCAAACATTTCATATGGAGACCGTGGTCCTCTTGCGGCGAATCCAATGAAATTGCCGCTGGTGTGGATCGTCGCCGCGTTTGCTGCAGGCGTTGAAATCGGCAAATGGCGACCGGGGCCACTCCGGTTGTGGGTTGCCGCGGCGGTCGTGGCGCTGGTGGCCGCCGGGCTCTTCATCTGGTGGCGCCGTCCGGCCGCCGCGTGGGCGCTTGCTCTCGTCGCCTGGCTTGCAATCGGCGTAGTGGCGCTTGGCGTCGAGCGAGCCGCGATTCCTTCCAGCCATGTAACACGCCTCATCGCTGCGGGCCGCTTGGATACCACCGAGTCGCTGCGCTGGCAAGGCCGCCTTCGCGAAGACCCCATGGCTCTCCCCTGGGGCTGGCGCTACGAAATGAATCTCGAGCAGGTGGAAATAGCCGGCAACCCTCTGCCGCTCAGCGGCGGCATGCGTCTGAATCTGTACGGCGAACCGAGCGCACCCAGCGTGGCCGCTGCGCCTCCAAATCTTCGCGCGGGCGATCGTGTGGAGGCGCTGGTAAAAGCGCGGCCGCCGCGAAATTTCGGTGATCCCGGCGCATTCGACCTGCGCGGCTATCTGGCAACCCAAAAGATCGATTTGACTGGCTCCCTTCGCAGCGGTGAGCTGCTGCAACTCATTGCCCGGCCAAAACCTACTCTTTCGCAACGTTTCGCGCGAATTCGCGGAGACATGCTGGCGCGCCTGGACAGCCTTTTCCCCGGCCAGCCGCAGCGCGCCGCTGTGCTGCGGGCCATGCTTCTCGGCGATAGAAGCTTCGTTGATTCAGATGTCGTAACGGCATTCCAAAAAACTTCCGCGTACCACGTGCTGGTTGTCGCTGGGCTGCATGTAGGCGCGTTGGCGGTCTTTATTTTCTGGCTTTGCCGTAAGCTGCGATTCCCAATGGGCGTCACGAGCCTTGTCACTCTAGCTGCGCTCGCGGCCTACGTCGGCATCGTGCAGGATCGCCCGCCCATCCTCCGCGCCGCGCTCATGGCCGCCCTCTATCTATGCGCGCGCCCTCTATTTCGCAAAATCGAGCTGCTGAACACCGTCGCGTTGGCGGCGCTTGTACTTCTCATCTGGAAACCATCGTCGCTTGCGGACTCGAGTTTCCAGCTTTCGTTTGTGGCTGCCGCCGTTATTGCTGCACTCGCGCTGCCGTGGATGGAACGCACCAGCGCTCCCTACCGCGCGGGCCTGCGGCACCTGGGCGATGTGACCCGCGATCCGGCATATCCCCCGAAAATCGCGCAGTTTCGAATCGAAATGCGCGCCGCCGCGCAGTGGCTCGAATCCAGAGTTCCACAACGCCTTGCGCCGCACACAAGCCTCCTTGTGGCCTCGCCCATTCGCACGGGCCTGCGCCTGTGGGACATCGTGCTGTTATCGGTTGCGATCCAAATCGGCATGCTCCCGCTGCTTGCGCGAGACTTTCATCGCGTCAGCCTCATAGGACCGCTCAGCAACATCCCCGCCGTGCTGCTGACTGGCCTGATCGTGCCCTTTGGTTTTCTCACGTTGCTTTCGACCTTCGTATGGATGCGCTTCGCCGCGTTGCTCGCGAAGGCGCTTGGCTTTTGCACGGGACTGCTGCTAGCAACAATCGGATGGTTTAGCCGGCTGCCCCGAGTTTCCTATCGCATTCCCGGACCACCACTCTGGCTCGTCCTTCTCTTTTTTGCCGCGTTGATAATTCTTGCGGCGTCTGCGCGCGCGGCAGCAGCGCAGTGGCAAAATCGGGTCACCAGGCGTCAGCCGCCAGCCCCAATCGCGCCAACAGAATGGGCATCGGCAATAGTTTTGGCCACACTCGCGCTCCTTGTGGCCTCCTATCCTTTTTCGCCAAATCTGCGCCGGGGAAAGCTCGAAGTGGATGTACTCGATGTTGGACAAGGCGATTCAATCTTCGCCGCGTTTCCGGACGGGCGCACCATGCTGGTCGACGGCGGCGGCTTGGCTGGCTCGGAGTGGGTTGGAGGACAACGATCGGGCACGGATGTGGGAGAAGAAGTCGTGTCTCCCTATCTGTGGTCGCGCGGACTGAAAAAACTCGACGTGGTCGCGCTCACGCATGCCGATCACGATCATCTGGATGGCTTGTACGCTGTACTCGACAATTTTCGGGTCGGCGCGTTGTGGGTCGGAGAAGACGATGCTCGCCCAGCCTTCAAACGTCTGCTTGCGGAGGCGAAATCGCGCGGTGTAACTATCGTGCATCAAGCCCAAGGCGCGGATTTCAACTGGCACGGCGCGCTTGTTGATGTGCTTTGGCCGCCGCATGGCGGGTTTGCCGCTAGAACGGCGAATGACAATTCGCTCGTGCTGCGTCTTTCCGATGACCACATCCACTTCCTGCTTACCGGAGACATCGAGCAGCATACGGAAGAAACACTCGTTGAAGAGAGCATGCCCCTCGCCGCGGATTTTCTGAAGGTCCCGCACCACGGAAGCAAAACTTCGTCGACGGCTGCGTTCCTGGCCGCCGTGGCCCCGCATACGGCCGCGGTGTCTGTCGGCGAAGCAAATCCGTTCGGCCATCCCGCCGAAACTGTGGTCAACCGCTATGAAAGCGATGGCATCCAGCTATTGCGCACCGACCGAGATGGAGCAATTACCGCAGTGACGGACGGACAAAGCATTTCAGTGCACGACTACGCCGGGCGATGATTCAATTCAAATAATTTGGCGGCTCGCAGGCCAGCGGCGACGACGGAGGGGGCGGAAACGAGCCCGAAAAACGAAAAACAGCGGTACGTCAAACTCGATGCAAATTTTCCATCAATATTGATGCTCCTTCGGGGCGCCGCGCGGGCTCAATAACCGAATCGGGAGCGAAACCACATTCTCAGCCACAGAACTCCAAGTCCCGCAAGTGTCCCAATCAACGCCTGATACTCGCGATTCCGGCGATACTGTGACCAGGAAAACTCCGGGATGCGTTCGGCTTTCGGATGCGATGGCTCGCTACTGATGGGATGGAAGCTCGGGAAAAACCTCGAGACTCGCGCAGCATATGCTTCAAACTCGAAACCAAAATGTGCCCGGAGATGGGCCTCTTCGGTGCGGATCGCGGCATAATAGAACACCACGAAGTACACAGTGATCGCCACCCCGGCCCATAGAGAGTGTCCCGCCACGATGAACCCCGCTGCGAGCAATGCGCTGCCCAGATACAGCGGATTTCTGGTGCGCGCATACGGGCCGCCAGTCGCAAGTTCCTGATCCTTACGCAGATATCCCGACGCGGCCGCCCGAGTAATTAAACCGAAGGCGGCAATCACCGCGCCGATGGCCATCGAGCGACGCGTAGGCGCCGCAAGCACCAAGTAAATGGCGGCGACGGGATAGCCCGCGCGCACTCGGAAGCGCGCCCAGAAATTTCTAGTTTGCTTCACGAAATTGGTTTTGCCCGCCGGTGGCGACAGTCCTAAACGTGTGATCATACTGGCGGCGGAAGCATGGCAGTGTCGCACATCCGCCGGAAGCGAACGAGCGAAAGTTTCTCGTCATTCATGGATGCGCGCTTCCGATGGCGGCGATAATCGCCTGCCAAAATTCTTCGCCACGATCCAGCTGAAGAGAAATGCGGCAGTAGGAAACGTCGAATGATTGAAACGGCGCGTTCGCCATATTAAAGGTGTCTTTTTCGGTGCAGATGAGCGCATCCGCGCCCGCCCTGCTGGCGTCGGTCTCGATCACATAAATATCCTCAGCGGTGTACCGATGATGGTCCGAGAAAAACCGGTGCGCCACAATTTGAAAGCCCCAGTCGCGCAAATCGGCGAGGAACGCCGACGGATTGCCTATGCCGCAAAACGCGAAAAGCTTCTGCTCTCGCCGGTGTGGGATTTCGCGCTCGACATTTTCCGGGCGCCACGGCATAACTGAATCGAGCCGGACGCTGGCATAGAAAATAGGCGCACGCGACTCGCGCCGAATCGCCGCTTCGAGCCCCGGAGCGTGGTGGCTACGCGTGATCACGATAATGTCCGCGCGAGAAATTGCGGACTTGGGCTCCCGCAGACGGCCAGACGGAAGCAAATGCCCGCTGCCGAATGGGTTGGTCGCGTCGATGAGAACGATATCCACGTCGCGTGCGAGTTGCATGTGCTGAAAACCGTCGTCGAGGATGACCCATTCAATGCCGCGCTTGGCCAGCTCGCTGCCGTGTGCAAAGCGGTCGGCGCCGATGCCGAATGCAACGCGATCTCCCAAGCGCGCTTGGAGTAATTGGACTTCGTCGCTGGTAGAGCCGTTCAACGAAGTTTCGCCGCCATAGCCTCGCGTGAGAATCCCGGGCTTCTTGCCCTCGGCGAGAAGGCGTTCCGCGAGCCATAGAACCATCGGCGTCTTTCCAGTGCCGCCGGTGGTGATGTTTCCGACGCTGATGACGACGCCATTGAGGCGGTGCTGCCGCAGAAGATTTTTTCCGTAGGCGCGCGCCTTCAGACGAACGACCGCTCCATAGGGCAAGGTGAGAGGCCATAGGAGTGACTCGCCGAGGTTCACGCGCTCGGCCCTTTTCTCAGTACGGCGGCGATTCGTTCGAGTGAACGCTCCGTGGCGCCCCGATTGCGTTCCGAGAGAGCGCGCGCAGCCGCCCCCATTCGTTCGCGAAGGGGCGTATCTTCGATCAGCTGGACCCACACCTTGCCCAACTGCGGACCGCTAGTCACTTGTACGCCGGCGTGTGCGGAGAGAAACTGCGAGGCCATCTCGCTGAAGTTTTCCATCGATGGTCCGAAAACGGGCGGCTTCGAGAACCAGGCGGGTTCGAGTATATTGTGCCCGCCTGCTGCAATCAGCGACCCTCCGACGAAAACCGCGTCGCCGAGTGAATACACGCCAGCCAATTCGCCGATCGAATCGAGAATTAGCACGTCGGCATTTTCCTGCAATTGCTGCGCGAGATCGATGCGGCTGCGGCGAACAACATTCCAGCCTCCGTCGGCGGAAATTGCTGCGGCAGCGTCGAAGCGGTCCGGCTTGCGCGGCGCAAGTATCAGCAAAGCGTGTCGCCATTGCCGCTGTACAACGTCATATGCGGCCAGGACCGCTTGCTCTTCCTCGCTCGCGACGCTGCCGGCGACCACCACTGGCCACCGTTCCTGCTGCCGAATCTGCTGGCCCAGCCACGCGCCGAATTCTCCGACGACAGGCGGCTCGGCGTCGTATTTCAGATTGCCGGTCACTTCGATCCGCTCCTGCGGAGCGCCCATTTCGGCCAGGCGGTCGGCATCTTCGCGCGTTTGCACCAGGAAAAGTTCGGGATCGCGAAGAACTCGCGCAAAAAACTCTGCGATCAAAAATTCCCACTTTTTGAAACGCGCGAACGATCTTTCCGAGATGCGTCCATTTACAAAAAACACAGGGATGTGGTGCCGCTGGGCCTCGCGCAAGAAATTCGGCCAGATTTCAGTCTCCATCACGATCACCAGGGCAGGGCGAATCGCGGTGAGCGCGCGGCGAACTGCCACGGCCCAGTCGAGTGGGAAGTAGAAGATGGCGTCTGCGCATTTCAGCCGCTCGCGCGCGAGGCGCTGGCCCGTCTCAGTGGTGGTTGAAACGAGAACGGGCCGCTCGGGAAAGCGGTGCTTCAGGGCGCTCGCGAGCGGTTGCGCCGCCAGAACTTCGCCAACCGAGACGGCGTGAATCCAAATCGCGCCCGAAACGGCGCTTCCGGAGGATTTGCAGGCGGCTGCGCGGGAGATAATTTCCGGCGGCACGCTTCCCAAGCGTTCGCGAAAGGCGCGCGCCGGCTCGCCGCGCCGCCAGCCGCGGAGGGCGTAGTAGGGCACGAAGAAAAGCATGCTTGCGGCTGTGAGTATGCGATAGAGGAGGAGCATTCGAAGTGAGAGCGGGGACGGATGAAAGGCCGTACCCGCGCACAAGGCGGGATTATAGCGCGAACCTCAGGGGTGGTCGGGCGCCAAGCTTCTGGCGCGGTGGTTCGTTTCCGATTAGCCCGTGGTACATTCCTATCGCTCATGCCGCTCTCTATAGGCGACAAACTCGGTCCGTACGAAATCCTCGCGCCGATCGGCGCCGGCGGTATGGGCGAGGTGTACCGGGCGCGGGATGCGAAGCTCGGGCGCGATGTCGCGCTGAAAGTCCTGCCGGAAGCGTTCGCGCGCGACGCCGAACGCATGGCGCGGTTCCAGCGCGAAGCGAAAGTCCTCGCTTCGCTGAGTCATCCCAACATCGCTCCGATCTACGGTCTGGAAGATTCCAGCAGCACTCATGCGCTGGTGATGGAACTCATCGAAGGGCCGACGCTCGCCGACCGCACCAAGTCCGGGCCGATTCCAATTAGCGAAGCATTGCCCATCGCCAAGCAGATTTGCGAAGCGCTGGAGTACGCGCACGAGCGCGGGATCGTACATCGCGATCTGAAGCCCGCGAACGTGAAGGTGACCAGCGACGACGCGGTGAAGGTGCTCGATTTCGGGCTGGCGAAAGCCATCGAAGGCGATGCGTCGTCGATGGACATGGCCAACTCGCCAACGATCAGCCGGATGGCCACGCAGGCGGGAGTGCTTCTCGGCACGGCGGCGTACATGAGCCCAGAGCAGGCGAAAGGCAAGCCAGTGGACCGGCGTGCGGACATCTGGGCGTTTGGCTGCGTGCTGTACGAGATGCTCACCGGGGCTATGGCGTTTCACGGCGAGACGGTGAGCGACACCCTGGCAGCGGTCATCAAGGAAGAGCCGGACTGGAAGCTGCTCCCGGCAGAGACGCCGATGCGCGTGCGCATTGTGCTCCAGCGCACCTTGCGAAAAGACCCGAAGCAGCGTTTGCGCGATATCGGTGACGCGCGCATCTCGCTCGACGAAGTTCTCTCCGGTGCGCCGGAGCCGTCGTCTACTGCTGCAGCAATGATGGTCCCCGCGCCTTTCTGGCGACGCGCTCTGCCGTGGGCGCTGTTCGGCGCTGCTGCGATCGTGGCTGCGATTCTCGCCTGGGCGCCATGGCGCGCGGGGACAACACACACCGAAGCCGCCTTGATGCGTTTCGAAATACCCCTGCCGCAGAACGCCCAGGTCGGGCACACCGAGGTAGGCGTGTTCGCGGTTTCGCCAGACGGCCGCCAACTCGCCTTTGCCGCCAGCGCGCCGGAAGGGCGCAACCAAATCTGGGTTCGGCCGCTCGACGCGCTCGAAGCACGTCCGCTGGCTGGCACGGAATCGGGCTTGATCGAGGATTTTTTTTGGTCGCCGGATAGCCGCTACATTGTGTTTTCCTCGGGGAAGGCTGGCGCCGGCGGAAGCGCGGAGTTGCTGAAAGTTGCCGCGTCCGGCAGCCCTGTGCAGAAGATCTGCGATTTCACCGGGGGCATTTCGGGCCGAGGCTGGTGGAGTCCGAACGGCGTGGTCATTTTCGGAACCGGCAGCGGCTTGATGCAGGTCTCCGCATCCGGAGGTTCGCCGCAGCCTCTCACAATTGTGCGGAGCGGCGAGCAAGATGCATACCCGCAGCTCCTTCCCGACGGCCGGCATTTCCTTTACACGCGCGCGGCGTCCACCGGGGACAGCGTTTACGTTGGTTCACTCGATCTTGCGCCTGGAAAACAGGATTCGAAACCGCTGCTGGCGGACAGCGTTGACGCGGTGTACGTTCCCTCTTCCGATCCGGATGACGGGCGGTTGCTCTTCAGCACGATTAGTGGTGGAACGCAAACATCCTTGATGGCGCAGCCCTTCGACGCGCGCCGCCTGAAACTCACGGGCGAGGCGGTTCCGCTGGCGCAAGGCGTTGCCTTCTCGGCTTCGACCAATGGCGTTCTGGCGTACACAACGACAGGCGGAAGCGGGCTTCGCAGTCTCACGTGGTACAACCGGCAAGGGAAGGTTCTGGGCACGGCAGGCGCACCAAGCTCGAACGACTCGCTTAACCTATCGCCCGACGGGAAGCGGGCTTTTATCTTCAGCGCGACGGCCAGCTCGCGCTTATGGCTCGTTGATTTTGCGACGAACGCGACGACGCCTTTTACATTCCCTTCATCTCCCGCTGGGGAATATGATGGCGACGCCGTTTGGTCTCCGGATGGCAGCCGCGTGATTTTCGGCGCAGATGAGGGCGGAAGTTTCGCTTCCCTGTACGAAAAACCGGTCAGCGGGGCGACGGACGAGCGGCTCATTTTGAAATCCCCTGGCGTGAAGCACCCCCGCCGTTGGTCGCCCGACGGGCGCTTCCTGCTCTACGAAGCGTACAACCTCAAAACGGGGCGCGCGGAGATATGGGCGCTTCCGCTCGGCGGCGACAAAAAGCCCGTGCCCGTCCTGGAGGCTGGATTCGATGTGGGCAGCCCGCAGCTCTCTCCCGACGGCCATTGGATGGCTTACGCGTCCGACGAATCCGGCCGGCCGGAAATATTTGTCCGAGCGTTTTCGTCGAACTCTGACGGGAACAGTTTCACTTTGGGAGGCGAGTGGCAAATCTCAGCCGGCGGCGGAGTGGATCCACGACGGGGGAGCGACGGGAAAGAGCTGTATTACCGCGGACTCGATGGAAAAGTGATGGTCACGGAAGTCGCGACGAAACCGACATTCCAGCCAGGCCCTCCAAGAGAGCTGTTCCAGGGCCCTCCCCTTTTGTTCCCAGCAGGTGCGGACGGGCCGTCCGGATGGGGCGTTACTCCGGATGGCAAGCGATTTCTATTCCTAGTGTCAGCTGAGCAAAGCAGCCAAGCGCAAGCTCCGTTCACGGTCGTGCTGAACTGGCAGGACATGCTTAAGCAATCACAATGACGCTCGCGAGCGGCGACAAACTCGGTCCGTACCAAATCCTCGCGCCTATCGGCTCAGGCGGGATGGGCGAAGTGTGGAAGGCCCGCGATACGCGGCTCAATCGCGTCGTCGCGATCAAGCGGCTCAAGGGCCAACACACCGCACGCTTTGAGCAGGAGGCGCGCGGGCAGTGGCGAATCACGCCAAACCGCGCACAAGCGCAGTGCGCGCTACGCCTTCATCCCGCGCTGCCAGAGCGCGCACAGCGCGGTGTTGTATAGCGCAAGCGCAGTGGTAATCTGCCCCAAATGATTATCGTGGGTCGATAGATAGGCGGCTTTTTGTAGCACGTCCGGATGCAGGTTTCCTTCCGTGGAACAGTCGATGATCACGGCGCCGTCTTTCAC
Source organism: uncultured Acidobacteriota bacterium (assembly GCA_963702375.1). GTDB lineage: Bacteria > Acidobacteriota > Terriglobia > Acidiferrales > UBA7541 > Palsa-295. The sequence goes on from CAVPCI010000005.1 coordinate 263,386, forward strand.
GTCGCGCACCAAGTCCGCCTCGGACTGAGCCGGGAATGCGGTCACGATGATGTCAGCGGTTTTGAGATACGCTTCCCGATCTTCAGGCTGGGTCTGCGGATGGATCATGAGCGCCGTGGCCCCGATCCGCATCAGCATGCTTTGCAGCGGAATGCCGATGCGCGGCGAGCTATTGCAAATCGCCACCGTGGGACCGCTCTGCCGGGCATCGCGCGGAAACATGTTCTTGATCTCGTCGTGCTGGTGCAGCAGAGTGAGGATCGCTTTTGCCGTGCAGGGCACCACGCCTTCGTACTTTTCTTCTTCGTCGACCGTCTTGATGTTCAGCGCCATGCGGCCCGTGTTCTCAACCGTGAGCCCTTCGATATCCTTTTCGGGGCGCACCCGCCGTAGAAAATAATCTTCAGTTTTGCCGAACGGCGCGGGGAAGAAGATAAATGTCCCGTAGATTTTTTCGTAGACTTGCGCGCCCATCAGCAGCAGTTCCAGGGCGTCGGCGCTCTGAGCTTCTTCGACGCGAAAATCGAGGCCGTGCTCCCGGAACTTCTTCCCCATATAGCTGGCGTACCGCCGGGAGCCGCGGTCGACTTCCACGTTCGGCAGCCGCGCCATGAACGCCGCGACGCGAATCTCCGCGCGGTCGAGGCCGGTCTTCTCGACTTGCGCCAGTTTCTGTTCCGCCTGAGCAAACACTTCCTCGGCCGCTGCAATACAGTTCAATCGCTTGCTCTGCGGAACTTGCTGAGTCCAGCTGGTGTCACGCGCGAACGAACTCGCTTGCGGCTGCGCCATTTTCAGTGTGTCCATATGCTGGCTTGATTATCGCGCGGTGGGCTTCCTATGACAAAGCTCTTACCAGGAAAGGCAGTGAAAGATCAAACTTGCGGAAACTCAGAGCGGCGCGATTCGCGCTCTTATTCCTACGCCTTGCGCATGTGCTTTGGCCAGATGCCGCTTTTACCGGGCGAGAGGATTCCGTTGGGATCCACGGCGTCCTTCAGGGTTTCGTGGAAACTACGCAGCGCGCGATTGTTGTACGAATATACGTTCGAGACCGTGTCCATGAACGCGACGTGCGTGCGATATTCGCCCCAGCCGTGCTCGGCGGCCACTTCCACCAAGCGCTTGAACATTTTGCGGCTGTTTTGGTTTTGTTCGACGTTGTGCTCGATCGGGAAACCGAATAGCAGCACGAACGATCGCGGGAAAAATGACCACGGCAGCGCAAAAAATTGATTCTTGGGCGCCACACCCATCTCCGCATAGGCGTCACCGAATGCCTTCAGCACTTCGAACACGGATTCGCCGGTCATCGGAATGATGGGCGAGAAATCCATGTGCCCGCTAGTGCCCTGGATCAAGCCGAATATCGCCAGATTCGGTACGCCGAGCGCGACAAGGGGCGTATCTTCCGCATCTTTGTCTTTCTGTTCAAGCGGAAAGCGATATGCCCGGCCATCTTTGAAAGTTGCTCCGGGGATTTCCGAAAATTTCTCTTGCGTGTACTCCCACTGCGCGTTAATCACTTTCTGCGGACCCCAGAAGTGCAGCACTGCGCTCCAATAGGGGAGGTTTTTCTCCTGTCCGATCTTTTCCATCTCCGCGACCGAAGGACCGCCCGGCGAATCGAGCACTCCGCCGCCTTGCGACACGCGGTAATTGAGCAGCGGGCTTTCAAGCAGCATGGTTCCGCGGATAATCTCGGAATTCATCAAGTACGAGAGCGTCTCGACGAACGGAATCAGATCATCGTGGCGCCGCACCATCACAGTGCCGTCCCGATAGGCTTCCGGCTCGGGCATCAGCCAGATTCCCATCTTGGTGACAACACCAAAATTGGATTGCGAGAACATCCCATCCACGTAAGGCCCGAAGCCATACTTGTACTGCTGCCATGTCTTCGATCCCGGCATCGCGCCCATGCCGGTGCGCATGACTTCGCCATTCGCGAGGACGACTTCCATTCCGCACACCGCCGCGAAGTGATCGCGCATGGGAGTGCGCCCGCCGCCGCGTTCGAGTGAATTGCCCATCGGGCTGCCCCAGCCCGGATCGGGAGGATCGATCCACACCTTGAGCTTGTGCTCCTGAATATGCCGATACAGATCGAAGTAGCTGACGCCCGGCTCGACCAGCGCATAGTGATTCTCGTCGTTCACTTCCAGAATTCGATTCATGCGCTTGAGGTCGAGCACCACGCTGCCGGAGAGCGCGGGCGACGATCCGCCATACGCAAGATTCTTGCCCGTTGAGATGGTCCACAGCGGAATTTTGTGTTTGTCGGCCGCTCGCACGACTGCCTGCACCTGTTCTACGTTGTCGGGCGCAACCGCGGCGGATGGAACGCGGTCTTCTTCTTCATGCCAGAAAGGAGAGTACGAATCCCGATAGAGGTTCGTGTCCTCATCGGAGGTGAAAACCCACTCGCGGCCGACCGCCCCTTCGAATTCCTTTAGTGCGGCGGCAAAGGCAGCACCGCTCACTCCCGGCGGAAGTCTCATGGCAGACCCTGCGCTCTCATGCACGCGCCTTTCTCATTCCCTTGGGCCATATGCCATTCTTTCCAGGAGACAAGATGCCATTCGGATCGAGCGCATCCTTCATGGTTTCGTGCAGCCGCAGCAGCGCGTGATTATTGAAGGAATACGCATCCATGATGTCGCCCATGAAAGCGGTGTGCGTGCGGTACTCGCCCCAGCCATGTTCCGCCGCGGTTTTGATCAGACGCCTGAAAACCTCGCGATTTTTCCGGTTCTTCTCCACGTCGTGCTCAATGGGGAAAAAATAAATGATCACGAAGGCGCGCGCGAAAAAGTTCCAGACCGGAAATCCTCCCACGCTGCCCCCGTTGAGGCCCAAATCCTTGGCCACCTGATCGAAAACTTTCTGCGCCTCGAGGACAGCTTCGCCAGTCATCGGGATAATCGGCGAAAACCACATGTGCCCCTGGCTGCGCCGGCCGCCAATCGAAAACGTCTGCAAGCTGGGCACGCCAAAAGGAACGGGATTCACAATCTTCGCCAATTGGTCGGCATCCAAGGGGAAGCGATACGACGCGCGATCCTCAAAGCGGACTCCCGAGATCACGGAAAATTTCCGCTTGGCGTACTCCCACTGGGCCGCTACCACGTCCGCAGGGCCGTAGAACGGGAGGCTGACGCTCCAATAGCCGATTTTGTTTCGCGCGGCATAGTCCTCGAGATCTTTCGTCGAGCCGCTCGCGCGAAGCGCGGCCAGCTCCGGGTCGGGCCCGTACGCCAGCGGACTTATCACTGTTGTAGTGGCTTGCACGATTCCGGAATTCATCAAGTTCGCGAAAATCTCGACGAGCGCAAACAAGTCGTCGTGCTTGCCCACTACCACGTTGCCGGAAAGAAAAGCTTCCGGCTCGGGATAGAGCCAAAAACCCATCTTGGTTACCACGCCGAGATTGGACTGCGAAAAAATACCGTCCACGTAGGGACCGAAGCCATATTTGTACTGTTGCCAGGTTTTCGAATTGGGAAGCGCACCCATTCCCGTGCGCACGAGCTCGCCATTGGCAAGCACCACTTCCATTCCACAGTGGCAATCGAAGTGGTCGCGCATTGGTGTGTAACCGCCGCCGCGTTCCAACGCATTGCCCACGAGGCTGCCCCACCCCGGATCGGGAGGATCGATCCACACCTTGAGGCCTCGATCGTGGATGTAATGGTACAGATCGAAATAGCTGACGCCCGGCTCGACCAGCGCGTAATGATTTTTGTCATTCACCTCGATCACGCGGTTCATGCGTTTCAGATCCAGCACCACGCTGCCCGTGAGCAGCGGCGCGGAGCCGCCGTAGCCGAGATTTTTGCCGGTTGAAATCGTCCAGAGAGGAATTTTGTGGGCGCCCGCGATCCGGACGATCTGCTGCACCTGTTCGACGCTATCCGGCGCCACCGCCGCGGAGGGAATCGGTTCTTCAGTTTCGTGCCAGAAAGGCGAATAGGAATCGCGATAGGTATTCACGTCGTCGTCGGACGTGAAGACCCATTCTTGGCCGAGGGCTTCCTCGAATTTTTTTAGCGCGTCGGAAAAATCGCGAGCACTTACACCGGAGGGAACTCTCATGGGTTATGGTTTGTTGTTGCGCGTCAGATACGCTGCGATTGCGTCCAGGTCGGCATCGCTGATTTCCGTCTTGCGAAACATGGGCATGAAAAGCACGCCGTGGCGGACGAACGCCTTGATCACGGTCGGCGTAAGATCGGTTCGTTCTTCCAATACGGCCGGCTTTTGTCCCCGGGCGGCGAGCGATGCGGTACCGGGTTTTCCGGCTCCCGTACCGTGGCAGGGAAAGCACCATTTGTCGTAAACCTTGTGGCCTTTTTCGATCTGAGCATCATCCGGACCTGCGAATGCGGCCACCGCAAAACTTAGGCTGCACAAAAGCACAAACGCGGCTCTCACGGCTCTCGCTTTTTTCATGCCCTTGCCTTTCTCATATGTTTTGGCCAAATGCCGCATTTTCCGGGCGCCAGAATTCCATTGGGATCTACCGCATCCTTCACCGTTTCATGAAAACGGAGCAGAGCGTGATTGTTGAAGGAGTAGGTGTTCGCCACCGTTTCCATGAAAGCGGTATGGGTGCGGTATTCCCCCCAGCCGTGCTCGGCCGCCACTTGGACGATTTTCTTGAAGTTCTCGCGATTCTTGCGGTTCTTCTCGATATCGTGCTCGATCGGAAAACCGAAAAGCACCAGAAAGCATCGCGGATAATTCGACGCAGGGCCGAGAAAGAACATAGGCCCCATGGACATTCCCAGTTCCTTGTAAGCGTCGGTAAACACCTTCTGCGCTTCGAGTATGGCCTCGCCGGTCATGGGAATAATCGGCGAAAACCACACATGGCCTTCGCTGCGCTGCCCTCCCACTCCGAAGACGGAGAGGCTAGGTATCCCAACCGCAACCGAATTTGTGAATTGTGGCAATTCGTCGGGCCTGAGTGGGAAGCGGTGCATCGCGCCGTCTCTGAATTTAACGCCGGAAATCGCGGAGAATTTCTCCTTCGCATATTCCCACTGCGCCGCAACCACTTTCGCCGGACCATAAAACGGCAGCTCGATGCTCCAGAAGCCCAGATTTTTCTCCTGCGCGTATTGCTCCAGTTCTTCGGTAGAAGCGCCGCCTGGCTTGGCATAAAGCGCCGCAAGTGCAGGATCCTGCCGCGCGAACGCCAGCGGGTTCGCCACGCTCGTGGTGCCGAGGACGATGCTGGAATTCATCAAGTACGCGAGCCCGGCCACCAGCGGCATCAAATCGTCGCGTTTCATCACCGTCACAGTTCCGGTGAGGTACGCCTCAGGCTGCGGGAACAGCCAAAAGCCCATCTTGGTGACTACGCCTAGGCTCGATTGCGAGAAGAGGCCGTCGACATAGGGGCCGAAACCGTAGCGGTATTGCTGCCAGGTTTTCGAGCCGGGCAGCGCGCCCATGCCCGTTCGCATCACCTCGCCATTGGGCAGAACGATTTCCATGCCGCAGTGCGCGTCGAAGTGGTCGCGCATCGGGGTGCGTCCGCCGCCGCGATCCACGGCGTTGCCGATCAAACTTCCCCAGCCGGGATCGGCCGGATCGATCCACACTTTCAGCCCTTTATCCTGAATGTAGCGATAGAGATCGAAATAGCTGACGCCCGGCTCGACCAGCGCGTAGTGATTTGTTTCGTTGACCTCGATGATCCGGTCCATGCGCTTCAGGTCGAGGACCACGCTGCCGCCCAGCAGAGGCGCCGAGCCGCCATATCCGAGGTTTTTTCCGGTGGAAATTATCCACAGAGGAATTTTGAAATTGTTGGCAATCTTGACGGCCGCTTGAACCTGTTCTACGCCGTCCGGGGCGACGGCCGCGGAAGGGATGGGTTCCTCGTCTTCATGCCAGAAGGGAGAATACGAATCGCGATAGGTGTTCACGTCATCGTCGGACGTGAACACCCATTCTTTGCCCACCGCGTTGGCAAATTGAGTGAGCGCGCTGGAAAAATCTTGGCTGCTGACACCCGGCGGCAATCTCATTCCCAGCTCTCGTTTCCCTTCGAATCGCTGCGTGATGCTATTTCTTGTTATTCCGCGTCAGGTAATCCGCGATGAGGTCTAAATCGGCTTCGCTGATTTCGGTCTTGCGAAAAATCGGCATGATCGAAATGCCGTTGCGTACGTAGAGCTTGATCAACTGCGGCGTCAAATCCGTGCGCTGCGAAAGGAGCGCCGGTTGCGCGCCCTTGTACTTTGCTTGCAGCGCCATCGTGCCTGGTTGTCCCGGCCCCTCGCCATGGCACATCGAACAATAATTTTGAAATTGCACGTAGCCCGTCGGCTCGCCTTCGCTCTTTGTGGTGGTGCGAGTCCAAGCCGAACCTCTCGACGCTTCTTGGGCGGTGGCCGCTCCCGCCACGAAAATCAGCACGATCGCCACCACGAATCGACCGCTTGCGCTCTTCATGACTTGGCCTCCCGAAGATGCTTCGGCCAAATGCCATACCGGCCGGCGGATAATATGCCGTTCGGATCAACGGCGTCTTTCAGCGTTTCGTGAAAGCGCAGCAGCGCGTGGTTGTTGAAGGAGTAGGTGTCCATCACCGCTGCTTGATGCGCGGGCGCGGTGCGATATTCTCCCCAACCGTGCTCGGCCGCGATTTTCACCAGCTTTTGAAAAGCGACGCGATTCTTCTTGTTGGTTTCGATATCGTGCGTGATCGGGAAACCGAAAAGGAAGATAAACGCGCGGTTCCAGTAGCACGTCGGCAAACTGAACGCGGGAACGGGCAGGCCCAACTCCTTCGCGGCCTGGCGAAAAACGCGATTGGCCTCGAAAATAGCTTCACCATTTCTGGGAATGATCGGCGAGAACCAGACGTGTCCTTCGCCGGGCGTGGGATTTGCGGCCGAGCGCGCGCCGATGGAAAACATTTGCAAGCTGGGGATGCCGAACTCCGGCAGATTGAAATGCGCTTGCTGCTCGGGAGTCAAGGGCAGCTTCATCGAGCCGCTGTCTTTGAATTGGGCTCCTGGAATGGCTGAGAATTTCTCCTTGGAAAATTCCCAGTTGGCTTCGTTGGCTTTGGGGGCGCCGTAAAAGCCCAGCGTGCTACTCCAGTGGTGAATGCCTTTCTTCGTGGCGTACGCATCCATCGTTTCGGGAGAGGGGCCGTTGGGGTCGGCGAGCAGAGCGGTCAGTTCCGGGTCCGGCACCGGGCCAGCCTGGCCGAGAGATCCGCGGGCGAGTAGCGGGCTGCCCAGGAAGGGCATGCCCTGGGTGGCGCCCGTGTTCTCGAGATAATCCAAGATTTCAATGAGCGGAGTGAGGTCGTTGTAGCGCGGCACGGTAACGGTGCCCGCGAGGTAAGAATCCGGCGCGGGCAGAAGCCAGAATCCCATTTTCGTGACCACCCCGAAATTGGACTGCGAAAATATGCCGTCAATCCACGGGCCGAATCCGGACTTATACTGCTGCCATGTTTTCGCGCCGGGCATGGCGCCCATGCCGGTCCGCAGCAAATCGCCATTGGCGAGCACAACTTCCATTCCGCAATGCGAATCGAAGTGATTGCGATATTCCTTGTATAAATAACCGCCGCCGCGATCCAGCGAATTTCCCACAGGGCTGCCCCAACCCGGATCGGGAACATCCACCCAAAGCTTCAGCCCCTTTTCTTGAATGTAGCGGTACAAATCGAAATAGCTGACGCCCGGCTCGACAAGTACGTACGCATTCTTTTCATTTACTTCCAGAATGCGATTCATGCGTTTCAGATCGAGCACCACGCTTCCGGAATAAGCCGGCGCGGAACCGCCGTATCCGAGATTTTTGCCCGTTGAAATCGGATAGATCGGAATTTTGTAGGTGTTCGCGACCTTGACGACTTTTTGCACGTCCTCGACGTTGTCCGGCGCAACCGCAGCCGACGCCACCAGTTCGTCTTCTTCGCCATAAAATGGCGAATAGGCGTCGCGGTACATCGCTACATCGGCGTCGCTTGTGAAAACCCATTCCTTGCCGACGATCCCTTCCCATTGCTTGAGCGCGTCGGAAAAATCCTCGGGGCTTACGCCAGGTGGAACTTTCATTGGAACTCCTGAGAGTTGGCCGCTCTATGCTCGATTGACAGGTGCAATGACCCAGGAAATAAGGTGGTCCGGATCATCCGCGTGCTTTCCTGTGGATGCCACTATATTTGTTTGTGAAATCTGAGACCGGCTGGCCGGGCACCGGGTTACCAGACTCGCCATGCGGCTCGTCCAGTTCGTCCCCGCGTTGTGCAGCGATGCCGCCTCATGCAACATGCTCTCGGGTCCCGAGAGGGCGTGCTCGATCGTGCCATCCTCGCGGTAGCGATGATCGGCGCGGAACACCACACGCATTCGCTGATCCCAGGCGATTCTCTCGAGGCAGAAAATCGGGCCATGCGCCGTTAGTCCCGCGATTGCCGCGGGTCCCTGCTTCCAGCGCGCGTACAAATCGTGAAACCAAAAATCCGTGATATCGCCCTTCATTCCTCGAACCGTCGCGCCGAGACTTTTCGCTTCGTCGGCGAATTCGCGGCTGGCGGGGAATCTTTCATCGAACACGACCTTGTAGAGCGGGACACGCGCCGGTTGTCCAGCCAATCCCGCAATCGCGGGCGAAATGCCGCGCGTCGAGATCGGCAACGCCAGCGCGGCAACCCCGATTTGCAGAAATTCTCTTCGACTCGCCATTGGAACAGCTCCTATTTGTTGGAGAGGACTGCAAGCGGGGGGAAGTTGTCACGTTGAAATTGAAGTGTCAAGCGGAATTTGCTTTTTGCGGGAGGCAAATCGCAAGGCTCAGAGATACTCTGAGTGAAAAAGCGCCACGCTCACACACCGAGCGCGGGGCACTCGTCCTAAGATAGAAGATTGGCGACCGTAATTAGTAGGTTTAGTTGGTCGATCTCATAATCGTCGTCGGGCAGAGGTCTCACTTTGACGTTGGAAATGTCTATTCCGACGAACAGTTTCTTGCCTTGTAATTTCAACTCCCTATGGGAACCGAAGATGGATTTATCGGGTCCCCGCACCAAATCCTTAGCTAAGAAACTGTACGGTTGCAGCCCGTGCCAGTTGTGGGGGTTCAGGAGGTTCGGGGCGGGCAATCCCTTACCGTTTTCGGCGTCGACTAATACGAGGTCGAGGCCGATTATTTCGTTTTTCGGGCCATACTCAGGTTCGAACGACAGCTGGTAGATTCGCCTTCCCCCGGAAGTCAGGATGTAGGTTTTCCAAAGCGTACTAGAAGAGTTTCTGGAAAAAGAAGCCATTGTACGCAGTGGGCGTATCCCATCCGGAACTCCGCAAGTCGGAAGCGCGGCCAGCACAATCAGCGCGAGCACGACAGAACCTAAGCATCCGTTTTTACAGCTGATCATCGCAAACCTCGACAAGCCCACCTGCCAGTTACCGCCGGAGCGTTTGTCTTTTGCATCGCACCCATCCAAACGAGCGTTGGTTTCCATCGAGCACCCAGCTTCCGCCGAGGCTAACTGGAGTATAGTGTCGGCAGCGGAACACGCAACTTCCTCTGTGCGGCGTGCATCGGAACAATCGACGGAAATGCGAACAGCAACGATGCGAACAACAATCATGCGATTGATAGCGATAGGGGCGGCTGGACTGGGATCGCTCGCGTGTCTTGGAGCGATGGCGCAGAATAATGGACCGCTGCAGGCGCCGCAACAGCGAGGACAAGCGACCACTCCGCTAATCGCCACTCCGCGGCAGGACCGGCACGACGGGCTGAGCATCTCGGTTGATCCTTACAACGAGCCCGAACGCGCCAAGCAGAAATTCGGCAAGGCCAATCCGCTGGCGGTGGGAATCCTGCCGGTCGAAGTATCCATGCACAACGATACCGACCGCCCGATTCACGTGGACTTGAGCACCATTCAGCTCGAAGTGCATTTTTCCGACGACCACCACCAGGAAATCGATTGGCTTCCCGCTCAGCAGGTGGCGAACCAAGTGGCGCATCCGAAAGGGCCAGCCGCACCAACCGCGCGGCGCTTTCCGATTGGCGTACCTTCCGGCGCGGATTCGAAGGCCGACAAGCTCGCGGAAATCCTGAAGCCGCTATCGCTGGATGCGGATATCGTCCCGCCCAAGGGAACGATTCATGGTTTTTTGTTTTTTGATTTGAACCACGATATGTCGCTGGTGGAAACCGCGAGCCTCTACGTCCCGGACGTAACCACGGTTCCGGCCAGCAAGCCGCTGATGTTTTTCGAAGTACCTCTGGGAGAGTAGCCGGGTCGAAAAGTCAGCGACCCGCCGCTACGGCTGCCAAAAGCAAACTCCTTGAACGTCCAGTGCGAGGAGCACGCCCGGGCGAGCCCGGACGGCAGACAGCGGGAGCAAGCTCCCGCACTCCACATGACGCGCAGGCTTTTACTCCAGCGCGAAGGTATAAATTGCGTTGTGTCCTCTGGTGAGGTCGATGCCGCTCTGCCTGCTGAGAACCGGCTCGGCAAGATTGTCCCCGGTAATCACCATCACGTACTGCTTTCCATTTATCGCGTAGGTGACGGTGCTCACCGAAATCGGCCCTCCGAGAATGGACTGCCAGAGCTGCTTGCCCGTCTCGGCGTCGTAAGCGCTGAACCGCCGATTGATGTCTCCGTGAAAGATCAATCCTCCGGCGGTAGCGAGAATTGCGCCGGTGCCAGGAGCGCGCTGAACGCCGAATTTCATCATCTCGCCGGTTGAAAGATTGATCTTGGCGATGCCGGCGATGGCGTTGATGTCGGAGCCGGGGCGCAAAACGCCATGCCTGAATCCGCTCAAACCATTCGCGGTCATGTCGAGGCAATTATCGACGTAGCCGGTGTAAAGAGAATTCGTGACTGGATCGTACGCGGTGGGCCAGTAGCTGCGTCCGTTCCAGTAGCAAATTACGTGATGATCGCCGGGCTTTTTCATGACCACGTCCCAATTGATGGTGGTCTTGCCGGTTTTGCTGTCGATATTTGAGATGGCGAGATTGGGCGCGTCAACCGGCACCGGCTCGGCCCAGAGGAACTCGCCGTTGTTGCGATCATTCACGAACATGATGCCGCTTTCACCCACAATCGCGGCGACATCGTGCTTCGATCCGCGAGGCACTTCGGTGTTGTACCACTTCACGGCCTTGGGATCTGGATTGAACGTGGTGGTTACGAGCGTGCGCTCGTGTGTGTGATCCGTGTCCCAATCATCCGCGGGAAGATATTGGTAATACCAGAGGAGCTTTCCGGTTGCGGGATCGAGAGCCACGGTGCAGTTGCTATAAAGATCGGCGGGCGCGGTGCGCGACGTGCCGTCTGGATTTCCGCCGTGGCGGGCGAGGCGCTCGTATGGTGAAGGATTCGCGATACCCCAATAGAGGACTTTGCGAACCGGATCGTAGTTTCCCGGCATGCCCCAGGTGGAGGCGGTAAAATTCGTGTTATCGGCTCCGCCCCACGAGGAGTAGCCGGGGTCGTCCGGACCGGCAACATTGTAGAAGCGCCAGAGTTTCTGGCCGGTATCGGCATTATCGGCTTCGATGAAACAGCTTTCGCGCCCCTTTCCGCAGGTACCGCCCGAAATTACTTCGTCGCCTATCACGATGGCGCCGGAAGTATTCTGCGTATCGGTCTTGAATGTTTCCCACTTCACCTTGCCGGTGGTGGCGTCAAGCGCGACGACGTAGCCATCGGGCGCGGTGTAGTAAATCATGTCCTTGTAGATGGCGAGAGCTTTGGTGCGCTCCATCCCCGCCACCTGCGGATTCTTGAACTCGCGCTTGTATTCCCAGATGATGTCGCCATTGGCGCCGTTGATGGCCATCACGTCCGCGCCGGGAGCGATTGTGTAGATGATGCCGTCGTGAACGATGGGGATTGTTTCGGTAGTCCCAGCGGGCAAGCCTTGTACCCAGGCGATGTGCAGGCGGCTGACGTTCTTTTTGTTGATCTGCTTCAGTGGACTGTAGCGCCAGGCGTCGTAGGTGCGGCTGTACTGCAACCAATCGTCGGGACTGGGATTCAAGAGGTCCTCGTCCGTGACGGGCTTGTAATTTTCAACAGTGCCGTGCGGCGGCGGGCCGGCAATAAACATTCCGGGCGGCCTCTGCTGCGGCGGCCGCGCGGGAGCAGCGCCGGGCGGCTGACTTTGCGCCGCCGGTTGCGCCGGCTCGTCTTGCGCAAAAGTGACGGGCGCGATCAGGAGCGCCAGTAGGAGTGCTACGAATAGACAGCAGCCTTTATTCATTCCAATTTTCTCCCGACGGTTTGGAGCCAGCGATTTTAGCCCTAATGTGACGTGCGCGAAATAATTGCCGTTTCTCTTTTGTTTAAGCTGCGGGTTCGCGACCAGACGCGCGTTTATATCGCATCGCACTTGCCCGCGCAAGGTGAGGATACGATCGGCGCGGCGTCCTGAGAATGGTGCCCGCCCGGAAAAGGCACCTACGGGGTTTTTGGCGATTAGGCTGGTCCGCCGCTCTTTGTTTTCAGCGAGATGGATCATGTTCTATTCGCCGACTTTGGCGATTAGCTTCTTTATTCTAGGGCTGCCCGCGCTGACCGGCTGGATACCGCTATTCAGATTTATGCAGACGACGGCGGCGCGAATGACGGCATCCGCGGTAACGCGGACCGTCATCGCTTTTTCGATGATGGGCCCGAGGGCGATGCGAAGCGTCTGGCTGCGGCGTTCAAAGAGTCCCGCTGCATGGGCGTGACGATAAATTGAAGAGTGATCGGCGATGCCGTGTGTCTTGGCGATGGCATCCGGGCTTTGCCAGCAGAGGAAATCCTGCTCGATTTCCTTGCGGTTCGGGTGGCGGCATACGCCGCACTTTCTGGCGTGGCGGCGAAGGTTCTTTCGCGACCGGCGTTGCTCGCGCAGCTCGCCGCCTTGCTGAGCTTCCTGCTGCGTAGCTTTCTGCGACGTAGAATTCTTTTCCATGCTTGATCCTTCCCGGGGTCAAGAAGCGCCCCTAGGGTGACGCTAGCATGGGGAAGATTTGCAAAGGTTTTGTATTTCTGTGGACTTTCGGGGAAACCCACGTATTTGCGAAATCACGTCGAGTGTGGCTCGCTACCAAGCGCGACGCGCTGACGGTCTGTTTTCGGATTGGCACTCGCCCGGTAAATAGGCCATCAGGACTTAGGCGGTTCGTCGGCCGCCAATCTGCGCGGTCTGGCTACAACTACAAATATCTGAGCCACCACCACTCCGTGTGCTGTTGCTTGAGCCTCATAAAGCCTTCGCAGAGCGGATACATGATCAACACACCTACAAGCCACATCGCGTAAATGAATGGCAAGCTGTGGCCGTAACCAGCGGGCGGCACGTTCAGCATGAACCCGCCATATAACAACCATGCCACCTTCTGCTTGCAAATAATTGCCGTGTACACGGCCAGCGTACGGATAACGTACAGGTGGAGCACGTAGTAAAACAGTGGCACCCGGCCGAACACAATAACGATTCTGGCTAGCCAGCGTTGCGGATTGATCTTGGCGAGCCACGCCAGCGCCATCAAGGAAGGCCCCAACGTCATCAATAGAAACTGCAATGAAGGCGGGTATTTCAGGGTGTTAAAGAAAGAAGCGATCGTGAGGCCTAGAGTTGGCTGCACTCTCCACTGGCCAGCTGCCACGCCAAAGATGCGGGAGTGACTGTTCCCATACAGATGGAAGGTTCTCAAGAACACGAACGTAACCAGTGCGGCCGCGCCGATCGCAAAGACGAGTTTTCTCCAATCCTTCCTGTCTAGCAGAGAGCCGAGGGCATAGCCGACGGCCATCACTCCTAGCCACGGAATCAGAGACCAGAGGTCGAAGAACGAGAGCTGGGGAGGTTTAATCCAGAAGGTGCCATATCCGAACAGAATCATCCACAACCCCGCAAATTTGCCCAGCACCATCGGATTCACACGATCGAGCAGGTTGTGAGCAAATATGATTACCACTCCTAGAGTGGCGATCCATCGGATCGGCAAGCGAATGAGAAATGCCATTGCAACCATTGACCAGCCGAGTGACCACAGAACGCCGCTGAACAGGAAAGGAAACACGGAGGTCCAGCCGAAGCCGACCACGGTCAAGTCCAGAAACACAAGCCACAATCCGCGCGTCCAGAGAAACTTCGAGACCCGTTCGACCGACATGCCTTGCGCGAGCGACAAATAAGCGCTTGTTCCGGCCAGCAGGAAAAACACCGGCGCGCAAAAGTGAGTGATGAACCGCGTAAAAAAGAGCAGCCCGGATGTGTGGTCGATATCCTCTGGCGCAGAACCAGCGCCAGTGAAAAAGTCCCGCGTATGGTCCAGGGCCATCAGGATTATGGCCACGCCTCGAAGCAAGTCGACATAAGGCAAGCGCAATGGCGCCGCAGGGGACCGCGACCCTTGTAAATCATCCACGGAGGCCACGAGGGCAAGTTGGATATCGACGCAAGCAGCCTCGGTAGCTGCTGGCTCCGTGTTGACTACTAGGGGCACGGTGTTTCTAACCTCCTTACCCTTGGCCTTCGGACCCGTGAACGAGGACGTTAAAAATTTCTAATGCTGGCCCAACAGCGAGTCGCGGACGGCTCAGGATCGAGAAAAAAATGGGCTAACATCCTCAGTCTCAATGGCATGCCAACCTCCTGCAATGGTACTGTGGTCCTAATGTTAATGACCTTTCGGGGGTTGCCTCTGGATACCGTTTCGCCTTAGCTCCGCCAAGGAGAAGGCTTGCACTCGTAGGATTCGAGCGTGCCAGGCAATCCCCCGTGGACTCGGGGGTCAGTTTTCGGTAAACGAGTGAATCACGGGTAGTGGGTCAGTTTGAATTTGGCTGATTCCCGTTTGGTATAGAATCTGCTGGGCCGAGACTAAATGCGGTGGAGCGACCCCAGTCTGGCCGCTTTGCAAAGACCTCGCCCCGCAAGGCGAGGGAGGAGGAAGGCGGCAAGTGGAGGAACTGTGCTTTCCCGCGGGCGTCTCGGCCCTTGAGCGGAGGAATCGAAATGACCGACAAGACGTTGGAACTGGCAGTTGATCTTACGAAGTCAGCTATGACACCTACAACAAGGGCCTGGCTCGGGTCTCCCGAAGAAGTAGCGAAGTTTCTGGAGGCAATTGCCAAGAAGATTCACGAGCTAGCGTCTCAGGCCTGAACGCTCACCGTTTTCAGAAAGGCATCTTTCCAAGAGAGGGAATCCGGGCGTTCTGCGTCCCCGAATTCCCTCTTGTAGATTTCGATGATGCCTTCCACCTCAAGCTGCTTGTTTGTTTTTGGCATCAAGCAGACCAACAACTTCTGCGATTGACCAGACGTGGTCGGCAACCCCCGCTTCCATCGCCGGGGTAACGCGGAGCGTTTGGTGGACGCGGCAGAAGTTGTAGTGCATGAAGTGGAGCGCGACCGCGTACTGGAGATTTTCGACTTTCCTTGAGAAGCCATTCGTTAGCCTCGTAAAACGGCGCATTCCCATGCGCATCGTGAGATTTTGACGCTCGACAAAACTAGTGGAGATATGTCGAATATCGGGATTACCGCCAATCCTGACAACTTGCGTCCCGATGCATTCTGGGGGACTGTATTTAGTGTCGGCTCCCGCATCGGAACCGTACATCTTGACCAACATTGCGTAATCAATATCAGAACCAAACGCACTTTCTACCGCACTCAAATAAACCCGGTGGCCGTCTGTGGTTAGCTGTACGCGATTGCGAAGCCGCGCCGCCAGATCGTGCATAAACGCGAACGCCGTTCCCGCATCCCGCGTTCCCACAACCCAACTCGGAATCAGCTTGGTATCGGCGCAAATCGCGGCCCATGTCCACACGCTACCAAAACCGAACTGGCCTACTTTGTCTGCGGGTACGTTCTTATCTTTCGCGTAGCAGAAATTCCAGATTTCGTCACATTGAATCCGCTTACAGGGAAGATTCCGAAAGGATTTGTCCTGATACTCGGCGCACACTTGGCCGACTTCCTCAAGCAGCTTGACAATTGTGTTCTTCGCAATCCCCGTCATGCGGACGGTGGCGCGAATCGAGTTGCCCTCTACTAGCGCCGCAATTACTTGGGTTCTCTGGGCTTCGCTCAGGCGGTTCATGGCGTCTCCTTAACTGGCATCATTCTATGCTTGAGCGGTCATGCATGTCAAGTACTCTTTTTTGTTTTCTGGCTTCTAAAGTCTTCCAAAACCCTGTCAATGCTCCGTTTATCGAACAGCTTCATGTCGCCCTGGATAGACTTGATTCTACGGATAGCGTGATCAAATACCGGGCGACGCCTAAGCCCTATACCCATCCCGCGCTCAACCCTTTTTCGGAGATAGACATATACTTCGTAGGCTAGTAGGTCTGCCGCCTGAGTGGGGGCCGATGTTTTGCTCTCTACAATAGCCGCCTGCCCTAGTCTGCTCGCGAACTCGGCCCGAAAACCCTTCATGGTCAAGAAGTAATTTATGGCATATCCGCGCAACCGGTGGCTCTCATCGAAAAAGAAGTCCATTTTGTGGCCCGGTTGACAATATTCTGCGGCCCTGCGGATCGCAAAGAGAAACGGGAGAAAGTACGCCTTCTTTTGCGCTCCCGGCGTCGCTACCGCCGCGCCCTTCATTGCCGCCCCGGTTAGAACCTGTCTTTCGTCTACCGGAAGTATGTCCCATTGACTCATAACGACAGCGCCAGAGACGGGATAGATGCGGTGCGAGCCTACAACCCGAAGAAGCGACGCCAATAGGCTGTCTTGTCTCTTCTTATTCCATCCAGCATATTCGGGGATTGACTTACCCGTGGCGTGCGCCCAAAACCGGTTGGCGTGGAACTCCCCAAGCCCTTCGGCCTTGAGTATTGCGTGCCATTCCCGGTCGAATTTTACCCAGTGACGCTCCGACCCGTAATACCCCGCAACGACACACACAGGAGAGTCTTTATGTGTCCCGCTATCATCGAGATAGCATTGCAGCACGCAGAACACCCTGCCGCGCCGCGCCTTTTCTGGCAGTACCCAGTGAATCCAGCGAGGAACGGAACTTATAGAGCTAGGAAGCCTTCGTGGATTCCGCTTTCCAGCGTGCCTTGGCTGCTTGGCTGGCAATCTTGCTGCGTCGCTTCTGGGTGAGCTTTTTGGCCCTTGCCGGACCGCCCTTAAGCCCACCCATCCTACCGAGCGCGACTGCCGCTGGGTTCTTGTCGCCAATGTCCGTACCGCCAAGCTGGGCGACGATGCTGGCCGCGATTTGGTTAACGTCCCTGCTGCTTGAGTGCTTATGCATATAGCCATATTGCCACACGGACCCTTTGACCGTCAAATTCAAACTGACCCACTACCGAATCACGAGTGGGCGCTTGAAATCACAAAGGCAAGGCGTATGATGAGCCTCCTAGAGTAGAGGCAGTTTCTTCTTGGCCACACCCAGCGTGGACTCGACAAGGCGTGGGTTGAACACGCGACTTTCATGAATGGGCCCGCTCCGAAAGGCCGCGGGGATTCGGCCCTAAGTTTTCCCCATTGACAATTCTCGACCGATATCCAGAATCGCAACGCAATTTTTGGTGGCGCGCCACTGGCAAACTGCTTTTCAAGAGGCTCTGAAAATTCACAGGAGGATTTATGGCAACGACAAAGGTCGGAATAGCACCCATGAAGGCGGCGCAGATTTCGAAGGCTGGCGGCGATTTCGAGATCGTCGAACGCGAAATTCCTAATCCGGAGGCAGGGCAAGTGCGCATCAAAGTGCAGGCTTGTGGCGTCTGCCACAGTGACGTCATTACTAAAGAGGGCCTTCTGCCGGGCATCGCCTATCCGCGTGTCCCTGGGCACGAAGTGGTGGGCGTGATCGACGAACTGGGCGCGGGCGTTACGCAGTGGAAGAAAGGCCAGCGCGTAGGGGTGGGCTGGCACGGTGGCCAGGACAACACGTGTCCCTCCTGCAGACGCGGCGATTTCGGGACGTGCGCGAACCTGCAAATCTGCGGCATCAGCTACGACGGCGGATATCAGGAGTATATGGTTGCGCCCGTGGAAGCGCTGGCAGCGATGCCCGAGTCTCTCGATGCCGCAGAGGCCGGTCCACTGATGTGCGCCGGAGTGACGACATTCAATGCTCTACGCCATAGCGGCGCCCTTCCGAGTGACCTCGTGGCGGTGCAAGGGATTGGCGGGCTCGGGCATCTTGGGATTCAGTTCGCGAAAAATTTCGGTTATCGCGTAGCGGCAGTGGGCCGCGGTCCTGAGAACGGGGCTCTTGCGAAAAAACTGGGCGCGCATGTTTACATCGATAGCGCGGCCACGGATGCCGCGGCAGAGCTGCAGAAACTGGGCGGCGCGCGCGCGATTCTCGCGACGGCGCCGAGCGCCAAGGCAATGTCTTCGATTGCCGGCGGCCTGGGCGTGAACGGCGTGCTGGTCGTAGTCGGAGCTCCCGCGGAGCCGCTCGAGCTCTCTGCTCTTCCTCTGATTTTCGGACGCAAGCGCATTCAAGGGTGGCCCTCAGGAATTCCTGCCGATTCCGAGGACACGCTGCGCTTCGCCGAACTTACCGGCGTGCGTCCGATGATCGAAACATATCCTCTTGAAAAAGCGGCCGAGGGCTACGCACGGATGATGAGCGGCAAAGCGCAGTTCCGCGTGGTTCTGACGATGTGAAGTTGGCCGGCGACGCAATCGAGAAAGGCTGCAAGCACCAGTGCACAAACTCCGGTAAGCGGAGCTAGCCGATGCCATTTCGCGTTGGATACGGCCGCGGATGAGATCGCAGCATTGGTCCGAAGACTTTATCGATTCCTCACGCTTAGGTTTCCCGGCGCGGCACGTTGGCTGAGGCCGCTATGTACTCGGCTGAAATTGACGGTTGAAACCGCGCGGTGATAAGTTGGCAGTGTGCGCGTTCTTCTTCTCAACCTTGGTGCGGAATCTGACGAGGCGGTAGAGCAGGCGCTATCTGGCCAAGGCTATGAAATCGTCACGGCGCGCGGCCAGACGGTCGATGAGGTCCTCGCTCTATCCCCGGAAGTCCTAATCACGGAAGCAACACCATCGGACCTCAGTTGCTGCGGCTTGATCAGCCAGATCAAGACAGGTCCTAATCCACAAACTCTGAAGATTGTGATGATCGTTCACGGTGGGGCGCTGGAACGCGCTCGCGGGCTGGACTTGGGCGTTGACGATGTCATCTCCTTTCCGTTTGAACGGCTGGAATTCACGGCGAGGATCCGGGCGCAATTCCGCGAGAGGCAACCGGAGATCGAGCTCGAAACGAAGCTCAGAGAGGCGATGCAAAGAGGGCGCTTGGCGGAGGCTGCCGCAGAAGCGTTGAGGGGCGGGGCGAACGCCAAACGGCGCTTTTGGTTGATTCCGGCGATTTTCGTTCTCAGCGCAGCAGCGGTACTGGCCGGACTTTCGACGGTGATTTCGAACCGGCACAGCCGGAAGGATACGCTGCAGCTCAAAGCCGAGATTGCGCGGCTGAACGGCGGACTGCTACAACAGGGAGAACTTCTGAGCCGCGTGGAACAGGCGCGTGCGTCGTTGAGTGCAAGCGACGCGTCGGCTACGCGCGAGTCCTTGAAGGCGCAAACTCAAGCGATCCGCAAAAAGATGGCCGCGGGCGGCGACACGAACGACCAATCGCTCCAGCAGCAACTTCAGGCGACTGAGAATCGCCTGAACCGACTGGAGAATGAGGGACGAATCGCGGAAACAATCGTTCGCACGTACGGACCGAGCGTCTGCTTGCTGCACGTGGTGGTAGCGTTTCGGGACAATTCGGGACACGTGATTCGGATCGCGACCGATGCCAACGGCAAGCCGCAGGTGGACGACAAGGGGATGATGGGTCTCGAGACAGGGGGGGCGGGACTGCCGCTGCAACTTGACGTCTTTGGGACAGGGTTTCTGATAGGACGCGATGGACGTTTGCTGACGAATCATCATGTGGCGGAACCCTGGTGGGGCAATGAGGAATTGAAGCCACTTCTCGACCGTGGGGCCACGGCGTTCGCTGTGTCTTACACGGCGTACTTTCCCGACACGTCGGAAGGCATCGCGGCCGAGGTCGGACAGATTTCGCCGGATGCCGATTTGGCAACTCTGAAGCTGCAGAATGCCGCGCCAGCCCACGCCGCAGTGTTGAGGCTCGACGATCGGAGCCAGGCCAGCGTGACGGGCGATGCGGTGGTCCTGATCGGGTATCCGACGGGAATTGACGGCATACTAGCGCGTGCGGGAGGCGACGTGACACGGAAATTGGCGGAAAGCGCCCAGAACGTGACCCAGATCGTCTCGCAACTGGCGGCGCAGCACCTGATTCGCCCCACGACCACGCAGGGACATATCGGAGATGTCCTGAAGGACAAGATTGTTTACGACGCGGCGACAACGTCCGGTGGTTCCGGCGGACCGCTCTTCAATCGTGACGGTAAGGTGATCGGCGTGAACTTCGCCATTCTGACTGATTTTGGCGGCTCGAACTTGGCGGTACCGGTGCGCTATGCGGATGGATTGGTGAAGTAGAATCACGTCCAAAGAATCTTTCGCAGACTCGTGGGTTAGCTATGCGAGTGTCGAGGGCAGGCCGTAGGTTCCCTCAACGACTTCCAGGAAGTTTCTCTCCTCCCGGAGGATCAGGCGCTTGCTTTGTGCCATGGCGAAATTATCGCGCGCTTCTCGATCTGACCTCAAACGCGTCCGGTAGGCCTCATAAGAGGCGAGGCTATCGAATGAAATCAGACCCCAGGCCACATCATTTGTACCTTCATAAGGAAGAAAGTAGCCGAGAAGGTGGCCACCGCAACGAGGAATGATGCGGCCCCAGTTCTCAGCGTATTTTTTGAACTCGTCTCGCTGGAACGGGTCAATCTGGTAGCGAATAAAGCAGGTAAGTTTCATTTTGTCCTCCGGTATTCGGTATCGCGGCTCAATCGATAAGCCTTCCCTTCGCTCTAATCACGTTTCTTGCATACTTACATCCAAGAGAGATTCTTCGGCTATGCGCGCCGGCCGCCGTCGCAGGAAACGTGACGGCGGAAAAGAGTAAACCGGGCGCGCTTCGCTCAGAATGACGGATTGAAAAACTCACGGATGCAACTTTAGACGACGCGGAGGACGATTTTGCCGCGCGTGTGGCCCGTGGCGTTCGACTCCTGAGCGGCGCGAGCTTCCGCGAGCGGAAAAACCTTCTCGATGACTGGCTTCACTTTGCCCGAATCGACGAGCTTGCCGATTTCGGCCAACTGTTTCGGATTCGCTTGGACGAACGCATGAACGCAGCGCACTCCGTGCTGGGCGGCCTTTTCGGGCGACGGAGGCGTGAGGATTGAGATGTAAATCCCGCCCTTTTTCATCACCTGATAAGATCGGACTTCCGTTTCGCCGGTGATCGTATCGAGCGCAACATCGACATCGTGAACCACGTCCTCGAATTTCACGGCGTTGTAGTCGATGACTTCATCCGCGCCGAGGGAGCGCAGAAAATCGTGATTTTTCTTCGAGGCAGTACCGATCACGCGCGCGCCCTTCAGTTTCGCGAATTGGACAGCGAAGGTGCCTACGCCTCCAGCCGCGCCATGGATTAGGACCGTTTGACCGGCAGCGAGCTTTGCGGCGTCAAAAAGCGATTGCCAGGCTGTTAAAGCGGCGAGAGGGATAGCGGCGGCGTTGACGTGGTCGACGGATTTCGGCTTGAGCGCCACTTCGGATTCCTTCACGGCGATGTATTCGGCGTAGGAGCCGTCTCGGGAGATGTCAGGGCGGCTATAAACCTCATCGCCCGCCTTGAGCTGGGTGACGCCAGAACCGACGGCTTCGATCACGCCGGAAACATCCCAGCCGGGAATGAAAGGCATCTTGTATTTGAGGCGTTCCTTGGCGTATCCCTGGCGAACCTTCCAGTCTATGGGATTCACACCAGAGGCGTGCACGCGGATCAGCACTTCGCCCGAGCCGGGCTCCGGACGCGGAGCATCCTCGTAGCGAAGAACCTCAGGGCCGCCATATTCGTGAATGCGAACCGCTTTCATCGTTGCCATCGCCGATCTCCTTCGCTCGAGGGAATCGATTTGTTCGCTCGCACCGTTTTCGGGGTTGATAATAGCAGGCTACCGTTTCAGATGCGAAGCAAGGGAGTGACTCCGCGCGGAGCTCGATGTGAGTGTATTTGGCGAAATAGATTTTATTGAATCGGCAAGGCCCATCGTGCTAAGTTCCGCGCAAAGAAGTGCAAAAACAGGGGGAGTGGTAATGCGATTCCGCGAACCCGCTATCGAACCCGAACTAACCGCGTACCACTCAAGCCGTTACGAAGGGGGCAATGGAAGGTAAGGAGGGACCAAAATGTTTGAAGCTCAAACGAAGGAGACGTCGGGCGGATCGGGACTGCTGATTGGTATCTGCATCGTTGTGGTATTGGCGGTGGTCGGAACGTTGGCCTATTTGAATAAAGGGTCGGCGAAGGGCTCAGAAGGGTCGGCCTCCGCCGCGACCAGCTCCGCGCCCACCGGGCTAAAGGGGAATCCGGTTAAGGATCTGCACATCGTGAGCGCCACCATGGACAAGGATTACACGGGAACTACAGCGGTGTGGTCCGTGGATATCAAGAACACGTCCAGCGCGTACACGTACAGCAACATTGGCTACCAGACCAACTACTTCGGGAGCGACAACAGCGTTCTGGTTCAAAACAAAGGGAACATCTCGCTGAGCTTGGCCCCGGGTGATGAGCAGAGCACTCAATTTCGCGACGTGCTGTATCCCGGTAACACCGCGTGGTATCGATTCACGGTGGTTGGGGCCGACACTTCGAAATAGTGGAAAGCGCGGGAGCAGCCGCACAGGAAATTTTGCAGCTTTGTCCAGCATGAGAGAGACGACGGGAAATTGCTAGACTGATAGAACCGATTCATCGCCAGCCGATCGAGCCGCAGCCGCCCGGCGGGCGGCCTTTTCAGCGTACAGAACCTGGTCAGCTCTCTGGAGAAGGGTCTCCAGCGTGTCGGCTACCTGATACTGAGCGCGTCCGCGCGCGTAGGAAACCAAGACTTTCCGACGATTCAGGATGATTTCGAAGGGTTCGAGACGCGAGAGGATTATATGCACGTTATCTCTGGGGCATTCGGGCAAAACGACGAGGAACTCATCGCCGCCAATGCGTACCGGCACATCGCAGGCACGAATAGATCGCCGCAGACGATTGGCAAACTCCTTTAGCACGATGTCGCCGGCGGCGTGTCCAAACTGGTCATTGATCTCTTTGAACCGGTCGAGATCCAGAACGATGACCGCCAAGTCATAGTTCTGCCTCTCCGCTCGCGTGATCTCTTTCCGCAGACTTTCTTCTCCATACCGGCGATTGTATAAACCGGTGAGGGGATCGAGGATGGCCAACCCATAAAATTTGTCGGCTCGCTGGCGCTGCGTGATCGCGGTTTGCATCTGTTCGCCGAGTCGCTGGCGAAAGAGCTTGAACTGGCGGTGCTGGTAAAGCATATAGCCATTCGAGGTCAGCATCAGGCCGAGCAACCCCTGTACAACCACGGTTGCGTAGTGCCCCAACGGATTCGGCCAAGAAAGCATCACCAGCGCTGCGAAGAGCAAGATCAGCGCTCCGATGGTATTCCAGCGGAACCAGGAAGTACTTCGGTCAAGACGGACCAAGCTCTGCCGGATCTCCTGGGGGTCGGCGATTTCCTGTTCGGGTCGCTCTGAGTCGCTGCTCATCCCTGGTAGAATAGGGCTCATCCCGGCAGGGTCAAATAGTACGCGAAGCCTAGTCGTCACTGCTCTTTTGTACCACTCCAAGTTTCCAGAACCGGGCGGTAGTCCTTCTGGCAAGAAGGGGCTCAGTGCTGCGCATCATCGTTGCGATAGATGAGGATATAGCACGGCATGGCTCGCAACACGGCTAGCGGCGAGAGGGTCAGCGGTCGACCACCTCGCAAGTCCCCGAAGCGAAGCGATGGAAAACTGGGTCTTTGCGTGAACCGCCGTTTGCCGCCGAGGAGTGCGTCGGCTACAATACCCGTTTTGCATAGACCATAAAATGAACGAGATACGGCTTCACAACACCTTTACGAACGCTCTGGAGGCGCTCCATCCGGTGCATCCAGGCGAGGTTCGAATCTACACGTGCGGCCCGACCGTTTATGCATCCGCGCACATCGGGAATTTTCGAACCTTCATGTTTCAGGACATTTTGCGGCGTTTCCTACGCGCACGGGGCTACAGCGTGCTGCAGGTGATGAATGTGACCGACGTGGACGACCGGATCATCCAGTCGGCGGCGGCGGCCGGGGTGGGAATTCGCGAGTACACCGACAAATATATTCAGGCATTCCTTGAGGATATCGATGCGCTGCACATCGAGATCCCGGAGGAACTCGTTCGCGCCACGGACCATATCGAGGACATGGTCGCGTTGATCGAGAAGCTGCAGCAGAAGGGAATGACCTACACGAGCGACGGATCGATCTACTTCCGCATCTCGAAGTTTCCGGCGTACGGCAAGCTTTCGAAAATCGACGTTAGCGGAATGCAAGCGGGAGCACGAGTGGACGTGGATCAATACGAGAAGGAAAATGCGCGTGATTTCGCGTTATGGAAGGCGCCCAAGCCCGGGGAACATTTCTGGGAGACGAGGATCGGTCAGGGACGGCCGGGCTGGCATATCGAGTGCTCGGCCATGGCCATGAAGTACCTGGGCGACACGCTGGACATCCACACCGGAGGCGTGGATCTTGCGTTCCCGCACCACGAAAATGAAATTGCGCAAAGCGAAGCGGCGACCGGAAAAACGTTTGTGCGCACCTGGCTTCACGCCGAACACCTGATTATCGAAGGACAGAAGATGTCGAAGTCGCTTGGGAATTTTTATACGCTGCGCGATCTTTTCGCGAAGGGGCACAAACCTTCCACGATCCGCTTCCTGCTGCTTTCGGTGCCCTACCGGCGCCAGCTGAATTTCACGGAGGAAGGGTTGTTGCAGGCGCGGAATTCGACGGAGCGGCTGCGCAATTTCGTCACACGGCTGAAGGCGGAACAGTTTCCGGCCGGTTCCAATCCGGAGATCGAAAAACATGTTGCGACCGCAGAGAACGATTTCGACGGGGGCCTGTCAGACGATGTCAACACGGCAATGGCACTGGCTTCAGTGTTCGATTTGGTGCGCGAGGCCAACACGGCGATGGACCGCGGCACGTTTCTGCAGCAGAACGCGCCGCGCGCGATTGCGGCGATGGAGAAATTCGACAGCGTGCTGGCACTGCTAGTGGACGACGATGAGGAGAAACTGCGGAAGCTGGGTTTTGGACCGGCGAAAGAGCGCATGAGTTCGGAAGAAATCGAGAGGCTGATCGAAGAGCGCGTAGCCGCCAAGAAGCGGCGGGACTTCGCGCGGTCCGACGAAATCCGGCAAAAACTCGCGGATTCTGGTATTCTGATAGAAGATACGAAGGACGGCAGCGTCCGCTGGAAGTACAAATGAGAATTTCCCCGAAACACGCGAATTCGCTTCATAGTCAGCCTTCCCACGCACGCCCGAATCTTTTCGGCGTAGATTAATTCACGCTTTTTCCCGATGATGTATCCGGCTTGTGAGCGCAGCAAGCAGTGCGCGAACGCCGGAGGAAACCAAACTCCGGGAGGAAGAGATGCAAGTTGCCGCGAAGAAAAGGAAATTGCCGCACATTATTACCGCTTTGCCCGGCCCCAAGGCGCGCGAGATTGTGGAACGAGATCACAAAGTGATCTCTCCTTCCTATACCCGCGACTATCCATTGGTGGCGAAGAGCGGAAGTGGCGCTATCGTTTCCGACCCTGACGGGAACGAATTTCTAGATTTCGCCGCGGGGATCGCCGTAGCGGCAACCGGGCATTGCCATCCGGAAGTGGTCGTCGCCATACAGAAGCAGGCGGCGCAGCTGATTCACATGTCCTGCACGGATTTCTACTACGAAGGAACGGTCCAACTTGCGGAGAAGCTTGCGTCGATCGCGCCAGGGAAGGGCGCGAAGCGACTCTATTTCGGAAATTCGGGCACGGAAGCGATTGAAACGGCGATGAAGCTCGCGCGGTATCACACCCGGCGAGACAAGTTCATCGCGTTTTACGGGTGCTTCCACGGGCGGACCATGGGGGCGCTGTCGCTGACGGCCAGCAAGGCCATGCAGCGGAAGCATTTCGGCGGGCTAGTGGCGGGGGTATTTCATGCGCCGTATCCGAATACGTACCGGGGGGCTTACGGCGTTCGCCCGGAGCACGCGGCGAGCGATGCGCTGGCGCAGATCGAAAACGAACTTTTCAAGAAGTTGGTGGATCCCGAAGAAGTTGCCGCAATCTTCGTTGAGCCCATTCAGGGAGAGGGCGGATATGTTCCGGCGCCGCTGGAGTTTTTGCAGGGCCTCGAGCGCCTGTGCCGCAAGCACGGCATTTTGCTGGTTGCAGATGAGGTGCAATCGGGTATGGGGCGCACGGGAAAATGGTGGGCCGTGGACCATGCCGGCGTCGAGCCAGATATCATCTGCGTGGCGAAGGGAATCGCGTCCGGCATGCCGCTGAGCGCGGTGATCGCGAAAGCGGAGGTGATGGATTGGAAGCCCGGGGCGCATGCGTCCACGTTTGGAGGCAATCCCGTGGCCATCGCCGCTTCGCTAGCCACCATCGGAGTGTTGGAGCGGGAAGCCATGGCAAACGCAGCCCGAATCGGCGAATTCGTTTTTAGCAAGATCGCAGACTGGCGCGAGCGGCACAAGAGCGTGGGCGACATTCGCGGCAAGGGACTGATGATCGGAATCGAGTTCGTGCGGGACCAGAAAACCAAAGAAAGAGCGCCCGAGTTGCGGAACCGCGTGATTCAGGGAGCGTTCCACAAAGGATTACTCGTCCTTGGGGCAGGGGAAAATTCGCTTCGACTTGCGCCTCCGCTGATCATCGACGAGGAGCAAGCCGAGTTCGCAATCGACACGCTCGATGCCTGCATCAGCGAGGCGGAACGAGCAGGCTAGTTTCAAGGATTTCGCCATGATTGCGCGCCTGATGTTCGCAATGGTGAACTTTGCCGCTCGCAAAGGGCTCAGCGAATCGAGCGAGGAAAATTCCCGGGATTTTACACGGAAGCAGCAAGCGCGTCGCACCGGAATTCGAGGCGAGACGTACGCGTATTGGTACTTGCGGCGCCAGGGATACACGGTGGTCGCGCGGAATTACGTCTCGACCGGAATGAAAGGCGAGATCGATCTAATCGGCTATGACGGGGTGGTGCTCGCGTTCGTGGAAGTGAAAACACGCAGGGCCGGCGACGGGGACCGGCCCACGCCCGAGGAAGCTGTAACCGAAAAAAAACGGGGGCATCTGACGCGGATCGCGCGGCAATTTCTTCGTGCGAGACACATCGAAGGCGGGTCTTGGCGTTTTGACGTGCTCGCGATTGAAGGAGTCGCGGGTCGGCGGCCCGAGGTACGGCTGCACAAAGGAGCGTTTATTCCGCGTGCGGGTTGGCATGCGTAAATGCAAGATGCTGCAACGGTTGTGGCAGAATGGCCCCGCGATTGCTGCCTATTTTTCGACATACCCTGCTCTTCACTACAAGCAGCGAAATAAGGAGGAGGTTTGCCTGAGCTTCGCAAGGACCCAATCACGGGCCGATGGGTAATCATTTCGACGGACCGAGCCAAGCGCCCCAGCGATTTCATCCGGGAGAGCGTGCAAATCAAGGGCGTGGGGATGTGCCCGTTCTGTCCCGGGAACGAAGGGAAAACCCCATCGGAGATTCTTGCGTACGGGAGAAACGGGAGCGGCAAGGACACGCCGGGATGGTCGCTGCGGGTGGTGCCGAACAAATTTCCGGCGCTGGGGATCGAAGGGGGCCTGGACCGCGAGGGCGAGGGGCTGTTCGATCGCATGAACGGAGTGGGGGCGCACGAGGTGATCATCGAGACCCCGGAGCACAAACTTACCCCGGCGTCGATGCCAGAGAAGGCCATCGAGGAAACGCTGTGGGCGTATCGCGACCGCATGCTGGACCTCAAGAACGATCGCCGGTTCCGGTACATTTTAATTTTCAAAAACCACGGCGAGGCAGCGGGAGCCACGCTCGAGCACACGCACTCGCAATTGATCGCCATGCCGATCGTGCCGAAGCGTGTGCGCGAGGAAGTGGATAGCTCAAAGCATTACTATGACGAGAAAGAGCGATGCATCTTCTGCGACATGATTCGTCAGGAAATCGAAACGGACGCGCGCGTGATCCTGAACGACGATCACTTCATCGCGCTGGCCCCGTACGCCCCGCGCTTTCCGTTCGAGACCTGGATTCTGCCGCGGCTGCACAGCTCGGCATTCGAAAACATGCCGACGCCGTACTACGGATATCTGGCCAAGATTCTACGGGATTTCCTGGGGCGCCTGGATGCGGCGCTTTCGTTCCCCTCGTATAACTACGTGATCCATACCTCGCCCATCGGCGAAGAGATCAACGACCACTACCATTGGCACATCGAAATGATGCCGAAGCTCACGCGAGTGGCGGGCTTTGAATGGGGCACCGGCTTCTACATCAATCCCACACCGCCGGAAGAAGCGGCGCGGTTTCTGCGCGGCGCGCGATAGGGGATCAGGACTGATCGAGTTTCTTGCGCGCGGAGATAAACAGGCTGGCCGCCAGCGCCGTGAACAGCAGAACGCCGAGCCACTGCGCCTCGCGCAGGTGCGGCATGTACTTTCCGCCCCAGGCGGTGAAGAGGGTCTCTGACCAGGGAAGGTGCAGCGATCGGGCAAGCCAAGCCGGCACATGCGCAGTCAGCTCCGGATCCTGAAGCAGATTAATGGCGATCGCCATCAGTCCGAAGACTCCGCCGGCGGCGATGAGGCCGCTGGCGTAGAGCGAGCCGGGGCTTACTTCGCTTTGGGCATCGTCTTTCTTCTCGACGCTTTGCTCCGCGAGGAACCGCACCAGTCCTCCGGCAAACATTGCCATCGTGGTACCGATCGAAATATACGAACCAACCGCAAACGGCAGCGAGCGAATCCCAAGCAGCTCGACGGCGATCACCAGAAACACTCCGAGGAACACGAGGCGCCACGGCAGCCGCCGATTCAGAATTCCATTGATCACCGTGGCCATCAGGCGCGCTTGCGGTGCGGCGGCCCGGGCGCTCCCAATTCCCTGCTCCCACTGAACTTCAATCTCTCGCGTGGCGGGATCGTAGAGATATTTGCCGTCGGGAATTTCAGCGGAGCCGATGGCGTTCACCAGCACGTACGATTTTCCCTCGTGCAGGTAGTTATCCTCCTGACGCTGTACGCCCGCCGGCAGATGGCTGATATCGAGCGGGATCTGGACCGGCTTATATTGCGCGAGGCCGTAATTCATCAGGATCAGCGTGCCTCCAATTGCGAACGATGAAACCAACACGCCGATAACCAGGGCAATTTGCTGCTTGGCCGGGGTAGCACCTACGAGATAACCGGTCTTCAGATCTTGCGAAGTGGCGCCGGCGATGGCGGAAGCAATGCAGACGACACCGCCAATCGTAAGCGCGAGCACCGCATAAGAATTGGCCGTCCAGTGCACGACCAGGAACACGGCGCAAGTGGCCATTAGAGTTGCAATGGTCATGCCACTGATGGGATTTGAAGAGTTCCCGATGAGGCCGCTGATACGCGACGCAACCGTGACGAAGAGAAATCCAAATACGATAACGAACAGCGCAGCGACCAAGTTGGCGAACGCTCCGGTTTGCGCCCCCGGGATGGGCTTGAATCTCAAAAGCGCCCATATCATCGCGAGGATCACAAGAGAGCCGATGATGACAACCCGCATCGAGAGATCGCGCTCCGTGCGCCGCGCGACCGGCATCGTCGCTTGTTTGGCACGCATGTCCTTCATTCCCGCTCCCAGCGCCGCGAAAATTGTCGGCATCGTTTTGATCAGCGTGATAAGCCCTGATGCGGCGACGGCGCCAGCGCCTATCGGCCGAATGTAGGTCCCCCAAAGCTGGTCCGGGCTCATTTGCGGGATGGGGATGGTGCTGGGATACAGCGCCACTCCCGGCGCGAGCGAGCCAAAGAAGCGGATGGCCGGCATCAGCACCAGCCAAGAAATCACGCCGCCGGCGAATAGCGTCCCCGCCACGCGCGGCCCAATGATGTAGCCAACCCCGAGGTATTCGGAGGTGATCGTGCACCGCATCGAGGCGCCCGGGAGCCATTTCGGCTGGTAGTCGGGTTGAGACGGCCAGAGTCCGAAGGTGTTCATCAAAATTGTGTAAACGCCGCCGAGGCCCAAACCCCAGAAGACGCGCCCCGCGAAGGAACCTCCGCGTTCCCCGGCGACGAGCACATCGGCGCACGCAGTTCCCTCGGGAAATGTCAGGTTGCCATGCTCTTTCACGATCAATTGCCGCCGCAGCGGGATCATAAAGAGCACGCCGAGAGTCCCGCCTAGCAGCGCCAGGAAAAACACTCGCCAATACTCCGTGTTGAGAGAGAACCCCAGGAAGATCAATGCAGGCATAGTAAAAATCACGCCCGCTGCAGCTGATTCGCCGGCCGAACCGGTGGTCTGCACGATATTGTTTTCAAGAATTGTGGAACGCCCGAAGGCGCGCAAAATACTGATCGAGAGGACCGCGATCGGGATGGAAGCGGAGACCGTCAGGCCGGCGCGCAGGCCCACGTAAACCGAGACGGCGCCGAATAGGACGCCGAAGAGCGCCCCAAGCATTACCGCTCGAAAGCTAAATTCCCGCACACCTTCCGCTTCCGTGTAAGGAGTAAATTCAGCGACGGGTGCGGTCGAGCTCCAAACCTTGGTCTCCACGGTGCTCCTCCGCTGGCATCTTACCCTACAGAGCCTTCGTGCTGATCACCGCCCCCGCAGAAGGCGCGGAAGTTAGCATCACCCGTGATTCCAAGCAAGCTTAGAGCAGGCGCATTGCCCGAGAATATGTCCTGTTTCTGCAAACCGGATGCCCCCATATTCGAGGCAAAAACGATGCGAGCTCACGCGGGGCTCTCAAGTTTTCTCGGAGAGGCGTTCGCGCACACGGTCGCTGAGAACCTTGCCATCCACTGCTTTCCCTTCCAGCTTCCCTCGAGCTGCCTTGATCACCGCGCCCATCTGCTTCAGGGAGCCAGCGCTTGTTTCAGAAATGGCCTCCTCGACCGCGCGGCGAACCTCCTCGTCGCTGGGCGCGGCGGGCAGATACTCCTCGATGATGGCGATTTCCTTGGCTTCCTTATCGGCCAAATCCTTTCGCCCGCCTTGCCTGAACTGGTGGATGGATTCACGCCGCTGCTTAACCAGCGTTTGGAGGATTTGGAGGGACTCCATGTCCTCAAGCGGGCGCATCTTTTCGATTTCCTTGTTCTTCAGCGCGCTCTTTACCATGCGCAACACGCTCAGCCGCAATTCATCCTTTCCCTTCATGGCTGCGGTAAGATCGTTCTGGATACGTTCCATATAGCTCATTCGATAGCCTCTTCTCGGCGAGACAGAATATCACATGCCCTCCGTGGCCGTGGCAACGGTGGCGAAGGGGAAGAGCGGTGGTTTTGCCGGTGCCGAGGCCGTTACCCTCTGATGCCGCATCTGAGACGAAGAGAAGATGGGGAGCTGCGGTCTTTTCAACCGGGCCCTTTGAATGAGCAAGCCCGGAAGGGGTCTGTTACAATTTTAGGACTCGATAGTCGGGCTGCTCGCGTATGCGGTCGATCAAATGGCGCAAAGCAAAAAGCGGAATAGAACAATCATCGCGGTTCTGATTGCGTGCCTGGTCGCGCTTATTCTAATCGTCCTCGGGTTGCGCAGCCAGCCGCCCGTGGTTCCCGTCGTAACGGTAACGCGCGAGGATTTGAATGTGGATATCACGAGCAATGGGAAAGTAGAGCCTATTTCGCCGGCCGTGGCGCACGCGGAATTCCCGACGTTCGCGAAAAAGGTGACGGCCACCGAAGGGCAGGCCGTCCACCGCGGCGAAGTGATCTTGACCCTCGACGCGGCCGATATTCGCTCCCAGCTGGCGCAGGCACGCGCCGATCTCCTTGCCGCGCAAGCCGATCTTCGCAACGCGCGGGCCGGAGGTCCCCCGGACCAAGTGGCGCAGCTTCAGGGCGATCTGGCCGCCGGGCGGGTGCAAGTAAGGAATCTCGAAAATGCCGAAAAAGCGCTGCGGGATCTCGTCGCCAAACAGGCAGCTACGCAAGACGAACTCGCGCAGAATGAGGCTAGTTTGGCCAGGGCGCGCGCAAATCTGAACGCGCTCGAGGCTCGAAAGCAGGATTTGGCGCAAAGGTCTGCGTCAAGTATCGAAGCCGCGAGCCTTCGGTTTAGCAAGGCTCAGGATGAGGTGCAGTCACTTGACGAGAAGGCGCGCTCGGCGACCGTAATCTCGCCGCTCGATGGCACGCTATATTCGTTACCCGTACACGCCAGTGATTACGTCAAGGTGGGTGACACACTGGCCGAAATGGCAGACCTGCGGCACGTACGCGTACGGGCCTTCGTCGATGAACCGGACTTAGGGCTTCTGGAGCCTAGCCAAGACGTCGAGGTCACGTGGGATGCCAAGCCTGGCCGCGTTTGGACTGGTCACACCGAGGAAGTACCGAAACAGGTGGTCTCGCGGGGAATGCGTAGTGTGGGCGAGGTCCTTTGCTCGATCGACAATGACAAGCTGGAGCTATTGCCCAATACCAACGTACAAGTAAAGATCCTGGTCCACGAACGACGCGGAGCCGTGGTGGTGCCCCGAGCGGCTGTGCGCGAAGACAAGGGCGGGCATTATTACGTCTTCGTTTTCGATGGCAACAGAGTTCGGCGGCGCGATATCTCTGTGGGTATTGCCAGCACTTCGAAATACGAGGTGATGTCGGGGTTGATGGCAGGCGCCCGCGTAGCGGAGCCAGTCGATCAAAACCTGAAGAACGGCATGGAAGTGCGGCCAGGAGAAGCCTATTGAAAACAATGCCGAGCAGGGTTGCCAAGCTAACATTGTCGGCTGTTTTCTGCACGCTAAGCGGTTTCTCCGCGCCAGGAGTGCGCGCCGATGCACCCGGCGCGATCGAGGCAGCGCAGCATCAATTCAATGCCGGTAATTACGCGGCGGCGATTTCGACGCTGCAAGCAACGGCATCGCAGAATGCTTCGAGCGCCGCCGCCGCGTATTGGCTGGGGCGTAGTTACTACGAAATCTTCGACTACGATAGTGCGATCGCCCAGTTCGAAAGAGCAGTATCTCTCGACCCGAAGAATTCCCTCTATCACCAATGGCTTGGCCGTGCCGATGGCGGCAAAGCGGATCGTGACCGCAGCTTTTCGCTGGCCAAGAAGGTGAAAAAGGAGTTCCAACAAGCCGTCAATCTTGACCCTTCGAATGTCGCCGCCCGGCGCGATCTGGAAGAGTACTGTCTTGACGCCCCTTGGATTGCCGGCGGCAATAAATCCGAGGCGCTCGATCAGGTGAACGCGATTGCGGCACTTGATCCTATCCAAGGCCACTTGGCTCGTGCCCTTTACGATCGCGAGGGCCTCAAGAAACTTGATGACGCTGAGAGCGAAATCCGCCAGGTTCTGAGCGCAAAGTCAAAGACAGCCGATCCGTATTTTGAAGTAGCTGGTTTCTTCGAGATGCAGAATAAACCCGCGGATATCCAAGCTGCCGTCCAATTGGCATCGCACGTGGCGCCCAACGATCCACGGCTTGCCTTCTATCGCGGCGTGATCGGCGTAATTGCCAATGCAAATTTGCTGGCCGCGGACGAAGATTTGAAGGCCTATCTTGCAAGTACCCCGGAACGGAGCGATTGGCCTTCGCACGCGGCAGCCCGCAACTGGCTGGGCAGACTCTATGAAGCTCAGGGCAAACGCACCGAGGCGGCAGAACAATACCGCTCCGCGCTCCGTTTGGACCCCAAGAATAAAGACGCGCGAGCGCGGCTCGAACGACTTGAAAAGTCTTCGCCATGAACCGCTATTTTTCGGCGATTCGTCGTTGGCTGCGGCTCGGCGCCTTGGAAATTGAATTATCGCGCTAATTTGAATGGCCATCGCACGCAACACGTCGGCATTCTGGGGTGAGACGTGGAAGCTCGCCATCCAAGCTCTGCGCGCCAACAGAATGCGCGCCATCCTTACCATGCTAGGCGTGGTGATCGGAAGCGCGTCGATCGTTCTGGTAGTAACGATAGCCCTTACCGGAAAGCGATACGCGCTCGCGCAGATCGAAGGCGTGGGCGCGAACCTCGTGTACGCCAATGTGATCAATTCCACCGATTCCGGGAGCTTGAATCTGGCCGACCAAATCACGCCCGCGGATTTAGAGGCCCTGAAGGAAGGCCTGTCGCAACTCGTGACGGAGGTCGCGGGAACGAACGCCCAGCAGTTGACCGTGTCGATGAACGGCCAAGAGCGGCCCATCAATCTGGTGGGCGTCACAGAAGGTTATGAGACGATCCACAACCTCGCGATCGTTCGCGGCCGTTATTTCGATGAATCCGATTTGGCGGCTCGCAGCAAGGTTTGCCTGATTACGGAAGATCTCGCGCGCCGCGTTTTTCCCTTCGAGGATCCCGATGGAAAGCAGATTAGCGCGGGCGAACTCCATTTCACCGTGATCGGAGTATTTCAAGAGCGCCTTGCCATCCTGGGCCCGACGGAAATTACCAGGGACTCGGCCATCGTCCCCTTCTCTTTGTTGCGCTATTACACCGGCACCGATTATTTTGCGACGCTCTACGCCAAAGCCGTGCGGTCGGACGATGTCCCGGCCGTCACGCAGCAAGTGAAGGAGATCATCCAAAGCCGCCATCGTCCCGGCGCCCAATATCGCGTGCAAAACCTCAGCGGCATCCTGGAAACCGCGGAAGCGATCGCCCTGGCGCTCACCATCGTTCTCGTTCTAATTGCCTTGATCGCTCTGGCGATCGGCGGGGTTGGAATCATGAACATCATGCTTGTAACGGTCACCGAGCGGACCCGCGAAATCGGGATACGCAAAGCGATCGGCGCCTCGGGTGACGCCATTCGCTACCAGTTCTTGATGGAAGCCATGGCCATCAGCGGGACGGGTGCGCTTGCTGGAATATTGATTGCCGTTCTGATTCCCGTCCTGCTTCGTTTGTTGTTGGGATTCTTCCCGGATACCCAGGATATCAGCGTACCCATATCGTGGCTCTCCGTCGTTCTAGCGTTCGTAGTATCTTGCTCGACCGGCTTGATCTTCGGCTATCTCCCGGCTAATCGGGCAGCGAGACTTCAGCCGACGGAGGCGCTGCGCCATGAATAACTTTGCGAACCGCAGTGAGCATCGAATGGGCACTGCGATAAATTTATCATTCGCGCTGGCCGCCGGCCTCGCATTGTTGACCGCAGCGCCCACGCGTGGACAAGATGCTTCCACATTGACGCTCCGCCAAGCCGTGACGCTGGCGCTCCAAAATAGTCGCGACGTGAAGCTCGCGCAGGTGCAATACAACGTGGCTCTAGGCGAGGCTCGGGTAAGCCGGGCCGCGTTCTTGCCTAACCTGTACACAGGTTCCGGGGCCGCGTATACACACGGCTTTCCATCCTTGCCGGGAGGTCAGGCTCCGGCCGTCTTCGAAATGGACTACACGCAAAGCGTGTTCGATCCTGTGCTGAAGGCTCAACAGCACGCCGCGGAGGAAAGGGCCCAAAATCAGAAGATCGAGCTTGACCGCACCCGCGACGCTGTCATCGTCCGCGCAGCAACCGCGTATCTCGAGCTTGCGAAGGTGCGGCATTCCCTCGATCTGATGCGCTCCGAGCAAGCCAGCGGGGAAAGAATTCTTCAAGTCGTCCGCGAAAGAGTCGCCGCGAATCAGGAGTTGCCCATGGAGGGGACGCGAAGCCAATTGGCCCTGGCTCGCATCCAGGAACGCATCGTGCAGGTCGAAGACCGGGAAGAAATGCTGGACCAACAGATCCGCGACCTCACGGCCATCCCGGACAGTCAATCTCTTCAGGTCGAAGCCGAAGACCCCGCATTTACCGCCCAGCTTGCCACCGACGTGGCGGCCGTCCAGTCCGAATCGCAAATGGTCAGCCTCGCCGTGCAAAACGACCGCACCGTGGCCGAAGCCGAGCACGAGCGCAAGGCGCGCGAAGACATTTTCCGTGGGGCGCGCTTGAGTTATTGGCCCTCCGTTGCGCTCGTCGGGCAATACGACATTCTCAGCAAGTTCAATAACTACGGCGAGTTCTACAAAACCTTCGAGCGCAACAATGTCAACGTCGGTGTGCAGGTCACCATTCCGATCTTCGCGGCCAAGACTTCCGCCAATGTCGCGCTTGCGAAATCCCAACTCGCCGAGGCCCAGCTCAATCTTGGCAACAAGCGCCAGGAAGTTCGCCTGGATGTTCAAAAGAAAGCTCGCGGCGTGCGCGAGTTGGACGCCAGCCGCGAGGTGGCCCGCTTGGACCTCCAATTGGCGCAGGAAACCGTGCAGGTCGAGCAAGCCAAGTTTGATCAGGGCCGGATAACCCTGCAGGAGATCGAGCAGGCTCGGTTGGACGAGAATGATAAATGGGTCGCTTTTCTCGATGCCGATTTCGCTCGTCAGCAGGCCCAGCTCACACTGCTGGAGGCCACCGGCCAACTGGCGAAAGTCCTTCCCTAGCAACAAATCCAGAGAAATATTGGGCATGTTGTTGAAATCGAGTAGAATTAAGTGGATTTCTTAAGCTGGTTGCATTCCAGCCCTGAGGGTGGTGAAAAGATGTCGTCCGTGATGAAAACGCTCTTCCTGAATCCGCCGAGCTTCGAGAAATTCGATGGTGGGGCAGGTTCTCGCTGGCCCGCCACGCGGGAGATAGAGTCCTACTGGTACCCCGTGTGGCTCTCCTATCCGGCCGGCATGCTGCCCGGCAGCCGTTTGCTGGATGGCCCGCCTCATCACATTACTCCGGCCGAGGTTGTGAGCACCTCCAAGGATTACGACTTCGTCGTGCTGTTCACCTCCACCGTCGGTTTTCACAGCGATCTGCGCATGGCCCGCGCCATGAAAGAACAGAAGCCCGATATCAAAATCGCTTTTGTCGGTCCGCACGTGCAGATCAAGCCGGCGGAAAGCTTGCTCGCCAGCTCCGACCTCGACTTCGTGGTCCGCGGCGAATTTGATCATGCGGTGGTGGAATTTGCCCAAGGCAAGCCCGTCTCGGAGATCGGCAACGCCAGCTACATAAAAGACGGCAAGATAATTCACAATCCGTCGCGCCCGCTGATGCAAACGGAAGAGCTTGATGCGCTGCCATTTGCGACCGATGTCTATCAAAACGATTTGACGATTGAGAATTACAATGTGCCGTTCCTGTTGCATCCCTTCGTTTCTTTTTACACGGCGCGCGGATGTCCGGCCCTGTGTACGTTCTGCCTGTGGCCGCAAACGCTTTCGGGCCACGCCTGGCGCACGCGGTCGGTCGAGAGCGTTGCCCGCGAATTCAAGCAGGCTCACAAGATGTTCCCGCAAGCCAAGGAATTCTTCTTCGATGACGATACCTTCAATATTCGCAAAGATCGCGTGGTGGCTCTCTGCAAGGAATTCGAGCCGGTCGGCTTTCAATGGTCATGCACGGCGCGCGTTCATGGCGATTACGACACGCTGAAAGCCATGGCCAACGCCGGTTGCCGTCTCCTCATCGTCGGCTTCGAGTCCGGCGATGCGCAAATTCTGAAAAATATCAAGAAGGGCCAGACGCTCGAGATGGGCCGCAACTTCGTTAAGAACTGCAAGAAGGTCGGCATTCGCGTCCACGGTGATTTCATCATCGGCCTTCCCGGAGAGACCAAGGACACCATCGAGAAAACCATCAATTTCGCAAAAGATCTCGACTGCGAAACGATTCAGGTCTCCATGGCCCACGCCTATCCCGGCACCGAGCTGTACGATCAGGGAACTCGCGAAGGTTTTCTCGCGGGCGAGGCCATCACCGATATCGGCGGCCACCAGCTCCCTCACCTCGAATATCCCGGCCTCTCGAAGGAATACATGGTCGAGTCCGTCAACCGCTTTTACGACAGCTACTATTTCCGCCCCAAGGTCGCCTGGCGCATCGTTCGCGACGCGCTTTGGGACGGACACGAGCGCAAGCGCCTCTATCATGAAGCTGTGGATTTCATGAAGTTGCGCGCCGACCGCATCAAAGTGTCTCGCGCCCGCAAGGGCGTCGACAAGAAGGCGCTCGTCACGGTTCCGCCGATGAACGCGAGCTCCGGGGTCGGTGAGTCGCAAGGCGCATGACGTCGGCGCAGGGCCTGCACCTCAAAACCATCTCTCTGATCGTCATCATGCTGGCGGTTGCTCCTCTCGGAGATACGTTTCTCGGCAAAGGCATGAAACGCATTCCTCCGATGGCCAGCTGGGCGCCCTCTGATCTCTTCCGCTTTTTCTTTCACGCCTTCACATCCGGAACCATCTGGCTCGGCATCGGATTGCTGCTCATGTATTTCGTCGCCTTTCTGCTGGTGCTTTCCTGGGCGGACTACAGCTATGTGCAGCCTGCGTCGGCGCTGTCATTTGTCCTGATCGCTCTGCTGGCTCATTTCGCTCTGCATGAATCGGTCTCGCCCACGCGCTGGGTTGGAGTTGCGCTGATTTCCTCGGGTGTTTTCATCGTGGGCCACACGCCTCCCCGAACGCGGGAGCACCATTCGTGGTGACCCAGGTTGTTTTCTACATCTTGATCGTCTTCGCAGGTACCGGCGGCGAACTTTGCGTGTCGCGCGCGATGAAAACCATCGGCGAGGTCACCGATTTCCGCCCGCACGCCATTGCAGCCGTAGTCCTTCGCGCACTCGCGCTTCCACGGATATGGACCGGCGTTGCTCTGATGGCTGTGGCCTTCTTTTCACTCCTGGGAATGCTGGCGGTCGCCAAAGTGAGCTTCGTTTTTCCGTCGACGGCGATCAGCTACGGCATCGGCGCGCTAGGAGGAAAGCTGTTCCTTGGTGAGCGCGTAAGTCCGCAGCGCTGGTTCGGCGTTCTGTTGGTCTGCATCGGCGTCGCGCTGGTGGTGATCGGCAAGGGGTAGCCGGACGAAGGATTGCGTGACGATGTCCTGGACGGCGATTCGCGATGTTCTTCTTCTACTTTCTCTTGCGCCTTTCGCCTACTACCTGCTCGCCATTTTCGCCGCGCGCCGCTTTTTTCGCGGGCCAGTTCCCGCTCCTGCCGTCGTTTTTCCCGATGCTCCTCCCGGCGTCAGCATTCTGAAACCCATTCACGGGCTCGACCGCGAAACCTATCAAAACTACGCCAGTTTTTGTCGCCAGGACTATCCACGCTTCGAGATTCTTTTCTGTGTCGCCGACGCCGCTGATCCCGCCGTCCCCGTCATCGAAATGCTCATTCGCGATTTTCCCGAGCGCTCCATCCGCCTGCTCACCGGCTCGGAACCTCTCGGCGCGAGTGACAAGGTCAACAAGCTCGTGCGCATGGCCCGCGAAGCCACGCATGAAATCCTGATCGTGAGCGATAGTGACGTTCGCGTCGAGCCGGGCTTCCTCCACGCGGTCGCCGCGTCTTTTGTCGATCCCAGAATCGGAGGAGTCACCTGCCTCTATCGCGGCTTGGCCGAACAATGCTTCGCCGCCACTCTCGAAGCTCTTGGCAACAGCACCGACTTTGCGCCAGGCGTGCTGGTAGCCTGGCTTTTCGGGAAGGGCAAACTCAATTTCATGCTCGGCGCCGTGATGGCGACCACGAAAACGCATCTCGCTGAAATCGGCGGCTTCGAATCCTTGGTCGATTACTTCTGCGACGACTACGAACTCGGCAATCGCCTCGCGGTCCGCGGCCATCGCATCGCGCTCAGCCAATTCCCCGTTTCCATCGTCTATCCCTGCGAGCGGTTGCCCGTCGCCTTTCGCCATCAGGTGCGCTGGAATCTCAGCATTCGCTATTCACGCCCGTGGGGACATCTCGGCCTGATCTTCACCCAGGTTTTGCCGTGGACCCTGCTCGCCGCCTTCTTGGCGCCATCGCCGGCCATTGCCGCCGGGTACGTTGCTGCCTACCTGCTCCTGCGTGGAACGATGGCCTGGGTCGCAGGTGCATCGGGAATGCGCGATCATCTGGTGCGCCGCAAATTCTGGGCGCTGCCTCTGCGCGACGCCTTCGCATTCATCGTCTGGCTCGCCAGCTTTTTCCCGCAGCGCATTCACTGGCGCGGTCAGCAATTCCTGGTGCGTGACAAGCGACTCGTTCCGGTTCCGTCGCGCCGCCATTCGTAATCCGTGGCAGTACTCGCGCCGCGATCAAAATG
The DNA here is from genome assembly GCA_963702375.1 of uncultured Acidobacteriota bacterium. Lineage (GTDB taxonomy): Bacteria > Acidobacteriota > Terriglobia > Acidiferrales > UBA7541 > Palsa-295. Next base: position 303,660 of record CAVPCI010000005.1, read on the forward strand.
TGGCGGTTCGATTTTCCCCGGGGGGGCACAACATGCTGTGCCTGGCGCGGATACTTGGCAACATGTCGCCCAATGCTGCACGTTCTGAGGCTGGGGTCCCGGCCTTCGCTCGGGACGAGCAAAGCGTTCTCCGACGCAAAAATCCCGTCTGCAGCGCCATTGTATGCAGCGCTACCTTAGACGATTTTTTGTTGCGGCAGCAGGTACTTGCGGCCCTAGACCTCATTCTGGTAAAATTATTTTTGTATCCTTGAACTACGTCTTCACAACCCTTGCCCGGCGCCCGTGAAAATTCTGTCGCACGCGGTAAAAACCGCGTTCCACGCTATACTCCCCAACCGGAAATCGAGCTAGAATCGCGCTCGCTGTGGCCCTTTTCGGGCTGTCGGGAGGCTTTATGGAATCGAAAGGAACCCTCGCCGTTGCACTAGGTTCGCTCGTTGCAATCGCCGCATTCGGACAGAGCCAGGCTCCGCCGTTGCCGCCCGCTCCCGCAAACGCGCCTCCGCCTTCGCTTCAAGCCAACGCCGATCCCGGCTACGATGCCGCTCTTGCCGCCTGCAAGAATCCGCCGCGCAAGATGCCTCCAATCCATTTCCCCGCATCCGGCCCGCCTCCTCGCGACGTTACCGTCACCGCAATCCCGGGCGTCATCGCCGCAGGCGAGCAATGGAAATTCCTCTGGCAGGACGCTGGCAACAATGGCGACGGCATCGTCGGCACCAAAGACGGCGGCCTGCTGATCGCGCAGAACGATAAAGCCGACGTCGTTCAACTCGATAGTGACGGCAAGCCTTCGGTCGTCTACACGGATACCCACACCGGCGGCTCGCTTTCCATGAACGCGAAGGGCGCGCTCTTCATTGTCGAACGCGGATTGCATCCTGCCATCTGGGAGCTTTCGCCCAAGCGCCAGCTCCTCGCCGACAAGTACCAAGGCGAGTCGTGGGATTGCATCGGCGGCGTCCTCAACGATCTTTCGGCTGATAAAAAAGGTGGCGCCTACTTCACCATGGGCGGCCTTTTTTACGCCAGTCCCAAAGGCGTGGTCACGAAGTACGGAGAAAATCTCTTCACCAACGGTATCATCCTGAGTCCCGATGAAAAAAAGCTCTTCGTAACCAACAGAAATACCGTCGTCGTTTTCGATGTCCAGCCTGACGGTTCACTCACGAATCAGCGTGATTTCGCCAAGCTCCAGGAAAAAACCGCCGGCGATGGTAGCACCACCGATTCCGAAGGACGCATCTACGTCACCACCGGCCCCGGCGTGCAAGTCATCGGCGCTGATGGCACCTGGCTCGGCCTGATCCCCACGCCGCGCGACGTGATCAGCGTTTCCTTCGGCGGCGTCAACAGAAAAACGCTTCTCATCCTAGCCCGCGGTGCCGTCGATTCCAGCGGCAACCAAATCGGAAACGCCGCCCAGGTCTACTCGATCCAAATGATCGCCCAGGGCTACAAAGGCCGCCCTAAATAAACGCGCCGTGCAGTCCTGAAAGGTTCAACGCGCTTCTGGCTGCTCCCTCAATTTCAGGGAGCTGGTTGACGAATTTTCTCTCCGCCAGTAAAGTAGATGCAGGTCGCGCCTAGCGGCCTTTTTTATTGTCTCCCCGCTGGGAGGTCGTACAATTGGCAGTACATCAGATTCTGGATCTGATTATCCTGGTTCGAGTCCAGGCCTCCCAGCCAATCTTCCATTAGCCTCAAATCTAGCCACACCGCTTCTCAGGGCAAGATTGCGAACGCCCGCACCGGAAAGCCAAGGCCGTGCTCCGGCTTCGGCCACGTAACGACAATCAAGGCTCCCGTCGCTGGCACCTCGTCGAGATGCGCCATCACTTCGATCTGCCAGTGGCCGTGCGTCAGCAGCCATTTCTCGGACTTGAGATCTTCGCTGGTGTCGGTGTCCATCGATTCGTGTCCGTTGGCCACGATGCCGCGTTGTTCGTACAGAAACTTGATCGCCTCGAGCGACCACGCCGGGAAAGGCGAGCGCTTGAAGCGCCCTGGATTGCTGTCCCAATCCTTGTACATGTCCGTGCGCAGCGCGGCGAAGCATCCCGCCGGCACCCGGCCGTGCCTGCGCTCCCATGCCTCGATGTCGGCAACGGTGAGCGCGTGATCGGGATCATTCTTGAGCATTCCGGTGATGTCGAAAACCACCAGCGGCAGGATCATCTGCTTCACCGGGATTTCGTCCATGGTCATACCGTTGGGGTCGAAATGCGCGGGCGGGTCGATATGTGTGCCGTATTGTCCGACCATCGAGTAGAAGAAGGTGCGAAAGCCGTCCTTTGTGATGGTGTACGGGATCCCCGTTTGGGGATCAGCGGCACTCGAAAAAGCGGCCTGCCCGAATCCTTTCCACACTGGCGTCAAGGGGCTGAAGGAATGAGTCAGGTCCACGAAGCGCTTCGAGGAGATGATTTTATATGCCTGCGCGAGCGACCCGTCCTGGGCCAGCGCGGCAGGCGGCGCGGTGCCGGCCAAAATGAAGCCCAACGCTGTTGCGATCAGGCACGTGCGAAGCGTAGCCAGCTTGGGTTTCATGCGGGCCTCCTGCCCTCCCGTGCTGCGGGTTTGGGAAAACAGTATCGGAGCGACGTTCGAGAGTCCCCTCAGAACAGAATGGAAGGCAAGTATGCGCCAGCCGGTTCGTTGTAAAGCCCCATCGTCATCAACGTCATTGGCTGGACAACGCGTAATCCATTCTCAAGGCACCAGTGAAATAGTGCCGCGTTCCGGGTAGGGACAAGAATCCCTGGCCCCTGCAACTCGCTGGCGGCGGCAATCAGCGCTTGCAAATCTTCGTTGCTCTCGCCCACTGCGTGACCGAAAAACCCGAGCGAAGAAGTGTAGGCTCTCACACGCCCTTCCGACTCGGCGACCACGGCTGTTCCCTGTTGAATTGCATCACTTAATTCGCCTCCCCGGTCGTGCCCGTGGACTCGCATACAGAGGTCGTTGCAAGCAGCGAGGTCTCCCGCTTGCGCCGCACGGACGCGATAGCCCGGCAGGGTTTTCTGAATCGCGGAGCCCTGCATACAAGCAAGCGGTTCCCGAACGACGAAGCCAAGCTTCGCATAGAGCGAGAGCGAGCGATTGTGATACGCCGCTTGCACCAGCCGGATTCCCGCAAACTTCCGTTCCGTCGCACGCACCATAACGGCTTGCATCAGTTGCCGGCCCGCCGCCCGATTCTGCTCGGCGGGATCAATTGTTATCGGCCCAACTCCCGCAATTGGTGTCCGCTCGTCCAAACAGTTGCTTCCGATCACCTTTCCATTCACTTCAGCGACCACGCAGAAAAATCCCGGATGCGAGAACATCGTCGAAAGCACGCGCACAGGAATCTCTGGGGCCGGAAAATCGCTAGGGAAATTGTGCCGAGTCGAGAGATTGTCAAACGCTTCATAGCAGATTCTTCCGCACACCTCGGCGTCGGCTGGCGTTGCTCGCCGAACGATTAACGATCCATGCTTCGGGCCGAATGCTTGCGACTGTGTTGCCATGATGCTTACCTCCCGCTGAAATCCTGGTTAGAGAAAAGAGAAAGAAGAACTCTGCCGCTATTGCTTGGCATAGAGTGGCCCGAAAGCCCGGGCCAGCATCACTGCCATCAACAAACCCCCGGCTCCCAAAACAAGCACATCGGGGATGCTGCGGATGTGGAACTCCCCAACGTGGGACACGAGAAAATATCCGACTACCGCATTGAGCGTGCCCCAAAGCACGTTCACCATCGGCGAGGACAATCCCTTGCCCGGCGGAGAAGCGAATGGACTGGGAAATGAATGGCCGGACACGTCGTTGACGAAGTGCGGAACGGCGTTAACGAGGAAAGCCCCGCCGAAAAAGTAAGCAACGTAGCAATACCAGCGCATGGCTCCCTCCTTTGCTGCGAATTTGGGAAACAGCACCGAAGCGAGGCAGGATGATAGCACGTGGCTGCACCTGGGATGAGCCAGTCCGCCCTGCCGCTGCCCCTCCACTGCCTCATTTTGAGGCAGCGCGTGCTTGCGCGCCTCGATTCGCCGTGCAATCATTTCGCGGTCAACCTTCTCGCACAGGGGGAATCTGTGAATCTTCGAATCGCGCTATCGGTTTGCCTAGGCTTGCTCATCGCTGCATTTCTTCCCATCACCGCGTCCGCTCAAACATCTTGCGAAGCTCTCGCGAATCTCACGCTGACGAACGCGACAATCACGTCGGCAATGTCCGTTGCCGCCGGAAGCTACAAACCTCCTGCAACGCCAGGTCTACCGGCGCCCACGAAACCTCTGCCGGCGTTCTGTCGTGTGGCGGGCATCGCGAAACCCACCAGCGACTCCGAAATTCATTTTGAGGTTTGGCTTCCGGCATCAGGCTGGAATGGAAAATTCGAGCAGGTAGGCAACGGTGGATTTGCAGGACTGATTCCATTCGCGGGCATGGCGGAACCGCTGCTGCATGGATTCGCCACAGCGGCCACAGACGATGGCCACGTCAATGGCCCCGACCAAACTTGGGCGATAGGGCATCCGGAGAAAGTCGCCGACTTCGGCTATCGCGCCGTGCACGAAACTTCGGTTCAGGCCAAAGCCATCTTGCGCGCGTTTTACGGCAAGGATGCGCGCCGCGATTATTTCGTCGGCTGCTCGGAGGGCGGGCGTGAGGGCCTAACCGAGGCGCAACGATATCCGAAGGATTTTCATGGAATCGTTGCCGGCGCGCCGGCGATTCGCTGGGACGCGCTGCAGCTTCGAGGAGCCTGGGATGCGCTCGCGCTCTTGGCAACTCCGGCCAGCTACATTCCACCGGCGAAATTGCCCGTTCTCCAAAATGCCGCGATCGCCGCTTGCGATTCTATTGACGGCGCCAAAGATGGCTTCATCGAAAATCCTGAGCTATGCCATTTCGATCCGGCGGTAGTTCAGTGCAAACACGACGATGCAGCGAACTGTTTGACCTTGGCCCAAGTCCAGGCCGCGGAAAAGATTTACGATCCGATGAAGAATTCGCAAACTGGAGCGATCATCGGCCCGGGCTTCTCGCCGGGTGTCGAAGCGTTTCCCGCGAACTGGCCCGTATGGATCACAGGGACAAGCGCGCCGCAATTGGGAATTGGCAAGCTATTCGCAACTTACTTCTTCCGCGATTTCGTGTTCGAAAACCCGAAATGGGACGTTCACTCACTGGATCTGGACACCGACATAAAGCAGGCAGACGACAAGTTCGGACCCACTCTGAATTCGGATAATCCAAATCTTCGTGCCTTTAAGGCGCAGGGAGGCAAGCTGATCCAATATCACGGCTGGGGTGACGCCGCCATTTCGCCGCAGAGCAGCGCCGATTATTTCGAAGCCGTGCAAAAGGTCATGGGCAACACAAAAAGCTTCTACCGGCTGTTCATGGTGCCATCGATGTCGCACTGCGCGGGCGGTCCCGGTGCAACGATATTCGGGAACGCTGGCGGAATGGAACCGCCGGAAGAAGATGCCGACCATGATGTCGTGCTAGCGCTGGATCGGTGGGTTGAAAAAGGCGTGGCGCCGGATCGCATCATCGCTACCGGATTCGTCGGCAACAGTTCCACGAAGGGCGTCGACATGACGCACCCGTTGTGCCCATATCCGCAAATGGCGCATTACAAGGGAATCGGAGACGCCAAAGACGCCGCGAACTTCGCGTGCGCAGTGCCGCCTGATCGACCGAAAAAATAGTATCGCCAGTAGCCGGCAAGGTGGAGTAACTGTTCTATTGCTGTGGCATCTGTTCTCGCGCAAGCCGTCCTATTCCTGCACCTGCTGTGGTGTGCCTGGGTCTTGCTGGGCTGGACTGTGACGCGTGGTCGCGGCCTTCTGCGTACGCTGCACATCGCTTCGCTTATCTACGCCATCGTCATCGAGTTGGTTCCTTGGCCGCCGTGCCCTCTCACCGTCGCTGAATCCTGGCTTGAATCTCGCGCAGGCATCGAACCCGCGCGCGGCCCGTTTCTCCTGCGCATTCTCGACGCGGTTGTGTATCCCAATCTGCCCGAATGGCTCGTCGTTGGCAGCGCGGTGCTCGTTTGCGTGGCCATCCTCTTGGTGTATCTGCGCCGCTACTTTCACCGAACCGCGCGCGCCCACTGCTGACGGAAATCCGAAACCAATCGGCCAGGGCCGGGGCGCGCCACAGCTTTCCTGCTTTTTGAGAATTGCCGCTGAAGATTCCAGGCCCCGTTAATCTCTTGACGCAAACTTTGTTCCACCGGCTTCCGGGAGTATGATATCGGCTCACAGCGTTGTGCTCCTCGCTTGAGTAGCCGCCGGAGGTCCGTCATGAAAAAAGCTCTGATCATCGTCGGAATCGTGATTGTGGTGTTGATCTTGATTGTCGTCGCCCTGCCATTTTTGGTTGACGCCAATCGCTTCAAGCCCACGCTGGAAACCGATCTCACCACCGCGCTCGGCCGCAAAGTTCAAATCGGAAACATTGGTCTTTCGATTCTTTCCGGCGGCGTAACCGTCGACAACGTCGTGATCGCGGACGATCCTGCCTTCAGCAACACGCCTTTCTTGCAGGCCAAGCAACTGACCGCGGGCGTCGCCCTGATGCCGCTGATTTTCTCCAAGAAGTTGGAAGTCTCGTCCTTCACCGTCACCGATCCGCAGGTTTCCCTGCTTCGCTCGCCCTCTGGAACCTGGAATTTCTCCAGCATGGGAACCACCGGAGCGAAAAAGGCCGCGTCGCAATCGCAGCCCGCCGCGTCGCCACCGCCTGCATCCACGCAACAAGCAAATATCTCTGTCGCCAAACTAAAAATTTCAAATGGCACCATTATGGTGGGAACGGTGGGGGCTCACGGCAAAACTCAAACCTATAAATCCGTCGAGTTGGAAGCATCTGATCTTTCATACTCGTCACAATTTCCGTTCACTTTCAGCGCCAAAACCCCCGGCGACGGCACGGTAAAAGTCGACGGAAAAGCCGGCCCGATCGACGCCACGGACGCATCGCTAACGCCGCTCAACGCGACACTTGACGTCTCCCATTTAGATCTCGCTTCCACCGGCTTCGTCGATCCATCGACTGGTGTGGCGGGCATTGTGGACTTTAACGGAGCCCTAATGTCCGATGGCCACCAGATGACCTCGAAAGGCGCGGTCAAAGCCAATAAGTTCAAGCTAGTAGCGGCAGGTGCTCCGTCGCGCGTTCCCGTGAATATTGACTACGCCACGGCTTATGACCTGAAAAAGGAAACTGGCAGTCTCGCCCAGGGCGACGTCCACATCGGCCAGGCTCTCGCGCATTTGACGGGCACCTATGACACCGCCGGCGCCGAAACCGTTCTTCGGATGAAATTGGCGGGCACGGGAATGCCGGTGGCGGATCTCGAGGGCGTTTTGCCCGCCGCTGGGGTGACCTTGCCTTCAGGTGCGTCTTTGAAAAGCGGCAGCATGGACGTAAATCTTGCCATCAGTGGCCCGGTCGATAAGCTGGTAATCACGGGACCGGTGAACCTTTCCAATGGGGATCTCGCGGGTTTTAATTTGAAGTCCAAACTGGGCGCGCTCTCTTCCTTCGCCGGACTCGGCGGCAATAGCGGCGGCAACGATACTCAAATCCAGAAACTCAGCGCCGATATCCGCGTGGATCCCGGCGGAACCCAAGCGAACAATTTGGATGTGATTGTGCCTTCGATTGGTACGGTAACGGGAAACGCGGCAGTCAGCGCCGAAAACAAGCTCAGCGGCAAAATGGTGGCGAAGCTCTCCGCAGGCAGCGTGGCCGGCGCGATGACCGGTGCGCTTTCCTCTTTCACCGGCGGAGGAGGGTCAAAAGGAGGTGGCGGCATCCCCTTCACTCTTTCCGGGACAACGTCGACTCCCATTTTCCTTCCGGATCTTGGCGGCATGGCGAAGGGCTTGGGCCAGACTGGCGCAGGAGCGGCTGGTGGCGCGGCTGGCGCTGCCGGAGCGGCCGCTGGGGCCCTCGGCGGCCTTTTCGGTAAAAAGAAAAAGTAGCGAATCTTTCCGCTTCACGCCGAAAGGCTTTGGGTCTCGTCCTGGTCGAGTTGCGAAGCTACGGTTTCGTCAATCCACCGCAGCAGACTTTGCTGAGTGAGTAAGTGTGTGTTCGGTGTCGCGAAACAGGTACATCATCGCTCGTATGACCGCTCGAATGGTTATCGCGATGATCGCTAATCCCGCCAGAGCAATTGCCGCGGCCGCATACACATGGCGCGTCGCGAACCAGGTGAGAAACACAACCAACAGATCCTCGCTCATGCTGAGCGCCATGTTGGAGAAGGGTTCGGGCGATCCCGTGACCGCCGTTCGCGCCGCCACCTTTCCAGCATGTGCCGCCAGCGCGATCGAAGCTCCCACGACTGTTCCGGCCAACCGCTCCCATTCCGGCAATTGTGCCGTGGCCGCGTAGGTGAGCAGCGCTGCGGCCGGCACGCGAACGAACGTGTGCATCGCATTCCAAAGCAGATCGAAAATCGGGATTTTGTCGCCGATAAATTCGATTGCGAAAAGCGCGCCGCAAATCGCAATCACATACCAGTTCGCCAACACATGAAGCGAAGCCGGGAGCGTGAGGAGATGAGCGCGAGCCAGCAAACCGAGCATCGCCACCGTGGCGTAAATATTGAGCCCCGCCGAAAAGCAAATCACCACCAGCAGCGCCGTCAGCTCCGTGCCAGTCGGTATCGCCGGAATAACAAAGTCAGCGAGCATCGCGCTCATGCCAATCGCAGGCCCCAAGATCGAGTTATTCGGAAATCGTTCGCCGCTCCGCTAGAGCATTTGGCGCAAGACGTACTGAAGGATTCCGCCGTGCTGGTAGTAGGCGACCTCGAACGGCGTATCGACGCGGGCGATAGCAGTGAACTGTTTTTCCTTGCCCTGAGCGTCGTGCGCGCGGACTTTGATCTTTTTTTTCGGCTCGAAATTCCGGCCCAAGCCTTCGAAATCGAAAGTTTCGAGGCCGGTAAGTCCCAGCGACTTGAAATCTTCACCCGGCGCGAATTCCAGCGGAAGCACGCCCATGCCGACCAGATTGCTGCGGTGGATGCGCTCAAAACTTTCGGCCAGCACCGCGCGAACGCCGAGCAAGAGGGTTCCTTTCGCCGCCCAGTCGCGCGACGATCCTGAGCCGTATTCTTTCCCGGCGATAATCACCAGCGGCACACCTTCTTCGCGATACTTCATCGCCGCGTCGTAAATCGTCATCTGCTCGTCGCCGGGCTGATGGACGGTCCAGCCGCCCTCGGTTCCGGGCGCCAGTAGATTGCGGAGACGGATATTCGCGAAGGTTCCGCGCATCATCACTTCGTGGTTGCCGCGCCGCGCGCCGTAAGAGTTGAAATCCTTGGGCTGGACGCCATGCTCGATCAGATACTTTCCCGCAGGGCTATCCGCCTGGATCGAGCCGGCCGGCGAGATGTGGTCCGTAGTGATGCTGTCGCCGAGAACCGCGAGCGCGCGCAGTCCGCGCAAATCCGAAATCGCGCCGGGCTTCACAGGCATGCCTTCGAAGTATGGCGGATTCTTGATGTACGTGGACTTGCCGTCCCACGCGTAGAGATCGCCTTCGGGGACGGGCAACGCGCGCCAGTGTTCGTCTCCGGTGAAAACGTCGGCATATTCTTTGCGGAACATTTCGCTTGAGACCGCGCTGCGTACCGTGGATTCAACTTCCTGCGGCGTGGGCCAAATTTCGCGCAAGTAAACGGGCTTGCCGGATTTGTCGTTGCCCAGCGACTCGTTGACGATATCGAAATCCATGCGGCCCGCGAGCGCGTAGGCCACCACCAGCGGCGGCGAGGCCAGATAATTCGCGCGGCAGTGCGGATTGATGCGTCCTTCGAAGTTACGATTGCCGCTGAGAACGGACACGGCGACGAGATTGTTGTCCTTGATGGCTTTCGCGATGTGATCCGGCAGCGGGCCGCTGTTGCCGATGCAAGTGGTGCAGCCGTAGCCAACAAGATTGAAACGCAGCGAATTCAGATACGGCCACAGGCCGGCTTTTTCAATGTAGTCGGTGACAACTTTCGATCCCGGCGCAAAACTGGTTTTCACCCACGGCTTTGCGGTAAGGCCGCGCTCGACGGCTTTCTTCGCCAGCAAGCCGGCGCCAAGCATCAGCGACGGATTCGAGGTGTTCGTGCAACTGGTTATCGCCGCGATCACCACCGATCCATCGGCCAGATCGAATCTGTCGCCATTATTTTGAACGCTGACATGCTTTGCCGGCTCGGTGAGGGATTTCTCGAACGCTACCTTTGCTTGCGTGAGCGGCACGCTATCCTGCGGGCGCTTCGGCCCGGCCATGGTGGGCACAACATCGCCTAGATCAAGTTCGAGGCGGTCGGAAAAAATCGGATCGGGAGTCAGATCGGTGCGGAAAAGGCCCTGTTCCTTGGCGTAAACCTCGACGAGTTCCACTTGTTCGCGGCTGCGAGCGGTGAAGCGCAAATAGGAAAGCGTTTCCGAATCGACGGGGAAAAAGCCCATCGTCGCTCCATATTCGGGCGCCATGTTGGCGATGGTGGCGCGATCGGGAAGCGTGAGGCTCGAAAGGCCGGTACCATAAAATTCGACGAACTTTCCGACCACGCCTTTTTTGCGCAGCATTTGCGTGACGGTGAGAACCAAGTCGGTGGCCGTCGCGCCTTCAGGCAGGCGTCCGTGCAACTTGAATCCGACGACCGCGGGAATCAGCATCGAGAGAGGCTGGCCGAGCATGGCGGCTTCCGCTTCGATACCGCCCACGCCCCATCCAAAAACGCCGAGCCCGTTGACCATGGTGGTGTGAGAATCCGTGCCCACAAGTGAATCAGGAAACGCGACCCAGGTGTCGCCGAGCTTCACGCAGAAAACCACGCGCGCGAGATATTCGAGATTCACCTGATGGCAAATTCCCGTGTCCGGCGGGACTACTTTGAAATTGTGCAAACTCTTTTGCCCCCAGCGCAGGAAGGCGTAACGCTCGATATTGCGCTGCATTTCCATATTGGCGTTGAAAGCGAAGGCGTCGGCTCCGCCGAACTTATCCACCTGCACGGAATGATCAATCACAAGCTCGGCTGGAAGGAGCGGATTGATTTTCTTGGCATCGCCGCCGAGATTCTTGATGGCGTCGCGCATGGCGGCAAGATCAACCACCGCCGGCACGCCCGTAAAATCCTGGAGCAGCACGCGCGCGGGCATGAAGGAAACTTCTTTTTCAGTGGCACCCCCGGCCTTTGACGGGTCCCAGCCCGCGAGAGCGGCGATGTCGTCGGCATGAACGAAGCGGTCGTCCTCGTGGCGGAGCAGATTTTCGAGCAGCACCTTCAGCGAAAAAGGCAGGCGCGCAACGTTGCCGACGCTGGAGCGCGTGAGCGCGTCCAGGCGGTGAATTTCAAAGGAATCCGCACCGACGCGAAGATTCGCGCGAGTGGAGAATGAGTTTTTTGAGGTCGCGCTCATGCGGGGCTGAAGTCTCCTTTGTAAGCTCTATTTTAGCGCACTCGCGTTGCAGAGCAGCCGTATCTTTGCCCATTCGCCAACCCGTTCAGGAGTAAGCAGGCGTAGCAAGCGCTACCCCGCCAGAGTTGCCTATTTGCTAGGGGAGAGGCCGAAGGCGCGGGATTGAAATTCGAGGGAGGCAGGGAGGTGTTGGGCGAAGTAGGCTTCGTTGTGGCCGCCCGGATACAAATGAAATTCGTGAGGGATGCCGCGAGAAACGAGCAACTCGTGAAATGCTTGCGCGCCCACGTTGAATCCGTAGTCGTCCTCGGTGCCGCAATCGAAATAAATGTGCATGCCCACGGGGCGCGGGCTATCGCGAACGATGGTGAACGGGCTATTGCGCTTCCAGAAGGCGGGATCGAACGGATTGCCGAACGCTCCGCCCAGTGCGAAGGAGAGCGCGTTTTCCTGTGTGCCGGGCATTTGGATACGCGGCAGCTTGGCAATCAGCGCGGCGCTATGCGCGCTCACCGAGCCAAATAATTGCGGATATCGAAAGGCAAACCGCAGCGCGCCATAGCCTCCCATCGAGACGCCGGTGATGCCCCGATGCGCGCGGTCGTCGTGGATGCGGTAGTGGCTTTCGATGAAGGGCAGGAATTCCTTGATGAAAAAATCTTCGTACCGGACGCGGCCGTCGCGTGAATTGATGTAAAAGGTGCGGTCGGCAGCGGGGGTAGCAATCAGGAATTCGCCGATGCGCTTTTGGTCCCAGAGATCTTGAATCAAGTCCCAACCGCCGGAATTGAGGAGGAGTTGTTCGTTTTCACCGAGGCCGTGAAGAAAATAGAGCACGGGATAGCGGCGGGTTTTATCGGAATCGTAGCTGGGAGGAAGAAGAACGCAGTAAGGGACGCTGTGGCCGAGAATTTTGCTGGGGACGGAGCGGCATTCGGCGCGGCCCGCGGCGCGCGCGGTTCCGGCGAAGAGGAGGCAACAGAGCAGCAAAAGCACGCAAGGCAAAGTCAAAAGAGCCGGGGAGACGCCGGCGCTACAGGAGCGGCGGCACGTCAAAGCGCGACGCGTTGATGAACACCTACTCATAGCGCAGGGCCTCGACTGGGTCCAGGCGGGCCGCGCGAGATGCGGGATAGATTCCGGCGCCGAGGCTTACGGCGATGGAAAAGGCGATGGCGGCGGCGACCATCCACCACGGGACGGCCGTGACGCTGATGCCCGGAAGCGAGCGGCGGCTCAAATAAATGTTTGTGCCGAAATTGATGGCGTGGCCGATCAGCCAGCCGATGCAAACGCCCAAAATACCGCCGAGCAGACCCATCGCGCCCGCCTCGACGAAAAACAATCTGCGAATGTCGCGGTCCGCCGCCCCCAGCGCTTTGAGCACGCCAATTTCGCGGCGGCGCTCGAGGATGGCCATCACCAGCGTATTGATAATGCCGAGCGAAGCCACTACGAGCGCGAGGCTGCCGAAGATGCCGAGAAAAAGATCAAACACCGCGAATACCAGACTCAAATTGCGGCTTGCGTCGAGCAACGAAAAAGCGGAAAAGCCCATTTGTTTTATGGCGTCCTCCGCTGCTTTTACGTTCGTGGTGCCGTTGACGCGGACCGTGAGACTTTCGTAGCTGCGGCGGGGCGGCCCATCGCGCAACAGATCGCGCAAATCGTTGGTCTGAGTGGCCTGCAGGGTTTCCGCAACTTCGAGCGGGATCAGGAGGCGTCCGCGCCCAAAACCGCCCATTCCCGCGGCCGGTTCCGTCTCCACGATGCCGATCACTCGCAGATTTTTTTCGTGCGGCACAATGGAAAATCCCCCCGGAGAGGAATCCTTGCCGGCGCCGGCAGATCCCGGCGGCAGCGCTTGACGCTCCGCGTAGCGCAAAACAATTTCTTTGCCGAGAAGTGAATCCGGCTGAGCGGATAATTGTTTGGCCAAGTCGATTTGCAGGATCGCCTCGTCCGCCGAAGCGCTCGAGAAGAATTTGCCTTTCATACCCTCGAAAGCGCCATCGGCGCGCGCGGATTCCGGCACGCCAGCCACAACGGTGCCGTACGGATTTCCCGCGTAGTGAATTTCCGTAGGAAAGCGGATTTCCGGATAAACTTCGGCGACATGTGGCAAGGCTTCCATTTGGCGCCGGGCGTCCGCATCGAGGGCGCGTGGAGGTCCCGTAGGCGTGGTGACCGGCCCTTCGGGGCGGCCAAAGCCGGGATAATTTGAGCGCGGGGTGACGAAGATCGCGTCAAAAAGGCCGGTGCGAGCAAGCCGGTCGTTAGCCAGATTCTGCAGACCGATGCCGAGAGAGAGCATGGCGACGAGCGACGCCACTCCCACCGCGATTCCCATGGTGGTGAGAGAATTTCGCAGCAGGGCTTCGCGCAGGTTGCGGCCCGCAAGCTCGGCAAGATCGCCGATTTTCATTGCGGCGCTCCGTCGCTGACAACTTTGCCATCACTCATCTGAATCATGCGGTGCGCGAAGCGCTCGGCGCGCGGGCGTTCGTGGGTGACCATGACGATGGTCACTCCCAGCGTTTCGTTGATCTCGCGCAACAGGAGCATGATTTCGTCTCCCGTGGCACTATCGAGGTTGCCGGTAGGCTCGTCGGCCAGCAGGATGGTGGGCCTATTCACCAGGGCGCGAGCCAGAGCGGCGCGTTGCTGCTCGCCGCCGGAAAGTTCCATTGGACGATGAGTGAGGCGCGCTCCGAGGCGCACGCGTTCGACCGCTTCGCGCACGCGAGCGGTGCGCTCATTGCGGTCCACTTCGGCTAGGCGCAAAGGCAGCTCGACATTTTCTTCGAGGGTCATTCGTGGAAGCAGATTGAAGGCTTGAAACACAATTCCAACGGTGCGGCTGCGATACTTGGCCAATTCCTCGGAATTCATCTCCGCTAAATTGCGGCCGTGCGCGAGAATCGCTCCGGAAGTGGGGCGATCGAGACCGGCGATCAAATTCAGCAGCGTGGATTTGCCGGAGCCTGAGCTACCCAGTATGGCTACGAAGTCGCCCGCGGCGATGTCGAGCGTTACGTCCTGCGCCGCGCGAACCAGCGCAGCGCCCATCTGGTAATGCCTTGTAAGGTGATCGGTGCGAATGGCTATTTTGCCGGTCGATTGCATCGTCCGCCTTCCATGTTACTACGCACGAAGGTCGAGCGATGTTGCGGAGATCGTGAAGGGTGCGGGGATCCGGAATCTGGCGCGTCACTCCACAAGCCGCAGATTAGGGAACGTCCGACAGCGCATCCGCGTCGAAAAAGAATTTGTGTTGAGCCAACGCTTCAATAGCGGGAATGATGAAGCTGGTGCGTGATTTGAGCAAATACCCACTGGCGCCGGCGTCTTCGGCTTCCCGGACCATTTCGTGGATCGCGTACTGGCTAAAAATCAGTACTTCGGCATCGGGCGCCGCTTTTTTGATTTGCGGTGTGGCGCTCAAGCCATTCATGTTGGGCATACTGATGTCCATCACCACTACGTCTGGCCTCAGGTCTTTGGCCTTCGCGATGGCTTCAACTCCATCGCGAGCCGTGCCTACGATGCGCCAACCGTCATGAGTGTGCAGCAGGCGCTGGAGGGCAGAGCGAATGGCTTGTTCGTCATCGACCACCAGAATTCGTAATCCCACCATGGGTTCTCTTCCTTGTCGTTTGTGCTGCTTTCTTATGCACGTCTTGCGGCCCACTGGGGCGGTACCGGACCCTCCGAGAAATATCTACCGCAGCGCCGCACGAAACTACACTGTTGGCTGCCTGAGATGCTCTGGCGAAACTAAGAGCGAAACCCTGCTTAAGCATCTCGTTCTATTGCCTTTAATTCCAATGGACCCGTTTCGTGGCAATCCAATTGCATGTAGCCGAGTATTGCGTCTCGTCGTGAAATCTGCACAAGGAGCACCGGTGAAGGTTACTTACGACATTTTCCGCAGACTGCCTGACGGTGGCCCCATCTGGATCGAGGCTGTGCAAACTCTCGAGGGCGCGAGGGCTCGTCTAACGTCGTTGCTAGAGGCTCAGCCGGGCGACTACTTTGTTTACGATCTCTTTCATAACAAGATCGTTGAATACGTGGATAGTCGCGGCTAGCGCGAAAGCTGCTCCCGCCTCCTACAGGCGCCCCATCAAAAACAAGATCAGCAATATCAAGACGATCAGGCTGATCCCTCCGCTAGGGTAGTATCCCCAGTTCCTGCTGTGCGGCCACGTAGGCAGACTGCCAAAAAGTGCAAGCAGCAGAACAATCATCAAGATGAGTAGGAGCATCTCCGTTCTCCTCCTTCTGGACTCCCAAGTCTGCGCCTCTACTGAATTCTGAAATCACCATCTTTTCCTCATGTAGACTACGGATGCACCGCCACACCGGCAATCGAGCAAAGCCTGTAGTTACTTAGGTTAAGGTTAGTAGCATCGGCTTGGAGTGCGAGTAAAATTGGACTGATGGTTAAGGCTTGCCTGGCGGCACTAACCTGGCTCACGGGTCGCAGCTTGCGCCACTCGCTCGTTCAACTCGGTGGCGTTGGCTTGATCCCGCTGGGACTTCTCGATAGCTCGCTCGTTCCGCTGCCGGGCAGCATGGACATTGCAACGATCTTCTTAGCGGCGCGCGATACCCACTTGTGGCTGTATTACGCCCTGATGGCAACGGCAGGATCTGTTGCAGGTGGATTTATTACCTACCGCCTGGCTCGCAAGGGAGGCCAGGAGGCGCTGGAGCACAGGTCGTCACGCGGGTATATGCGCAAGGTCTGCGAAATTTTCGAAAAGTGGGGATTTGCCGCAGTAGCCATCCCTGCCTTGTTGCCTCCGCCGGTGCCGGTTACGCCATTCGTGGTGGCCGCGGGAGCCATGCAGTATTCCCTGAAGAGATTCCTGACGGCCCTCACCTCGGCGCGTCTGGTGAGATACATTATTCTCGCATCCTTGGCGGCCCATTATGGACGGCAGATAATCGAAGTGATCTCGCACAATCTGCTGCTTGTGGGAATCGTGATCCTGCTGCTGCTGGGCGCCGCGGTGGCTCTGGTATTTATCATTCGGGGTGGAAGAGCGCGGAACCGGGCGGCAGGAAAGGGAAAAAAGAAATGACCGTTCCGCTTTGGGAGATCGCTCAGAAGAAGGCTATTGCTCGTCCTGCGAACACCAGCGCAATCCAAATCGCCAGGGACAATCCAGCCCACCGCCTTGCGCTCGGCGGCGCGATGGCTGCGCGGTCCCACGACGCGACGCTGCGATAAATTCCGAAGCGAAAAACGAAAGCATTCACGCCTGCCGCTAGAAGCAGCAGCGCCGAAATCCAGTACATCACGTTGCCGCCGTATTCCACCGGATCGGAGAGGCTCAGCAGAATTCCCGTAACTAGAAGCAAACAGAATCCAGTCCATTTCCAGGGGCGAAATTGTTCGATCACCTGCGAAACGGGTACGCCTCGCATTGCCACGCCCAGTACGCGCAAATTCCCGATAGCCACCATCCCACCGAATAACGCGATGCTCAGCACGTGGATGATCAAAAGCACGGGATAGTCGTAGGTGCCTTCGCGAAGCGAGACGCTCCACGAGGTGTGGCTGAGCCATTCGCAAAATTTCAGCAGCGCCATTTGCCGCTCTCCTGATTCGCTGAAATCACTGCCGCCACGTTACAGATTGCCGATCCACAACCCGCTCAGCAGCACGCAAAGCCAAAGTCCCAGCGAAACACAAGCCGCGGGCTTGCGCCAGCGCGGCGAAGCCGCATCCCGCGATGGCTCGGTGGCTTTCCGAATTGCGGTGAAGTGGAAGATCAGCGCGAGCACCAGGAATAGCATCTTGTTGCGAAACGCGGGAACTTGCACGTACTCATGTGGATCGGACGAGAAAAGGTACGGCCCCGTGGTCAACTGAATCGCGATTCCAATCCATATCCAAGGCGCCAGCCCGCGAGCAATCGATGAAATCGGTTGGCGCGGTAGGCACCAGCCCAGCAACCCTAGATCAAGGATGAGGATCGTTCCCACCAGCAAGCTGAACCCGCAGATGTGAACGGCCTCGACGACCGGGAAAACCCATTCCCACCGCGCGATCGGATTTAGCGGAAGCGCTTCCGGAATCCCCTGAAGCAGGCGCAGGACGAAAACGGTGGCCCACATTATCCGATGTAACCGATGGAGCGGCCGCCGAGTCCCACGCCGGCCCACAGCAGCAGCGAAACCACCGCCGCCACTTTGCGCCACACCGGCCGGATGCTTCCTTCATCGGACAACGTGATCCGCCGGTGAATGGTGAAGGTGAAAATTATCGCCAGTAGGAGTGACGCCATCTTGAATTGGAAGCCCCAATTCCCATACATCTTCACGGCCTCGGTGGAAAATAACAGAAAACCGGATACCAGCATCACCGCGAGGCTTCCCAGCGTCCACGGCCACACATCCTGCGCCAGCTCGGAGACGGGCTCGTCCGCAAAGCGCAGGCCCAAGAGGCGCGCGTTCACCAGGAGAATCGTGCCGCCCAATACGCCGAGCGCAAGCAGATGAAATATTTCAACGAAAGGAAAGAGCCACACGGAATTGCGTATTCCGTGGCCAAACCAGGTTTCATTGCAGTGTCGGCAGAACGACAGCAAAATCGCTTTGAGCCAAGTCATTTCCGGAGGGCCTCCTCATGGCGGGGGCAGAGCGTACGCGATGGCTCGTCCAGCAGCCACGATAGCCACCCACAACACCAGCGACACTACGGCTGCGATTTTCGCCGCTGTGGGCGTCTGCACCGCGCGATCCCATTCGGCGGTTCTGCGGCCGATCGTCGCGTTAAAAATCAATACGTTCAGTCCCGCCAGCACCAGCATGATCATTTTCACCTTGAAGAAGGCGGTGCTGTAGAAAGATACCGGATCGCCGGAGAAGAGAAGCACGCCGCTGATAATCATCACCACAAAACCAGCGATCAGCCAGGGATTGAGTTGCCGCAAAACTTCCGACGCCGGCCTACGCCGCAGGGCCACACCCAGAAGGCGCAAATCCAACAAGACGGCAAATCCGAGAAAGAGAGTAAGGGTTAGAACGTGGATTGTTTCGACGAGCGGCTCAGCCCAGAGCGAATCTCGCATTGTGGTACTGAATTGCGTGCCCTGCAACCACTGCAGAAATCTAGCGAACCACATCCGTTACCCTCGAGGAATTCGTTGTTCTGGCTTTGCTCCAGCCGCTCGCAGGCGAAACTTACCTCGCCTCGCAGGGTGTGGGATTCCACCCGGCCGCATCGGGCTGCTTCTTGAATTGGGAGCTTGTGATGTAGGGCTGTGCCAGATATTCCGGATCGTGGACGATCGTCGTTACCACCAGCCACGTGATGCCACGCTCCTCAAAGCTATCGAAATATTCCTCCACGGTTGCATTAGCGCTGTACGGCACACCGTTCTTGCGCACGTATCCCGGCCGAACGTGCGTTGTGATCACCTTCACGTAGCCCTCTTCTTTAGGCTTGGACGGAACTGCGCCACGAGCACCCTCGACTACAGGCAATACGAAGCCGCGCGGTCGCAATCCTTCCCAATCCGCCACGGAATATCCTTGCCAGGTTGGCGGTCCACTCGGCGGTTTGCTTTCGTCGAAATGAAATATGCGAGTTTGTTCGCCGGCATCCGTCTCCACACGCAGCGTGTCGTCATTCACCCACGAAATATGCAGGCGCTCCGGCACGCGCATGATGGCGCCCGCTCCGTAAGCCTTGCACGCATTTCCGGAAGCCTGATCTTTGGCGGGGTCCCACTCTTCGGCGGTTTTTCGGCCTGCCGCGTTCACTGGAACTCCCGGAAAGTCGCCTTTGTCGGGAGTAACCATCCGATAGCGCCAGTCCTCCGTGACGACGGCCACCCAGTAGCCGCTCGGGTCAAAGGGAGCATCAGTATGCGGATTGAATTTGGGCGGTGGGGGGGGACCGTTCGGCCCGAATTGAGCGCGCGCCGGCGCGGCAAACGCCAGCACGGCAAAAATCGCAACCAAGGACGCGATGCCCCATCGTAGACCCCAAAGTTTCATTCGACCCTCACCGATTAGCCCTTTTCCTTCCCGGCTGTCCTGTGACGACCCGCCAGCCGAGCAATGCCTTACATGATTACGCCTTCCCACTTCCAGCCGTCCGACGGCCGCACGATCTTGTGCAAGCGAATTCTGTGCTCGGCAGGGTCGCGCCCCGGATTGCCGCTCACAATCACGTGGTCCCCGGGTTTCAGCGTGTCGCGCGTAACGTGAGCCTGCGTCAACTGCGCTCCTCCGCCCCACTCGACGGACCACGTCTGCATGTCGCCCTTGCTATCGGGCGCGTCCACTTTCACGAACGAATGCGGATTGCGGTACATGAATTGCGTCAGCGTTCCTTCGACCGTGATCTCTTGATCCACAAAGTACGTTGCGGCGAATGAATGATGCGCGTACGCGCGCCCGCCCACGACCAATGCGACCACAGCTGCTAATAGGATGAAAACTGTGCGTTTCATGATCGGCCTCCTATATGGTCCCGAATAATGCCATCACGCGCCCTACCAATCTGCTTAATGCTTCGCGCTGAGGCTCTTGTACACCGCCTCCACGAACATATCCGTGGTCCACATCCCCGTTGTCGAACCGTAGCGTCCATCATAATCCATCGTGGGCTTGGCGGCCTTCACCTGCTCGAGCGTCATTCCCCGGTTGATCATGTCCTGCACCCGGTCGCGAATAATCGTCACCATCTCTTGATAGAACACTACATCGGCCACGTCGCAGAGCCGGCCGTGCCCGGGTATCACCATCGTGCCGCCTTCCTGCAAATCGGCGGGGATAGCTATCTCAATAATACGATTGAGTCCCGCAATCACGCCTTGAATATTTCCGCCTCTCTGCATGTCCACGATCGGGTAGCGGTTGGTCACGAAAATATCGCCGGTGCTGATTACGTCCGAGCGACGAAAAAACACCATGGTATCGCCGTCGGTATGCGCCGCCGGCTCGTGAATCATTCGAATTCCCTCGCCGTTGAAGAAAAGTATTCTGTCAGGCGTCGTGAATGTTTCCGTCGGCCATGCACCCTGCGGCGCGGAGTCTTTTCCGCCCGTCTCGCTCATCCGGTCAAGAACCGATTGAAACGCGATCACCGTGGCTTGATTTCCGGCGCTCGCGCCGATGTCGCCCACCACGTTGCCACCGGCGATGGTGCTCCCGGCTTTAGCGACGGTTTCGTTGCCGCCCGTGTGGTCCGCGTGTACATGCGTATTAATGATGTATCGAATGGGCTTGTCTGAAAGAGACCGGACTGCCGCCAGAACCTTGTCGCTCATTGCGGAGACGCCTGCATCCACTAGTAGCACTCCGTCATCGCCCACTTGCGCGGTGATATTGCCGCCCGCTCCCACCAGCATATAAACGCTGCCCTGCACGGGCAGAATGTGGACTTCGGCCTTCGAGTAATCCGGAGCCTGCGGAGCGGCAGCTTGCCCCTGACGCGCCGAAGCGGGACCCAACAAACCCATCAGTGCAATCGCGCCCGCGACCGACGCTATCAAAACCGCGCGCCGCGCCTTCGGTGAACGCCATGCCTCTTTCGCCGTGGCCCTCATCGGTTCATCGCCTTTTTTGCCGGGCGCGGCAGTAATTTCATGCTCTTCATTTTTAGTTGATACTCCGGATACATCGTTTCCGCCCCGCCACGGGCCGCCTCCGGCGGAAGACCGTAATTCGCCGGAAACTCGTCCAGGAACGAATTCTTTCCCGGCAGATGGGCCGGCACCACGCCCGCCGGACGATCCACCTCATCCACGGGTTCGCACGGCCAGGGAGCCATTCTCTGCTGCGGGTTGTAGTTAAAATCCGTAGTGCGGATGAAAGGCTCGCTCAGATACACGGGATCGTAGGTGATCGTGGCAACAGTAAGATAATCTCCGTGGCGCAGAAGGTGCGCCGTCGCCGTGGCCACATCGCTCCGGGGGATGCCATTGCGACGCACCCAGTTTTCCTTCAGGTGAGTGGTTTCAACCACGAGGGTGTCTCCATCCCAATGGCCCCTTGAAAACCCCTCCCAGGTGTGCGCCGCGTAGGGCGGAGGATCGGGACGTCCATCCATCCAAATGGTCTGCTCGGCGCCGTACGCCGAAAGGTGGGTGCGAAACGCGATCACCCTTTGCGACTTCACGTCCACTTCCTTCCAGATACTCAAATTCGAGGGCCCGCGCCAGCCGTAGTCGGCTCCGTGTTCGCGGCACTGATTCTCGGGCAGCTCCACCAGCGTGGCATCCCAACTATCGCCTCGCAGCCGCGCCGCCGCATTGATCGGCAGCCCCAGGTAGTCTCCGATTTCGGGGCCGGGTATGCGCTCTTCCCAATCCTCATCGAATGTAGGCGACCATTCGCCCGTCGGATCCTGCTGCGCGAAGAGCGGCCGCCGCAGCAACGGCGCCAGAAAAACCAGCAGAATCAGCGCCCCCGCAATTTTTAGCCCCATCGCCCTACTCATATCTCATGCCCCCGATGAACGCACGTTGACGGCACACCTTTTATCACAAAAGAAGCTCCGCCCATCATCGTTTTTCACCCTCCGATTTCGAGAATCGATGCTCCGTCGCAACCGTTGATGCGATTGCCCCGAGTTTCCCGCAAACCCATCTGTGATACACTTTCGCGCCGGAGGTGCTCCATGTCGCTTGTAAAAGGTCTCCACCACATGACGGTGTGTGTAAGCGGAGCGCAGGAAGATATCGACTTCCAGACTCAAATTTTTGGCCAGCGCATGATCAAGCAGACTGTTCTCTTCGATGGCCGCTACGCCCATTATCATTTGTACTATGCCAATGCGAATGCCGAGCCAGGCTCTGTCTACACTACCTTCCCTTATGGACGCGTGAAAGGCCGGCAGGGTTCCGGACAAATTCAGGCTACCGCATACACGGTTCCGAAAGGCTCGTTGAAATTCTGGCTGGAACACCTGAACCGCCACAAGGTGAAGAACGGCGGTATTCAGGAGAGGTTCGGACAAAAGTTCATTCGCTTCAATCATCCTTCAGGCATCCAGCTCGAAGTGCTCGAGGACAGCGCTGACACGCGCAAGAACTGGACCACCAAGGAAGTCAGCGGGGACGTGGCCACGCGCGGTTTTCACGGCCCGGTTCTTTCCGTCCGCGAAATCGCCGAGACCGAGCGCTTTTTTGTTGACGCTCTCGGCTTCCGCAAAACCGGGCAAGAGGGCGCCTATCACCGGTTCGAAATTGGAGAAGGTGGCGCGGCCAAGACGGTCACCCTCCTGCACGAGCCTGATCGCCCGTCCGGCAGTTGGGTCTTCGGCGCGGGTACGGCGCACCACATGGCCCTCGAAGTTGAAAACGACGAAAAGCTGGCGGAACAAAAAGGCATTTATGACGAGCTCGGCTACACGGACTGCTCCGAAATAAAAGACCGCATGTATTTCCACTCGGTCTACTGCCGCTGTCCCGGCGGAATTCTGGTTGAATGTGCCGCCACTGTGCCCAATGGATTTGCAGTAGACGAGCCGGCCGACCAGCTCGGCCAAAGCCTGCTCCTTCCGCCGTGGTTCGAGCAGCGCCGCGCGGAAATCGAAGCGATGCTTGAGCCGATCAAGGTTCCCGAAAGCAACTTCCCGGGCGGCCTGAAAAAGCCCGCGGTGCAGCCTGCTGCTGCTCCGGCGCAACCTTCCGCAGCCGAGCAGCCCGCCAGTGGCGCATCGCGTCGCACCAGCGCGGTCTTCATCGGCGGCGATAAGCCCAAGAACAACTAGTGGTTCGCTGAAAAACGAAAGGGCGAGGTTCCCGCCTCGCCCTGCTTTCCCTCCGATTTTCTAATCCACACAATGAGGCTAGAGGGTCTTTTGGTGGGCTCCCCTGCGCGAGCCCGATCGCTGGCGGGCTGGCCCACTTGGAGTGTTCAGGTTGATTATCGTGTTCACCAGCCCAACGTGGGAAAACGCCTGGGGAAAGTTGCCGGTAAATCTCTTTTGTTCCGGATCGTACTCTTCAGATAGAAGCCCGACGTCATTGCGAAGTCTTAGCACGCGCTTGAGGAGTTCCTGCGCCTTCTCGTCCTGGCCGAGAAGGTGATACGCGTCCGCCAGCCAAAAGCTGCACGCCAAAAATACCCCTTCGCCCGCAGGCAGGCCGTCTTCGACTTTCTCAGTGTCGTATCGCATCACCAGGCCGTCGCGGATCAGGCGCTTTTCCACCTGCTGCACAGTGCCCGCAATTCGCGGGTCGCCGGGCGGCAGAAATCCGACCAGCGGAATGAGCAGCAAGCTCGCATCCACTTGCTTGGACCCATATGATTGAACGAACGTATTCAGTTCGGCGTCAAATCCCAAATGGCAAACATCGTCATGAATCTCTTGCCGTGTGGTCCGCCAGCTATCCAGATCCCCATCCAGTCCGAAACGCTCGCAAGACTTGATCGCACGATCGAAAGCCACCCAGGCCATCACCTTGGAGTGAGTGATCTGCCGCCCTTCCCCGCGAAACTCCCAAATCCCGTGGTCGGGTTCACGCCAGATCTTCTGAAGGTGCTTCAAAAGCTCGCGCTGAAGATCCATCGCCGAGTCGCTCTTCGATTTGGTGTGCGTACGAGCCTGGTGCAGGACATCCGCAATCTCTCCGTAGATATCCAATTGCAATTGCTCGGCGGCGGCGTTCCCGATTCGCACCGGCGACGCACCCTTATAGCCCGGCAGCCATGGCAGCTCCGATTCGGGTATCCGGCGCTCGGCGGCAACCCCGTACATCACCTGCAACTGGTCGGCGCTCCCGGCGGCGGCGCGCAGCAGCCAGTCTCTCCAGCGGCGCGCTTCTTCGCGGTAGCCGGCATGCATCAGGGCGAGCAAACTGAACGTCGCATCGCGCAACCAACAGTATCGGTAATCCCAATTGCGCTGCCCTCCGAATTGTTCAGGCAAGGACGTAGTCGCCGCGGCCAGGATGCCCCCGGTCGGAGCATACGTGAGCGCTTTGAGGGTAATGAGCGATCGCTCTACGGCCTCGGCCTCTGGCCCGTCATAGGTACACTTCGAGGTCCATTTGCGCCACCATTTCTCCGTTTTCTCCAGAGACGATTCCAAATCTATCGAGCGCGGAGGCCGCCCGAAGGAGTTCCCGTACGTCAGGCCGAAGCCAACCGTTGTTCCCTCAGCGACAGTAAAATCACTAATCGTCCTAAGCCCCTCTCCCCGAAGGGAAACAGGCGTTTGAAGCGCCAGAAGGTTCGGCCCGGCGATCGCGGATAGCGCCCCGTCCTTCTGGCGCGTGACCCATGGAACCGCTTCGCCGTAATCAAAACGGACCACGAAATCCATTCGCATCTGCACCTTCCCGCGATCGCCGCGCACCAAACGAATGATCTCGGGAGTCTTGCTCCGAATCGGCATGAAGTCGATCAGCGTTACCCTTCCATCGTCGGTATCGAACTGAGTTTCGAGGATGAGAGTTTTCTCGCGGTAACGCCGAGTTACGCGATATTTCTCTGCCGGAGCAATCTGCCAGCGGCCGTTGTCGGGGGTTCCCAGAAGCGCCGCAAAACACGCGCCGGAGTCGAATCGCGGCAAGCAAAGCCAGTCAATCGAGCCGTCGCGCGCTACGAGGGCTGCTGTCTCGCAATCTCCAATGAGGGCGTAGTCTTCGATCGCGGAAGGCACTGAATTATTGTAAGTCCAATCGGTTTACAACGCGAAGCAGCCTCGCCGCAATCACGCTCGGCAGTTGCCGCGAGCAACGAATCTATCGAAGTGCCATCCAGCTCGAAAGTTCACGGTTCAGCGCTTCCACTAGATCCACCCGATCTTCCCCCGCCAGATTCGGATCGATATCGTATCCTTGGCTGCGGAGATAGTAGGACAGCATCCGATAGGATGGCCTGAACCCTCGCACCTCCTCGTGGCTGA
Organism: uncultured Acidobacteriota bacterium; assembly: GCA_963702375.1. Taxonomy (GTDB): domain Bacteria; phylum Acidobacteriota; class Terriglobia; order Acidiferrales; family UBA7541; genus Palsa-295. The sequence goes on from CAVPCI010000005.1 coordinate 328,989, forward strand.
TGGAGATGTGCTCGCCTGGAATCGAAGGCGTAAGCTCATCGCGCATGTAGATCGCGTCAAATCCAAAAATGCGCCATTGCTCACTGCGGCGTTCCGCACGGTAAAGTAGGCGCGCATGCGTTGAAAGGGTGCCTTCCACGTTCTGCAGTTTCACCGGCAGGTCAATGATGGCCGTCAAGCTCGCAATGGCGCGATCTCCGGCCAGAGTCACCAGGACCGGTCCCAGCCTGTGCTTCGCGGGAATGCCGCGGCGCGCCATGTCGATTGAGCCGGTCACGAAGTCCGGGCCGCTGCCTCGAAACCAGCTGATTCGCACCACCGAGTCGGGCCAGAAGCACTCGCGCATCTGCTCCCAGCGACCCATATCGCGGCTCTCTCGTTCGCGCAAAACAACCTGCGTGATCGCGGAGACGTCCGCGCTATCCAGCACCGCTTTCGGCAAACTGTTGGTCATCTGCATTGCCAGACGCGAATCCAGGCTAGCTGAGTTCGCGTCGTTGGTCGAAAAATTCTTTACACAACCACGTACTTGAAACTGCGATTTTCGATGATAGCCTCACATTGAGGCTGTGCAGCCGCCTCGACGAAAGGACATGGCGGCGATGTGGAACTCTCAAGCACAAGGGCTGGGCTGCTCTCAGTGGCCAAGCACTCCCACGCCCACTCGCGATAGAGAGTCGTGCATCGCTGGCCGGTTGTCAATCCGGCGCCGGGTTCGCGAGAACCGCCCTAGGAGCGACGATATCTTCGGCCGCGCCAGATTCTATTCGTCAGTCCTGCCGAGTAGAAGCACTCGTAACTATCTGAAAATAAAGGACCGATGTCACGTCTACCCGTCACGAAAACGGAGGGCGCATTCGCCATCGCGTCGCCATAACCATGCCGATGGCATCGGCGAATTCCAGATTGAAAACCGGCCGGAACCCGCTTACGCTGTTGATCTTAGTGATCCTGCGACCCCAATTGCTAGATCGATCTTCAGCATCGGCGTGCGACACTCGCAACCAGCCGGGCGCACTTTGATGCATTCTTCCCACAGCTTCGAAGTCGGGAGAATCCGCATCGGCGGCGACGCGCCCTTGTTTCTCATCGCCGGCCCCTGCGTAATTGAAAGCGAAGCCCATGCCATCTCAATCGCCACTCGCCTGGCTCAGATCGCTGGCTCCGCCGGTATCCCGCTGATTTTCAAGGCTTCTTACGACAAAGCCAATCGCTCATCCATTGGCTCTTTCCGGGGCCCGGGCCTGGAAGCCGGCCTTCGCGTGCTCGCCAAAATCAAGAAGCGCACCGGGCTGCCCATCCTCACGGACGTGCACGAAGTAGGTCACGTTGGCCCGGCCGCCGAAGTTTGCGACGTGCTGCAAATTCCGGCGTTTCTCTCGCGCCAAACGGATCTTCTCGTCGCCGTCGGCCGGTCCGGCCGCGCCGCCAACATCAAGAAAGGGCAGTTCCTCTCGCCCTGGGATGTCGCCAATGCCGCGGAAAAAATCGCGAGCACCGGGAATCAGAAAATCATTCTCACGGAAAGAGGCGTATCCTTCGGCTACCAGAATCTTGTGGTGGACATACGATCGTTTCCGATCATGCGCAAACTGGGCTATCCCGTGGTCTTCGATGTGACGCACGCGGTGCAATTGCCCGGCGGAGAAGGAAACTCGAGCGGCGGCCAGCCGGAGTTCATCGAACCGCTCGCGCGCGCGGGAACCGCAGCCGGCATAGACGGGTTGTTCCTCGAAGTGCATGACAATCCTGCGAAAGCTCTCTCGGACGGCACCAACGCGCTCGCGCTCGAAAACCTCCGGCCACTTCTGGAAAAAGTGTCGAGCATCGCCGCGCTCACTCGCGAATGGGACGCGAACGGCGGACTTCTGCAGAAGCAGGATTCTTCGGCGAAGGCTGCGCCACGCAAGCCGGAGCGCAGAAAGTGGCGAGCCCGATGAGTCCGGCGACGCCTCGGAAAAGCGCGATCTCGTCGAACGGAAGAAAAGTGTCGGTGCCGACGGCGAAGCGCGTCCTCCAAATCGAAGCCGAGGCCATTAGTGGTCTGATCGATCGCTTGGACGAGCGCTTCGAAAATGCTGTCGAGCTGCTGTACTCCTGCAAAGGGCGCGTGGTTGTTGCCGGGCTCGGCAAATCCGGATTGATCGGACGAAAAATCGCGGCGACGTTTTCCAGCACCGGCACGCCATCCATGTTTCTGCACGCCGCCGAAGCTCTCCACGGCGATCTCGGCATGCTCGCGGCCGGTGATGTCCTGTTGACGATTTCCACCAGCGGTGAAACCGATGAACTGATCGAACTGGTGGAAGCCGCCAGACGGCTCGGCATAAAGATTGTAACCCTCACGGCGAAAGAGTCCTCGACGCTGGCGACGGCCAGCGACATCGTGCTCGACATCGCTGTCAAAGAGGAAGCCTGCTCGTTGAACCTTGCGCCCACGGCTTCCACAGCCGCGGCGCTGGCGATGGGCGACGCGCTCGCGATCGCTTTGCTCGAGCGCCGCGATTTTCGCGAAGATGATTTCGCCGCCCTGCATCCTCGTGGACGCCTCGGAAAAAAACTGCGGCGCATCGAGATGCTGATGCACATGGGCAACGACTTGCCGCGGGTGCTTCCCGCCACCAAAATGCCCGACGTGATTTACGAAATGAGCAGCAAAGGGCTGGGCCTCACCGCGGTGACCAAGCCCGATGGGCACCTGCTGGGAATTATCACCGATGGCGACCTTCGCCGCGTGATGCAGCGGCGCAAGCAAAACGTTCTGGAACTCGCCGCCATCGATTGCATGACCAAAAATCCGGTCACGCTGCCGCGCACCGAGCTTGCAGCCACCGCGCTCCGGCTCATGGAAGAAAAAAAGATCACATCCGTGGTGGTCGTAGACGCTGCCGGCCGCCTCGAGGGCATCGTCCACATCCACGATCTCTGGACACTGCAATTGTTTTGACGGCCTAGTCGGAAATCCAAATGCCGATTCGCGAAATAAAATTTCCCGCGAAAGTGATGCGGCGCGCCAAAAAAATCCGCGTTCTGCTGATGGACGTGGACGGCACGATGACCCCCGGCGTCGTCTGCCTACAGGGTTTTCCCGACGGCAGCGTTGCCGAGATGAAAGTTTTCAACGCCCACGACGGCGCGGGCATCAAGCTCGCGAGCATCATGGGTATCCGCACCGGGCTAATTACGGGACGCGATTCGCCGGCCACCGCGCGGCGTGCCCGAGAGGCGTCCATGGAATTCGTGATTCAAGGCCAGCCGAAAAAACTCGAGTCGTACAAAGCGATTCTGCTTCGCGCAGGCGTTACCGACGAAGAAGTTGCCTACGTGGGCGACGACCTGCCAGATCTTCCCCTGCTGGAACGCGCCGGCCTCGCGGTAGCTGTGGGCGACGCCGCGCCGGAAGTGAAGCGCGCGGCTCACTACGTCACCACGGTTGATGGCGGCAAGGGAGCCATTCGCGAAGTTGTCGAGCTGATTCTGAAATCGCAAGGAAAGTGGAAAAAAGCGATTCCCCTCGCCATCGCCTGAAGCCCTCGCTGCCGGCCTCCCTCGGCGCAAACCCATCCCCGAGTCGAATCTTCAGATTTTCCATGCGAAATGGAAGGAGCGAAACTTAGGCGATACGAAAGTGCCCGTACGTACTAGCTCCAAAACGGTACTTTCGGCCAGTGTTTCTCGAAACTCCAAAAGCATAGCCTTATGGAGTGAGCGAGGAACTGATGGCTACTCCGAAAGAGACTATCCCCTTTATTTGCGCTCGTTTATCCATCTGCGGACTGCTTTCCGCAGCGGCATTCTTGGTGGCGGGCGCTCTCGCTCCTGCGGTGTCTTCCCGGGCTTTGCCGGGCAACGATTCCCCCAGCCGGCTTGATTCACCGGAAGCGCAGATGCTCTACCTGACCAATCAGGACCGAACAGCGCAGCAAAATTGGGAGGAGACCCAAGGCCGCGCACACCCGCTTCGGTGGGACGATAGGCTGGCCGCAGTAGCCAGGGCGCACTCGGAGGAAATGGCCCGAGCCGGATATTTATCTCACGAAGGGTCGGACGGAAGCCTTCCCGCGCAACGCGTTTCCACCATGGGGATTCAGTGGCTTTCCACCGGAGAAAATGTGGCCCGGGCTCGCGATGCGGCGGAAGCCGAGGCCCTATTCATGGACGAACCGAAATTCCAGCAAAACCACCGCTCAAATATCCTCAATCCGAACTACGCCATCGTCGGCATCGGCGTAGCTAGAGATTCGGAAGGAACTTTGTACATCACCGAAGAATTCGCGCAACTCCGCTAGCTGATTGCCGGCATTTCTCCACAGTGCAGCAAGAGAAATTGCGATGCTTATTCCGGCTGTGCCGTGCCGCGAGTGACGGAGTCATTTAGAAGCTGCTTCATCTGTTCATTAGCCTGGCGGGACGCCTCCGCCTGCTGCCGGCCCAGCTCACCTTGTTGCCGCCCGATTTCAGCTTGTTGTCGTCCAAGGTCTCGCATCTGCTCGCCGACCTGACGTTGCTGATCGCCGGCGTGAAATTGAGATTCTCCAATTCTGCGTTGGAGTTCCCCGATTTGGCGTTGTAGATCGCCCAACTGTTCCTGCGTGCCGCCGGCGCTGAGCTGCTTCATCTGGGCTTCCAGCTTCTGCATGTCGGCGCTCATGTCTGGAATTTGCACGCGGACCGCTTCCATTTTCTTGCCGAGTTCCCTTTGTTGATCGCCCAATGCCTGCTGTTGCTTTCCCAGAGCGTCCTGCTTCTGGTTAAATCCTTCTTCCGTCTTGAACAACTCCTTGGCGCGCTCGACCGTGGCCTTGTCGCGGATCACATAGTTTTTCTCGTCGTGCTGGAACCAGATGTAATCGCCCGTGATTTTGTTGCGGAGCGAAGTGGCGTGCTCGACATCTTCCGAATTGCCGGACATGAGAATGGGGGAATCTCCCGACACGATCACGTAGCGGCCGCCAAAACCGTCGTCGAACGCGCCCCAGTTCATCGGGTACCCGCCGGTTCGGAATACGCCGTCGCGTTGAAACTGTTGGAGCTGAAGCTCCACGGCTTCTTGAACTTCGTTTTTCGAAAGCTCGGCACGCGAAATTGCGCCAGTTGCGTCCCGGTAAATCTTGCGAATTTGGTCGTCGCTGATGACGTCGTTGAGGTGAAGCGCAACGAACGGTGGTGCGAAAGAGTTTGGTCCAGCCTCCGGCAGTGGAACAGCCTGCGGCACAGGAGCAGAAGGAGCTACCGGCTCAGGGGCGGGCTGAGCTGCGCCAGGCGCCTGCCGAGGCGCCACAACCATGGGAGGGGGTGGTGCGCCGGGCCCCGGATTATCTATCGCGGCGGGCTTTGCTGGAGCCGGCACCGGAATCGTCACGGGAATCGGAATGGTCACACTATCTTGAGCGTGAGCAATCGATGGCCGCGCGGTGGCCGCGAAAAGCACAACGGCAATACCAAGCAACAACAGAATAATTGACAAGGATTTATTGAGGCGCATTGAATCTCCTTCCCATGCAAGGATCCGATCCACTCGTTTTTCTGCCTGTCCTGCTTTAGCCATCGAGACACCCTGCCAGTTCACGCGCCGCGGAGTCCGTTGAAGCGCGAGGAAGAAGCCGAGGAGTGTTTCCGCGTACTGCTCGCGGTCGGCTCCGGAAAGCAGCGCGGCTTCATCGCTTGCTTCTTCCGCGGCATCCGCCAGGCAGCGGTGCAGCCACCAGCTCAGCGGGCTGAACCAAAAAATAGCGCGGTGCAAAAGAGAGAGGAGCTGCGTGAAAGCATCGTGGCGAATCACGTGCGACCGTTCATGGGCGAGCACGGCGCGGAGCGCGGCGGGACTCCACTCCCGCCACTCGACCGGAAGCAAAATAATCGGCCGCGGAATTCCCAGGGTAATCGGCACAGAAATCAATTCGGATTCCGCAAGTCCCACGGGAACAGCGGAATGATCCCCCCACCCACGAAAGGTCACGAGTTCGATAACCTCCGATTCGGCAATCGGTCGAGCGCCGCGAATGAGTCGCCGACTGAAGATGATCCCGAGAGACAGCCGGCCGAGGAAAACGAGAGTGATTGAGATATAGGCGGCGGCGAAAAAGACAGTCCACGGAAACGATACAGGTTTTGTGGCCGCGATCGCCGGGGAAGCATCGGTCTCGCGAACAACGGGCGCAGCGTTCGCGGAAATAAAATGATCGGCGGGCAGATCATCCGAGCGCGAAGTTCGCGCGGTGCTCGTCGGGCCGACTTCCGCATCGCTTTTGGGCAACGGAATTTCAGTGTCCACGCGAAATGGAGCGATGGGAAACGCCTCAGGCGCGAACGCTCCCGTCGTGGGAGTGTCTCCGCTCGGGCGGAGCGCGTTCGCGACTCTAGCGTGCTGCGGAATGAGCCGTGCCACAGCCGCCGGAAACTGAAATGATAGCGGAGGCAAAATCAATCCCAGCACCGGCATGGCTAGCCCCGCGTAGAGCATCACCCTCCAAACAGCGAGACGCGCAGAAACACTTTTCACGCGCAGGGCGCCCATCGCCAGCGCCGCGAAGCATCCCAGGCACAGCGAGCGCGCGGCGGGAGCAATCAGATGCGCGAGCAACGCCGAGCATGCGTGAGCTACCGGAGCGGGAATCATGGCTTGTCATCCTTTCCAGACGGCCGCGCGCCAGATCTGGCTGGTGACTTGCTCTGGCCCTGGCGGCTGTGAGCGATCTTGCGGGCCATCCGTTCCAAGTCTTTGCGCCCTAGAACATTGCTATCGACCATGCCCATCACAAGCTGTTCGGCGGAGCCGTCGCAGAATCGGTCAATGATGTGTTTCACGGCGCGCGCTGCTACGTTTTCGCGCGCTTCCGCGGCGCGGTAAACGAACGTACGGCCGTCGAGTTCGTGGATGACGTAGCCCTTTGCTTCGAGGCGGCGCAGAACGGTGCGAATGGTCGAGTCCTTCATGGGGCGGCTGTGCGCCAGCGCTTCCCGACAGGCATCGGCGGTGCAAGGGCCGTACGACCAGACGTAATCCATCACCGCCTGCTCGACGTCGCCAAGGTTCCTGGGCCGGATGCGGGGTGTGTTAGTCATTGTAGCGTTACAGTGTGTAACATTTGCGGCCCCGGCGTGTCAAGAACAAATTTCGGTGAGTACCGCCCGGATATTCATCGGCAACAGAACAAGTGGCCGCGAAAGTTTTCTACTTGGCAGGAGCCAGCGCTGCTTGCGCCGGCTCGCTTGCCGTTACCGTCTCCGGTTTGGATGCATCAGCGGCCTTCAAACGCAGGACGACCACGGACCTGCCGCGTATCTTGTAGGTATGGTCGCGGACCAATAAGCCGGTCTTGATCTGCTCGTCGGCGGTATCCAGAAGACGCTCCCACCTTTCGCCCGCCCGCTTCACCGGAAGGCGGAAAAGAATTGGATCGTAGTGAGCGTTGAACATAAGGAAGAGCGTGTCTCCAATCACCGGCTCTCCTCGCTCGTCGATTTCATCCAGGGTATTCCCATTCAGCAGGACGCCCAAGCAGCGGGCGAAGGGATCGCCCCACGCCTTGTCGGTCATTTCCCTGCCGCGCGGTTCATACCAGGCGATATCCTTGACGCCGGCCCCGCGGATGCTGCGCCCCTGAAAAAACTTCCTTCGACGCAGCACTGCCTCTTCCTTTCGCAGCTCGATGACGTAGCGAGTGAATTCGACCAAGTCTTTCTGCTTGTTCGTCCAGTTCCAGTCCAGCCAGCTCAGCGCGTTGTCCTGGCAGTACGCATTGTTGTTTCCTTGCTGAGTGCGGCTGAACTCATCTCCGCCACAAAGCATGGGCACTCCCTGGGACAGCAAGAGCGTGGCCAGAAAGTTGCGCTTCTGCTGTTCGCGCAACGAAAGGATCTGAGGATCGTTCGCGGGCCCTTCCACGCCGCAGTTCCAGCTCAAATTATTGTTGTCGCCATCCTGATTGTTTTCCAGATTGGCCTCGTTGTGTTTCTCGTTGTAGCTGACTAAATCGTTGAGGGTGAACCCATCGTGACTGCAGACGAAATTGATGCTGGCGTATGGCCGGCGCCCGCTGTGGCTGTAAAGATCGCTGCTGCCGGCGAGACGCGTAGCCAACTCCGAAACGACTCCGCCGTCTCCCTTCCAGAACCTGCGCATTGCATCGCGGTATTTTCCGTTCCATTCTGTCCAGCCCACGGGAAAGTTGCCCACCTGATAGCCACCTTCTCCAATATCCCAGGGCTCGGCAATCAGTTTCACCTGAGACAGCACCGGATCCTGGTGAATGATGTCGAAGAACGCTCCTAGCTTATCCACGGCATGGAGCTCGCGCGCCAGAGCGCTGGCCAGATCGAAGCGGAAACCGTCGACGTGCATCTCGATCACCCAATACCTCAGGCTATCCATGATGAGTTGGAGCACTCTGGGGTGCCGCACGTTGAGCGTGTTTCCGCAACCCGTATAGTCCGTGTAGAAGCGCGGATTGTCTTGCTCGAGCCGGTAATACGCTGCGTTGTCCACGCCGCGCAGGGAAAGGGTGGGGCCGAGGTGGTTGCCCTCCGCCGTGTGGTTGTAGACGACATCCAGAATTACTTCCAGGCCGGCGGAATGCAGGTTCTTGACCATGGTTTTGAAAGCCCGCACCGATTCCAGCGGAGTTTGTGTTACCGAGTAGCGGAGGTCAGGCGCAAAAAATGCAAGAGTGTTGTAGCCCCAGTAATTGGTGAGCCCCAGATCCGCGAGGTGGTTGTCAACGGAGTGATGGTGAACCGGCATCAGCTCAACGGCCGTAACTCCCAGATCCAACAGGTGGCGGATTGCCGGCTCTGAGCCCAACCCCGAGTACGTTCCGCGCATTTTTTCGGGGAGATCCGAGCGCAGACGAGTGAAACCTTTGACGTGCAGCTCGTAGATCACCGTATTGTGCCAGGGCGTGCGCGGCTGCCGGTCGTTCCCCCACGTAAAAGCGGTATCCACAACGGCCGCTAGCGGAGCAAAGGCTGCATTGTCGCGCTCATCCATCACCAAGTCAGCGTCCTCGCCGCCTTGCCGATAGGCGTACATTTCAGGCGCCCAATTCACGGTTCGGGCGATGGCCTTGGCGTATGGGTCGAGCACAATCTTGGCAGCATTGAATCGATGCCCTGCCGCGGGATCGTAAGGCCCGTGGACGCGGTATCCATAGACTTGCCCCGGCAGAATCCACGGCATGTAACCGTGCCACACCATGTCTGTCTGTTCTTTCAACTCGATACGTTGGGATTCCTTGTGATCATCGGCTGAATCGAAGAGGCAGAGCTCCACTTTGGTGGCGTGCTCGGAAAATAGCGCGAAGTTGACTCCTGCGCCATCCCACATGGCACCTAGAGGATAGGGCGCTCCAGTACGCACCTTGATGCTTGGCTCGCCCATGCTTTCCCTCCCGGTGGTTCGATTCGGCGCTCTCGCGCGAGGGAACAATCATGTCACTGTGCTCTGGGGACAACAATAGGATGGCCAGTTAAGGTTGGCAGGGGTTCAGGTTGGATGGATCCAGAGTATTCCCTGTGCGAAGAACCAAGGGCGTTGTATCCTGCAGGAGCAGGTACGTCGGCCCAGATGTTCCTCGACGCTCAGTTTGAGGAGAATCAGCCGCCGATGAGAACACTATCCCGAAGACTCAGCGTTCTACGGAGCGCCCCTGAACTCACGCCACGTGAAGCTATCGCTTCCATTGGAGCGCCATTTGTCGACGTACTATGCTCCATGTATGCCGGTGACCCGCAGCTTGGCGCTGATGGCAAAACACACACGCTAGATGCGACTACCCGTATCGCGCCGCAGCAAGGGATGTCGATTTACCGCCTCGTTCGTGAAATCAAACCGGAAAATTCTCTGGAAATTGGTTTGGCCTTTGGCTTTTCGACTGTCTATTTCCTTGCCGCGATTCAGGCCAATGGAAAGGGACACCACACATCCGTTGACCCTTTTCAATACGAGACTTGGCACGGCATCGGCGTCGCTCGCGGGCAGGTTCTCGGCATTCAATCTGGATCGTTCGAATTCTGCCATGAAACGTCGATCCAAGCTCTCGCCCGGTTTGCGAAAGAACAGCGGAGATTTGGCGTAATTTTCATCGACGGCGACCACAAATTCGACGGAGTGTCGGTTGATTTTGCGCTGGCATCATTGGTCTGCGAACTAGGTGGCTATATCATACTCGACGACATGTGGATGCCGTCGATTCAGCGGGCCGTATCTTTCATTCGCCTAAACCGCGCGGATTTTACGGAAGTTCCCACACAGCTCTCAAGACTTGCGGTTTTTCGCAAGACGGATTCTGACAAACGCCGGTGGGACCACTTCGTGCGATTTTGAGCTGCCTTCGCAGAAGACCGTGCCGTACGTTTTCAGGCCCCACGATGTAGCATGGCCCGCGCGAAAAAAGCGAAATCCATTGATGGCCGTTCCGCGGCGAAACACAGCGGCGCCCCGAAAAATGTCGATGAATATCTTGCCAGCGTCCCGGAACCTGCGCGCAGCACCTTGAACAGGATGCGCGCAGCAATTCGCTCCGCTTTGCCACCGGAGGCTACCGAGACAATCAGCTATCGGATTCCTGCATTCAAGTGCAAAGGGGTGCTGGTGTGGTTTGCCGCATTCTCGGACCACTGCAGTTTGTTCCCTACTGCCTCGGTTATCGAAGCATTTAAACGCGAACTCAAGGGCTTCTCTACATCCAAAGGGACCGTCCACTTCCCCACGGACAAGCCACTGCCAACTGCACTCATCAAGAGACTGGTGAAGGCGCGGGTCGCGCAAAACGAACGCAAGAAACGGCGCTGACTGGTCTGTCATTAACGCCCTACCATGCCCCCCCGAAATTGGCGGACTTACCCATCTATTCCTCGATTCTCACGCGTTGTTAATTCTTCTTTCACGCGCCGGTAACTCAAGCGAGGTGTAACCATGCGTCGCCAACATAGAGGTGTGTGCCGATTCTTTACCCTGTTCCTTCTCGCGGTTCTCTTTCCCGCAGGGGCAAAGAGCGGTTTGGCGCAAAGCGGAAAAGTCACGATTAGCGGCCGAGTGACCGATCACCTTGGTGAGGACGAGAGTAATTCATCAGCACATCAAGTGTCGTTCATGCGTTTGTCACACTTCCTCGGTTAAATCTGACTCCGTAGTAATCAGCCAAAGTCAATATTTGAACGACGACTGGTGCCGCTGCGGGCGTGTTGATGTGTCCTCATGCCTTCCGGAGCGAAGAAGAACAGACGAGGTTTACATGAGATATCTCACACCACTAGCAATCGCCTTAGTGTTTGTAGCGGTGATTCCGGCGAAGGCGCAAACCGACCGCGCTATTTTGGAGGGAACGATCACGGACCAAAGCGGAGCAACCGTCCCCGGCGCAAGCATTAAAATCACCCGAACCGATACTGGAATCAGCCAGGAGGCTAAGTCCAACGGGCACGGCTATTACTTGGTTCCCGGTCTCGCTGTCGGGACTTATTCCGTTTCCGTCTCGCAGTCCGGATTTAACACGAAGGTAATCAACAACGTGGTCCTACGCGTTGGCGAGGACCACGCCCTCGACGTCGGGCTCGAACTCGGCGCGATTAGCGAACGAGTCGAGGTCCAAGCGCAGGTGGATCCCGCCGAGCACACATCGGCGGCGGACGCATCCGTTATCAGTAACGAGGAGATCGCGAATCTGCCGGTAAACGGGCGGGACTGGTCTGAGTTGACTATCCTCGCCCCGTTCGCACAAGACGACGGCGGAGGCGATCAGCGCACCATACGTTTCGCCGGACGCGCCCGAGATGACAATAACTTCAGCATCGACGGCGTGGATGCGGGTGGCGTTCAGGAACAGGCTCAGAAATCCTCTGTGCGGCTGCAGATCTCAGAAGATGCCGTTGACGAATATCGTGTGAATAGCGCCCTCTACGACACCGAGTATGGCACTCAGTCGGGCGGCCAGATCGACGTGGTCACCAAGTCGGGCACGAACGACTTTCATGGTACCGTCTTCGGCTACCTAAGAAATTCGATCTTTGACGCGCGCAACTTTAATGACTTCGATGCACAGGGAAATCCTGTCATCCTTCCTTTCAGGATGGGACAGTATGGATTGACCATTGGGGGGCCGATCCAGAAGGACAAGACGTTCTTTTTCATTAGCTATGAAGGATTGCGCCAGCTGCAACAGAGTTCGACGAATGGCAACACTTTCGTGCCGAGTGCGACCCTGGTACAGGACATCCTAGTGAACGGCCGAAACGGTCAAGGCCCTTCGCCGGCCATGTGCGCGGTTCTGCAAGGATTTCCTTGGCGGGCCTCGACCGGCGCGATCGGAGGTTGCGCTCCAAAGAACGTCTTTCCCGATAGCGCTTTCGCCAACTGCGCGCTCCAAGCAAACAATTGTGGACTCACATTCGACGCCAACGATCCGTCGACGGACGTAGAGGAGTTCGTCCATCCGATTCGAACCACCATTCATGAGGATACCTGGCTGGTTCGTATCGACCACAAATTCAGCGACAAGACAACCTTTTATGGCCGAGCGCAGCGGGATATCAGCCTTTCATCTTCCCAGATCAACGTCAGCACGACCGGTCTCGACAGCGACCAGGTATTCAATCATCCGGCGAACTACCTCCTCGCGCTACAACACGTGTTTTCACCCAATCTATTTAACGAGACGAAGTTCTATGTCAACCGCTCGCCTTTTCACAATCCTCACGGAAGTACGTTGCCGTTTGCGGTGAACACCAATTTTTTCTCGAATATTCCGAACGAGTCGGCCGACATCGAAGTGGGGACGACCTTCGGAGTTATCGACAACCTCGCTTTGACCCATGGCCGAAATACTTTCAAAATGGGCATGGAATATCGGAGGGTTCGGCTCAATCAGGGCCAGACAGCAGACAACAACCTCACCTTCGGCGACGACCAGAGCCTCATTTCAGGCACTCTCTCGGGCATATTGTTCAATGCCCCTTGGTGTTGTCACCGGTTGCGTCGCAATTTCTTTATGCCGTACTTCCAGGACGAATGGAGGATAACCCCCACATTCACCGTCACCGCTGGGCTACGTTGGGAATACTACGGCGCTCCGACCGAGGCCACCAATCGAACGACCGTATTCGACTTCAACGCGTTTCATGGAGCCTGCCTCGGAACAGGGTCATTTAGCACGCCCTTCCCCGCGCCGATTAACACGGCGCCTTGCCCGGCAAATCCATATCTCACGAATCCAGATTATCGTGACTTTGACCCCCGCATCAGCCTTGCCTGGGCTCCTGCGGCAATGCACGACAAGACGGTTATCCGCACGGGATTTGGGATTTATCATGGCGCAGCGCAGAACGACGATCTGAATGCGGGCCTGGAGAGCGACACCTTCCGTGTGGTTGTGAACCAAGCGGTCCCGATGGACGCTGCCTTCGCGCAGGCAATCCCAGATCTTTCTGGCCTTTCAATCTCGAAGGCAGGGGCTCACCCTCGCGCTTTGCAGCGCGAAGGGCGACGCAATCTCTACGCGGAGGAATGGGGACTGACGGTCGAACAGGCAATTCCGGCTAACTTCGTGTTTTCAGCTTCCTATCTGGGAAGCCATGGCGTGCGACTGTTTTCGCGCGGCGCCGTGAATCTTTGTTCGGTTCCTGTGACTCTCAACAGCGCCGGCACGGATTGCGTTCGGCCGCTGGATCAGTTCTTCCCGGACCCCAATAATCCCGATCCCTATGGCTCGGTCGATTACAAGAGCGATATCGGATCGAGCACCTACAATGGACTGAACCTTTCTCTCCAGCGGCAGCTCACGAACGGCTTTTCCTTTCTAGCGCGCTACACATATTCTCACTCCATTAACGACGGTTCAGTCGGCGGCGGCGAATCCAGTGGGCCGGAAAACATCAATTGCTTAGCTTGCGATAAAGGACCTAGTGTCTTCGACATCCGCCACAATTTCGTCGCCGAGGAGGTGTACCAGCTTCCCTTTGGACCTGGCACAAACCATCTGAAACGTTCCGGAGCCTTGGGCAAACTTGTGGGCGGGTGGATGGTAAGCGGCGTCAATACGTGGCACACCGGCCACCCGCTGACGGTGGGTATGGATTTGAGCAATAGCATTTCGGGCGGACCGTTCGATGGATTTGCCGATACGTATTTGTTACCGGATGGCAACGATCAAACCAGTCAGCGGCCCGACATTGTTCCTGGAGTGCCGCTGACGCTCCCAGGAGGAGGCCATAACGGCGTGCCGCTAATAAACCCGGCCGCTTTTCAGGCTCCACCCGTCGATGCAAACGGCAACTTCACCCGATTCGGCAATGAGGGAAACGGGATGATTCGGGCGCTCCCCTCCTGGCAAATCGATCTCGGACTTGAAAAGGACACGCGTATCACGGAGCGGTTCACTCTGGAATTTGCTGTGCAGGCCTTCAACCTATTCAACCACACGCAGCTTGGCGACCCGGGGTCGCTCAACCTCATTTACGACCCCGCAGCATCATCGACTGGCTTTCTGGATACGCAGCCAGGCTTCGGTGTGATTACTAGCACAGTGAACTTCAACAATAACAATGACAATGACTCTTCGCCGAACACTGGAACGGGATTGCCCAGGCAGATCCAGTTTATGTTGCGTTTGAAATTCTAGACTGGTGCGGGCGGGTGCCGCAATTATCGGCTGGAGAGGTCGCTCGACTTGAGTCAGCGCAGGGGTCAGATTTACTGTGCGTGCCCTCCGTACGGGCCCTGAGAGCGAGTTTCCGGCGGCATTTTGGGGACGGCGCCCGAGTCGAACAAGTCAGACAGATCGGTGGCGTTGGCCGCATCACCCAGGAAGGGTCCCACGTGAAAGATTTCTTGCATAGTGCGCAAATCGGAGGAATGCGAGTAGGCCAACGGGCTCGCATACGGAAGTCCGTTCACGTTCCCATGAGCACGCGGAGAGATGACAATCTCACCAATCGTGTGTTTGAGGTCGTCCGCGTTATCACGCGCCAACCGGTCCGATTCGGATTCGTCCCACCAAATGATGATGACGCCTTGGTTCTTGTAAGCGTTTGACGCCATGATGACGGGAACGATCTGGCTCAAAAAGTCGTCGCCCTCCCTGATCCTTGCAGCGTCGCCGGTTAGTCCTTTGTAACCCCCTCCGATCGCAGTGTGCATATCGTTGTATTGGTCCGGGGTAATCCAGTTGTAATCGGCCACGGCATCGTTTGCCAGGTCGGTCAACAATTGCTGCAACGGTGCGTAGTGCGAAGATAACGGATTCATTGGAGTCGGGTCGTCGCCGCCATTGGTATCCGTGAAGAACACCATGGGATTATGCTTGGCGGCGTAATTGAATTGGCTGGAGTTGTTGTACGCATTGAAGTAGCTACTCGCGAACCCCGCAAGACTGGTCAGCGGAACGGTCCACTTTTCCGGCGGCAGGGGAACGTTGGTGAGTGCGCCGCCATTCAGAGTAAGGTCGATGTCTTCCTGGTACGACTTCCACGTTTTTCCAGACATGGTGAGAAGATTGCTCAGGTGCAGCGGAGTATCCTGGTTCGTGGGTCCCTCTCCGGAATAGGGATCGTTGTCGCTCGACACGCCAAAATTAGTACCGGCTTCGGACCAGATATAGTTCGGCTCGGAAGGATGGACATGGGGGTTGTCTCCACTTCCGGTGACCAAAACATTATGGTAGGCCGTTGCGTAAGCGACCTGCTTGCTAATCTGATCCCTTGAGCCGTTGACACTGGCGAAGGCGGTTCCGTTCACAAGACTATTAATGAATGGCGCGTTCGAATTCTTAAAAATCTGCTGAGTCCTGCCAGTGAACTGGTTTGCTGGCTGGGTCCAATTGTGATTCTCCATCGCGATCACAAAAACGGTCTTGATCTCCTGGGCGCTAACGCTGGAATTGCCCAACGCGCTCAAGAGAATAAGTACACCCAAGGCGTAGAAACTTCTGACCCGCGACACTGACACCTCCAAGAGCCAATTCGACACGGACGGCGGAGCATGTTTCAGGTTACACAAAGTGAGCCGACGAACCAAGCTGAGCCCATACGCTGATAACAGGCTCGTTTTGCAGAACGATGACTGGCATATGACGGATGGAAGACTCTGAGCATGTCGGGCGGCGGGGGAGCCGCTTAGCGCGAATGTATGCCCACATCGCGATGCTGCCAACTGCCATGAGTTGGAACAACTTGCGCATCAATGGGAGATTGACTCCAGTGCCAGGCCGCGCGTCCGCGGACCGAAAATGCCGATTGCCAGAACGATGGCGAACATGGAAGCGGCGATGAACGCGAAAACACCGCCCACGCCGAAGCGTTCGAGGAAAAAGCCAATCATCAGGCTCGTGAAGATTGCGCTGAAGCGGCTCCACGAGTAGACAAAGCCCACAGCCCGCGCTCGCACTCGCGTAGGAAACAACTCAGCCTGGTAAGCATGAAATGCCACCGACATCCAGTTATTCGAACAGGTCAGCATCACTCCAAGAACGATGAGCCAGGCTGGCTCGCTCTGGCGCGCGAACAAAAGGCCAAACCCTCCGATGCAGATGGCGCTCCACACAATTTGCCACTTGCGTTCGATCCTGTCGGCAATCCCTTGGACCAGCAGCGGCCCGACGGGCGCAAAGATGGCAATGATAAACGAGTATTGCAGGCTGGCAGTGGTCCGGATGCCCGCGGCAATCAGCAATGTGGGCACCCACGAAGCAAAGCCGTAGTAACCGACGGTCTGTGCCAAATGAAAAACCATCAGCATGAGCGTTCGCCGCAGATACGGCGGGCGAAAGATTTGAACGAATTTCACGTTCGCGTTTGGCGATTGCTTCGCCGAAGCCTCCGCGACGATGGGTGGAAGTTCGGCGCCCAACTCTGCAGCCACTCGCTTTTCCATATTCGTAACAGCGCGTTCCGCCTCGGAAATGTGCCCGCGAGCGATCAGCCACCGAGGACTCTCCGGAATGCTCCTCCGGATAAACCAGACGAATATTGCGCCGGCCGAGCCAATCAGCACCACCCAGCGCCAGCCGTCGATGCCGAATGGGTTGCGCGGCACAAGCAGCCAGGAAATCAGCGCCACCAACGGTATGGCCGTGAATTGCACCACTTGGTTGAGGGCGAAGGCGCGGCCTCGAATTTCCTTGGGCATCAGCTCAGCGATGTACGCATCGATTGTGACCAACTCGATGCCAATGCCGATGCCAGTGATAAATCGCCATACCAGAACTCCCAACGCACTGATCTGAAAGGCCATAACGATTGAACAGGCGGTATACCACAACAAAGAATAGGTAAAAATTGCCCGGCGGCCGAATCTGTCGGCGGTAAATCCGAATGCGATTGTCCCGATGAAAAGCCCGGCGAATGTTGCAGATACAAAGCTGGCCAGCCCGCGGAGTCCGAAGAAGGAGACAGAGGCGCTAGTGAACAGTCCGCTACGAATCAACCCGGGACCGATATAGGCTGTAAGAAAAAGATCATAGAACTCGAAACATCCACCGAGCGAAATCAGTAGCAAAAGTGTCCAGATGTAGCGCGTGGTGGGCAGCCGGTCGAGCCGCGCACTAATGAGGGCGGCTTGGTCACGGATCCCCGTCTGCCCGGCAGGAGTCATCAAGGTTCCGCGAATTCTAGCAATCGCCGATTACAGGGGATAGTGCATTCAGGTTGACCGATGCAGGCCAGGGACCCGAGTGAACACGGCCACCGCGCAGAAGCGGCTACCCCGACTTGGCGAGGCCCCCCTACCCTAACCAATGCGGCGTCCTCGAAGGTCTGGTGTGTTGACACGGATGGATGACAAGGAACACACTCTCACCACACACGAAATGGATGTAACCGCAGGAGGTACGTCGATGACCTCGCTCCTTTCAAGATCCAGAAATCTGCAACACCCCGACTGGCAAAACGACTTTGAAACGGCGGCGCGACAAGGCGCGCAAACGCCCGGTCGAATTCAGGCGATGAAGGCGGCAGTTTTGTCGAGATTGAAAGCGAAGCTTGAAAATCCTCCGGGACTTCTCGAACGCATCGCACTGAACGACGCGATTCTTTTGTTGCGGGCTTTGCGAAGTAGCAGCCCGCCAAATGCCGCCTTGGACACGGATTTGGAATAGCTGGAAAGAATGGAGGGGGACATGGCCACTGCAACGAAAGCGATCGCCCCAAAGAATGGCGAGCGCGTCCGTACCGCCGAGCACGAGGGTATTTTTGAAATCGTCGGCGTCAACTCACTCATGCAAACGGCAAATATCAGATTGATCGATGGAACCGGCCACGTGGTTCCGAACGTACCGTGGACGGCGCTGATGCCTGCCGGTAAGAAGTGACTTGAGTGGCGGGATTGAAACTCTTGCGATCTGAAGAGGCCCGAAGAATTGTGCTTCGGGCGCCCTCGCCATCGGCTTCCACAACTGCTCCCAAGCAATTGCACATGTTCAGGGGTTTCTACTTCCACCCAGAACCCGCCAGGCCCTAACCGGGAAGAAAGGGAACGTGGTCTCGGGCGTTCACATTCTCGCCTCCCGAATGATCAGACCAAGGACAAAGAAAACACGGAATACCCGGGGGCCGTTCGACGCGAGGACCTGTTTGACTCTTTCAGGCGCTAGCGAGTATGAGACGGCCCTAGAATCAGAAGTGACTGAAGAGTCCGACCAGGATGATGAGCGGGATAGGCACACCGAGCAAAAGAAGCAAGATAGAACGCATCGCAGAGCCTCCTTGAAGTACTCAAATCCTCGCAGCAGCCATACGATCGCGTTGCTTGCCGCCGATGGTAGCAGCAAAGCTGGCACAGAACGCACCAATCAAAAGCGCGAGAAACGCCCAATAGAGCGAGTGGGCTGCTGCCTTACGAGCAGTGTCTGCGTTCTGTCGCGCTTGGTCAAAAACTTCAGACACGCGCCCTTGCGCGTCTGTTTCGCTCAGCCCGGTTCGCGCCGATACAAGCTGAGCCAGATACGTCCGGTCAGCCGCGGGCAGAGCCTTCTCCTGAATTCCTCTGGCGAGAATCAGGCCGGCCTCGGTGCGCTCGGATGGATCAACTCGTTCGGCGCGCCCTGACCGGAATAGGGAATCCACAAAATAAGCATTCGGGCCAGCTTGCGCGCCGGCCGCTGTCGCCGTCTGATTGCTTGTAATTCCCACAACTGATGCGGCGGCCGTCGCCAGGAAAGCAGCAGTCATCACCAGGCCGACGCACCACACGAGGAAACCGTGCGCCGTATCTCGAAAATATACTTCGTGAGTGTGCACGTTCACCCACTTTGTGCGCAGACGCCCCGCGAGGTAGCCACCCATTGCAGAAGCGAGAATTTCAATGACGATCAGCCAAATGATCGCCCCTGCGCCCACTGCCGACGCCGACGCGCCCCTGGACGACCACGGCGAAATCGCTGACAATCCAGTTCCCGCGCCCAAGGCGAGCAGGGCAAGCGACAACGCGGCTGCCGCAAACGCCCCGCCAATCACAGCGCTCCAGGAAATAGCGGATGCGTATGCCTCGTTTGAAGCAGAAACGTCTCCGAACTGCTGAATGGTTGACCTG
This sequence comes from uncultured Acidobacteriota bacterium, assembly GCA_963702375.1. Taxonomy (GTDB): domain Bacteria; phylum Acidobacteriota; class Terriglobia; order Acidiferrales; family UBA7541; genus Palsa-295. The sequence continues at coordinate 348,508 of CAVPCI010000005.1, forward strand.
GCCTGGACTGGAGTTGCCATGGAAGTTACCTCTGGCATTCGAGGCTATTACCCAGCGGAGCCGTTGACCATACTCGGGAACGCTTAGCCGGTCGCCGAAGTTACTGTACTTGGGGGAACCCCGGCGTCGGAGCTTCGCCGTTCTACATCTATCGCCGTATGGCGCCTAGCCAGCGTTCGGCTCACGTTTGAAGTGCAATGCCGCTCTGAGGCCAGAGGACAACCCGCACAGATTTCCGCTGGCGGGGCAAACAAAGAGAGTAATCACAGGGAGGCTTACAAAATGCACCGCTCACACCGCTGCCTTACGTCTTTATTCCTGGCTGCCGCCCTTTCTGTTCCGGTGGTAGCTATCGCCACTCCCCGACTCCAGGACGATCAAGACTCAAGAAACTCTCAGAATTCCAAAGACGCCAAGCAACACCGCGTCTATGACTCAACTCACAAGGACTACCACAACTGGGATGCCAATGAAAACCAGGCTTGGAACCGGTACCTATCCGAGAATCACAGAAAGCCTCACGACTTCTCGAAGGCAAGTAAGAAGGAACAAACAGAATACTGGAATTGGCGTCATACCCACCCGGATAACGACACTGACAAGGACCGGCGAGATCACTAGGCCTCGCCCAGAAGAAAAGGCGGCTGGGTTCCGTTCGCGAACAGAGGCTCACACAGCGAGCAGGTCAACGAGTTCCGAACGGTTGCGGCCTTGCTGCTTGGCGCGATAGAGAGCTTGATCAGCGAGGCGCAACAGCATCTGGGGATCGACACCTTGGGCATCGATGCTTACAGTAGCTCCGAGGCTCACTGTGAGGTGCACGGCGCCCCCTTTCGTTGACACCGGCGTAGCTGCCAGGGCACCGCGAATCCTCTCAGCCAGTGCTAGCGTCCCCGCCGCATCAGAAGCCGGCGCTATGATCAGGAACTCTTCTCCCCCGTACCGTCCGACGGTGTCGTAGGGGCGCATGGATTCCTTCATACGCAGCGCCACAGCTTGTAGCACCTGGTCACCGCACAGATGTCCGTACGTGTCGTTGACGTTTTTGAAGTGATCGATATCTGCGAGAATGACTCCGAATGAACGATGCTCGCGCGCTTGGCGCGAGAGCTCACTCCGAAGTGCGTCCATAATGGACGCGCGGTTTGAGATACCGGTCAAAATGTCGTGGGTGGCCCGGAACCGAAGTTCCTCCCGCGCTGCAATCAAATCGTCCTGCAAGTTGAGTATCCGCTCGCCGACCAAAAGGCGCGCTCGTAGTTCTTCGGCGTCGAAGGGTTTCGTGAGATAGTCGTCGGCGCCCAGCCCCAGACCCCGCAATAAGTCCTGCTTCTCGGTTCGCGCTGTTAACAACAGAACATACACGTACGGCCGATTCTTGTCTTCTCGGATGCGCTGACAGATCTGGGGGCCTTCCACGCCGGGCATCATCCAGTCCAGCACGGCGAGCCGCGGACTGTCTTCGCTTTCGAGGATTTTCAGAGCCGCCACGCCGTCTGTGGCAACTGCTACGTCATAGCCCCATTTTATGAGGAAGCTCTTAAGCAGGTGGCAGGAAACGGGGTCATCCTCCGCAATGAGGACACGTTTTTTCGATTGTTCCTGATTACTCATGTTAACGCCGTCGGCAAATGGAGCGCGCTCGCGGGCGGCGACTCGGACCGCCCGGAAATCCATCACGCTTGGCGGATTGCCTCTAATTCGGAAAATAGCCGTCCGATTTCCTTTTGCAACATCTTAAACTGCTCTCCGGCCTCTTCCAGTTTCCCGGAGCGCGCCAGCTTCTCGAGCGCCATGGCCGCGTCGGAAACTCCTACAGCGCCTAGATTGCCGGACGACCCCCTGAGCGTATGAGCACTGCGCTCTAAAGCCCCTGCGTCGCGATCGTCGATGGCACGGCGCATCGCGGCCTCCACCTTTGGAAATTCACTCTTGAATACTCCCACTAGTTCGTAATAGAGACCGCGGTCTCCGCCGAGCCGATCGAGCGCGGCGGCCATATCCAGTGCTTCAGCACGGGGTTCAGGCGTCGCCTGCTGCAACGAAACCTCCCCCGCGAGCTTGCGGGCGCCCACTTTCTCAAGCGCTCCAATCAGTTCCTCTGTGCGAATCGGCTTGGTCAGGTAATCATCCATGCCGGCGGCGAAACACTTCTCGTCGTCGCCTTTCATCGCGTGCGCGGTCATGGCGACAATGGGAATATGTCCGCCGGCTGCTCGCTCTCTTTCCCGGATTACTCGGGTCGCTTCCCAGCCATTCATCTCAGGCATTTGAACGTCCATCAATATGACATCGTAGGGGCTCTTTTCCAGAGCCTCCAGCGCCTTTTTCCCGTTCGCCACTACCGTCACCATGTGCCCGCACTTTTCGAGCAGTCGAAGGGCAACGAGTTGGTTAACCGCATTGTCCTCGGCGAGAAGTACGCGGAGGTGGTGTTGACTCTCCCGCAAGGAATGGCGCGTGATGAGGGCGGGTTGAGCGTCGTTCTTCGCCCGCGTTCCGAGCGCGGTCAAGATCGCGTCCATCAGTTCAGATTGCCGAACCGGTTTTGTGAGATAGGCCGAGACACCCAGTTCCCGGCAACGCATGGCATCTCCGCGTTGCCCTGCGGAACTCAGCATCATGATGGTGGCTGTGTGGAAACTTGGATGCCGCTTGATGTATTCAGCCAGCGCAAACCCATCCATTTCCGGCATCTGCGCGTCAAGCAGAATTAGGGGAAAAATCCTGCCGATTCCCTTGGCCTCCGTCAGAGTGACCATGGCTTTCGCGCCGCTTTCGGAAACGGTCGGAACCATGCGCCAGCCTTCCAGTATTTTCACCAGGATCTGCCGGTTCGTCGCATTGTCGTCTACTACCAATACTCGCATGTCGCACAAGGTGGCCGGATCTCGCGGAACCACCATCCTTGTCGCCAGCTTCTGCACCTTGAAATTACCGGTGAAATGAAAACGGCTGCCCTCGCCGAGTTCGCTTTCCACCCACATCCGGCCCCCCATCAGTTCCACCAGTCGCGACGAGATCGTAAGGCCCAGGCCCGTGCCGCCGTACTTCCGCGTCATGGATCCATCGGCCTGTTTGAAAGCCTCGAAAATTGCCGTTTGCTTATCTGACGAAATGCCAATCCCAGTGTCTCTCACCGTAAAGCACAGTTGGAGATCGCCTTGCACGTGCGTCAACAATCGCACGGAAAGGACCACTTCTCCTTGTTCTGTAAACTTGATGGCATTGCCCACCAGGTTCAGGATGATCTGCCGCAAACGTCCCGGGTCTCCGACCAAGGCGTCCTGAACATTCGGCTCGATTTCGAAAGCGAGCTCCAGCCCTTTCTGATGTGCGCGAAGGCTGAGCGTTTTCATGGTGTCGCCAAGGCAGTCGCCCAGATTGAAGCCAATCGCTTCAATCTCCAACTTGCCGGCTTCGATTTTCGAGTAGTCTAGGATGTCGTTGATCAGCGAAAGCAGCGAGTCGGCGGAGATCTTGGCCAAATTCAAATATTCGCGCTGTTCCGAGTCCAGTTCCGTATCCAGAACGAGTTCCGTCATCCCCATGATTCCGTTCATAGGCGTGCGGATTTCGTGGCTCATGTTCGCCAGGAATTCACTCTTGGCTCGGTTCGCGGCCTCAGCCTCTTCTTTCGCCCGCTGCAGATCTGCTTCGGCCTTCTTTCGGCTCGTTACGTCGATGTTGATCCCGATGATTCGGCTGACATTACCTTGTTCATCCAGAACCACGCCCTCGGCAGCTGCAAGATGCCTGATGGAACCATCTGGCCGAGTGATGCGAAATTCAACCGCCGTCCGGCCCTTCTCTCGCATCACTTTCTCCAACGCGCCTTCGGCCGCCGGCAGATCGTCGGGATAAACCGACCGGCTCCATTGTTCATACGGCGATTCGTTCGAGAGCGAGAAGCCGTAAATCTCGACCATCGTGGCATCCCAAGTCATCGCCGAATTGGCCACATCCCATTCCCAAACACCCAGCGCCGCAACTGAGGTGGCGAGCGAGAGGCGTTCGGTCAGTAATAGAAGCTTGGATTCAGATTCCTTCCGCTTGGTAATGTCGTGGGCGATTCCCAGGTACCCTATGATCTTTCCCTCAGCATCCTGAACCGCATTCACAGCGACACTCACGATCAGATGCCGGCCGTCCTTTCGGACGTACGTCCATTCCCGCTCCTCGGTCTCGCCGCGGCGAGCGAGCTCAACAAAGACATCAAAGCCCTGAACGGGGCGTCCGAACTTTTCGCTCAAACTACGACCACGGTCCTCGATTTCGGACGCCAGGTGGAAGGCCGCCGGAGTCTGTTTCCCTACGATTTCATCCGCGTTATAGCCCAGCATCCGTTCCGCGCCAGAATTGAAGACGGTAATTAACCCGTCCGGGCCAGTGGCGATGATGGAATTTGCCTTCGAGGCGTTCAGCAGGGCCATGAGTCTCGCATTGGCTTCGCGAAGTTCCGCCAACTCTTGGCTCGGGCGCTCCCCGCCGTGAATGCCTGACGCCTGTTCCTTATCGTTACTGTACATATTTGGAACGTACTACATTAGAGTGGGCCTTTCGCACCGGGGGCGGGGCAGGTTGTACTAGGAGGTAACCCTAGCTCCCGTACTCGGCGAAATTCCGTCAGGCGGAGTGCGGGTCAGCAGATTTATGAGGTCATCCGGCCCAGAAGGGTCGTGATATCAGGCTTGGCCCGTGGACCACGAAAGGGAGCACCCTTTGCGCCAGAAACGACCCCTAACGCAGCCGGAACGGGCAGAAAGATGTTTCAAGTTGGAAGCAATAAGCGCTGCAAACTAGAAGCTTCTGGGGTGCCAAATAGTGGAGCGGGCGATGGGAATCGAACCCACGTCCGAAGCTTGGGAAGCTTCTATACTGCCATTGTACGACGCCCGCTCGGGAGTACGCTTTCCGCAGGATAGCACCGATTTTGCGTCGCTCGCAACCGGAGCAGGCACGCTAGGAACTCCGAGGGCGCATCATTTTCCCGGCCATCCGGGCGACGAACTGGCGCGGTGCCAAGCGCTCGGCCTCGACCATGAGGCGGTTTTTGGCTCCCGAGATTACGAAACTCCTCCCCTCCGTGAGGGCGGCGAGACCTACCCGCGCCACCTTGTCCGCGGTTTCGGCCGAGCGGAAGACGCGGTCCGGTTGCTGAGCTACTTGCTGGAACTCCGTGGTGGTCGACCCGGGGCAGAGCGCGCAGACGTGCACACCAAATTCGCGGAGTTCTTCAGCAATTCCCTCGGCGAAGATCAGGTCAAACGCCTTGGTAGCCGCGTAGGCCGAATTGAACGGCAGCGCTTGGAAGGCGGCCACCGAGGACACGATGAGGATGTCGCCGTGGCGGCGCGCGATCATCGGGGGAATGTAGAGCTGGGTCAGATGAACCACGGCGGCACAGTTGACCTGAATCATTTCCAGCAGGCGCGGAGTGGAGATGTTCTGGATGTACCCAAAGGCGCCAAAGCCAGCATTGTTGACCAGCAGCTCGACGTCGATGCCCTTGCGGGTGGTAAAAGCGTGAATCTCGCTGGGAGCTTCGAGGCGCGTCAAGTCGGCGAGACAGATTTCGACGCGGATGCCGTACTTGGTGGACAGCACCGCAGCAAGGTCTTCTAGGCGGTCGGCGCGTCGGGCAGTGAGGACCAAATGCGAGCCGCCAGCGGCAAGGCGCTCGGCCAGCGCCAGACCTATTCCGGCGCTTGCACCGGTGACAACCGCCCACTTTCCGGACCATTTGTTGGGGGAATCAGCGTCCACGGGTGCCTCCTCTGGATAAGGAGACATGAAACCACAATCCGAGGCGGCGCAAAAGCCGGGAAACGCGAAGAGACCGGAGGAATCAGGCGGCGCGGTCGGCGGGAGGGAAAACGCTGTCGCGCAGGCGCGCACCTTCGTGCTTCAGGCGGTCCAAAAGCCTGCGGGCCCAGACGAACTCAGCGGCAAGAACACCAAGCGCTATTAAGATGGTGAGGGTGCCAGGTCCTGGCGTCACCACCATGACGATCCCGATGCCGAGCAACGTGAAGCCGAACACAATTTTAAGGTACCGCTTAGCCTGCCGGATTGTCCGTATCACCCTACCACCCGAAACCGGAGGTCCCGAAACCCACCGCGCTTCTTGAAGCCCACCGAGCTTCCTGTTTGCTTCGATGCAGCCATTCGCGAAACGACTCGAAAGATTTGAGCACGTCAAGGACCAACCGCGTTACGCGCTTGCTGGACAAACACACGGTGCTGATAATGGACTTCGGCAAATGTTCCATTCCAAAGGTTTTGGTCGATTCCAAAAAAGCGAAAATTTTTGCACTGGAGGATGAAAAAATGGAGCTTTCCGCAGTCCGAATGCAGATGCCAGAGGGCGCAAATCTAATTCTCGGGCAATCGCACTTCATCAAAACGGCGGAGGATTTGTACGAAGCAGTGGTGAACACAGTGCCGGGGGCAAAATTCGCAGTGGCGTTCAATGAAGCTTCCGGGCCTTGTCTGGTACGGGTGGAGGCGAACGACGGGGAACTGCGGCAGGTCGCGGTGGCGAATGCCCGCGCGATTGGCGCGGGCCACGCATTCGTTCTCATGGTTCGCAACGCTTATCCGATCAACCTACTGAGCCGCATCCGCGATTGCTTCGAGGTGTGCTCGATCTTCTGCGCGACGGCTAACGCCGTGGAGGTGATTCTGGCGCAAACGGAGCTGGGGCGCAGCATCTTGGGAGTCGTCGACGGGAGCTCGCCGAAGGGTGTCGAGAGCGAGGAAGACGCTAAGCGGCGCCGGGAATTCGTCCGCAAAATCGGGTACAAGCTGTAGAGCATCTTGGGTCCCTGCATACCGTTTCGGCCCGGATAGCGGGAAGTTGAGGCCTTTGGGAACGCTTTTCATTACCTGACGCGGAAGCTCAAACCCGCGCGATTTTTTCGCAAGAATTTCATGGGCGGGCTGTATCGTTTGGGAGACGTCGGGCAAAAGCGCGCTTTACACGTTTCCGCCAGGCGTGCTAGTTTGTTGCTGTAACCGCCGAAACGCAGGCGCCAGGCGGCAGGGCCATCGATATCGACCCTTCCCACGTTTTTGTCTCGATAGACCTTCCCGAAAAGAATTTACAGACGTTTCTCCCGCCGAATTGGGAAGAACGTAACCGAGTGAGGGACGGGTGCTAAAACTCCGCAAAGTCGAGCTATTTGGATTCAAATCGTTCTGCGAAAAGACGCCGATCACGTTCAGCGGCACGGGTATAACTTGCATCGTGGGGCCGAACGGGTGCGGCAAGTCCAACGTGGTTGACGCGATCTCGTGGGTGCTGGGCGAGCAGAGCCACAAGATGCTCCGCGCCGAGCGCATGTCGGATTGCATCTTCAACGGCACTACGCGGCGTCCGCCCATGGGGATTTCAGAGGTGACGCTGACGCTGATCGACCCGGAGCTATCGGAGGCGGTTGCGAAGGTGATTGGCGACGGCGCGGAGCCGGCTACCGCCGAGAGTGCGGGCCTTCCCGTTCTCGTTGAGGACAACGAAGAGGCTCCGCTTACCGACTTTCAGACGCCGGAAGAGGCGCCTGACCAACGAGCGGATGCAGGCATCGCGGAAGGCTCCCCAAGCAGCCACAAAGGAACGCGAAAGCGAACGGCTGGTGAAAAGTCGGCGGTCGTTCTGCGGCCCGGCGAGGTGGTGGTGGGAAGGCGGCTGTATCGCTCCGGCCAGAGCGAATATCTTATAAACGGCCGGGTGGCGAGGCTCCGCGACGTCCAAGAGATTTTCATGGGCATCGGACTGGGGCCCGACAGTTACGCGATCATCGAGCAGGGCCGAATCGGCCAAATCCTCAATTCGAAGCCGATGGACCGGCGGGCGATCATCGAGGAAGCCGCCGGGATCACCATGTACAAAACCAAGCGGCGGCTAGCGGAAACGAAGCTGGAGGCATCAAAGATCAATCTTTCGCGCATCAACGACATTTATGTGGAAGTAGAGAAGCAGCTTGCGTCGCTGAAGCGGCAAGCGTCGAAGGCGCGGCGGTACGCCGAGTTGCGCGAGGATATGCGCGGATTGCTGCGAATTGTGCTGGCCAGCAAGGCCGGACATCTCGACGGCGAGGCCGCGCGACTTGAGAGCCTGCTGGCCGAAATGGAAGTAGCCGAAGAACGCGAAGCTCGCTCCGTCCACGAACTGGAAAGCGAACAGGAGCGGCTGAGTTCGCGGACCTACGAGCTGGATGCAGAGCTGCGCCAAACTCACAACGTGCTGAATCAAACCGCGCTCGATCTGGATCGCGCCGAGAACCGGATCACGTTCAATCAGGAACAGGTTGCGCAGTTGGACGCGCGCGCGGCCGTACTTTCAGCCGAAATCGAGCAAGCCGTGCGGCAGGGGTCAGAGCTGACTACGCGCCTCGCCGAGCAGGGACAAGCCGTGGCCGCGCTTCGGGGACAGAGCGTTGCGCTCGAAGCCGGGCTGAAGGAATCAACTGAGCAAGTTTCCGCCAGCGGCGCCGACCAAGATCACCTCGAATCACGAATGGAAGAACTTCGCCAGATGGCCGGCCATCTTGTGGAAGAGGCGGCGCACAAGCAAGCCGAGTCCCTTCAGGCCGAGGAAATAGCCGCGCGACATACGGCCGCCGAAGAACAACGCGCCACGGATATTCGCGAGATGGAGCAGTTGTGCACGGCTTTGCAATCGACCGCGAACTCCGCCGACGCCGGCTTTCAGGTGGCGGAACAACGGGCGCGCGAACTTGGCGAAGCGGTTCGCGACGCGCAGTCGCGGCTGGCCGGATTTCGCCAGGCGGAGCAGGAGACCAGCCAAAGGCTCGAGCAAGTTCGCCAGGATCTATCCGCAGAGCGCGCGCGACACGCTTCCATCGAGCAGATTTTGCGCGAGCGCGCCTACACGGCCGATGCGGTGCAGAAGCTTTTCAACGCGAGCGAAGAGGGCCAGTCTCGCGGCTTCCACGCGGTAGGGCTGCTTGCGGATTATGCCGAAGTGCAGGAAGAGTATGAAGGCGCGATCGAGCAGTTTCTCCGCGAGGAGCTCGAGTACGTTGTGGTCGAATCATTCGATCAGGCTCGCGCCGGCGTGGCTCTGTTACGGGACGAAATGGGAGGACGGGCAACTTTCTTCGTGGATTCCGCGGGCAGCCTCGACACGGAGAGGATGGAGAACAGCGCGTCGATGCCGGGAGATTTCATCGCGCGGTTGGACCGGCTGGTGGAGTTCCGCGAGCCTCTTGGTCCTGCAACCAAATACTTTCTGAAAAAGCTTCGGACGGCTTACATCGTTGAAACAGCCGCAATCGCCGAGCGGATGGCGAGCGACAATCCTCACAGTTATTTTTTGACGCCGGATGGCACTTGCTATCACGGCCGCATGATCTCCGGGGGACGGAAGAGCGATGCCGGACCGCTGGCGCTGAAGCGCGAGCTTCGCCAGCGCGAAGTGGAAACGAACCGGCTGGAGCGCCTGGCCCAAGAACAACAAACGGACCTGGCACGGCTTGAAGAAGAAATCGCGGCGGGCGAGATTCGCGTAACAGCAGCGACGGCGCAGCATATGGAAGCGGAGAAGTCTTTGGTGGCGGCGAGCCATCAGCGCGACGAGGCGCGGCGCGAATTTCTGCGCGTGGACCGGCAGCTTACGACCGAACGAGACGAGATCGCGCGGTTGCGCGGCGAAGCCGAAGCCGCACGAATGCGGGCGGAGCAAGCTCGCGCGGGACACACGGAAGCGGTGCGTCTGCGGGCCACCGCCGAGGCCGAGTCCGCGGAGGCCGCCGAGAGGCTCGCAAATTTGCGCCGCGACTTTCAGGCGCTGCAGGAGCGAGTGGTAGTGCGGCGCGAGGAACTTGCGACAATCGCCGAGCGCTTGGCGAGCTCGGAATTGGTGGAACGGCGGCTGGGGGCCGAGATTGCGAGCGCGAACGAGCGCCTTGGCGCGCTTCGCCAGCAGCACGGGGCGTTGGCTGCCGAGAAAGCCGGCATCGAGTCAACCCGCGAACAGTTGGCTCAACAGGCCGGGAATCTGCGGATCGAAAAGGCTCGCCTGGAAGAAAAGAAGGCGGCGCTCGAAGGCGAGTGGGAAGGAGCGAGGTCGCGCACGGGCCAAATCGATGAAACGCTGCGCGGACGGCGCCAGTCGCTCGAGGAAGTGCGCGCCGAACGCAGCCAGCGGCAGATCGAAAAAGCCCGCAACGATTCCGACCGGGAATATCTGCGCCAAACTTGCGTGAACGAATTGAATGCGCAACCCGAGGAACTGATGGCGCAGGAGACGCAACCGCTTGTCGGCGAGGAACTCGCCGCCGCCGAAATGAATTACAACGAAATGAAGGCACGGGTGGAAGCGATGGGTCCGGTGAACATGATGGCGCTCGAAGAGTTCCGCGAGTGCGAACAGCGCGAGGAGTTTTTGCGCCGGGAGCGCGACGACTTGGTTCAATCGATCGAGAACACCCAGCTCACCATCAACGAGCTCGATCAGGTATCGCGGCAGAAATTCGAGGAGGCTTTTCACTTTATCAACGCGCATTTCGCCGTCGCCTTTCAATCCCTTTTTGGCGGCGGGACGGGCGAAATGCGCCTGAGCGAGCCGGACAGCTCGGGTGAAGCGGGAATCGATATCGTCGCTCAGCCGCCGGGGAAGCGACTGCAAAATATTCTGCTGCTTTCGGGCGGCGAAAAAGCGCTGACGGCGCTCGCGCTGCTGATTGCCGTGTTCCGCTATCAGCCGAGCCCGTTCTGCATTCTCGACGAAGTGGACGCGCCCCTGGACGAAGCCAACGTGGGACGCTTCAACAAAATGCTCGCGGAAATGTGCGGCCAGACACAGTTCATCGTGGTCACGCACAACCGCAAGACCATGGAAATGGGATCAGTACTCTACGGCGTAACCATGCAAGAGCCTGGGGTTTCCAAGCTGGTGTCGGTGAAGTGGGAAGAGGACGCGGCTGCGGCATCCAAATCCACCAGCGCCGCGAGCAACGCGGCCTAGCCGGGTGCCACATGGTACGCCCGATCGGAACAGAAGCCGGAATTTTATTTCACGTCGCCTTGAGAAAATTGTTTCACCCACCAGTTTCTACTCTTTGATTCCGAAAAGCGATGTATGAAATATTTCGATCCACTGCATTGCCGCTCTTAGCGGTTGACAACGCTTGGCGGTGCGCTAGAATAGCGGCCTTCCACACAGAGGACTGAAATCCCGTGGCTGCTTCGCAAACGCGCGCCGTTATTTCGCAAACAGATTTTCCGAGACTTAAAATCCGCGGACGCGGCAAAGTCCGCGACATTTACGATCTGGGCGATCGCTTGCTGATCGTGGCAACGGACAGGCTTTCCGCGTTTGACGTGGTCCTTCCCACTCCGATTCCAGACAAAGGGCGCGTACTGACGCAACTTTCGCTATTCTGGTTCGAGAAACTGGCCGATGTGGTCCCGCACCACGTGATTGCCGCGAAGAATTTCCCGGAGGAGCTTGCACCGTACGCGGCGTCTCTGGAGGGCCGGGCGATGCTGGTGCGGCGGACGGAGCCGGTTCCGATCGAATGCGTGGTGCGAGGCTACATTTCCGGTTCGGGATGGAAGGATTATCAAAAGAGCGGAGCCATTTGCGGAATCTCGCTTCCGGCGGGCCTGCGGGAATCGGACCGCCTGCCGGAGCCGATCTTCACGCCTTCGACGAAAGCGACGACCGGCCATGATGAGAATATTTCGTTCGAGGAAGCGGCGTCGAGCATCGGACAGGCTTTAGCCGAGCGCCTCCGGAGAACGAGCCTGACGCTCTACCGGCGCGCGGCCGAACATGCGGCCGCGCGCGGAATTATCATCGCCGATACTAAATTTGAATTTGGGCTGCTGGGGCAGGAATTGATCTGGATCGACGAGGCGCTGACGCCAGACTCCTCGCGTTTCTGGCCCGCCGATCACTACGCACCCGGCAAATCGCAGGCTTCCTTTGATAAACAGTACGTTCGCGATTATCTCGAGCGGATAGGCTGGAACAAGCAGCCACCAGGGCCGGACCTTCCGACGGATGTAGTGGCCGGCACTCGCGAGAGGTATCGAGAAGCTTATCAGCGCATCACCGGCCACGCACTCGATTGAGGTGCAGGGAACACACTCATCCTCCGAGGATTGATGTGGAGCGTGCACAAGTGAAAGAGGAATTGGAATCGCTGGTCGGCACGATGGTGGAGCGCGGGATTCTTCTCGAAGAGGCCATCACGGAGTTCGAAAAGAAGTTCATCAAGCGCGTTCTGGAGGAATCCAAAGGGAACCAGTGCCGCGCGGCTAAGATTCTGGGAATTCACCGCAATACGCTGAGCCGCAAGATTACCGAATACCACCTCGATAGCAACGGGCGCCGCCGGTAGCAACCTCTGTATGGCATAATTATGCTTGGGCAATGGCGGCAAGTTCGCCAGCTTTTGGCCCGGCAGCCTGTGGCACTCAAGAAGAAAATACGGAAGAAGTTGCTCGCGGCTCATCGCAAGGCGCGCGAGGTCCGCATGATTGCAAAGGGCCTCGCTTCGACAAAGCATCCGCTGCTGGTTCACATCATTCCGATGCGGCGATGCAATCTGGCGTGCACGTACTGCAACGAATTCGACGACTTCTCGAAACCGGTGCCGCTGGAGGAAATGTTCCGCCGAATCGACCTTCTGGGAGCGATGGGAACTTCCGTGATCACGATAAGCGGGGGAGAGCCATTGCTTCACCCGGAGCTCGACGCGATCATCACGCGCATCCGGCGGAATGGAATCCTCGCCGGGCTCATCACCAATGGATACCTTTTGGTGGCGGAGCGCATCGAGCAGCTGAATCGCGCCGGCCTCGAATACCTGCAGATCAGCATCGATAATGCGCAGCCGGACGACGTCTCCAAGAAGAGCCTGAAGGTGCTGGACCGGAAGCTTGAGTTGCTGGCCGAACACGCCGAGTTTCAGGTGAATATCAATTCGGTGCTCGGTAGCGGCGTTCGCAACCCAGAAGATGCGCTGACGGTGGCGCATCGGGCGCTGGAGCTGGGATTCACGTCAACCGTGGGGATCCTGCACGACGGCAACGGCCAGCTACAACCGCTGGGTGCGCGGGAGCGGGAAATTTTCGAGGAGATTATGTCATTGGGAAAGCGGTCATTCACGCGCGTGAACCGCTTTCAGCACAATATTGCGGCGGGGCGAGAGAACAACTGGCGCTGCCGCGCGGGGTCGCGCTACCTCTACATTTGCGAGGATGGCTTAGTCCACTACTGCTCGCAGCAGCGCGGCTATCCCGGCATCGCGCTCTCGGAATACACCGACGAGCAGCGGCGGCGCGAATACCTGACGAAAAAAGGCTGCGCGCCGCGTTGCACGGTTTCCTGCGTTCACCAGATATCGGTGGTGGATGGATGGCGCAACGCGCAGAACCTGAAGCCGAATCCGCGGACCCCTTCGGAATCGTTCGTTCAACTTACCGGACCAGCCGCACAAGACTAGGGCGCACTCCGATGTTTCCATTCGTCCGGCAGCGGAGAGAGTGTGCTGTTGCGGTCTGATCGTTTCGCCGCCGCTTTTGCTGAACGAACCGAATAGCCGATGGCTGCCACCGCCGAATATACGGGGTCGATTCCCGAAGTTAACCCGTGGCTTATTGCCGCCACGGTGATGCTGGCGACGTTCATGGAAGTTTTGGACACCAGCGTCGCTAACGTATCGCTGCCCCACATCGCCGGGAGTCTTTCGGCCAGCGTGGATGAGAGCACCTGGGTCCTCACATCGTATTTGGTGTCGAACGCGATTGTCTTGCCGCTTTCCGGATGGCTTTCGGGAGTCTTCGGCCGCAAAAGGTTTTTCATTGCATGTGTAGTAATCTTCACTCTCAGTTCTCTTCTCTGCGGACTGGCGCCTTCGCTGAGTGCGCTGGTAGTTTGCCGGGTGCTTCAGGGCGCGGGGGGCGGCGGGATGCAGCCTAGTTCGCAGGCAATCCTGATTGATAGCTTCCCGCGCGAGAAGCAGGGAATGGCCATGGCAATCTACGGGATGGGCGTGGTTATAGCACCTACCGTGGGACCGACACTCGGCGGATGGATTACCGACAACTACTCCTGGCGATGGATTTTCTTTCTGAACGTGCCCATCGGAGTGATTTCCGTGCTGATGATCTCATTCCTTATTGCTGGGGATCGCTCGCGGAAAGAGCTGCAGGAAAAGACTAAAGGAATTAAGGTTGATTTTCTAGGACTGGGATTTCTGGGCTTAGGTCTGGGGCTGCTGCAGGTTGTACTGGATAAGGGAGAGCGCGATGACTGGTTCGGGTCGCCGTTTATCCTGTGGGCGACGGTAATTGCGGTCGCAGCGCTCATTGCTCTGGTGATCCGCGAATTGAGCACGGATCACCCCGTCGTGGAGCTGAGGCTCTTTCGGGACCGGAATTTTGCCATTTCTACATTCATGATGTACGTGCTCGGCGTGGTCTTGTACGGCACAACTCTATTGCTTCCTATCCTGATGCAGACGCTGATGGGTTATTCGGCGATGCAAAGCGGACTCGTGTTGCTGCCTGGAGGCGTGGTGCTGCTGGGGATACTGCCATTCGTGGGATGGCTCCTGGGCAAGATCGAACATCGCTGGGTGGTTATGGCCGGATTATGTATCACGGCACTGGGCTTGTACCAACTCTCGCATCTCAATCTTACCGCGGGCGTGAGCAGAGCGATTTATGCTTGGATCATATCTCGAGCGGGCACGGCATTTTTGTTCGTGCCGATCAACGTGATGGCATTTTACTTCGTTCCCAAGGGAAACATGGACAACGCTTCGGGCCTGATCAACCTCGCGCGCAATGTAGGCGCGAGCACCGGCATATCATTCGTAACTACCATGCTGGATCGCCGCGCGCAGATGCATCAAGACATTCTGGCCCACAATATGCAAGGCGGGAACAGGATTTACCAAACCGCGCTGAATCATTTGATGCGCCTATTTACCGCGCACGGAAGCGATGCCACACATGCCGCCGTCCAAGCGCATGCCGTGCTCTACGGACAATTACAGCGGCAGGCCACTATGCTTTCCTTCGTGGATAATTTCAGGACCATGGCGATCATCTGCATTTGCGTGATCCCGCTGATGTTCGTGATGAAGGGCAAAAAACCGCAAGCCGAACAGATCCGCGTCCACTAGCACGCAAGCCTTATATAACAGCGTCAGCTCTTGACCACGGGAGCAGCGTTTCCCCAGGTTCCCGTGAAAACAAACGATGAGGCCGGCTTACGCTGGCGCGGGCTCAGCTCACGCTCACGCATCGGGTCGGGGAGTGAAGACGGGTCGCCGGGATAACCGAGGGCGAATCCCGCGACAGCTTCGTGATCCTCAGGGATTTTAAAAATCTGGCGCGCTTTGTCGGGAAGGATTCCCGCCATTTGATGGACCTGGAGTCCCATGGCCGTGGCTTGCAAGGCGAGGGTGGCGGCGGCTTGCCCAACATCGTGAAATGCGTGCCGATTCTTCGATCCATCGTGCGCCATCTTATGAGCCGCCACACTCAAAGCAACAACCGGAGCATTCTTGGCCCAACCCTGATTGAACTCGACGAATGAATCGAGAACTTTCTTGTAATTCTCAGGATCGTCCTTGGTTCCGATGATAAAGGACCACGGCTGCGCATTGTAGGATGACGCCGCCCAACGAGCGGCCTCGAAAAGGGCGCGGAGTTTTTCTGGTTCCACTAGGCGGTCTTCAAATGCGCGCGGGCTCCAACGATGACTGATCAAATCATGAATGGGCACGGCTGCGGGCGCGGGCCTCTTGTGATCGGACATGCTTCCTCCTTGGTGAGGTGCAGTTTAACCATGAATTGGATGCCGGATGCGCCGATTCGGCGCCAAAGACTATTTCAGGGGCGGCGCTGGGACTAAAGGCAGGCGGCGAGGTTCGCCATGGAAACCTCGGATTTCGACGTCGTCGAGCAGAAGCGACGGCGCGATGACGGTACTCGGAATGCCGCCTTGGGCTGAACCGAAGGCCCCGAGAGCAGTGCCGGCAAGGTTGTCAGCTGGATTCTGCATGTAGGTGTATACGGCGAGGTCGTCGCCGATCCCGAGCATGTTGCGGAAGGATCGGAGCGTAAGCCCCTCGATCGCGCCACCACGCACCGGTTCCTCATGTCCGTCGGCCACGTAGACACGGGATACGGTGAGCGGCATACGTTCGCCACTGGCAATTCCGCCGGCGATCTCACCTACAAAATCGGAAAAGTCCTGTTGATGGATCGACGAGACTGCGGGATTTGCCATTCGTTTGACTTCGAGGCACCATTGGTGACCATCGTCGCGGCAGGCATCGAGAAATTTCTTTCGGAGATCGTCAGGCTTCAGGGCCTCCGACGATTTAAAAAAAAGATTGCTGCTGAGAGGCCGGGGATCGGAAAGCACAGCGGAGCGCGCGTGGCCATTGGAAGTGGAAAAATCAGGCCCCGGACGCCGTGACATGAGCAGATTTCTGAGAATTCCATTTTCGACGAGGGGAACGCGCTGACCCTTCACGCCTTCATCGTCCACATCATAGGCGCCTAGCAGCGGATGGCCTTGAAAGTCTGTCACGGTAGGATCATCAACCAGAGTAACGCTGGCGGGCAGCACTCGGGTTCCCACGCGGCCCGTCCATTCGCTGCGTCCTCCAAAGCGTTCGATGAACGCGTCCAATTCCTGGGTCATGGAAAGCGGCTCACGCGCGCCCGAAAGCGAGGGTTCGAGAACCTGAGCCAGCGCCGAACCCGTCGCGGATGGATCGAAAAGAACCGGCCCGGTATAGTCGGGCACAAGGGGACTCGCGCGCAGAGTCAAAAGCTCCACTGCGGTCTGGCCGATCCCTTTCGAAACGGCTGTGGGATCCGGTAGGCTGGAAGGTTCGCTTGAATAGGCGGTATAGAAATCGTTCAGGGGCATGCCGTCATCGGCTTCGGTGTCAAGCGCAGCTTCGACGGCCGCCAGATGCCGAGATTCGCGGATGATTGTGCCTTCGCTTGTCATCAGATACGACGTAACGTAAATCATGGAATAATTCACGCGCGTCCCATAAAGCTGAGGGAATTCCTTTAGCGCGGAAGAGGCTGCGCGGGCCTCGTCTTCCCAATTTCGCGAAGTCCAATCCGGTTCGATTCGCGGATCGATTTTCACAAGCGGAGCGGCCTGCGAGAAATCGTCGATCTCCGGCGGTTTTGTGAGGCTGCGAAGGAAGGCCTGTTTGAGAGACATTTGCGTCGCGGCGGCCTTGTAGGCCTGATCCGTGGCCAGCCACAAATCCTGGCGCAACGAATTGTAGTCGCGGTCGATACCCACTTGCCCTGTCGATCCGAGGAAGCCCTGAAAGCCGTCCTCGCTCACGAAGTTCGAACTATCGAGGTGATAATCTCCGACACGCACGTCCACGCTCATGAAGCGACTGCGAGACGTTGAGCTCGATAAAAGCGCGCCAAAAGACGCCGTGACAGTGCGAACATCCAGATCGAGGAGCCGGTACTCGATGTAAAAGGGCTTATCAACGCCAGGGAGAGACAGCCGCGTGCGCGCCCGCTCCATTTCGTCATGCATAGCCTGGAGGGTGAGGTCTTTTTCTCCCGGGGGCACAGGCGTTTGCGCAGCGGCGGCCCGCGGTATCGAAGCAGCAACAACTAAGACGAGCAAGACGAGAAGTTTTCTCACTGCTGGGACCCCTTTGCTTCCGGGTCATGCGCCGGCGGCGGCAAGATCGGCGGCCGATCGGTGGAAGTTTCCTTCTTCGCAAATTCCATTTCGGAAATCAAAATACCGGGCGCGACGGCCGAAACCGGGACTGAACCGGACTCCGCTCCGCAATAACCGTTGAAAATCTCTTGCTTGTCTTCAGTGCCCACGATTTTCGTGAGCGAGACAAGAGGCGTTCCGACGATATCGACACCGCGCACAAGTTGATCGGGACGCCCGTCGGCGAAAACCCTATATACAATAAGCGGAGTAACTTGAAACGCTTGCGGCTGTCCACGGCCGGTAAATGTGAATCCTCCCGCGATATCGTCGATCAACAAGCCGTACGGCAAGTCCTGCTGTTTCACGAGGGCGATCAATCTCTCTCGAAGCTGGCCAAAGGGGACGCCGTTCGAGCTGGAGACAATCAGGTTTCCCTGGCGCGCTATGGGGACATAGCCGAGCTGGCGCCGGCCATGTCCATTCGAGTGGGGGATACCCATCAGCGGCGAACGCGACATCAGAAAAGTCTTCAATACGCCCTGATCTACGAGCGAGACATCCTGGGCCGGCACGCCTTCGTCATCAAAAGGGTAATATCCCAGCAGCATTTGGCCGCCCAGACTGGCCTCGGTGGGATCGTCCTTAATGGAGATGAAGTCCGGAAGAATCTGTTGCCCGATCTTGCTCGTGAAGGTCTGGCCTTCGGTAATGTCTTTTTGGCGGAATCCTTCGGCCCGGTGGCCAAAGACCTCGTGAAAGAAAACGGCGGCGGCGCGGCCTGTAAGCAGTGCGGGACCAGCGTAGGGCTCAACGAGCGGCGCTCCGTCGAGAGCCTCCGTTTCCTGAATCAATCGATGAATCGAGTTGGAGACGGTTTTGTCGTCGGGAGCATCCTTCGGATCGAGCCAATCGAAATTCGCATACCGCTGGATATCCATTCCGTCCGGAGCCTTGCTCTGAACGAAGAGTTCGAGCCGGTAGTGAATCAGTCCGAAGGCCAGCTTGGTTCCCTCGGTATTTACTTGATACTGGTTCGTGGCTTGCGCCGTGAATGTGGCGATGGAGTTCAGCACCGCCGGCGATTTGCTGAACTCGGCGGTATATCTTCGCACTCGCTCTTCCCAAGGCTTGCGATTCACATGAATTTCAACGCGCGGCCCAATCGACGTGTGAGGTTCTTCGTGCGAAAAATCCGGCGCGGCTGCTTCAGCGGTCTGCACCTGAACTTGCTGGCTGGTTTTCACCTTGATAAGCGCCTGGGACGCCGCGCGATATTGGCGGTCCGTTTCGCGCCAGATTTCCCGGCGAAGGACGGGGATGTCGTCATCGAGCGCTACGGTGGTGCCGGGGCTGGTCCAGCTCGGCGGTCGGTCACCAAGCTTGTGCGTGTCGTCCAGCTGAGAGGTTCCCACGCGTGTTTGTACTTCCAGCCAGCGCGCGCGATCTTCCGTGCTGGAAAGAAGGGCGCCGTTCGAGCCCGAAACTTGGGAATACTCTCGATCGGAAACGGTATAGCCGATGAAATAGGCCAACGGGTCGGCTTTCCCGAGCGCGGCCATCGAGCGATCGAGTTCGTCCTGCATGGCCGCCAAAACGGGAGGGGAAGAAGGCGCTGGCCGGCCCGCTGCCCAACATCCCCAGGCCGCGAGCAGCGCCAGGCCAATCGTGAGACTTCTATATCTCATTTGGACTTTCATCGCTGCGCAAAGTGTAACAGTTTAAGATAGGATGCTGCCGATTCCCAAAAGAAAACCCAGCGATGTTTCGTCCGTTGGCAAAAAGCGGCGCCGCGCCGGTTATAATCTGGCGAAAGGGGGATTAGATGCGGGCTTTGGTAGTGAGGAGGTATGGGACGCCTGAAGTCTTGGAGGCGCAGCAGGTGCCGGATCCACAGCCGAAAGCTGGTGAAGCGCTAATCCGGGTCAAGGCGATTGGCGTGAATTTTGCCGATCTGCTCCAGCGAATGGGGATTTATCCCGGCACACCGAAACCTCCGTTCATTCCAGGGTTGGAGTTGGCCGGCGTGGTGGAAAGAGTGGTGGAGGGCGCAAGGCCGGCTGGCGGCGAACCTCTAAAGCCCGGAGATGCGGTCGTGGCCCTCACGAACTTCAATGCCTACGCACAATGGGCGGCTGTGCCGGTGAGTCGGGTCTACCGGCTGCTTCCGGGAATGGGATTCGAGGATGGGGCTGCCATACCCGGAAATTACCTCACCGCATATCACGCGCTATTCGCCATGGGCAATTTGCAGCAGGGCGACCGAGTCCTTATCCACGGTGCTGCGGGAGGAGTGGGAATCGCCGCGGTGCAGCTCGCGCGCGCGCGGGGACTGATCATTTTCGGGACCGCCGGCCCTTCCAAACAGGAATACCTGCGCAAGATGGGTGTGGACCACGCGATCGATTACGAGAAGACCGATTTCGTGCAGACAGTGCGGAAATTCGCGCCTGATGGAATTGAAATGGTGATGGATCCGATCGGGGGGAAGTCTTTTAAGCGCAGCTATGAGTGCGTAGGCGCCGGAGGCAGGCTGGTAGTCTATGGCATGTCCGCGGCAGCGGGACCAGATGGGAAACGCAGCTTGATCCGAGGCCTTACAGCGCTATTACAAGTGCCGCGATTCCACCCGCTAAAGCTGATGCGGCAGGGCGTGTCGGTGATCGGCATCAACCTGGGCGCCATGCAATCGCGGCCTGCGGTGTTGCGCGGCGAGATGGACGAGATTTTTCGCATGTACGGCGCGGGCAAAATCAAACCCGTGATCGGAAAAATTTTCCCGCTGGATCAGGCCGCGGCGGCACACCGCTACATCCACGAGCGAAAAAATATTGGGAAGGTAATTTTGTCGGTGAAGTAGACGGAATCGGCTTGGCCGAATCGCACCCTGTGCCGTTTGTTTTCCGATTCGCGCCCGATACATAAATCGAACTTTGCCGTCGGTCACGGTGTATGGTGCCATAGGAACAAGGAAGCGGTCGTGGCGATAACTGGAGGTTCGGGATGCGGAGCATCGGTGGCTTTGTGAGTCTCCTTGCCGTAGCCCTAATCGCGGGGCTGGTGTACAAATACTATTTCTCGCAAGGGCAATCCGCAGGAGTCACCACGCCCCGACAGACCATCGACGTGGTCGGTGTCAAAAACGACTTGGTCGCCATCGGCCAGGCCGAACGCCTCTACCAAGCTGAACACGGCTCCTACGCCTCCCTCGACGACCTCGTCTCAAACGGCGCGATGACCATGAAGAAAGGACGCGGAGGCTACACCTATGAGGCAGAGACATCCACGGATAGCTTCCATGTCACCGCGCATTGCCCCTCTGACACGGCTCCTGGCTGCACCAGCTACGCCATCGACCAGACCATGGAAGTCCAGCCCGCTCCTTAAACCTCGCCTACGCAGTTGCCGCCAACGAAGAGTCAATGGTTCGCGTACGGCTTTGCTGCTTCGTAGAACGGTGAGAGTTCGCGCAAGCGTTTAACGGTTTCAATAACGCGGGCAGCTGCGTACTCGATTTCCTCGTCGGTATTGAAACGACCTAGCCCGAAGCGGATGGAGCTGTGCGCGAGCTCTTCTGGCACTCCGAGCGCGCGTAGCACGTAACTAGGCTCGAGCGTCGCCGACGTGCAGGCCGACCCGCTCGATACTGCCACATCATTGATTCCCATCAAGAGTGCGTCGCCTTCCACTCCGGCAAAGCTGACATTCAGGTTATTCGGAAGCCGATGATTCATTGAACCATTGATAGACGTGCCTTCGAGGCCGTTCGCGATCGCGTCCTTCAGTTTGTCGCGCAGGAGCCGCAAGTGTTCACTCTCCTTGGCCATCTCCTTCTGGCACAGTTCACATGCCTGGCCGAGCCCAACGATTCCGGGAACGTTAAGCGTTCCGGAACGCATGCCGCGCTCGTGCCCACCGCCATCGATCATGGCGTTCAAAGCGACGTGAGGATCTTTCCGGCGCACATACAGCGCTCCCACGCCCTTGGGCCCGTAAATTTTGTGCGCTGAAATCGAAAGCAGATCAATGCCCTCTTTTTGGACGTCGATGGGGATTTTGCCGACGGCCTGCGCCGCGTCCACGTGAAGGAGGACCTTCGTCTCCTTGGCAATTTTGCCGATGGCTTCGATTGGCTGAATTACTCCTATCTCGTTGTTGGCGTACATGATGGAAATCAGAATTGTCTTCGGAGTGATCGCGCCCCGGAGATCATCCAGATCGATCAATCCATCTGGATGAACGGGCAGGTAGGTGACCTCGCAGCCGGAGGTCTCCAGGCGCTTGCATGTGTCGAGCACCGCCTTGTGTTCCGTCGCCTGACTGATGATGTGGTTGCCCTTGCCGCGGCCTACCTCCGCCACGCCCTTGATCGCGAGATTGTTCGATTCGGTGGCGCCGCTCGTGAAGACGATCTCCCGAGGACTGGCATGGATCAGGCGGGCGATTTGCCCCCGGGCGTTTTCGACAGCGTCTTCAGCTTTCCAGCCGAATTCGTGGCTACGGCTGGCGGCATTGCCGAATTTCTCGGTGAAATAGGGCAACATTGCCTCCAGAACCCGCGGATCGACGGCCGTGGTCGCTTGATTATCGAGATATACGGGCAGCTTAAGCGCCATTTAGTTCATTCTAGTCCGCTTACTGCAACGCGTCCAGCGAGGGGTCTGCGCCCACCGCTCGGCTGCTCCGAAAATGGCTATCCAAGGTTTACGTGTGTGAGGTGCGGCGAAATATCAGCCGTAAGACCAAGACGAGTCGTCGACAATACACTACTGGCCCATCTCCGTGGGGTCGAAGATTGCGAGGAACCTTATCTCCAAATCTTCAGGCGCTACTTCAGGCGATCGTGCCTGGAAATTGGGATCTCAGTGTTGAGGCGCGGTCCGGCGCGGCATCGGGCGTTTGGCTGCGCCCGCCTTTTCTGGAATAACGCTTGGGTCTACCTTTACTTGGTCCCAATGCAAAAGAAACGGAGAAGGATCGTAGCCCACGAGCATACCTGAAAACCGTATGGGATCATCTTTCGAAAGCCGCACCACATCGGGTTGCGGCGCAACGGGTGGCACATTGGCAGCCGCGTTGGCGTTTGGCGTAGTGGCACCAGCTGGCTTCGGCGCGGTCCATACCTTCACATCCATATTCGCCATGGTTGCGGCCTGCATCTCGTCGGAGTTGGCGCTGGTGAATACCATGAAATCAACGGACCCCTCGGATTTCTGGGCGTCGATAATTTTGCCGACGACTTCCGGAAACTCTGCGCCGCAAATAGCCAGCCAAGTCATCTTCGCTTTATCGCCCCCGCCGCTCAGATCGCTGATCACGGTAATGATAGTGCTGGCCTGGCTGACTTTTGTCAGATCGTCATGGCTCGGAATCGTGTAAGTTGAGGGCCGGTCGGACGAATTAGCCGCGAGCTGCAAAAGCTCGCTCAATTGCGGGTCTACCTGGCTGTCACACCCCGGTTGCTCGTAAGCGAGGATTCTCGAACGAAGATAGTCCTTCACCTTTGCGTCGTCGGGAACTTTTAAGGCGATGGCGCGCGCCAGATACCAAAACCCGTCCAGTGATTGGGGCGGTGTCGTCGCAAGATAGGCAAGACCCAAGCGATAATCCGTTACAGCGTCCTTCGGATTGATGGCCAGAGCCGCTTTGAAAGCCTCGATCGCGGCGGGGTAATCCTTCAACTGGAGGTCCGCTGCCCCTGCCGCTGCTTCGAGGAATGCGGTGCCCTCCTTGACTTGATCATCTGTCACCTTCGAATTAGGCAGCTTCTTAAGATCGGGAAAGAGCTTCACTCCCAGCAGCGCCGCGTCTCTTTCTTTAGCGAGCTGGTCGTGAGCGTCAGGCGCCTTCGCGTCGAAAGCCAGTCCAAACAGCTGCACGCGAGCTTGAAGGGCTTGCACTCGAAGTGCCAAGTTGGCCTTATCGAGGGCGATCAGCTTGTCGGCATACTCGATGGCCTTGGGATAATCTTTCAGTTGGTAATAGGTCTGATAGTAAAATTGATAGATGTACTCCATCAGCGTCGAGTTGGGAAACTGCGCGACGAACGCGTCGAGCTTCTTGATTCGTGCTTGCGGATCTTTCTCCGCCGCTGCCGCTTGCTCGGCATTGTATTCGGGCAACGTGTAACTAGGTTGCTGGCTCTGCTGCGCCTCTTGGGCCGCGGCCCGCCGCGCAATGGAAGGCGCCAGGAGAAGAACGGCCACAATTATTGCCATCCTCTTCAGATACCTTTGCATGGTCACTCTCCGCCTCCTGGGATGAAACTCTTTTCGGGTGGCCGCGACGGTCTAAAAAAACCACCGCCGCCGCTGCGGGGCAAAACAGCGCAAGCAACTGAAATCCACGGGATTATAGGGAAAGCCTTCCACCCGCGCAAGTCTTAAACCAGTAAAGCCTTCGGATTGCCGTTTTCCCTGTGCCGCTCGCACATTTTCTACATGTTAAGATGTAACTAGGAGGATAGAAGTGGCCTCACGGATAAGTAGCCGACAACGAAATGGGGCTTCGGACTTACCCAGTGCGCGGCCGAGGACCTCCGTCCGCATGGCATAAGGGTTAGCGCCATCTGCCCCGGCTCTGTGGCCACCGGTTTTTCTCCACACGTGAGCAAGGACCCACGCAGAATGTTCCAGCCGGAGGACGTCGCCCATGCCGTGGAGATGGTCCTTACGCAGACGCCACAAAGCTTTGTCAGCGAAGTGCTTCCACGGCCGACCCGAAAGCCATAATCCCACGCCGAATCCGTGGCGATGGCTAGGGCATCAAAGCCTGGCACAACAGAGGCGACCCCCAATGATTAATCTTCGACATTCCGAGGATCGCGGCCACAACCAGCTTCCCTGGCTCGATTCGCGCTTCACATTTTCATTCGACCGCTACTACGATCCCGACCATATGCAATTCCGTTCGCTGCGCGTTATCAATGAGGACGTGATCGCACCCGCTCAGGGTTTTCCCATGCATCCGCACCGCGACATGGAAATTCTCACCTGGATTCTCGAGGGCGCCCTGGAACACCGGGATAATGCAGGGGGCAGCGGCGTGATCCGCCCCGGCGAACTCCAGCACATGACCGCCGGCAGCGGCGTGATGCATAGTGAATTCAACCCTTCGCCAAGCAACCCAGCCCACCTGCTTCAAATCTGGCTTCTCCCGGAGCGCAAGGGCCTCGCGCCGTCGTACGAACAACTCGCGTTTCCGGACTCGGACTTGCGCGGTAAGTTCAATCTCGTCGCCGGACCGAAGGCCCCGGTCACGATTCGTCAGGACGCGAATCTTTATATCGCAAGATTAAACGAAGGAGACACCGCAAAACACGCTATCGGAACGGACCGCCACGCGTGGCTTCAAATCGCGCGCGGCGCTGTAGAACTCAATGGACGCGGATTGAAAGCGGGCGACGGCGCAGCAGTTTCCGGCGAGTGTGAACTCACAGTGAAGGCTCATGAAGCTTCGGAAGTCCTCGCGTTCGATCTCGCGTGAACCTGAGCCGTTTCCCTGGAGGCTTGCTTGCCACCCCAAATTCGGCTACAACCTTGTCCAGATTTCAGTCCTTTAGCTAGAGCCTCTCGGCGAAAAGGAGAAATTCATGTCAGATTCTTCGGGCAGCGTTGTTCCCTTGGCCGGCCGGATCCTCATTAGCGTGATCTTCATCTTGGGCGGGATTGGCAAAATCGCGGCATTCGGAATGTACAGCGGCATCGTCGCGGCGGGTCATCTGCCTTTGCCCCAGATCTCGCTAATTATTGCGATCATCATCGAGCTCCTCGGTGGCTTGGCCATCCTGACGGGATTCTACGCTCGGCTCACGGCGTGGGTCGTGTTTTTGTACCTCATTCCCACAACCCTGCTCTTCCACAATTTTTGGGCTTACCAGGGAGCGGAGCGCATGAACAACATTATCAATTTCCAAAAGAATCTGGCCATCATGGGCGGCCTGCTTCTTCTTGCGGCCTACGGCGCCGGGGCCTATTCGTTTGACGCTACCCGCCGCTCCAAAGCATGAATCGGCGCCTTCAGGTTCGCGATAGCGGCAGGCCGTGGCCGGTCGGCTTCAACTCGTGCGTCTTGGTGGGAAAACCGGCATTGCGGAACATCTGCTGATATTCCCGTAGGGTGTAGACGTCTCCCGCCGGAGTTATTCCAGCATCCATCATGCTAAAGCTCGCGGCGCGTAGTGTGGCGGGTACGGCCGCTGTCGGATGGACCGCTCGTTACCCGCGGTTCCGTGGGTGGGCATTCTGTGTTCCAGTGTCCACTATTCTCTTTGTCTGGAAAATTCCCCTAGACTCAAGACGACCTAACCGCAAAATTCGCGCGGGCCACCCTGGCGGTTAGTACGGTAGAGGTAGAAGGGCTTGGATCGCCCAATCGTTTTGGCTGCCGGATGCCGGAGGTTTGCGCGAGTTAAGGCTTGGCGTAGAATACGCTGCGCACTAGAACGCGAAAGGAATCGCAATGAAATTTGGCGGCATACATCTGATGGGGCTTCCGCGGCCTTGGACCAGCGAGTCCGAGCATACGCTGCTGAGCAACGCCCTCGATCTGGCGGAACTTTCCGATCAGTGCGGATTCGATTACGTCTGGGGGACCGAGCACCACTTCCTCGAAGAGTACTCCCACTCCGCGGCGCCGGAAATGTTCCTCGCGGCTTGCAGCCAGCGAACGAAAAATGTCCGCCTGGCACACGGAATCATCCAAACGCCTCCCAACATCAATCATCCCGCGCGCGTGGCCGAGCGCATTGCCGTGCTCGATCTGATCAGCAACGGACGCTGTGAATTCGGCATGGGTTCCGGAGCGACCACGACGGAACTTGGAGGATTCAACGTTCCGCAGCAAGAGAAGAAGGCGATGCAGATCGAGGGATTTCGCGTGGCGGTGCGGATGATGGTGGAAAGCCCGTTCACGGGATTCGAGGGGCAATATGTGAAGGTGCCTCCACGGAACGTGGTGCCGAAACCATTGCAGAAGCCGCATCCGCCGCTTTGGATGGCGTGTTCTCGGCGCGAATCGATTCTGGAAGCGGCGAGGCTAGGGCTAGGCGCGCTGACATTTTCTTTCGCCAGCCCGTCGGAGGCGCGTCAGTGGGTGAAGGACTACTACACTACGATCGAAACTGAGTGCGAGCCTCTTGGTTACTCCGTCAACCCAAACGTAGCCATCGCGGCACCTTTTCTGTGTGACCGGGACCAGAAGCGCGTTGAAGAAATCGGGGCCGAAAACTACGGGTTTTTCGTTTACGGGCTGGGACACTACAGCTTTTTCGGCGAGCACCGGCCAGGCAAGAGCAACATTTGGAACGATTACAAAACGAGTCCCAAGGACGCTGCAGGGTCCGAATTTACCGCGAACCACTGCATCGGTACGCCGAAAAAACTTCGGGAGACCCTTCGCGAATTCGAGGAGGCCGGGATCGATCAGGTGGTCGCCGTGCGGCAGATTGGGCGCCTATCTCTGGACACGCAATGCTCTTCATTACAGCTCTTCTCGCAAGAAGTATTGCCGGAATTCAAAGAACGCGAACTTGCGAGTGCGCGAGGGCGGGCCGAGCGGAACGCGAGAATTTCCGAGAAGGCAATGGCGCGCAAACCGAAGGTTGAGACGCCGGTCGTGGAGACGGTAATTCCGTCAGCCGGACACCACTAGCCAGCTGCTGGTCGTATTGAGAAGGTGGCTATTTCGAGACCAGCGTCACGCACGAATCCTCATAGCTGCCGGAACCCATGGCACCTTCTGGGAAGATCCCGTGCTGAGAGATCCACTCGAATGATTTTTCAAACACATCCTTAGTGTACGGTTCGAAGACCAGACGTTCGCCAGGACCCCAGCGGCGCGTATCCATCACGTCATGGAAGCGCGTGGGAAATTCCTTCCTGTAATAGTGCGTGTAGAGGTCGGGACGCAGGTCGATATCGCGCTGGGCCTTTTGCAAGGCGCGGAAATACTTGCGGACGTCGTCCATATCCGGATCCCGCGTGATCAGCGACGCCATCATGAAGGTCGTATCAATGACTTTGCGAAAACCGAGCTGCTCAAGCAAATAGTAAGGCCCGCTGAAGAGAGAAGCCGCAGGAACTCTGCGGTCGATCAGGAGTTCCATGCGACTGAAGAGCATTCCATCAGCAAAGGAAAGCTTGATGTCGGCGGGCTTCATGTACTGTTCGAGAGACTGGATAGCCGAGTAGTGACTACCAGACTGGTAGCCGACCGAGATGGGAACGCCTGCAAGCTCCGCGGGGTCATGGATAGGCGACTCGGGCGGCACAAAAATTCCGGCTGGCGCGACTGAGTAGGCATCGGCGTAAAGCTTACCGTGGCCGACTGAGGCAGAGACGTTTACGGTCCAGTGACAGGCGCATCCGATGTCGGAGCCGCGCCCTTTTTCAAAGGTTTGGAAGGCACCGACTTTGTCCCCCAGGTGGTGGTTCCTGGCCTCGTTCGAGGCCAGCGTTTCCCGGAACTCGTAGTCCAGGCATTCGGCAGCGAAGTAGCCCTTTCCCTCGGCAACCCATTCGTGAAGCCGCATATGCGGCGCAATTGTAAACTTCGCCATAGCCTGACACCTTCGGAGCCCGTGACATCAGCGCAGCTTGCAAATCGTATCATAAGTGCCTTCCACGGTGCGGTCGAACGGGGTTTTGGTGAGGCGAATGTGTAGGATATACTTCCGTGCCCAAGATTTAGCCACGGGACTCATGCTTGGGGGGTAGCGATTCCCAACGTGGGGCAGGCACACCGCCGTCTTGATTTCAGTGTGCAGCCATAGCCTAGATGAATACAGGTTGCGACGATTCCTGGACGGGAATCGTGTACGGGGACAGTGAAACCAGCGAATGGAGAGGCAAAACATCGCGGTGATTGGCGGGTCGGCTGCGGGACTGTTCGCGGCGCGGCTGCTGGCGCAACGCGGCCTAGCGGTGCGCGTGCTGGAACGAACCGATGCGCTGGAGCCGGAGGCGCGGACGTTGATCGTGACGCGCCGAAGATGCCGCAAGCTCGGGAGCCAAGATTGAACTTGGCCAGCGTTTCCACTCGCTAATGCCTTGCGGCGGGAATTGGATTTTCATTTGCTGCTGCGGCGTTCAATGCATGGATTTCAACAATCAGACTACAGCCAACTGGTAGACCTGCTGAATGATTCCGCGAAGCAACCGCTTGACGCATACACGCGCGATGAAGCATGGAAAGTCCTCTGGCGAGTTTGGCTGCGTCAGCCTCGACTGATTCTGATGGGACTGCGCGGGCTGCTGATGCGAAGCAGATCACTGGACGCGCCCGACGTTTAGGACATCGCCGGTAAAGCTGGATAAGATTGTTCCGAAAGGCGCACGAGGCTAGAACTCGCCACCGTGCAATTCGTGGGGGGCCACGCCGAAAGAATCGAGAATATCAGACAAAAAGACGACGCCAAGCAGCAGGCGAATATTGGCTCGGCTAACGACCGGAAGCAGATCGAGCTTGGCGGCGCCCATGCGTTCCAATGCCATGTGAAGAGGGTGGTCGGTGTGAACGTGAGGGAAATCGAGTCCGGTCAAGAGTTCCGAGAGTGGCTTGTCCTCTTCCGAATGTTTCATGGCTAATTCGAGACTTTCTCGGGAGAGCACACCGACCACGCCTCGTTCATCAGTCACCGGCCAAGCATTCGACCCGGTTTGGCGCGCACGTTCAAGCGCTTCGCGCACCGTCGTAGTGGACGGGAGAACATCGGTGGCACCCCGCATCACCTGCGCTACGCGACGCTGGCCGACGTGTGCCAGCGTATCCGCGGTGGGCAAGTGAATACCCTCTTGACGCGACAGCGCCTCGTAAATGGTTTCCGGCTGCATCGTGGAGGATATCCAGAAACTCGCCAGATTGGCAATCATGAGGGGCACGATCACAGCGTAATCATGAGTTGTCTCGAAAATCATGAGGACGGAAGTCATGGGAGCACGCATGATCCCGGCAAATAGCGCGCCCATGCCTACCAGCGCGTAAGCGCCGGGCACGGAAGTGTGAGCGGGCCACAGGTGGTGAACAATGCTTCCGACTGTCCCGCCGACCATCGCTCCCAGGAAGAGGCTCGGCGCAAAAAGCCCTCCTGCATTGCCGGAAGCATAGCTGGCCGTGACCGAAATAAATTTGAGAACCACGAGCAGCACCATCAGCTTGAGAGCCATCCGACCGTTTAGCGCGTCGCCTACGTAACCGTAGCCGACACCGAGCACCTGCGGCAGCCACAAGCCCATCAGTCCCACAACCAGTCCTCCCGCTACTGGCTGAAACCAGTGCGTCCGAATGGGTAGGCGCAAAAAGCGAGAACGTATCTCAATCAAGAGCTTCACCAGGGCAACGGAGATCAAACCCCCGATGACTCCGAGCACCGCATAGATCGCAAATTCCGCCGGATGGACCAATTGATATTGAGGAACAACGAACAGGGGATTGTTACCGAGCAGGAGACGCAAAACCAGCCAGGAGGTGGCTGAGGCCAGCACCACGGAGCCAAGCACCGGCGCGTTCAGGTCGCCTACGATCTCCTCGAGGGAGTAGACGACTGCGGCCAAAGGAGTGTTGAAAGCGGCTGCAATCGCCGCCGCCGCTCCCACGGGTATCAACGCCTTAACGTTCTCGGGTCGCAGTCTCAGCCGACGCGCAAGGACCGAGCCTATACCCGCGCCGACGAGAACCGATGGTCCTTCAGGACCCAGAGGAATGCCGCTGCCGAGAGTTACAGCGGTGCAGAAAAATTTTCCGCAGACTGTTCTGAGGGTGATGATGCCATCACGGGCGAAAAGGGCTACTTTTGTTTGCCCCACTCCGCTGCCGCGGGCATCGGGAAAATACCGAACCAGGACGTAACCCATGGCGAGCGATCCGGCAACGGGGGTCAGAACCCTCCGCCACAACGGACTGCCCACGGGGTAAAGACGCATACCCAGGCGCTCCGTGAGCAGAATCAGAGCGACTACCGCCGCACCGGTCAATGCCCCAATCAGGATGCTCAATACGAGCAGCATCTGTTCTTCACGGCGACCAAAGCGCAGGGCCAGCCATCGAAGCGGCTCTTTGGGCAGCGTCGGTTCCGGATCACTCCCACCCATCTACTTCAAGCTCCGAGACACAATCTCATCATACGGTCTATCTAGCCTTCGCAGAGAACCTTTTCACAGGTATGAGATAGTGTGAGCGGGCGTCGCTTTTCTTTTACGGAAGGAGTTGAACACGGCGACTGATGATAGTCACATCTCCGTTTTGAGAAGGCGCTGCCGTAAGGGGGCGCGAGTTGAGCAGGAATCTCCTTTCGGGAGGTAATCCGTAGGACTGATCGGAGACGGAAACTTCGACGGGTTTGCCCACGGGAACAGAAAAACTGATTTCAATGCCGCCGGCGGGCATCGCGGGACAACTATAAGCTGTCCAGCCGTGATAAAGGTCCCGAACTAGCGAACTTTCCGGCTGCATTGGTTGACCTCCGATGCGGACCGACTCGACGCCGGACGTCGGGGGAAAGAAGACCGCAGCCCGGGGCGCCCCCCGCTCCGAACGCAGCAGAGCGCGATACGTTCTCGTGCCATTTGCCTCCGAGGCTTCGAGCACCGTAAACGTGGGAGGAGCTGAATCAAGCCGCGGCGCCGCGGCCACGAAGGCGGGGCGCGCGTCCCACGGAATCGCTCCCCGGAAAACGCGCCGAAAATTCGCGGCCAGGCGAATTGGCTCAGGCAAAACGCCGGAGTCCGGTTGAACGATCCATTGGGACACACCGGAATCCGCCTCCTGCCAGTATTCCATATTCACCCGTTCAGGAGCCTTCGCGGAGTAGGCGGTAAGCCACAATCGCGGCAGTGGCGAGCGGTAACATCACAACAAGACTTAACTCCGAAGTTCCTCCGCCATATCTCAACGTGAAAGGCAAACGGGCTAGCACCGCCACAAGAGCCAGAAGCAGAACGAGATAGCCCAAACCCGGCTCAAGCCACGAAGTGATGATGGCAATCAACGCCAGCCAAAGCCAAATCCCACATCAAAGTCCCCAAAATTGCGCGCGTCGCCCAAAAAAGACGGTATTGGTGACAACCACCGCAACGGCCAGCGACCAGAACGTAATTTGAAGGGGAAGCGGATGAGCAACCCAGTTCACGGGCACCGCGTCTGCGAGACGCAAGAGACGCGCCGCGATCACCGCCGAGGCACCGGCAACTGCCATGGTGACGAACCACACGACAAGTCCCCAGAAGAATTCACTGGAGGCCAATCGTCTCGTTTGAATCATCCAGCCAATCTGCACGAGCAGCAGAATCGAAACGGCGAGCGCCAGCGCGCGTCCGCCGCTCGCAGGCCAGTAAATCATGTGCTGCCCAAAGAGATCAAAGTAGACGCTTTGTTGGCCTGCCGCCTGAGGAACCTGCGTGTTGGCTGCTGCGATGATGGCGGCGAGCGCATTTTCTCCGAGATGCTGCAAGGTCGCCAGGTTCAGGTTCGCGGAATTATCGAGCGGAGTGTGGTAATGAGCCTCGTCACCGATGAACGCAAAATTCAGGCCCTCGTAGCCAGCCTGGTTGAGAATGCTGAAGTCCGTCCTATTGGGCAGGAAGCGGTATACGACCTGGAAAATCGAACTGGTGGCGGGGTGCACGGCATTTTGCGCAAACACGCGCACGGCCCATTCGCTCCTGCTGCCCGTTTCAAACATCAAAGCTGGCCCGGACGTGCCGCGCGCATCCAGATTCACTGCAGCGCGCACCTCTTTTGCCCACGGGTGCGAATCGACAAAAGCGCGCGCGCCGAGCTGCCCAGCCTCCTCGCCATCATCGATCAAAAAGATGATCGAGTTGCGCGGCTGAGGAAGCGATTGAAGCACGCGAGCGATCTCGAGCACCGCGGCAACTCCTGCGCCATCGTCGGAATCCCCCGGCGCCGCAGGCACTGAATCGTAATGCGCAGCTAGAAGAACGGCGCTACCGGGTTCCGAGCCATCGAGGCGTGCGACCACATTGTTTACCGTGGCACAGTCTCCATATTCGCTGCATGCGAAACCGACTTGGACTTGCGGCTTGTACGCCAAGCGGGCCAGTTCGTCGACGATCCGAGTGCGCACCGTTTCGTTTGCCGCAGACCCAAGCGGGTGGGGACCATCGTCACCCAGGATCTGATGGAGGATATCTTGCGCGCGAATTGCGGAGAATTGACTCTGGGGCGCGTCGGACGGCTTGGGGGCCAGCGGCCTGAGGGCACCATATGAAAGAAAAAAGATCGCCGCGAGCATCACTGCGGTGGACGAAATTCGAAGTGCTCCAGGACCCCTGGGTGGAGTCCAAACTTCCTCCCTGCGCGTCATGCTAGGCTGCGCTCCAATGCAAGTCAATGGTCCGAGCGGAAGGCAAATTACCTAGGCGGCGAGGCCCGAACTGGCTATAATAACGAATCATCGTAGTTTGCTGGCCCCACCTGAGAGGGTCTGCCGGGGAACTGTCATGAAGCCGATTATTGCCAAGGTCCAACAGTCACAGCTTCGCAAGGACCACCCTGTTTTTCGCCCAGGGGATACGATTCGCGTGCATGTCCGACTGAAAGAAGGCGAAGGGGACAAAGAACGTATTCAGCCATTCGAGGGCGTGGTGATGAGCCGTCGAGGCGAGCTACTGGGCGAGAGTTTTACCGTTCGCAGGGTCAGTTTCGGAATCGGTGTGGAGCGTATCTTTCCGGTGCACTCGCCGATGATCAGCGCCGTGGAGGTGGTGCGCCAGGGTCGCGTTCGGCGCGCGAAACTGAACTATCTTCGCCAGCGCAGGGGGAAGGCAGCCCGCATCAAGCGCGCCGGCACAACGGAAATATCTGGCGGCAGGCCTTCAGTCGAATAAGAATTCTAGAGGCGAGCAACTGGCGTGTGCTAAAATCCCGGGCCGATGGGACGGCTTTGTTCGGCAAGGCATGAGCGAGATGCGCGCCAGCGCGGCTGGTTGCGCATCGCTGGACTGGATGAGGCGGGACGCGGTTCGCTGTTTGGCCCGGTCGTAGCAGCTGTCGTGGTGCTAAACCCTAGACGCCGGATCGTCGGCCTCGACGATTCCAAAAAGTTGGCTTCCGATCGTCGCTCCGAATTAGCCCCGCGGATCCGTGAACACGCTATCGCGTGGGCTGTGGCGGAAGTCGACGCTAGCCGCATCGACGCCTGGAACATTTACCAAGCGAGCCGCCAAGCGATGGTAGCGGCAATCTCCCAGCTCAATCCCTTTCCGGACTATCTTCTGCTCGACGCCATCGAGCTTGACCTACCGATCGAGCAGAAATCGCTTATCCATGGCGACGCTCGGTCGATTTCAATTGCTGCGGCGTCAATCCTAGCGAAGGTCGAGCGAGACCGCCGAATGCAGGAGTTTCACCAGATCTATCCACAGTATGGGCTCTCGCAGAATAAGGGTTACGGCACACCGGATCACCTGGAGGCTCTGCGCCACTACGGTCCCTCGCCTTTGCACCGTTTCTCCTATGCGCCGGTGCGTGAAGCACGTTGCTGGGCCAGTGGAGCTGAACAACCTCCGCTACCGCTCGAACCTGCTCCGGCCTTCTAGGATGAACGAGCAAGAGCTTCACTAGCCGCCTTGGGATGGCAGCTTGGCCCTGTTATCCCGTTCGTCACCATCCCTTCCAGGCGTCATGGACCCCCGTTTTCGGCGCATGCTAACCTTTACGTCGAAGCCCCTTCTTGCCCCGAACTTGCGCGAGTACATGGGGGCCAGGACAGTCGAAAGAATTCATGGCATTCAATAAGAATAAGGCGCTTGAGAGCGCGCTGAAATTCCTAAACCAGGGTAAGACTGCCCAGGCTATCGGTGAGTACCAGCAAATCCTTCGGCACGATCCCAAGGACCAGGCAACATTAATGACTGTGGGCGACCTCTTCGCTCGCCAAGCAGACATGCCGCAAGCCATCGAATACTTCGAGCGCCTGGCACAGGTCTATCTCCATGACGGCTTCAACAGCAAAGCAATAGCGATCTACAAAAAGATCGCTAAGCTCGCTCCGGCTGAATTGGCCCCGCTCGAGCGGCTGGCGGATCTCTACGTGCAACAAGGGGTGTTGAGCGAGGCGCGGCCGCTCTTCCTGCAAATCGCTGAGGCCCATCTGAAGGCAAATCGCGCACCTAAAGCCGTTGAAATACTGCACAGGTTCCTTGAGGTCGAGCCGGATAATCCACGGGTTCAGATGCGATTGGCCGAGCTCTATAACGTGATGGGCCAAAAGAAAGAGGCGGCGCTAACGTATCTCGCCTATGCCCAGCGGCTTTTCGATAATGCTGAAGGAGATGAAGCGGGGAAAATGATCGAGCGGGCCCTGGCGGTTGAGCCGGGGAACCCAAGCGCGTTGCTCCTCCAAGCCAAAATCCTCGCCCAAGCGCACAAGAACGACGCGGCAATCGCAATTCTCGAGCGCCTGCCCGAAGCCGACACAGGTGGGGAGGTAACCAATCTCCTGATTGACCTGGAAATCAGTTCGGGACATGTCGGCAGGGCGGCAGATCGTGCTCGAAAACAGTTGGCCGGTGGCGGCGCCCATACTGCGCTACTTGAAAAGGTCGCGGACGCACTGCTTCAAGCTGGGAAGGCTACCGACGCCTTACCGCTGCTACGCGAGCTTCGTGGCCCGATGGTCGAAGCGGGCGAGCAGGACAAATTTCTGAAGCTGTTGTCGAGCTCGGTAGAGAAGCTTCCGGATGAGACTGAGCCTCTTGAAATGTTGGCTGACTTCGCCCGGCACACCAGCGATCCGTTCCAACTGAACGCAGCGCTAACCAAGGTAGCCGATATTTACTCGAATGCCGGGAATTATACTCGAGCTGAAGAAGTGCTTCAGGAGCTGGTCGAGCGGAACAAGGGCGACGAACGCTTGATCGCACGACTGGAAAAGCTGCGCACTCGCGGTGAACCGTTATCGCCGGTAGAGCAAGCCTCCACACAGATTCTCGCAGAACCTTCGAACAACAAGTTCTCTGCGCGCGAACGTTTTGGCGAAGCGTCCATTTTCGAATCGTCCGATCCAGCGGCCGCGCCCAAAGCTGAGGAACCCTTAGACGAGGAAACGCAGCGTTACATCGCGCAAGCCCTAACCGATGTGGATCTATTTTCAAGCTATGGACTCACCCAAAAGGCGACGAACCTGCTCGAAAATGTTTTGAAGCGGGCGCCACGCCACACACCAACCCTCGAGCGTCTACTTGATCTCTATTTGGGTGCGGGCGACGAACAGCGTACCGCCGAATTGGCTGCTCAGCTCGAACAAATCCATAGCGAGCATGGAGATACGATCAACGCGGACAGGTTCAAGGAGCTTCGGCAAAGATTCCAGAAGGCCGCTGGACTGCCGGAGGGCGGGCCGCTCGAGCCACTTCCAGCTACGCAAGTCTCAATCCCTCCGGACGCGCACCCGGAAGCATCCGAATCGCACTCTCCGACCGAGGGGGCGCCCGCGTCCTTCAACACAGTCACGCCTGCCGGACCGGCGGAATTCGAAATTCCACAACTTCCGGTGGAGGCAGACTCCACCGCCCCGCCAGCCGTAGCGCCAAGCCCAACGGAACTGACAACCTCTTCCCCGACTCAGGAAGTGGATCTTTCGGACGAATGGGAAGCGATGGTGCAAGAAGCCGGAGAAGCACCCTTGGAGAAGGAAGAAGCAGGAGCCCTTCCCTCAACACCTGAGCTTCCTGTGGAAGAAACCCCCGGTTCGAAGGAGCCCATCCAGGCGGTTCAACCGGCCCAACCGCTCGCTGCGGAAGCAAAGGTAACCGATGGGCTCGTTGAACAGACGAACGCCGAGGCTGAGACCCCGGAGACCATCGCTGAGAACGCCGAATTCGAACTCGAGCTAGCACCGGAGCCGGAGTTACGGTCGGAAAAGAACAAGACGAATTCCACGACGACGGAAGACTTCCTTAGCGACTTGGCTGCGGAAGTTGAAGATATGGAGATGCCTCTCCAAGCTCCGGAAGTCGCGGCCAGTCCAACAACGGCGCCCCCGCCTGCGCAACCGGCAGAAGCCGGTGCAATCACAGCAGAAACGCTGAACGAACTTACTGAAGTTTTCCAGGAATTCCGGAATGAGCTAGGCGAACTTGGCGAAGAGGGTGAGGACCTGGAGACCCATTACAACCTGGGTATCGCGTATCGGGAGATGGGACTGTTAGACGAGGCGATCGGTGAATTTCAGAAAGTGGCTAAAGCCGTAAAGGAGGGAAAGCCGTTTCGGTATGCGATGAACTGCTCCACGCTGCTAGCGATCTCTTTCATGGACAAGGGCGAGCCGAGAATCGCGGCTATGTGGTATCAGGAGGCGCTCGAACTGCCAGGATTGGAGCAAGAAACGATTCTGGCCCTTCGGTATGACCTGGGCGTTTCGCTCGATATGGCGGGCGAAGCGGACGCCGCATTGGATAACTTCCGCCAAGTATACGCGGTGAACATTGATTACCGAGACGTTTCAGACCGGATCGCTACTTTGCAAAAACCCTGATTGCGGGTGGTAGATTGCGCCCATCGTGAATGACCTCCCTCTTACGGCGCGGGCGAGATGGTAAGGCCTGTTGCCACTCCGGCAATAATCTCCCATAATCCTTGTCTGTGCGATGAAGGGAATAGTACGCGTTCCCATATTACTGGCTTGGCTGCTCTTCGGGCTGGCGCTAATCTTGGTGCCATGGTCGGACATTTGGGAGACAAATTATTTTATCTACCAGTATCCTGGCTTGGGACTAATTGCGGAAAATACGTTTCTGAGAGGGGTCGTCTCGGGATTGGGATTCATGAATGTGTTGCTGTCTTTAGAAGCTTTTCGCCGCAAGAACTCCTCGCTCTTCAGCCGTAACTAATGATCGCGCCGTGAAACCCATTGTGTGCTACGTGACGGACAGTCAGTCGCTGGGACTCGCTGACCTTTGCTCGGGCGTACTGACAAAAATCGAAGCGGCGGTGGGGGCAGGCGTCGATTGGGTGCAAATCCGCGAGAAAGAAATGCCGGCTCGACAGCTACTAGCCATTGCTCGTGCGGCCGTCGGGATGAGAAGTCGTAGACCTGTAACACCCGGCGGAGCGGATCGCCCCCCATCGCTCGTTTTAGTAAATGACCGCCTAGATGTAGCGCTTGCGGCGGATGCCGCGGGGATACACTTAGGCCGCCAATCGATGTCAGTGCACGAGGTGATCGACTGGCGGCGGAGAGGGAGGGCGGCTACGGATTTCACGGTAGGAATCTCCTGTCACACGATCGACGAATTGCACCTGGCAGAGGATGCGGGCGTTGATTACGCGTTTTTTGGACCGGTTTTTGACACCCCTGCAAAAAGGCTTTTCGGGCTTCCTCTAGGAATCGCCAAACTTGCCGCGGCCTGCCGGGCAACTCGCCTTCGGGTGATCGCAATTGGCGGGGTGACGCCTGAAAACAGCGCTGAATGCCTTCATGCCGGGGGGGCGGGTATTGCTGCGATTCGGATGTTCCAGCAAACGCGGGAACCTGCGGAATTAAGGAAAATTGTTGCGGCGCTACATTGTCTTGGTCAACGGTAGCAGGGGCTCTAGGCGCTCAGCCAGCGGCCCACAGGCCGCAAGCCTTCTACGTGCTCACAGATCACCTTAACAACTGCTGCGATCGGAATCGCGAGGACGACTCCCATCAAGCCCCACATCCAGCCCCAG
Organism: uncultured Acidobacteriota bacterium; assembly: GCA_963702375.1. Taxonomy (GTDB): domain Bacteria; phylum Acidobacteriota; class Terriglobia; order Acidiferrales; family UBA7541; genus Palsa-295. The sequence continues at coordinate 386,885 of CAVPCI010000005.1, forward strand.
AACAGAATTGATAGGGTGAGCGCCAGCGCGTTTAGACGAATGCGCCAGCCGACCAGGGCGGGAATCAGGAAATTCGCGGTTACTATATGAAGAATCGTTAAGACAACGAAGATGCCCACAAAAGGGCCGACCGTATGGTATTGCTTCAGGCCCACTAGGAGTGGGGGAACAAACGAAATAATTGCGCCTAGATAGGGAACCAAATTGCACACGCCCGAGACCATCGCCGTGAGAAACGGAAAGTCCAGTCCCAGGCCCCAGAAGAAGAGCCAATTTGCTAACACAAGAATCAATCCAACGAGCGCCGTCCCCATTAAATAACTTCGCAGTACCTGAGTGACTTCCGCGAGAGTATCCCGCACCTGTGTGCGATCACTCGCTGGAAACAATTGCATTGTCGCGTGCCAGACTTGCCGCTTACCTGCCAGCATGAAAAAGACCAGAAAGGGAACAAAACTGGCACCCAGAAGAAAGACCGATAGCGAGCTGAGGCGGCCGATTAGCGCGTCGCGCACAGCATGTGATTCGGTGATGGCGACCACTCCTCGATCGGCACGCTCGGTTGGTTCAATCTCCGAAACATGGGCTTCCAGAGTCTCGAGGTTTTTCTCCAGCGCCTGGGTTGCCGCTCGGAGCGTCTGGCTATACTGTGGCCAATCTAGACTAAACTGATCGACGGTCTGCACCAGCGACCATCCAACTACGGCCAGCAGGGCGAGCGTCAGCAGGACGACGAGGAGTGAAGCCAAAGCTCGCGGCAAACGAATGTCTTCGAGCCACGTCACCACGGGATCAAGAAAATAGGCCGCTAACACGGATACCAGCAGCGTGACAAGTACGGCAGACGCCCAATAACAAAAGGCTATAACGATCCCAGCCGCGATGATCCGCGCGCTCGCCGAACTGCTGGCGACAACCTTGGTCTCCCCGGGAGGCATTTACGTACCATAACACAGCCATTGAACCCCCCGATTTCCCAAGGGCACTCCAGATCGCACTGGTGACGTTTGCGGTAACAGGCGCGAGCCGACCGGTTCCCAACCTACGGCAGTGATAGAATCGCTTTTCAGCTGATACCACGATATGGGATTCCGCACGCATGGCTAAACAACTCTTCGGCACGGATGGGATTCGGGGTCTGCCCGGTGAATATCCGCTGGACGATGCGACGCTTGACCAAGTAGGTGTGGCACTCGGAGAATATGTCGTTCTGCACTCGCAGGTGCATGGCGCTTCTCCGCGGGTGCTGGTCGGGCGCGATACACGGGAATCCGGACCACACATCGCCGATCGGATCGCCCGCGGGCTTAGGACGGCGGGCGCGGAACCGGTCTCCGCCGGGGTGTTGACCACTCCCGGAGTGGCGTGGCTGGTGAGCCGCGAGTCCTTTGCAGCCGGCGTAGTGATATCGGCTTCGCACAATCCGTACCATGACAATGGGGTGAAGCTGATTTCCCCGTCAGGGATGAAATTCCCGGATGTAATCGAAACAGACCTCGAAAAATCGATCCTGTCGCGCAAACACCGCCAGCCGCTCGCGAACGTGAGTGACCACGCCCATCGCTCCTCCGATCTAGAATTGCACGAAGACTACCTGGCGGGGTTGCGTCAGACATTGCTGCCTGGGGCGAATCTGGCCGGGATGAAGATCGTGCTGGACTGCGCTAATGGAGCCGCTAGTGGCCTCGCGCCGAAATTATTTCGATCACTGGGAGCAATTGTTGCTGCGATGAACAACTCTCCTGACGGCCGGAACATCAACGCGGCCTGCGGTTCGCTACATCCGGAGGCCATGCTTCGGCGGGTGACGGATTCGGGCGCGACACTGGGTGCGGCCTTTGACGGTGACGCGGACCGGGCGGTTTTTGCCACCGCCTCGGGAAAGCTCGTAAACGGAGACGGCGTTCTGCTCGCTGCTGGGCGCTATTTGAAAGCGACGGAGAGGTTGAAGGGCAACGTGATCGTGAGCACTACGATGGCAAACCTCGGGCTGGAACGCGCTTTGGAAAAATCCCAGTTGAAGTTGGCTCGCACGGCCGTGGGTGATAGGTACGTTTTGGAGGAAATGCAGCGCATTGGGGCCAATTTCGGCGGAGAACAATCGGGCCACATTCTATTTCTAGACGACGCGCCGACCGGAGACGGAATGCTGACCGCGCTGAAAATCGCCTCGCTCGTTTCGATTGCGGGCCCGCTCGACAGCTTGGTAGCGGATTTAAGGGTCTTTCCGCAGAAAATCGTCAATGTGCCCGTGAACTCGAAGCCACCGCTCGAAATGCTGCCAGCGATCGCCTCGATGCTTGGCGACGCCGAACGTTCACTGGGGAAGACCGGACGCGTCGTCGTTCGCTATTCTGGGACCGAGCCACTCGCACGAGTAATGGTCGAAGCGGAAAGCGAAAAAGATGTGGAGCTATGGACACGGTCATTGGCCAGAGCGCTGCGTTCCGCCATTGGATGTTGAAGTTGCTGACACCTTCCAAAGAACATAGGAAGGGTGAAGGAAAGCTTTCATAAACTGGATCGTGCCCGTCTCATATTCCCCATCAATCTGGGCTACGCTGCTAAAGGGTTACGGCACAATGAGATGCGGGTGACTTAAAGCTCGTAATACGTTGGCACGGCGCTTGCAGCACAACCCCCGGATGTTCCGAATCCCGGGGTGGGTCGGCTTCGTCGCGCCGAGGCCGGATCTGGGGGTAGAGCAATGGGGGGCCTGGGTGGGCCCCCTTTTTTTTTGCGGCGCACGCCAACGCAATGAATCTGCCAAATACACTAGAGGAGACGAAGCACTAGCGGAATCATCACGCCCCAGCCATGCGAGACGATCTCCCAACCGCGGGTCAGCTCATCGGATAGAGTTAAAGTGATCATGATGAGGAGCCAGAAGAAGCCTGCCAAAATAGCGATTCGGGTTAAGCCAGCAGCATACTTCACGTGCATGAAGAAAAGTACAACCAGCAGCATCTTGATGACGGCAATTACGAGTGCTGCGACAGTGTTCCAGCGGCCCAGATCGATATAGGCAACTCCGGTGGTAAGGGCCGTGAGGGCTATCAAGGCAAGAAACACGCCCACGTACGTGGTCACCGGAACCACGTGTTCAACGCTGCTACCGTGTTCTGGATGGTCAGACATGGGCGATCAACTCCCCAGGTAACGTCCGCCGATCAAATACAGAAGCGGGAAGAGAAATATCCAGACAATATCGACAAAATGCCAGTAAAGTCCGCTGATTTCGAGCGGTGCATAGTATTGCGGCGAGAACCTATTGCGCGCCGTCATAATAATCAGGACCGTGAGAATGCCTATACCGACGATCATGTGCAGAGCGTGCAGCCCCGTCATAAAGAAGTAGAAACACATGAACAATTGGGCACCGGGCGCGTACGGACCATGGTAACTCCAGTTCACGCCCGGAACGATGCCGTCCACGTAGTCGTGATACCACTCGAACCGGAATTTGAGGAACAAGAATGTCGCGCCAAGCAGCATCGTCAGAATAAGCCAAAAGATGGTTTGGCCCTTCCGCTTGCCGATTTGAGCGGACCGAATGGCCAGAGCCATTGTCAAGCTGCTGACGATCAGCACAGCCGTATTGGTGGCCCCGAACTTTACCTCAAGCAGATGGCTGCCGGTAATGAAAGCCTGAAGATGCAGCGAGCGATAAACAATGTAAGAGGTAAACATTCCGCCGAAGAACAGAATTTCGGTGACCAGAAACACCCACATACCGAGCCTACCGGCGTCTCGCTGCTGGTCAACGGTCTCAAACTGATGCGCGAAACCCGGTGGATGCGCGCTGTGCGCTGCCAATTCAGACACTGGCCACTCCTGGACTCGGGTAGCTATAAGCGTCCTCTGTCACAATGGGAATCTCCTCAAAGTTCTCAGTTGGCGGAGGCGAGGGTATGGTCCATTCGAGTCCCTTGGCTCGCCACGGATTTGGACCAGCCACGGGCCCGTAGCGCATGGACCAAGTTAGATAGATCAGCGGAATTACATAGCCGATTCCGAGTATCGAAGCGCCAGCGGAAGACATCACGTTGAGCACCTGGAACTCCGCGGGATAGACGGCATACCGTCTCGGCATACCAAGGTACCCGAGGACGAATTGAGGAAAGAACGTCAGATTGAACCCGATGAAAATAAGAGCGGCCGCCACGCGAGCCCAATAATCGGGATACAGCCGACCGGTGATTTTCGGCCACCAGAAGTGAATGCCGCCGAGATAAGCCATCACCGCGCCTCCGACCATGATGTAGTGGAAATGCGCAACGATGAAGTAGGTGCCGTTGAGGTGAACGTCTGTCGCGAGTGAGGCTAGGAATAATCCGGTGAGACCACCAATCGTGAACAACCCGATAAATCCCAACGCATAGAGCATGGGGGCCTGGTAGGAAATCGATCCTTTGTAGAGTGTGGCCGTCCAGTTGAATACCTTAATGGCGGAGGGAATCGCGACCAGAAAGCTGAGCACTGAAAAGACGAGGCCGGCGTAGATCGATTGCCCCGTCACAAACATGTGATGCCCCCAGACGACGAAACTGATCACGGCGATGGAGAGGCTCGAAAAGGCTATGAAGGTATATCCGAAGATCTTCTTCCGCGAAAAAGCGGTGATCAATTCACTAATGACACCCATTCCAGGAAGAATCATGATGTACACGGCCGGGTGCGAATAGAACCAGAAAAGGTGCTGAAAAAGCAGAGGATCGCCCCCGACCGCCGGATCGAAAATTCCAACGTGAAGGATTCTCTCTAGCCCCAGCAGGAATAAAGTGATGGCGATTACGGGCGTGCCGAGAACGAAGATCAAGCTCGTAGCATAGAGCGCCCAGATGAACAGAGGGAGCCTAAACCAGGTCATGCCCGGGGCGCGCATCTTGTGAATCGTGACGATGAAGTTCAGGCCCGTAAGAATCGATGAAAATCCGGCGATGAAAACGCCCAGCGCCACGGCGACAACATGCGTGTGTGAAAATGAGCTGCTGTAAGGCGGGTAGAACGTCCAACCGGTATCCACGCCGCCGGACAAAGTCGCATATAGGGCAAAGCCGCACCCGGTTATAAAGATGTACCAACTCATGAGATTCAGTTTCGGGAACGCTACGTCACGTGCGCCGATCATCAGGGGAATCAAAAAATTCCCCAGGGTCGCCGGAATGGAAGGCACGAGGAAGAAAAACACCATGATGATGCCATGGGTTGAGAATAGCTTGTTATAAGTCTCGGGCTCGAAAAGGGCCCCTTGCGGCTCGATTAGATGCATTCGCATCAGAACGGCCGCCGTGCCACCCACGAAAAACATAAGTGTTATGGTCGCGAGATAGAGAAGACCGATGCGCTTATGATCCTTGGTCAAGAGCCACGAGCGTATGCCGTAGCTCGCGTTCAGGTAATTCACGCCAAGATCGGCTGGGGTCTCGTGGAGATCTGCGATGGCCGTGCTCATTTGCCGTTCGTCCTTTCTTCCGAGCCGAGGGACTTCACGTAGGCGATCAACTGAAGCACCTGTTCCTCATCTATCTGCCCTTGGTACGTGGGCATTATTGCCTCGTAGCCGGGCATCCGGACGGAATTTGGATTCACAATAGCCTGCCGAATTAGCGCTTCATCCACAATTTGGGTTTGGCCGCTCTGCAACCTCTCAGGCTTCCCATAGATTCCCGCGAGCGACGGGCCGCGAGCGCTAACCCCGCTCACATGGCAAGTGCCGCAGCCGAACTGACTGAATAGCCGCTCGCCCTGTTGCGCCATGGACTCCGTCTGCTCGCCGCCAGCGAGCCATGCGGCATAGTCCGTAGGCGTCATCACATAGACCCAACCGATCATCTGCGAATGATTCGTGCCGCAGTATTGCGCGCAGAAGAGATGAAAAGTACCCGTCTCAGTAGCCTCGAACCAAATAGAGCTGTAGCGGCCGGGAAGAACGTCCTTCTTGACGCGGAACGCGGGAATGTAGAAATCGTGAATTACGTCTTGCGAGGTCATCGTCAGCTTCACTGGAACGCCGGCCGGGACGTGGAGCTCGTCAATTTCGCGAGGTCCCTCGGGATGCTGGATATGCCACATCCACTGCTTGCCGATGACGAAAATCTCGTTCGAAGCCGCCGGAGGGCGCGCATTGCGCACGTACAGCGCGGAGGCCCAAACGAACAGGACTGCACAGATGATCGAAGGAATAATGGTCCAGGTCAGCTCAAGGGCCAATGACGTGTGGGTTGGCGGCGCTTGTTCGTCATCCGAGCGGCGCCGATACTTCACCATAAAATAAAAAATGATGGAGAAGATCAGTACGGCGAAAAAAGCGGTGATTCCAGATAAGACGTAATAAAGCTTGTCCACACCGCCGGCAATTGTGGAAGCCGCCGGCGGCTGCAGCGGAATCATCGCCGCCGCAGCGGAGGCAGAACTAAATCCGGATTGAATGAGACCTATCATCGCCCTTCCGTTGCAATCGCTCCAATGCTAATTTGAAAAACCGGCACTCGTTTCAGGCCATTTTCACCGGGGGTCCATGATGTCCGCTCCGGAAAAGCACGGCTAAAAAGATCCCGCCGCACAGCACGGTCAATCCCCCTGCCAACTGAAGAACTCGCGAAATCACCAACCCGTATTTGCCGGTATGGGGATCGTAGTGGTAGCAGAACAGCAAGACTTGATCCACTGGCGACCCAATCTTTCCTTGAGAAGCATCCACGAGGCCCAGCCGCAAATCGCGTTCCGGATACGAGATGCCATAAAAATAACGCGAGATCTTTCCTGCGGGCGTTAGCATTATGATGGCGCTGGCGTGCGCATACTGCTTCGAATCGGGATCGTAGGCGTAGCGGAAACCAACGGCGGCGGTAAGCTGTTTGATCTGCGGCTCCTCCCCGGTCAGAAAATGCCAGCCCTCCGCCGCGCCAGGACGCCCGTACATTCCGAGATAAACGGCCTGCTTGGCCTCGGCGAGAACAGGCCGATCCGTTGGATCAATGCTCACCGTTAAGACGTTAAAATCCTTGCCGATACTCATCGGAATCGGCTCAAGGCTGCGATCCAATCCATTGAGTACCTGCGTGCAGAGCATGGGACAATTGAAATAGACGAGAGCTAAAATCACAGGCTTGCTACCGAAATACCGTCGCAGAGGGACTGAATTGCCGCGCTCGTCACGGAACATAAGATCAAGCGGAATCGAATCATTGAGCTTCTGGTCCACGCCAACTTCTTTGAGCAACTCGGGACGAACGCCGATGCCTTGCGTGGGGTCTGTAAACTGAGCCGCTGCCGACGACAACTGCAGGAACAGCGCCGACGCGACTGCCATTCCAATTAGCCAGCTTCGAATTGAGAGTCCGCAAAGTTTCATTTGCTGTCCCTTTCCCGGCGCCTAATTACGCGCCGCGTTTCGGTGATGCGCGTTTAGCGCGCCTCGCCTTCCTCGGCAGCACCTTGTTCACGAGACGGCTCAGTGAGATAACCGCACTGACCTTCGAGATCGGCTCCACTCGGAGGCACCGGTATTGCAACGGATGGCATGCTCGAAGGCGCCTCACTCGCGGCACGCGCCGGCAAACCTCTCTGCAGAGTCAGATCCATGGCTCGATCGATGGGAATTCGCGCGATGCCGCTCTGTTGATCGACCCAGCCGTAGGTATCCACTTGTTGTTCTTGCGCCGAGCAATAATTCTCTAGATCACCATGCGGATGCGCTTGCAAGCGCGGACTGGCCGGAATCTCGCGTTGAGTCGCGCTCGCCATCGGAGACACCGGCGGGCCGAGGGGCTCCATCTTGTTGAAAAAATCCAATGTCCATCTCATGGCAAAAAGAGTAACCACCAACACCACCGCCATCCAGAACGCAAACTGCAACAGGCCTTTGATATTCGCGTCGCGTTTCTCGTATCCGGGGCCGCGATCGACTGGCTCGCCGGGGCCGTAGGGTTGCTTAGTCTCCATGCTGATGCTCCATCAGAGCTTTTGCCCCTTCGAATCGCGGGTCGTGCAGCGGCAACAGCGGCAACTTCTTCAGTTCCCCAAGAAACATCCCGAACCAAAGGCCGGCGATTCCAATCACGGCGAAGATGTCTGTCAGATGAAGCTGTGGGCCAGAGGGCTCATACGCTGGCACGACCAGCCAATAGACATCAATCAAGGTCAAGGTCAGCAGGATCCCGGCCACCATACTCAGCGTTCGCACCCGCCTCTTAATCTGCCGCTGTAGAAGTAAGAAAAATGGAACGAAGAAATGGAAAACCAGCAAGATCACGGCAATCACAGCCCAACTTCCGAACGCGCGAGCCATATACCAAGGAATCTCGTTCTTGAGGTTTCCCGACCAGATGATCAGAAACTGTGAAAACGAAACGTATGCCCATAGGATCGTGAAAGTGAGCATGAGACTGCCCAGATCTATCAGGCGCTTGGGCTCGACAGAATCCTTCAGGGGTTCATACTCCCACAGCTTTGCTAGAACCAAGATCGCGAATGTCAGACCTGCGAGACACTCAACGACGATGAATATCATTCCGTAGATCGTCGAAAACCAGTGCGGCTCAAGCGATAGAACCCAGTCGATCGCCGCGGCGGTTACCGTAAGGCCCCAAAGCACCAGGCCCGGCGCCGCCAAGCTCATCATGCGATCCTTGAAAATCGGGTCTCCCGTGCGGTCCTGGTCGGCGGACCACTTATTCAACAGGTGCGCCAGCACGATCCAGATGGCGAAATAGATTACCGCGCGAACAATAAAGCCTCCGGGCTGTAAATAGATCTTCTTAAAATGATTGACCGGATCGTCGGGAATATCGCCCGGCTGAGTCCAGGGATAGACCTTTGACATGCCGATGAGAATTGGTATGAAGAGGATGGCCATAAACCAGATCGTTCGCGAACTCGCCTCGAAAATACGTCGAACCGGAAAGCCCCACCATCCGCCCGTGCAATGGTGCAGCATGAGCAGGGCGAGAGAACCGAGCGGAATCGCCATCGAAAAAACGTACGCGAAGACGTATGAACGGAAGAAACCCTGCCAGCCGGAAGCGCCGGCACGATGCGAATCAATGAGTCCGACAATCAAAGCGATAAGTATGCCGATCGCTCCGGCTGCCAGCGCCGGAGCACGGACCCGATCCATTCGCGACCGAGCTGTATCAGGAGAGTTCATTGCGATTGCCCCGCCGCTTGCTCCGCCACTTGTTGTGAGGACGGCTGCGCGGGCTGTTGTGTAAGCCTTTGCCGCTCTGCTTGTGGCACGTCCTGCACCGTAGCGCTTTCGCTCAGTTGAAGAACGCGAATGTAAGCGGCAATTCTCCAGCGGTCCGCGGGATCGACGCGAGCGGCATAGCTATACATCGCTCCGAACCCGTCGGTCATCACCTCAAAGAAGTGCCCCACGGGAGCCTCCCGCAGGCGCTGAATGTGATAAGACGGAGGCTGAGGAAAGCCGCGCTGAACGATCATCCCTCTGCCGCTGCCCGTGTAGTCGTGGCAGGGGGTGCAATAAATGTTGTACCGCTCGCGACCGCGGTCGAGGTCTGCCCGCGTGATCTGAAAGGGAAACTTATTCGCGGCAACGCCATTCTCGCGGCCAGTATAGAACAGCTCATCCAAGCGCAAGTGCCCGCGCGCGATCGTCCCCGGCACGGGCTGGCGCTCTGATCGGCCATCGGCGAAAAAGCTGGTGGGCTCGTAGGGCAAATATTTCGGCTGGATATGCATATCCAAGCGGCAGCCAAATAGAAAGGTTATGGAGACTAGGCAGCCGATGCTCACGCACCCCGGCAGCGCGCGAACCTGTGGCACCGCGTGCCGGACCGATATGCCAGCCGTGGATTTAGTCCTCAATCTCATAAACCCCGTGCGGATGCAGTCCTTCCAAAAAGGCTTTCGTTTGCGCGACATCGAATCGTTTATCCCGCGCCTTCACGCACAAAAAGAAACGGTCGGTGGAAGCACGAGCGAATCGCTCAACATTGAACAGCGGGTGGTAGGGCGTGGGCAGCCCGTTCAGAGCCAGCATGCCAAAAACTGCCGCGAGCGCCGCGCCCAGAATCGTCAACTCAAAGGTAATGGGAATCCACATGGGCCAGCTGTTGTAGGGCTTGCCGCCAATGTTCAATGGGAAGCTGATCACGTTGGCATACCAGCACATCCCGAAACCCGTCGAGCCACCGATCAATCCTCCGAAGAAAACGATCACCGGAAGCGCCGTCCAGTCAAAGCCCACCGCTTCGGCTAAGCCCTCGACTGGGATCGGCGAGAACGCGTCGATTCGCCGATAGCCCGCCTCGCGTGTCCGGCGAGCGGCTTCGAGAACCTGGTCGGGCGTCTCGAATTCGGCAATCAAACCGTAAATAGGCTTACGATGCATATTTCCGACGATTCTCCCGCGTCGCGGCGTTAGCCGCGGATCTCCGGATTCGGATTTCGCACCCGCGCCAGATACGTGGTGCGCGGACGCGTATTCAAATCTTCCAGCAGACCGTAGTTGCGCGACTGCGCCTTCAGCTTCGCAACCCGGCTGGAAGGATCGTTAATATTGCCGAAGACGATCGCTTCCGCCGGGCACGCGGCTTGGCACGCCGTAACAATTTCGCCATCGCGCACCGTGCGATTTTCCTCTTCCGATCGAATCTTCGCCGCGTTGATCCGCTGCACGCAGTACGTGCACTTCTCCATCACCCCGCGGCTCCGCACGGTAACATTGGGGTTGCGCATTCCGTATAGGCTCTGTGTCTTGAAATCCGAAAACAGCAAAAAGTTGAAGCGGCGAACCTTATAGGGGCAATTGTTCGAACAATAGCGCGTCCCCACGCAGCGGTTGTACGTCATATCGTTGAGGCCCTCGGAGCTGTGGGTCGTGGCCCCGACTGGACAAACATACTCGCACGGCGCGTTCTCGCACTGCATGCAGGGCAACGGCTCGTAATACACTTCGGGATTGTCGAGCCCTCCGCGGAAATAGGTGTCAATGCGTATCCAGTGCATCGCGCGCCCGCGCGATACCTGATCCTTCCCGACGACCGCAATATTGTTTTCGGACTGGCACGCGATCACACAAGCATTGCAGCCGACGCAGCGGTTCAAGTCGATGGACATACCCCAGGCGTACCCTTCGTACTTGTAGCCGGGATAGATGGTCAGATCTTTGGTCTTCTCTTCCTCGGGATTTTTCGCGAAGTCCGGATTGTTACGGAATTCGTCGAACGTGGCCACCCGAATCAAGTCGCGATTGAACGCGGTGCCGCTTTCCTCCTCCGCCGGGTGTCCCTCTTTGTCGATCGTGTACTGTTGTTGCGTGGACACAAAATAATAAGACTTGCCTGTCTTTTCGATTCGAAGCCCTGTCGCGACCCACGGCGCGTCGGAGGCGCGCAAGAGGTTTGCATTGAAGCCAGTACCTGTGCCCACGCGACCGGCCAGACGCCGCCCGTAACCCAGGTGCAGGGTTATTGAATTATCCGCATGCCCAGGAACAATGTACACGCCGGCTTCCATTTGCTGGCTACCGCGGATCAGCTTCACATAGTCCCCTGAAGTAAGCGCCAATTCCTGCGCTGTACCCGGGCTGATCATGGCGGCGTTATCCCAGGTAAGCCGCGTCACGGGCTTCGGAAGCTCCTGCAGCCAGCCATTATTGGCGAATTTGCCATCGCCGATTGAAGGATCGGGACGGAAAACAATTTCAAGGCTGTTCCCATCGCTTTGCGCTGCCTGCCCGCCACCCTGGTTCACGAAATCTGGGCGCGGCACCGCCGGAATGGTTGGCAAGACCGTCCCAGCCATCAATCCATCGTGGAGGGAAGTTTCCCAGAGCGCCTCGAATGCCTTATCCTTTTCGGAACGTTGGCTCTGCCAGTAATCGCGAACCAAATCGTGCCCTGATTTCCCGCCATCCCCAGTAAATAGTGCAATTACCTCATGGGCGGTATGGCCGTCGTACAGGGGGGCAATGAGCGGCTGAACGATGCCGACTGAGCCGTCGAACGCCCGGGCGTCGCTCCAGGATTCAAGATAGTGCGAACCGGGCGCGTGCCAATGGCAAAGTTCGGCTGTCTCATCCTGGTAAAGTCCGGAATGAACACGCACCCTGGCTTTTTGTATGGCTGATGTGAAGTCAAAGTCCGCGAGTGCGTCGTAGACGGGATTGCCGCCGAGGATCACAAGAAAATCGACGTGGCCGGCGTTCAAATCGTTCACCAAGTCACGCAGCGATTCCACTTGGTTGACCGGATTGGCTTCAATCGATTCCGTGTAGACGACGGTCTTGCCGACGTTACCGAGTGCCGCGTTAATCGCGTGGGCTCAGGGCATGAACGAAAGGCGGCTGCTGCTCACCGGCAACCACCAGAGACGCTCCCCGGTGTGCGGAGAGGTCTCGCCAAACCGCGTCAACCCACCGGGAAGGAATCTTCGCGCTGGCGTTCACGCTGGGTGCAACCGCAATTCCCGCAGCAGCCGCGATCTGCCGCGCCAGATCGTCGATATCAGCCGAGCGCACGGCCAACCGGTGGTCCGCCAGGACTCCTGTGCTCGTAGTCATGCTCTCGGCGACGTAAAGGCGGTTCAGTTTTGACGAAGGACCGGCCGAAAGATCGCGGCGGGAGGAGAAATCGCGTGCGTAACGCACATGTCCCAGCCCGGAAGTAAGAAAGTCAGCGTCCAGCGAAAGAATCACATCCGCTTGATCGAAATGGTATACGGAGTTAACGGGTTTTCCGAATGCTAGTCGCGCGCCTTCACGAGCGCCATCTCCATTGCAAGGCTCGTATTGGTGCCATTTCGCTTCGGGGAACTGCGAAAGCAATGTTCGAATCTGAGCGCCAAGGGTCGGAGAGATGACGGTTTCCGTTAAAATGCGCAGACCGGAACCCTTGGGAGCAAGACGCGTTCTGGCATTGCCCATGGCCGCCGCGAAATCACTCCAGGTACTGACGCGCCCTTCGTGTATGACCGTTTGGGACCGATCCGGATCGTACAAATCCAGGATCGACGCCTGCATGAACACATCCGTACCGCCCAAACTTCCTGGATGGTCGGGATTCCCCTCGATCTTAGTGGGCCGGCCCATGTGACTTTCGACCAAAACCCCCGTAGCCGCTCCGGCGTGTGGCATGGAGCTGGCGTAGAAAAGCGGCCTGCCGGCGACAATCTCCTCCGGCGGGTGAACGTAGGGAACGATCTTCTCGGTCGGCAGCTTCGTGCATGCACCAAGCCCGGCCATTGCCGCCGAGGCAGCCATTAGCCTCAACACATCGCGCCGATTGATTCCGTCCGAATCTTTCTCCGCATTGCCCGGGAACTCGTTCTCCAGGAAGTTGCGGTACTGCTGGGTATCCGATAGCTCCTCGAGGCTTTGCCAGAAACGCTTTCCACCCTCACCTGCGAGCTTCGCCCTCGCCGCAACTAGATCGATCGAATTCTTGCGCTCAGACTCTGGATTCATTGTTTCGCTTTCATCGGTGGCACGTGGAGCAAGATTCCATAAACTCCAAATTATGGACTTTGTATTCCTTCACAAGCTGCCGTCCAAGCGCCAATTGCTTCTCGCCCGATGGCGGCTGGTAAAACGGATTGAAAACTTCCGACTTCTTTCGGATATATTTTTCTGGCTGCCGGTGGCAATCAAGACACCACGACATATAGAGAGTTCCCGCGCGGTATGTCAGCGGCATTTCTGCGATCTGTCCGTGGCACGTGGTGCAGCCAATGCCTTTCGCCACGTGAATGCTGTGATCGAAATATACGAAATCAGGCAGCGCGTTGACGCGCGTCCACGCGAGCGAAGTATCGTCGCGATAGCTCGCCCTCACCGGCTCGAGCATGGCGGCATTCGTCCATATTTGCGAGTGGCAGGTCATGCAAGTTTGCGTCGGAGGCACACCCGCGAAAGAAGATTTTTCCACCGTTGTATGGCAATAACGGCAATCGATTCCCAGTTCGCCGGCGTGGTGCCGATGGCTGAAAGGCACGGGCTGCTCCCGCGTGACGTTCTGGTCCGTGTACCACGGAGACATCGCAATCGTATACGCGGCATAACCCAGCGCGGCGATGATCACCACGGCGCCATAAATGCTCACCCGCGAGATCAGGTTCGTGCTGCGATGAAATAACTGTCCCATCGTTTTTCAGCGTCGCCTTTGCTGCTCAATATGCTCCTCTTCGTCCGTTTCACGCACCAACGAGCGCACCTCCACAATCGAGATCATCGGCAGGAAACGAATGAAAAGGTAAAACAGCGTGAAGAACAATCCAAATGTACCCAGATACGTCGCCCAATCCCATCGCGTCGGGATGTACATTCCCCACGCTGACGGCGTGAAATCCCGGCTCAGACTGACCACCACGATTACGAACCTTTCCAGCCACATACCGATGTTAACTACCAGCGACATTGCAAAGAGCCACGCAACATTTCGCCGCAGCCTCCGGGACCATAGTGACTGCGGAATCACAAGGTTGCAGGCAATCAAAAGCCAGTAGAGCGGCGAATAGGGACCCTTCAGACGATTCAACATCATGTAGCTTTCATACTTATCGGCGCTGTAGAACGCCATGAAGGTCTCCATGACGTAGCCGTACGCGACGATGATCCCCGTCGCCAGCATCACCTTCGCCATAATGTCCAAGTGGCGCTCTGTGACCAGATCCTCAAGATGGTAGATCTTGCGAATGGGTATCGCCAAAGTCAGCACCATCGCGAAACCGGAATAAATCGCCCCCGCGACGAAATAGGGCGGAAATATCGTGCTGTGCCATCCGGGCACAATCGCAATCGTGAAGTCGAAGCTCACAACGGTGTGAACGGACACCACCAGCGGCGTCGCAAGACCCGCGAGCAGGACGGAAGCAATCTCATAGCGCGTCCAGTGAACCGCCGACCCTCTCCAGCCCATCGAAAGCATCCCGTAAAAAATCTTGGAAGCTTTGCTCTTGGCACGATCCCGCAACGTGGCAAGGTCGGGAATCATGCCCACGAACCAAAACAACAGCGATACCGTGAAATAGGTTGAAACCGCAAAGACGTCCCACACCAGCGGACTCCGAAATTGCGGCCACATCCACATTGGGTTCGGATAAGGCAGGATGTAATAGAAAAGCCAGGGACGGCCCATGTGGAGCAGCGGAAACATTCCCGCGCACATGACGGCAAAAATCGTCATCGCCTCGGCGAATCGGTTGATCGACGTGCGCCACTTCTGATGCAACAGCAGCAAAATTGCGGAGATCAGCGTGCCGGCGTGGCCGATTCCGATCCACCAGACGAAGTTGACGATCGCGAAGCCCCATGCAACCGGTATCCGGATTCCCCAGATGCCCACGCCTTTCACCATCAACAGGGTCACCACAAGGTTCAACAGCATGAGCATCGAGAACGCGATCAGAAAGCCAAACACCCAGCCAGGCGTCGTGCCGCGCGTAAGTACGATGGAGCTGATTTTGTCGGTTACCGATTCAAACGTATGCCCCGGCCCGATGATCGGGTCAGGTTCGGTAACGCGCGTTACGCCTTCAAAGCGATCAGAATCCACGCAGTATCCCCTACTGCTCGCAATGCTGACGGCAATCCGTTAGAAGCGGGCGTTGTTGTGTGTCGGCAATCACAGCCCCGCACCCCGCGAACGCCATGATTTGCATTTTTGAAGTAACTAAGGATTGCAAAAACTGCGTTTCTCGGATCAGACTTCCCTTAATAAAAATCCACACGTCAATTAGGACGCCATAGAATAAGACCGCTTGTCTCGATACGCAAGTTCAAATCCAAAAAATTTGCACCGAACTCGTGGCCCATCTTCCGATTCCCTTTGACCGGATTTACCAGTTCTGTCGGATTCAAAGCAACAGTACTGTTCAATTTAGGGCATCGCGCCGCAACGTGGAACATTCGACCGAAAGCCGGATTGATAAGATGGTCCTGTGCGCGCCGTAACGCCAATCGCCGTATGCCTCGCTCTTGCTGTGTCCTCAACTGTCGCAGCGGACACAATCGTCCTAAAAAATGGCCGCCGGATCGTGGCGGAGAACGTCACCCAAGACGCCAGCCGCGTCACCTATCACACTCCCGCCGGAGAGCTGTCGATTCCGAAATCCATAGTCGCCAGGATCGACCGTGACGATTTCCCCTATCCATCCACATCAGGGGACCACTCTCAGCCGCCAGTCTCGACGCCGCCGGTCGAGCCTGTTCCCGGATTTGAAGAGGTCGCGGCGCTCGCAGTTCACAACGACGTCATTGATTATGCCTATCTTGCGAGCCTCGATTCGGATGCCAGCTCCGGGTCGGCGATGGCAGTCGCCAAAGACGGAGTCGCGCACCATGCCGCCGCGCAATTCCTTAAAAGCAAAGGTGATACCGACTCCGCCATCGACCAGTATCGTCAGGCGCTGGTCTTTGCTCCACAGAATAACGGTCTGCTCCTGAATCTCGCCGTTTTGTATCTGCAGGAAAGCCAATTCACCGCCGCCATCGACCCGCTGGAACGAGCCCGTCGCACGTCTCCGGATTCGCCGGATGTGGCCAAGCTGATGGGCTGGGCCTACTACGGCGCGAACAAGATGGACCAAGCCATCGAGGAATGGAAACGCGCCGAGCGCCTGCGCCCGGACCCCCAAGTCGAGCAAGCATTGCAGAAAGTCGAGCGCGATAAATCCGAGGAGGAAAGCTACCGCGAAGGAGAAACAGCTCATTTCGACCTCAAGTACTATGGGGGAGCAGCTCCCGACCTCGCTCGCGGCATTCTGCGGGCCCTCGAAGACGATTTCCGCGACCTCGAATCTCAGCTTGATTACACGCCACCCGAGCAAATCGCCGTCATTCTATATACCCAACAAGCTTTCGCCGATATCACTCGCGCTCCCGGGTGGGTGGGCGCCCTGAACGATGGGCGTTTGCGCATCCCCGTACAAGGATTGACCCAGGTGACTCCTGACCTCGCTCGTGTCTTGAAACACGAACTCACGCACAGTTTTGTGGGACAAAAATCCCACGGCCGCGCGCCCACGTGGCTTCAGGAGGGCATCGCGCAATGGATGGAAGGGCGCCGCAGCAGTTCAGTGGCCGGAGCCTTGGTTGAAGCAGCGGCCCAAGGCGAAGCCCCGCCATTAGCGACGATGGAAGGGTCCTGGATGAGCCTGTCGGGGAATTCCGCCACCTTTGCATACGCGTGGTCGCTCGCGGTGGTTGAATCTATCATCGACGCTGGCGGCGTGAGCGACATCAGCCGCTTGCTCGACCGTATCGCCGTGTCGCCTTCCTCTGAAGCCGCTGTGGAGGAAACCACGCACTTGAATTACGCTGACTTAAACCAGCAAACGGTGGCCTACCTCAAGCGCGCCTACTTGCGCTGATTTGCGCTTCTTGCCAGAACGCGAGAAACCGCTCACACGGCGGACTGCATTTCAGCAACCTTGAATCACTTAAATCACAACGTCAAAAGCAACCCGGCCAGCAGCGCCGCCCGTTGCGGAAGCGAGCGGATAACCACATGCTCGTCCGGACTGTGCGCCCCGCTTCCGATTGCTCCCAGCCCGTCGAGCGTGGGCACGCCCAGCGCCGCCGTGAAGTTCCCGTCTGATCCGCCGCCTGTGGTGGTTTCGCCGAGTTTTGCGCCAATCTCTCGCATCAGCGATTGCGCTTGGCCGAAAAGTTTGAGCACGCCAGAGGTTCTCTCGAGCGGTGGCCGGTTGATTCCGCCGCGCACCTCGATTTGCGATCCCTTCAAAATCGGCCGCAGTCCGCGCAACTTCGTGTTCAATTTCGACGCATCCGCCAAATGCGAATAGCGAATATCCACTTCCGCTCGCGCGTGGGCTGGCACCACGTTGGACACGGTGCCTCCCGCAACCACCGTCGCTTGCACCGTGATCCC